>NZ_SJPP01000001.1:2639489-3839489 GCF_007860075.1 Symmachiella macrocystis
CTTCCCGGAGCTTGGTAATAATCTGTTCTGACGTATGACGCTTCCTCGGCATGATTGCCTCCTTCTTCTGGAACCAGAAGCCCAAATCCTATATCAAGCTCTGGTTTCGGTTAAAGGGGGCAGGTCAAACGCGCTGCCCATTGACGACCGGGTAATCGCACGAATGAATCCCGCCATAGCCGGCCGCCCGGACATCTTGGGCGACCGAACCTCGCTTACGCTCTACGACGGGATGGACGGCATGCTAGAGAACACGTTTATGAATGTGAAGAATCGCTCGAAGACGATTACAGCCGAGCTCGAAATCCCCAAGGGAGGGGCAGATGGTGTAATCCTGACTCAGGGCGGGCGTTTTGGTGGCTGGTGTTTGTATATGAAAGACGGAAAACCCGTATATACTTACAACTACTTCGGACTCGAACGATTTACTGTCGCTGCTTCCAGCGCCGTACCTGCAGGGGCCGCAACGGTCGTACTGGATTTCGTCTATGACGGCAAAAAGAAAGATGACGTTGGCAAGGGCGGCAAGGTCACTATTTCCGTGGATGGAAAGACAGTCGCTCAAGGCCGAGTCGGAAAGACTCAGCCTCTAATCTTCTCAGCCGATGAGACGGCCGACGTTGGTCTCGATAATCAGACGCCCGTTGCCAAAGACATCGGCGTCGGTCGCGATGCAACTCGCTTTACGGGGAAGATCAAAAAAATCACTCTCGATGTGAAGTAGAATAGCGATTGCGTCGATTTCATTTGTTGCGGGGCAGTTGCCGAACCGCCCCGCAATAAATACAGGCCGCACGTCCCCATAGCTATCAGTTAGCCTCCACTTTAATGCGCAGCGGATGCATCACTCTCAGCAGCTAAGGACTTCTGCAAACTTGCATCGGTGTGTTTTGGGGCACACCACATCTGAATTTAGTTTGGCAACAAGGACCCAATGTTTCACTTGAAGCAAGATGCATAAAGCCGAAGCCCAGCTCTGGGTCTGTTCCCAACTCGACCAGCTTTACACACCATTAGGGGATTAACCGGGAACGGACACCGAAAAGCGGACATTGGCCGCTAGCAAATGCGCAAATTGCGCATTCCGACGATGGGCAGATCCAGGGACTGGGCAGCATTCCAGCGGAGTGGCCCGAATTGCCGGCGAATGCTTCGTTATCCAATAAAGTGGCGTGGGTACAGACGAACCGGTTACGGATAGTTAAGGAGCAGCCTGGAGGGGCGACGCTGGTGGATCTGGCCAAGGCTCTTTCCCCTGCTCCTTCATGGTCCGCACTCGGCTGGTTGGAAACCTCGATCCGCTCATACGCCAAGTTTGTAGACGTGGCAGCTAAGGCTACGGCTAGTGATGATGGCGACGGGCCGCGCGGATCGAAATCGAACGCAAAGACATGATGAAGGCCGCCCGCAAGCAGGGAATGAGCAAGACCGACGCGCAGGCGTGGGTTTACAGCGAATTGGACCGCATGTACCCGCCCCTACAAAATAGGACATTGTCCTATTCTGAGGACGCTAATGATTCCGCAAATAGGACATTGTCCTGGTCGCATCGTCCAGTAGACGATGGCCAGATTCAGGGGCTGTCGGCCATTCCGGATTCGTGGTCTGAGCTACCGGCCAACGCTTCGCTGTCGGCGGAGATTGGTTGGGTGCAGGCGAATCGACTCCGGATCGTGGAAGAGAAGCCAGGACGTGCGACCGTGGTTCGGCTGGACCTGGCCCTTTCCCCTGCCCCCAGTTGGGCGGCACTTGGCTGGCTCGAAACCAGCATCCGCAGCTACGCCAAGTTCATGGACGTGGCAGCCAAGGCCACTAGTAGTAATGATGGTGAAGCTGATGTGATGCGGCGCGAACGCATGGCAATTGATGAGGTGAGGGCACTGCTGGACGAGATTCGAGACGACGAGGGGTGACGATCGTCGAAAGGTCGATTGCCGATCCGACCGGAAATCGAACCAGACCGGTACCCCGTCTTACCTCCCCTAGTTCGGATATGCGTCTAAATTGCCGAATGAAATCCGCCTTCAAGATAGGCAAGGAGCGACTATGCGGACTGCATGGTTGCAAGGGAACGTACTGCGGGCGGAGACTCGGTTTAGGTGATCATCCCCCCCCACACAGCGTGGATCGCAAACGCTGCGAGAAAAAGTTGGTTTTTCGGAGTGTCTTATTCCTAAGTCGTCTCAACGGCTTTATGGAATACACTGTCCGATCCAGGCATCTGCACACCTGTTATGATCCTGCGGCAGCATGGTAAGTGCCCGACAGTTCCGTATTTTCAGACCGCAGCACG
Organism: Symmachiella macrocystis; assembly: GCF_007860075.1. Taxonomy (NCBI): domain Bacteria; kingdom Pseudomonadati; phylum Planctomycetota; class Planctomycetia; order Planctomycetales; family Planctomycetaceae; genus Symmachiella; species Symmachiella macrocystis. Next base: position 2,641,783 of record NZ_SJPP01000001.1, read on the forward strand.
TTAAATAATCTCCGGAGCGACTACTGCCGCGGGGGCGCGTAAGTGCGCAAGAATACTTCGGCAAAACGAGTGCCAAGTTTCTTCATGCCCTCAGCGTTGTAGTGACCATTTTCCATTTTCTCGTAGAAGTCCGACGAATCAGGGTTCAGACTCTGGGGAATGAGTGTCGCGCTCGGAACCTTGGCTGCAGTTTGCCTCATCCCTTCGACGACTTTTGGTGAGCCCACTTGGAACAGAATGAAAGGCAGAGTGGAGTGTTTGGTGTCCAACCGGACGCGTTCAATGAGCTTCCGCAGTGTGGCACCATACGCAGCCTCGGCTTCGGGCGCTTTGTCGTCAGACTCACCCTGCACCCAAAGCATGGCACAGAGCTCATAGTCCTCAGGAGAATAACCATCGAGTACCTGCCGCACGTAATCGACGTACTCTCGGTACAGTTTGGGATGCTTTGCCTCGCCCAGGAGAACTGCCTTGTCCTCGCTCCACTCCGGATTCCAGCAACCATGAAGCGACGAGGAACCCCTCGTTCGTTTGATGAACAGGAATTTCTCGTTTGGCATGGCCTCGGCCAGGGAGATCCCGAAAAACAGTTCGGGACCAAATATTCGGTCACGCTGGTAAATCTTGCGAATCTCTTCCGAAGGGGATACCACTTTGAGAGGGCTGATGGGCTCGTGGTTGAAAGCCAATTGAATGCGCTTTTGCACATTCTTCAAACGGGTTCGGTCCTCTTGTGTGATTTTGCAACCGCTGGCCCGGCCCTCCATGTTTGACTGCCCGGCGAAGAGAAAGACTTTAATCTTCTTACCAGCGTCGGGTCGCTGCAGTTCCTCGGAATAGCCAACGCTCGCTAGCGACACCGCAAGAATCGGCAACGATAGAACATAGCTTGAACGCAGAAATAAATGCAAAAGAGGACCTCACTTTCATTCATCCTAATGAAAACTCCACAAACAGTTCCAGATTCCTTGGCGCAACCGTTCTTCGGCACGTCCAGAGTGCCTCAAGAAAGGGTCGTTTTCTGCAACTTCGGGATGTTCGCTGTGGTGGTCGCCTTCAGGGTGCGTATCAACAGCTGTCCAAAAGCCGTTTCAGCGGTTAGTTCGGTGCTCATGAATTCGCGTTAATTGAGCCCGTGTGTATCGTTAAGGAATCTTAGATAGGTCAACCGAAAGAGAAATAGTCTGGCTCGGTGAGTGGCCGCCTAAAAAGCCGCCCGCAGTCGGATGCCAAATAATGCCAGTACATCGACATCGGAGTTCAGTGCGGGATCAACGATCAACTGCACGTCCGGCGTAAGAGCGAGAAATTGTGTCAGTTGGATGCGGTAGAATGCCTCGCTGGTAAACTGGTCGCGTAGCATGCCGTCGGCTGGTTTACCCCAACTGATGCCGACACCAGCAACGTCTTGGTTCTTACGCATCAGACCGAGGCCCGTGCTGAACGTCGTTTGCATCAAGGCTGCATCGCCGTCGGAATAGCCAAAGCGGAAAAAAGGCAGCCACTTCTCGCTAAAAAACTGTTGTGCCGTGAATGCAACGCCATGGCTTTCAGGCGATCCTGCGGCTTGCCTCTCATCGGTATGCCACAACGTGACGTGGACATTATCGAGGTAGATTTTTTCCTTCGAAGACGTAGCGCCAAATTCAATGTAGCTGAAATATTCGGCGTCGTCGAAAAATGTGTCGAACCCCGGTAGGGTCGGTTGTCCATTGGCGTCGGCAAATCCGCCTTGCATATAGAGTTGATTCGTCAACATTCCCCCCGCCGCAACACCAAGACCTTGGTTCGGTACGGCAATCGTTGGGTTGGTGGAAAAGGCCAAATTGATAAAGTGCGTCAAGGGATTCATCATCGCGTACACATCAACAAAATCAGTGACATCTATCCGACCGACAACAAACGCCAAATTGCGGTCGTAAAAGTACTGCTTCCAATAAAAGTTCGTCACCCCGAAGTTGAACTCGCTGAAGAATGTTCCCGTTGGAAGAATTGAACCGGCTTCAAAACCAAGCTCAAAAGGTGTGAGGAATGAGCCCATTTTGTGACGGTTCTCAGCCTTGAAAACCAGCATTCCAGGATTATCCGATCCGCGATTGAGCAGTTCCCATTGGCCATAAAACCGAACCAGTCCGCTTGCAGCGTCACTCTCGCCGTTACTGGCCGTGGCCACTTGGTAAAACATCGATTCATCGATGTCGAACTGTAACCCGATGTCGTCGTTCACACGCTCCTTGAACCGATACCACGGATTAAAATAATCCTGCAGACCTTGAAGTCGGTATTGTGGCACGACGGTAGCATCCTCGGCCAACTGTCCGCCAACGCTGCTGGGTCCACCAAATTGGGGAATGTCTTGGTAAATGGAGCGGGCATCGCCACCTGAGTCAAACTGGGCGTTGGACGTTTCAAAGTTCGGCCCCGTCGGCTCATTGTCTTGCGCGTGTGCCGTCGCGATCGTTGAGAAGACGATGACACAGACGCTATAGAAGGCAATTATGTGGAATCGATCCATGATTGCATTTCAAGATGAAACTGAAGATGTTAACGCTGTGTCAATCTAGTCTCGACACCACCATCCCAATTCATCAGAAAATCCGTTGCAGACCATACTGCCGGCACAACAGGATGTCCTTAAGGATGCCGCCCGCAATCCTCTATCGATTTGCGGGCTGAAGCTGACTCAGAAAGATGCTATGGGCAAAACCCACGGAACCGTTGCCATCTATAGCCTTCAATGTGATCTGTGCGGAGGGCTTAGCGGACCAGTTGATTTCGACGAATCCAAAGTTCAACCTAGCAAGTGGGCCGGCAACGCGATACTTGTTTCCCGCTTCGGCATAGGCTTGGTTGATATGAGTCAGACCACTGGACGTAAAATCAAGGAGCGGATATGGCTTGGATTCCATTTTGGAGATTTCGGCAAAGTGAACGTTGCCGCTAAGCAGAATGACACCATTGGCTTCAGTCGTCTCAATCAAATCGAACAACCGTTGTCGCTCGTGAGGAAAGCAGCCCCATTCATCCATGCCTTTCTCGTTGGGAATGATCTGAGTGCTGGAGCAGACCAAGCGTATCTCCGCAGGTTGTCGAAGTTGCCTGTCCAGCCACGCCCACTGCGCTTTGCCGAGGATGGGGAGATCGGTATCGTCGTGCGGCAGGTAACCGCCGACCTTGCCGATCTTTACTCGCTCTTGCTTACTGCGCATGTCACGCTTGAAAGGTCCGCGGAACGTGCGGGTGTCAAGCAAAATAATTTGCACGCGACGGCCTTCGGGGCCAAACACTTTCGCATCGTAGATGCCCGCTCGACGCCGTCGTGGTGAATCCAGTGGCTCGCCAAAGAAGTCCAGAAAGAGTCGCTTGGAGGCTTCCTTCAAATGAAATTCGGCCCCACCGTTATGTGTCCCGTAGTCATGATTGTCCCAGGTTGCCATGATTGGGACTTGATCGCGAAACCGCTGAAACTCCGGCTTGTCGGCAAGCCGATTCCATTCACCTTGCAATTGTTGCTCGGAAATTGCCCAAGCCGTCTTGCCGTCGGTATCAGAGTAAATCGCATCACCGAGGAAGAGGAAAAGATCCGGTTGCGTTGCGACGACCGTTTTCCAAATCGGCTGATGCTGCCAGTGCTTTGCACAGGATCCAAAAGCGATCCGGTGGATCGTGTCAGATTTGGCTGGAAGCGGACGGAATTTCCTCTGTGATTCTTGCGCCGGCAAGAGTGCCGTCAGTCCAATTAGAAGTCCGATCGTCTGGAATGGAACTGTGGTTTTAGGAAGCATCGTTCGCTCTTGGCATGCACCTTGATTTGGAGGAGTATTTGCTCGCGATGGTGGAAAGCGGGGCGATTCTGAGACCGCCCCGCTAAGTAATCTACGGTTATTCGCCAAGTTCGTTTTTGTAGATCTTGCCACCTTTCATGATAAGCTTGAGATTCTTCTCCGGTTCCGTCACCACCTTGATGTCCTCAAGTGGATTCGCGCTGTAGATCAGCATATCGGCCCAGGCACCGTCCTTGACAACACCCAGCGGGGCCGCCCTGTAGGGATCCCGAGACTTGGAAAAACGCAGCAATTCTGCGTTCGTCGAGGTGGCCTGCTTGAGCATTTCTAGGGGAGTGAAGAACTTGGAACGCATCGTGAATTCGTAGAGGATCGTTTCCACCATGCCCGCAGCCGCATCGGTACCAAAGCCCATTTTTACTCCGTGCTTTTTGGCCAATTTCATCACGTTTTCGTAGCCCGCGAGGACCTCTCGTCCCTTGCGGCGGTTTTCATCCGTAAACCAAGGCACGTCCATCAGTCCATACGGCGAAGACAAACTTCCGAGCCAAACGTCATTCTCGGCCATCATCTTGACAACCTCTTCGCTGAGAAGGTGACCGTGCACAATATCCTTGACCCCTGCACGGATACAGCGCTTCACGGATTCGTCGTTATAGGCGTGTGCACAGACATAGGTGTCATAGTCGGTCGCCGCTTCGACCGCAGCACGCATTTCAGCTTCTGAATATCCGACACTTTCAAGCGGGTCTTTCAGCGAAGCAACGCCCCCCCCAGCCATGATCTTAATCTGAGCCGCACTTTGGGCCAACGCGAATCGCGTTGCCTTGCGAACCTCGGCTGGTCCATCCGCCAGTGTGGAAAGCCCCATGGCCGACATCCACCACGCTGCACTACCAGGATATTCTTTCGCCTGGTGCGGTGTTTGCCCGCCCCAGTCACCATGTCCGGAGGTGCAACTGATCATCGGACCGCAGGAGTAGATCCGTGGCCCATCCACTTGGCCGGCGTCGATTGCCCGCCCTAGTTCTACGGAGGGACCACCGGTGTCACGGATGGTGGTTACACCCATCATCAGCATGATCTTGCCTTGTGGGATGGCATCGTAAGCAACTTTGAGTGGCAGCGCCTTGTTCATGATGTCATCTGGCCCTGTACCTTTGGACAGCATGATGTGCTGGTGAGAATCAATCAGGCCGGGAATGAGGTACCCGCCGTTGCCGTCGATGACCTCCACCTTCACCGAGACTTTCTCTGCCGTGCCTTTATCATCGGTGACGGAGAGCTTTAGGAAATTCCCAGTTGCTGTCCCGCCCGCGATTTTTTTCGAGGTCTTCCGGACTGCGTCGACTTCGTAGTCTCCTCCCGTCGGAATGTTTCTAGCGACCTGCTTAATCTTATCCCCAACAATCAGAACATCGGTTTCTTTCTTTAGCGCGTCGCTGGTCCCATCCCAGACGTGGACGTTTTTGATCACGATGACCGGTGGGATTTCGAGTTTGCCTTCTTGAGCGAAGAGAGCCGATGTGGCGCATAGGCTGCTGGCGATGGCCAAGTAGAACATACAGTTAGTCAGTCGTTTCATGGTTGTTTCTCCGGTAACTTCTTCTGATTGGAACTTGTCTTTGTGATTTCGTTGTGGGCCTACTTCTTTAGTGATGCCTCTAATTGCCTCGTTGGGCATAGGCCTTGATCTCTGGTTGTAACATCGTGTACGCAGACTGAATGGTCGTGACTGCAACTCCGTTGCGTACGGACTTCTTCGTGGTTTTTGCCTGGACCGTTCCCGTGACTCGCACAGGAATCCTTATGCCGGGACGGGCAATACCTGGTTCCGTTGATATGAAGATCACCTGGAGCGGAGAGGGCGCCGCTTCGTTACTGCAGACGGCGCTCGTTGGAACTAGAAAAAACTCCGTCAACCGACCCTCGATGGTCTTGATTGGGATGACGTAGCCGGTCAGCGTCACTTGCTTATCGCCCAGCGACTTGGCAATCGACTTCGAAAGACCTTCGACTTGCATACCGCGGATTTGTCGGACACGTTCTCGCTGCACCATGAGCCAGTCGATGTCGACGCCTTCGTTCTTCAGCTTGCGAGCAAGTTCAGCAGCCTCCTTCGCATCGACACCATCCGCCTTGATTTTCTCTTGTGCAATCAAACGTTGAACGCGAACTACGTAACTGAGGTCTGAGAGTTGATTCTGGGTCAGTTTAGAAAAAGGATCATTGAACGGCTTGCCGTTCTCGGGGGCGAGATAACTCCACCGGATCGTTTTTGGATGGGGGGCAGCTTCAAATTCACCTGCGGCGTTCTTCGGTCTTGTTTCCTCTTCCGCGAATGATCTGTCGAACGGCAATGCGCAGACCACTATCGCTGCGAGCAATATTTGAAAGTAGTGATTCATAAGTAGCTCTTTCGGATGATTCGCTGGTACCGACTGGCGATGCGAGATGCTTCAGGTTACGTTATTCCTTATAGGCAGTTTAGACATAACGCAATTGGGCGACTTGCCATTTTGTGCCACAAAATGTTTGGCTGGCGGCGAGAACGGGCGGTCAGTTGAATCGCCAGGAAACCTAAGGCCCTGTCTCAAAAGGCGTTGCGAGAGTTGAGTTCAGGCGATCTGTGAGGTCGCAATTCGAAATCGTTCTTTCGAAAGACCGCAATTCTTGACCAATTCACCATAATTCTTGATCAATTCAGCATGCAGATCATCCCGTTAGTCCGAGCGAAGTACGTCTATGCCTATGGGGCGGTACTCGATCGTCTCGGAGCACCTCGGCGGCGTCTGCTTGAGCGGGTCGGACTGTCCGAGCGAGTCCTAGAAGATCCGGAAGCCATCATTCCAGCCCACCAAGCGTGGGGCTTCATCGGATCGGCAGCCCAGAGCGAGGGGATCGATGATCTCGGTCTGGCGGCAGGAGACATCTCGATTCAAGATTATGGTGCATTCTCCGAGCAGCTTCTCCAAATGCCAAATCTGAATCAGGCACTGGAAGCGTTTTGCCAGCTGGCGCTTCACGAGTATTCTCGTGCCGATTTCTATGTATCACGATCGGAGCGTGGGACCTGGTTCTGTCGCGGGCCGATAGATGGTGAGGAAGCTGAGAAGAAGCATGTCGAGCTTCTTGTCCTGACCATGATGATCGCCACTGTACGATTGGCAGCTGGGCCGGATTGGAATCCACTGACGGTTTTTCTTCAGACCAAAGATTCAAACCGAGTTGAACAGCACCATCTCTTTTCGAATTCGACAGTTCGCTTCGGAAGTCAAGTCACCGCGTTCGAGGTTCCGCAGCATCTTCTACCCCAGCAACTACATCCAAAGGTGTTCCCCCAAGATGACCAGAAGTACAACCGCTTGAAACACGAGTTTTCCGTTGCCATTCGCCAGGTTGTTGGTGGGATGCTTTGTAATGGTGCACCGAAGATCCAATTAGTTGCCGATGCGGTCGGGGAAAGTGTGCGAACGCTTCAGCGACGCTTATCAGAAATCGACGCGACGTTCTCAGGCATCCTGGAAGAAGCAAGGATGCAATCGGCTCAAAACATGATTGCCCAGAGCGACTACAAGCTCAAAGAAATCGCACACCGACTTGGATACTCCGATCAAGCGCACTTCACACGTGCCTTTCGACGCTGGACTGGAGTGTCGCCAAGTACCTTTCGGACCGGCAAGGCACAAACCGACGCCGTGTCATTGAAACCGCGTCGACCTAGGTAGGGCACATCGAAGCACACATTCCGGGTTAAGTCATTAATCTTTCCATTTTTGCCCCAACTCGGGCGACGGCCCATAACTCCGTGTATCGGTGGAGGCAATTGTGTCAGAAACTCGTCTCACCAATCAACTTGCCAGAAACTCGTAAAACGTGCACACGATGACACGCCCGATTGGTCCGCGAAATCTCGTCTTTTCCGAGACTGCCGCTAGCGATCTACATCCGCCACAACCAAGCGTAACAGCAATCGGTAAACTCCACTGTCGGAAACAACGCGGGCCTTGTCGGCACTTTGCTTATGTCGCCCCGCAACTTTTCAATGCAAAAATCCCAGATGGCCTACCTAAGATAACATGCCCGCGAAAATGGGGAGGTCCCCCCCCCCCTGCTGCTAGTGACCATAGCTCCTCCCCAGACACGCCCTTGCTCGCGCGTCTCTTCACCCGCGCACCCGCCAAACAATCGCCCGCCATGCTGCCCAGAAACAGGCCGCAAACGACGCCCAAACAGGCCGGCCGATCGCTGCGCCCAGTCGCGTCACTAGGGGGTGCGCGTCACGCGCGCATACACGCGTACGCACGCAAGCGGGCGCGCGCGAGGCGGTGATTTTTTCCCAAAGTAATTGCAACTCAATATCGCAATTACCGGTTACGTCGCCAACTATTTTTGGATCGTCGACGTAAGTCCGTAATGGCATAGGCGAATCTGTAACACGATTACGCTTAGCTATTCAGAGGCTTCGCGATTATCGCTGAAAGCCTAAACGAAAAACGGCCGGCAAGATGCTACCAACATCAAACCGGCCTAACACCTTGAACCTGTTTAGGAGGTTGCAAGATGCTTCACGCATTGTACGAGCAGTACAGGCCCACACAATGGCATGACGTGGTTGGGCAGGACAAAACCCTCAAACGGATTGAGACGCTGCGCCGACGCGGTCTCAGCGGTCGTGCCTATTGGCTATCCGGCCAAAGCGGCACGGGCAAAACCACGATTGCCCGCTTGATCGCGGCGGAGATTGCCGACGACTTTGCGACTGTCGAAATTGACGCGGAGCAACTCACGCCGGCCAAGCTGGCGGACCTGGAACGCTCGATGGCGACAAAGTCGCTGGGCGAAGATGGCCGCCACGGCCGCGCATTCATCGTGAACGAAGCGCACGGCCTATCCAAACGAGCGATCCGGCAATTGTTGGTGATGCTAGAACGACTGCCGGCGCACGTGGTGTGGATCTTCACCACGACTTGCGAGGGGCAATCGATGCTCTTCGAAGATTCCGAAGACACGTCCCCGCTATTGTCCCGCTGTTTGCGGTTTGATCTGGCGCGTCGCGACTTGGCCAAACCGTTTGCGGAACGCGCGTTGACGATTGCCCGGGCGGAAGGCTTGGACGGCAAGCCATTGGACGCTTACGTCAAACTGGCCAAGACGCATCGCAACAATCTCCGTGCGATGCTGCAAGCGATTGAGTCGGGTGAGATGCTGGATTGAGGCCCGCCAACCACGAACCGCCGGAGCTGCGCGCGCCGGCGGCTGTTGTTGGCGGGTTGTTTCCCGCCTGTTTGTTCCCTGTAGGGGACAGAAAGCAAAACGGCCCGGACGGAGTCTGAACCACTCCGTCGGGCCTATCACCCCAATCTGCGATAGGAGATTGAAGCGATGAAGAAATTCTATGGGAAGGCTGAATCGGCAGCAAACGTAATCCTGGACGCGTTCCAAAGTCCCGGACAATTGCCGGCGGCGCTGGCGCCGATTTTCATTCAACGCAAGGCGGACATTCCGTGCCGCAAGTGGTCCTGGAATAACCAGCTGATCACGGCCTTGATGGGTCACGGCGACGCGCGTGGGTTCCGCCAGTGGCAACAGGTCGACCGCCACGTCCGCAAAGGGGAAAAGTCGTTTACGATCCTGTCACCGGTCACCAAGAAAATCAAAGACAAGCAAACCGGCGAAGACAAAATCGCCGTGATTGGCTTCAAGTGGACGGCTGTTTTCGGCTATTCGCAGACGGACGGCGAACCGCTGCCGGGCGAAGCGGAGCTAAACAACTGGCTCGCCGAGTTGCCCTTGCGCGAAGTCGCTGATTCCTGGGGCCTGAAAGTCGAAGCGTTCAACGGGCAATTCGGCAAGGCCTTGGGCTGGTTTCAGCACACCGTCAGCGGAGAGGGGCGGGCGATTGCGGTGGGCGTGGAAAACCTCTCCACGTGGTGCCACGAAATGATCCACGCGGCCGATTGTCGCTTGGGCAATCTCACCGAGAAGGGCCAGCACTGGAAAAGCGAAACGGTCGCAGAGCTGGGGGGCGCCGTATTGCTCAAAGTCTTGGGATACGACCTGGACGCCGATCTAGGCGGTTGCTGGGGGTACATCGAGCATTATGCCAAAGACGCGGAGATCGAACCGCTGGCGGCCTGCCAGAAAGTCCTCAAGCGGATGTGCGATGCGGTTGCGTTGATTTTAGATAGCGCTGAGCAATTGGCCGAGCAACCCGCCACGGCCTGAGCGTAGCACCGATCACCGCCGGAACCGCGCTCGCCGGCGGGACTCGGCGTTACTTTTCCCAGCCCCCTTTTGAAGGAATCGAGAAACATGGCAACTGCACTTGAGAGAACCGACGTTCACCGCCCCAGCGTCATCGACCCGGCTGATTATCAGTTCATCGCCGTCGAATACGACCGCACCGACGACCCGGGCGAAGTGGCGATGCTGGCCGAACAACGCCGCATCTTGTGGGAATTCATGCAGCGGACCGGCGCGATGTACAGCCGACACCGCCACGGCGGCAATTGCCACGTCTGCGGCGCGCATTGCCTTTACACCGCCGCATTCTGGCACCAGCCAACCAACACGCTCATCCGCACCGGTTTCGATTGTGCCGAAAAGCTGGATATGGGAGACCCGGACATCTTCCGCACATTCCGCAAGACGATTGGCGACGCGCTGCAGCGGAAGGCGGGCAAGGCCAAGGCGCAAGCCCTATTGACTGAGTTGGGCCTGTCCGCCGCGTGGGAGATCTACACCGGCCCGGACTGGACGTGGCACGACTGTGGGAAGTGGTCCGCCAAACATCAGGCCCAGTTGGCGATTGATTCCCGTATCGGCCGCATTAAGCGGCTGGTGGCCAACGTGATCCGCTTCGGCGACATCCCGGAATTTGCTGAGAAGCAATTGCGGGAATTGCTGGAAATTGGTTTCGACTATGAAGCCGAACTGCAATTCCGCCGCCAGCAATTGGCCGACCGCCTGCCTGCCCCAGCGGGGAAAGTCGAGATTGTCGGCACGCTGCAGAGCATCAAAGCCGTGTTTTCGCAATACGGCGAAACGATCAAGGGGACGATTGAAACCGCCGCCGGCTGGAAGACGTTCGGCACGATCCCCCGGGCGATTCTCGACGACCTACACGCAGCTGGCTTAATCGCTCACGGCGACTTCGGCGAGATCTGGTTGCGCAAGTCCGCCACAGTGGGCGTTCGCTTCACCGCGACCGTCACCCCCAGCGACCGCGACGAATACTTCTCGTTTTTCAAACGGCCGACGAAGCCCGCTTGCGAAATCACTGAGGCCGAATAGGCCAGCCGCCCGCCGGGCCAGCAATCAACCCGGCGGGCGCGGGCCAAAGTGTAAAGCCTCATCCCTGATCGAAAATCGGGGCAAACCGGGAAGCAAAACAACGACTTACAGCAACAAAAAACTGTAACGGCTGAACTACAGATCACACCTTACATTAGATAGGTAAACCCATGACCCGACACATCGCGATCTATGTCCGCGTCTCCTCCAAGAAACAGGACACCAAGAGCCAGGAACCGGACCTCAAACAATGGGCCACCGCGTTCGCCGATGACATACCAGTGAAGTGGTACCGCGACCAGCAATCCGGCAAGACGATGAACCGGCCCGGCTGGAATCGATTGGAAACGGCCGTCGATGCTGGGCGGGTGTCGACGGTCGTCGTTTGGCGGCTGGACCGGTTAGGACGGACCGCCAGTGGTCTCACGGCGCTATTTGATAAATTGGTCGGCCGCAGCATCAACCTCGTCAGCATCAAGGATGGCGTCGATCTCTCCACGCCAGCGGGCCGACTGATCGCCAACGTATTAGCCTCCGTCGCCGCCTACGAAAACGAAGTCCGCGCGGAGCGGATCATCGCCGGTCAGTCCGTCGCCAAGGCCAATGGCAAGCGCTGGGGCGGATCAAAACCAGGCCGCCAGTTGAAGGTCGCGGATGAGCAAATCGCCATTATTCATCGCATGTGCCGCGAGGGGGCCAGCAAGTCTGCCATGGCTCGGGCGACGGGATTATCGCGACCGACTGTTTACGCGGTGTTGGAGAAAAATGAGTGAGAGGGGCAATAAACGTGAAGCTGAATTCGATGACAAGAAAAACGCGTAGTTCCCCTCAACGCCCACCCAATGGTATCGTTGAATCAGGACCGGCTTCCTTGAAGCGGGAACGCCCCAACAATTCCAGAGTCTCATAACCTTGGGGGCACAGGTTCGAATCCCGTTGACGTCGCTGGTGGAAGAGTTTTCGTGGGTGGTGGTTATTTATTTCAATTGTCTGGCGGAGCCTCGTGAAGATGTTTGTAGCGTATGCGAAATCTGGTGGGTACGATGCGGTTTGGCAAGTTGGGAGTCGCTTGAAATGATGGTTGGTGTAGTTTGCCACCGTGGCTTCGCGAAGGCGGTCGAATTGAACTACGCCGGTTCAGTGAGCTTGACAACTGCAGGCGGCTTATGCCTAGGCTTGTGAAATCAGATCAGATGTCATCCAGGAAATGTCGGCTTATTCTATAATAGGTGTGACACCGTATTCTGATCCGGACTGATATTCTCACTTACCGAGCAAAGACGAGCTATGCGAAAAACACTTTACATGGTTGTCGCTCTATACTTCTTGTGTGCTGGTCGCGTCGACGCGGCGACTGAGACAATGGCGTTGATCGCGCCCGGCGAGGCGGCGCCAGTAATTGTGATCGGTAAAAACGCTTCGGAAGCAGAAAGGTACGCTGCCGACGAGATGTCTGTGCATTTGGAATTGATCACAGGGAGGAGAATCGAGATTCTCCACGATCAACAGAAATCCATCGACAACGTAAAAGTCATCGCGCTAGGCCAAAGCAAGCTGACCGACGACGAGAGCATCGCCGAATTGAACGTTGAGCAATACGTAATCGATATTCAGCCCCAGCGACTAGTCATTGTGGGCGGTCGCCGACCGGCATCACCAGGCCGCCCCGCCAGAGATTCCGGGACGTTGTACGGAGTGTATGAATTTTTAGAGAGTCTTGGTGTTCGGTGGTATCGGCCGGAACCTTGGGGTGCGCATATCCCCAAAATGACTGAAATCAAACTGCCGGAGGGGAAAACGATTTCGTCGATACCGCCTTTTCAGACGCGTTCGACCATGGGCGGCGGCATGTCCTATTCCCGGGAAGAAACACGCAAAGATATTGAACTCGCACAGATTTGGGCAGTCCGCAATCGCACCAACTCTGGCTATGGCTCACCTAGCATCGGAGTGAGATTCGGCGGCATGGAACAGCACGAGACAGGGCGACACAATTGGCCGTATTTGATTCCTGCGTCGGAATACTTTGAGGAGCACCCCGAGTATTTTGCCCTGGTTGACGGCGAACGTGTGCCGTACGACCATTGTGTTGGCAACCCAGAAGTCCAACGGATATTCGCAAAGAAACTGATAGCCAGGGCTAAGGCGAACCCAGAACTGTCGAGCCTTTCGGTGGAGCCGAGTGATGCTCGTGGCGGAGCCTGCCAGTGCGATCTATGCCTTGCACTGGATGAGCCACGCAACCCACGTGCTGGCGGCCGCGTGAGCAATCGAGTGTCCCGACTTGGCAATCTGGTGGCTCAGATGGTGGCTCAGGAAGCCCCTTGGCTGGAGGTACAGTGGTTGGCATATTCCAACCATACGGCTGCGCCGTCGAACGTTGACAAACTGCAGCCAAACGCACAGATCATGCTGTGTCCGATCAACGGCTGGGACGATTGGCGAAAACCGCTGCTGGACAAGTCAAATCGACACAACGCTCTGTTTGTGCAAATGGCCAAAGATTGGGCGGCCCTAGAGCCAGCGGGCCTGACGACCTTTTTATACTACAACGGCTATGGCTGGCCCGGCCCGCTGCCGATCACTCGTACCCTTGCCGACCGTATGAGAAATTACCGCGAGCTTGGCATTCGGGGGCACTACCTGCCAGCAGCCGTGTCGTGGGGGCCCGCCGGATTGGACTTCTACATGTATACGCGTTTGGTATGGAACCCTGATTTGGACATCGATGCGGAGTTGGATCTCTACTATCAGAATTACTACGGTGATGCAGCCCAACCGATGAAAGCCTATCACGAACGCTTGATGATGGCCTTGAAAGACAATCCGTATCATGTTTTTAGTGGCGGTCGGGGAATGCATATGCTGTTCACCCCGAAACTGGTCAAAGAGCTGGGCGGCTACATGGACAAAGCCCAAGCGCTCGTCATGGGGAAATCACTTTATGAGCGCAGGTTGTACGGCGTTTGGGCAGGTTATGATTTCTCGCGTCGCATTTCTGAACTGCTGGCACTTAAAAAAAGAACGGGCACCGTGTCGGTGAAAGTTTCCGAAGATAAGCAATCAGAGTTGCCGCCCGATCTAGCCCGACCGGCCTTTGTCGGCGGTGGGTCGTACTATCAAAGTGCCGAGGCAGAGGAAGCGTATCGAGATCTGGTGAGATGGATGCGATCGGTCAATCAGGACGATCCGGTGTTTGATATGAAAAATAAGCCTCAGGACGATGCGGCTGAAATCATCTACGCGAAGCGAGGCCAGAATTTCGGCGCGCCTTTTCTCCACTACCTGCCGAGCGACGTATTGATCGGCCTTCACCAGAGCATGCGGGAAGAGGATTTGCTGAAAGACTTTTGACAGATGCTATTGTGAAGTGACGGCGTCGTTCATATTCAGTCATCATTGCCAAGTGACTCCCTCGGAAGAGCCGGGGGCGTACCCTTGGAATTGCTGTGAAATTCAAGACCAGCGTGGTACCTTCCGTGGGACAGGCCACTATTTGGGCCAAATCACTTGTCAGGGGAATCAACGAATGCTTCGCAAACCAATGATCCTTACCAGCCTTGTTCTATTTACATGCCCGTTGCTCGTTAATTCCGCGACGTTACGGGCCGCTGACGGCGACCCACTGGCAATCCGCAATTGGCCCGGAGATATGGTTTCGCTGGAAAGCCACTGGGGGTTCCACGTCGTCATCAATCCCGACGGAAACGCCCTGAAACAGCTGCCTCGCGCACCCGATCAATCAGTTTCGACTTCTGAAACAATCGATCACTACCTCACGCGTAAGCCGAATGCCGCAAAGGCCGCTTGGGTTCCCTCAGCAGCGTTCACCGAAACGGACCCCAATGCAATTCACATCAAGACGTTGCCGGCAAAGGGTGACAGTGCAAATCCCCTGCTGCTGGAAGTTGACGGGACGCGCCTCGCGTTTATACCAGACGAATGTTTGGCGGCGCCTGCGGACGTTCTCGTGAACGACATGAAATCTGTGGATCTACTTGTGCTCTCGACCGCTGATCCATCGCGGCTGACCGACCCCCGCGTGATCGCACTCGTGAAATCGATTGCTCCGCGATTGGTACTGCTTAGCAATATTGACGCTGGCCAACGGGAAAGCGCTGAAACGTTTCGCAAGGCCATCGGTGCGGAGGAGGAAGTAATGCGGACCGACCACAACACACTTGCCGTCTCCCAATCACGCAGCCCGGAATACCAAACACAGGTTGTTGTACTCGACGATTCGCCTTGGCTGATGCCCGATGAATTGGCGACGTTATTTGCCGGGATGGAAAAATCCAATCGTAACTCGCAGAAGGTGTTCGCCAAACTCTCGCCGCTGCAATTGAACTTTCGGCCAGGGAATGGCACACATACACCACGATGGAATACCGAACATATGATGGGCCGGCAACTGCTGTTTTTCTCGCAGATTTATCATGCCCAGAAACCGGCGATTCCAGTGATGGACCTCAATCCAAAACAGATGCCGCCCGACTATATGGCAGCGCACTCAGATTGGGACGGCGGCGAGGAAGCCCGGCAAACGCAACGTGTCAGCGATTTCACACAGCGTTTCGCCTATTTGCTCGACGGCCTGAACCTGGACCAAAAGGCCCCCGGAAGTCGCTGGACGCCCCGCCGTTTGCTCAAGCAAATGGAAAGCCATTACAACGAACACACCGCCAATACGATCAAAAAGTTCGACCTACCGGATTGGCCCAAGGAGTGATGCAGCTACCAAGATTCTGCAGTTCTGAGCATATTGAGCACGAACGCGGACAAATCGATGCTGTATCGATCCCGTAATGTCTTATCAACTCGACGCATTTCTTCCTTCGATGATCGCCATGATTTCCGCTTTCAAGTCCGCCGGTATAACAAGCCATAGTTCGATCAATCGAGCCAAGTCGTCATCAACTGCGCCGTATTCTGCGCCACACTTGCAGCAAACCTGCGTATTCCCCGGGGGAAACGCCGTTTGCTCGAATCCTGTCCCCGCCACTTAACGCACGCCTTCGAAATGAATCCGTACCCACGTGTAGACGAATCAAGCCGAGGTCTTCGGCCTCGGTTTTTTGCGTTGGTACGGGTTTTGTGGACGAGGGCTGCGGCGAATGTTTCGCTCGTTGTTTGGGACGTGAGAAAATCACGTGCGAAGACTCTTGGCCAGGGCATGGAACGGTTTTGCCCAAAGTCTCTGGTGTCTCTGCTTTTTGCCGACCTTCGTGTTATGAGTTGGCCGGTCGGGTTATGAGGCGCGTCAGCCGGAAATTCGATGGCCGTTTGAGACAGCACAATTCAAACTGTCATTATTTTGTCAGTTCAAGCTAGGCCCCTAGTTGCTCTTCGGCTGCTCAAACGGCTTTTCTCAGAGGCTCAGCGAGACAGTTGGGATTGCTGATGCTCGGCCTGCTCGGCCACCAACTTTATTAGCTTCGTCTGGTCAATTGGCTTTGTAGTATAGTCGTCGCAGCCAGCATTAAGGCACTTGTCCCGGTCCGCGCTCATGGCGTGCGCCGTGAGCGCGATGATTGGACCAGAGTAGGCCGCTTCCCGCAGTTTGCCGGTCGCATGGTAGCCGTCCATAACGGGCATCTGCATATCCATCAGGATGACATCGAATGGATTTCCCGCATCTCGTGCAGCGAGGGCGAGGTCGTAGGCGATCTGTCCATTCGCGGCTAAAGTGACAACAGCGCCGGCTTTCTTTAGCAGAAAGGTAATGAGCCGCTGATTCACAGTATCGTCTTCAGCAAGCAGCACATGACAATCAAGTTTTTTTGTGTTCACTGCCAGCTTCTTTTTGGAAGACTTTGAGAACAAAGTCTCTGTCGGATTGTCAAGCATTTGCACACCGTCCAAGGACCCGGTTTCAAGGGTAACGATGAACGTGCTGCCTTCGCCGAAAGTGCTCTTGGCGGTAATGTCTCCGCCGAGCTGGATGGCAAGCCGTTTGCTGATCGTCAAACCCAATCCTGTACCGCCGTATACGCGAGTTGTCGAATTATCAGCTTGTTCGAATGGCTTAAAAAGACGGGTCATCTGCTCTTCCCTTAGCCCGATGCCCGAGTCAATGATCGTGAATTGTATTTTGGGCTCATCTCCCTCGGCATCCAACAAACTGGCAGTCAGACCGACCTTGTTGTCTTCAGCGAATTTGATGGCGTTGCTGACGAGATTGATGAGAATCTGTTTCAGTCGTGTGGGATCCGATTGAATTGTCGCAGGCATCCGACCATCAAATTGGACTTCAAGTGGAAGACCTTTTTCGTTACACCGCACTCGCATCAAGGCAGCCACCTCAGAGACAAGCTGGGTTGGCGAACATTTGATGCGCTCGACACTCAGTTTTCCTGAATCGATCTTGGAGAGGTCAAGAATGTCGTTGATAATTCCGAGGAGATGTTCTCCGCTTTGCTGGACTGTCTTGAGCGCATCAATGTTCTCTTGATCACTGACGTTATCCAAAACAAGTTCCGAGTAGCCAAGAATAGCAGTCATCGGCGTGCGGATTTCATGGCTCATATTTGCGAGAAATTCACTTTTCGCCCGATTTGCTGATTCCGCCGCCTCTTTTGCTGCTTGCAACGCGGCATCTTGGCGTTTGCGTTCGGTGACATCTTCCGCGACTCCCAGAAAACCGTTGATTTTACCGTCGGAGTTCCTAATCGCGGTTATAACGAGGTTGACCGTGACTTTGTGGCCATCTTTCCGCACATACGTCCATTCTCGACGTTCGAATTGGCCTTCCCTCGCATAGGCGACGAAGACTTCAAAACCACTGACATTGCGACCCAACTCCAGCGATAGCTCTTCACCGCGTCGCACTACTTCAGACTCAAGATGGAATATTTCCGGAGTGCTGACTCCAATCATTTCCGCCGCTTCATATCCAAGCATTTGCACCGCGCCAGTATTAAACAGCGTGATCGTGCCATCGACGTCGGTCGCGATAATCGATACCTGTGTGGCGGCATCAACAACTCCGGCCAATTTTGCATTGGCAGCTTCCAGCGCTCGTTCAGATTGTTTGCGTTCGCTAATGTCGCGCACGATTCCGGTGAACAAATGCAAATCGCCCAGTCTCACTTCACTCACTGCAAGTTCGACGGGAAATGTCGTTCCATCTTTACGCAATCCCACGACCTCGCGACCGATGCCGATGATTTTTTTTTGCCCTGTTTTCAGGTAGTTGGCAAGGTAGCCATCGTGGTTTTCACTGAACGGCGACGGCATCAACCGGTTAACGTTTGTTCCTTGGATCTCCTTTGCCGTGTATCCGAACATTCTCTCCGCAGCAGGATTGAGCGACTCAATGCGGCCATGCGTGTCGATTGTCACGATGGCGTCAATGGCCGAGTTGAGGATCGCGCTCATCCGGGCCTCGCTTGCTAGGAATCCTTGCTCAGCAATTCTTGTTGCCGTGAGATCATGCGTGAAGCAGCGAGTGTGCTTGAACTCACCATTTTTCCAGTAAACGTTGGAATTGATCACAACGTGTTTGATTGAGCCATTTTTACATCGTAGCCGCGCTGGGAAATTATTCAGAGTTTCGCCGTCCACGAGCCGCTTCAGAATGTCGTTAATCACGTTTTGATCGGCATGAAACTCGGCGATGTGGTGGCCCACGTACTCCTCGTGGGTATACCCTAGCAATTCTAACTCATACCGGTTAGCGCGCAAGATAATTCCGTCGGGGCCGACCCAATGCATTCCTACTGCTCCGTTTTCAAAAAAATCATCAAGCTCTTTCTCACTCTGCGCACGTCGTTGTTGATCGCGCGTCGAATGGAAGTCGAGTTCCGTTACTGAGAGTTCGTTGAATTCGTAGCAGTTGGAGTTTTTCATTTCTTAGTACTCTATCGGGTGACTTTCCTACCATTTCCAAGCTGCTTCTTGGACATCTTTAGGCGCACATCAACCACGTCGCCGAAGCTTAGGGTGACAATTGGCGAAAAACTAACCGGGTCAATACACCTAACATGTCCACCGGTTGAGTGCCGAGGTCTGCACACGGAATAGCGGATTCTGAGCGTTCGCGCTCTTCAACTGAAAAGGAGGCGTTCGGCGTCAACAGTTTTTTTGAATGCTGTGTCGTTTACTCAATTCACAAAGTGGAGCAATGGGCAGAACGAGTTCACAGAGTCGCCAATTGGCAATCTAAACCTGCGTTGTTCTAGATGGGCTTTGATTAATCCCACCATTCAGCTGCTAAATGTCCTAGCTCAATATCATGGTTCGAATGAGCCTTCATTGTCGATTTTCGAATTCGACAAGCACTATCATTCGACACACTCTAGGTTGAATTTTGTCGACGTGCAAAGCGAGCACCACACGATCAATAATATTTTCGTCGGTATTCATGCCCTTGCGTGATTCAAATCCTGCTGAGGAAATAATGTTCATGAATGTGACAATCGATTATGTCGTCTTTGTTACGATCATGTTTCGCATGCTATGCGAAATTTTCGCATATGCGGGCAAGTATTTTGCGGATGTACGGGCAGCATAGGTTTCCGTACAATCAGGTTAAGTTGGGGGTGGAATTCGTTTTAGATCCTAAGGAGGGGAAGATGCTGGTATTGTCACGCAAAGTTCAACAAAAAGTCACCATTGGTTCAGGCATCGTTATTACGTTGATAGCGATCAAGGGCAATCGAGTAAGAATCGGCATAGAAGCACCGCACGATATTCAAGTGCTACGGAGCGAATTGACGGACCTTTGTCTTGAGTCGTCGCATTCTTACGATTCGCAATTCGAGTATTCGGATTTGGGGTGAGGCAACAACCGTTCACACTCCAACCTGGAGTGAAGGGGGTTGGCCCAGTCACCGCTCACGGATTGACCGGAACTTTCGAGCGTTTGATTGTCACGGCCTCTGGATAACAATGATCCAACCTTAGGGCACAACTCGCTGCTAAAGTCCGGGGACCATCCGTGTCATACACGTGGTGTCGCCGAAAGCGAGGACAATGAATGGCCCAACTCACCACGCTTGCGATGCCGTGGTTTCAAGGCGAGAATGCGACTTTCAAGGCAGAGTGCGGTTGTCAAGTCGCCCAAGCGTGGGCGGTGCAACAAGTTGTTAGCCACGGTCGGCCGAAAGTATCAAACGCACGAGCTCAACGTCGTTTCCAACATTCATCTTCTCCAGAACTCGAACTCGGTGCTTCGAACATGTCTGAATACTGATTTCTAGTTGACTGGCGATTTCCTTCATCGTTTTGCCTGCAGCAATAAGATCCATCACTTCGTTTTCTCGTGGCGTGAGGGTCTTTAATTTTACTAAGAAATCCGTCGGCCGATCGCGTCGAATATCCAAGTCGTGCTTGATAGCAAGGTGAATGTCGTCCAAGAATTTCTGTTGGTTAATGGGCTTTTCTAAAAACGAAAAGGCTCCGTTTCGATAAGCTTGGTCGACCATCGGAACATCTCCGTGCCCAGTAATCACAATTACCGGAACGTTCACGTCTTTTTCTCGTAACTGTTTCTGCAATTCAAATCCACTCATTCCCGGCATGCGAATATCGAGAACGAGACATCCGGCTCTTTCGGGATCGTACGAATCCAAAAACTCGTGTGCTGACGCGAATGTTTCGACAGTCAATTCAACTGACTCCAGCAGCCAGACGAGTGCATCTCGAAGATCTTGATCGTCATCAACCAGAAATACGGTAGCTTCTCTAGTCAATGCTCAGATCTCCATCAGTTGCAGTCAAAGAGAATTGGAACGATGCGCCGCCTTTTGGGTTTCTTGTCACACAAATATGACCACCGTGTGATTCTATTATAGAGCGACTGATTGCCAACCCCATTCCGAGCCCATCTTCTTTCGTCGAAAAAAATGCCTCGAACACCTGTTCGTTCACACCTTCAGGGAATCCGTGCCCACAATCCTCGACTAGAACATCGACACTATCCCGGCCGCTGAGACGGGTGCGAATCGTTAAGTGTCGTTGCGTGGGTTCGATTTCCGACATCGCGTCGCAGCCATTAAGCACAAGATTTAAAAGTACTTGCTGAATCTGGACGGCGTCCCCGTGAATGCCCGGAAGAGGTTCGGCAAGATCAAGCCCCAGCCTCACGTGACGATGTTTGACGTCAGGTTCTACGAATTGCGCGACCTCATGTACCAACTGGTTCATGTCCACTTCTTGCCATTTCGACGAACGAGTTCGCACGAATTGTCTGAGTCTGCGTATCACCTCGCTCGCCCGATGCGCACAAGCTGCAATGCGATCAATAATTCGCGATAAACTCTGAGCGTCGGAGTTTGCATTACGTATACGGATTGCCGCCCCTTCGGCATACGCCGCGATTGCCCCCAAAGGTTGGTTGATTTCGTGGGCTAAGCCTGTTGCCATTTCACCCATCATATTAAGGCGAGCAACATGAGCCAACTTGATCTCCTGGTTTCTAATTTGGGTTTCAAGCCGCTTTTTGATTGATATGTCACGCAATACTGCCCGGCAAAACACGGACTCACCTTGCGCGTCGCGCACCGCAGACATGTTCATGCTCGTATCGATTAACTGGCCATCAGAACAAAGAAGCGACAACTCAATGTCGTTCCCTTGCCCGCTTACGAGAAACGATCGAAAGGCATTTTGAGCCACGCTTAGGGAATTCGGATCAAAAAGATTATATAAATTCCTGTGGATGACATCTGCCTTGGAAAAACCTGTTGCAGCAAGAAAAGTCTTGTTGCACTCAATGACGCTCTCCATCGAAACATCAATAGAGAGAAACATGTCAGGCGCATTTTCATAGAGGTCGAGATAGCGAGATTCAGATGCTTCAATACGCGCAGTCCGCCCGCTCAGAATTAGCAAGAAAACTCCGAGTAAAGCGGTCAATGAAAGGCTACACGCGAGAATAAACCAGGTGTGACGATTCACCTGACTGGTATAATAACTGGAAGATGGAGTGAATTCACAAATCCAATTACGATCAGCGAATTTTATATTGACCGAAGATTTTATGGGCTTCCTGAGAAAAGGCGCCACCTCGGATGTCTTGTGCGGTGATACGTCCTGTAGTTGAGTGTAAATGGCCGGGGCATCCGACGCTCCATCGCGGATCGTGAGAGAAAACTTTTTCTCGTTATGCTTTGGAAACGCTGCAAGCACGACATCGCTGGCGTGAAATACCCCAAGGATAAAGCCTCGAAGAGATTGTCTTAGATCTGAAACGGTAACCGAGTCTGCGTCATGCGAATAGATTGGAACAAATACCAGAAAAAAATGACGAACATCCCTTGTGTTGTTCAATCGAACCGGGCCGGCTACCAGTCGCCTTCCCAAATCGCAGCACTTCCACAAGGAATTTCGCAACGCCGGATTAGAGGCGATGTCAAACCCCGGTGAGATCATTTCGGCTTGCTGAGGCTCCATGTAGGAAACCGGAAAGTATCCTTCCCTTTTTGCAGCAGGCCTGAGCGCGCCGCTCGGCCCGCGTTCTTCAAACAATCCTGGTTCACGAGGCTGCGATCGGGCTTCGTTTCGTTCGGAGTCGTGGACACGTTGAAGCCATGCGACTGCATTAAGGCCAGGATGTCGCGTCAGTAAATATCGGTTGAAAGACGCAAATTCGGAGTGTTTTAAATCTACGGAATGAGCACAGAAATCTTGCAGATCATGAAGACTATCCAAGGGATCCAAAAGTTGTTCTTCCAAACGCTGACCAGCCTCATCGGCAATCTCGTTAAACTCCCGGCGTGCGTTGGCATTCTCGAAAATTTGAGTAGACACAAATCCAGCTACGATGAATGTAAACGCAGCAAAAAGTGGAAGTGCTACTGAGATCCGACGTGATCGCCAAGCACTCCGTGGTCGGCCGAAGCAGATTAATGTCAATGGTGCAAAGATAATGACGCCAATTACGTCGCCGGCCCACCAAGTCCACCAGTTTAGCGCAAAATGAGATCCATCAACGGCCCCTACAAACGCGAGCGAAGTAACTCCAACGGTTGCCCCCACCAGGCACGCAAGAGGACCACCAATTGCCAGAAACTCCACAATTTGTCGGTCTTGTATCAACGCGTTGGGAAACCCGACTCGACGTCGGATTAGGATAGCCCCCAGTCCTGCTTGCGCGGTAGCGCCCAAACTAATAGAAATCGCTAACAGTAACGACGATACTGCAGCATCGAAGCAGTCAGCAGTTGAAAGCGGTGTCCAGCCATTGACCAACAAAGCGCCAACAAATAATCCAAAACAAACGCGATAGCCCATCAAAAGAACACCAGCAAGCGCGATGCCCGACGCGGGCCAAATCGCGGTGGCATAGCTTGGAGGTACCGCCAAGAATTGCCCCATGCGGCCGGAAAGAAAATACCCACCCGCCATCAGCGCCGAATATATCAGCCACTTCGCCATTTGATGTGCTTTCTGAGTCCACCACTTGTTGCGAATAATGGTAACGATACTCCGGTGATTCACTTTCTACCACAGCAGCGTGGGCGAATTATAGCGACTGTGGTTTTGTGACGCACGGCCCATTGGATGTGGTCAGCGGAGAGTGTTCTGAAAAATCGTTGCACTTTTCTGTCGTGCTACCCGCTTCGGCGATCGCTCTTTGTTGCCGGACGCTCCCCTTGTAGTTAGGCTGGCCCTTGACAGCGTAAGTGCTTCCCGGAAATCCTGTTGTGACGCAATATTCAGGTGATTCATGCTACAAACTGCAATTTATCTGCCAGCCCACATCGCCCGTTGCCGCGCCCAATCCAGCACTGCCGCAATCGGCCGCAGCAGCTTCTCGTGAATTGGCTCCTTACCGGAAACTGTTCGAGGTAGGAACAACAATGCCTCCTGAATATCGGGTGCTAGGAGCAGCAGATTCATGATCTGTGTCATCCGCGGCTGCGAAACATGTAACAGCCGGGCCAACTCGGTTTGGTCAGCTACTTCGCCCTCGCGGATCATTTGCTCACAATGAATCGCCAACGCCATCAGCCGTGATTTCCGCGGCACGCGACCGACGTCCGCAACATCGGTGGCGACCGGCGTCTTCTGAATCCGCTGTCTTCCATTGGCCTCGGTCGCAAAGTGCAGTTTTCGCTTCACCGTGATCATGCCACCCCCTTAATCGCCGTCGGATGAAATTGAATCGCAATGCTGTTGTCACCGGCGTCAAATTCCACACCGGCAACTAGCAACTGCAGTAACTCTGCTTGTTCCCGCGGCTTGAGCGACTTCCATAATCCGTCGAAATCGGCCAGCGCCGCCACCACGTCTGCCTCGCTGACATGGTCCCTTTCCACCTCGGAGATTTGCCGCCCCAATTCGCCGAACCGAGTTTCCGCCCGCGCAATTCGGTCGTGTAAGTCGGCGATATGGGCCAACGTGGCGTCGTCCTGGCGGCCAGTGGCGACCAACCGGCGTATTTCCGCGTGGTGCCGCGTCAGTTCCCGTTTGAGGCCGCCGTGTTCGCGACGTATCGCGGCCAGTTGTCGGTCGTGGCGCTGTTGTACCTGCCGCCACACTTCGCCCCGTAGCGCCGGGTCGCGGCCAATGCCGCGAATCTCGTCGACCACGGCCCGTTCGATCTCGGCGGCGGGGAGGTGTAGGTATGCGTCATCGCGTTGTCGCAAGCGCGGCAGGTCAACAACCCCTTGAGCAATGCGCCGTGCTTGTTACGAACCTGTCCCGACCGGCCGTTACGAGTGAGCCGCTTCTGCACTTTTTCGAACAGGTTGGCTTCGACGATTGGTTTATGTTCGCCGTCGAAGATGTCTTCCTTGTGCCGGATCTTGCCGGCGTGCAGTGGATTCGTTAGCAAGCGGTGCAGCGAGCCTTTGTCGAACGGCAGGCCGCCCATGGGTTGGCCTTTTTTACTCAGCCAGGATTTGTTCGCCCAGCCACGGCGTTCCAACTCGTCGACGACCGGCAACAGCGACTTCTCATCTATGTACAACTCGAAGATTTGCCGGACGCGGGCCGCCTCTTCGGCATTGATGACGAGTTTGGGACTGGCTGCTGATCGGTCTACATCGTAGCCCAACACCGGCTTGCCACCCGCCCATTTGCCCTTGCGGCGCTGGGCGGCGATTTTGTCACGAATCCGTTCTCCAATGATTTCGCGTTCGAACTGGGCAAACGACAGCAGAATATTCAGCGTCAGCCGTCCCATCGAGTGCGTGGTGTTGAATTGCTGCGTCACACTGACGAACGAGACGTTATATTTTTCAAACGTCTCCATGATCCGTGAGAAGTCCATCAAACTGAGGCTCAACCTGTCGACTTTGTAAATTACGATGCAGTCGATCTTGCCCGCTTCGATGTCGGCCAATAGCCGCTTCAACCCGGGGCGCTCGACATTCCCACCCGAAAACCCACCATCAT
The DNA here is from genome assembly GCF_007860075.1 of Symmachiella macrocystis. Classification (NCBI taxonomy): domain Bacteria; kingdom Pseudomonadati; phylum Planctomycetota; class Planctomycetia; order Planctomycetales; family Planctomycetaceae; genus Symmachiella; species Symmachiella macrocystis. The sequence goes on from NZ_SJPP01000001.1 coordinate 2,667,207, forward strand.
CATAGAGAGCGGACAAACAGGTCCAGCCTTCATTCTTTTGGCTGGCGATATACGCTTCGGCCGATTCCCGCTGGGCATCGAGCGAATTGAATTCGAGGTCCAAGCCTTCCTCTGATGATTTGCGGGTGTAAATCGCACAGCGGATTTCGGGCGCCTTTCCCTTCTTCACACTACGGCTCATTTCCGGTCCTCCAATTTGAAGAATCGGAAACCGTTCATGTGCGAGTCGGTCACCGCTTTGGCGACCGCTGAGAGGGAGCCATATGGCTCGCCCTCATATTCGAACCCGTCCTCGGTGACCAGAACTTGGACCGTCCGCCCCTTGTAGTCACGGACGATCATGTTGCCCGGCGCCGGGATGCGCGGATCATTGGGGCGTGTGCGGGGTTTGGCCGGAATCCCGTTACCGTTGGGTGGCGTGACCCGCGCTTCGGCAACGTCCGTCAATTCCGCTGCCCTCTGCCTAGCCCGTTCGCTTAGGCCTCCTTCGGCGCGGGCCTGTAATTTCCAGACGATGCGACGGATTAGATACGTGCGGTGGCGGCTGCGGCAGTTTTCGCCGTGCAACTCTGCGTACCGCTCGCGCAATTCACCGACGCTCATCGCCTGCAAAATCGTGATTTCGCGGTTGAGGTTCATTCATCGCTCCTGTTTTCGAAGTTCTCTGGGACCGTTAACACGTGGACACAGTGAGCCTCGAATCGTTGCCGGCATCAAGGCATGTGGGCGGTGGATTTAGCCGTTCCTCACAAATAAGCACGCCGTTGCAGACCGGGCACGAGTCACACGACGGCGCGGCAAGGATTTCCGGGACAAACACCGCCTACGGCACGAGCATCAACTCACGAATCCGAGATTCTTCGTGATCGCATTCGGCGATCTGGGTACGAACGGTTGCCAATTCCTCTTCGAGTTGCTTGGCCTTTGCCTCGCGGGACTTAGCCCGCTCCTTCAAGGATTCTGCTTTCGCCGGCAGTACGCCTTGGTTGGAGTTAACGCGATCCGTTTCTGCCCAATTCCGCAGGTCGCTGCTGTTCTTCATCAACTGCGACTGTTGGTCGTGCAACGAGGTCAACCGTTGCCGCAGATGGCTCAATTGGCCGCAGAGTTCCGTGTCGGCACACGTTTCCCAAAGCCGTGCGCGGACGTTTCGACCTTCGTTCAGCGTTTGTCTGATCTGCTCGATACGCCAATACAGCGGTTGCGTCCTCTCATCGTGGATGCGTTCCGCCTCGCCAATCTGTGCGTGTAGGTTTTCGTACTCTTGGTTCATGGCGGGAATGCTATCGTACGTTTTCCGCAACTCGCGGCGTTCCAGCAGCAGATCAACGGCCTGGCGCACATCAGCCAGCGACTTGCCGTTGTCGATCAGTACGCGATCCAAGAAGTCTGCATCGGGATCGCGGCCGTCAGCGATCATCGAGATCAGTTCCCGATAGCCGGCCTTCCGCGACTGTTGCCGTGCGCGGTGCTTGCCGGCAATTTTTTCAAACAGTTTTGTTAGTTCCATCAAAGTTCCTTTCTAAAGAGCAGAGTTGTCGGAGTCCCGCCACCACAGCCGGGAAAACGTTTCAGGCGGATCAGTCAGGCAAATATCCCGAAATGTCATTTCAATCATGTCGGCCGGTTCATCACCCAAGGCGGTTAAATACCGTTCGGCGTGCGACAAACCGTAGGTGGGTCCGGCGCAGAGCATGCCGGGCGACAATCGCATCCCCGTTTGTTCCACGCGGTATTGCAAATGCAGAGCGATGCGAATAAAGCGCCTTCCATGCCCGACCCACAGCGCGGGCCTAATGTCGTCCTGGGGATCGCTGGCCACAATTTCGGCCACTCGGACGGCCTCTTTGGCAATGACCGTCGGCGCAACGCTGGGGCGTGGACGAAACGGAGCAGGCCGGTCGATGACGTGGACCAATTCGTGAATCACAACGTGCAGCAGGGCCATTTCGATATCTTCCGGCTCAAAGGCCTCCTGGAGAGCCTCGTCATTCACGACGATACAGGCCCCGCGTCCCCACCATTTGTCGGCGATCACGTCACGCAGATAGAGATCGAGGCAGGGGCTCGTATAGCCGTTGCAGTAATTGTGAGTCACACGGCCTACGGGCATTTGAGATTGCAGCACCAAATACAGCGGCACAACGTCCAAATCGCGTGTTGCGACACGACGGCAAAGTCGTTTGGCACGCATAAAAATGTCATTCATCGACTTCGTCAGCATCGTCCAACTCCTCCTGCGAAGAAAAATCACCAGCTTTCACCCGCTCCTCCAGCTCTTTCAAAAACCGCCATTCCCACAGCGGCACGAGCGCGACATCCTGCCGCGAATAACGCTGCACGATGATCGGCTCGTCGGTTTCGACGACGACCTTGTACGCGAAACCGAGAATTTCCCGCAGTTGGCTGATGGGGAGTACGCGCTCAAAGGGCATGGGCCCACCAATTTCAATTCAGTACAAAAAAAGAAACTGTGCTTAATAGCGCGGCTGTTCCCGCTGGCAACAGGAAGAACAGCATTTCTTCGGAGTACCCGCTCACCCGCTGCTCACCGAACTGGGACGGCCGGCCGCCTGGAGGGCGGCCTGTCCCAGTCCGGTGAGCGGCACAAGGCGCCCGGCATACACACTGGCCTACAAACATATGGCCCACCAAAGAGCCAATTTGACCCGGACCAGTTTTTAGTGGGCCAGTTTTTTTTTCACGTTTGACCCGGACGGACAAGCGATCCGGGTCAATCTGTCCGGGTTAAATTCGCCATCGTCGTCATTGGCCAATTGGTAGCCATCGAGTTCGCGCTTGTTTTTACCCTTAACCACTTTGCAGGCTATGAGTTGGCCATCTTCCACCCGCGATTCAATCGCCTCGCTGGCCCGCTGCCGACTCATACGCGCTTGGTCGGCCAGGCTGCTGAGTGTGTGCCCATTGGGTTGGCCAACCATGACGTCGATGATCTTGCGGCGGTTGCGATCCAGTCGCGTCCGCACTCGGAATTCCGCTTTGGCTTCCTTCGCCTCTTCACGTCGATCTTCAGACGCCCGATTGACCTCGTGTGGTTTAAGCGTGGTGACGTCCCACACGCGCGGCGAGGCTCCGCTGGGATCGTAGATGCCCTCAAAGATGTCGAGGCCCAGGAGAGAGCTATGCCCCGCGCTGCCGCCGGTCGAGAACCACAGGCGGTGCAGGCCCGACCCTACCTCGTACGGCTCGCGGCGGTTGATCAACATCCATTGGCGAAAGAACTCCTGAAAACCGGCCCAGCCGATGTCTTCCAATTGCCCCGGCACATATGGGTTGGCGATACCCTTTTTCAAATGGTGGACCAGGATCGGCGTGGCCCCCGCATCGCGGCAGACGTCACTAACGTTGCGCAGCATGCGGCCGATGTCGAACAGGTTGGCGGGATTAATATCGTAGGGGAGGCAGAGGTAGACCGGATCGATAATCGCCACCTCGATGCCGTCGGCTTCGAGAACCCCCGGAACGACTGCATGTTCAGCGTGTCACCGAAGTTGGGCACGCTATCGCTGAAGATCACGCCGTTTGAGGAGAGCGACACGCCCGCCGCTTTGCTGATGCGGCGCGCGGTTTCCTGAATGGTGGCCATTCCGCTTTCGCCGGAGAACAGTGCCATTCGCTGCGGCTCGTTCACGCGAAAGTAGCCGAGGAATGTTCCGCCGGTGGCCAACGAGATTGCCAAGTCGATGCTGATGTTGGACTTCAGCGACTTCTTCGGCGCCACAAGTCCCGCGGGCTGGTCCTTCACCAGTACGCCGTCGATCAGATACGTGAGATCGAAATTGCCGTTGTCCAACTCCTCGGAGGTGATCCGCGTGAACGCCTGCTCGACCGTGCCCGCGGCGTCTTCGATCTGCCGCAGCTTGGCCCGCACCTCGGCCAATACCGCGCCGATCGGCTTGGCCTTCGCGTTAGCCAAGTAGGGCAGGTCGCTGGCAAGCTTGAGGAGGTGTTCGCGAACCATTGATTCGTAACTACAGTCACTATGAGACATTGAATACTCTGTTCATCGCGGTTCTGATGCGATCTTGGAATTCGATCAGCGGAGGCCCAAAAGGAATCCCAATCGATGAAAAACTTCCCTATAGTTTTGCATAAACCTGAAACCGTGCTCAGACGTGGACCGGCCGGGATAAGGTCAAGTACTGTTTGGACGCAAGAGGATTCCGACATCGTCGCCCACTTCATACAGGTTCGCGCCCAAATATCGCGAAGTCTTTGGTTGCAAAAGGAATGCACTTTCAACTCGTGCGGAAATAGCAGGCCGGGAACTTTTCCCGATTTGGAGTCATTTGTCTATGTGGCAGTTTATTTCCGCCAACTGTTTGCCCACAAAGATCGCCTATTCACAGATGCGTGTGATCGATACATCCGTGCTGTCGATTCGCCGGCGAAAATGGCATGGATGGCCAAAGAAAGGGAGGCCGGACTAAATTACTGGAAGTCCCCTGGATTGATTGTGCCGACTCACACTACGGAAGACCTCTTCAATGCGATGTTGTATGGAACTCACTTGATTCATAGCCTTCCCGCTACGTCAAAAAGGCACCTGGACACATTTCGTGTTATTTTGAACAACACGCCACAGAAAAAGTTACTCTTCGAGGTTCATGGATCGCTTCGCACCGTGTTGAACTACGTTTCCGCGGCGGCCGTGGTGATGCACCAGGACTTTGCTGAATGGCTTAATACAGGTGCAGCACCTCCACCCGAAATAATGTGGCCTGAGTCGGTTTTTCTGTCGGACGTTGTAAATGGGAAGGCCCCATCAAATGACGACGATGTTGAACATTTCTGACCGTTTTAAGACTGCACAGGAGGTTCTTGCGTTTCCGACTGAAATTCTTGCAGGGTTTTTACTCGAACATCTACGAGAATTTCGAACGTCGGGATCTCAAGACTCTGAAAGTATGTTGGACATTCACGGTATTGTGGCGTCGATCGTTGAACAGTATGCACAAAGGAGATTCCTCAGGTCCGCGGACTTGCGCCGATCAAATGGAGAAGCTTGGAATTGGCTGGCGACCGAGGGGCTCATCGCTCTCGATCCAGACTCGTCAAACCAGCACGGGTTCTTCATCACACGCCGTGGATTGGATTGCCAAACCCACGAGGATGTAGAAGAGTATCGCAAACGTCGTCTCCTCAACCCAGACTTACTGCATCCCACAGTTCGACAAATCGCTCTTGGGGAATACCTCATCGGTGATTTCGAGAGCGCAGGCCTGAAAGCATTTCGCAAGGTCGAAATTGAGGTGCGCGCCGCCGGCGGCTTTTCTCCGGGTGATGCGGGAGTTGCGTTGGTTCGCCAGGTGTTCCATGCTGCACCAAACGCCGGGCCACTAACTGACACAACTGAACTTTCAGGGGAGCAAGATGCGATGTCACATCTATTTGCCTGTGCGATGGGAAGATTCAGGAATCCTGCCGCACATGGAACGCGCGATTTCATTGATCCGATCGAAGCAGCACAACTACTTATGTTCGCGAGCCAATTAATGAGCATCGTTGACGAGAGAAGGCCATCGCCATAGTACAATCGCCAGTTCACATGGATTTGCGAGCCATTGACTTTGCAACCGACAAAAGGGAATGAGCGACGTGACCAGCACCTAAGAAGAAACCGGCTGTGCTGCCCGACCAACGAGGCTCACGCTTCGCCCTTAGCCTTGTAGGCGGCACGGAAGTCGCCGAAAGCACAACCGTAGTCGAAGTACACCCGCCACGTGGCGGCGAGGCAGTTCGGATCGGGGTCGAAGCCAAAGAACTCCACGGTGGGCGACTGCTTGCCCAGCAGGAAGGCCACGATCAGCGCGGCGTCCTGGCGGGACCCAAAGTGAGCCAGGCCTTAGGCACGACGTGCCAGCATCGGTTCTTCAACGACGCGATGAGGGCGTTGGTGAGAGGATATTTGCAACACTCTCTATTACTTACCTACCGCGTTTGCGCGGGGTGCGACGACGGATTTGGTACGATTTCACGAAAAAACCAAAAACATCGCTTACATTAAGAAAAAATTACTCCCTACTGTTTACCTACCGGAAAACTTGGCGAGTTCACGGTGGAAAATGGTCGGATTTGGCATTTTCGTCCAAAAAAACCGCGAACCGGATCGAAAACTTGCCTCACGCTGCAGTGCACGGTTTGGGCGTAATCCCACTTGCTTCGTGCAACTCCCCTCACTCGCTCAAAGAGTCAAAAAGACTCTTTGCAGGTCTCTGTGTTGTCTCTTTGAAAAAGTTCGAACAGCGTCTCGATCGCTCCATTTAACGCATGCGATCGAACCAAATGGTACCCGCGTGTGAATGGATCAAGCCGAGGCCTTGGGCTTCGGCTTTGTTCGTTGGTAGGGGAGTTCTGGAAAGGGGTTACGCCGAGGGTGTCTCGTTCCGTTTGGCTGGTGAGACCGTCGCGCGCGACACCTATCGCTCGCCGTTTGTACCCGGTTGGCCAATTGTCTCTGCTGGTGCCGACTCGCGTGTTATGGGGCAGACGTTCGGGTTATGAGGAGCGATAACCCCGATTGGTTGATGCTTGGACCGACCCAGCGGTTATGAGGTATCCCCATCTGCTCGGTCGTGTGAGAAATTTTGTTGTTGTACGTCTGTAGGACCAGAGGCAGTCCGCGGCGATTTGTTTTTTCACCTAGGGCAGGGCCGCGGACGTACTCTAGTGGCCACAAGTCTATATTAGCCAAACATTCAATAACTTAAGCAGTCTCTCGGCTTGAGGCTGAGGAATTGGCGTTTCGTAAAATGATTGCGAACACTGACTTAAGTTGACTCCAGAAGCATCACGTCCTCATTGAGCATTCATAGTTCTGGCCAGAGCGGTGATGTTGACATCGCTGCGGGCAGGTAATCGATTGATGAGAGGTTGATAGCATCTCTCGGCGGCTACACAACCGTCAATTACGAGAAATCTCGTCTGAGCTGATAAGGCCGTCGTTGTTTTCGTCGAATTGGCGGAAACGTGCTGCGGAACCGAGGAATTCGCGTCGGGAGACCTCGCCGTCACCGTTGCGGTCTAACCGACCAAACCATGTGGGAGTCTTCGAATCGGATCCACGATTCGGACTCGTTGAAGCGGAACGGTCGCCGGCGACACGTAGTTGATTGGGATTGCCACTGCTCAGCGAAAGTTCGAATTGCCGTGGGATTTCGGACTGGTCGATTTGGCCATCGCTGTTGATGTCCCACGTATTGAGCCGTTCGACCGCATGGGCCAATTCACGGCGGCTCAGTCTGGTGTCGCGGTTGGCATCGAGAATCTCAGCGAGTCCCCGGCCCTGATCCGTCACGGTGAGAATCAGATATGTCTTGGCCAACGCCGTCGCGTTGATCATGTAGGTCAGCATTTCTTGCTCATTGATCTGCTCATTCCGATCCCGGTCCATTGCCTCGAAGGCACTCCGGAAGTTTTTAAAGCGGCGCGCTTCATTGATGTCAAGATATCCATTCTTGTCGGTATCAACGCTGCTGAATACTCGTTTGTACCGCTCGGGGCTGTCTTGCGTTGCCGATTGCGATTTAACGTGGAGGTTTATCTGTGTATGCGCCAGGGTTACGATCGAATGTTCGTCGTCGACCCGCCGTGTAGTTGGTGATGATTGCGAGGTATCGGCAGGAGTCGCTTCGACAGATCCCAGGCCGTCCGTGCCGACCCGCAGCGTCGCCTCGACTGTCGGAATCGGAGGAAGGAGAAACTGATCAAGTTCGGCTAGGTCGAGTGCATCGTCACCATTCCGGTCAAGATTTGCGAATCTCTCAGTTTGCAATCCACATTCCTCGCGGCTGAGGCTTTCGTTAGAATCGGTGTCGTAATATGCCAAGACAGCTTCACCCAGTGAAGTCTTTGCATCATTAGGGAGCCGTATGAATTTTGCATCCGCTGCCCGAATCGTCCGCTGCGATCCGGCGAGCGTAATACCGATCCGCCCCAGGGCCAGGCCCAATTCACTACTGTCGATAAATTCATTATCGTTACGGTCGAATTTTTGTAGCGAGGTGTACGCACCCCGCAACTCCACTTGAGACAACATTTGATCGCCGTTGCCGTCGATCCGCTCAAACAGCCCACGGCTCGTCAGTTGGACGCTGGAAATACGGCTGACGTCGACGATGGACAAATTCTGCACACCTAAATCGTCGAAATACGTCGCCAGTTCTTCTCTGGTGACTTTTCCGTCACGCGGACTTTCGTCGACAGTCCGTGTCAGGTCAACTGAGGAGTCGACCAACCCGATCCCCTGTAACTCCGTGGGAGTCGGTACACCGGCTGCTTCGTCCGTGGACAGGCTCAGGTCGCTGTCGGCATCCAATCGGCGAAACAACGTTTCCTCATAAGCATGCCATATTTCTGACACGTCCAACTGGTCAATCTGCGGGTGCAGGCGAATCATCAGCGGGCGTTCATTGGCCAGGTAGAGTAATTCAAGAGTATCTGCTTCCGTTGTGGATACAGTCGTAGCGCTCCACCCAAGAATCGTGATCAGCAGGACGGCTCTCATGCGAGAATCTCCTTGATGGCGACCGCATTGGGGTCCGTCAATCGAATGGGACGGCCGACGTTGGACATATTTTGTTTCTGCGGATCGATTCCCAACGCGCGGCAAATGGTGGCCATCAGATCGCGGACCGGGACGGGATGGTCTTGGATGTGCATGCCGTCTGCCGAAGTGGCACCCACGACCTGTCCGCCTTGAATGCCGCCGCCCGACAGCACGGTCGTCCAGGCAGCTGGGAAATGATCGCGGCCGGATCCTCGGTTGATCTTCGGTGTTCGCCCAAATTCGCCCATCCAGACAATGAGTGTCGATTCGAGTAGCCCGCGATCCTTCAGATCAGAAATTAACGTTGCCCACGCAGGGTCGAGCACATCGCAAAGCCCTTGGACCGCCGGAAAGTTATTGCGATGCGAATCCCATCCCAGACCGGCCGATCCGGCGACATTGTTTAACGAGACCTCAACGAACGGCACTTCACGCTCAATCAATCGACGGGCCAACAGGCAACCTTGGCCAAATTGATTTCGCCCGTAAGCATCTCGTAGCTTCGCCGGTTCGTCGTCGAGTGAAAAGGCCTTGACGGCTGCGGAGCGCATCATACGGACGGCTTGGTGATACGCGGACTGATGGCTGCTGGCAAAGTCGCTGGGTCGCCTGCTGATGTGATCCGCTTCGAATTCCTTCAGAATGGCGAGCCGGGCATCGGCCTGGGCCAGATCGACTCCGCCGGGTAGGTCGAGGTTTTTTACTTTCAGCGACTGCTCATAGCGATCGCCGTCCCCTTGCGGCGCCGCTTGGGAGTCGCCGACAATGAGTGGAGCATGCCTCGATCCCAGAAATCCCGGGCTGTAGGCTGCCGCGTTTAAGATGCGGTAGGGAGCGATGCTGACAAAATCGGGCAATTCGGCCTCTGCGGCGCTCAGCTCTTTGGACAGGAACGATCCCAGGGTGGGATATTGCACCGGTCCCGATGGCGGGCGTCCAGTTCGCATGAGGTAGGTACCGCGTGAGTGATCCCCCTCCTTTGTGGTCATCGAACGAATGGGCGCGACGTGCTGCATCACTTGGGCCATTTGCGGCAAGTGTTCACTGATTTGAACTCCAGGAGCGGCCGTATCAATTGGTTTGAACTTGCCACCGTTTTCATGATCGGGCTTAAGGTCAAACGTATCGATCTGACTTGGTCCGCCGGACATCCAAAGGAGTATGCAGGAACGCTTACGTTGAGGGCTGTTGGCTGTTTCCGCCGCCAACGCCGGTAACCATCCGGATAGCGAGCCTCCCAGGGCCCCCAATGCGGAAAGCCTGAGCCAATCACGACGTGAGAGTGTTTTATCTGCTGATTTTCGATTCTTGAACATTACCGTTCTCCCGATTTGTATCGAAGCGCACCCTTGGATTTTCAATCGAATGGATTCAATGATTCAGCAAGAATTCAGTGCTATTGAGCAGCACCCAAAACAGGTCGCCCAATGCTTGGGCCTGGTCGTTCTTCGTGCCGCCGCTCTCCACGTACTTCACAAGACGAGATAGTTCTTCGGCGCGCGGCGGCCGACTCACTGTTGCCAGATACAAAGTTTCTATGCGTTCGGGCGTGTTTAACCAGGGGATGTCTAGCACCGCTGCCAACGTACCGCTGGTCTCTTTGTCTGTGGCCTGGACGATCAATTGACTGTTCATCATCGTCAGAGCTTGCAAGATCGTGGCCGTCCGTTCCGATGGCGATTCGCTGTTGCCGCCGAATACTTCGAAAAGGTCGCTTGACGTTGTCCTTGCGAGGTTGAAGTTCTGGGCGCGCGCGTAATCGGGGCGGCCGATGGCATACGACAGGCTGTTGATCAATTGTTCCGGCGACATGGGGCGTGGAAGCATTCTGGCGAACTGTTGGCGGTCTGCTTGGCTGGGGTCGGTTTGCCGGCTGGAAAGCTGGTAGACGCGAGTGGCCGTGATCGCCCGGATCAGAAATTTTAAGTCAAAGTCGTGCGCGATCAGTTCTCGCGCCAATTCGTCGAGCAACTGCGGATGACTTGGTGGGTGGATGTCGCTAAAGTCATCGACGGGGTCCACGATCCCGATGCCAAACAAATGGCTCCACATACGGTTGGCGGCGGTTTTGGCGAAATACGGATTCTCTGGCGCTGTGATCCATTCGGCGAACTCTTCCCGGACACTCTGCCCCTGTTTTCGTGTAGGCTGGTTGCCGTCGAGAAACGCAGCTTCGACGACCGTGTCCGAATCAGGGATCGCAATTTTTGCGCGGTCTACCGATTGGCTAATGCGGCTGAATAAATTGGTTTGCTGGCGGGGACTGCGGATTTGCGCAAAAAACGCCGCTTGACTCCAAAACTGTTTCTGTGACCAGCCGTCAAATGGATGCTCGTGGCACTGAGCGCATTCTAGGCGAACTCCCAAAAACATTCTTGATGTCGCCGCCGCAAGATTCTCGGGTTTGAATTCTTTTGCCTGATAGAACGCGGTTGGCGAACCCGCGTCACTGCCATTTCCTATACCATCTGCCAATGATGCGACCAATAACTCCGTGACCATTTCATTGTAGCGTGTTTGTTTGCCAACCAATTTCAGGCTCAGCCAATGCTCAAAGTCCGCCTTGAGAAAGCGAGTCTGAATATTTTGGTCTGCTTCGGGGATCAGCACGTTGCTCCACACGATGGTGAAGTTGTTGACGTACCCGTTACTTTCCAACAGCACGTCAACCAGATGTCGCCGCTTTCTGGAGGATGTCTCCTCCAGAAAGTCCGTGATTTCAGAGACATGAGGAATCCGTCCGGCAATCGAAAGATAGACGCGGCGGCAAAATTCGGCGTCATCCGCTTCTGGGGCGGGAGAAATCCCCTCGGCGGCCCAGCGCTCAACGATATGTTTGTCGATGAGAGCTGCCACACGGGTCACTTCTTTTTCCAAGTCAGCGTTTGTGACCGGTTGTTGCGCGTGCAGTGATGTTGAGAGCAACCACAGTCCGAGCACGCAGATCCAACCGATATTGAATAGGTATCTCATGACACTTGCGCTTTAAAGGACACTGAATGCGGGCAACGGCCGACAACGACAAGTCGTCGTGAGGGCATCAACTCAGGGGTTGTTCGAGATCAATTCACCGCCGTCCATTGTAAACCACGCGCGAAATGTTTTTTCGAGGGTGCCATGGACAAGAAAACGTGCTGAACCGTCGCAAAACCCCGTGCAGAATCCTTCGGGATCATATCCGCCCAGTTTCGGTAACGGTTTCTTGGAGTCGTAGAGGATGTCCACCGGTTTCGTCCAGGGAACTTCCGGCTTAGATTCGACAACGAGAATCGTATTACTCGTTCCATCCACAATATCACGGATTGAGGTTCCTTTTTTGCCGACGAAGGCTGTCTCCTTGCCGGTCAGTACGAAATACGATGTGTAGCCCGGTTCTGTTTTGGCGATCGGGTGCCCAAAGGTGCTAGGCATTTTTTTGACCAATTTCTTGTTATGCGGGCTGTCCCAAGGTTCATCCGTGTGGTATTCGTCGTACAACTCCTGCTCGTCAAGATACGGTAATAACGCCACCCGCCAACTATGCACGGTCTTACCATCCGGTCCCAACAAGGTGGGTGGCGGGAAGTGACCATGAACGCTGTGGTAGTTGTGCATGGCAAGCCCCAAATGTTTGATGTTGTTGAACGACAGACGTCGTTGGGCCCTATTTCGGGAGCTCTGCACTTCCGTGGCCAATTGGGCCAGTAGCTGCGAGGTCGTTTGTGCGTCGATCTTAGCTTGCAGTCGAACTATTTGGCCTTTTTGCTCTATTGTGATTTCTTTTAATAGTTGCAGGGCCAAACCTGTGAACGTCGACGCGAGCTTGGGAGTCCGCGTATTGCTGGTCAGTTGTTGCTGCAGATTCTCGAATCGAGATGTTGCCAAGGCCAGCACTGCTTTGAGTGCCTTCTCCGTTTCGGGCGCGTCTGCCGGCGTCTTGCAGGTGTATTGGCCACGCAGCTTCAATTGCTCGTCCAAAACCAGCGATACAATTGCGTTTGTACCGTTATTCCAAAGTGGTGCGATGGTTTGCAGTGCGCCTTCAGGAGCTCCCGCCGTGGCCTTGTCCATAAACGCTTTGATTTGATCTGGATTGCCAACGATTGCAACGTGCGCATCTTTGGCAGCAGACCAGGACTTGGTCCAATCTGCGGAGCCGGCACCGGATCGACCCGCGTGAATCAGATGTTGGAAAGCGGCTTCCTGGTCTGCAAAGATCACAGTTCGATTGTCCGGAAAATAGATATAGCGTAGTTGGCGGCGCGGTTTGTCTTGATAGTAAACATGGCCCTCGAATTTTTTCTTTTCCGCGCTGGGTGCAACCACGTCTAAGATACCCTGCTCATCAATTGGATTGACCGTATGGATTACAAAACCAAATGCATCGCGTGCGTCCGGTCGATCCGCTGGCAAGGGGATGGCGGTTATCTGTGAAATATCGGCCAAAGGCATGCCAAACAGTCGTTGTGACATTTCATCTTTGGCGACAATGTCACGCAAATTTTTTACGGCGGGATGGGAAAGTAAAGCGGCCGGCCGGATGGAAGCGACCAGCATGGCATCCGGCGGGACATACTCCAATCCCGTTACAGCAGACTTGCCTTCCGCAGGTGATTCGGATTTCGATTCAACTTGAGCTAGCCCGACACGGTTACAGGCGAGCGAGAGTACACTGGCCACCAAGACAACGGTGACCATCGAGAGTGGATGCAAATATTTCACGGCGTATCCCTTTGATTGTGTAAACCGGCGATGCGGTCTGTAATCCCCTATCCGATAATAGTATTTCGGCTTAGGGTTTGAGGCCTGCTTGTAACGTGCACATAAGGACATTCCCCTCAATAGAATAGAACCAACCTCAATGAAGATTTGTTTAGCCGACGATCATTTTTGCCAAAATGGCGTAATTCGACTGGAAATTGACTTGGAATCGAATGGGCTTGGGAATTACATTTGGCGCGATGAAGGCAACAATTCCAGGCCTGTTTTCAACAAGGCCATGGATGTCGTAGATAAAAACATGGTGCTGAGACCAGATTTCGATCATTGAATACGGTCCACGTAAGGGCATTCGCGCGCGATCAGACACATTGATCCACTGACGTCGAGTTTGGTTGAGTTATCGGGGATGTTACACTGCCACGCGTACGCACTGGCGCAGGCGGCAGTCGCTGGCAATCGATCTTTCCGACGGAACCACATCCGCCGGCATCCGCCGGGCGAACTTCTACGATCCGCTCGGCAATCTAGCGGCCGTCGATGTTGCTCTGGGCGACACGGCAACCGGGGTAACACACACCACTTGGTTATTCGCCGACCCGGGCACCGTGATTCGTACGGTCGGGCGTTACGATACCGCCAACAGCGTTTGGTTGCTGCTGCACCGGCTAACGGATGAGTTTGGGAATCTGTACGACGTCGTTGGCGATCCGGCTGGGTTGGCCGACGACCATCTCGCCGCCGTGCCGCTGTACATCGGTGGCATGGAACTCGACGCGGCGACCGGTTTGTACCGCGCCGGGAGTCGCTGGTACGATCCCACTGCCGGCCGCTTCCTCACCCCCACCGCCAGCAGCGATTATGCGTTCACCCCGCTGAACCCGATGGACCTCGCCAACGGCAACGCGCAAGGAGGCGCGCCGTCAAGGACGGGCCGGATGGGAATCCCGATTACATATGGTACCTCCAGAACAGCCGGGCCAGTTCGGTCTGCTCCGCCACCTCACCGTCACGGACCAATTGGTCACAACAATGAATGGCCAACGCTATCAGTCGCGAAATCCATGGCACGCGCCCCTCTCCCGCAGTCTCAGTGGCGACCGGATCCTTCTGAATCCGTTGCCGCCGCTTGGAGACCTTTGTAAAGTGCAGCTTCCGTTTCACCGTGATCATGCCAACCCCTTAATCACCGTCGTATGAAATTCAAACGCAATGCTGTTATCACCGGCGTCGAACTCCATATCAGCCACCAGCAATTGCAGCAATTCCGCTTGCTCCCGCCTCTTGAGCGTCTTCCACATTTCTCTTGGCTATCGAGTCCCGGTGCCGGAGACGAAGCTGTTCTGTTCGATGGCATTCGCTACGCTCCAGGATTCGAACAGAACAGTCCTTGATACAATTGAACACTCAGTCATGTGACTGGTGTCAGCTATGGGGGCAGGTCAGGGCGGTCTCATTCACAGGTTCGATAACATCAAACGTATTAATCGCAAACGACCCATGCGTCGCTCGATTCAACACACATGCCTTGCCTCCGTACGAAGTAAATCAAAATGACTATTATCGCATTTGTTCCTCATCCAGATGCTTCACAGTCGGTCGTTCGGTGGGCTCAAGCTTTGAACGGCGACAAGGAAACGGTGGAATACATCTGTTATGAGCGCGATTCAGCAGGAAAAACTCAGGCGGCTGTCCGCGCGTTTTTGAAACAGAATGGCGATACACAGTCAGTTGTCGGGGGAAGCGCTGCACGGAATATTGTGGATACGGTTGTGGAAAGGTGTCGATCTGTACGGGCCAGCAAACTCGTGACGGTGCGTTTCGCGATCGAATCTCTCGACGTGACAGGAATACGCACTCAGACGTCGGAAGACTTGATTCGCTCTGCACCTTGTGCCACCTACATGGCTCTATTTGGTCAGACTCCACTCAAAGACATTCGGAAAATTTTGTTGATCGCCAATTCCGGGCCGCACGACATGGCGGCACTGCGATTTGCCGACCAACTGCGTCGTAAATCCAACGCCACACTCACGATTGCCACGATTGAGGACGAATCAAATGCAAAAGCGGAGCATGCGGGCGAAAGGGCGATTCAGTCTCTACTACACGACGCGGACCTGGATGAAGAACCATTCGAAACCAAGGTGGTCGTGGATCGGATTCGTCATCGCGGGATACGCAAATGCTACGAGGGCCATGATCTGATCATCTCGGGTAGCGAAAGCACCCGTGACATTTGGCCGCTGAGGCAGTCATTGAATGAAACAACGGCCATCATCATCAAGCGCAATCCACCGCTTCGGCTTCGATCAATCGTGGAGTGGTTTCCGCATGTCAATCCTCGAGATCATGCTGAATTACTGCAAGACCTGCGCCAAGGCTCTCGTTGGAATAGTGATTTTGTGGGGATGCTGGCGCTGGCCTCGGCCATTGCCACACTAGGTTTGATGCAGAATTCGACCGCTGTCGTGATCGGCTCGATGCTCTTGGCACCTCTGATGACGCCAATGATTGGTACCGGTCTCGCATTGGCACAAGCCAATTTGAAATTGGCAAAGGCTTGTGCAACGTCCATTGCTTATGGAACCCTTCTCACGTTTGCCATTAGTTTGTTGTTGGGGATCATCACACCTGCACGCGAAACTCTACCTCCCGAGGTCCTCTCGCGCGGAGCACCCAATATTTGGGATTTGCTCATTGCATTTTTCTCAGCGATGGCTGCCACGTTTGCAATGGCGAGGCCAAATCTCTCGGGCGCCGTAGCGGGTGTGGCAATCGCTACGGCGCTTGTGCCGCCGGTTTGCGCTGCTGGACTATCACTGTCTCATGGATCGTACGGCAATTCGCTAGGAGCAATGCTGCTGTTTGGAACAAACCTGATCGCAATCATCGTGGCTTCCCGATTCACATTTGCGCTTCTTGGTATAGCACCTTATCGAACACTGCCCCGACATCGCTTTTTGGCGTGGTGGGGACGATGGGGACTCGTAGGCCTGATGGTCATTATCTCTGGTCCGCTTAGCTTTATGTTACTTGGACAATTTGACGAAGGTCGCTCTCAAACTGCGATATACCCAGTCACGCGCGCCGTGTCTCGCGCCCTCCATGAACGTGTGGCCCAGGATAGTGGTGTAGAAATCACACTTCTCGGGCGGCCGAGTGTCCATGAGGGTGTCCTGATTCACATCGCCTCAAATCAAGATCTTCCACCGTCATATGCCGACGAACTGAGAGCGATCGTACGAGTAGAAATGAATGATCCAGAAGTGCCGGTCATCGTCATCGCATTGCAAGGTTTATGGCTCAGCGACTCTGACGAAGGCCTGCAAGGTAGGCAATGACGGGATCGATTCTGTCCTGGAAACAGTAGCGAATGGGATGGCAGCCTGCGTAGGGCATTTGGAACGGTCATCACTCGTCCGATTCCGTCCATGTCCAACGGCACTCGAAGCGGTGGTCTGCGTCAGGGTTGATCAGCCGGAACGTGGCGATAGAGCCAAACGGCAATTCCACCTTAGAATCAGGCACCACCAGTTCTACCTGATCAGGCCGGCCAATCGGGAAGCTGCTGACCTCGAAGGAGTTGTAAGTGCGGCCCTCGGGCATCAGCACCCAAACCTGTGACAATCCCGTTCTGAACGGAATTGAGAAGAAAAATTTCCCTGAGTGGTTGGACTGGGTGGCCACCTCCTGGTTGAGATTGAAATCCAACATCAATTCCACGTCGTCATCCATTGGAATTCGGCTGAAGTCCATGTCAAGTTCCCATCGATAGCGGCCTTTGCCCAAACTCATCCGCTTCCATTTTGGACTGATTCGCTGTGGCTGAATGGTGCCGCGAAGGGTGTCGGCATTCGTTTCATAAATGAGACGCACATGTGTGTTGTGCATATTCTCTTCACGCCGGCGGATACGGAGCCGCGTATACGCTGTGACTTCACCCTGCTCATTCGTCCCTTCTTCCCAGCCACGAAGATCATAGATCCGAGAGTCTGATATAATTTCGAATCCGGTATAATCCGCGTCATCAATGGCGGTCACGACTTCGTATTCGACTGAGGGCAACGGACCGGCTGGACCTTGGTCCATCAATTCAATGACCTTGCCGTAGATCGGGCTGGATTGGGCAAGCGCCGACAGGACGACGCCCTGCTGGCGAGCGTGTTGGTTCATCTTGTAGATCGAATAGGGCAGATATAACGCGAGGCAGACCATCAACGGTCCCCAGATATAGGAGGGCCAATCGCGGAAACTGAGAAGCGTGCTCCAGACCCTCCGCTGCGACGAACCTTGCAATTCGCGGGCCAATGAGGTGGCCGTGTTGACATCGTTGAGATCAGGTAGTACGGAATCAAGCGGTTGGCCATTATTACTTGCCGCCACAATCGGGTCCCAAGGCGCCTGCATGGGTATGTCAGTTTTGAATATTTCAGAGTGTCTGCGGCACCCCTTGCGGGCTACACAGTATCCGTGTTGGACAAGTGCTCGCACTTCCAGATCGGAAAACTGGTCCATATCCGTGCGTATCCGAGCCGCGTGATATTGAATTTCCGGATGCGGAGCTGTCCGGTCCTGAGACTTCTCCACAATATCCGAAATCGGCAAAAATAATACGCCCGGCGAATTTTCAAACGCCTCACCCTCAAGTTGCCAGACGCGGTCCATAAGGATATCTGATGCCCGCATCGTCGTTCGCAACAATCCCTCTGCGCGGCTGTTAGGATTGACTTTGAATTTTCCGGAAGAGTCACTAACAATAATGCCGTCGAATTTCTTACGGCTGATGCGGAGACACGGTTTACCGATCACCTGACGCAGCGCCGCTTCCACAATCTGCCGATTGAGCCACAGTTGGTCGTTCATATCCGGATGGCGGTTCGACTCAATCACGTAATTCAACAACATTTGTGCACTCGCGTCGGCAAGCTCCATGTTTCTAAAACTGGAGTCGCGATACAGTGCTTTCGAACGGATGATCTCCCACAGCCCTTCGATCAGCGCATCGGCGATGTCATTTTCGGGTCGCGGTTCCTGACACCCAAGTCGCTTGGGATCGTGCGCTATCAATAGCTCGCGCAGGCGTCGTAACGGTGTGTTTTCCGGCAAATTATCGGCTGAAATCAACGCAGCGGTTACGTCGTCAAGCTCTAGGAAATCGGCTTTATTCAATGGCGTTGTTTCGCGTACCGTGGATTGTTCGATGCAGCGAAACATCCGCAAACCCAAGTTGTCGTATACCCCGCCATCGGTAAAGGCCTGGCAAATGAATTCGCCCGCCTCGGCACCGACCTCAGAACCGTTGATCTCTAGCGGCGGAAAAAAACCGGGAAATGCTGACGAAGCCGCTACAGCCATCGGCACGGTAGCCAATCCCATATGGACGCTTTCAAACCGGTCGCGACGCCCTGGCACGCGGCGTTGCAGCAACAGACCGTCTTTGTGAAACGAACTCAAGCAGCCTTCGCTTAGATTGGTGGAAAGAATATGCAACCGCGGCCGATCAGGCAGCTGGAATAAGCTGGTATCGCCGTACAAGTGTTTCTCGTAGAACTTCTCCAGCAGGCCGGCCCGTGTGAGCCGCCGACTGCTGCCCATTCGTAAAAGCCGTCGCAAGGTGTTAAGCGCCGAAGCGAAGGGAAACCGACGTACAATGCGGTTGCGAACGTCGAGTTGCACATATCGAACCAACTCATCCGCCATCTGATCAAAATCTTCATCGGAGCCGCAGTATTTGTCCCAATTCAGGACCAAGTGCGCGCCTATGATACTTCCGCCTGAGACTGATGTGATATGCGTGACCTTATCGAGGATCCCTGCGTCACGTAGGAAGCGTACGACTCCCAAGTGATACAGGACTCCGCGAAATCCACCGCCGGACAAAGCCAGTCCCAACCGATCCATGCCCCAATTCCTCAGCAAAGACGCAACAAACCTCAGTCAAACTCTTCTCTCCAATCTACCTGAGGTATTGCGTCGTGTCGCGAAGATTTTCATCGCATCAGATGAGAAATCAACAAAAGCAGGCAGTTGGAACATTGGAGAACGGTTTATGACGATGAAATCGTTTACAAGGTCGAGACATTTGACGCTACCGGAGTTTGTGCGGGGGGTGACCTCAGCTCGATCTCGACAAATGGGGCTCGCAGAGCTCCCGTAAAAAACAGAAGGTGCTTAAACAAACTGGAGCTTCATGCTGCGACGTAAACCGCTTGTTTATGCGAGTCAGGGACGCAATGACGATCCGCGCAAGATACTACGAAAGTTCTTTACTGATGCACTGTCGATCGTGAGCCACTCCTCGTAAATACTCCTGTTTCCGCTGTTGAATACTGGAGCCAGCGATATATGCTTGAAATTCGCTCCGCACCAGTTTGCGAATCGACGGATCCGAATCCAATCCTCGTACCCAAAGATAGAAACGAGGACTGAATGGTAGGCGATACAGTGCGGAACCGATTCGCTGAGGCCATCGATATTTCACGACACTGTCCACGATTTGGAAGGGGCTTGAAGTGCAATTATTCGTTCCGAATAGCCGGTAAATGTAGTATCGCTCCCTCATGCCGGCTTGGTGGCTGTGCAGCAATGACCCAATCAATACCGCGCGCTTTTCCCGCTCGTCCAGCGGCAGCGGCGGAGATTCTGTGACGTACTCGTTCTCGACCACAAGCCGCTCAAAAACCATTTCCTCAATCGACATGAATCGATGAGCGCTCAACAAGTTTCCTGAAAGTCCATCCCGAAGATTGAAACCAACTCCGACCGGGCCGACCGCCTCAAGTGAATAGATGATGTCTTGAATCCGGTGGACGGGACAATCGTCGTTATCACTCCCCAAGGGAAACAGCTCGACCGGCTGATCTGGCTTCAGTTTAAAACGACTTTGAACATGATTCAGGAACGGAATCGTACGCCGTGGCAGCCCATGTTTATCGAACAGAATCTCACGACCGTCTTTACACCGTCGTGTTCTGGGTTTTGAGAAATTGAACGCTTGGCCGTAGATCTGATCGACGCCATTCAGAGGAATAACCGCACGCCAAAATCGGCCCTCGTGGTAGAAATAATTTACTTCGGTGTGGCTGGCCTCTCGCGCAATCGTTGCCTTGTCTTCGCGATCTTGTAGAATCTCAATCGACCGCCTGCTAGTGACGTC
Source organism: Symmachiella macrocystis (assembly GCF_007860075.1). NCBI lineage: Bacteria > Pseudomonadati > Planctomycetota > Planctomycetia > Planctomycetales > Planctomycetaceae > Symmachiella > Symmachiella macrocystis. The sequence continues at coordinate 2,687,633 of NZ_SJPP01000001.1, forward strand.
CACCGGTTGCCCAGCGTACTTGGACTTCGCCAACATTACAGGCATCGACTCGTCGGAGGCGATCTCCGACTCGATGTGATCCTCTCGCATGACCAACCACCATGAATAACGTTTCGACTGACCTTAGAAAATTACCTGGCATCTTCGACAGGACTTTTTCTTCAATCCGCACGGCAGTAATTCAACCAGTTCTCCATACGCAGGATAAGTTGTCGAAAAATGTGGGACACTTTGTAATGGTTGGTATATATGGCCACTGTTCCTACCGCTCCTGGGGGAAACGACAATGATTTGTCCTTAATCGCCAGCCGTACCCAAAAAGGATCGGGTGAGATTTCAAAAGATTCCAAGGCGAAGCCGCTTGGCGCGACCTGGCCTGATGGAGATGCTCGGATAACTTTGTCAACTTGAGCTTCAAACACTTTTCCTGGATAGAGTTTGAAGATTACCTCGGCCGGTTGACCGACTTCGATATGGCGCAAGTGAATTTGGTCGATTTGAGCACCTATCACCTGTGTTGATTCGTCAACAAACGACAAGACCTCACTTTTTTCGGCAAGCACCATAGCGCCGGGCTGTAAACTAACATTCACGACGAACCCCGTTGTTGGCGCTTCCACCGAAGTCCAGGAAAGTTTAATCTTGGCTAATTCCAGTTGCGCTTGAATTTGAGCCACGTCAGCGTCTTCGCCATTGATGGTCGATTCGAGAGCGAGTTTGGCTTTAACCCGACGAGCTTGAGCTATTTGCAACGCCTCTTCGGCTTGGATCACGATCGTGTTGACACCGTCGATTTGCGAATCAAGTGCAAGTTGAGCCTGCTGACGTTTGGCTTTCGCTTCTTCGAGGCCTGCCTTGGCTGCTGCAAGATTTCGCTCATTGGCTTCCAATTCAGCCTCAGTCATTGCTTTGCTGGCAGCAAGCTCCTTAGCACGCCCAAATTCTGCCTTCGCCAATTCAGCTTGGGCCTTTTGCTTAGCAACCGAAGCATCGGCAGCGTCAACCAACACTTTCAATGACTCAGCCTGCTTGTTTGCCGAGATGAGGGCTGCCTCAGTCTGAAGAACAGCAGCGTTGGCAGCCGCAAGATCCGACGGCAACATCTTGGCCGCTTGCTGAGTTTCCTTGAGGGCGGCCTCTAGGCGATTCACTTCAGCCTGATAGGGTGCTGGATCTATCGTGAACAACACCTGTCCTTTATGCAATTCCACTTCACTTTCGATGGGAACATCGATCACCATCCCCGAGACACTCGGAATGATCTGGATCGTATTCTTCATGACCACCGCTCTACCGCTGGGTGCTCCAAAACTCATCGGAATTAATAAGAATATTTGGCAAGCCAGGAACATCACCAAGGGGGAAAGCTTCATCCATCGAGTCCAGCTTTTCAGGATGCCAAATCTGACCAGAAGCGAAAGAAATCCAAGCCAGGCGGCGACAAGAACCAAGATCATTGATTTGCCCCTCTTTGTGCTTTGAACTCTTGTGTCAGCTTTTCAACTTGAACCTGCAATGACTTGATTTCATTATGCAGATCAACCTTGTTTTCATCTGATCGCTCTTTATCTCCACCGAATCGGATTGGTGTATAGGCCCACATCAGTACGAAAGGCCAAGCGACAGCGCCCAGGATTAGCGTTGTCCAGCCTCCTACCATGATGGCCTGCTCGTACGGATGATCTCGTTCTTTGGCGATGTGGCCTGGGAGTGCTCCCAGGTACCAAAATAGCGCACCGATCAGCAGGGCGAGAATGATAAGTATTAAAAGAGCGGCAATATCAAGGACACTCATGAGAATTGATCCATTTGAAGACAGGGATGTTTTGAAAGAAGAATTCCTTCCAATTCTTTCATCGCCTAAATAAGCACGGGACGTCAGTCAAACAGCAGTCCGAAGTATTACTTCTGATTGGCCCATTCAAGGCGTCCATTCTACCCCGGACCGTCGTAGAAGTGTCACACAACTGGCAATTCGAAATGACCCCCAAACGCGATTCGCCCGGAAGATATCGGGAAAGACGTATATTGCACAATTTCTGATTCCTAATTCTCGGGAAACAGTTGATCATCAAGTTGAGTCAAAAGGGCTTTGATCTTGGGAATGGCTTCGAGGGTCGCCTTTTCACCAATGGCGGCCAGTTCGTTGGTTCGTGAGAATTCGCTCAAATCGATTCCCGTGACATCCGGTTCAATCACGACGTCGGCAGGTTGTACTCCGAACGAGTGCATGTTCACGCTTTGGACGAGGTAACTTCGCAAAATCGTTTGCAATATCGAGGCGGATGTCATTTCTGAAGTCGGCGTATCCGGCCGGTTTTTGGCGAATTCAAGTTCCAGTTTTGCCGTGACACTCACGGCGATGACAAAATTGCAGCCACTCTCAACGAGCACGTCGGCCGGAATATTATTCACTAATCCGCCATCAACTAACGCCTGTCCATTACGGACAATTGGCTTGGAAAACACTGGGATGTTGATGCTCTCCAAAATGGAATCGGTGGCATCGCCGCTATCGCGTACTAGCGGTTTTCCGGACACCAAATCGACCGTCACCGATTTCACCGGCACCGGCAACTGCTGCAAAGTCCAGTTCGAGATATATTTCCTCAACATCCGATCGAACTGGCCTAATCGATATTTATACAACAAATACAAATGGCTACCACGGGGCAGTAGTCGAAATGGCCATGCGGGTTTCAAGTCTTGGGCAAATAATTTGGTCAAGTGTTCGGCGTCCAGTCCCGCCGCACCGAGTATTCCTGTCATAGCCCCGGCACTGGTACCGGCAATCATGTCGACAACGATTCCGCTTTGTGCTAAGGCTTTGAGGACTCCCAAATGGGCCATCCCACGGGCACCTCCTCCTCCTAGGGCCAGACCAATCCGCACGCCGCGCAGATGATGCACGAGCCGTTCAAAACCATCCAGGAGCATACGCCCTTGGTTTGGTTGAGGCTCTGAAAACGAGATTTTGAAATCTCGATTAACGAGACCGCGTAACTCCGTGGCAGACGGCGCGACCCAGGAATCGTCTTCAAGTATCCAGACAAGATTGATCTTATCTCGCCATCCCGGTGCCCGCGCTTCAATAGCTTTGAGGCGATAGACGCTTGACTCAATTTTGTCGTGACTGCTACACCAAATCACTTGCTCGCTAAATTCGACGAGCAACGAAGCGTGAATTGGATCCAAAGCCCCGTCTACATCGACAATGACTCGCCCCGAATCTGACCATTGATTGATCTGACGGCGAAAATCTTCACGTGTCAGGTACTCTCCATCGTCAATGAGTGACCGAAAGGGAACGCTGTCGATTAATTCTCCGTCCGTTTGATCGCTCATCAAACAAGGCGTTTCCCCCAGGTCTGACAAACGTCGAATCAATCTCCGCGTCAACGGTCGACTAGTTTGTGATTCGTGAAAAATGGTAACAAGAGACGGCGTCTTTGGTCGACGATCCGAGAGCAAGACTTGCCGAACCATGTTCGTTATAGAACGAGTCAGATTGAGGCCAAACGTCGCGTGTTCGCGTGTGAACCGAAGGGTCGTTTCAAAGTCTAACTTTAGCACCGCAGATGGCTCGACCGCGATTACGTCCACGGGCACTGGATCGGCTTGTGCAGCACCCAAGACGCCGAACTGCGACCCGCGCGTTAAGAACCGCTGCAAAAGGACGTTGCCGTGCATGTCAACGACAGACTGTTTCAGGCGGCCATGTACGACGAGTGAAACCGCCATAACCGCCTGGTTCGCATGATGAAGATAATCACCTGGCTCAAGTTGCACGAGTTCTGCAGCGTCACTAATTTTTTGCAGCGCATGTTCACTCAATCCGCTTGAACAATCATGCGATCGAAACAGGAGAAGTTTGTCATTAGTTACCGACAAGCCAAATCCTTTCACAAGATATTACATTAAAACAGCAACCAACAATATGATCCACTTCGCGCTTGGACGGGAAGTGCCGACGGCGACAAACTATTCATCGTTACAAAAAAGTGCCCCAACGACAATATGATACGGCAATGTTTCCAAAGGCGTCCTCAACTTAAATGCCGAATCGCCCGTTCCATGCAGGAGCAATATCAGATTCCGGCTTCCGCGCCACCCCGAATCCCGATCTCAAGATTGGACAGCTCCAACCAGTTTTGCCTTGTTGAAAACTAACCCAACCGTCCCGCATCGCGAGCTAACGCCGCAGGGCGTAGGCCAGAACTTTGAGGCCGGCTTCGGTGAATAGGCTGCTCTCGGAGCGGGCCGCCAGTGCCGAACCCAGTGTCTGTTTCAAGCCACTCATGAACGATTCCACCAACCAGCGCCGGCCGTAACCGTTTTTCTTCAGCCGCCGTTTCGTCATCTGTTGCCGATACTCACCGCCGACGCTGCTGTCCGCACGACGTGCCGCACCTTGGATTACAATTCAGGCGCTTCACGCTTGTCGTTGTACGGTCCCCAACTGACCACCAAACCAGCCGGCAACATCGAGCCGGCCACGATACAGACCGAGAGTTTCACATATTTCTTCCGTGTTTTTCCGCTCCGCGCGCGAAAGTACGCACTGGCTGACGACGTTTCCAAACCGGTCGAATCGATCGACGCCTCGTCCGCATCGGTGGCGAATTCCTTTACGATCTCCGCCAACATGGTATCGCCGATTTCCAAGACGTGCGATCGATTGGCGAATTACTTCAGCGTCGAGTAGTGCGGCAAGCGTTTGAGGTCCAACCGTTTTTTCAATGGGTTGGACGTGTCGAGAATTTCGATGATGCTGCGATTAGGTCATTTTCAAGTACGCCTTGAGAATCAGGATCGTCAACAGCTGCGACTGTGTGAATTTCTGCGGGCTTTTGGGGTGCGAATAGGGCTGGATGAATTTCGTGGCCAGCTGCATCAACAGAGAAGCGACTTCTAACAGCACGTTCGTTTGCTGGGGTTGGCTCATGGAAAATACATTGAGCGCGACGCAGCCAACATTTCAAGGGGTGTTTTCAACAAGGCAATTGGCTATCTACTGGCACGCCCCGTCGAGCGTCCACAACGGCCGCTCAGGTGGCCTAAGTCGTGATAGGGACCCAGGCCGGGGTAACCAGGCCAAAAACCGCAACATCGGCGGTGGAACCCAAGTGAATCGACGCCGGTGATGGGTTACGATAGACGTTCGGTGCTGTGTGTCACCCAACAACCCAAGGGAGCGAACCGTCCATGAACATTGAAGAAAAAATGGAAGTCCTCGAAACAGATTTCAGGGACTTCCAAGAAGCCGTGCAAGAGAAACTGATCACCTTTGAAGTCAACTTAAGAAAACTGACATGGAGGTTCCATGAACAATTCCCACACTATGGTCTGGAACAACGGTTTTTTGAATTAGAAGAACAACTTTACGATAAAGGGGTTATCGCCGCAGCTGAAGACAACGAAGACTATGACGGCAGGCCCGAATCAAAAAGTCTGTACGAAAAATTCCAGGTTCAACAACTCCGCCAAGCGTTGGCAGCAAAGGAGGCCGAGTTGGACCAGTTAAGGGCAAAGCTTGACGAGTAGAAGCCGGCCAGTCTTCACCAATCTCCCAGACAAGCCGCACAGGATGCCCATCCCATCTTGCAGCCGTAGGTTTTTCCTTTCGGGAACCATACGATGGAACCATTGGAAACGGTCATTGTTCCGAGGACGCTGCCGTTTTCCTTAACAGTGAACTCAATGTCGGATCGGCCCAAGGGTCGCTTGGGAACGTCAAATGCTACTTCATGCTTTGGCATTTCAGTGGTGGAATCGCGTCGCTATTCGTTACTTTCAAGCCGCTGCTCATTCACTCCTTCAGATGTGGCTTTTTCTGGGCGATTGCCTGCTCCGCTTCTTCCATTGACACTTCTTGCCAATTTTCACCGAGCAGCTTTCGCATCATGGCGATCGCTTGCTCACGCGTCTGCCCCGTGTTCTCGCCATGTCGCTGCCAGAAGGCTTCCCACCAGTGCGGTGGCTCAACGTGCATTCCGTGATATTCGGTAGGCCGGCCCGTGGGGCCTTCCACGACCAGACTCCCCACGTAGTCGGCTTGTTGGTAGACCTTGTTGATCTGCTTGGCGATGTCCATCATGTCCTGTTCCGAGACGACACCGTTGCTCGTGGCTTTGTAAAACTGCACCGTCACTCGAATCGGATACGTGTCGTCACGCTCGATCTCCAGACCGTCGATCTCTGTGAACGGCCCCTCGACCTTACCGTGTCCGATGACGGCTTCTTCAACATCGCTCAGTCCTGCATCGCAGTACATGAGGATGCCGGTGTCTCCCCCGGCAAAGCCGACAGGCATTGTATCAAATTGCATGGGCTCCTTCTGTTTGAGCGGCACCTGGATCAGCAACACCAGATTCAGTCCCTCACGATCTTCGGGAGACGGCGCCTCAGTCGACTCTCCTGTGGCTATATCATCGGTTGCAGCCAGAAAGTCGCTCTTTCTCTGCCCGGTGAGGCTGGCTCGTTCTCCGTTCTGATTGAAGAATAACCGTTGGCCCCAGGTTTCGCCCGCCTCGAACCCATCACGGGTATTGTCGATTACCGTGACGCTCGTACCTTCCCGCGTGGCAAGAATCGTGAGGACCGCTGGGTCGCCGGCACGAGATTGGTAGTTGAACAAGACGGGGTTGAATTCGGCGATGCCGTCCTTCGGAATCGGTAAAAAACAGGCTTGAGAGCTGACCAAAACATGGGAGTCACGGTCGTCTGCCAGTAGCGATTTGCCGTCCCCTTTCCAACTCTTAGAATCTGTGAGGTAAGTGCGGAGGTTTCGCAGCAGTTCACGAAGGGTGATCTTCTCCAGCGGCTGTTCCTTTTCGTTGCCCACCAGCAAGTAGAACTCGTCGGGCGAGATGTCAGCACTCAGGTCTGAAAAGTTCGGATACCGGATGACTGGCATGCAGCTGAGTTCGAATTCGTCGCTGCCAGCGATCTTGTGCTGGACCTGAATTGTCATATCGCTGATGTTCGGCCCGACAGCAGAATTGTCAAATCGTGCCGTGTCTTCCCAAGTAACATCCAGAACGTGGAGGCCGTTTTTTTGGGCCAGGCGTTGAGTTGCCTCGTCACGCACCATCCCGATCGTTTTGGAGATCACATCGGCGTAATCGTCGGTCGTGTTCATTGCCTTGACCCAGAGTCTTCGCGATTGTTGACATGTTCGTGCCTAGTATCAGGCGTTCCCGCAGTTGATTTGCTCGACGCATGAATCTAAGACCAACTCAATAATAAGATGTCGTTCTCACGAAGCAAGTTAATAACAGAGCTTGGGAATGGATGTCAAAGTTCACTAGGCCGACTCCGTTACCAATACAGAAGGCTGCTCCACGGTCACGAGGTTCGAGAGCGGGGCAGGGGGCTGGTTCAGATCCTGGACGGTATCGAAATCTCGCTTGCGGTCCAAATGTCACGTAACTGGGGAGTAGAACCGGATCCATCAGCTGTCGGTCTGCGGCGGAAGACGACGCCGAGTCTACCAAGAATCCGTTGGTGCCTCATCGTCTGGCGAGAAAAAATGAGAATCGGTGCGGTAGGCCAAAATCGGCATGACGATTCTGCGCGTGAGGCGCCCGGCCAACCGCACCTGCCAACTAGAGACAGAGCAGATAGGCCACAAGGTCGTCTTTCTCCCTCTTGGTGAGTTTTAGCTCTAGCACGAGGTTGAAGAATTCCACAGTGTCATGCAGTGTCGGGCATCGTCCGTCGTGCAGGTAGGGCGGGGAGTCTTTAATGCCTCGCAGCGGAAACGTCTTGATCGGACCTTCCGGACGGCAAACGAAGAACCGCTCCAGGCGCAAGTCATGCATATAGTCATCAACGAAGGCGGGGCCGTAGTGGCATTTCGCGCACTGGGCCTTTCCATGAAATAGCTCCTCTCCTCGAAGTTCTTGCTGCGTTGCAAGTTCTGGAATGAGACGCATGAGTGGATTCAGCTTTTCCGCCGGCGGGTAGTCGATGATCGAATTGAAGTCGCCCATCCGGTTCGTGACTTCGCGTTTTGCGGCTCTGGGGCCGATCGCTTGTTGCATACCCGGATCGCCATCGAAATACTCTTCCACTTCGGAGAAGTGATCCATGCTGCGTATCGAGCGCTTCGACGAGAGTTGCATCAGGTTGTAGTTGCCCCGCATGGTCGGTGTGTCGGTACGGAGACGGGCCATATTCGGCCGTGAGTCAGGTCCCAGTTCAATGGCACCGTTGGTATGTCCGTTCACGTGGCAATCGAAGCACGCGACTCCCTTCGAAGGCTTTTCCGTCACGCGATGATCGGTGTGATTGAACCAAGTGGTCGGCGTGGGCCGTAATAACTCCTTGAGTCCCTCCATCTGCTCAGGAGTTAGCAGTCCGTCGAAAATTTCGTAGTAGTTGTCTAAGGTGACTTCCTGGCCGTTGGTGACGTCCCCAAGTTCCTTGTGATTTGAGAGAAATAATGGGGGGGGGAATTCCGGCAAATACTCATCCGGAATATCCAGGTCGACGTCGATACGACGATGTTCGGGGTGCGCTTTGATCCACGTTTCCGGGAACAGCATGTGCGCGTTTGATTGCAGCGGATGGGCCAGAGGCTTGTAGGGAAACAGGTCCTGCTCGCGAATCTCGTTTGGCGTCATCGCCGCCAGTTCTTCGAACGACTTCACGGAGGCCAGACGGGCCACGGGGCCGCGCATGATCGGCTTGCCACCCGACATAGATTTTCCTTCAATCGCCTCACCGGAGAAGTCGAAACGATCATTCATATAAGCATGGACATCCGCCATCAGTTCCGGTTTTTGTTTGCGATGAAACTCGAGCCATTGCTCGAACCGCATAGGAAGGATAGGCGATCCGAAGGATGAGCCGCCGCGTCCGTAGTAGTTCCAAAGATCGAACGGCGTACGCATCCCCTTCGTGATCGTGGGGTAAAGCTTAAGCCCGTCTTCCTCGAACGGCTTCACCGGAGAGATACGGCGGTACGATACGTTTTTGGCAGTCACAGGAACATCGCCGGTTTCTTGTGGTTCTGCGGCTTCGAGTCTGGCGCTGCCAACCGGAATCCGGCTAAGCCCCGTCCCGCGATATTTGTCGTACGTCAGGTGGATGCCAAACGTTAGACCCAGTAGAACGAGCACAAGAATTGCCCTGGATAAATTCTTCTTGATAAACGACTTCATTGGAATTTCCTTGGAACGAATAAAAATAGATGTGCTTAGTTTTCACTATCGCTTTGGCGCCGCGGAAGAACTTGCGGCAATAGAACGGTCCAGCCGGCCGCAACAAAAACGATGTTCTTGAAGATGTATTGGCCTTCTATGTTGGGAGCCAGCGGAGCAATTTTGAAAGTGAGCTCCGGCAGCAACACCAACGGCAAAAAGGTCCCAATCATGTGAGCACTAAAGAGAACAAACGTGATGCGCGGAAAAATATTGAGAAGAAATCCTATGCCAATCGCCGTTTCGAGGATCGCCAGCGCAAATTGCGCGGACTGCGCATCGAAGAAATGAAAGCTGACAATCATGACAGTCTGCGTCGCTATCAATTCTGCCGGGCTGAGGTCGGGATAGAATTTGAGAACGCCGAAGTGGAAATATATGAGGCCCATTGCCAAGCGAAGGAAAATCGGCGACCGATAGACGATGTCATTTGAGTGTGGCATAGATTGGATGAGGAAACACCTAGATAGGAATGCAAAGTATTCCATAGTGCGCTACCACACGCTGTTTTGTCTGTCGGCGCAATTCTTACTTTCGTGTAGCTGATTTACGACACGGGCGTCGTGGCACCTGTCAGGCGTCTCGCCGGAGAATCAGCCAACGACGTCATGTTCGAGCGCAAAGCGGATCAACTCGGCTGTGCTGGAGAGGTTCAACTTTCCCATGATCCGTGCCCGATACGTGGATGCAGTGCTGGTACTGATCTTCATCTGCTTAGCACACTGCTGCAGAGTCTTGCCGGCACCGAGGATCTGCAGAAAATCGAACTCACGCTGCGAAAGTGACTCCAAACCGACACGCTCGCGCTTTGGCCGCCGAAGATGGTGGAGCACCTCTTGAGAAATTCGCGGCGAAATATAAATTTGCCCCTGACGGACAGTGTCGATTCCCGCAACAAGTTCGTCGACCGCCGCTGACTTGATGATGTAGCCATGGGCACCAGATTCTAGAACACGAACTGCGTAGTGAATATTCTCGTGAACCGTTAAAACGAGAATCCTGAGATCGGGCGACTCTCGCAGGAGCTTCTCGATCAATTGTGGGGCGTCCCAAGTCGGCATGGAATAATCCAGCACGAGTACTTCCGGCTGTAATTTGCACACGGCATCCAGCGTCTGTGCGCCATCGCTTGCCTGAGCCACAATCGTGATTTTCCCGCTTTCTTCGAGAATTCGCGCAAGCGCTTCGCGGACCATTTCGTGGTCATCGGCCAACACAACCCGGATTGGGGAATTGATCAGTGGCATTGTTCAATCATGCCTTTTCGAAAAACACTCACTTCGATTGCCCCTCTTCACACAACGGGATCGCGACATGGATCTGCGTACCTTCACCAGGCTTTGATTGCAGATCAAACTGGCCATTCAGCAGCTCGACGCGTTCCCTCATACCAAGGATTCCCAGGCGCGTGGAGTCCTTCTGCTCTTCGAGCTCAAACCCGACGCCTGAATCTTTCACCGTCATGTAAAGCATCTCGCTATCAGTCTCAATGTCAACGTCCACCTGACCAACCTGGGCGTGGGACACCACATTCGCCAGAGCTTCTTGCAGGATTCGAAACGCGTTCTCGCCGATTTTAGATGGTATTCTCTCTCGATGAAAATGTAACCGAGACCTCACGTCCATCTCCTTTCGGTCTTGGTACTCGGATAGGAAGCTCTCGACAGCGTCGCGCAAGCCAAGATCGTCCAAGACGCTTGGGCGTACGCGCGTCGCGATTTCGTGCAAACTCTTCAAAAGTTGTTCGGTTTCCTCTATAGCTCGCCGAAGTAACGGATTTGAACGAGTTCCGCCTTCCTGTTTTTCCAGCGACTGCAAATCGAGACTTATGGCAGTCATTTGCTGCCCGAGTTCATCGTGCAGATCGCGAGAAAGATTTCGGCGTTCAGCTTCTTGGGAAGACAACAGCAGGCTGGAGAGTTTCCGCAGACGAGACTCCGATTCCACGATGCGCTGTTCATGGTATCTCCGGATCTCACTGGACCGCGCCCAGTAGAGTGCCAGCAAGGCGACAACCGCCATCACTCCGACGTACATAAACAGCAGTTGGCTCAAGAGTTGTCGTGAATGTGCCGTCGCGACCGAGGAGGAGACATGAGAGACGAGAATCAGAGAATTCAGATCGTGGTCAGCAATCGCTTTCGTTGAGGAACGTATCGGCTCGGCAGATGGTCTGTGACCAGGTGAGACGCATTGGAATGTGAACAGATCTTTTCTCGCACGAAGCTGTCCAGCATCGAGACGCTTTCCTTGTTCCCAGGCGACTGGGAAATCAACACGAAAACTGTGCCGATGCCCCAGCAACCAACCCCACTCGTGACGCGGGTCAGCTGTCTGTAAATACTCTCCCGCCGGATTGACCAACATCGTTTCGCCGCTAAATCCTGCAGAGACCTGTTTCAACTTGGCTAGTAGCGGCGCTCCTAAAAAGTTAAGGACTAAAAGACCACGCTTTTCGCCCGAGTCGTCAAATACCGGTGTGAGGAATCGGATTACAGGGTTGATCGGACGTTGAATTTGTCCGTGCTCCACGTTCAAATCAAACGGTGAAACAAACACCTCACCCTCTTCGAGCGACAACCCTCGTTGATAATAGTAGCGCGTCGTTTTGGTCTGCAATTCATCTTGAGGTACGACTATGGCGTCTCCGTCACGGTAGTTGACGCGAACGGACTCTTGCCCCATCGTGTCAAGACACCGAACTTGGGCGTACACGCCCTTGTTCAGTGCGAAGCTCGCATAGTCACGTTCCAGCTCACTTCGTGCCGACTGGTCGCCTGAGAGGAACCGCGTCAATTTCTCTTGATTAGCCAGGTAGAGAAGATCCGACTGAACTCCTCGAAATTCGAACAGGAGCAACTCCTGCTGGAGAGCCACAACGTGTTGTGCCTTTTGTTCGAGCATTCCCCGTTGATGAAGAACGTCTTGATGATAGATCACTGCGATGATGACCGAAAACACCAACGCCCCGCAAGAAAACGATAGGAGAAAACGCCGCCAAACCGCAGGTGCCATAATAGAGACGTGGTTAGGCTGGGGTTTGGGCATGTCGCAGCGCAGTCCGAGGATCGTCCGAACGGGGATAGGGCGTGAGCTTGCTCCATTGTGGCCTTTCCTAGAGCCTGTGGCAAGACCCGCAACCTTGCGTCTTGATAGGACAACGTAGCGTGGGATGGATCTGCCACTAGTTCGACGCCAATCTCAAACACATCGCCGTCAGCCACGTACCTGCCAAACAATCGCCCAAAGTGCAACGTCCAAACAGGCCGCAAACGAGGTCCAAAGAAGCGAGCCCCATCGCCTAGCCTAGCCGCGCCACTAGGGGGCGCGCGAGACGGTTGCTCGTGGCACTTGTTGGTCTCCCTTTGTACCCGGTTAGCCGATTGTCTCTGCCGATGCCGACCCACGTGTTATGAGTTTCGCAATCGAGTTATTAGGTGCGTTAACCCGGTTCGATCGTAGCTTGGACCACCGCTCTGGACTCGGTGCATTTCCTTTGGGTCGGATTCAAAAGTCATTCCGACGGGATCATTGGATTTTGTAAATAGCAGCTTCTAGCGGCGGTCTTGGGCGTGCTTGTATTCTTCAAGTGTCTCCGTTAACGCTCGCGTTGCAACGGCAACTATCAGTCCAAAATATATTGTGCCGATAAATGCGAGGTAGACACTAATGCATTGCCCGATTCCCGTTTTAGGTGTGATGTCGCCAAATCCAATGGTTGACGATGTGATCAGTGAAAAATAGATCCCCTGCGAATAGGGAATACCTTCGCAACGAGCGAATGCCAAACCTCCCGAAACGACTAAGAAAAACAGCGCTTGCAGTATGCCGCGGAGGACATGGCAGTAGTGGACAAAATGAAACACAAATGTCAAAAAGCTCTTAATAGGCGTAATATCCTTGGACTTTTTATTGGCCATCTTCGGAATCCTCTTTCGGAGCCACACCAGGGGCGGGCATTAGGAATTCTTCCAGTTGTGCGTCGTCTCGCTCGACGTTATCTGGCGCAAGAAACGGATCAGTTGCAGTATCCGTCGGTTCGTCGTCCACGAGCAAGACTTGTGTTTCAAATCCGGGGTAACGAATCTGCCAGCCTCCACCGAGTGCGCGGTAAATGGCAACCATGTTGAGAAGTACTTGGCCCTCAGCCGCTGCCATCTGGTCCTGGGCACTACGGAGACTTCCTTGCAGGACGAAAATCGGTGAAAAGTCGATGGAACCTTCCTCGAACTGGATCAAAAGTAGCTTTAAAGATTCGTTCAAGTCATCAACGCCCTTGCGGAGTGATACGACTTCACGTTTTGACTTCAGAAACGCGATCAATGCGTCCTCGACTTCTTGATTGGCGACCAGAACGGTATTCTGGTAACTCGCGATCAGTTCCAAGAGTCGAGCATCCTGCAACAGCACATTGTTTGTGATGCGGCCGTAATTCAAGATATTCCAGCGAAAAGATGGACCGATTGACCCAGCCGCGCTGGCTGAATTAAACAGGTCGCTGAAATCTTCCGACGACTGGAAGACTTCGCCGTTAAGCGAAATGCTTGGGAAAAAGTCTGACATGGCTACGCCGATTTGTGCCGACTGTGCCGCCACCTGTCGCTCTGCTCGACGGACGTCGGGCCGCCTCCGCAACAGATCGGCAGGTATGCCCACTGCAATATCCGCAGGAACCTCTGGGATGCCATCACCTTTTCCTAACCACATCGAGAGGTCGGTAGGCGGGATCCCCATTAATGTGCATAGGCGGTTGCTCGCTTGGCGAAGTCCTGTCTCTAGAGCGGGTATCGTTGCCGCTGTCCCGTTCAGATTCGCTTCGGCAAGATACACTCCGACTTTACTTGTCTTGCCTTCGTCAAAACGCGTCGTAGAGAGTTGTAGCGATGACTCCTGCACCTCAACGTTCTGACGTGCATATTCGATTCGTTGCTCGAAAGTGCGAATATCAACGTATGCCGCCACGACCTCTGCTAATAGAGACACGAGGACCGCATCGTAGTCGTAGATGGAGGCCTCGAGCCGTGCATCGGCAGTCTCCAACGCACGGCGAAATCTTCCCCAAACATCGATTTCCCATGAGGCATTGAAACCTACATCCCATTCACCAAACGCTCGAATTGGCGGCGGAAGTGCGACGGATTGGCTTTCCTGGATTCGAAGAGCGTCACCAAATGATTGCTGTACCTGCGGGAAGAGATTGCCCGCTGTGATGGCGCGGCTTGCCTGAGCCTGCATGATTCGACTTCCGGCTTGGCGAAGCGTCAGGTTTTGAGCGAGCGCTGTCTGCACCAGATTGTCGAGGGCGGGATCCTGAAAAACGGACCACCAATACGGATCATCAGGTGGCAGAGGAAGGACATGTTCATTGCTGATGTCGATCCATTGCTCGGCGACTGCCGCAGTGGGCGGATGATAATCAGGTCCCACCTGGAATCCGTTTTGTGCCCATTGAGATAGTCCGCACCCGCTGGCGAGCAAACAACTCACCCCAATGAAGAGCATCCGATGAACCGATCGTGCCGACAACGTTGGATTTCCCGGGGCTGGGGGTTTTAAGATGGCTGCCCACTGGAGAACGGGCGCTCTGCGGACGTCTTGCTATATCGTAATAATCGGCAAATCCCTCCCAGGTTTTCACTTCAAGCAAGCGTAAGTTCCAACATTTATCAACCTATTGGAAAAATGTCCTTTGCAAAACCTGCAGATCTCCTGGACTCTCCGTAGGTTGTGGTTATAAGATGACCGCGTGCTAGGTTTCTTGTCTTATTCAGGTCTATGCGAAAAGCGAGCCATGATTCAGATACCGGCGGAATTGCAATTAGGGGGAGTCTATTTGCCCCCCTTTTTCCTGGTGTGCCTGTTAGGATTGTTCGCGACCGTGGCGATTACTCAGATACTGAATTGGACCGGGCTGAGCCGATTGTTCTGGCATCCTCCGTTGGCATTCGTTGCCATGTGGGTGGCAGCGTCATCGCTGATTGGTTTGGTGGTGATTGCTCCTTAGAAGTTCGCGATGCCCGACATTATGAAATTCGCCAAAACATTGATCCCTAAGCTGATCACATGGACGCTAGTGGCAATAGCGGCCTTCGGCGCATATTCGCTTTACGTGCGCTGGACTTTGCAGCCGTGGACAAGAGACGGTCAGGTGCGTGCCGACATCGTTAAGATCGCGCCTCAGGTAAGCGGCAATCTCGTTAATGTCGCGGTGCATGACAATCAATTTGTGCACAAAGGTGACTTGCTGTTGGAGATTGATCAAAGTTCGTATCAGTTGGCTGTCAACAAGGCCAAAGTTGCCGTCGACCAAGCCCGAGACGAGGTCGCCTCACTGGAGGCGTCCGTGCGCGTCTCTGCTGCGAATTACGAAGAGGCTAAGGTAAGCGTCACGACTGCGGGCAGACAAATCTCTTCCGCGGAAGCCAGTTTGCAATCCGCAAAAGCGTCCATCGATCAAATGAAAGCCGGTGTCACGGCTGCGCAGCAATTAATCAAACAACGTCAAGCCGAGTTGTCTAACGCAAAGTCTGAAGCTGCACGCGCGAAACGGCTTGTTGCCAAAAAGGCAGGTTCGATAGAAGATGCCGAGAGTTCCGCCGCAACGGCGATTGCCAAGGAAGCACAACTTGCGAGCGCCCAGGCCGGTTTGATACAGGCCCAGGCCTCGCAGACTCAATCGGAGGCAGCGCTCAATGAAGCGAACGTCAACCTTTTGCTTGCAAAAGATGGATTGTCGGAGTCCAAAGCTGCAGCGACATCTACCAAAGCGTCACTTGACCAAGCCCAAGCCAACCTGGGAATGCCTGGAGACAAAAACGTGCGTGTGCAAACGGCGATGGTCAGCCTTGCTCAGGCGCAACTCGATTTGAGCTACACCAAGATCGTTGCTCCCTGCAACGGTTACATCAGCAACCTCTCGATTGATGAAGGAACGTACGCCGTTGTCGGCCAACCACTGGTGGTCATCGTGGACAGTGACTCGTTTCGCGTACATGCCTACTTTCAGGAGACGAAACTAAGACATATTCAGGATGGTGATCCGGTTGTCGTCACCCTTATGAGTCACCCGGACCGTCAACTCGAAGGCGTAGTGGAAAACATCGGCAACGCGGTGAATCCTCCGAACATCGCTGATACCGAGGGACAACCCGGTGAAGTGCCACAGATTCAGCCCACGTTCGATTGGGTGCGATTGCCTCAACGTGTACCGGTCCGTGTCCGTCTGACAAAAGTGCCTGATGACATTCAACTCATTTCTGGGACGACCGCATCAGTCGCCGTGCAGTCGTCTGTTAAGGAGTAACTTGTGTGGCACCGCATCGTTGGATTGAATTCGGCGCGCACATTGCTCGCCGCGAAATCTACTGCGGCGATCGTAGTCGGCTACGGTTTGGGGCTGGCTTTTGATTGGAAAGCCTCGTCAATTGCCGTCACAATTATCGTATTGCAGACGGCGTCGCTAGGAACCACGCTGAACAAGGCCTCCTTACGGATGATGGGAACGTTTTCAGGCGCACTGGCGGGCGTCGTTATTGTCGCCACTTGTGCGCACGATCGAGAGCTTTTCATTTTGGCGATGGCTCTGGTCGCTGCCGTTTGCGTTTGGGGAATGCAGTCGAGCTCCCACCAGTATGCATGGATGCTCGCCATGCTGACGTGCGCTATTGTGGGGTGGCCGACGGCGATGAACCCCGCGAATACATTCCATACGTGCATTGACCGTGTGACAGCCGTAACTGTAGGCGTGATTTTGAGTAGTTTGGCCCACGGCGTTTTTTGGCCAGTGACAGCCGGCCAACAGTTTGAGCAGAGCATGCAGCACGTTGTTGAGGGCTGTCGTGACCTGGTGTTGCTCATCCGTCGGGGCTTACTAAACCAGAACATCGATGTACAAGCCATTGATAAACTGGAAATCAAATTGATCTCCTTTTCGTCATCAATCTCCTCTACCCTCAATGCAGCACGTGCCGATTCCGAGCACATACGTCGACATTATTCCCAATACAAGCAATTAAGCGACGAGTTAGAAGAACTAATTTTAGCGACAACCGCGATCGGCGGCACAGTCACGCTTTATCGTGAAGAGCTTATGGTCCCAGCGGTTTCTCAATCAGCGCCGCTGCAACAAATGCTCGACGCGTTGGACGACATCTCCGCGGCAACCCTTCAGCAACTGTCGATGCCCCGTGACGGCTCTCACCGCGGAATTGATACGAGTCCCGCTGCAGATTGCGTGTTAAAGGGTCAGACATCCTTAGAATCCCAAGGATTCACCGCCTTAAATTTGTTACTGGACACAATGCACACCTTCCAGGGCGCAGCCACAAGTGTGCAATCGGCACTGGCCGAAACCGAAGTTGCTTGCATCGAAGCACCTGCGGCTTCGACTATTCCGCAATCGGCTCCGGACTTAAAACTCCGTTTCACGAAGTCAGCGTTGGCTGGCCTTCAGGTAGTCGCGAGCGCATGGTTCTTCGTATTGCTAAATTGGCCGCTCGGTCTTCAATCCGCGATGATTTTGACAATGATCTTTGTCTATCTAAACGCGCAATTACCAGTAGCGCTGACTGCAAGCACCATACTCAAAGCTATGTTAATGGCCTTGCCAATTGCGGCTGTCTTTCATTTTGTGGTGATGCCGACTCTCGATAGTTTTATCGAGCTTTCCCCTTGGCTCGCATTGCTTTTCTTTCCATTGATGTACGGCGTATCCAGTCGAAACCCTCTGACGGGCATGTCGGCAATGCTCACTGTCAATTTGACAAATTCGCTCATCTCCGTTTCAACGACTCCGCCGCAATACGATTTTTCTTCCTTTGCAAACGCATATCTGGGAATGAGTGGCGGTATCTCCGTAGTGCTCTTACTGGCCTATGTCTTTGAGACTCGGAATCCACGCCGTGGATTGCATGGAGCCCTGACGGCATTGCTCAAACAGTCTACTGACTACCTCAAGGCGTTGGAAAACGGTGTGCCGCGAACCTCCGCAGGGGCCTCTGCGGCTAAAAGGCAACGCAAGCAATTCATGCAGTGTTTGGCGAAGATGAAGAAGCTTTCCATGGCAGTGAATTATCGGCAAGACCCCCACGCCCATCGCGATCAAATCCATGCTGTGCTAAAAGCCTGCGATGCGATGGTTGCAAAACTGATCTGGTCCTCGGTGATCAGCATCCCACCCGGCAAGGGATCCACAATCGCCAAACAGTCTGTGAATCGCGTGCATGATTGGTGCACTGCGACGCTTTCCGCGACCGCAAAGTCGCTCTGCTCGCTCCAACCGGTGGACATTCAGCAGCCAGGTGAAACATTGTTTCGTCCTCCGGATATGGCCACGGATACGAGGCGATCGGACAACGTCAACGAATCGCCAGTCGACATCGGTAATGTGTCGGGGGCCGAACTCACCTATTACCGCTCGCTTGCTGACGCAATAATGGTATGTCAGCTCAAGTTGAACAAGGTCGACTGGAAGCGGTGGACTCAAAGTTACTTCTAACAATGTCAGCCGGAACATCGAGGACCACAAAGGTGTTGCATGTCCGAATACCAAGTTCTAACCATCATTGCCGCATTCGTATTCATTTACAGCCTGGTCGCTTCGCGGCTAGAGAAAACTCCAGTGAATGGGGCGCTTGTCTACGTGGGCATAGGGATGCTATTTGGCCCCCAATCACTTGGTTTAGTTGACTTGAACGTTGACGGTGAAGCAATTAGCCGCCTAGCTGAAATCGCACTCGCGATCTGTCTGTTTACAGACTCGTCCAATGCGGATTTTGGCGTACTACGACGCATCGAAGCGATCCCCTCACGGTTATTGTTGATTGGCTTGCCACTTACCATTCTACTCGGGCTCGGTCTTGCTTGGTTGATTTTTAGAGACCTCAGTTTTTATGAAATCGCTCTCATCGCCACGATGCTGGCACCAACGGACGCAGCTTTGGGAAAGGCGGTTGTTACAAATCCCGCTGTCCCCGCTCAAGTGCGGGAGAGTTTGAATGTCGAGAGCGGTTTGAATGATGGCATCTGTGTGCCGGTGATCTTATTTTTCATTGCGCTGGCAGCCGGTTCGGTCGAAGCATCAGAATCAACCAAGCTGATGTTCAAGTTGCCGCTCGAAGTCATCGGGATTGGATTTGTGGTCGGCCTGGTGCTTGCGGTAGTGGGTGGATTCGCTTTAAGGACTAGCGCGAGTCGCGGTTGGGTTGCCGGTACCTGGCTGCAGATGCCGATCATCGCGCTGGCCCTTTCCTGTTTTGGTTTGGCACAGTGGCTAGGGGGGAGCGGCTTCATTGCATCGTTCGTTGGCGGTTTGACGTTCGGCGCCTTAACAAAGACTCACAAAGAGCAATTCCTCAACGAGGCAGAAGGCATGGCTGACGCCGTAGCGATGCTGACCTGGTTTGCCTTTGGGACGGTCGTGCTGAGCTTGCTTCTAAAAGGCCTCGACTGGCAAGTTTTGGTGTATGCGATTCTCAGTCTGACTGTTATTCGCATGTTGCCCGTCATTGTATGTCTCATTGGGAAAGGCCTCCGGAAAGACACACTGCTGTTCATGGGCTGGTTTGGACCGCGCGGCCTAGCCAGTATCGTGTTCGTGGTGATGGTTATTGGCCAACAATTGCCCGGAAATGACAGAATCGTTGCGGCTGTGACCTGGACGATCATGCTTAGCGTCCTATTGCACGGCTTGTCAGCGAATCCGTTGGCGAAGGCGTACGGCGCGCGGGTAGGCAACGCCGATATTTAGACGATGCACCATTCGCGGCCTGTGGCGAAACTTTGAATCGCGACGCTATTGGTCCACGTTCGTCGCGGTTCACACCGCACCCCACATCCCCCGCTGCCGCGCCCAAGCCATCACCGCTGCAATCGGCCGCAGCAACGTCTCATGAATCGGATCACGCCCCGCAAACGTCCGCGGTAGAAATAAATCTCCTCCTGAAAGTTCGGCGCCAAATGTCGATTAAAATCTGCTGGCAACCATCGCCATGATGCCCGCCTTCATCGCGACCGGCAAAAGGGGCCATATGTTGATCAACTGAGCCAAATCATTATCGACTGCGACGGATTCTGCGCCACACTTGCAGCTAACCTGTTAATTTACCAGTGAAAACTCCATTAGTTCGAATCCTGTCTCTGCCACTAAAACCTCGGAGTAGCGAAATGCGCGACCCCGGGGTTTTCGCTTGCGGAGAGACAATGGCGATTTTGTCGCAAGAACGCAAGTCTTCGCAACGTGTTGCGTCACCCGTGGCCGCTCGTCGTAGGCGTGCGTCTTTTGCAAAGAGAGTTTCGCGAATCGCAACGACAACCGTTCTGGCGCCCGCAAACTCCAAAACTCTTGGTTCAACAAGAGGGTCTCTTTAGTTGGATTAACGGGTGTTGCTTCCGCTCAATCGGTCCGAAATGTGATGGTTGGGTCCGGAGTAGCGGAACGCACAGGTAAGGCGTAGCCGCCTTCGCGAGCAATATCATCTACCACCGCCGCGACGGAGTAGTGGGTTGTCACACCTAAGAATTAGGGTGCCACTGGCTCTGCCAGTGTTTTGGAAGTAGTTCCGACATTTGGTCTTGCACTGGCAAAGCCAGTGGCACACATCCCTCAAATTAAGCCGTGACATAACACTAGTGGCACTTTGAATTCGCAGATGGCAGAATGCACGCTCGTGACCACCGATGCGGGCACTGGTCCGGCCGGTGGCTAGTTGTGTCGAATTCCTGGAGTTTCACGAGACGCCTTTCATGCAACGGTCGGTTTCACTGATGCGAGTTGGAATCCGACGGCAGCTTCTGAAGTCAATGCGACTTTTGCATCCAACGAATTGAGTTAGGTGGTATCGGTAAGTCGGACCGGAGTGAATTCTGTCAAAGTTAGAGCCAACCACTTCAAAAACGTCCAGTTACGATCCAGCCATCTTGCCAATGTGCGGTTCATGATCGCGAGCCTTTCACCTTCCCTGCTTGACATATGGCATGTCGATGGCTTTTGATGTTGAAGCGGTCGCCTGTGCATCGTACGACTCAACACAAGGAAGCAGAGATGACTCATATCGACGGACTCACTCTGGAGGTTTCAGACGGCCGTGACGTGCCCGCGACGCTAGATGGTGTAAATGCAGTCTTGCGCGATATTGGCGCTGGAGTGTGGCCTCTCGACTTGAGTGAGGTGGAAAAGGACATTCGGACGCTGTTGTCAAAGAGGAACCTTGACGAGGCCGAAGCGGCCCATGTCAAAAAACACTTCTTACTATCGATGGATCGACTCTTAGAGATCACTGCGGCGGCTGGGCGTGAGCCGCAAGTGCCCGGCGGTGGAAGCAGCGAGACAAAGGTTACTAATCATGGATACAGCTATCCCCAGCTATACGTTGTCGGCGAGGGAATCGACTACAGTCGATTCGATCGTTTTCACATAAACATCGGGGCTGACGGCGCGGGAGTTGATGAAGTATTTCAAATGTTGGCCGGAGGCCCATTCGTTATTCATCAACGTCTTGATGATGGCGAATCGTTAATCGTAACGCTCAACTGTCCGACGCCCGGTCATGGCTGGCTGGGAACGTACAGCGGAATTCGCCCGCATATCGGCAGTGTGGGGTCGGCCGCGGTAGGAAGCAAGTTTTTGGTTCAGGCATTTGGCGCTCCCCAATGGAATCTTACCTATGTGGATTTAGGCGATTAGTATAGCGATCGCGTCTGACCGTCAAACCTTGGCATCATCCTCTAGAGTTTCTTCTGAATAATCAACCTTTCGGATTCCATCTACCGCCTTCAGTTTGTGATGAGTCGAGCCAGCTGAGGTTGGACAAACCTCCACAGCCAAACGGAGTCTACAACTCGCGTCGGTGTCCACGATCGCGTGATCTGAGCGGCTAGTCAGTTTCAATAAGTCGTTGCCCGTGATAGGTGCTGAGAAACCACCCTTTGTTAATGCAGACATCACCTAGTCTTTCGTGGCGGGCCATAAGGAGAAGTGATTTGATCATCGTATTGTTGGCGATATCCGCCTTGTTAGCACTGATCGGAATATTCGTCCTCACGGATGCCGGTCAGCTACTGCGAATCGGCAAGACATTCGTGGTTGCCTATTTCCGTTTCCACATCTGGATCATGGCCCTTTCGATCGTACTGTTTCTAGTGGCCCTCTTACTCAACATACAGCAGGGTGTGCTGCAGCCGTGGATGATGGTGGTCTTCGGGGTGTGCCTGGCAGGCTGTTTTCTGGTGACCAAATACTTGGCCCCGTACGTCATGTTCCGTGCCAAGCAGCATGATGCTGTCTACAAATCAGTTCCAGACGCAGTAGCAAACGACTATTTGCAGCCCGAGGACACAGTCTATGTCATCGAGTACAACGGTGTCACGAAGGCCTTCCCGCAGAAATACCTGTGGGTGTCGCACATCTTCGGCGGAGACTATGGAGGCGACGAAGTCGTGTTAACATACTGCGTCCTCACGAACCTACCGGTTCCCTTTGTCAACGAACTTGAGGGGAAGCCGATGAATCTCAAGGTGCTCGCCCAGACCAACAACAACCTGCTGCTGTGGGATACCAGCAGCGGTGAGATTATCCAGCAGATCACGAACACCTGTGAGCTTTCGAGGCGGAAGCTGGAGCCATTGCCTGTCCTGGAGATGACGTGGAAGGCCTATCAAGATCTCTTTCCCGATGGCGAGGTTCTGTATAACCCGTTCACGAATCCGATAGAGAGGCTTTTAAGTAAGCTCATGCCGCTCGACGACGCTCATTCCGGCGAGCGATGGATGTTCAAGACAGTCGCTCTGGATGACGCTCGCCTTCCCTCGAAGGAAAAGGTGATTGGAATCAAAGACGGAGCAGACGCTGTTGCTTATACGAAGGACTACCTACGGAAAAACGGCGTTGTTAACACCCGAGTCGGTAGCAAGAGCATCGTGATTGCGCACATTCCCGAACATGATCTGTTCGTCGGCTTCGACCGTATGAACGAGGGCGAAGAAATCGAGGTAACCGATGTTGATGTCTTTGGGAACACCGGAGAGCACGGGACACTCAAACGTGCGTTTATCTACAACGGGCCGATGTGGGCAGTCTGGCGACACTATAATCCGGACACGCAGCTCTTCCAATTGCCGAAGGTGTAACAGCCGCCAGCGGGAGTGGCGGCCCCACACGAGCAACAATCCAACACAATCGGGATTCTGTGTCAAGAACTGGTGAAGCGAGATTCGGTCCTGTAAAACGACCGGAAGATGATACCTTGGCTTTTTACGTTGGTAGAGGAGTTTTAGCAAGAGGTTACGGCGATGAAATCTCTCGGCGATCATTGGGAGAGACAGTGTGGCGTGGCGCGGCGCTGCTTGACGGAGGTTTTGAACCGTGGGGGTGAAAAGTTTTGGTGACTTAACCCGCGTCGGCTATTATTCTGACAGACGTTCGCGGCTCGGTGCATATTAGCTGCGAACGATTTAGTGGAGATTGGGCAATTCGAAGGCTGACACGAGATGTCAACATGGGCTGCAAGCCGGAAGTTAGCTTTGCACGGCGGGCGTTTTGGTTGCGGACTTAAGGGTGGAGAAGCGTCTCAGAAGGCAACTCTTCGAAGCGTTCCCGATAGTCTGCTGCGAATTGCCCCATATGCCAGAATCCCCAAGCGTTTGCCACGTCTGCGACCTTCGTAATTTTAGATTCTGCAGAACGAAGCTGTCGACGCACCTTGTTGAGCCGTAGGGCTTTCAAGAACTCTTTAGGGCCGATGCCAAACCTCTCTAGAAACAGGTACTGCAGTGTTCGCTCGCTTACGCCTGCTGCCTGGCATATATCGCGTACCTTAATGTCGCACGAAACGTGTAATTCGATGTAATCTTCGGCTCGCGTCAGAGCCGTCTGCCTGGTTTGACAAAAAGCCGGGGGACACACTTCTCGCCCGGCTGCGATTGCAGCAACAAGTCGCCTTGGTAGCTCCTGGGTGAGCAACCGACCCATGTCAGATTCTGAAATGCTGCCTGGATTGTCACGAACGAAATCAGAGGCTTTGGATAAACAACGTCTGAGATTGTCAATCGCCGCTGCACCTACGCGAATCGCATCGACTCCAGCAGAAAGTTCGTCGAAACTACCGACCTCTAAAGCTTCGCCAACGACTGACAATAACTGATCGGGGAACGAGCACGTATAGACGTGGAAGTCAGGGCCTGACACGCTTGACAGTTCCGCACCGATTGGAAATAGCATCAAGCTCTCACTGTCGACCTCTTTACCTCGCCACTCAAGGCGCATTTCAGGGCAAGCGGGAACAGCGACTGTTCGCATCCCTTTCGGTGGTGAGCCTTTCTGATTCAGCGAGCGACAAAAACGTGCTTCTGAAATGTGCACGCCACCAGTTGCAAACTGCAAAAGCTCTCCGTCAAACTTGCCTCGCTCTATTTGTCGGAAATCAACGTCCCATTGTCTCGCCTCGGCAGTCAAATCATCGACGTCTGCAAAGGTACGTTGCAGGACGTAAGTTGATGGTGAGTCACCAGACATTTTGCTAATTTCAGGGGAGAGAGACAATTTGCGGATTTTTGATGTTGTCACGTTATTTATCAGTCTAAACTCCTACAGAATACTTTGCCAGCAATAAATACATCGCCTCAATGTGGAGCCCACCCGTGAATAAGAAGTCGGGAAGACACCCAACTGCTCGCCAATCGGGTCGCCCTCGATTACCAGTTGAGTGCGCCAGACGCAATCGCGTCGTCACAATGGTTACTGACGGAGAGCTGCAGCGGCTGCAAGAATGTGCTGACTCAGGCAATACAACAATTTCAGGTCTCGTCCACGACGTCGTGAAGCAGTTTCTTTCCAACAAACCCAACACAACAAGGGCAAAACAATGATTCGCATCTTCCAAGGATTCATAACCCTAATCCTACTGATTCCACCTTTTGCCGTTGGTGATCGCATCGTCACAGCGCAGGAACAAATCGTGCACGACGCCGAGTACTACATCCTCGAAGCGCAGAATGGCGAACGATGGTCTGCCGAAAACGAAGATCTTGATGTCAAACTTGCCGCTCTTCGGAAGGAACACGGTCGGCCGCCAAATATTATTCACATCATGTGGGACGATACAGCGTTTGGCGATGTTGGCATCCCCGCGATCCAGCAGGTTCGAGGATTGAGAACACCGAACCTCAACGAAATGGCCAGAGAAGGCATACTGTTTACGCGCATGTACACCGAAGTGGGATGTACGCCAAGCCGGGCCGCTTGTATCACCGGTCGCTACGCCGTTCGCAGCGGCATGTACAACATCGGCATGTTGCGTGAGTCGCACGGGATGCGAGGTGAAGAAGTCACTTTAGCTGAGGTGCTTTCGGAGGAGGGTTATGCCACGGCGTTTCATGGAAAGTGGCATCTCGGCGACATCGAGGAAAGCTATCCACACAAACAGGGTTTCGACGAAGCGTTCTTTACGGGCTACAACCAGATCCTGTCGCTGAATACCAAACTCGCCGAAGGTGCGAACGCGTCGATCGGATTGCACGAAGACATGTTACCCAAAGATCCCTACAAGCTTGACGATACGTTTATTACGAAGGGTTGGGTTCAGATCGCTGAAGGCACGAAGGGCGGCCCGACCAAGCAGTGGGGCGACAACTCGCACGAAAACTATATGAAGATCGATCCGGAAGCTCAGCGCCGGACACTCGAATTCATCGAACGTAATGCTAAAGCCGGCAAGCCATTCTATGTCGCCAACTGGCCGAACATGACAAGCTTCGTTCCTAATCCTAAGAAATTCTCGACCGCACGAAGCATCTTGCAAGACGGACTGCAGGGGAATATCGATCCTTTCGTTGGGAAAGTGATCGCGAAGCTGAAAAAGCTTGGCATCGCAGAAAACACGCTGCTTGTGTGCATGGCAGATAATGGTCCGATGTCCCACAACCCACCTCCAGGGCTTGGAATGGCCGAAACTATTTATCGTGGTGGCAAGGGTGACTTTCTGGAGGGGGGCGTTCGCGTTCCGGCTCAGGCTTGGTGGCCTGGCACTATCGAGCAGGGACAACTGGTCGGAGATATCATTCACGAAACCGACTTGTACACGACTTTTGCACGTGTGGCCGGCGCTCTCGAGCATGTCCCGAGAGATCGAGTGATCGACGGAGTGGATCAGACATCGCTACTTGTTAACGGTGACACACACAGCCGCCGCGATAGCGTTTTCATTTATGCGGGCCCGAGGTTGGGCGCGACCGTAAAAGGCAATTACAAGCGACATTGGATCTCGTCAGACCCAGTTGGCGAATCCAGCGGAATTCCGGCAGCATTCTACTTCTTACCGGCGGACCCTCGCGAAAAAACCCCAATGCTGGTGAACCTCATTCACCTTAAGAGTCCCTTCAACCGGATGAAGCTGCGCCACGACCTTTGGAAAAAGAAGTATCCGGACGCGAAGGAAGTCCATGGAATTCCATGGACCGGCATCGCGAACGCAAGGCCCGAGATTAAAGCGCTCGCGAAACCGCTATTGGATCCCAAGAAGCTGCCCTTCGATCCGCTGGAGTACATCGAGCACTTAGATGAACTGCCGTTTGACCCGCAAGCGGACCCGGATTTCGGAGAGTAATCAGAGGGAAACCTATCCATGGACTTTTTGGACATCTTTGCTTTGCTGATTCTCGTCGTACTGGCAGCTTCCTTGGTTGGCCTGTGGGTCTTGCTGGGGATGCTTCCCGGAATGATCGCGAAGAAGCGTAGGCACCCGCAGGCCGATGCGATCTCGGTCTGTGGATGGTGGGGGGCCGTCACCATTGGCGTGCTATCGCCAATTGCCTACGTCTGGGCTTATACGAACCCTGATTGGCGTGACGGCAAAAAGGGCGAACCTCAAGGTGAAGGGGATGGTGACCAATGATTGTCTTCCTCACGTTGTGTTACGTCGCCATACTCGCGTTGCTCATCCGATTACGCATCATTCCGCTCAATCTATGGTGGAAGCTTTCACCGATAATGTGGATGCTTGTTTTGCTGGTCGTGCTCTTTCTCCCAATGCAGTGGGGAGCTCCATCAGGCCCGGTGAATGTGTATAAGTCTGTTGTGGAGGTCATCCCGAATGTATCGGGAGAGGTCATCGAGATTCCGGTACGTGGATTAGAGCCACTCAAGAAAGGAGACGTCTTATTCCAAATCGACCCGGAGCCCTATCAGGTAAAGGTCGATGAATTGCAGGCACAACTTGCCGAGACGAAGCAAAATGTTGAGCGATTGCGAGCCAGCTCCGAAGCGGCAGCCGCGACCGTAAAAAATACGCTAGCAGAAATCGAGGTCGCGAAAGCGGATGAGGCGTCATCAGTAGCCGCAATAGATGCGGCAAAAGCAGGGCTTCAAGAAGCAAAAGGGAATAAGCAAAAAGCAGAAGCGGTCGTCGCTGACCTTGGTGTTCAAGTTGCGGCAGCACAGCGGGAGTATGACCGCATTCTCAGTCTAGTGCCCTCCGGAGTAGCCACAAAATCCGAGCGTGACCGTGGCGAGATTCAATTAACTTCTTTGAAAAGTCAGCTGAACACGGCCCAAGTCGATGTTCGCGTTGCGGACGACATCATCACCCGAGCTGGGGCTGACGTGACCGCAGCAGAAGCTGCTGCGACTTCTGCGGGACTACGAGTCAAGCAATTCGTCGAAGCAGACCTCGTTCGCGTAAGGGCGGAGGCTCGTGAAGCGAACTTGCTGGCAAATTCGATGATCGGCGACGAGCACACCAGCGTGGCCACAGCCCATTCGCAGCTTGCAAAGGCTCAATTCGACCTCGAGCAAACCACCGTAAGGGCACCAAGCGACGGCTACGTTGTCGGGATGAGCCTCAAACCAGGGCAGCGGGTAGCCGCTTTCCCTGTGCGAACATGGATGAGTTTCGTGCCCACGGATGAGGTCATAGTTGCCGTTGGGATTCCGCAGTATGTGGTGCGGCATGTAGAACCCGGTCAGAAAGTAGAAGTTGTATTCAAACTTCATCCTGGAAGGGTATTCTCTGCAACTGTAGAGAAACTCATCTACATCAATGAGCAAGGCCAGCTGCATCCAAGCGGAACCGTTCCGCCGACTCCAGGAGTCGGCCAGTCAACTATCCCTTTTGGGGTGCGGCTAAGCCTAGACAAGAATGATGAGGTAAACATCACCACACTCCCGGGCGGAGCTGTTGGAACAGCTTCGGTTTACACTAAGAACGCTCGTGCGACGCACATTATTCGGAGAGTGATACTTAGAATGGAGACATGGATGAACTACATCATTCCATGATAATTGCTTATGAATTCCTTTCGCTTATTAGCTGCAGTTTGCTTAACCACCACACTTTTCAATGTGTGCTACGCTGAGGATTCGCGGCACGTGTCGCTCACGGGCCAATCCAACTTTCGAGACGTCGGTGGATACAAGACAAAAGACGGCAGAAAGGTCAAACGAGGTCACGTCTTTCGCAGTGGGGAATTGCCGCGACTCACGGATGAAGATGTAGCCCAGTTGGAACAGCTTGGCATCAAAACCGTCGTTAATTTCTTGACGGTGGTTGAGACCGAATCAAGAGGTAAGGACCGGCTGCCACAAAATGTACGCGAAGTTTCTTTGCCAATTGAAACTGAAGACGGCCTTGCCGCTGCCATCGAAGAAGCACGCAGGACTGCGGACTTCTCCTCGATGCCACCGAGCATCAATCTCGAAATCCATCGTCTCTTGGTTGACAACGCCCGTGAACAGTATGCGGCGTTGTTAAAGGAAATCGCTCAGTCAAAAGAGCCGCTCGTGTTTCACTGCTCACATGGCGTCCACCGTACAGGTACAGCAACGGCAATTCTTTTGTGGTCGTTGGGCGTACCATGGGAGACCGTACGTGAAGACTATCTGTTGTCGAACAAATACCGGGAAGCCGAGGTCAAGAAGCGGCTAGCACAGCTTAGGGTGCTCTTGGCAAAAAAACAAAATATTCGACCCGATGAGGTGGATATGACGAACATCGAGGCGTTCTATATCCAGAAGGGCGAGTACATCGATGCCACCCGCGATGAAATAATCAAGCAGCACGGCTCCATCGAAGGCTACATAAATCAGGGGCTTGGACTATCGGCCAAGGAATTCAATAGTCTCAAGGAAAAGTTACTCCAATGAAGCCGACTAAAGACCAAGACAATGATGTGTCAGTGAATGACGTCCTTCCCCGACGAGGTTTCTTAAAGGCTTCGACGGCTACACCCTTCGGCTTGGCTATGTTTCATGCTGAGGCACACGCCCAAGAAGCCAATGTTGAGCCTAAGCGATTGCCATTAACTGTCGCTGGATACCCGTATGAACGGGTGACAGCGATTCAAGACGGCCGAGTAAAAATTGACCGATGTAAGGTGGATTTCGAAACGTCAAAGATCGGGGAATTGAATCAGCATGTTTTTTCGGGCGCTCAATCACGCGACGTGACAGAGGTTGGCCTCATCCCGTATTTGTTAGCGTTCTGCAATGACGGATTCCGCGACTATCTGCCGCTGCCCATCTTTGTGCTGAAGGTGTTTCGACACAAAAGTATCTTTGTCCACACCGACCGGGGGATCAGTAATCCTGAGGATTTACGCGGCCGTAAGGTCGCCACCGTTGGCTACTCATCCTCCGGGCTGACATGGGTGCGCGGCATTCTGAAAGACGAGTACGGAGTTTCGCCTGAAGAAATCAAGTGGGTCATAACCGAAAAAGACTCTGCGGCCGGACAGACTGGCGGGGCCTCGAAGTGGGAAAAGCTATTGCCTCCGAAAATCTCGGTCGAGAAGGCTCCCGCTGGCAAGGACGAGTCAGACCTGTTGCTGGAAGGAACCGTCGACGCAATTTTCCACCCGGCAGAGCCGAGGGCCTACGTTGAGCGTCACCCGAAGGTCCAACGGCTGTTTCGAGACTCTCGTGAAGTTGAGCAGCGTTACTTCAAGAAGACTGGGATCTATCCCATCATGCACTTGGTCGTGATTCGGCGGGAATTGGCGGAGCAGCACCAATGGTTGCCGAAAGCTGTGTTCGACGCCTACTGTAAATCAAAGCAACTCGACCTTAGTGAATCAAAAAGAATTCGGTGGGCTTACAGCTCGCTTCCATGGTACGGTCAAGAGTTCAATGAGACGGTCAAACTCATGGGGCCCAACTTCTACTCATACGGCATACCTCAGAACCGTAAGGCCCTCGAAACTGTTTTCCGCTATCTAAACGATCAAGGGCTGGCGAAACGAAGACTGAGTGTTGAAAAACTTTTTCTTGAATCGACGCTCGAACTTGAAGATGCCTGACTGTTGTTGAGGCCAAGGGCAACCGTATCGACAGGTCGATTCGTGGTTTGTAGCCGGCTGAAGCCGTGGTGCACTACCACAATCACCGTATCCTTCTTCAGAAACGCTAGCTGAGACGGACGCGGAATTTGCAGCATCGGCCTAATTAGGCACAATTCGGACCGCAATGAATGCTATCGCGTCCTATACCCCACACGGACCCCGTGTTCGCCACGGTTCTCAACGCATCCCCCCACATCCCCTGCTGCCGCCCCCAATCCAACTCTGCCGCAATGGGCGCAGTATTTACCGCTTGAAATGGAATTTTTGGCGTTGAGAACCGGAAGTAAGGCTGTCGCAAGCAAAGTGAAGAACCATGTCGACGGGTCATTTATTGTTTAGCAAGTTGCAGCTTTTCGCTTTTGATGACGCGTTTTGAACTGTTGCTTGGCCACGGCAAGAGTTGCCAACCAGTTATTAGTGAATTCAAGAATTCGACGTCTGGGTCGGGTTTATCGGCCATTCATTCAATACCGGGCCAATTGCCCAAATTGGATGTTCTCGAGGATTCAAAAAATTCTCGAAAAGCGTTTTCTGCGTCTTTCGACCGATTGACATTTTTTGTGACTGCGAAAACACCGGAGAACGACCGGTTGATGGATAACTTCGCAGTCTCACGTTTGACTCGGATCAATTATATGATGTGCGTTTACCGTTTCGGCTGGCGGATGTTTTTTAACCTGCGGAAATGAAACTATGAAAGCTCAACCTGACTTGCCGACCAATCCGTCCCTCCCTTTTTTGTCTGCATCTCAACTTGAAAAGATCTGTTATCGACTGGGATCTTCGCTGAAAGCGGGGATTCCGATCGCAAATGCTTGGGCGAATGAGGTCCCTCAAGTCCCCAGTCGAATTCGAGGATCGTTTGACAAGGTCCATGCGCGACTACTGGACGGTTGCTCGCTGGCTGAGGCACTCATTGCCGAACCGTGTTTCCCCCCGTTGTTGACTGAGATGGTCCGTGTTGGAGAGGAAACGGGGCAACTGGATCAAGCCTTTTTGAAAATGGCAGACCATTACCGAGCCCTGGTGAGCATGAAGCGATCATTCCTGCAAGGAGTGACGCGGCCGGTCTTACAGTTGATCACCGCGACTGCCGTGATCACTGCGTTCTTCGTGATACTTCACGTTTTGCAAACAAGGATTTCGGGACTCGCTGCGCCGGATGTTTTCATGTTGGGCCTCTCGCCGTTGGGGAATTTGGCGCTCTTTTGGGGGGCCGTGATGTTTATCACGGTCGGCAGTTATTTGGTCGTCAAAGGAATCCGCAGTGGTTGGTTTGGGGCGATTCCCATGCGCATCGCCTTGGCCGTCCCGTTGCTGGGAGGCACGATCAAGACATTGGCCCTATCACGGTTTGCGTGGGCTTTTGGAACGGCAGTGGACGCCGGCATGAACGCGAGTAAAGCTATCCGACTCGGAGTGCGCAGCACGCAAAACCGTTTCTACCAAGCCCATGAATCGTCCATTGCGACGTCGGTCGTCGATGGCAAGGATTTCTATACGGCTCTTAGGCAGACGGATGCTTTTCCCAACGACCTATTGCAAGCAGTTCAGACTGGAGAACGCACGGGGGAACTCACGGAGAGCCTGGAACGTCTTTCGGATGACTACCAAGAACAATCGGTGATCGATCTGCGACGCATCGGCCAGATCAGTGGTTTTGGCATTTTCATTACGGTCAGCACGCTGATGGGATTTTCAATCTTGTTCCTGTATGCCAGCTACCTGGGAAGTCTGTCGGATGCACTGAAGGGTCAGACTGTGACGCTAGAGGAAATTCGCGAAGGTCAGCAAACCACCAGCAACCCCGTCATCGCCACGCGAAACGAAATGGTGAAAGATTTCGTTGAGAACAATGAGGACTTTAAGCAAATCGAATCAATGTACAAACATCTCGGCAACTACAACGAAATGACACCTGACGAATTCCTCGACGGCCTGTTTCCTGAACCAGAAAGGTCTCATGCGCGCACGGGCAAGGCACATGGCGAACAAAAGGCAAATGGCAAGGCAGCAGGCGCCCGTAGCAAGGAAAGCCGTAAATCTCACTGAAGGGGACTGCGATCGTATCCTCGC
Source organism: Symmachiella macrocystis (assembly GCF_007860075.1). Taxonomy (NCBI): domain Bacteria; kingdom Pseudomonadati; phylum Planctomycetota; class Planctomycetia; order Planctomycetales; family Planctomycetaceae; genus Symmachiella; species Symmachiella macrocystis. Next base: position 2,720,239 of record NZ_SJPP01000001.1, read on the forward strand.
CCCTCAACGAGTGTTGCTTTCCGCCGTTTGATTGAGGAATTGCCGACGGTCGTTCTTCGGTTTGGCGTTGCCGCTGGACCTCATTCGACGCTGACGCGTGCGTGTCGCCGGACGATCGTGTAACCTGGGGTTGGAACAGGAATTGACTTTGGCGAGGAGTCGTTCGATGTCACAATTCAATCGGCGGGAATTTGTCCAACGGGGATTGGCTGGAACGGCGACCTTGGCGTGGGCGGTCGCGACAGATGCGCAAGAAACAAGCGTGAGCACCAAAACCTATACCTACAAAAAGGTTGGCGATCTCGAGATCAAAGCTGACGTTCACCGGATCGACGACAATGTCAAACGGCCCGTCGTGGTTTGGATTCACGGCGGTGCGCTGATTGTCGGAAATCGTGCGGGCATCGACAAGCATGTGAAGGCGAGGATGATTGACGCGGGCTATGCGATTGTGTCCATCGATTATCGGCTGGCTCCTGAGACGCAATTGCCGGCGATCATTGAAGATCTGGAAGACGCATTTCGCTGGGTGCGGGATCAGGGACCGAAGTTGTTTCACGTCGATGCCACCAAAATCGCGGTCATGGGCGGTTCGGCGGGAGGCTATCTGACTTTGATGTCCGGCTATCGTGTCAAACCTCGACCAAGCGTGTTGGTGGCTTTTTTTGGATATGGCGATCTGGTGGGTGACTGGTACAGCAGCCCAAGTAAACACGCGCGACATCAGCAAATTAAACTCACCAAAGCCGAGGCATATAAACAAGTCAGTGGTCCACCGATTGCCGACACTCGCAACCGAAAAGGCGATGGCGGGGCGTTCTATCAGTATTGCCGCCAACATGGACTCTGGCCGCTGGCGGTTTCGGGCTGGGACCCGCACTCGGAAACTGAGAAGTTCAATCCCTATATGCCCCTACAGAATGTGACGCGTGATTTTCCTCCGACGATGCTAATTCATGGAACGAAGGACACCGACGTGCCCTACGAACAATCTGTGTTGATGGCGGAGCAGTTGAAACAGCACGGGGTGGAATATCAACTGGTGACGATTCCGGGCGGTGAGCATGGCTTGGGGGGTGGCGATCCCAAAATCATCGACGCCGCCTACAAATCGGCCGGCGCGTTCGTCGATCGTTACCTGCAGCCTTCTTCCTTGTAAACTCATAAACTAACAGCTATCGATTGTCTCCCGCATCCCTCGCTGCCGCCCCCAATCCAGCACCGCTGCAATCGGCCGGAGCGGCTCATTTTCTGCTTGCGGTTCCTTCCGGCTTCTCGGCCCAGCGTGATATGCACGTTTGGCAACACAGTCAATCAGTTTCTGACTGCGCAATTTACGTTCCTAACGATTGAACTTTCAGCGGACGCAAAATCACCGCTGAAACTGAAACGCGTACAATTTGCAGTTTTTCAGATGAAATCGCAACCGAACCGGTTGGTTGGCCAGGCTGCTGACGTCATCTTGATCACCCCAAGAAACTTGAGCTCGGACTGAATTCGTGTTGACGGGTGTGGCGTCTTGTTTGGTGAAACCGGGCAAGGGGCTTCCACTGGAATCCAGCGCTTCGACCAAAACCGACCCGCCTCCACTCGCATCGACGTTGAGTTCTAATCGGTTGCCTTCAAATGAAATTGGCGGGGTGGTGATTTGGCCTCCTTTGTAGTCCGCATCGGCGGAGACGAATCCATCGAGACGCAAAACGGCTCGTCCGATTCCGGACAAATGTTGGCCATTGGCAGCGGGTTCGATATTTCCGTCGTGGTCGCGATTTGAACCGACGTAGTATATCCACAACTCATCGCCCATTGGAACGGGATGAGGCAATGCCCAAACATACCTCGAGTCGAATCGGCCCGAAGGTCCCATTCCCATGAACGCCTTGCGTTTGCCAATTCGTTGAAACTGTTTCCCATCCCGGCTGGCCGCGAGACGCACGTCGAAACCGGATGGTCCTAAGCCTTTGAGTGGTTCACGTGACTGCCAATGCCAATAGGCTTCAGCCAGCATGATCTTGAAACCTTCATACTCGAAAACATCAGCGCCGTAATAATCAACGGGAGGTTGACCGTTCGGTGACTCTTGCGAGGCCAAATCAATTTCATCGGCTTGTAAAACCACCGTTTCGTTTTCCCAATGTTTGAAATCAGCCGATTCCAACCGTCTGACAGTACGGTAGCTCATCTGCCGAGGCTCAAGTCGGACCCAGCGGCGTGTGAACAAAACGTATCGCGAGATATCAGGATCCCAATAGACAATGCTCTGTGTATCCCAGCCACCGGGTCCCGGTTCGAGGCGTTGGAAGAATTTCCAGTTCAATCCGTCGGGCGAGCTGTGCATATGTAGCTGGCCTGAAGGGTAAACCTTGGCCTGGGTTTTAAAGCGATGTTCGAGCGGGGCGTTTTCATCAATCCAGACCGAGCAGCCACCAATCACTCCCGGCAACACGATGTTGTTGACCTTCGATCCGTCGACTTCATGAATGTTTTGAATTGGCTTGACGAAATCAATACCGTTTATCGATTCGGCATAGGCAACGCGCCGCTCATGGTCGTACGGTCCCGGACCGGTCGGGCGGATGATGTCGTACCATAGCCGAACTTTGCCGTTGTCCTTCAACACACTGGAATAGACACCAATCGATGCTCCCTGTTCCCATGGTTGATCGCACTTGATCAGCACCTGCCCATCACGGCGAGGCTCGTTCATCGTCAACGTGACATCTTGGCTCGATGCAATAAATCGATTGTCTATGAATAACTGTTTTTGAGTGCCAATGCTTATGGCATCTTCATCAGTTTCCGCGGCGCACAACAACCCGCCGCTAAGTACAGCACAGACCAATATGACACAATGAAGATGTTGACGACAATTGGTTATCATGGATGTGATTTCAATCATGAAGGAATTAATAAAGTGGTGACCAATGCATGCAAATCATGGTAACGAAACACACCGGGGATTTCAGCGATCATTGGCAAGTGCGCGAGCACATCGAAATTATCGCATTCAATAGAGTGCTGCGAACACATCAATCGATTTCATTCCTAGCGGCTCACAAGCCCCGTAACCGTCCCCTCAATCCAGCGCCTTCGCCACGTCTACCTCACTGACGTGGTCCCGTTCCACGTCGGCCATCGCTTCCTCCCAGTTGATCTCGCCCAAGTCGTCGAACCGACGGCCAGAACACGAACGTCAATCTCATATTCAAGGTCTCCTTTCACCCTGATCACAGAGCAAGGCTTATGCCAAAATATTCAGTGAGATAGCGGTTTCGCAACTGGTTCTAGTATTGGCACGCTGCTGCGAGCGTTTGAGGCTCCTATTGCATGCTCGCAAATACTGCGATCTCTGCTGATCAGCACGAGGCAAGCAGGTGGCCATCGGGTTGGGACGATGAATTCATCTCATCGAATCGATTGGATTGCGGACGAAGCGTTGTATTTCGGCGTTTGGTTAACGGCGCTGGAGTCGGATCGTTTCTCGGTTCGAGCGTAATGCAGTGACGGCCGAAACGTAGAGGAGGAAAAGTGCGGAGCACAGCACAAACATTGGGAGAAAAAACAATGCTCGCGACACTTTGTCTTCCATCATGCCGCCTAGGGTGAAATTAACGAAGCCGCCCCACACTGCGAAATTGAACGTTGCCAACCCCCAGGAGACGACAAGTCCCGTCCAGATTGCGGGAATGCGGAATTGAATGGTTTTTTTGCCAATAGCCACCATAGAGATGCCCAGGATAATGAAAAGGAAAAACCATCCAAACACTTTCCAGGCTTGTTCGGGCACATAGGGGAAGACCCAGAAATGCTCGATGTTAAAGAACCGCCGAATCGCTAGTGTGACAATTCCCAGTACTTCCATCGCGGCGAATCCGGCTCCCAAGAACATCATAAATGTGCCGGCGTCATGAATGCGTTTTAGTTGGCGCGTCCATAGGAACAGCTTCGACAATTGCCCCAGCGGGCGCGCCTTGACCGGCTCTTGATTCAGGAAGCGCCGCAAATCGTCTGCGAACTCTTGCGCTGACTGGTAGCGGTGATCGGGTTCCTTGGAAATCGCCTTAAGACAGATCGTTTCTAGATCCCGCGGGATATTGTGAACAAACTCGCGAGGCCGGGGTGGAGGTGTATGGATCGCCTGCAAAATCAGCATGCGGGTGTTGCCCCGAAACGGGCGCTCACCGGTCAAGAACTCAAACAGCATGACCCCTAGGGAATAAACGTCTGAGCGGCTGTCTGCCTGATGCGATTGTCCAAGAGCTTGCTCCGGAGGAATATAGGCTGCTGTCCCCAGAATCTGGCCGTCCATTGTCATCGTGACATCCTGCGATTCCCGTTTCGCTAATCCAAAGTCCATCACATGCGGATTGCCGTCCGCATCGATCATAATATTGGATGGTTTGAGATCACGGTGCACGATATTGCGCAAATGGGCATGCTGCAGGCCGTCAGCGATTATGGCGCAAAGCGTTGCCGCTTCTCGAATACTTGGTGATTTTACCGCAAGCCATTCCGCAGCGTTCAGCCCTTCAACAAAGTCGCTGACGATGTAGATCCGTCCTTCATCTTGGCCAACTTCATGAACACTAACAATGTTAGAATGATTGAGTTGTGCCGCGGCCCGCGCTTCGCGGACAAACACATCAGCTTCTTCAGTACTGAGTTGTTCTCTTCTGGGGATTTTGATAGCGACCGAGCGATCGAGTTCTTCGTCGTAAGCTTTCCAGACGACGCCAAAGGCTCCGACTCCAATCTCGGAAATCAAGCGAAAGCGGCCAACAAAGGTAGGTTGACTCCCCTCGAACCGAACTGTGTCGGTAGAAATGAGATTGAAGGTGCTCCCACAATCGGGACATACCAACTCTTTCAATGAAGCCTCAGCATCTACGTCCACCGAATTACGACAATAAGGACAACGGACGATCATGTTAGCAAACGCAGAGCTCCACGAATTCTTAGGTGACCATGCTTTGATGCCACGCGGCTACGTTCATGGCAGGCAATGAATCGATAGTCGCATTGAAGCGAATTCAGAAAATAACGTCTCTGGCACAATTGGATTCTGGCTGCAACCAAAAACAGCGATCCGTCGCTCGGACTGTTCCGGAACGTGCAGTAGACAATGAGTCGCGGAAATGTGTTAAAAAGATCGTAGCGAACGGAATATCCGATTTCAATTCGTAAGTTGTTTTGGCGATGCGCGCACGAATAGTAACACTCTCGATATCCGGGGGAAGTATAATTCCATGCAACACGTTCGCACGACTCAATCAGCCCTCCGCGGGGGTCACAACGAATGCAGGAACTTTGCCGTAGCTTTTTTCACCGCCACCCAAATATGACTCTTCTTCCCTTTACGCCACGACATTCCGTTTTTCGTTGCGTATTGCTTTCGAATAAGCAATCCTCGAAATGCAGTCGGATGCCCACTCGCTCCACTAGTTTCAATGCATTCCGGGGAGGCCGTATTAGCGTGCCGGTGCAGCGGCTTTTTTGGCCAGCGCCTTTTTGAAAAAGATGACGATCCATTGCTCCGCCGTCGCCGGGCCACGGTGACCGCCGTCGTTGCTGATTTCGATTTCCGCCGCGATTCCCACCTGTTTCAGACGCGCGTGCATGTCGCGTGACTGCAGCCAGGGAACCGTGCGATCGTTCCGGCTATGCAACAGCAAAACCGGTGGATCGGCTTGGTTGACGTGGTTGATCGCCGAGGCCTGTTGCCAGTCTGCATTGGTCTCTGAGAACTCCGCGCCGATCCACTCGCCGTTGGTCCGACGTTTCTTTTCCGCATTGGGCTGCAGCGCCAACTGGTCCTTGTCAGTGAATCGGGCGACGAAATCGTAGACTCCGGCGATCCCAGCCGCCGCCTGGATGCGGCTCGATCCCTCCGCAGCTCCGCCCGGCGGTTCCAAACTTTTGACGCCGTCGCCGACCGCCAACAACACGGCCAGCGTCGCGCCGGCGGAGCGTCCCATCGCGCCGATGCGGTCGGGGGCGATGCCGTATTCCCCGCTGTGCGTGCGGATAAAACGCACCGCGGAGCGGACGTCGGCCAGGGTGTCGCGATACTCATGATCCGGCCGGCCGCGGTAGGAAATGAGCGCCGCCGCAAAGCCGTTTTTCGCCAGCCGCTCGGCAATGGGGCGAATCCGCTGCCCGTCCTGCGCCCTAAACCCTCCCCCTTGGATGACGATCACACAGGGGAACGGGCCGGAGGGATTTTGCGGTCGGTATAAATCGAATGTAAGTTCCCGATCGCCGCGTGCAAAGACGAGCCCCTTCTGCACCGTGAATTTCGCCTTCGCTTGACCGCCGCACGCCTCCACCGCAACCGCCGTCACCAGCAGCCCGCACGTTGCCCACAGTGCGAACGCAGATCGTTTTTTCATCGACGCTTCCTCGGAGAATCATTGGATAAGAACAGTCGTAGTGGGAAACTGTTGCCATTATCTCCGAAAACGGACCGGGAAAGCCAGTGGTAACCGGGCGAATCGTGGTCAAGGGTTACAGCTAAGCGCGCTCTGCTGTTCAGTCCATGCTGACTGTTCCTCGGCCTGGATCAATTTGCGATAAACGTAAATGGCCAAACAACTCGGTATTCCGCATCGACCAAGGTGCTGGGAGAACCTTGGTAGGGGTCACGCAGCTGCGGATTTTCTCTCGAAGGTCATGGGGCGGACCTTCGGCTTCGATTCCAGTGGCAGGATTACTGGGGATGTTTGAGTCGTAATGAAAGGCTTTTCAATTTTCAAAAACAATAAATAGCAGACCGAAATTGTGCCAGCCAATATTATGGAATCCAAGAGTATTCCTCGAATGGGAATCTGCTTGAGCAGGACAGAGGAGAGAAACATCGAGACTTCGTTGTGAAGCAGATAGATTGAGTAGCTGGCCGTTCCCAGTGCAGTGGCCATGCCGGGAAGAAGTCTCATAGTCCAGGACTTCGAGGGGGACTGCAGCTTTGAGAACCACGCATCGAATGGTTGCAGGCACCATAGAAAAAGGGCTGATAGGAGTGAGAACACCAATTGATCAGGGGTGATACTCGAGTAGCTAAAATACAGTAGTGTTGAGCTAATGCTTGCAAGCATTGCCAGGCAAATTCTTTTGTCCCAAGAGCCAAGCAACTGTTGTGCAGTCCAGCCCAGATTGTGGATGTACCACAAAAGTAGGCCGCAAGAAAACCAGCTCCAGTATGGCAGGAAAGTCCCGGCGGCGGCAGTCATTACGAAGGAAGGGTTGTGGAGCCAAGCCAATAAACTCAGGGCACTGATTGCGACCAAGCCGACTAAATAAAATCGACGTAGCATCAGTAAAATCCCGACTGTGATGTAGAACTGCATCTCGATTGCCAGGGTCCAGTATGCTCCGTTGACTTGACCAAAGCGTTCCCACCAAGCGCCTTGATCCGATGTGACCCCGCGCGTCAGCGTCAAGACTCCTAGCCAGTCCACTGCGTCATAGGATGGTAGGCAGGGGTAATATAAACCCGGCACTTTTGCGGTCAATCCATCTTTGCGCAGGGCAATTGCAACACAACGCAGGATGAAAATGATTCCTACGGAGAGCCAGAATGTCGGATAAATTCTCCGCATTCGACTACGAAGGAATTGCCAAGGGGACTTGAGGCGTTCCTTAGTTCTTTCCGCCGCGAGAGCAATGCAATAACCGGAAATAACAAAGAACAACGGAACCGCCATGTCGCCCAGTTTGAAGAAGGAATGGATCGTCGGCAGCGTCGATTGGAATGGCTTGGAAAATTGATAGTGAAATAGGAACACCCAGATGGCTGCCAAGCCACGAATGGGGTCGAGCAGATAGAATCGATTCGGTCGTTTTGCTTGATTAGCGACAGCAAGACCCATTTCATCACTCCATCGATCTGCTCAGAGAAGGAAGCTCTGAATCCGAATCATTCCACGGATTACTCGAACGGACAATACTGAATGGGGCGAGTACGATCGGAAAACTCAAAACGTGCATGCATGTCCAAGAGTAGCCGAGTGGATTGCCGTTTTTTTTAGGGACAGTCGTCGGACACTCGTTGATGGCTAGCAGTCACACCGGCAAGTCCCGTCGGGATGTGAGTTTTCCGACGGAACCGATTCTTAGGGTGTTCGTTAATTATTTAGAAGTTGCTCTGACTTTGATTTAACATTCATCGTCAGTGTTTTATTGCAAGATTCAACACCGGTTTGCACAGTTGTGAAGAATGTCCCAAAAAGTTACGTCGGACAAAATCCCACATGCGCCGCAAATCAATGATTTTGCTCTTAAGCAGGCTCGACGAGGAGGGCTCATCTCATTTAGTGCATTTCCGCAGACGCGTGCGCGAAGTTGAGGCATGGCGACCGCCGCTCATTGGATCTGCGGACACCAGGGGCGATTTCTAAAGTGAATTGTCACAAAAGCATGTTTTTACACTCTGACGTGTTCTAAATACGCCAGTTTTTCCGAACAAGCATATCTGCTTGTGCCGATAAAACCGGTATCCAAACTCTGCTCGCCGCTAACAATCCCATCTCGGAATTCACCGATTGCCTTCAAGACATTGTCACAAGGTTTGCAGCTATGCGAAACAACACGACTAAGATCGTGCGCGATTCCAAACGGCGAGTATTATCGAATCACTTTTCCGGGACGCTCGTTGTCGAGGGAGCTCCTTCTGACAAATTTCGTATAGACTCGTTGTCGTATCCCGACGTCAAAGCGATGTCGTTGATGGCGAAGCGGGTGAGCGATTTCACTTGGTCGTTGGTGTTGCTGATCCTATTAGCGATTCCCATGCTGATCATTGCGGTCTTGGTCAAACTAACGTCTCCTGGTCCGATCATTTATAAACAGACACGCATTGGTCGGGGTGGACGCGAGTTTGAACTGTATAAGTTTCGATCGATGTCGGTCGATGCCGAACAAAAAACCGGGCCTGTGTGGGCGGCTAAGAATGATCTTCGGCCGACGCGCGTGGGGCATTTTTTGCGGCGGTTTTCTCTCGACGAACTACCGCAGTTCATTAACGTGCTTCGCGGTGAGATGAGTTTGGTCGGTCCCCGCCCGGAGCGACCGCACTTTGTGGATAAATTTACCCAGGAAATCCCTGAGTATCATTTGAGGCATCAAATGCTTCCCGGCTTGACGGGCTGGGCCCAGGTCTGCGGATGGCGCGGCGACACTTCCCTTCGCAAACGCTTGGAGTGTGACCTGGACTATATCAACGCGTGGTCACTCAAACGGGATGTCTATATTTGTTTGATGACACCTTGGGAGTTACTGCGGGGCGAAAGCTGTGACCGCTAACGCGATTTCGTCCAATTCCCGGCGCCGATTCCTTTGGCTGTCGGTCGCATTGAGTGTCGCAGCATTGATTCAGATCTTCGATGCGTGGCGTTCACCGGTGATTGCCCGCGATGGCATGCGGTTTATTGCGATCGCCCAAGAGCTGCACCGGCCGCGCGAAGCATTCGCGTATTTTACTCAACACCCGGGATATCCCGCATGCATTTGCATAGTACATAGAGCTTTGGGGCACTTGAGCGACGGAGCGACTGTCGGATCGTGGGTTTGGGCAGCACGCCTGGTCAGCGGCGTTTTTGGGTTGGGCTGCATTGTCGCCGTTTGGCTGCTAACGCGAGGACTTGTTGGCGACCTTGCGGCAAATCTGGCAGCGCTCATATTCGCCGTGCTTCCGATCGCCCGTTTGAATGCCGCTGATGCGCTGAGTGATTCGGGGCACTTATGCTTTTATCTACTCGGCGCCTGGTTTCTTTGTGATGCCGTCAATGGACGTGGAACGTGGCGATATTTCGCCGCTGGATGTTGTTCTGGATTGGCCTATTGGATTCGTCCAGAAGGCTGGAGTGTGGCCTTGGTGGGCGGCCTATTTTTGGGATTCGAGCTTTGCCGCAGCACACTGCTGTCGCGACGACAGGCTTGGCGGGGACTGGTCCTGTTGATGACAGCGACGGCCATCGTTTCGGGGCCTTACGTGCTGTTGTCCGGTAAGATCACCGACAAGGTTCGTCGCAAGGAAAATCTGGTCAAGTTCAGCCGGCATTTGAAACAGGCAGACGCCAAGTCTCCCAGCAAAGAGACCCCGTCGGCACACATCGAACAAACGGGATTGCCCCTGACCTTAGGAGGGGCGGCTAGTGTCCTGGCCGCTGCGTTGGCGCAGCTTTTCAAAAATATACTCGAAACGTATCAAGCTCTGCTGTTACCTGCTTGTTGGGCACTGTTGCCCAATAACAAGTTCCGCTTTCCGGCAGGTCCGGCCCGGGTGATTTGGGGGCTTGCTACGCTGCACATGCTGTTGTTGGTGGGATTGTTTATTACCGGCGGATATATCTCTGAGCGACATTTGTTGCCGATTTTAGGACTCTCAATGCCGGTGGTGGGGGCCGGACTATTACGACTCGCGGTGGACTTTGCGATTATTATTACCCTACTGGGAAAGATCGGTACCGCTCGACGTGGGCGTCCCTGGACGTTGGCATTTTTCTTGGCCCTGATGATTGTAACGCTGTTGCCGCAAGCTTTGCGTAATTCGCACGCACAGTTTGTTCCCGACTTAGCCGCTGCGGAATGGATCCGGCAGCATAAACGGCCGCTTGATAAAGTGATTACCAACACGCCGTATCCGCTCTTCTATGCGGAGACTTCGGGGAAGTGCGTTAAGCAGAATGAGGACTTCGGCAGGGAGCTCGCAGGCCTGGCAAATCATCGAGTCCTGGTCATCGTGCAAAGAAAGCAAAAGCAGCCGCCCGTTGCGACTGCTATAGCTTTTGATTCCGACAACCATACAACCGCATTAGAATTCGTGGCGCAGTGCAAGTTTCGGTCGAAGACTCACGAAGTTCTCGTGTATGCCTGCGAACCGCGCATTGCGCAGACGGCGGATAATGCACAGCGCCGCATTCAACGGTAATGTTTATGCCGCTTTTCTGGCGACGATGACTTGGCTTTTTGGCATGAATTGATCGAGGGCGTCACGAACGTGAGCAGACTCGGGATCCGAAATCAGCGTGTACCAAGTTTTCGACCAACTCTTCAGTAGCGGACCTTCCGGTTCGCTAAGGTCGTGTTTTGCAGACCAAAACAGGATCCACCAGACCGACCAGTAGAAACTGCTGCGGCCGAGATGTTCGATGTCCAGTCCTACAGATTTGACGAGACCTTGGATGTCCTCACGCTCAAAAATGCGGACGTGGTTCGGCGGCGCCCAATAAACGGGCGGTGCGACGGATTTCTGAATATTTTCCGCCACCGGATCGGGAACGGTGATCAGAAATTCGGCGCCGGGCTGCCCAATTCGAGCTAGTTCGCTGAGGAACTGTGCAGGATCGGGAACATGCTCCAAGACTTCTGAGCAGATGACTTTGGTCGCAAATCCGTCTGGGATCGGCAAGGGGTTGGAGTCGCTCACGAGTGCGCGGAGGCGTCCTTCGAATTGACCTTTCGCCATGTTGTTCACGCGTTCGATGGCATCTTCATCAATATCGGTAGCAAGTACTTCGGCACCTTGGCGGGCAGCGAACATCGCCATGCCTCCCGTACCAGTACCCACATCGACCACGATATCGTCGGGCTTAATTTGAAACCCGTCACATAACTGCCCGGTTTCTTCGATATACCAACCCGACTGCTCCGCATCCATACTGCGAACTACTTCTGGATCAAGAGCGCCTGGGACACGTCCAGCCGCTTTATAGGCGACTTTTCTTCCTAGTCGCATCCAATTGCGAACTCGATTCAACATGAGAAGCCTCTTTTTCTCAGAGTGTATGTATGGACGTACGATTCACCTATTGTTGGCCAAGAGGTGGAACGTGTGTGGAATGACATCGAAAGGCTGTGAAGGGGCGGACCATATATGAAGTGGTCGCAGAAGGTCAATAGGTTTTCCAGCGCCTAGGACTCGATGAAACAGGGCTTGCGTTACTACCCTCCCCCCCGCGCGAAACCACCGCCAAACCACCGGCTCGCATGGGATGATTTAGAAAAACATTGACAGCAATTGGCATCAACTGTACAAGGTCGCCCAAACTCCACATCCCCAGTTGCCACGGAAGACGACGTCGAAGATCAATCGATGCTTGGCGTAATAGGTGCAGCATTGCCGTGATGCAATGGGGAGCCTTTCGCAGAGATACACCTCTCAAAAACGGAGCTGTCGAAATTGGATTTGCCAGTCAAACATACCGTCGAGGCTCCCACCCGAGGGAACAGAGAGCCCTGCATTTTGTTGACCAGTTACGGCACAGGAGCCGGGGTTGGGAAAAAGCTAGGTGTGGCTGGTTACTCGCATGACATCGTTGCCAAGATCTACCGCCCCTTGCTTGAGAAAATTGGTAAAGTGGTATTGGTGGACGACCCTCGCAGCGAATTGATTCCGCTTGCGGAAGAGGCGCGACGCGATGGTTTGTTTCCACTGCAATTCAGTATCACCCCGTTTCAAGATGCGGTCTTGCCTCAGTCACTCCCTTCGGTGATTGCGCCGGCGTGGGAATTCCCGGATGTCCCGGATCATGAATTCGGCGACAATCCTCAAAACAATTGGCCGGCAACCGCGAATTGTTGTACGCGCGTGGTTGTGAGCGGAAAGTTTACAGCGGACGCGCTGCAACGACGAGGAACCACAGTCCCGATCGATATCGTGCAGGTTCCTGTTGCCGACTCGCTGTTTGATATTCCAACGTGGAGCCCCGAGCAAACCGTTGAAATGCACTGCCAACATGTTGAGCTGTGTCACCAAGAACCGGAGCGCGCTGCTGTCGATTCGCCCGTGGCTGGCGACACACCGAAACGTCGTCGGATAAATTTACGGAGCGCGGTTCTGCCGTTGGCGCGGGGCATCTATCGCAATGCTGTGCGGCCGGTCTTCGGAGATCGACTTGCGCGATCACTTCGCGATGCCATTCGCGTTGGTCGGCATACGTGGCGATCACAAAAGCTCGTTGTCAGTCAGCAATTGCAGACCTCACCGCTGCGGCTCAGCGGCATTGTTTATACGAGTATTTTTAATCCCAACGACGGCCGCAAAAACTGGCATGACCTGCTGACCGGTTTTTTGATCGCTATGCGTGATCGTCCCGATGTGACGCTCGTCATTAAATTGGTGACCAGCGACCCGGTATCTGTCGGGCAGTTTATGTTGTGGTACCAACAACGAATGATATCTCACCAATGTCGTGTGGTGTTGGTGACTGGTTTCTTGCCGGATGAACAAATGCAGGAATTGATTCGGGCCACCACCTTTTATGTTCAAACCACTAAGGCCGAAGGAAACTGCTTGCCGTTGATGGACAGCTTGGCGGCTGGGCGGCCGGGGATCTCTCCCAATCATTCGGCAATGTCTGACTATTTTGATGGCCGCTTCGGGCACGTGATCCAATCCAGCCCCGAGCCGGCCGCGTGGCCGCATGATCCGCGCGGGGGAATTCAGACAACATGGGCTCGCATCGATTGGTCATCTGTGGTGACGGCTTTGCAAGATAGCTATCGCCAAGTGACGAGCCATTGGGCCGAATATCAAGCGATGTCCGATAGAGCGCGAGCACATATGTCTGACTGGGCAAGTTGTTCAAGCATTCAGCCTCGCTTGGAAGAAGTCATTCGCCAGACCATCGAGCGTGCTCTGGAGGGTTCGGCGTCAGATGGCGATGTGCAGGAAAAAATTGCGGCGTAGCGAGTATTAACCCCGGGATAAGACGCTTCGAAAATAGAATTCTGAAAAACCATGTTTGGATATTTACGCGGAATCTATCAGAGCCGTTTGTTTTGCTACTCCTTGGTGCAGCACGACATACGAAAGCGATATCGCCGATCGGCTTTAGGCGTGTTATGGGCCGTCATCCAGCCGGTCATGCTGGCGTTGGTGCTCACGTTCATTTTGCATCGCGCATTCCAGCATGCGGCGGTGGATTACTTTTTGTACGTGCTGACCGGTTTGTGCTTTTGGAATTATATCACGCATGTCGTCAGCGGCGGTTGTCAAAGCATTCAAGGAGCGACGGTCTACATTCTGGAAAACAGAATCCCCATTGCCGTCTATCCATTGCGATACATGCTCGTGGGTGTGTTCCATCTCGTGATGGCCATGCTGCCGGTTGCGGTGTTGAGTGTCATCATCAGCGGTCTGCCCACTTTGGCAGGGGTGATTTCGCTGATTCCCGTGGCGCTTTTGCTGTTGGTGCTCGGTTGGTCCTTGTCCTGTTTCTTCGGGATTGCCGCCGTCTACGTGCCTGATGTTTCGCAAATCACACAAGTTGCGCTGCGGATTTTGTTCTACGCCACGCCGATTATCTGGCAGAAGAACATGGCACGCTTTAAGGAAATCGAATGGGTTGTCTCGTTGAACCCACTGGCGGCGATGATGGATCTCGTCCGCGGGCCGTTGTTGAATGGTCTTCCGGCGGACAACTTTGCCTCGTTGTATGGACTCTCCTCCTTGCTGGTCGTCGCTTCTTTTGCCGCTGCATGTGGATTGCTGTTCTGGTGTGAGAATCGACTCGTCTTGCGGCTTTGATCTGGAATGTATGGTGACATCTCTCTGACATTGGTGCGACGGCGACATTCGCTGTCTGAATGGAACTCGTCGCATCAAAAATGCACATTGCTCAACTCAACTAGGTAAATAACGCGATGGCCCGGATACATCTGGATGATGTTTCACTGCAGATCCAACTGACGAAGCGAGGCCCCATGCGGATGCGGGATTGGTTGAAGCACCGCTTTGGTTTGTCGGGGGGAGAAGAAATTATGCAGATCGACGCCCTGCAAGGTGTGGATCTGGATGTGGCTCCCGGTGATCGTATCGGACTGATCGGGCTGAACGGAGCGGGCAAGAGCACGCTGTTGAAAGTGATGGCGGGAATCTATCCGATCACAAGCGGAACCCGTCAGGTGACGGGCCGCGTGAGTACCTTGTTCAATGTGCTCGTTGGTTTTGAACAGTTTGCAACGGGTTGGGAAAACATACAGTATCGCGGCTATCTCCAAGGGGAAAGCCGCGAGGGTCTGCGCAGCAAAATGCAGGCGATCGCCGATTTCAGCGAGTTGGGCAGATATCTAGATCTGCCTGTTTCGACCTACTCAGCCGGCATGAAGATGCGGTTGGGTTTTTCGATCGCCACCGCCATTGAGCCGGAGATTCTCTTGGTCGACGAAGCGATCAACGCCGGGGACATTGCCTTTCGCGAGAAGGCGAAACACCGTATTCGCGACATGATGTCGACGGCATCGATTGTTGTCGTGGCGACGCATGACCGTAGTTTTTTACGTGATCTGTGTAGTCACTTGATCTGGATGGAGAGTGGTGAAGTTCGCGCGCAAGGTGATCCGGACGAAGTGTTCGAAGAATATGAGTCGGTTGTGCTGCAGGGCAACAACCAACGTCCTGGTGGGGCGCTCGTGAAATACGCCGGCAAACGCGCCGCTTAATTGATTGCAAAAAATAGACGTATTCGTGCTACTTGAGTCATTGTGAATGGACGGCAGGAGGCCCTCGGAAATGCAACTCGACTTTTTGATCCCGGGATTTAGCAAATGCGGCACGACGTCTTTGTGCAAGTTCCTCATGCAACATCCGCAGATTTATATTCCTCAGGTGAAAGAGCCGAACTATTTCGCCCATCGTTACGGTATGGGGTGGGATTGGTATCAAAAACTGTTTGAGCCAGCTAAGCCGGGACAAATGTGTGGAGACGGAAGTACCTGCTATACGTCCTCAGAATATGAATACCGTGCCTATCAACGCGCGCTGGATCGATTTCCAGACATGAAAGTGATTCTGATTGCTCGCGATCCGATTGGGCGATTGGAATCAAGTTTCCGCTATATGCACCATATCGGTCACAAATGGAAGGCTTGGGCATCTGATTGTATTGGTGAGACGTTAAAAACGCTGCCGAACATGATGCGGGATACCATGTACTGGCAGCGCTTGATCTGCCTGCGATCTTATTTTCCCGATGAGCGGATCCATATATTATTTCTAGAAGATTTTAACGCGGATTCCGCAGGGGAATTGGCAAAGTGTTGCCGGTTCCTGGGAGTGTCGGACGATTTCCAATTTGAGGGACTCGACCATGTCTACAATTCCGGAAGTCGTACCCTCAAAGATACACCCGGAATGCGTTGGCTGCGGCAGGCTCCGATCACCGGCAGTATCTGCAATCTGATCCCGACAAGATATCAGAATTTGATTGGGATGAAACTGGGGCTTCGTAAAGGCTTTACGGGGCCGGTCACTTGGAATCAGCAGTCGCTGGACTGGGTGCTCGAACGTATTGCCGAAGATTCGCAGCGTTTCTTGGAATATGCCGGCAAAGCACCGGGCTTTTGGTCGTTGCAGCCCGAGGCACTAGAAACCGCTCAGAACGAACCTGGAAACGTGAACCGAAAATTCGCAGCCTAGAAATCCACACCGAGGCCATTACGGTGATGCAAATTCCTCCGACTCAAGAAGTCGATACAGAAGCGGTGACTCCCAGCAGTGCCGCGGGTGTCGGTCGGCGGATTTTCGTGGATTGCACGAAGACCTATTTCTTTGGTGGCGGAACAGGTATTCAACGAGTCGTGACGGAACTCGCGCGGCATGCTTCAACTGCTGGCCAGGAAATCAACGTTTCCTGCTCACCCGTCGTTTGGATGGGATGGGGGTTTTTAGAAATCGGAGAGCATAGCGTGGACCGCAATCCCCGCGCCCGCGTACTCGGTGAATCCCTCCGCCGGACAGTGCTCGCGTTGGTTAAATTCATCAAACGCCATTCTGGGAGTTCCACGAAACCACAGGTGGAAAATGACCCACGTCCGAAACGGTCGGGCAGGGGGGCAGGTATTGTTTCCGCTCTCGCGCGTTGTCTGTTTGTCGTGTTGAGCCTGATCGCGTTGCCTAAAAGTTGGTTGCAGTTTCGCTTTGTCAGATTCCAACGCGACGATGTACTCCTCCTGCCGGATGCAAATTGGAGCAACATGATCCCGTGGGTGGCACTGGAAAACATTAAGAAACATGGCGCGGGTCTAGTGAGCGTCATGCATGATATTCTGCCGGTTCGCGTGCCGGATACGTTTGAACCGTCGTTGGTGTCACGGTTTACAAATTGGTTGAATTGGGCCTGCCGGAATCTGGATGCGATGGTCTGTGTGAGTGAAGCGACACAAGCGGATCTCAACACCTATTTTAAAGAACAACAACTGAGGCACACTCCTCGCCTCGGTGCCTTTCGACTGGGATGCAATCCGAATCAGCGGAACGCGTCGCCGCGACCACACATTGTGAAGCAGCTTGAATCGATTGCCGCTACGCCATGTTGTCTGTGTGTCGGCACTTTAGAGCCACGAAAAAACCACCAGTTACTCTTAGATGCCTGCGAGCAGCTTTGGGAGTCGGGTCACGAATTCGGTTTAGTCATTGTGGGGAAAATCGGTTGGCGGTGCGATGAAATTATGCATCGAATGGCGAAGCACTCGCAGTTGGGGAACAATCTGCATTTGTTTCACGACCTGAATGATAGTGAACTCGATTTGGCATACGGGTCCGCGACCGTTGTGATTATGCCGTCGATGGCTGAGGGGTTGGGACTGCCCATCGTTGAGGCGTTACGGCGAAAAAAGCCGGTGATCGCTAGTCATATCCCCCCGCACAGAGAAGCGGGCGGGGACGGTTGTTTCTATTTTGACCCTCAGGATAGTGCGGACCTCAGCCGACACATTGTTTCGGTGTTGAATGGTGGGCGGCCGCAAGGTTTTAATCAGTCAAAGCAACGTGACTTGCCCGATTGGCGATCAAGCACGTGTGAGCTTCTTTGCACAGTTGATCAACTGTTGCCGCTGTCTCATGTCGGTCAAGCAACCGGCAGGCATCGAGCGCATCGTTTGGTCTCCAAGAGTTCTTTGTCGCAGACAAAACGTTCTCGCGCAACGCGGGATAAAATTCGCAACTAACCGCTGGGAAACTGCAGCAGGCCCGATAACTAACTAGAAAAGGCAACCATGAAGGTCGCACTTGTTCACGATTGGCTCACGGGCATGCGCGGTGGGGAAAAGTGTCTAGAGGTCGCCTGCCGTCGCTATCCGGATGCGCAGCTTTATACATTGCTGCATCGCAAAAACTCCACCAGTCCAGCCATTGAGCGGATGGCAATTCAGACCAGTGGCTTGCAGCGAATTCCGGCGATTTCGCGATTCTATCGTTATCTATTGCCGGTCATGCCCACGGCCATCGAACGACTTCAGGTGTCCCAGGACGTCGATGTCGTGATGAGTTTCAGCTCGTGTGTGGCTAAGGGGATTCGCAGCCCCGCGGGCGTACCGCATATTTGTTATTGCTTTTCACCGATGCGATACGCTTGGCACATGAAGGACGCGTACTTTCCAGAAAGTTCCCAAAAACGCGGCTTGCTCGGTAGTGCGCGGTCTGCCGTTGCCGCAACACGCGACCACTTGCTTTCACGGATCAAAGAGTGGGACCGCGACAGTTCCGACCGCGTCACGCACTTCGTAGCCAACAGCCACAATGTCGCGCAACGGATTCAACAATGCTACGGTCGCGATAGCCGAGTGATTCATTCGCCCGTCGACACGGAGTTTTACACGCCGGAAGCCATTGAACGCCAAGACTTTTATCTGTATGTCTCCGCCTTGGCGCCCTACAAGCGGGTTGATTTGGCGATTGAGGCGTGCCAAAAAATGGGCCGCAAGTTGGTAGTCATCGGTAGCGGACAGCTCCTGAAGAAGCTTTCACGAGCGTCACTGAAACATGTGGAGATTCTAGGTTGGCGGACGGATGAGGAAATTCGCTGGTATCTAAGACGCTGTCGCGCGCTGTTGTTTCCGGGGTTAGAGGACTTCGGTATCGTCCCCTTAGAAGCCCAGGCCTGCGGCGCGCCGGTGATCGCTTATGGACGCGGCGGAGTCCTCGAGACCGTCCTTCCCGCCACGAGGGAGACTGAGGGGACCGGAATGTTCTTTGAAGAACAAACCACCGATGCGCTGTGCGATGCTCTCTTGGAATTCGAGTCCAATTCACATTGGATCAGTCCCCAGTTGTCGCGCAAACAGGCCGAAAAATTTTCCGTGGAGAATTTTGAACGCAAACTCATTGACTACGTTGACTTGGTGGTCACTGGGCAGTCGAGAGATGAGGCTCCACAGGATATTGTGCCGTTTCCAAATCTCGTCGAACGCGAACTGCGCCGCGCTGCGTAGTGGTTGCGTCGAACCGGTTTTGATCTACGTGTTCGGTTGAATCGTCCTCGGCGGATCGGCTCAAAGGCGGCCTTTGAGGAAGTAGTTGTAATGACTTCCTCTTGGTCCCTCGCCGCCAAGGACATAGAGGGTGTCGCCGATGATCACGACGGCGGAGTCGTTGAAAACGGCGCCGGGCGGAAGCGTGCCTTTGATTTGTTGCCACTGGTCGTCTTGCACGTCGTATATCCAAGTCAGATCGGACCAAAAGCTTTTCCGCTCAGGTTTCTCTTTATCACGCATGACCCCGCCGACAATCACGGCATACCGCTGTTGATAGAGCGCGCCTGCCCATCCAGAGATCGCAACAGGTGGAGGTGTTCGTTTTTCCCAGACGTCTTGCTGTGGACTGTAACGCCACGTTTCGCGGAGACCGACCGTGTTTCCCGATTCGTTCCAAGTGACCCCGCCCAAAACATAGAGGTGATCCTGAGACGCCGCTGCTGCAGACCAGCCTCGCCCGACTGCTGGAATTGGGGAGCGTGTTTTCCAGCCTAATTCGGGTTGGCTCAGATCGAAGACCTCCGTCGTGTTTCGAATTGTGTTTTGGCTATAACCCTTCTCTGCCCACTCATATTCATTCCCCCCAGCGACGACTAGGTAGTTCCCAACACGGCCGACCGCCATGTGAGTCCGGGGAACATTCAGTTGGCTGTGTTGACGCCAGACTGGGGGCTGTTGGAGGAGGTCCAAAGCAAAGCATTCTCCGTGTGGACGATACGGAGGGTCCTGCTTTTGATATTGCTTGCCGCCGCCGAAGAAATAGAAGTTGTCGCCGGAGCATAATCCCCGCCCGTATTCGCGACGATCGGGCGCGTCAGCCAATCGGCTCCAATTGTCAGTAGCCGGGTCATAGATCCAACACCACCGCGAGGTCTTGCGGCTGGTGCGATCGTCCGTTTCATCTCCACCGGGAATAAAGCCGCCGGCAACGACAATTTTGCCGTTGTGGACATCCATCGCCACGCCACTGATGCCCGCGTATGGACCCTCCTCAACCCAAGGTAGTTTTGTGGTTTCCCATTTGATGGTTCCAAACGTTGGCAACTGGGAATATGCATCTGGGGGATCCGTCGATAGCGGCGGCGCCGGCTGCACGCCTTTTTTGGCGGGTGCGGGCTCAACATTATCCTCAGCTGCTAAGATCTTCACGCCCAATGGCGTTGCCAACAGAACGAACAAGAAAATTCCACATCGTGTCATCGCATTTGACTCGCTAATGCCGCAGATTGGCGGAGGCGGCAACTTGTGCCTCGTGTATTGCACCTACCGTACCACAAATCAGGCGAGTTGACCTCCCGCAGCCAAAGCTGGTCGTTGACGGGGGACTGCGATCAAACGGCGGGCCGGTTAGGGAACGCGGACGCCGTTGACGAAGATTTGGCCGGTGGTGTCGGCGGCTGAGAACGGGGTTGTTGCGCCGGTAATGATGTTGTTTTCCGTCCCGTGAAGTTCGACATTGCTGGTGACCGTGGAGAAGATGATTCCGCGGTCCACAAATCCATCACTGCTGAGCAGTGGGATGCTATTGTAGTTGATTGTCACGTCGGACGTACCATTGATCGAGGAGAACAACAGCCCCGTACCGCTTGAGACATTATCCACGATCACGTTTTCAAAAATATTGATGTCCGACGATTGGCCAAGAAGACTCCGTCGCCGGTCGCGGTTCGAATGCTGACGTTGCGCACGGTCGCTCCGTCAATGTCGTCGCCCAGGATGCCATGTCCCGTAGTCTCTTCGATCGCAAAACCGGAGAATTCAGAACGTGAGGTCAGGGTCAACGCCCGCCTCGGGCATTTCAGGACATGGTCAGAAGTCGGAACTCCCACTCTAGCCGCAATTGTATGCCAGCGAAACGTTGGGGCAAACGGTTGTTGGACCGTAGCAGTTCACCGAGTCGTTCGTGGGAATTGATCAGGTTGAGCAGAATCGTCTCGTTCACCGGTGGCGGATCGCAGCAACACGGCGACAAGAAATATCGGGCGGAATGCGATTTCTCGTGGCTGAAAACGTCTCGTTGCAGTAACCGGCGAATACGGCCTCGTCGGAGGATCCCTTCCTTACAAATCCTTCGTCTTAGGTCGTAGGCTAGAGCACAACCGACTCCTACTGCGGTCAGGGCGATTTGTTGAGCCCAAAGTGGTCACGATTGACCTTCACAAACCGTGAGTCGTCACCTTGGCTTTGGATTTCCTGTAGAATTTCCGCATATAAAGTCGCATCCGGCGTCTTGCCACTGAGACTGGTCCAAATTTTTTCGGCCGCCATTTGCTCAATCATCTGTTTGGCGGTGAGTGGCTCCTTAGATACGCTGAGCACCTTGGCGGCGGCGTTGATGGTGCTCAGCTTTGGGGCGGCGGCCTTTTTGGTGGTCACTTTTTTCGCTGTCGTTTGCTGGGTGGCCATAGTTTCGTCCCTTTCGTTATTCAGGTTTCGCATCTGTCCTGCGGCCAACGTGCTCGCCGAGAATCGGACATTCACTGACCTCGACGGGCAGCATCATCGGCCGCTGTTTGGGAGACAGTTCCGGAAAATAAAACTGGCCCGGTTCAAGTGGGAAACGATCGAATTCATCGGCGGTTGGACGATGAAAAGTGAGAGAAGATTTCAAAAACCGTTTGGCAGGTGCGCAACGCTGGCAGTGCCTAGTCGCTCACGTCCCCTGTCCGATCTCTTCCAGCATGGCTTGCCCCGCCGTGCCCCTTCGACTGCCCAGAGTTGTGGTTTCGTTTCGTTGATGTCTACTGTACTCTTAGGTTTTTAATTTTGGGGCTCACAATACCCCGGCCACGATTGCGTCGGTACTCGACGACGAAATGGTTCGCGTGTTCGACATTGTCTCGCTTAAAGGATGATTCGCCTAGAGAATCCGGGTATCTGATAACGTGGTACCTGCTTAATAGGCCTACAGAGATGACTGAATGTAAAACGAACAATACGTAGGAAAAATGTTGTTGGTGTTGTGTCCAACGGTTCGCCAGGCGGACCGCTGTAAGCCTACGGCGAAACGCCGATCACGCTCTCGTAGGTGGTGCCGATCTTCAACTCATCAATCAAATACTTGGCGTTGCGTCCGTTGGTGATACGTAATCGGTCAAAAGTTATGTCGGTGCGGATGTCAAGTGCCGGGCCGGACCACTTGACCTCGCTGATGCTATGCGGAAAGGTCTGTGCAGAGGGAATGCTCGCGACGCGACAGCGGGCCACGTGTTGGCCTTCAGCGTCGGAAGTCACTTGGATGTGCATAAGTAGTAAATAGGCGACGTCATCGGCAACATGTTCCTGCTTGGGGGTTGTGCCTTGCGAGATCGCTTTCCCCTGCTCAAGTCGTCGCGTGAAGCTAGTTCGACCGCTACTCACACCGAAATGCAATACCGGCATGGTCTCCTTACCCATCAATAAGATTTCCAATTCTTCTTGATTGGCGGTATCGGGATTTCCCGTAGGCAGACGCTTGGCTAGCAGCGAGATGTAATACTCACCCGTTTGTGAGAGGTCGATCTTTTGAACAAGGCCTCTCGATAACGTGTCCTTGACTTGCATCAAGATGGAATGACCGGTCGCTTGAAAATGCCCGCCCTGTATCTCAATGTCATGATCAACGACTTCGGCATTGCTGGGTTTCGTCAGATCGCTCAGCGCTGTCCAGCCGCTTCGAAATCCATACCCACCGTTCTTGTTGGCTAGGCTTCCAGCTGGGTACTCAAAACCGTCGTATGCCAATTGGCCCTGGAGTTGTGGTTGTTGCACTGCTCGGCTAGGAGGCTGCAAGTTGTTCACTAAGCGTCGTTGAGCATACGGCCATTCGTTGGGGCGAAGCGGAACGCGCTTTGTCCAGCGGTGTTTCACGCGGTACCCTGCCGTCACATCCAACCAATGTTCGCCGGGGCTTATCGACAACTTGCGGATCCGTTGATTCTTGACAGAAAATTCTCGAGACAATCCGTAGCATTTTCCTGTTTCTATGTCCCAGAAGCCGAGATAGCCGTCGCCATCGCCACTAATCAATCGTGCTCCGTCACGCGAAAATGTGAGCGCACGTACGGCAAAATTGTGACCGTTCAGTCGGATATGAGACTCTCCGGTTGAGACGTCTCCAAGATGAATCGCTCCGTCCTTGTGCCCAGAAGCTAGCCAGCGACTGTCCAGTGAATAGGCCATGCTATAGACATGACCGGCCTTAACGAAAGTACCTTGAGCCTTCAGTGTTGCTCTGTCAAATATCTGTACACCGAGATTTGACGCAGCAATTATCCGATTGTCCGGGGAGAGCAAAACCGAGCTGGCAAAAGCATTGGGGAGTTGCTTTTCAAAACGCGCATTTTCTTGTGTGTTGAGCAAATAGAGATTATCCAATTCTTTACCAAAGCCGATCACATGCTGCTGATCAATCGCGACATGCCCCCAGGCAGTATCCCTTCCAGTTGATTTTCCAAAGTTCCGGCTACCGAGGCTTTGAAGGTTTCCCTGAGAGACATCCCAATACTGAAGATGCTTATTGTCGCACTGGGCCGCGAGTAGTGATCCACACGGAGAGAAAACCAACGTCCTAGCGAAATGTGGCAGTTTCACTGAAGTTGCCAACAGTTTTCCGCTTTGATAGTCGGTCAAACGGACGCGATCATCGGTTCCCAGCCAAGCGAAAAGTTTTGAATCATTCGACGTGGCGGTATTCGTTACTCTGATCTCTTCAGGTGCAAAAGGTTGCTCAGAGTCTAGCTCACCAAAACGATACAGCACGATCGCGCCATCAGTCCCCGACACGAGAGCCATTTCGGAGTTCATCGCACGGATTGCGGTGACGGCCCCGTTTACAGCCCGGATCTTTGGCTTGCCTTGGAAAGTGACTTCTCGGTGACCCGAGTTTTCAGTGGTTACTATGTCCGACGACTCAATCCAGCCATTGTAAGAGCCGATGAGAATCGTTGACCCGTCGGCCGAAAAAGCCAGACGCTCCCGACCCTTACAATCAAACATGCTTAGACGAGTCCCGGAGACAGCATCGACTAAATCGAGCCGGCCCCATTTCCCCACAGGTCCGATTAAGTACGCGGCAAATTGTTGGGACGCATTGTAAGCGAATACAAAGGGAGATTTCTGAGAGGGGTTGTTGATATTTTTAATCAAAGCTCGCCGGCTTACATCCCACAGCCCGATGGACTTTGTGTCTGAATTTAGAGATGCCAGAGTGAAACCGTCATCGTCAAACCGAATCATGCTGCTGAAATGTGTGGAACCCGGAATCTTGTGGAGTGTTCCGGCAAGGCCGTCCTGAAAATCCCATACGGCAATATTGCCGTGAGACGCAGAAATGAGGTACTTGCCGTCTCCGGAGAAATCCAACGAGCGAATCGTATATGGGAATTTATTGAGCCGCGCCACTTTGCCACCTGTCTTGGCATCGATCAAGACCACGTGGGAATCGTATGGATAATCCTCTTCGCCATAGGCAATCCAGCGGCTGTCCGGTGATACGGCGACTGCGTGAATTGGCCGGTGATGCAGTTTAAAACGCCTCAGCAGTGTTGCTGAGCGGATGTCCCAAATCGATATGACACCATCCATACCGGCTGAAGCCACGCGTTTGCCGTCCGGAAACAGAGCCAAGTCTTGCACACCGGCGGAATGAGTCCCGATGACTCGAAAACGCTCTTTAACTTTGGAGTTAAGATAATGCCATTCCACGTGCCGCAGGTTCGGTTCGCCCATTGCTGGTATTTGGTCGGCCAGAATCTGTGACGCCTCCATCAACCGATTTTCTTCGTAGCGCTGAAAAGCGAGATTCATTTGTGAGAGATAACTCGTCTTGCGTGCCCGCGCTGTCTCTTGCTGTGCCAATAGATTGGCTTTGTCCGACGCCTCCTTCTCCTCTTCAACCTGGACCAATGCGGTCCTGAGCTGATCCATGACGGTGCTCATTTCCTGGAAATGCTGACGAGACTGCACCAACTCCCAGGATCCGAATGCGCACAACGCTACTAATAGCAAGGCAAAACTCGTCAGCTTTCCCCGGTGACGCTTCGCGAATTTTCCCAGCCGGTACGTCACCGACGGCGGACAGGCATGGACCGCTTGTCCCTTCAGATAGCGATCGATGTCTTCGGCGAATTCCCGCGGCGATTCGTAACGGCGGTTGCGGTCTTTCTCCAGCGCCCGCATTACGATCCAATCTAACTCACCTTGCAGTTTGCGTCCCAATTTGCGGTGGTCGACTTTTCGTTGATCGGAAATCGTCGCGACTTTCTGCATTTGCAGTGTGCTCAATCGCGAGCTTGGTTTGGGCGGCTCGTCTTCGAGGATGATGCGACGCATTTCGTCGAAGCCCGCACTCTCCAAGGTCTCTCGATTAAAGGGCGTCGTCCCTGTCAGCAACTCGTACAGCAGGACCCCGAGTGCGTAAACGTCGGACCGGGTGTCGACGTCGACTTCATTCAGTTGCGCCTGCTCTGGGCTCATATACATCGGCGTGCCAATCATCTGGCCGAACGCGGTGTAGACCGTCATTTCCGTCAAAGGTTGGCTCAATGCCTTGGCGACACCGAAATCAATCACTTTCACGATCGGTTTTTCATCCCGCATCGTGACCATGATGTTTGACGGTTTGAGGTCCCGGTGGATGATCCCTTTCTGATGCGCATGTTGCACGGCGTGACACGTATCGATAAACAGCCTCAAGCGCTCATCTGTCGTGAGTTTTTGCTGGTCACAAAACTTGGTGATCGTGGTACCCTTGACCAGTTCCATCACGAAGTAGGGCCGGCCATCAGCCGCAGTGCCGGCATCAAGCACTTTTGCAACATGTGGATGGTCCATCATGGCTAGTGCCTGGCGCTCAGATTCAAAGCGGCCGACAATATTCTTGGATTCCATCCCAAGCTTAATCAGCTTGAGGGCCACTTTACGGCGGATCGGTTTGGTCTGCTCGGCCACATAGACCTCTCCAAACCCTCCTTCGCCGATTTGCTCTCGAATCTTGTAGGGACCAATCTTGGTTCCCGGTTGTAATCCAGAGAAGTGACCCAGGATCGACGGGGCCAGTGGCGCGTCTAAAGGGTTGTTTTCGGTAGCATCGTGACGCAATAACTCTTCAAGTTCGGTCCGCAGTTCATGGTTGTCGGCACAGGCAATTTCTAAGAACAGAGCTTGCTGCTGCGGATCTGGTATTTCGACGGCGAGATCAAAGAGGTGTTTTGTCTGCGGATTTATCGACATCGAAGCACTGCTCCGTACTACTTACATTCAGATTCTCTGCAGCGCGCGAATTCGTTGTTCAAGCTAGAAGAAAACTGCAGGGCGCTGGCTTAAGAACCACCTCGCCGGGGATGTCACCTCCATTACATAATGCGAAATCCGAGGGCGATATCAGTCATCATTAATGAAGGATTAAAGAAAAAAAGCAATAATAATTATGTTGAAAGTGTCAAAGCGATATAGGCAATAAGCCGAGTCGTTGACGAGAACTAATAAGCCAATTGGCGCCTGAATTGACTTGCGCTTTGAGGGTTAACCCTTGGGTTGCATCTTCCTCTGCAACCAAGCGCGGGCATAACGCCAATCTCGAACCACAGTTGCATCAGAAATACCTAGGCAGAGAGCCGTCTCAGCGATTGTCAGCCCCGTGAAATACCGCAGTTTGACGATACAGGCCAGACGCTCATCTTCCTGTTCAAGTTGTTCGAGGGCGTGATGCAGATCTAGAAAATCCTCGATCGGTACGTGCGGCTCTACACTGATATTGGTCATTGCCAGCTGATTTTGCGGGGCAGAACGTTTCTGGGCTTTCTTCGCCCGCGCGTTCTCTACCAGAATCCTCCGCATCGATTCTGCCGCAGCACTAAAAAAGTGCCCGCGGTTCTCCCAGGGGGTATCACTACTGCTCCCCACGAGGCGGGCATAGGCCTCGTGAACAAGTGCGGTTGCCTGCAATGTATGATCGGACCGCTCGCTCGCCATCCGCGTAGCAGCCAGCCTGCGCAGTTCGTTATAGATTAATGGCAAAAGATGATTCGCGGCGTGTGGATCGCCTTCATCAATTTGACCAAGAATTTCTGTGATGTCGATCATCTTCGTCAGTCTACAGCACGTTGAACCCCGACGCGAGGTTCTATTAAACGCAAATCAGACGAGAACTTCACAAGGTCTATGGGAAGCCCACGTTATTGATTCCAAGTAGTTTTTTGGGACTGGAAATGAGTCGACAGGACTGGGGGCGTCTATACGTTTCCGTAACAAATGCCGAGGGACAGGTGAAAAACGAGGGTTTAAGACTATGGCTGGATCAGCTAGCATTCGGTTCCCCTACGAAACCGTGGGCTATGGTAAGGTCCAGCGACAGATGAACTGGGGCAGTGATACTACGTTCGATCAGCAAATAAGGACGAAATTAGATGGGCAAGTTTTCTGGACAGTTCGTACGCTCCCGCTGTCTTGCGGTATTGGCTTGCTTGATCGGAACAGTCGGGATCACTGCTCACGTGCATGCCGCAGAGCCTTCGATCCAACAGCTACCGGGGCCGGATGGCAAGGCTGCAATCACCTGTGTTGTTTACGAACCACAACCAATTCCAGAGGGCAAAGCGGGCTTGATTGTTCATCTTTACGGAAGCGGTGGCTCCCATCGTAAGAACGAATACAACATTGGTCGCGAACCGTACGCCACATGTCGAAAGCTATTGGCAGAACGGGGCTACTGGTTGGTTGTGGCCGATTTGGGCCGGTATCATTGGATGAACGAGAAAGCCTGCACGCAGCTTGATGCGGTGATCGACGCCATGATTACGGACAAAAACATAGACCCAAAGCAAGTCCATCTATTCGGCACGAGCATGGGGGCTAGTTCCAGCTTGATCTATACCATGCGACGACCAGAGCGTATCAAGTCTGTTGTGGCTGTGTTCCCAATTACGGATTTTACGAAATGGCTTGTGGAAAAACCCAATTATCGCGTTCCCGTTGAAAAGGCACATGGAATCACACCCGAGACACGCAACGAAGCTCTGGCTAAGCTCTCGCCCTTGATGAATGTCGATGCATTTCAAAAAGTGCCCGTGATGCTGCTCCATGGCGACAAAGACAGAGTCGTTCCCACACATCACAGCCGCGACTTTGCTGCGGCGCTGCAAAAGAAAGGCTATCCGTTCATCTTCCATGAAGTGCCCGGTGCGACGCACAATGACAAGATTGCACGCACCTACCAGCACGAACTCGCTGACTTTTTGACGGAAGGAATCCAACCAGCTGAGCCTGTCAGCACTCCTCAGAAAAAGCAGTAAGCGACATATCCAGTGCAACCTGAGCAACAGCAGGCCGCTTGGTACACGGAACCCACCAGACTTGCATGGCAAGCTGGTATCGCGACAGGCAGGGTGTCTGCCATTTCGTTGCTGGCGTTATGAACAAGACACCATTTTTTGGACTGCGGAATTACACCCGAACATCAGCCACATCATGTCGTACTTCAGAGGGGCCAACATTTTGAAAAATGCCGTCCAAGGCTTTCTTTTCGTGATTCGAAATTGACTCGTCCCGTCGATAAGCTGCCATTATGCCTATCCCATGGTGTTTAGACCCTCCTCCATTTGGTGAATCCGCACGTATTTCTGGCTGGCTAGAGAAGCAACTCGCCTTGTGCGATGACGAGGCTTTCGCGCGAGGCTTTGCCGCATCGTGTCCGGTTTCCGGGTTGAGTCCCGATGCCTACTCACACCGGATTTTGGATGTCGAAGGAGAAAAACTTTTAGTTGGAATTCGTTTCAAAGGTGGTGAGGTCGCACAACCGTTCGTTGACCTGATTGCGTGGACCGGTGAGCCGCGCCTTGGCTGGGTTGTTGCCATCAAGGAAGCCTTTGCGCCGTTTGCTCCTAGGGCAGTTCGATTCCGTTGGTCGAAAGAGACCGCCCCGCCTTGGTTAGGCGAGGTCGACCAATACTTGTTCGCCGGATGGGCCGCTGGAACGTCAGATGCGCGCGTATCGCCCGCTCGTGACTTGGGCTGGTATGACGAGTTCAGCCAGGCGTTCGACAAATGGCGAACCACTAGTCCCCTCGGACTGGAGGTGTGGCCTTGCGACCTCGATGATTTGAAAAAGTGCCTCAAAGATGGCCACATCGTCGTAGCCACTGAGGGTGACAGATTCCTGGGACTAGCCGCCTGCCTATGGCAATCAGAGCGTGCCTTCGAAGGCTGGGTGATCATGGAGGAGTTCGTTGTCCTTGAAGCCCAAGGGCGTGGTTTGGGGACCGCACTTCAGCGAGGACTCATGCAACGTCTGCCCCCGGGAGATTTAGTGTGGGGCACCATCCACGCGGACAACGTCGCGTCTCAGAAGACTGCTGCTCAATGTGGTCGCAGACCTGTTGAGACATGGTGGTTCATTCCCCTCGGCATGCCATAAACCCCTTGGAAGATGACACCCCGTTTTACAGCCGCGCAGAACGATAGCGCGCGACTTGTCGGCTCAATTCTTTTTGCGAGTTTCCCAGAAAGCCTCTATTCGCTTTATCGGTATCAACCCGCGTGCTAATCGCCGGTTGTTGGTGACACCGCCGCATGATACCGGTCTGTTCCGATCGTGCCGACAAGAGATTCGACGTAGTCCGGCGAACTAACGGTTTCGAGTTGCTGTTGGGCAAACTCTGCTCGTTTCGCAAGCTCCATCACGCTGACGACTCCGGCACTTCGCTGCTTTGTTAAGAAGTCATTGACGTAATTGACATGCCCAGACCAAAGCTTGACATCCCGTTGTTGACGAGCCTCAAGCCGGTCCTGGTACCAAGAGCTTTGTAACAATGATTCACGCGTGAACATGCTTCTGAAATCCGGATGACTTTCCGTCATCCCTTCGTATTCGCCGTTGGCCATGATCAACAGTAACGCACGTAGCGGCGGGCAGGCATCGTCGATCGAACCGTCGTCGAGATATTGCTGTGCGACTCGGCGTTGCGCATCAACGATATAGAGCACACCGTCGGCGAATGCGTCGACGTCTTGTCGTTCCGGTTGCAGGATCAATTCATCGAATAGCTTATTGGGAGAATCAAACACACGCCCAAAAAAGTGCCGAACAAAGCTATTCGTAATGCGGTATCCGAGTCTGTGAGCAGGAATCGTCGTTCCGTTGTGCTCGAAGTCTTGCACCGGTTCCAGATAACCATGTTCAAGCAGATAGTCGGTTTCCCGTTCGTCGGGTGTCATGCGCGACCAAACTTCCGGAATCAGCAAACTAATGTCGTGATCCACCCGAATGTTCGGGCCAATATGGCCAGCAGCCGTCGAGAATCCGGGCAGTTCGGTCAGAATGAAACTCACCAAAGCCGCATTCAGATCTGCCGTCATTCGCAAGGAGTTGAACGGTCCTTTGGTGAGGGCCCCTTCGCTACCAAATCCTGTTGTCGAGGGACTGCGACCGGTGAGCGAGGTGATCAAATCCATGAACAACTCGGGGATTTCTTGATAGTGAATGGGATTGTAGACAGCTAGACCGCGGATCCCATTGCTTGGATCGGGGGGATTGTTGCGTCTTCCAATCAAGACCGCGCCGACCGGTAACTGAATCGGGGCCTCAACAGGCAAGGCGCGGGACAGACGCGTTCCCATTTCAGAGACATAGCGCGTCATCGGCTGGACCAAATCAGGTCTGACTTGAAGATACCGTGGATTCTTGGTCGGTCTCCCGTCGACCTGCCGTGGGTTTGCCGAACAGACAACGTAGCCTGACTGGTGCTCCAGTACATCGTTCAATATTTTCTGCATCGGAGCGCTGAATGCATCGAAATCAACCACATACTTTGCCATTTCGGCGACCTGTTCATGACTGAGCGGCTCAAAGTTCGAAATGAAGTTGTCGCTTTGAGACAAGTCGTACTCAGCTTGCTTATCAAGCCCGCGATGAATGGCATCATCAGGTCGTTGGAAGAAACGATACTCGCAGTTCTGCACAAATTTGTAGCTGGACTTGGGGACACCTCGAGGCGGATTACTCAGCCGATTGGCTGGCACCACAATGGATGAAGTAATATCGTCCTCAACCTGGATTTTTTCGGAGGCAATGAAATCTTGGCGGACTTTGAACGTCCTCCACGTGTGATCATTGGCGAAGCCCACTTTGAGGTAAGTTCCCACAAGCGGTCGATCCCGGTATTTGAGTTCGTGGCCAGGTTCGCCGTTAATCACATCGACGTTGAAATGATCAATCCAATTGCTACCCCACTCTTGACGATAAAATCGCTTGATCATAAATACAATCGCAAATACATGACTGGGAATTGTATTCAACCAGGCATTGTATTCATCGCTATATTCAGGAGACGGCGTGAACAGTTTGATGACACTGCCCAGCGACCTCAGCGGGCTGAGAACGCGTCGCGACGGTTGTTGAGAATGATCCGAAGCAACTTTCCATCGATCCTGGTAGTCACGTTCAAAAATGTCATTGACGAGCTGCATGTCATGCTCATAGTCGACCACAAACAAGGGACCAAAATGCATGTAGTCCCGAATCGACTTGCTGATTTCACTCTTGCCGCCGCCGCTGACAGTGCATGGTTTGTGACATAAGACCCCTTCGCCGACGGTACCAACCAGTCGCCACGTGGGGGCCATCGGGTGTTTTTCCATTCGCAACTGATAGCCGGACGGACCCATATAGACTTTTCCCGGCAAGAGGGGAATCGCCTGTTCAACCTCGTTGTGAGTCCAGACAATCTTTTGGCTATTGATGTCTGCGCGGGCGTCTTCGCGCACATAGATCAGGTCCGGGTATTCGCGGTCTTGTCCGTACCCTTCAGGGAAGACATTGATGCATGTGCCGTAATCGGCGACAACGTCGGCAAAGGTCCTGCCGTTATAACGGGAACTGTTGAACTGGAATTCGTCGCCAAGATTGTAGCTGGCAAACGCGATTGCGCCTCCCGCGTGTTCTTCCTCGTAATTTCCAGACAGATTGGCCGCGTAACTAATCTGTGTTTTGACTTCTTTCTTGCAGTATCCAAAATAATTATCGGAGATGACGGTTACGATCACCCCAGATTCATCACGGCAAGTCAGCTTAAAGGGTTGTCCTCCGTTATAAAGTTCTTGCTCATCCTTCCAACACATTTCGTCTCGTCGCTGCCGCTCCGTGGCTTCACTGTAGGGGGGCAGGCCAAGCTCTTTTTTGGTCAATTGCTCCAAGTGCGGTGCAAGGATTACGGCTCCCGTATGGCCGGTCCAATGTTCGACATCGAGACCGGCATCGTTTTGCGGGACTTGGGGATCACCGGCATTTCCGAAAATTGATTCTACAAAATCCAGATTGCTGACAAGCGTCCCGGGTACAAAAAACCGGACTTCCATCGATTTTACGGGAGTGACCGACTGAACTTCGGGGCAGACGATGGGCCGCAACAACAAGGAGACAAAGCAGTGTGCTTGCTCTTCCTGGTTGGACGTGTAGGGAAGTCGCGTTAAGTCTTGCGGAGGCAAAAGCGCACGTCTTAATAGTTCGGCAGCCACATGTTTGGGGACGGCCCGTTTTTCCAAAGGAATGGGAAGTCCGCCCTCAGCGACGTGAAAGGTCCCTTTGGTCGTACGTCGATCGTGTCGCGGATTGTGCAGCACACCATTTCGCACACGATACGACTGCACGATTTCGGTTTGGAATTCGTCGCCCCCAGCGGGAAGTGACAACTCGCGGGCCATGCCGTGGCGGTCGATGACGAAAGTATTTGCCGGCAGTTGAAGCGGTTGCTGGAGATTCAAATCGTCAAAATATTGAGCGAGAAACGATTCGATTCGAGTATCGACGGGACAACGATAATCCGATAGTAACTGCGATTGGGATTGGAGTTTGTCCAACAGCCCATGCGTCAATTGGATGAAATTGTCGTCACGATACGCTTTGGCAGGTGGCAGTCCATGCGCGATCAGTTGGAGGTTGATATAGTCGAGTAAACGGTCCTGACGTGAGTTCTTGACGTTTTCGTCAAACCCCTCGTTGACTCCCAGAGAATCGTGGAGAAATGAAGATCGATGCAATGTTTTTGTATCCAGATAGCGAATTAATGTTCTGTGGCAGAGTGCCCAAGAAAGCAGCCCCGTGTGCCAGAAAAGTTAGCAGCGTTGATGGGGGACTGGGCTGCATGCCACTTAAGCGGGCTGGAAGCTTCTGTATGCGAATCCTATTCCGAAGCTGGTGAATCTCTGATGCAACGGCATTGTTGAGATTCCCAGGGGGGCAGGTCAAGGCGCGCACGGAATTCGTTGGAGTTGAAGAGTGGGACGCTAGTGAGATGTCACAGCCCGTTGCTGACTTTCAATGGTGCCATTCAATCAACCCACCCAGCCGTTCGGGGCAAGTCGTCTGTGGATTAGTTCGACTCTTCCGGGGGCGATGACGTTTTCGCGGCGGTTCCCAGTTTAAATGCCAAGCCCTGTGCCTGTCGGCTGTAATCAATCGATTCGCCGAGGATGCGCATCGCTTCTTGATCCGCATGAAAGCCTTTCGAGTTTTCGCTGGCAACAAAATCCAGCCGCCACATCGCTTTACGTTGCAGGTCGCGAATCGGTTTGAGTTGCTCCTCGGTTGCACCCGCTTTTTGTGCAGCGACGATGGCATCGAGCATGTCGGTCATCGCTGCGGCTGCACGGTCGACTTGCGACATCGTGCGTGCTTGAATTCCATCGACGCGAGCCAGTAATTCCTTTTCTGGAACGTTGTGACACGTCTGGCAGGCGCGGTTGATGTTGAGCATGGGGCTGCGGACCCAGTGGCTGCTGAATTTGGTCGCCCCCTGTTTCTCGAAAGGCATGTGACAGTCGCTGCAACTCACACCGGCCCGCGCGTGGATGCCTTGACTCCACAATTCAAATTCCGGGTGCTGGGCTTTGTAGACCTTGGTGCCGGTTTCCTTGTGCACGTAGTCAAAAAACTTGCCCCCCTCGGGGAATTCGGTCTCATCCCACTCTTGTTCGAGGTCTTCCATTTTCAGGCCGTTGCCCCAGGGAAACGTCAACGTCATCTTGTTCGCACAGTAGTACTCTACGTGGCATTGGCCGCAGACAAACGATCGCATTTCTTGTCGTGAAGCATCGACGTTGGGATTGTAGGGCGTTTTGGAGTTCGACTTTCGCCATTGGGCGATACTCGGAAGATGAGGCACCGGATCATCGCTCTCGGCAAGTTTTGCAATGCCTTCGAGAAATCCAGGCCGAGTGACGCGAATCTGCATGGTGCTGGGATCGTGACAATCCACACAGGAGACCGGATGGGCATGGCCCATGTGGGGATCGCCTTTGTCGTCAGCTGTGGGGATGCCATCGGGTGTTTTGAGCAGTTCGGCAAAGACATCCTCGTAATTCATCCGGCTCACGGCTTTGAACCCGGCCTGGACTGCCTCTTGGTCAAACGATTCGGCCAGACGCTCTGGCGTAGCCTCCACTCCTTGTTCTTCTAACCCGATGCGGCGATAGGTCGGAATGATTGAGGCATGGCAATGCAAGCAGGCGCCGGCCTGTTGAAAGTCGGTGACACGCTTCGTGACTTCTTGATCATGCAGCATG
Source organism: Symmachiella macrocystis (assembly GCF_007860075.1). Classification (NCBI taxonomy): domain Bacteria; kingdom Pseudomonadati; phylum Planctomycetota; class Planctomycetia; order Planctomycetales; family Planctomycetaceae; genus Symmachiella; species Symmachiella macrocystis. The sequence continues at coordinate 2,755,024 of NZ_SJPP01000001.1, forward strand.
AACGCGTGGCCGCGCGCTTCGCGGTAATCGACACTGAAGGCATACCCCGCAAACAATCGCTTCAGCCACGGGTATTGTTTTAATTTGCTGGGCGGCAACGCATTGCTGCCGCCGTAATCTGTTCGCTCGGAATCGGCCGTACGCAGATATGTTTCGTACTGGAGCGGGTGATTCAAGCCCCACGGTTCGGGATCGGTACTGATCTCCGTGACGTCGACGATTTTCACCGTCGGCGTGCGGGCTTCTTGCTTGCGTTCGATGATACTGACCAGCAGCGCCACGACTCCAAACGAGGTGACGGCCACCAGCAGTGTGAGTAAGACCAGCCAGCGAAAGCGGATATGATCAGTGATTGCCATAGTTCATGGGCCTGTTAGTGGGATTCAGAGGAAGCCGATTCGCGTTGACTGCCGGTTGAATACGGCCGAAATGCATGGCCGACGTCCGCATGGCAGTGGACACAGGAGAGCGATTCGCCCCCCGCGGCCTGTGGTTGCAGGGCATGCACGAAGTCGCCGTGACAGCTTATGCAGGCATCCTGCGTGACTTTTTGGTTGCGGGGCTTGGTTTGGATCGGGTCGTGATAGTCGTGGAGCGTGAATGCCACGGAGTGGAAAAACCCATTGTCTGCTTTTGTGATCAAGTTGCCGGGAAATTCGTGCGGCAAATGGCAATCGTTGCAGACGGCGACGTGATGATGGCTGCTCTTTTGCCAGGAATCAAAATGGTCTTGCATCACGTGGCAGTTGGCACACGATTGGGGATTGTTACTAAAGTAACTGGCTCCCTTGCCGTATCCGAACGTGAATGTGCCGACCCCCGAAAGAAATCCCAGACCAATGATAAACAGCACAGCCAAGATGAACGCGGTTCGTTTTCGGGCAGGCTGAGGCGTCTTCCCCTGGGGAGAGGCTGCGGAATCTTCTAATTCAGCTTTATCGGGTTTGGCCATTGTTATTGCGGTCCAAGACGATGGCGGACCTAATCAGATGGGGCCTAGGAAAAACAATCGACAATCTTTACAAAAGACGGACCACAAACGTCGGCAAAAGTTGATCGCCCCTAAGACAATGGGACGATACTTGAGCGGCGAACTACGCCGGAATTGCTTCTGCAGAACATTCGAATGATCGAGAAATGTCCTTGTGTTTTACCTTGCAGTCGCCTCTCAGACAACGCAGATTCTCCGAAAACAACTCAATAAAAAATAAAGAGGCTTCCCCACCTGTGCCTGCTTTTGATCCACGGACTAACCTTGGTGCTTTGTGCACCAGTTTTTCTCGCACCGAGGAGAACTATTGAGCGCGCTTTGCTTCGGCGGATTTTATGGCCCGGATGAGTTCGTCGAGCAGTCGCTGACCTTCGGGGCCGGCTAACTCGACAAACTGTTGTCGGACTGACTGGCTGGCGTCGCGAAATGCCTCGCGTTGCTCCGCGGTTAAGTCGGGTACGATGTTCAGCCCGGGCTTGTTCTCTTGGATCAATTTCAACCGGTCGCGGTTAAATTCGCGTTGGACTTCTAGAATATAGCCGTTCAATTCATCGACGGTTTCCAGCACCAGTTCCTGTTGCTCTGATGGCAAGCCTTGGAAAAATTCCAGGTTGGTGACGGAGGTCGTAATGAACGGTGATTGCTTAGCGAAGATCATCCAGTCGGTCACTTCGTAAAAGCTCATTTCCTGGATCGCAAACACCGGATTTTCCTGGCCGTCAATCATGTTCAACTGCAAAGCGGAATAGACTTCCGAATAGGGCAGGGGGGTCGGGCTGGCCCCATAAGCGGCGTAGGCGGCCAACAGCAAAGGCGAGGTCATTACCCGCATCTTCACACCGCTAAAATCTTCCGGAGTACGGATTGCTTTTTTTGTGGTCCACACCTGCCAACCTTCGGAATAGATTGATAACAACTTCAGTCGTTTGCGGGCATACAGTTCATCGAATGTGCGTCGCAACTCCGGATTGTCGTTGAGCACTTGGTTGTTGATTTCCTCGTCATCGGAAAACACAAAGTGCAACAGGAACACCTGCACTTCGGGGATCAGTTTTCCGAGATGACCCGGGGAGGCCATGGCGAATTGGATGACGCCCATGTCGACCAGCTCTGTAATCTGATCCGACGTACCGAGCGTGCCGTAAGGATAGATCGTGACTTCAATCGCGCCTTGGGAGCGCGACTCGATCAATTCCTTGAATTTGAGCGCATATTCATGCTGGACGCTGCCAATCGTTTCTTCGATGGCAAATCGCCATTGAATCGGTCCAGGTGATTTCTGCGCGACAGGCCGGCCGCATGAGCAGAGTAGTGCCACGCACGGCAAGATCGCCAATAGCCAGCGGACGCGGATCAATTTTGCTTGAGACATGTTCATCATCCAAACGCCAGATCGCGGAGAAACAGGGAAATCTCGGGAAACGCGATCAACAAAACGGCGGCCAATAACAGGATTGCGATAAACGGCGGTGTCCCGCGAATGACCTCCCAGTACGGGCGGCGAAACACGGCGATCGCTGTAAAAATATCACAGCCGAATGGTGGCGTCGCAGAACCAATCGCCACTTGCAAAGTCACCACAATCCCCACCAAGACCGGGTCGATCCCCGCCGCTGCGGCAACTGGATGAAAGATCGGCGTCAAAATTAAAATCACGACAATGGGGTCGACGAACATGCATCCAATAAAAAACGCAGCGGCGATTGTGAGCATGATCGTCCAATATCCCGACGCCGCTGATAAGCCCAGCCAATCGTTGATCAATGCATCGGGCAACTGCGCGAAGGAGATGACCCAACTAAATGCGGCGCCCGCACCGACCAAAACAAACACAACGGCGGTGACCACCCCCGTTGAGAGAGCGATGTCCGGGAGATCGCGCAGCGACAGTTCCCGGAAAATGGCGATCTCTAAAATCACGGCATACAACACCGAGACCGCGGCCGCTTCGGTGGGGCTGAAGAATCCCGAGTAGATTCCACCGATCACGATCACGGGAAATCCTAACGGAAAAATTGCCCCGCGGACTGATTTCCACCGTGTGGCGGAATCCGCCTTGGGCTGACGCGCGATGTTCATCCGTACCGAGGCGATCCAGCAATAAACACAGAACATGCCCAGGATCATCAAACCGGGACCGACGCCGGCAATGAACAGTTCACCTATCGACGTGCCGGACACCACACCGTAAACAATCATGCCGATGCTGGGGGGGATCAACAGCGCAATGTCGCTGGCATTAATGATCAGGGCGGTGGTGAACGCATCGGAATAGCCGGCTTGGAGAAGTCGCGGCCGCAACGGACCGCCGATAGCGACGACGGTGGCTTGCGTCGAACCGGACATGGCTCCGAATAACGTACAGCTCACCGCGCTGGCGATGGGCAGACCGCCCCGAAGATGTCCGCAATAGGCCATTACCATGTCGAGCAATCGCTGCGCGGAATATCCCCGTGTCATGATGTCGGCTGCGAAAATAAACATCGGTACGGCCATTAACGCCGCCGGCTTGATGCCGCCGATCATTTGCTGCACGAGCACCGCCGGAGTCACATCCGGATGAAAGACCCATAAGACTCCCAGCGCCGCCGCTAGCAGGGGTACCTTCATCGGATAACCCAGCATCAGCAGTACGAGCATGATTCCGATGATCAATAACGCTTCCACGCAATATCTCCGCCTCAGTCGGGCCGCGTTAGATTTCCCCGTCGAGGGGTTGGTCGTACTCGTCTTTCACGTCGAATGAAATATAGACGTCCGGCGACATGACGTTCCGAGCGGTCGTGAGCGCATATTGTATCGCCGCAGAAATCAATCCTAGCGGGACTAGTAAATAAACCACATACAACGGAACCTGCAAAACGGGCGAGACGCTTTCTAAAAACCGCACGGTACCAATGTATTGGAAGGAATACCAAGCAAGAACCAGCATCAGCGCGGCTGTCGATGCGCTAATGGCGATCATCAGCACCTTCCGCCCGCGCGGGCTGAATTGGTCATAGAGGGCCGTCATACGGATATGCCGGCCGCGACTGGCCGCATAACTGAGGCCGACAAATGTGACCATGATCATGAAGAATTGTGACAACTCTCCAGTGAATGGCAGGCTGAATTGCAAAACGGCGCGGCAGAAGACATTGCTGATCGTCAAAGCTGCAATCGCGATGATCGACCAACCGAGGAGAAATTCTTCGATGCGTTGAATACCGGCAAACAGCCGCGTCAAAAGGGCCATCGCGTTCCTCTCCCCCGGTCGGTCCGTCTTTTGGGTCTCTCCATGAATGCTCACTACTCCCGCTCAACTTGAAAAGCGATTTTGGTCATTACTTGATCTAAAGCTGACGCGGCAATTGCGTAATGACTTCGCAACCGTCCTCGGTGACACGAATGGTTTCCGACAGGCCGATGCCCCCTTTTCCCGGGATTTGTACCCAGGGGATGTTGTGGAACGTCATGTTCGGCTGCAGAACCCGCGGGTCACGGTGGCGAATGCTCATAATATGCCCCTCACCCCAGTCCGGAGCGAACGCGATGCCGATCGAGTAGGCCGAACGCGTAACTTGCATACCGCCAAAATTCGGGGCCGCAAGGGAGATGATCTTACGACTCACTGCATCGACTTCTCCCAACCGTATCCCAGGCTTGATCATCGCGATCGAGGCATCGACTGCTTCTTGAACAGTCTTGATTGCATCTAAAATCTGCTGATCGGGTTGGCCGACAAAACAGTTCCGCATTATAGCGGCATGGTACCGCTTGAGACAGCCGCTTACTTCTAAAAATACGCATTCGTTCTTCTTGATGAAGTCGCCCGCCCAAGTTTGGTGGCCGATCGATCCGCGATGGCCGGTGGCTACAAAGGGCGAAATCGCCGGCCATTCTCCCCCCGCTTTGAACATGGCAAAATGAATATCGGCCGCCACATAATTTTCCGTGGCTCCTTCTTGGACCGCTTCGATGCCCGTCTGCTAACCCGCTTCGGCAACGCGGGCTGCGCTGCGGATCATCTCGATTTCCAGATCGGACTTGATCAACCGGCCCGCTTCAACAATTCCCGCACAGTCGACAAACGACGTCTCGTGCGATAAGGCGAATAACCGCTCTTGTTGCACGGCGGTGAAAAACCAACAATCCTTTTCAAAGCCGATGCGGTTGTCGCTCAAGTCATACAAACGCAGCGTATCGCGCACCTTTTGGATCGGATCTTCCACCTCTTCGTAAGGGCAGCTGATCGCAACCCAGGTGCGGGCCTGCACGCCGCTGTCTTCCATTCGGCGGGGAACCATGATTGGCTCCCCTTCCAGCGGTACGATCAGCGCGCAGAACGAAAAGTGACCTTGGCTTTCAAAGCCTGTGAGATAACAGATATTTTCCGGCGTGGTGATCAACACCGCGTCGAGGCCCCGTTCCGCCATACGTTGGCGGAGAGCCTGCATACGCCGTGCATATTCATGCATAGGAAAGGATAAGTCGTCGCGTTGTCTCATCGTTTAGACTAGCGCTCCGTTCTTGGTTTCCAACTCATTCGCGAAATCCAAGATCGCCTTGGCCATTGCAGCTGCCGTTGAATGGTCCATTGCTGTAACGGTACCTTCGACATCGTGCTCGGTGGAACTAAGCTGCTTCGCCAATTGCAGGGCACTTGCTTCGAGATCGGCCGGCCAGTCGTTGAGTTCGTACATCTGCTTCCAAACCGTTGCGCACGCACCGAGTAATGATTCTGCCAATTCGGGTTCGCGAATCGATAACAATTGTGCCGCCGTACGGATGGTATGTAATTCTTCAAGCATCACGGGCCCCCTCCCTCATCAAGCGTGTGATTGGACGTTAAGTTCTCGCATGGCCAACGGCGCGACTGCGGTGCGATTGGCGATAAATTCGGGGCGCGGTATTTTGCCGCAAAACGGTTCAACGAGACGATTGGCGAGACTATTGAAGACAAAAAACAAATTGGATCGCCGAAACGGAGTGATGTTCCCGTTCGAGCCGTGCATTGTGTTGCAATCAAACAGCACTATTGTGCCGGGCGGCCCGACCACGTTGACGATCCCGCCATCTTCTGCCAATCGCGCAAGAGATTCCTGGTCCGGAACGCCATATTCTTGTCGCCGCAACGACTTTTGATAGTGATTGTCGGGCGTTTCTCCCTCGCACGATACAAACTGCTGGTGCGAGCCGGGGATCAGCATGAGTGGACCGTTAAAATTGTAGTTCTCCGTCAGTAGCAGCGAACAGCTGACAGCCCGCATGCGCGGCATTCCATCTTCGACGTGCCACGTTTCGAAATCCGAATGCCAGTAGAATTCTTTACCGGCGAATCCCGGTTTCAAGTTGACGCGCGATTGATGAACATACACCTCATCATCAATGATTTGTGCCGCCATGCCGGCAATGCGCTGATCCGCAGCAACCTCGGAAAAACAGGGGCTGATTTCTGAATTATGCACGGAGAATAGCTAACGCAATTCGCAATGGTTCGGTTCCAGAATCGCTTCCGGACGCTGTTGGATTTCTCGAGACGCGCAGAGCCTTTTAATTTCTTCCTTATAGGTGGCGATGTCCGTTTCAGGAAAAAACGCGGGCAGAATCAGAAACCCGTCGCGCTCAAACTGGCTGAGTTGTGCCGTTGATAGCGGCCCTGGGGCTTCGAAGTCGCAAACGATCGGGTCGCATCGTTTCAGGAACTCCGGTTCAGGGTAGACCCTTGACGGATAACTGTCTTCCCGCGTATCGATACTGTGTGGGGGTGTTGTCTCCATGGCGAATCGTATTTACTAACCTTCAAAAGCTTTGCGTGGCGTGTAAGTATTCGGTTTCCTTAGAAAATTAAGGACCATGAAAGACACGACACACACGTAAAAATACAGAAAGAACGACGGAGCCCTTTATCGCTTCAGTTGAAATCTAACTGTAGTTGCGGTTTGGCCGTGCGCGACTTCGCCGCCAGTTTGATGGTAGTTTTCGATGAGCCACAACGACTCGCATTAAGTTTCCGCCGCAGTCGCCGCAGGGTAGGCTCCATTGGCGTTATGGACTTCGCGGCCGGTCACCGGCGGATTGAATACACACACCATTCGCAATTGCGTTTTCGCGCGGACGCAATGCCGGTCGTTGTCGTTCAGCGCGTACAGCGTGCCGGGACCAATCGGATAGGTCGGCCCATCCGGCAGCACTTGGATTTCTCCCTCGCCCTCAATGGTGTACACGGCTTCGAGGTGGTTTTCATAACACATTGTGGTTTCGGTGCCGGCATGGATCAGCGTGTCATGCATCGAGAAACCCATGTTTTCGCCGGCCAGCAACAGCCGGCGACTGTTCCATGTTTCGCCGTGGACATCACGCTCGGTGCCGATAATCTCGCTTAAGTTGGTTACAATCATTTTTGCAAATTCCGGATGAGTAGTATCAAAAGATCAAATCAGTTGGCGTGGGTGAGGCCGAGCGACTTCATGGCCTCGGCGTCATTGAGGACGACTGTGAAACATTCGGCAATTGTATCCAGCCCGCTGATCAGTTGGTCATCGTCGATCGTCAGCGGCGGCAAACATTTCAGGACATGGCTGTCCGTGCCGCTGGTTTCGATGATCAATCCGCGTTTGAACGCGGCAGCACTGACCAGTTCCATCAGTTGAGGGCACTCCCGGCAAGCCAGTCCCCAGATCATCCCTTTACCGCGGACTTCCAGTTCGACATCGTTGATTTCCTCGGCAATCTCTTGCAGGCGTTTCTGTATCAGCGCCCCTTTGCGTTTTACCGATCGCGTCATGGAATAATCTTGCCAATACAAGTCGATAGCCGCTTTGGCCGATACGAACGCCAGATTGTTGCCGCGAAACGTGCCGTTGTGTTCGCCTGGTTTCCACTCGTCGAGTTCCGATTTCATGAGGACCAATGACATCGGCAATCCGTAGGCGCTCAGCGATTTTGAGAGCGTAACGATGTCCGGCACAATCCCGGCTTCTTCAAAACTGAAGAAGGTTCCCGTTCGGCCGCAGCCGACCTGAATGTCGTCGACAATCAGCAGAATTTCGAATTCATGGCACAGTTCTTCGAGCTTTTGCAGCCACTCGATGCTTGCGACATTCACGCCCCCTTCGCCTTGGACGGTTTCGACAACGACAGCCGCCGGTAGGTCCAAGCCGCTGCTACTGTCGCGCAATAATCGCTCGAAATAATCCAGCGTATCAATGTCTTCGCCAAGATAGCCATCGAACGGCATAAACGTGACATTGTTCAGCGGTGTTCCCGCTGCGTCACGGAAGTGGCTATTTCCCGTAGCGGCCACCGAGCCGAGGCTGACTCCGTGGAAACCGTTGGTGAATGAAACGATATTCGTCCGTCCGGTCACTTTGCGAGCCAGTTTGAAAGCGGCCTCGACGGCGTTTGTTCCGGTCGGTCCGGTGAACTGAATTTTGTAGTCAAGCTCCAACGGCCACAGAATGTGCTCTTCAAAGGCTTCCAGAAATTGCGCCTTGGCATCAGTATGCATGTCGAGCCCATGCAGCACGCCGTCGTTCTGCAGATACTCGATGAGCGGGCCTTTGATATCTGAATTGTTGTGGCCGTAGTTCAGGGTTCCCGCACCGGCGAGAAAATCGATAAAATCCTGCCCGTTCTCATCGGTGAGTGTTGCGTTTTGAGCGGTCGTAAAAGTCGTGGGAAACGAGCGGCAGTAGCCCCGCACGTTCGATTCAAGACGATCAAAAATAGACATATGATTAAAAGATCCTTCTGGTTATTAGTGATTCAATGTGAATGGACCGATGCGGTGCAAGTCTTCCGGTTCATGCGGATTGGTCTCGTCAAACAATTCTGTTGTAAAACCCTCTTCTCGGTTGCACTCCGTCTCCAGCCGCGCTGCCAGCGACTGAAATAATTTTTGCGACGATGTATTGGAGGGTGTGACGGTTGTTTCCAGCCAGTTGACTTGGCCGCACGCGGGGCGGGCCAACAGCTCGTCGAGCAACTGCGAGGCAACGCCGGCAGAGCGATGTTGGGGATCAACGGCCACTTGCCAAACGAAAACAGTGTCATTCCGTCCGGGCGGACGGTATGCTGACAGGAACCCAGCCAATTGAGAGTCGAGCTCCGCGATGACGCAGGTTGCATGAAAATCGCGGCATAACAGCAGGGAAAGATAGTGCGAATTCACGTCCAACGGTGGACACCGTCGAACCAGCCGCGTAATCCGAGCCGCGTCGGCTAAAGTCGGCTCCCGGAAATTCAAAGAGATTTGACTACCCTGTTGTTTTGTGGCGAAAACGCATTATTGGCAGTAATTGCCAATAATGCGTATTTACTTTGTACACAATTGAATATAAATGTCCACAGTGATCCCTTTCAAATTCAAGGTTTCGCTGAATTCACCGTTTATTAACTTGAATTTGTGTCCAGGACAACAGGCATCTTGCCTGTAGATGCTTTCTGTACACACTACTTTCTCTGCATTTTCGGACATGACGCATGGCCGTTCAACGGACAACGACGCTGCAGCCCGATGACTTCTTCTGCGAGCAAGTGCTCATTGCACTGCGTCGTATTATCCGTGCTGTCGACCTGCGCTCGCGTAAGCTGTTGCAGAAACACGGGCTCACCGGGCCGCAACTCACTGTGCTCAAAGCTCTTTGTGAAATTGGTGAGGTGCCGGCTGGTGAATTGGCGAAACAGGTCCACTTGAGCCAAGGCACGGTTACGGGGATTTTGGATCGGCTGACGCGCCGCGATTTTGTCGTCCGCCGCCGCTGCCCTGTCGATAAGCGTCGGATGCTTGTCGTCGCGACGCCGCAGGCCACCGAGCTTGTTCGTAGTGCTCCGTCATTGCTTCAAGAGCAGTTCGTTCACGAATTCGCCAAACTGGCCGATTGGGAAAAATCCCAGACGCTTTCTTCGCTGCAGCGGATCGTCTCCATGATGGAGGCTGAGGAGATCGACGCAACTCCCATGCTGGCCATCGGTGCGATCGGCGAATCGGCCGAGAAGGCGGCCGACCGTCTCAGCGAACAGCCGCCCGCTTAGGGGGGTGTTCTAGCGGTGGATCAGGGCGGCACCGGTTCCGCCTGCGTTATGTATCGAGCTGAGGTGAGAGACCTGCGCTGGGGAAGTGGTTGGCATGCAGTCCTCGTTATCAACAAGAGCAATGGCTCCCGGCTTGTGGGTGGTCGGTCCTGGCAGCGTCGCGCCTTGGCAAGGCATGTGCGGCGAGTGTCGGTTGTGTAGTTGCACCACTGATTCCGGGCATGAGGTGCGTCTTATTGGCGAGGTGGGAAGTTCATTTAGGGTTTCGTTGGCGGTTTCGTCGTAAGGCTTGTCGGATCGAATGCTTCTCGCGTTTTGACCTATCGTGCAAACGATGTGCAAATGCGACTCTCCTGGCGGCCCTGCAGTCGTGAGTCCGCAGGGCCACTCCTTTCTGGGGCAGGCCAGTCGACACCGGTCCCAGAGGGTGATGCTGGACTGAGCTATCCACACAAGACGGTCGCCGAGCGTCAGTCGGTCTCGTGCAATCTTGTTGCGTGCATAGATTGCTATAATACACTTGAATAATAGTAGAAAACGGGAAATTATTCGGTGAGTGTGATGTGAAATGATTCAACGACGGTCGGCAAAGATTTGCTGGCGGGTGGTGGCAAACGGAATCGTGTTGTCAGGCGCAATCAGTTTTTTATGCAAAAACGAAGCAAATGCATAGTTATTGCATTTACAGGATTGTGTTGTGCGTTCATAATTGCGGCTTACTTGTCGGCGCCGGTTGCGTGATTCTGGTTGGCCGCAATTCGTCATTGTTTCGTTTTCATCGATTGGGAGCTCACCTATGAAACGTTCTGGTTTTACACTCATTGAATTGCTGGTGGTGATCGCCATCATTGCGATTCTAGTTGCTCTGTTGCTACCGGCTGTGCAACAAGCGCGGGAAGCGGCGCGGCGCACGCAGTGTCGCAATAATCTCAAACAACTCGGGATTGCCATGCACAATTATTACGATGTGCATACCGCCTTTCCGCTATTGGCCGCGGACTCGAACTACGGCTATTCACCGCAAGCTCAAGTCCTTCCCTATCTCGAACAGACGAATCTGCATGCTCTGATTGATTTCAACGAACCACTGCTGCTGGGACCGCCCTGGGCTGCTCAAGTAAATCCTCTTTTGGCACCTGCCGCTGCACACGTTGTGCCGGTCTTTGTCTGCCCAAGTGATGCCGGCGAAGTCATGTATCGAGATAGCAACGGCGATCTGTATGCCGGTGGGAATTATTTGGTGAACGGAGGCAGCGGCATCGAATTGAATTACTGCACGAATATCAACGATGGCCTGTTTTGGAGAGGATCATCGACCCGTTTCAGTGACATTTCAGACGGTACAACAACGACGGTGTTCATGGCCGAAACTCTGTTTGGCTCGCGTGGCGACGATACTACTGATTTGGTCGACGCACAACGGCAAATGAAGCGGGTGAGTGGAGGCGGCCCCTGTACTGTGAATGCGGATAAATTGACGGCATTTCCCGCTACGCGCTATGAGGGACGCCGCGCCGGTTCTTGGATTCGCAGCACAGGCTATCACGTGCTGGTGAACGCCCATTTTCAGCCGAATTCCGCTGAGCCGGATGTGTCACACCACGGCGAATTGGTCTCTGGGCCGCGGAGCCAGCATGCGGGCGGGGTCAATGTCTTGATGTGTGACGGAAGTGTGCAATTCATGAACGAAAACATCGACTTGGCGACCATGCGGCAACTGTTTTCTCGCAGTGATGGTCAGGTCATCAGTGAATTTTAAGATTGACTCGCTCGCTAGTCGGCAGCAACGGATCGTTGCTTGTGCCGTCGCTGATAGGAATTGGATATGCGCTTCATCACTGTAACTTCGGCGGTGCAACAGTTGGCCACTTTGCTCATGCTGTGGGGCCTGCAGGGCTGCTCGGCGGAAAACTCGGCTGTCTTTCGGCCGATGCCCACACCGCCGGACGAACTGCAAATCGACAGCACAGCGTGGCAGCGGCAGTCAGAAATGACCGAGGGGGACCAACGGTTGCTGACCAGCTATCTACGACTTCAACCCTCGGTGGCAGAGAATCCACTGCTACACGGAAAGCCGTCGGTCTATCGTTCACCTGCGGGAGGGAGGCGGTTCTATTGGCTCTCCCAAACGGACACGGAAGTCCATTGGGTGTTCCTTGGATTTCGACGGGGCCGGTTTATGGAAACTCAAGCGGGAACCGGGCCGCCCTTTGTATCCGCCGCGGAATGAAATTCATCTTTCGAACCCACATACGCGACTCGCCCAGGAAAATAACATGAATCTGAAAACTTGGAATTACATTGGTTTATTGCTCGCAGCCTTCGTGATGGTGGGCTGCGGTCAGCAGCAGGAGTTGATCAAATTTGATGCATCGGCCATCGCCGCCGAAGAACCGGAGCCGTCGGTTATTTGCCGATTGTTTCTTCAAGACCACGATACGAGAAAGCTGCGCTGGGCGCATGTCTTACAGGGTAACCCACCCAGTTTGGGAGAGATCCACGACATCGACGATTTTCCGGTGCTCGATGCTGAGCGTCAAAATCTCGTGCAGATGGACGTGAGCCAAGGCACGTTGCTTGTCGGGGTGCGAGACGACGCGGGCGGCGAATTTCAGAGCGGCTGGTTGCTCTTAGCGACCGGTGTCGAAGAGGAGGCGCACGGCGATCATGGGCATTGGAGTTTCGGCGACAAACCGCGGATCATTGCCCAGAAACTCGACGACAAACAAGGCAACCCGGCTCATTTGTATATCTATCGAGACGTCTATTACCTGGCCAATGACCGCAACAACGGTTACACCCGGATCGATCCTTCGGTCGGCGATGGTGAAGGGGAGGTCGACGTACCGCAAGGGTTTCATGCCGGCGGCGGACATCATATTACGTTGGCCGTGGCGGAGAACACAACCGGTTATGGGACATGGATTGACGGCGGCGGTCCCAATCAAGGGCGCGTGGACGTGACTCGCATTCAGCCTGAGGGAAACGAGGAGATCAGTTATTCACTAGCGCTTCCTACGGGAGTGATTCACGGCGCCACGACTGCGGCGGACAAGGTCTTCTTTGCGCCGGCCGATGGGATCTGTTGGGTCACTGCCGATCTTGAGCCGACGGCGGAACATGCGGATGCGGAAATTCACCATATTTCGCTTGGTGAGAATCCCGAGACGAAAAAGCCATTGCGCACGGGGGCTTTTGCAACTCACCGCGACTACGTCTGTTTTGTTTACGGAGAGGAGGACTACGCTACGCTGGGTCTGTTGAATGCGAACGAGACTTCCCCACAACTCGTGAGCGTTCCACTTCCCATGCAACCGGGAAACGGGCCGACGGTTCCGGCAATCGTCAAGGCGGCTGATGGGCGGCGCTTGGTGTTCGTGTTTCACGACCATCCCGGTAATGTCGAAGGGGACGAATTCTTGAGCATCGTCCAACTCGATCCCAACCAAGATCTCGATTTTTCCGACGCGCAGCTACTGAAAACGATTCCCGTGGGGCACAGCGACGTCGAAGGCCACTACGGGCACCACCAGATTGCGTTTGATCACGCCGGTCAATACGCATTTTGGACCAACCCCGGCGACAGTACGATTTCAATCATGTCGCTCAAGGATCTGGGAGTGCTTGCCACAGTGCCGGTCGGCGGAAAGCCGACCAAGTTGATTGCCCTGGGTGAGGAAGATCACGGACATTGAACAAATCTTCGCAGCGGAGCGACTTGGACTTCCCCACACATCGTGGGGAAGTCCCGTGTCTTACTTGTTCAGTTGAACGGTTTCCGGGCCACAGCAACCGGCGGCTTCGTAACGTTCATCTTTCGCATCGGCCTGCAGTACGACGAAGACTTCCCACTTGTGTCCATCCGGATCGATGGCCCACACCTTGTCTTGCACGGCGTAGCAACAAGTGGTTTCTTCTTCGGTGATCGTTTCGATGTTGGCTGCTTGGAAACGCTCGGTGGCGGCGTGAACTGCTGCAATGGATTTGACCTGAACGCCGAAATGAGCGGATCCGCCTTCGATTCGCACATTGCCATCTTCTTCGTTCAGTGTCAAATTGACCGACGGGTCATGCGGCTCAAATTTCGCATAACGGGGCCGTTCCTTACAGGCGGGTTGGCCGAACAGAATTTCATAGAAATGCTTGGACTTTTCCAGATTGGAAACGGTCAAAGCGACGTGCAGGCGGTAATTGCCGGGAAAATCGACAGCGGATTCGTTGATCATTTTGACTCTCCTTTAGGTTTAAGAGTTTGCAGGTAGGTTTCAATTTTGTCTCTGATTTCGTCGCGGATACGGCGGAATACGGTCATTTGTTCTTCTTGGGAGCCTGTGGCATCGGCGGGATCTTGAAAGGGCCAATGCAACGTGGTCTGCGCCCCGGGGAAAATGGGACAGGACTCTTTGGCGTTGTCGCAGACCGTGACGACGAGATCGAACGGTTGGTTTTGGAACTGATCGAGCGACTTGCTTGTATGTGCGGAAATGTCGATATCCATCTCCTGCATCGCTTGGATTGCCAAAGGGTGGACGTAGCCGGAGGGTTTCGAGCCGGCGGATTCGGACTGCCAACTGCCGCCGCCCAGCGATTCCCAGAGCGCTTCGGCCATCTGTGAACGACATGAGTTTCCGGTGCAGAGAATTAAGACTCGCTTTGGCATCGGATGAAAGTCCTTTTTGTTATTCGCGCTTCAATTGGTGATTAATCTTGCCCGACTTCAGCGGGACTGCCGCCGACATTGGGGCAGGCTGCTGCCGCAGCGGACTGCAGGGCGTCGTCGTCTGAGATTTCGTCCCCGAAGTATCGTTTTTGAAAATAGAGAGCGACATTGACCAATCCGATCAATACGGGAACCTCCACCAACGGTCCGATCACAGCTGCGAAAGCGGCGCCGGAGTTGATGCCGAAGACGGCGACGGCGACGGCGATAGCGAGTTCAAAATTGTTGCTGGCCGCTGTGAAGGCAATTGTGGTCGTTTTCGAATAGTCCGCGCCGATCTTTTTCCCCATCCAGAAACTCACCAAGAACATTACGACAAAGTAAATCAACAGCGGCACGGCGATCCGCACTACGTCACCGGGGATCTGTACAATCAAATTTCCCTTCAGCCCAAACATCATCAGAATCGTAAACAGCAGTGCGATGAGCGTCAGCGGGCTTATGGCCGGAATGAATTGCTGTTCATGCCACTCCCGGCCTTTGGTCCGGAGCATGACAAATCGTGTTGCCATACCGGCCAGGAATGGGATACCCAGGTAGATGAAGACACTCTGCGCGATTTCACCAATACCGATCTGGACGGTGCTTCCCGCCAATCCGAATAACGGCGGCAAGACAGTGATGAACACCCAGGCGTACACGCTGAAAAACAGCACTTGAAAGATGCTATTGAAGGCGACCAATCCGGCGGCGTATTCGCTGTCTCCCTTGGCCAACTCATTCCAGACGATGACCATCGCAATACAACGGGCTAGGCCGATCATGATCAGTCCTACCATGTATTCGGGGTAGTCCTGTAGGAAAAGAATCGCCAGGGCAAACATCAACACCGGTCCAATGACCCAGTTTTGGACCAGCGACAGGGCAAGAAGTTTCCAGTTGCGGAACACTTCGCCCATCTCTTCGTAGCGAACTTTGGCTAGTGGCGGGTACATCATCAAAATCAAGCCGGCCGCGATGGGAATGTTTGTGGTGCCCACTTGGAATGAATTGATCCAGCCTTCCAAACCGGGAAGCAAGCGACCGGCAACAACGCCCATTGCCATCGCCAGAAAAATCCACAATGTCAAATACCGGTCCAGGAAACCCAGACGCTTGGAAACTCCATCAGCCATGGGAAGCAATCTCCAATTTCTTAACGTTCCAAACCAAATGAGGTATATTATATGAGCTTAGGCGAATGTATTGGTTAAAAAAATTAGTCGCAGCAGTCACGACACGACGAATGTTTGAGCCGTTGTCGATCACCGGCAAGTTCAGACTCGATAGCTTCGCAAGTCGCCAAACACTCCCAGAGCTTTTCGTGAAACGGAGAGGGACTGGGGGTCAATCGATAGTAGTGCCACAGGCCTTCTTTCCGGGCGAGTACCAGTCCGGACTTCCGCAGATAGGCCAAATGCCGCGAAGCCGTTGGTTGCGGCACATCCAGAACATCGACTAAATCGCAGACGCACAATTCGCCGTCGCGCAGCAGATTCAGAATCCGCAATCGCGTCTGATCGGACAGCGCTCGGAATATGGTCGTGAGCGAGATGCTGGCAGTTTTTGTAGCCATCTTGGTGGATCCTATTGAATTCGCCTATGCGAATATACTACGCCGCTACCAATCGATCGTCAATGGCAATCCGAAACTCCAGTGAATTGCGGCAGGCGAAATGAATTGGCCAAATTCCAGCGGCGATTGCTGGTGGTGAATCGGCGCGATGTTGCCATATCCTCTGCCGAGAAGTTTTCCAGGGCTTTGCCGGCTGGGGTGGGTTGCTAGGCTCTCAATCCGCAGTAGCTGTTCACGACGCCGGCGTCGCTGATTTACAACGTTGCGGGTGATCTCGTCGGGCCGTTGAGCAACCAAGAGCGAACAATGCCGATGATTTCAGAGCCAATGCTGTGCAATTGTGAAAGCTTAATGATTCCAGCGTACGATCCAAAACGCTTATTAGGCGCTGGGCGGGGGTGGTGTGAAGATGAGTGTTCAGTAATCACCTTCGTCTCGATAGTAACAAGTCGCGCCGCACGCTCTTGCCCTAGGATCAGTCAGGCCAGTCTTGTTTGGAAGACGCTCTCGTCACGGATGGTCGATTGGCTTTCAGTGGGAGAGCGTCTCCTGACGTCAGGTATGAAAAAAGTTATCGTCTGTCTCCAGTTCGAATCAAACCCCCTCTGACGCTTCCTGTTGTCACTGTTTTGCAGGTTTAAGAACGAACGCAGTCGGGTATCGAACTAGTACTTAACGGGATATTAACTTTCCTTACCGATGCGGAGTCGAGTGCTCCGTTTGTGAAGTCCAAACGCAAAACAGGGAAAACGCAGATGCTTCCTCGCTGTTCGCTTGATTGACTCCCACGTCTGAGCCGGTCTTCGCAGTGCTGAGTCCCGCGTGAAATCTTGTGCCGACTCGCTCTCTCCATTCTCCGCAGGTCAGAGAGTTTGTGGGGATTCTGCTTTTTTTGTTGATTTCGCGAATTGCGCAGTTTAGACTGACCCGCATCGCAAGTCCGCTTTGCTGAACAAGGCAACGACACCGACGCATTGTTATATTTATTCGTCAGTCGTTTTTGCTCGATTCATTAGGGGTTTGCGTTGAACTCATCTGCCCCTGTTTTGTCAGCTGCTATCCGGTAATGCTTGAAGTTGCAGTTGATACGCGTGTCGAACATTTTCGCGCTGATGTTACACCTTGGGATTTACGGAGACAGTACATGTTGGGATCGCTCACCCTCGAAAGCACGTCGTCGCTCTTAAGCCGTTCTTCTATGACATCGCTTCGCTGCTCGCTTTGTTAATGCTTCGTTCGGTGTGGTGCGCTTTTGCGGGCCCTCTGCCACACGAACTCCCAGTCATTGGATTCGCAGATCTGCGGATTCGCACATCTGCCGTTGCCTTCTGGGATCGGCAGATCGGTGATTGTTTTATTCCATCTCCATCATTTGTTTATTATCGAAAATCGATTCATCGCCCCTTAATTCGACGGGATGAACCTGCATGTCTTTCTGGTCATTGCTCACCACCTCCTGGGCCCGCTCGCAACGTTATACTCGCTTGACCTCTCAACGCCGTCGCCGAAATCGCAGTTGGCGGAAGTTTAGCACCTGTCGACGACAGATCCCGCTGTCCTTGGAAGGACTGGAAGACCGCACGTTGTTGGCGGGGTCGCTGACAATTGGCGATCTCTCGATTTCCGAGGGCGATGCCGGCACGTCGACATTCGAATTCACTGTCGACCGGACCGGTAGTTCCTCAGGAGTGATCACCGTCGATTTTGAAACCGGCGGCGGGAACGCGACGCCGGTCCAAACGTTTTTCAACGAACAGACCCTCAGCACCACAGCCGATCGCGCTGAGTCCGTGTCGTCGGCCGATGTTGATGGCGATGGGGACACCGACATTCTGTCCGTCTCGTATTTTTCCGATACGATTCATTGGTATGAAAATCTCGGTGGTGGTGTGTTCACAACACACACCGTGACCACGTCAGCCAATGGTGCCGAAGACGTGACCAGCGGCGACTTCGATGGCGATGGCGATACGGATATTCTGACGGCCTCTCGCGAAGACAACACGATTGCGTGGTACGAAAACGACGGCAACGAGAACTTCACATTCCATGCAATCGACACTGCCGTCGCAGGCGAGAAAAGGGTGGCTGTTGCCGACTTAGATGGCGACGGCGACTTGGATGCGATGGCGTCGTCGGATTTCGACCACACCGTTTTCTGGTACGAAAATGATGGAAATGGAAATTTCACGACGCGGGTTGTGACGAGTATTGCGAACCAAGTGAATGCGTTTGAGGCGACGGATCTTGATGGTGATGGTGATCTGGATGTTCTCGCATCAAACCCCGGCGACAACACCATATCGTGGTTCGAAAACGATGGGGATGAAAACTTTACGCGGCACGTTATTTTCGTTGCCCCGAACGAGGCGACACCCACAGCGGTCTCCTCCGCAGACATCGACGATGACGGCGATCTCGACGTGGTGGCTGTCTATGACGGTGACTACACCATCACGTGGTTTGAGAACGACGGCAGTGAAAACTTTACATTCCAAGAGATCCGTACCACCCCGGACGGGGTACGCGATGTGCGGACCGCCGATATGGACGGCGATGGTGATGTGGACGTCGTCGTTTCCGTGGGGGGGGATGATGCGGGCATTCAATGGCATGAAAACCTTGGCCGCAACTTTTGGACATCACATACGGTATCAGCGGGCAAGCTGGTTGCTCCGACGCTCTTCACTGACGATTTAGATGGTGATGGCAATCTGGAGATCTTGTCTGCTTCAACGGTCGATGACACGATCCACTGGTACGAGAATCAGAAGCTGGGGGATTACATTGCGACGAGCGGTTCTTTGATGTTCGCCGATGGCGTGACCCAGCAGACGATCACGGTCGTCGTGAATGGCGACGTCGAGCATGAAGAAGACGAATACCTATTGGTCAGCCTCAGTAACACCGTGGGCGGTTCGGTGGATGATGGTCAGGCGCGCGGCACAATTCTCGATGATGATGCCTTGCCGGGGGCGAGTGTGTCGATCAGCGATGCCATCTTGACTGAAGGCGATCTTCTCGCAAAGACCTTTGAATTCACGGTGACCCGCAGCGGAGATACATCGGGAGAAACCACCGTCGATTTCACCACGGCGGACGGCACGGCATTGGGGATCGTGGATGTCTCGACAGAGTTCTCGCGCTTCGAAGAACATCTGATCGACAACACAGCCGATGGGGCCCGCAGCGTGCAGGTCGCCGATGTGGATGGTGACGGTGATCTCGACATGGTTTCCTCGTCGCGAAATGATGACACACTCGCGTGGTATGAAAACGACGGGAATGAAAATTATACGTTTCACGAAATCGTCATTTTGGGCGACGTCTATGGGGTGGCAACAGCGGACATCGATGGCGACGGCGATTTGGATATCATTGCGACCTCCTACGCCCGCAACGAGGTCAACATTTATAAGAACGATGGCAGCGAAAATTTCACTGGGCAGACGATCAGTGTCGCAGGCCAAGTCGATCGTCCCTCGGACGTCAAAGTGGTCGACCTGGACGAGGATGGAGACCTGGATATCGTCGTGTCCGTTAATTTTAACTCCATCCTGGTTTGGTATGAGTCCAACGGCGCTGGCGGTTTTACGTACCACACGGTGAGTAACGGCGTGACACGTGCAGAAGACTTCGAAGTCATTGATCTCGACCAGGACGGCGATCTCGACTTTGTTGGTTCGACGCTAAATCCGCGGCAGGTCTTGTGGTTTGAAAACGACGGTAGCGAGAACTTTACCAAGCATATCATTGCCGACGCCGACTGGGCCATTGAATCGGTGTGGGCTGCCGACATGGATGGTGATGGCGACCTCGACGTGCTTACGGGCTCAACTTACGCCATCGACTGGTACGAAAACGACGGAAATCAAAACTTCACACATTATGTCGTTGATGATTTTGCGGGGTCGTCAAACTCGGTGGCGACTGCCGATATTGATGGTGATGGTGACCTAGACGTCGTCGCCGCTACTGCGAGTTTGTCGCAAATCGCTTGGTATGAAAATCTCGGCTATGGGAATTTCCGGTTTCACTATATCTCGACAGTCTCCGTAGGCGTTGAAAAAATTATCCTAACCGACATCGACGGTGATGGTGATGTGGATGTGGCTGCGGCCTCCTTCGGTGACGATTCGATCCGATGGTTCGAGAACAACGGCGGTGTGATCGGCGAGCGGGGCGACTATCAAACGACAAACGGTTCGCTCACCTTTTTAGCCGATGAAACAGAGAAGACGATCACGGTGCAAGTCGCTGGTGATTTCGACGACGAAGCCAATGAGACCTTCTTCGTCAATTTGTCCAATGTTGCTGGAGGGGTGATCGATGACGGCCAAGGGGAAGGCCGGATTCTCAACGACGACGTCCGCGAGTTGTTCATTTCTGACGTCACCTATGTCGAAGGCAACTTGGGGACCAAGAACTTCAACTTTGTCGTGACGCGTCCCGGCAGCACTTCCGAGCGGTTGCGCGTTAGGTTCGGCCTTGAGGCGGGCAGTGCTCGTGAGGATTTCGGGCCGACGGCACAATGGGGATGGGAAGGAAGCATCATCTTTGAGCCGGGCGTGTCGGAAATCATCATTGCGGTTCCAGTCTATTCCGATTTGGTCGTAGAACCAGACGAGTCGTTTGGGGTCTTTTTCTACGAGGTTAACGACACAATAATTACGGGTGATTGGGCGGTCGGCACGATCCTAAACGACGACGCCCCTCCGCCAGCACAGCCGACGATTTCCATCAGCGACGTGACTGTCACTGAAGGGGCGGGGCTGGGTGGCGGGGAATTTGTGGATGCTTTTGTTTCCTCCGGCGAAGGAGGGGTGAATGTCCCGCGTTCCCTCACCTTTGGCCCTGATGGAAATCTCTATGTCGGTTCGACGGTTGGCGTGTTTCGCTATGACGGGCAGACTGGCGAACCGCTGTCCACGCCGCTCAATCATGGTGCGGAGTTTATTCTCGACAACGATGGAGGCGTCCAGACCTTCGACGCGGTCGCGTTCGGGCCAGACGACAACGTCTACACCTTGGGAGATGGTGTTCACCGTTTCAATCCGGTGGATGGCACCTTCGTGGACACCTTCATTCCCGCCGATCAAGTGCTCAACGCGCGAACGATGTTCTTCGGCGAAGACGGGCTGTTGTATGTGCTCATCGGTCAAAGTAGTCTCCCCGATCAGGTTCTCCGTTTCGACGCGGTCACGGGGGGATTTGTCGACATCTTCGTCGGAGATGATCCGCTGACCGGCGGTGTCGACGAAACCGGCGGATTGACCGGTGTGCAGGACATGGTTTTCGGTCCGGACGGCGATTTGTACGTCGTGAACGATACCCGCAATGACAGCACCGCCGGAGTGCTGCGCTATGATGGTGACACAGGAGCGTTCTTGGGGCGTTTTGCCGCCATTCCCGGTCCGCGGGTCCCAATCGGTCTCACCTTTTCAGCCGACGGCTCGTTGCTGTTTGTCACCGACCGTTCCGGCTCATCAGTGATGCAAATTGATGCGACGACGGGTGAGTTGATCGATGATTTTGTAGCACCCGGCGCCGGTGGGTTGGATGACATCAGCGATATTCAAATCGGCGCTGACGGTAACCTGTATGTCATCAGCACCGGGACCAATGAGGTACTCCGGTTCAACGGTCCGGCCGGGTCTATGGCGAGTTTCACGGTCACCCGCTCAGGGGATACCTCTGGCGAAGCTACGGTCGATTTCATGACCGTCGAAGCTTCCGCATCGGCGTTGGTCGATCGGGTCTTTGTTGATCCACTATTTGATAGCGCCGAAGCAGGCAAGGACTATGCGGCCACCGACGGAACGCTCACCTTTGCCGCGGGTGAGACTCAGCGGACGATCGTTGTACAGATTCTCGGCGACACGTTTTTTGAGGATGACGAAACCTTTTCGGTGGTGCTCAACAACGCCTCCGGTGCGGTCATCGATGATGGCGAGGGAGTTGCCACCATTCAGAATGATGACTCTCCCTTACCCGACTTGGCGCCAGCCATTGTCGATGGTGTGTGGGACAGCCCGATCGTTGTCTCCACTGTCACGGGAACCAATACTGATGCTCCAGTGTTTAATGCCACGGACAACCTATATGTCGATTTGGGGGTAGCGAACTTCGGCATTGCCGACGCGGGTCCGTTTTCGGTGACGCTTCGTATTGATGGCTCGACGATCACAACTCTCACACGCTCAACGTCACTGGGCGTGAATGAGTTTGCGCTCGACTTCCAGGACATCGCGATCGGCACGCTCAGCAACGGTATCCACACCATCGAGTTGATCATCGATTCCACGGGCAGCGTCGATGAAGGGCTGTCCGGCGGTGAAGACAACAATGTCTTCTATAAGGTCATCAACGTTGGCGCCGCGGGATACGCGGATATTGGATCCGGCTTAGCCGCGGGGTGGGACAACCCCATCGTGATTTCCAAGGAGTCGGGAACCAATACGTCGACACCGCTGCTGCTCACGACGGATGATATTTACGTCGATCTGGGCAGCGGTAATTTTGGGACCATCCCGTCCGGTTCGTATTCGGTAACGCTGACGCTCGACGGCGAAGAAGTCACTACTCTGCAACAGACCGGCACACTTGGAGTGTTTAATTTTGCAGGGTTTGAAGACATCTTTTTAGGCAGGTTATTGGCTGGCGAACACACGCTCGAAATGACGCTCGACTCGGGTGACGACGTCGATGAAGGGCCACTTGGCGAAGACAACAATGTCTTTTCTCGCACATTTACGGTTTTCGAGCCCTCGACGCTCAGCGGCGTCAAATGGAACGATACAAATGGCGATGGCGTGCAGGACGCGGTCGAAGATCCTCTGGCAGGATTTGTGGTCTATCTCGACATCAATGGCAACGGTGTCCGCGACGTTGCAGATGAACCCTTTACGACCACGAACGCACAAGGCGAATACGAATTCACGAATCTCCTCCCGGGGACTTATACGGTAGCTGTGGAATATCCCGATGGGACCGACCGTGTGCAGACGTTTCCTGGTTCGCAAGCGGAGTCGCAGGCCGGTTTCGATATTGATTTCCAGTTTTTGACGGCAGCACTGTCACCGGAACAAGAACAACTCTTCTTGGATGCGGCTGCGATTTGGGAGTCGATTATCGTTGGCGACTTGTCCGACATGGTCAGCCCGGATGGATTCTTCGTCGATGATTTTCTGATCGATGTGTTTGTAATCAGCATCGACGGCGTGGGGAATACTCTCGGTCAAGGCGGTCTAACCACCGGCACCGGTTGGTCCCATGAAGGGACGTTGCTGCCCTTGCGGGGACTAGTCCAGCTCGACATTGCCGACATTGATCACCCAGAACTCTTCGGCACGATTCTCCACGAAATCGGTCATGCTTTGGGGCTGGGCGCGTTGTGGGACGATGCCGGCTTATTGGTAGGTGCGGGGACTTCAGATCCACAATACATCGGCGCTGAAGCGGTGCAGCAGTACGCAGACATCTTTAATATCTCGGCTTCTTCGGTTCCCGTCGAAAATGTAGGCGGTCCAGGCTCGGTCGGCAGTCACTGGCGCGAGACGGTCTTCGACAACGAATTGATGACCTCGATCAGCGATCCGAATGCGGTGCTCAGTCTGGTGACGGTCGGCGCGTTGGCGGACCTGGGATACGAAGTCGACTACAACCAAGCCCAGTCCTATCGCCCGCCGGGAACGAATTTACCCTTCGTCACGGTCGATACCGTGATTTCAACAATTGACGAAGAAGGGGCCACCGCGGGGGCGTTTACGTTCACGCGTACGGATACGACCTCCGGCGCGCTGGAAGTTCATTATTCCATCGGCGGCACAGCGACCGCTGGTAGTGATTTCGAAGTACTCTCCGGAGTCGCGACAATCCTGGATGGAGACTCCTCCGTCACGGTCGACCTGACACCGCTCACGGATGGAGCGGCGGAAGGGTTGGAGACGATTGTTATCACGGTGGAGTCGGGCAGCGGATATACGGTCGGTGCGCCGCGCTATGCCACGGTGACCATTGAGGACGACGAACTTGTCGAGCCGGTCATTCCGCTTTCCTACACCGTAACCGTCCATCCGGGTGAGACGATCGGTCACCTTGATTTCGGCAGTCGCATTCCCACGAGTGTGCCGCCGTTCATTGAGGCCCAGATTGACGATGTCACCGTTGCAGAAGATGCGAATTCAACAATCGTTGATTTGTTTGCCGCATTTGGCGACACGGAAGATACCGATGCAGAGTTGTCCTACCGCGTCAGCGACAATACCAATCCGACGCTGTTTGCCTCACTGAACATCGCCGCCGGCATGCTCACGCTCGACTATGCCGCCAATGCCAACGGCACGGCAACATTAACCATTGAGGCAATGGACACGACCGGACAGACCGTAACGCAGTCGTTCGATGTGACAATCATGGCTGTGAATGATGATCCGGTGATTGTCTCCACATCGGTCGATGCTGTGGAAGACACGATTTTGGATGTCGATCTGCGAACGCTGGTGGATGACATCGAGACGGACGATGACGATTTGGTGTTTAACGTTTCGGGTGCGGTCAACGGCAGCGTTGAACTGCTGGCCGATGGTTACACGGCGCGGTTTACGCCGGCCTTTAACTTCAACGGCGCTGCTGAATTCACCTACGATGTGACCGACACGGGCGACGGCAGTTCACCGGCCATTACTTCCGCACCGCAAACTCTGAACATCAACGTCGCAGCGGTAAATGACATTCCACAAGGGGATGTCACCGAATTCAACATCTTAGAAGATAACGTTCTCGAGGTCGATCTGCAGAATTTCGTCGGCGATGTCGAAACGGCTATCGAAGACTTCAGCTTCAGTGTTTCCGCAGCGGTGAATGGCAGCGTCGAGTTGCTGGCCGATGGTCACACTGCACGGTTCACGCCTACGTCGAACTTCAATGGAGCGGCTACGTTTGATTACTTCTTGACCGATACCGGCGATGGCGACGCACCGCCAATCACGTCCGGCCCGCTCACGATGGACGTTAACGTCGCCGCTGTGAACGACGACCCCATCGTCAATGGAACGACACTCAACACCGACGAAGACACGGCTGTCGAGTTTGATCTGCGGACACTTGTGGATGACGTCGAAACGGCCGATGACGATCTCATCTTCAGCGTGTCCGAGGCTGTGAACGGCAGTGTTGAGTTGTTGTCAGATGGTTACACCGCGCGGTTCACACCCGGTGCGAACTTCAACGGCGCAGCAGCCTTTAACTACGACGTGACCGATACCGGCGACGGCGGATCACCCGCTATTACCTCCGCACCGCAAACCATCGACGTGAATGTCATTCCAGCGGCGTTTGTTCCGGAGGTCACGCTGGACGTCTCATCGAACACAGTGGAAGAAACGGGTGGCAACGTGACCATCACCGCGACACTCTCAGGCATATCAACCGAGGACGTGACGGTCTTCTTGGGCTTTGGCGGAACTGCCGACGATTTCATTGAAGGCAGATCGCTGCTCGTTTCCAATGGAGCAACGAATAGTGTTCTCCGATATGACGGGGCCACCGGTGCGTACCTTGATGAATACTTCACGGGTGCTGCCGGTGACATGATCATTGGCCCCAATGGTGATTTCTATGTGGCCAACGTGGCGACCAATTCGATCCTGCGTTACGACGGCGCGACCGGTGCCCCCCTCGGCACATTCGCATCCGGCGGAGGCCTCAGTGGCCCCCGGGGCTTGGTCTTCGGCCCGGACGGAAACCTGTACGTGACGAGCAGTCAAACCGACAGCGTGCTGCGTTACAACGGCACGACCGGCGCATTCATCGATCAGTTTGTAGCTCCGCAATCCGGGGATTTGGGTGAACCGATTGGTTTAGCATTTGGCGCGGACGGTAATCTCTACGTCTCCAATCAAGGACGTGGTGGTCGTCGCGGGCCATACAATGTCTTAGTATTCAACGGCACAACCGGCGCATTCATCAAGGAACTATTTGAAGACGGAGCTGGTAGTCTTGACGAGCCGACCGGTTTGGCTTTCGGGCCGGATGGTAATCTCTATCTCATTGACGAGCCCGATAACGAGATCCTCCGTTTCAATTCGACCACCGGTGCATATATTGATACGTTTGCATCGGGTGGTGGACTGAGTGCGCCGACCGATTTCACGTTCGGTCCAGATGGAAATCTGTATGTCAGCAGCGCCAGTGGCGAAATACTCAAGTACGACGGGACTACGGGCGATTTTCTGGGAAGCGTGGTCTCCGGCGGTGGTTTGACCAATCCCCTGGGGTTGTTATTTGTGGCCGCGGCAGGCGACTACACGCTCTCGGGACGCTCGATCGTCATCGAAGCAGGCAGCCTGTCGGGTAGCATCACAATCACCGCAGTCGCCGATGATTTGGATGAAGGTAGCGAAACGGTCATCGTCGACATCACCGACGTCACCGGTGGAACGGAACTAGGCGAACAACAAGTAACCACTACTATCGTGGAAGAGATCGGCGCCAACCAACCGCCGACCACGACTGGTATCGCCGATGTCACCGTCGACGAAGACGCGGCGTTAACTCAGATCGACCTCTTTGCTGCATTCGACGATGCAGAAGATACCGATCAGCAGTTGACGTATGAAGTTGTGGGCAACTCGAACGCCGCGCTGTTTACAACAGTGTCGATCAGTCCTGCTACGGGAATCTTGACTCTAGATTACGCTCCCAATTTACACGGTGTGGCAGACATTACGATTCGCGCCACCGACCTTGGCGGCGATTTTGTTGAAACGACATTTGCGGTGACCGTCAATGCGGTCAATGACGCCCCTGTCTTTTCCGGTCTAACTCTCAACTTAAATGAAGACGAGAGGATCGATTTCTTCCTGACGTCGTACGTCACCGATGTCGAAACACTGGGCGGAGATTTGGTCTTCGATATCATTGGTGTTGATCACATCGTTCTCAACTTCGCCTCCGACGGTGATGCTACTGTTCTTCCCGTTCCCAATTACAACGGTCCTGCCTCATTCGAATTCACCGTGATGGATACCGGTGACGGTGCTGATGGCTCAATCACTGTCGGCCCGTTTATCGTTAACATCAACTACGCTCCGGTCAACGACGCCCCGGTTGCGGAAACGACAACGCTCAACACCGACCAAGAGACCGCCGTCGATATCAACTTGCGTACGCTGGTCGACGATGTGGAAACATCGGACGGCGCTCTGACGTTTTCCGTGTCCAATGCTGTCAACGGTACCGTGGAGTTGTTAGCAAACGGCTACACAGCGCGCTTCACCCCCGCTGCCGGTTACAACGGACCTGCGTCGTTTGATTACGAAGTCACCGATACCGGAGACAATGGAGATGCACCGCTCACTTCCGGACCGGTGACAATCGCCGTCATCGTGGCCAACGTGAACCAAACACCGGTCGCCGTTGGCACGACTTTGAATACCAACGAGGATACGGCTGTCGAAATCGACCTGCGAACGCTGGTTGATGATGCTGAAACAGCTGATGACGATCTCGTATTCAGTGTTTCCGGTGCTGTCAACGGCACGGTGGAATTGCTGTCTGACGGCTACACGGCGCGATACACGCCGGGGGCGGATTACAATGGTGCGGCGTCATTTCTCTATGACGTGACTGATACGGGGGATGGGATTCATTCGCCGATCACGGTTGGACCGGTTGTGATCAACGTCAACGTCGCTGCCGTCAATGATGCGCCCATTTACATATTCACAACGTTGAACTTGAATGAAGACGAGCGATTCGACTTTTCCCTGACGTCATTGATTAGCGATGTAGAAACGACCGGTCGAGATTTAGTCTTCGACATCACCGACGTTGGTAACATCATTCTCAATTGGGACAGCCTCCATTTTGCAACTGTTATTCCCGTCCCCGATTACAACAATTTCGGTTGGTTTCAGTTTACAGTCACGGATACTGGCGATGGTGCCGACGGTCCGGTCACTGTCGGCCCGTTTATAGTCAACATCATCATCGCTCCTGTCAACGACGCTCCGGTCGCGGAAACGACAACGCTCAACACTACCGAGGGGACTGGGGTCGCAATCGATCTGCGGTCGCTCGCTGACGATGTAGAAACAGCAGATAACGATCTGGCATTTTCCGTATCCAACGCAGTCAACGGCACCGTCGAACTCCTGGCCAATGGGTATACGGCGGTGTTCACACCTGCTGACGGCTACAACGGTCCCGCTGCCTTCAATTACGAAGTCACAGATACCGGTGACAACGGCGACGCGCCGATCAGTTCCGGACCGGTGACCATCGACGTCAACGTAGCCGCCGTGAACCAAGCACCGGTCGCCGTCAGTACCACTTTGAATACCAACGAGGACACCGCTGTCGAAATCAACCTGCGGACGCTGGTCGAAGACGATGAAACGGCTGACGACGATCTCGTGTTCAGCGTTTCGGGCGCGGTCAACGGCACCGTCGAATTGCTGGCGGATGGCTACACCGCGAGATTCACACCCGGAGCGGATTACTTCGGCCCAGCGTCGTTCCAGTATGACGTGACTGACACGGGCGATTCTGGTGCTGAACCGATCACTGTGGGACCGATCGTGAACACTGTTGTTATAGCTGCTGAAAACGACACACCGGCGATCGAGTTGGTCTTGTCTAACTTTGATGTCAATGAGGATGCCCCGCCGACGGTCCTGGACCTCTTCACATATTTCAGCGACATTGAAGATCCGGATGAAGACTTAGTTTTCGAGGTGACCGGCAATACCGACGCTGCATTATTCGAAAACGTCTCCATCGACGATGTCACCGGTGAACTCACGTTGGAATATGCAGCCAACGCCGCAGGGCTGACCGTCATCACCGTTCGCGCGACCGATACCGGTGGGCTGTTCGTCGAACAAACGTTCCGCATCATTGTGGAAGACGTCAACGACCCACCCGTGGCAAGCACGACGACGCTGAACACCACTGAAGACACAGCGGTCGAGATCGATTTGCGGACCTTGGTTGAAGATGTCGAAACGGAGGATGACGATTTCACCTTTGCCGTATCCAACCCGGTGAATGGCACGGTCGAATTATTACCTGACGGCTACACAGCCCGCTTCACCCCGGGTGAGGACTTCAGCGGAGTTGCCGCATTCGATTATCACGTCACTGATGACGGAATCCGCGGAGACGACCCGTTTGTCACCGTTGGGCCGGTGACGATTACGGTGAATGTCGGTGGCGATAATGACCAACCGTTTGTGGAAACACCGATTGGCGACATTGCTGTGATTGAGGATGCTCCATCGAGCATGGTCGATTTGTTTGCCGCCTTTGAAGACTTGGAAGATGCGGACGGTGAATTGGACTTTGAGATCACAGCCAACAGTAACGCATCGCTGTTTGCCTCAGCAACGATCAACCCGACAACCGGACAGCTGGCGCTCGATTACGCGGCCGACACCAACGGTTCATCAACAATCACGGTCCAAGCGACCGACACGGGCGGGTTGAGCATCAGCCAGACGTTCATCGTGGATGTGGCGGCGGTGAACGACGACCCGCAAGTAAATCCCGCGACGCTCAACACTGACGAAGACACGCCGGTCGAAATCGACTTGCGTACGCTGGTGGACGACATCGAGACGGCCGATGACGATCTTGTGTTCAACGTATCTGGTGCGGTGAATGGTACGGTCGAACTGCTGGCCGATGGTCACACGGCGCGGTTCACACCGGGTGCGGATTACAACGGCGCAGCATCGTTCGTCTACGACGTGACGGATACAGGTGATGGTGGTGCGGCTGCGATCACGTCCGCTCCGCAGACCATCGATATCAATGTGGCCGCGGTGAATGACGATCCGGTGGCGACGGGAACGACGCTGAATACCGACGAAGACACGCCGGTGGAGATCGACCTACGAACGCTGGTTGAAGATTTGGAAACCGCCGATGACGATCTCGTGTTCAACGTTTCTGGCGCGGTGAATGGTACGGTCGAACTGCTGGCCGATGGTTACACGGCACGATTCACACCAGGTGCGAACTACAACGGCCCGGCATCGTTCAACTATGACGTGACGGACACGGGCGATGGCAGCGCTGCGGCAATCACGTCCGCTCCGCAAACCGTCGACGTCACTGTGGCCGCTGTGAATGATGCTCCAGTTGCCGGTGCGACGACGCTGAATACGAATGAAGACACAGCGGTGGAGATTGATCTACGAACGCTGGTTGACGATGTTGAAACGGCGGGCGACGACCTGCTTTTTAGTGTGTCGGGTGCTGCGAACGGCACGGTGGAATTGCTCGCCGATGGTTATACGGCACGGTTCACGCCGGGTGCGAATTACAACGGTGCGGCCTCGTTTGATTACGACGTGACTGATTCCGGGGATGGTGTTGATACGCCCTTCACAAGCGATCCGGTGACGATCGATGTGACGGTCAGTGCGACGAATGATACTCCTGTAGCCACTGGAGCGACGCTGAATACTGTTGAAGACACGCCGGTCGAAATTGACCTGCGGACGTTGGTGGACGATGTCGAAACGGCTGACGACGACCTGGAGTTCTTCGAGTTCAATGCGATCAACGGCACGGTAGAGAGATTGGCCGACGGATTTACAGTACGGTTCACACCGACAGCCAATTATCACGGTCCGGCTTCCTTCGACTATCAGGTCACGGACAGGGGAGACGGCGGTGATGAATTTATCACCGTGGGGCCGCTCACGATCGAAATCAACATCGCCGCTGTGAATGACGATCCGGTAGCCGACACGACGACGCTAAATACCGACGAAGACACACCAGTGGAGATTGACCTGCGAACGCTGGTGGACGATGTTGAAACAGCCGATGTTGATCTGCTGTTCAACGTCTCCAGCGCGGTCAACGGCAGCGTGGAATTGTTAGCCGATGGATACACTGCACGGTTTACGCCGGGTGCGAATTACAACGGCGCAGCCACATTTGACTACGACGTGACGGACGCGGGCGACGGTGGTGATGCAGCGATTACTACTGGCCCATTGACGATCGACGTGAGCGTCGCTGCGGTGAACGACGACCCGGTGGCAGATTTCACAACTTTGACGACCGATGAAGATACTCCGGTGGAGATCGATCTGCGAACGTTGGTAGAGGATGTGGAGACAGCCGACGACGATCTGATCTTCAGTGTGTCAGGCGCCGTGAACGGCACGGTGGAATTGCTGGCCAATGGTTATACGGCCCGGTTCACTCCCGGTGCCAACTACAACGGCCCGGCCTCATTTGAATACGACGTGACGGATGCAGGTGATGGCGGTGATGCTCCCATAACGGTTAGTCCGGTCACGATCGACGTGATTGTGACACCGGTGAATGACGATCCGGTCGCGACAGGAACAACCTTAGCGACCGAGGAAGACACATCTGTTGAAATCGATCTGCGAACGTTGGTGGACGATCTCGAAACCGCTGATGATGACTTGGCCTTTAATGTCTCCAGCGCTGAGAACGGTACGGTGGAATTGCTGGCCGATGGTTACACGGCACGGTTCACGCCGGGTGCGAATTACAACGGGGCAGCATCCTTCGTCTACGACGTGACGGATACGGGCGATGGTGACGATCCTGGCATCATTGTGGGGCCGTTGACGATCGACATTAACGTGGCTGCGGTGAATGATGAGCCGGTGGCGACGGCAACCACCTTGGCGACTGACGAAGACACACCGGTCGAGATCGACTTGCGAACGCTGGTGGAGGACGTCGAAACCGCTGATGATGATCTGTTCTTCAATGTGTCGGGTGCTGTGAATGGTACGGTAAAACTACTCGCGGACGGTTACACGGCGCGGTTTACGCCAGGGGCGGATTACAACGGTCCGGCGTCGTTTGATTACGACGTGACCGACACAGGTGACGGCGGTGCCGCGGCAATCCTCGTTGGTCCGATCACGAT
Source organism: Symmachiella macrocystis (assembly GCF_007860075.1). Classification (NCBI taxonomy): domain Bacteria; kingdom Pseudomonadati; phylum Planctomycetota; class Planctomycetia; order Planctomycetales; family Planctomycetaceae; genus Symmachiella; species Symmachiella macrocystis. The sequence goes on from NZ_SJPP01000001.1 coordinate 2,787,233, forward strand.
CGATGTCAATGTTGGTGGCGACAATGATCAGCCGTTTGTGGAGACGCTGATTGACGACGTTGCCGTTCTTGAAGACGCTCCCTCGAGCGTGATCGATCTGTTTGCCGCTTTTGGCGACCTGGAAGATGCTGACAGCGAATTGGACTTTGAAATCACGGCCAACAGCAACGCGTCGCTGTTTACCTCGGCAACGATTCACCCGACGACGGGACAGCTGGCGCTCGATTATGCGGCAGACACCAACGGTTCATCAACAATCACGGTCCAAGCGACCGACACAGGCGGGCTGAGCATCAGCCAGACATTTGTGGTGGATGTGGCGGCGGTGAACGACGTTCCGCAAGCGGACGTCACGACATTCAACATCCTGGAAGACACACCGCTGGAAGTCGACCTGCGGACATTTGTTTCCGACGTCGAAACGGCCGCCGAAGATTTCGTGTTCAATGTCTCGGGCGCATTGAACGGTACCGTAGAACTGCTGGCGGACGGCCACACGGCTCGCTTTATACCGACAGCGAACTACAACGGTCCGGCCTCGTTTAACTACGATGTGACGGACACCGGCGACGGGAGTGCAGCAGCAATCACGACCGGACCGCTCACCATGACGATCAACGTGGTCGCAGTGAATGATGATCCGGTCGCAACAGGAACGACCTTGGCAACCGACGAAGACACGCCGGTGGAGGTCGACCTGCGGACGCTGGTGGAGGATGTTGAAACGGCCGATGATGATCTCGTGTTCAACGTGTCTGGGGCGGTGAATGGCACGGTCGAACTGTTAGCGGATGGCCACACGGCGCGGTTTACGCCGGGAGTGGATTACAACGGTGCGGCTTCGTTCGTCTATGACGTGACCGACACGGGTGATGGTGGTGATGCAGCGATCACGTCCGCTCCGCAGACCATCGACGTCAATGTGGCGGCGGTGAACGACGATCCAGTAGCTGTGGGAACGACTTTGGCGACCGGCGAAGACACGCCGGTGGAGATTGACCTGCGGACGTTGGTGGAGGATGTTGAAACGGTCGATGATGATCTCGTGTTCAACGTGTCCGGGGCGGTGAACGGTACGGTCGAATTGTTGGCCGATGGTCACACGGCGCGGTTTACGCCCGGTGCGAATTACAATGGTCCGGCTTCCTTCGTCTATGACGTGATGGATACAGGCGACGGTGCGGATCCGGGGATTCTTGTGGGTCCGATTGCAATCGACATCAACGTCGCTGCGGTGAATGATGATCCGGTGGCAATAGGGACGACTTTGGCGACTGACGAAGATACGCCGGTGGAGATTGACCTGCGAACGTTGGTGGAGGATGTCGAAACCGTCGATGATGATCTGGTCTTAAGTGTGTCCGGCGCCGTGAACGGCACAGTGGAACTACTGGCGGATGGTTATACGGCGCGGTTTACACCGGGAGCGAATTACAACGGCGCGGCGTCGTTTGGTTATGACGTGACGGATGGTGGAGACAACGGTGCGATTTCGATCACGTCCGCTCTACAAACCGTCGACGTCAATGTGGCTGCAGTGAACGATGATCCGGTGTCGAATTCCACGACGCTTGCGACTGACGAAGACACGTCGGTGGAAATCGATCTGCGGACGCTCGTTGATGACGTGGAGACGGCTGATGATGATCTGGTGTTCAACGTATCCGGTGCGGTCAACGGCAGTGTGGAGTTACTGTCCGACGGTTACACGGCGCGGTTCACGCCAGTTGCAGACTACAACGGTCCGGCCTCGTTTGTCTACGACGTGACGGACAGCGGGGATGGCGAGGACCCCTCGATCTTCGTGGGCCCGATCACGATCGACATCAACGTCGCAGCAGTCAATGACGATCCGGTGGCGACAGGGACGACTTTATCGACCGATGAAGACACACCGGTTGAGATCGACTTGCGAACGTTGGTTGCCGATGTGGAGACGTCCGATGATGATCTGATCTTCAGTGTGTCGGGTGCGGTCAACGGCAGTGTGGAACTGCTAACCGATGGTTATACAGCACGGTTCACGCCCGGAGCGGATTACAACGGCCCGGCAGCGTTTGTCTATGACGTGACCGACACGGGTGACGGCAGTGACGACCCCATTACGGTCGGACCGGTCACAATCGATGTAACCGTCGGCGGCGACAATGATCGACCGTTTGTGGAAAGTCCGATTGGCGATATTGCTGTTGTTGAGGATGCCCCGTCGAGTTTGATCGATTTGTTTGTCGCCTTCGAAGATTTGGAAGATGCGGACAGTGAGTTGGACTTTGAGATCACAGCCAACAGCAACGCATCGCTGTTTGCCTCAGCAACGATTAACCCGACGACGGGTCAATTGACACTCGATTACGCGGCGGACACCAACGGTTCATCAACAATCACGGTCCAAGCGACCGACACAGGCGGGCTGAGCATCAGCCAGACGTTCATCGTGGACGTGGCTGCGGTGAACGACGATCCGGTGGCTGTGGGAACGACCTTGGCGACTGACGAAGACACGCCGGTCGAAATCGACTTGCGTACACTGGTGGACGATATCGAGACGGCCGACGACGATCTTCTGTTCAGCGTCTCCGGCGCGGTCAACGGCACGGTGGAACTGCTGGCCAATGGTTACACGGCGCGGTTTACGCCGGGTGCGGATTACAACGGCGGAGCATCGTTCGTCTACGACGTGACGGATACGGGAGATGGCGCCGCAGCGGCGATCACGTCCGCTCCTCAAACGATCGATGTCAATGTGGCTGCGGTGAACGACGATCCGGTGGCGACAGAGACGACATTGGCGACCGACGAAGACACGCCGGTCGAAATCGACTTGCGTACGCTGGTGGACGACATCGAGACGGCCGACGACGATCTTCTGTTCAGCGTCTCCGGAGCTGTACATGGCACGGTGGAACTGCTGGCCAATGGTTACACGGCGCGGTTTACGCCGGGTGCGGATTACAACGGCGGAGCATCGTTCGTCTACGACGTGACGGATACGGGAGATGGCGCCGCAGCGGCGATCACGTCCGATCCGCAAATCATTGACGTCAACGTCGCTGCGGTGAATGACGACCCGGTGGCGACGGGAACGACGCTGAATACCGACGAAGACACGCCGGTGGAGATTGATCTGCGGACGCTGGTGGACGATGTTGAAACGGTTGACGATGATTTGCTCTTCACCGTTTCGGGTGCTGTTAACGGCAGCGTGGAACTGTTAGCGGACGGCCACACCGCGAGGTTCACACCGGGTGCGAATTACAACGGCCTAGCCTCGTTTGATTACGATGTGACGGATACGGGCGATGGCAGTGATGCGTCGATTACAAGTGGCCCGTTGACGATCGATGTTAACGTCGCCGCGGTGAATGATGATCCTATAGTTAGCACAACAACACTCAACACCGATGAAGATACCCCCGTGGAGATGGACTTGCGAACGCTGGTTGAGGATGTGGAGACGGCCGATGATGATCTTGTCTTCAGTGTGTCAGGTGCGGTGAATGGAAGCGTGGAATTACTGGCCGACGGCTACACGGCGCGGTTTACACCGGGTGCGGACTACAACGGTCCGGCGTCGTTTGATTACGATGTGACCGACACCGGCGATGGCAGCGCGGCTGCGATCACGTCGGGACCGGTGACGATTGATGTCAATGTCGCTGCGGTGAATGAATTTACGATCATCGACGTGTCGGTGAACGATGGCGAAGAGAACCGTTCGAATGTGCGGCAGATCACCGTCACGTTCAGTGACGATACGAACATCGGGGCGTTGATCGCCAGCGGTGAGATCGTGGATATTATTCAGATCTACGGTTTGACGAATTCTCCGTCGACGGAAGTTGTCCTGTCCGCCGACCGGTTTGTTTGGGACGATTCGACGAATTCAGTCACGGTCGACCTGACCGTGGACGGATTTGGTGGTAGCGGTCAAACTCTCTTGAGCAATGACAACTATGCACTGCGGATTCAGACGGGCGAAATCCTCAACCCACAACTTGTCGATGCGGTCTTGCAGGATACGGACGGTGTTGACGACGGAATCTATGATTATCGATTCCATCGCCTGGAAGGTGACATTGACGGCGACCGGAGTGTGGGAGCCTCTGATGCGATGAAGCTCATCGCAAACTTTGGCCAGTTCAATACGGACGCCGATGCCAATGGTGATGGACAAGTGAACATTCTGGACTTCTGGTCCGTCTACGGAAATATCGGCAGCTCACTTCCTGATGATATTTTCTTGGAATCGGAACAATATTGAATCGAATCGTTTGCGTGGATTAAAGAGACTGGGTTAAATGTAGGTAGGGCTGAATTGCGACCGTGACGTCCAACCAAGATATTGTTTAGAAAGCTCGTATTCATGCGTTATTTTTTACCAATTGCCATCCTGGCGTTTTTCGTTTCGCCGGCAGTGACAAATGCGGGAGCTGTCATTTCTGTCGATATGGATCCGCTGACGCCGGGAATTCAAAGCTCGACGACAGTGCTGCTCGGCGACATGTTCACCGTAGATGTTGTGATCAGCGATAACGGCTTGCCCCAGACACCCACAATTTTCGATACGATCTTGTTCGACCTCGCCTTTAATGATGCGGGAGCCGTTCTCGGTGCCGGTCCCACTGGATATTTGGGCGGAGCATTGGCCGGAGTCAATCCAGGATCGATCGATCTGTTTGGCTTACCGTTTCCGCAGTTTGCTGCGACCGGTGCTCCTTTAACAGCGCAATTTGCTGTTCCTCCGATTGGTTTCGCATCGGGAGGAGGCGCAGTGGGTCTGTTCTCCGCCCCGCCTTTTGTGATCCTGCCCGGTCAAACAATTTCGGTGTTGAGTTACGACTTCGTTGCACTGACGCCGGGGGAAAGTACAGTTCTAGCGGTCGGCACGCCGCCGGGGAGTCCCGTACTCTCATTTTTTGGGCAACCAATTGACGCTCAGTTGGTTTCGGGCTCGGTCGCCGTTGAACAACCGATTACTGTCGTTCCCGAACCGCAAGGCCTACTCTTGGCGGGCATTGGCGCGTTCTGCTTGTTCCTGTTTCGTGCGAAGTTTAAAAACGCTTCGGCCAGTTGCACTGCGTGATTCTCAATCAATGACGGGCGGAAAAAGCCTTGCCTGAATTCGCCGCTGTTCCTCGGTGAACAGACAGCCTTTCAGCACAAACAGAAGTCTCATCGGGCCTGATTAGGCCATCCTCGTTTCTGTCGAATTGACGGAAGCGGCTTGCGGAGCCGAGGGATTTGCGCCGGGAGAGCTCGCCGTCAACTTTATGGTGAGAATCAAGTCTGTCTCAGCCAACGCCGTCGCATTGGTCATGTCGGTTTGCATTTCCCGCTCATCAATCAGCTTGATCGTATGCTTCAGGACACCCAATGCGTCGCGATCGCCGTGATAACCACATGGCGGAATCCATGTTTAATAGTCCGTTGAAAAACCAAAAACATTCGAGCGTTGGGTGCCACTGCTGGCTTGTCCGGCAGTGTTTTGCGGGACTCGTGATTCCGCATTGGCGGACAAGCCGCCATTGGCACCCATTTTCAACGGGCTGTTAGGCCATGATCGACTGGATCGGTCTGCCCTGAGCAATTGGCAAGGGGCGATCGAGCCGGTCGTAGATCTGTGTTTCCGGGTCGATACCCAATAAGGCGTACATGGTCGCAGCAATGTCGCCTAGCGTGACGGGATCGCGATCGGGATAGGCGCCTCGTTTATCGGATGCTCCATGAGTAGCGCCGCCGCGAATCCCCCCGCCGGCCATCAGGACGGTATAACAGAACGGCCAGTGATCGCGGCTGATGTTTTTGTTGATTCTCGGCGAGCGTCCAAATTCACCCATCCAGACCACCAACGTCTCATCTAGCAAACCGCGCGTTTCCAGATCAAGCAGTAACGTCGGCAAAGTTTGCTCGGTAATGGGGAGATGGAATTCTGGCAGGATCTTGTACATCCGCGTGTTGTTAAAACCATGCGTGTCCCACCCTCCGCTGGTTGTGCTTTGTCCTCCAATCCCTCGGGAGAAATACACGTTGACGAATTTCACTCCCGCTTCGACCAACCGTCGTGACAGTAGGCAGCCTTGGCCGTAGGTTGTGCGGCCATAATTATTGCGGACTTTCTCTGATTCCCGTGTCAGGTCGAATGCTTGTTGGACACGCGATGAGGCCAGCATGGTCAGGACTTTTTCATAATAGTCGTCCAGGCCGCGGGCTTGTGTGGAAGACTCCCAAAGTTGGGACTGTCGATTCAACAGACGTTGCACGTCACGTCGGTTCGAGAGTCGGTCCTGCGAAAGATTCGCAGGCAGGCTCAGTTCGGGCAGCTTGAAATGGGGATCGTTGGGGTCTTCGGTGATGAGCAGCGGATCGAACTTCTTGCCGAGAAAACTGGCACGTTGGCCGGGCGTGGTCGAGCCGTCGGCGATCACATAAGGGTAAGACACAAACGTCGGCAATTCCGTACTCGCCGGGGCCACTTGATCGACGATCGAACCATAGGCCGGATAAAGGTCGGGCAATTCGCGCAGACGCTGATCGTCGAGTGGAGGAGCAACGCCTGTTAAAGCGTGGTAACCGGCTGAGTTGTGGTTCTTCATTTTGTGATGCACCGACCGGACGAGGGCGACGCGGTCCATCACCTTAGCGGTTTCGGGCAGGTGTTCGCAGGTGACCAGTCCAGGGACGGAGGTCTGAATTGGTGCGAACTTGCTACGAATCCCATCCGGCGCAGTGGGCTTCATGTCGAACATGTCAACATGACTCGGCCCACCGAACTGAAACAGAAAAATCACCGATTTAGCGCGACCTGGTGATTTTGCACTGGGCTGTTTCGGTTCGGAGGCGGAAAGCAACTTCGGGAGCGTGAGCCCTAAAAAGCCAGCACCGCCGATCTTCAACAAATCCCGGCGTAGAAACGGCTCATCCTGAAAATGACGGACGGCGGAATCCAACCGGCTTTGATTGTACTGTGGCCTATTCATGATCTTGGTGCTTCATTTAGTGCCGCAAAAGAAATTCATTCGAGTTCAGCAGCGCCCACAACAGGTCCTCCAATGTTTCGCGCGTCAAATCGCCTGAGACCTTGGACAAGATTGCGGCCATTTCCTCTGCAGTGGGAGACCGTGTCAATGTCGACCAGAATACGTCGTTGATGATCTCTGCTGGTGACCGTTTGGATTGCAGTAGCTCGTCCAGGCGGTTTTCATCCGCAGCCAGCAATTGATTCATTAACGGGCCGCTGACCATTTGGAGTGTTTGACTCAACGTCGTCTCGTTGGAGCGCTCGCACTCGCAGGTTTGCATCCGTTGCGGCTTCCCGAAGGTCAGGAGAAATTGATCCCCCAGGCTGAGTTGTTTGTCGCGCGGCCGAATCGCCCGTACTCCGGGTAATTGCGACGCTCGCATTCCCATGGGAAAGCCGTTGAATGCAACCGGTTTGCCGGCCACTTGCGAGATGGCATCCAGGATTTGCTCCGCGGTCAGCCTGCGGATAACGGGGCGGGCGAAATTCTCCAACTCCATCGCTGTGCCGGGAGCAGTCGGCAATGCTGCTTGGTATACGTGCGAATTTATAATCGTGCGAATCATGCATTTGACGTCGTAGCCGCTGGCGATGAAGTCGTCGGTTAAAGCGTCGAGTAACTTCGGGTTCGAAGGAGGATTGGTAACCCGAAAATCGTCGATCGGTTCAACGATCCCGCGACCGATCAATTGGTACCAAATGCGATTGACCTGCGCGCGGGCAAATTGACGATTTTCCGGCGAGACAATCCAAGCAGACAACTGTAGCAGTCGATCGTCTTTCTCATCGATGGATCGGTCCGCGGCTCCTAAAAATCTCGATGGGGCCGGCTGGCCTGTGACCGCATGCTTCACATGACCTTTTGAAGACATAAAGACGATTTGTTCACCGATAAATTCATTCTTGTCGAGCCGGTCCTTGCGGGTGTTGTCGACCGTTTTGTAATTCACCTGTGCAAACAAATTCGCCCAACCGTAGTAGTCGTCTTGTGTCCAACGATCAAAGGGATGATTGTGGCATTTAGCGCATTGCAGTCGGATGCCCAGAAATAATTGGGCGGACGACTCGGCGCGGGTGATCGGATCACGCAGCCCGCGATAAAAGTTTGCCGGGGGATTCTCATAGGTCGATCCCCGGGCGACAATCAATTCTCGGACGAACTGATCCAGCGGCATGTTCAGCGCAAATGCGCGGCGAATCCAAGCGTGAAAATTCTCCACCCCTTTGCGGTCGAGCGTCTTCTCTTCGTTTCGCAACAGGTCGGACCATTTGAGTGCCCAGAAATCGGCGAATTCGTTTCGGTCCAATAATTCCTCAATCAGCCGTGCTCGCTTATCCGGCCGGTGATCTGAAATGAAGCGCTGAGCTTCAACGGACGTCGGTAGCAGACCCAACAAGTCCAGATACGAGCGACGTAGAAAGACTTCATCGCTGCACAGAGGAGTCGGGTTCAGCCGCAACTGTTTCAATTTTGCGAAAACATGTTCGTCCACATAGTTGTGCGGATTCGTGGCCTTCCAGTTGTCGCCGTTTTGTCGTGAAATGAACGCGAGTCGCACGGCGAATTGTTGGTCCAAGTAGCGAACATTCACCCAGGTTTCGCCAAAATCTTCGCGCTGCACGAGACCGCCGATGCTCACGGTTACGTTTTGATTCACCGGTTCATAAACCGCCAACCGTGTGACATCGCGCGAGGTGCCGTTGGAGAATTGCGCCAGCACCGTCAGTTGAATCTCGTCAACGTCACCGACAACAATTTTCTCTTGCGGAGTGACTGTGAGTCCCGTCAAACGCTCTGCATGGTCGGAGTCGAAAGGCATGTTCGCTTCGAGCCATTGCAGCAAGATTTTGTACTCAACCGAATCAACATCAAACCGTCGCCCACCCTCGTGTGCGACCTCCATGGTCGGTTTGAGCAACAACAGACTCTCGGCGGGATTTTGCACATTCACGCGACGCCCGGATAAGTTGCGCGACAGAGACAGATAATCAAAGCGCGGGTCTTGTCCACGCAGTGAAAGTCGAAAGCCCCCTTTGCCAAATTTATTGCCATGGCAAACACCCTGATTGCACCCCGCTTTGGAAAAGACAGCCATCACGTCATTGAGGTAGCTAATCTCGCCCGCAACCGCGCATGCAGGGGCAAACGTCAATAAAATGCCCAGGATTGCCAATCGAAAACTCAACACACGCATTTCCTCAGCCTACGAAAAAAGAGCCCCATTCTAGCTTAACCATGTCCAGACCCTTTTCAAGCTGATTGTCCATGATTCGAGCGAAACAGGTTGTGTGAATCACTGAGTGAATAGCGAACGTGTACTGTTTGATCGAGGCCGATTTGTGGCAAGAAATGGTATCTCGCTGTTTGCATCACTGGGCTCGTATCGCGCAGGAAAAACGTGACAATGCGGAAACAGCCGTCTACAATGGGGCGACCCGGGCGATAGGCCGCAAATTCGCCGCCTGCCGGTACTGGATTGAAACCCCCTCTAACATCAGTGAGTTGCCGGAGCCTTGACCGAAGTGGAAAAGAAGACGAAAGCAACAGTTGACGATTACGGGAACCCCATACCCGTTCACCCGATACAGGTTCACCTGGCACGGATCATCGTCGTTGTTGCCTTCGTTATGATTATCGCCCTGCAGTTTTCTGGAACTTCCTATATAAACGTTGCCACCAAAGGGGACTCGACTGTTTATACCGAGAATTTTTCATCCAAACTGCCCTTCATCATCTTTCCTGTACTTACGGGAATCGGTGCGTTTGTCTTCGCACTTCAACCTGGGATTTATCGCTTCTTTTCCGTTGCACTTGTCGCGATAACCGCATGGATGGCATTCAATACATTCGACATAGTCAGTAGCAACCATAACGTCACTCTCACACCCACGCGCGTTACTCGTGAGGTCGGCACCAAGGCTAAACCGATTCGCCACAGTATTGATTTTACAAAAACAGCTTATCTCTACATCGATCAAGTCCCGGGCAGCCGTGAACCCAAGCACGAGCTTGTGGCAATCGCCGCCGATGGAGCGGAAACGCGCGTACCCATATCGGGCATGATGCGTTTCGCTCTGCCACAGATTCTGGAGACTGCAAGCCAGCGCAACATTATCATTGGTATGTCGGAAAACGGGTCGGCTATTCCAGACGCCCTTCAGCGAGACCTCAGCAAATAGCCAATGCGTGCACTGCAGCGTTGGGTTGTGCGAGGCTCTAAGTTCAAATTGCACTGGCTGTCGCCCGGTGGTCTTCAAGCGTTCTGTTTTTGAATCCACAATGAAATTGAAAATAAACCGCAAGAAAATCTTCGAGGCCGCTCAGGACGGTGACTTGGAGATGACACGCGCTTGCCTCGAAGCGGGGGCCAAGCCAGCCGCCAGGAATGAATACGGATTCACGGCCCTGCATTGCGCAGCAATGGGAACGAACACTGGTGATCTAAGCAAAATCCTTGCCGTGATGCGACTTCTTATCGATGCTGGTAGCCCATTGGAGTCGATAGGAGGTGGGGGCCGTACGCCGCTCTATCTCGCAGCAGAGTTTTCGCCCTCGACTGAACCAATTCAGCTACTGCTTGATGCAGGCGCAAATCCAAGTACTCGCGATGAACACGGGAATCACATTGTTACCAACGCAATGACACCTGAAGCGCAAGAACTCCTTTCGCGAGTTACGGGCGAACCTGTGCCCGAACCACCGCCGCCTGAACCCGAGCCAATTAAAATGACAGCCGAGCAATGGAACGAGGCCAAGCGTCACATCGACTCGATATTCGATCAACTCTCAGAAGCGGGTTTGGTTACACTTCAGGACGCAGGATACACTCAAGAAGATGGCTTCTCCGATTGCGCCGAAATATTTCACGATTGCGGCGGCGAAAAAGGCGGTCTGCATGGATGCTGTTTTTATACACGTCAAGACCTAGATCGCGCCAAGCAAACCAGCCAGCTACAGCTCGCTTTTTGGGGTGCTCCCAAAGGACAACCGAAAGACATGGAACGGGTTGGCCAGCTGATTGTTGACACATTTCGAAGAAATGGGTTTAACGTTGACTGGGATGGTTCTGGCGGAAGGCGGCCAGCAGTTTATCTCCTCGGGTCCGAGTAGCTGGATTCATGCTTCCAAGAAACACGATAATCCGCACGGTTGGCCTCGAAAGATTCTTTCAGGACTCAGCCGTGGGAGATGTTTGTGAATAGACATGAACGTTGTGCAGCAGTGAAGGACGTCGTCAAAGGGGTAGGTCAAGAATGAAGGAACGCATAGAGTTCTCGGGTGGTGAGAATGCGATGTTTCCGCCGGTTGAACTTGTCCAGAGTGAATACGTAGCCTTGCGATTCCCTGACCGAACGTACCATCGTACTTTTGCTACGAGCGTGCGTTGCAATCTAGATTCAAAGTTGGCGATGGGCTTTCCATTTGCTTCTCAGGAGTCAGCAATTGGATGGTATGCTAGAAATTGTCGAATATCACAGCCTATTGCGGAAGCTATACTGGCTGAGAACGGAATCTACGGTAGGTATTCGGTCTCACAAATCGGGGCAAGTCGGCAGACTCGGCTGAAGCTACTTACTGCCTTGAAAACAGATATTGTTGCGGTCTTGTTCAGTGTCCAGGGACTGGACCCTCAGGGGTGTCTTGAGGTATGGGAGACGGCATCGAAGGTCGTTGCCGCCTCTTCTGCGTCCGTATTGGAATTGTGCGAACCTCTGGTACACGACGATTGGGTGGAATGGCGATCAGGGGCTTTCACACGTCTGGTGCAGCCCGTTTCCGATGACGATATCCTTGCAAGTGTCCCTCCGCATGAGCGACACGAGCAAAGGGTTCAAAGGCTTAAGAGTATGTGGGGGCTACACGGTGATACATCGTGAACGAGCATGTATGGTTCAGCCGAACGGTCGTCACGATTGAGTCGCAACTTTGCGGAAAAGCCTGCTACCGGCTCAGTCGGTGTAGATAAAATATTTCTGGACCAGTCGTAAACAATCAGGATTGAAGGCACTCGATTTCGGAGGCGACATTTGTCTGCTCCAATTAGTTCTCTTAATCGAAGAACACTCGTCGTCGGAATTGCCAGTTTTACTGTGCTACTGCTGATTGCAGGCGGTGGCTACCGCAGTTTCACATCACCGTCTCCTGCAATTCCAAAGACTCCACCGGATGAAATGCGGCGCGTCCAGTGTGGGACACGCTTTTCGGTGGCTAGACCCAATGCTTGGTTTATTCAGAGTTGGCAAAAGGATGGCAAAGATTTCCAAGGTATGTCTCGAAGCGTCTCACTTATGTCAGAAAATCGGTGCGCGTTGTGGTCCATTTTGATATCGGAGAAACCGCCGAATATTCCGACAAGTGCGATTGAGACAAAATTTAAAGACCGGGACGCATTCATGGTGTCGAAACGGCAAAGCGCTGTTTGGCTTGATCATCCTGGGCGGTATGAATGTGAGATCTATTGTGAGTACGGGGAGGGAGTCTGGGTGGCCATCTATTATCATATTGATGACGATTTGGCAGAAGTACCCGAGGTCATGTGGAAATATTTCGAAACATTTCAACTCCATTAAAGACCGAAGGACAACTTCGTGTGGTGCAAAAACAATGACAAAAGTTAATTGAATTAGCGATAGCTGTTTGTGAGTTGTCAGCCACTTAACGGCAAGGCATGTCGTGGCATCGAAACCCGTCCCTACCGACCGTCCGCTGCCAATTCCGCTTTCAACCACGCGAAAATCTCTGCTCCGATTTGGCCGTAGCCCGCTGGGTTGGGGTGGACGCCGTTGTTGGTTGGATATCCGTCGACCGGATCGAGGTTGAGTTCTGTTGGGATGATGAAGATCTGTTCCTGCTCCCGTCCTTTGAACTGTGCGATTTCAAGTTGGACCAGTCTGTGCTGGATGCGCTTCCAGCCCCAGCGCGGATACTTGCCTTTGTAGTTGGCCTCGAAACTGGACTCCCGCGTGTTGGGCGGCGGGGTGAGGCAGATGCCTAGCTTGGCCTGTGGGGCTGCTTTGTGGAATGCGGCCAAGAGGATCTCTGCCTGCGCAAGAACCGCTTTGATCCCGTCGTCCAAGCTCTTCGGGTCGTTGGGATTGAGCCGGAAGCAATCGTTGATTCCCAGTAGGAACACAATCACATCAGCGGGCTTGCCGTCGCATTCCTTCTCGAAATATTGTTGCGGGTCCAATTGCGGCTTTCCCGTTTTGTCCAGATAAACAAAGGGACTGCTTCGCTTGCGATAGGTGCCATCGGGGTTGGGCTCATAATGCGCAACGAATCGTTGCCAGGTCCAACCGCCGTAACCTTCGTGCGCGACACCGGCCTTGGCTGCGGAAGGCCGGTGCGTTCCCAGCATGGTCCACTGCGGATTTCCCGGGCCTGCGAGATGCTCAGCGATTGCGTTGGGATAATGCGTGGCGTGCGTCAGGCTGTCGCCGACGATCAGCAAACGGAGCGGGCGATTTGCTCCCGCATCAGATTTCGTTACATGCAGCACCGTCTTGGCCATGCCCAGAGATTTCCCGTCGGCATCAGAAACCGAGACCGTCAACGGATGATCGCCCACATCAGCCTCTTCCGGAGTGACCCGCCAACGCTTAGCTGCGGATTCTCCGATATCACACGTTACTTGAAAATCATAGTCCTCAGGCGTCTCGGTGAGCACAATGTTATCGTAGTAAATGCTAAACTCGACATCGGGAACCGCATGACATTCCGCCGGCAAAGTGAGACGCAGCGGACCACCCACATCCTCAGCTCGGCAAGGCTCCGCAATAAGGATCACCATTGCGAACAACCACAGTGTAAATCTCAATGTCAATCTCGATTGAGCAATCATCACGTACTTTCGGTATATGGATTTTCTGTTCAGAACAGAGCAGTGGCTTCTAAAAACAAGATACCAGCCATCGGATTCATGCCACACCCTTTGGCGTTGCGGCACTCGCCGTGATTCTTCGCAAGACGTTCGATTGCGACGTGCTGCATCACAACGATGGCGAAGACATGCTACTGATGGTGACTCCGCACGGCAATGCGGCAACCTTTTTCGCTCAAGCGCGCATGGCGAGCGAGGTTGGATTCGGTGCTAAGGACTGGCAGACTATATGATCAATCCGACCCCGGGTCATGGGCTGCATTTTTGAGCATGAATGCGGTGAGCGTCCCGAGAATCACAACGCCGCAAATGGTGACCGTCCAAAGCAATCCTTGATGTTCCTCACTCCAGGGAAGCTTGGGTTTGATCGGCCCGGTAAAGAACGGATTCTTTTCGACGGGACGAAATCTGATTTTGGATGCAGCCAGTTGGCGCGTGGAGCCGATTGTCTTGGCTAGGTCATAACGAGGTGGCTGCAAACGTTCACTGCCGGTATAGAGGGCGATTTCACGACCGGCGATGTTCAAGTGCCGATTCTGCACCACGACGGTTTGTTCCAAAGATTCTGCCGTACAACCGGCAATTTGCAGTGGGCGGTCGTCGCCATTGTTGATGGTCAGCCGGAGATATCGGCCAGTGATCTGCTGATATTCCAAATGATCTTCCACCACGTTCACGCCCAGGCGCTGAATCCGGTACAGTTGTCCCGACCGAACAGTCCGCCAGTCAATGGGTTCCTCCAAACTGTCTGAAGCGTCAAGCTGTACCGTGCGATAGTAATTCCCGACAAAATTGATGTCGAGTTTTATCCCGACACTTGGCAGGCGATCGTATCCGAAATCGAAAACGACAATTGTTTGCTTCGTTTCAGCTGAGGTTGTCTTTGAAACGATCTGAGCTGGAGATTCGATACGGGGAGCCTGTAAGTGGATATGGTCGAGAATGGATGCGCCGGTGATTTTTAATGGAGGCAAATCACCATTGTGAATCTCCACCTTGTAAAACGCGAACTGACTTTTCGGGAAATGGACACGATGCACCTGGAAACGATGCCCAGAACGCGAGACGTCAAGGACATAACCTTTGTCAGTGAGCAGGTTCCAGTCTTTAGGATCACGCTGATTTGCGGCAAATATTTTGACCGGCCGTTCATAATTGCGATCGGTACTTTGAATGCCAATGTCAATCTCGTTGATGGGTTCGCGCGTCTCTCCTAGCGCAAGCAGAAACTGAGTGCTTCCGTCCACCTCGGAGAGGTTTAACATTTCCGCTTTATGCGTCACGGCGCGTTTTTCATCGGTTTTGCGACTCAAGACATACGGGATTTCCTCGCAAGCCTCTGAGTCGACATCGACGGAGAGTATTCGTAGATCACCCAAGTCACGTCGGGCGATGCCGTATATGTCTGGCGGCAAAACCATCTCGCCGTAGACGTTAGTCGAGGTCTCTTCTGCATCAATTGGATAGCGATGGGTGAGTCTCTCCAATACGTTTTCCGTGGAATCAGCAGCATAGGCGGTCGTCGAATTCGACACACCGGCGAGCGGCACCAAAATCGCAATCAAGACCGGGGTCATCCATGCACGGATACGTTCGCGATAGCGGCGATAGAGGAATGAAACCAAGAACAACGAGACCCCCAGTCCGCCGAACGCAATAAAGCGGATCGCTGTGCTGAGGTGCCAAATGTCATAAAAGAAGACTTTTGACGTCGTGAGCAGAAACAGCGACAACGAAAGAACGCGGATCGAACTTGATCGAAAATAGATGCCGGCAATCAGGGTTCCGATGGCATAGCAGGTCCAGACGATGGTGATCAACAGGGAACTGGTTGTTCCCCAGTCGCGGACGACACCCTGGGCGTAAACTTCAGCGGTCAGCATCATCAAGGCCGTGATATTGGCGAACAGGCCCAGTATTGTCTTCAGCGGGAGGGCATAAAACTGTCGTTCCCATTCCGTTTCAGTCGGTTGTTCCGAATTGTTGTCTCGAAACAAGAACGCCACAAAACATGAGGCAGCAATCGCAAAGAGGAATCCCAAGCCACGGGGATTGAAGATGAACAGATTCCACAGACCGCCATTGGCCACGGTCTCCAGGCTACGCCAGTCCAACGGCCAGCCCGCAAGAGTGCCGACGAATGTGATGGCCAACAGAGCCCCCAAGATCGTGAAGACACCCGCTGTCACGATTCGCAGTTCACGTGTTTTTAACAACCGGGACATCAACGCCACGGAAACCGCAATCAACGAGGTCCAGATCAGAAACATACCTGTAAAATTGGGAAACCGCCAATGCCGGGCATGGCCGAAGGCGAACGATTCGACAATGAGCATCGCCCAAGCGACAAGCGGCACACACGCGTGTAACCAGATACCCAGCAATGAACGCGGCCCTGCGCGGGTGGGATCCGAAATTTTTGTTCCCACTGTTGATGGTTGATCAGAGGTGGCAGCGAAACGGGTTCGATATTCCCACCCCAGGACTGCCAACACGAGAACAGATGCCAAAAAACTCAGGGAACGACCATTGAATATACTTGTCCATGGCGGATCGTCTGGAGTGGAATTCACCGCAGGCCGCCTCGCACTTCCGGGCAATGTTTCAAGAGCAATCGGATCGATTCTGGTGAACCGTGTTTGGAAACGATTCGGTTCCAAAAATGTTCCAGCGGAATAATAAACGAGCAACATTTGCACGAAGATTAAAAGTCCAAAGCCCGCCTGACGAAGTCTGACTTCATTGAATCGCAATCCCAGTTCGACCAGCAGCAAACTTTCGGCTGCCCACGCGATCACCACCCAGTGCCCCGTAAATTGCAGTGGAATCGCCAGCGTCAAGAAGGATGCGGCAATCCCCCCCATGGCGATAATGGCGCGACGGCCTTCGGGGTGGCGGGATAGCGCTGCAAACCCCAACGCCAAATAAACCGCAGCCATGGCGATTGCCAGCAACCCGTGCAATGCGGAGAATTCATTCAATGTCACTGCGTAGAGACCACCGAAATAAGCGATGGGTGTGGCCAGGATCAGAAAGAAATCGGCTGGCTTAGCCTGTTCACGACGGATGATGTTGTGCCACACACCCAACAACGCAAAGAGCACAAAGAAGGCGGTCATCAGTATTAAGGTCGCCGACATCTTTACTGGGGCATAGTGTTGTTCAATCCAACCTAGCCACATGAACAGTGTGGCCACAAACGCCAGCACTTGCGTGGGTTGCCACTTGCGAAATGTGGCAAGCCCCAACACGCCCGCATCTAATAGGAAGATGTAGGCGAAAAGTGACCATTGTGCATCTTGACCCGTGGAGAGCATGACGGGCGTTAGAAATCCACCTATCAATCCCAGTATTGCGGTCGGTTGAGCTTTGAAATAACCAGCGAACGAGAGAACAGCCGCCGTCGAGAGGATCATGCCACCGAAAGCTATTTCTTGGGGCATCAACTGGTACCATCGATAACCGGCGAATAGCGAAAAATACAAAATGCCCAGCGCTGCACCGACCAGCGATTGCGAGAGCCAGCGGTAGTTGCGAAGCATGGCAAACGCCCCACCAGCAAAGCAGGCCATTCCGCCCAATACCCCTAACACAACCCGCCCGGTTTCGCCGATCAGGCCCGTGTCGATTGTGTATTTGAAAAAGAAACCAACGGCGATAATCACGGCAACAGCCCCAACCCACGTCAGCCATTTGCCGGCCAAGAGTTCTTCAATGGAAACCTTCGTTTCTGTTTTGTCCGCAGGGCTAGACATGACTGACGGTGACGCGGTCGCAGCCTTTGGCGCTTTCTTTGGTGCAGTATGCGAACGAGGTTTCGGAGGCTGCTCAACATCATTCAGCCAAAAGTCTGTGGGGTGGACCGGTAAGGAGGGCTTTGCCGGTTTGGTGGTCGCGATTTGTGTCTTTTCCGTTGTGCTGTGGTATCTGGAAATTTCGAGCTGATCGATGCGGTTCTCCATGCGACGGACGCGCTGATACAGAAGAAAGACGACGACCGGTCCAACGAGAATCCAGACCCCAATCCCAATCGCAAAAAGGATTAATAATGACTCCATCCCGATGTCCCCCCTCAGTAATACCGTCGATGTCAACGCTTCAATCGCGAGCTTCGCATAGTTCAAAAAAAGAAACAATAAGCGTTTAGAGAACAGACGATGTTTGGTCATGGGATATAACGCAAGCGAGCAATTTTTTTACAGGTATCGCGCCCGCCGCAGTGCCGCTTACCCTCGCCAACGGGTACTGGTAAAGGACAACGAGGCCCAATCTTTGACGAGCACACGGTCTGCGGGTATTATCGAACGCACCGACTGCAGATAAGAATGGCGAAAGCATAGACTTCTCTGGAGAGCCTGCTGATTGCGGCCGGGACGCGTAATTGGCACCGCTTGAATAGCCGCGTTGCTGGGTTCGAATACAACCGGTTTGTCTCGATTGAAGGTTACGACTCCTGATGAACCAGCCCGATGAACCAGCGGTGAAGGATGCACAACCCTCGACACCTTGGTGGCGTCGTCTGTGGGAGCCTTGCGACATTGCGAGTGTGGTATTCTTTCGGATTGCTTTTGCTGGCGTCATGCTGTGGCACGTGGGTCTGTTTCTCAGTCGAGACTGGGTGACCTTCTACTTCACCGACTCGCCGCACCACCTGAGCTATTTTGGTTTTGAGTGGGTCCGGACAATGAGCGGCGAACGCATGCAGCAGGTGTTCTATCTGATGGGACTGGCTGCCATCGGGGTCGGTTTGGGGTGGTTCTATCGACTCAGCGCGTTGGTGCTCTTCGTGACTTACACCTACACGTTTCTCTCAGAGGCCGGTCTGTTTCAGAACCACTACTACATGATGAGTTTGCTTGCGTTTCTAATGATTCTGATTCCTGCTCACCGTTCTTTCTCGGTTGATGCGACCGTCGTACCCGAGAGGGCAAGTCGCTTTATTCCCAATTGGTGCCGGTGGGTGTTGATGCTTGTGGTGGCACTGCCATACGTCTACGGCGGAATTGCCAAATTGAATGGCGACTGGCTGCAAGCGATGCCGGTTGGGTTTTGGATTAGTTACAAAAGTGATCTACCGGTGATTGGCCCGTATCTCACGCAGCGGTGGATGGCGTGGGCCTTGAGCTATGCCGGGTTGATATTCGACCTGTCGATTGTGCCGTTGTTGCTGTGGAAGAAGACTCGCTGGTTTGCCTACATCGCTGCCATCTTATTCCATTTGATGAACGCGATGCTGTTCGACATCGACGTCTTTCCTTGGATGATGATTCTGCTGACGACCATCTACTTCTCAGCTGATTGGCCGCGAAAACTTCTCCGCCGTCCACTGCCGGCTACGGACAGCGTTCAAGCTGCAGTTCCGACTCTCGTGCAACGGGCCGTGTTGGGGGTGGTGGCGCTCTTTGTGGTGTGGCAGTTGGTTTTCCCTCTGCGGCATTGGGTCTATCCGGGCGATCCCAGTTGGACGGAAGAGGGGCACCAGTTCGCATGGCGGATGATGCTCCGTAACAAGAACGTGTTCATCCGTTTCTATGCGACTGACGTAGCGAAAGGAGAAACCGGCCAGATTCCCGTGGACCGGATGTTGAACGCTCTCCAACTTCGCGAACTGGTCGTCTCGCCTGATCAGATCGTGGCGACTGCCCGGCTCTTTGCAGAAATGGCACGCCAGGGGGGAATCGAGCAGGTGGAGATTCGCGCGGTTGTCCTCGTTTCTCTTAACGGGCGCAAGCCTCAATTGATGATTGATCCGGAGCTTGATTTGTTAACGGTCGATCGTACGTGGGGGCACCAGCCATGGATTATCCCGTTGACAGAACCGCTCCGCACAGAGCCGTGGGATGTACCCACCGACAAATGGCCAGAGGAGTTGGGAATCAAACTTCCCCAAGTGAATGTCACCAATTGAGTTGAGCGCCGTCACTTTGACTGTACAGGGTGAAGTGCCTCATTCTTGACCAATTGTTAATATTTGCGGATTGAAGCGCATTTTCTAATACTGATGAATTCCGTGATATTCTGCACGGAGAGGCAAGATCAATGAGAAGCTGTGCTTCTTTTGTTATGCCCGGGCCCCACTGGAATGGAGTCATGATCTTGAAACGCTCTTCAAAAATCTTCGAATTCAGTGTTGTTTGCCTGGTGATCTCGTTTTGCGGCACCGCGCGTGCTCAGGATTATTGCCCTACGGCCTGTGATACGGCGCAACCCGTTTGGGCGCCGACCTGCAAATCGTGGAACCGTCGGTGCAGTTCAACGACACGGCCGTCGTGTTTGGCCTGCGGGCGCAATTGCTGCTGTAGCCGTCAGCTGTTGAGGGAAGTTAGACATCGGGCAGCCACGTGCGTCGTTTATTTGGGGACAGCATGGTTCTTGCGTGCTTCCACGAATCCCAGTTTGACAAATGCCGACACAACTTGAGCGTGGGCTTGAATCAACGGGACGACAGCCTTTTTTTCTGACGTGACCACAACGTGCACCCCTTTGAGGGTGTTTTTTATAGTCATCGAGGTCCATTGTACTTTGCGAAATAAGGCTGCGAACAAGGGATCGCGCTGCCGGATTGGTTGTTTTTTCTTGACACGGCGATGCATAGCAGCGACATGTTCTTGAATCGCGGCGACGATTTCCGGCACGTCCGATTCGGTGACTGTCTCTACGCCATTGGGCAGTTTCTTGACCTCACGCCGAATCTGTTTGTGATTCGCTAACAGATATTGAAATACCGTGCGGTCTCTTTGGAATTGCGGGTCATTCTGTCCCCGCCTGCCGCCGCGTCCTCGTCCACCACGTCCTCGCTGCGGTGAACCCCATAGCGGACCGGCAAGACGCGAGCTGAAGAGTCCACTCAATGCTGCCAGAAATATCCGTCGTGTGGTACTCATGATTGTTCTCCACTGAATGAAACGGCCGCTCACTACATACTGGTCGTTAAAACATGCTTTTTGTGACTACGAAGACTGCCACAACCACGACGGCCATCGAAAAGCCCTTCTGTAAGACGGCTCCTGAAATCCGGCGGCCCAGTTGGGTGCCGATCGACAAGCCGACAATCCCTCCTCCGGTGAACAGCGCCGCGATGTGGAAATCGAGGGGGCGATCAGCAATCAGGTTGGACGCAATTCCCGATGCACTGATTAAGGCGATCACCAGTAAAGAGGTGGCGACGGCGCGATGGATGGGCATGCCGCTGAATAACACCAATGCTGGAACGATCACAAATCCCCCGCCGACGCCGAACAGTCCCGATAAGATCCCTGTGGCAAACCCCAGTGCGATCAACAGCACCGCGCAGCGCGAGGTCAATTGAAGTTGGCCCTGCGGATCGCGGCGACACGTTGCCTCATTCGTCGATTCCTCGTCTGCGGCTGGGGAACAGCCAGTCGTTTCGGTTTCTGTGTTCGATGCTGTAGAGCGGCGCCACATGCGAAGCGCGATTGCCAACATCAAACCGGCAAAGAGCAGCATCAATAGCTTTTCCGGCATCAATGAATTCAGCCAGGTGCCGAGCGGCGCACCAAGCATTCCGGTTACGGCGAAGAGCAACCCGGTGCGGACTTCGACTTGACCTCCACGTAGATGTTGAATCACACCCCAGGCGGCTGTCGCCCCGACGGCTGCCAGCGAAATCCCCACAGCTTCGTGCGGCGGAACGGACATCGCATACACCAACAACGGCACCGCGAAGATCGATCCGCCTCCACCGGTCAGCCCCAGAGCCAATCCAATGACGAGACCAAAGCCCAAGCTGAGAATGACAGTCTCCATGAGTTTACCTATATGATTATGTGACTCAAGTTGTTGAAGCAGTCGCGGGGACTTGCGGCAATTGCGACGCTTTCCAAGCTCCAAATCCGCCCACTAAATCGAGGACGTTTTCCAACCCATGTTTTTGTAATAAGCTGGCGCCAATAGATGAGCGATAGCCTCCCGCACAATGGATCACCACGGTTTCATCGCTGGGAATGGTTTGCAGTCGTTCCTCCAGGTGATTCAGCGGTATGTTGTAGCTCCCCCCGATGTGCCCCTGCTGATATTCCGTCGGCGTACGTATATCGAGGATGAAGTAGTGACTACCGGTCGATTGTTGTTCGGCCAGTGCCTGTGCCGTAATCCGTTCAGTTCGCTGTAACAGATCGGGGCGATCGTTCAGGGCATTGAGACCGTTGTCTAAATAACCGACAACGTTATCAAAGCCGATCCGTCCCAACCGCATGACGGCTTCCTGCTCCTGGCTGGGTTCGGCGGTCACCACAATTTCATGGTCTTTATGTAAAATCGTTCCGGCCCACGTGGCATATTTTCCGTCCAAACCGATATTCAACGCTCCTTGCAGGTGTCCGCCGGCAAAATCCAATGCATTGCGGACGTCGACAATTTGTGTGCCGGAGTGTTGGAGGCTCAAGACTTCGTCGACATCCAGCGGACGCAACTTGTCTCTCATGGTTTCATCCAGTGCCGGCCGTTCTTGGCGGTTCAAAATGGCATCGTGCACGAAGTAATCAGGAGCTTCGGGCTGTTCAGCGGTGACCAATTCCTTAAACGCTTCCAGCGTCATCGGCTGCAGCGCGTAATTGTATTGCTTCTGTTCCCCAATCGTGCTTGAGGCGGCGTCGCTCAGATTCTTGCCGCACATCGATCCGGCGCCGTGCGCGGGATAAACCAATGTGGCGTCGGGCAGTTTCATCAATTTGTTATGCAATGAATCGTAGAGCATGTCCGCCAATTCATCGGCCGTGACTCCGATCGATGCCAACAAGTCGGGGCGACCGACATCGCCGATGAACAAGGTGTCGCCTGTTAAAACTGATTGCGGATGCTCGCTATCGACGCTCTTGTCGAAGACCAGAATCGAAAGGCCTTCCGGTGTATGGCCCGGTGTTTCCAGCGCCTGTAACCGTACCTTGCCGAATTCAATCGCATCGCCGTCACCGAGTCTTTGGAATTCAAATTCGGCCTCGGCGCGGCTGCCGAGATAGATCTTAGCTCCGCATTTGTTTCGCAATTCGATGTGTCCGGCGATAAAGTCGGCATGGAAATGCGTGAGGATAACATGCTCTATTTTGAATCCGTGCTCTTTTGCATCCTCGATATAGATTTCAATGTCCCGCTGCGGATCAATCACCGCGGCGACGCCCGTTTGTTCGTCGGCCACCATGTAGGAGGCATGCGACAAGCATTCTAGATAGTAACGTTGGAAGTACATGATTGAGTTCCTTATCACAATTTTCGTGTTCGCTAAAGGAATCGGGCATCAAGCAACATGGCATTGTTGATCCTCGCTGCTGACACGGTTCCAAGGCATTTTGGCGAGCAGCATGGCCATTCCGCAGGTATCAGTCACGCCGGCGAACACCAAGCCGGCTCCCACAAAGGCCGCCAGTCCGGCGAAATAGGGATGCACCGTCAAGGCCAACACGCTGCCCAGTAACACCAAACTACCGGCGGCGATACGGACTTGCCGCTCCAGTGAGACTGTCTTCTTGCCGCGGACGACCGGGAGATCGGCTTGTTCCCAAGCCTGCGTGCCGCCCTGCACATTCACCACGTTGGTGCAACCAGCATTGATCAGTTTCTCGCACGCCTTGCGCGACCGATTGCCGCTATTGCAAATCACATACAGCGGTTGATCCGCTGAACTGTTCCGGTCGGCAAGCAGTTTTTCCGCGTCCAGCTCATCCAGAGGAACGTTGCGGGCGATGGTCGAATGTGTTTCGCGATATTCCGCCGGAGTACGGACATCGATCAATTCGACCGTACTTTTGTCTCCGATTTCTGCCAGTTCTTGGACTGAGATTGAATTCAGCGTGGCCATGGTAACACCTCGTAATATCGTAAGGTTAAGATATATATGTCAAAAATATGCAGACGCCCTCAGGAGGCCGCCAGGAACCGGCTTTCGATGCACTTCATGATGTCAGCCAAGTGCGGTTCAGCGACTTCGTAAAACACCTTGCGCCCTTCGCGTTGACTCGTCAAAAACCCACAACGCTGCATCAGTCGGAGATGTTCCGACGCGACGTTGTTAGGAATATCGCAGTCTTCTGCCAACTCCCCGACGGTATACCGACCCTCGAGCAACAACTGCACCATGCGAAGTCGGGCCGGGTGGGCCAGCGCTTTGAGGCATTCAGCTGCTTGTTTGAGTGCCTCCATCGGGGCGATCGTAGTTTTTGGTTTTTTTGCGTTCATAATTGACTCCTATTTAATTATATCGTCATCTCGCGATATGTCAATTAGTATTTTTGCAGATTTTTGGGATTGGGAGCGCGCTAAGGAACCGGGACGGGAATAGGCCGAGATGTGACAAAAGGGCCGTGATGCTTCATCAATTCGCTTGGGCGCGTTACGATAATTGAGTGCTGCGCCCCGGCTCAGCACCGACCGGATCGAGCAGCAGCGATTGATGCGACATCACCGTATTACGACGGGATGATAATTGTGAACTCTGATGATTCACCGACGAAGGATCTGAAATGGCTTGTTTTGCTCGACGAGTTTGAGGAGGCTCTGCGCGAGAGTCAGGAGACAGCGGCGTTTGAAGCGGACGCGCTGCGACGCTTCGGTCCGGAACAATTGCAAATTCTGTTGATGCTCAAAGAACTGTATGAGACGGATCTAGCCGGCTTCATCTCTCATCGTGACGCAACCGTCGCGCTGACAAATGCCCAGACAAATCACAAGCCCGCAGAAGCGGGGACGTTCCCCAAACAATTTGGCCGATTCAAAATACTGGACAAAATCGGCGCGGGGGGAAATGGGATTGTTCTTTTAGCGTTCGATCCGCAATTGAATCGGGAGGTAGCGCTCAAGATTCCACGTACGGATGCTTCTATTTCGGATGATATGGATCGTCGTTTTTTACGCGAAGGGCGAGCGGCGGCGGCGCTGACGCATCCGAATATCATTCCGGTCTACGAAGCCGGGAAAATTGAGGAAGGCCGTTATATTCTCTCCGCTTATTGCGCGGGTCCGAATTTAGCGATGTGGATTTCGCGACGTTGCGAACAAGGCTTGGTGAATGACCCCCGCCAGGTGGCCGAATGGGTCGCACAATTGGTGGAAGCGAGCGAATACGCCCACCGTCAGGGAGTCGTCCATCGCGACTTGAAGCCCAGCAATATCATGTTGGAACCAGATTCCTCTACGCCAAATTCCGGTGAATACGCATATCTTCCGCGCATTACGGATTTCGGTATCGCAAAATTTATCGCGGCCGACAGCAGTGTGACTCAAACCGGGGCGATTTTGGGAACGCCGCAATACATGGCGCCCGAACAAGCCGCCGGTCGGACGAAGGATGTCGATGAGTCCAGCGACATTTATGCGCTCGGTGTGGTCCTGTATGAACTGCTCGTGGGTAAGCCGCCAATTCTGGGAGAAACTGTCCTAGAGACATTGCAAAAGGTGGTTTCCGAGGAACCTCCGTCACTCCGCAAACAGCGGCCGGAGATTCCGCGGGAATTAGCGGTGATTTGTCTAAAATGTTTGGAGAAAACACCCGCGCAGCGCTACGCGACCGCGGGCGATTTGGCGGCGGATTTGCGGCGGTTTCTTCGCGGTGACCCGATTCTTGCCCGCGGCCAGGGAACGCTGCGTAAAACGGTGCATTGGGTGAACCGCAGGAAATTTTCGGGTGTGAGCGTCCTGATGGGGGCCGTTGCAGTTGCCGTATTGGTCTTCGCCGTCGCTTGGTTTGTGATGCCCCGCGGAGCGGTCACCGTTGCCGCTGGAAACGGTACAATCCCCAGTGACCCCCAAGTGTTGCGCGAAGACCAATACTACAGCGATGTCAAACGTGCCGGTGAAATATGGGCTGATAGTTACTTCCGTATCAAAGACCAACCGAACACATCCACAGCGATGCAAGAATTGCTGGAACGCCATTTGCCGCAGGATGGGCAAAGCGATCTGCGCGGATTCGAATGGCATTACCTGTGGAAACTTGCTCATCCTCAAGACTACGCGCCGCCGCCGGTCTTGCTCACTTCGTTCGACGCCCACGCCCACGAGGATGACAATCTCAACAACATTTACTTCATCCGGTTTTCGCCGGATAGCCGTTCGTTCGCAACGGCGGGCAGCGACGGCTTGGTCCATATCTGGGATGCGGCCAGCGGAAAATGCTTGCAAACTTTAAAGGGGCATTCGAATGAAGTGAACTGCGTAACGTTCTCAGCAGATGGTTCGCGAGTCGCAACGGCAAGCGACGACAATACGGTCATAATCTGGAACGCGGAATCGGGGAAGGAAATCGGCACATTTTCGGGGCATTCAACAATGGTTGTTGGGGTGGCGTTTTCGCCACTGACATCGGACGTTGTTTCGGCCGATGATGATGGAATCCTCAAGGTCTGGAATGTAGACAGTTTTAAGGAAAGGTATTCGATTCAGGCACACCGCGGACGGATCGAAGCGGTCGAGTACTCAAAAGATGGGAGGTGGTTGGTCACCGCTAGCCGCGACAGCACGGCAATCGTTTGGGACACGACAAACTATCAATCAGAGAACACTTGCCGTTATGGTACTTCAGTCCGTTCCGCCGTGTTTACACACGACTCCGGACATGTGGCCTATTGTGGCGACAGTGGCGATGTCAGATTTGATCGTGTCGAGAATGGAAATCGTTGGATTTCATTAGTGGGGCAGCAAGAGGATACAGCACAAGCCATCCGGATCTCGCCGGACGATCAATCAATGGCATCAGTGGGCAGCAATGGGCCGATTTACCTTTGGGATCTGCCAACGCAAAGTATCACCCACGTGATCGAGAATGCTGGCGTTACGTTTTGGGGAATGGACTTTTCCCCGGACGGCCGACTGTTTGTAGCGGGAGACAGTGCGGGCCGAGTGCGCATCTGGGACATTTCTGCCGGTTTTCATCGAACGAAACTTTCCGCTAAGCCGTTGGGTTTGCAGTGCATGGCGATCTCTCCGGATAGCCGGTTTTTAGCGCTCGGTCAGCATACCGGTACCAGGTACCCACCGCAGGCAAGGGGAGGGTGGCAAATTTGGGATATCACCGCAGAGATTCCACGTCTCGTCCATGAAGAAACGGGCGATTCGATTTACTCGCTGGCATTTTCGCCCGATGGCGAGCATCTGGCACTGGGAGGTCTGGCACAGGATTCCGGGAAGGGCATTGTCCGCATCGTCGATTTGCAGATGTTTGACCAACAGTCGAAGTTTGGGATCGGAGATGGCGTTCCTTTGCAATTGGCATTTTCCGCCGACAATCGGCGCTTGCTGGTCGGCAGCAACGAATGGGAAGACGATCTGAATGCCATTTCGCTGTGGGACTTGGCGGCGAGTCGACGACTCGATTACAAATCGCTAGGGCATTTTAGTATGCACGGTGAAAACTTGCAGACGCCTATTTCAAGTGACGGTAAATGGGTCGCGACCAATTCCGGCCCAAACCTGATTGTCCCTCTGGGGCGCAAAGGGTTTTTGCAGACCAGTCGCCTCAATATTCCGATAACTGCCACCGCATTGGGTTTTTCATCCAACGGCCGCACGATCGCGCTGGGTTTGAAGCGTGGCGAAATTGCACTTTGGGACTATTTGAACAATCAGGAAATCGAAATACTGCAAGGAGGCTTTTCCACATACCGATCTGTGAAGTTTTCACCGGACGGAAATTCAATTGTGGCCAGCGCATCGGACGATTCGGCGATCCGTCTATGGCGCATGCGTCATTGGGAGGCGCTGCTCTCACTGCCAATTCCGGGAGGACGAAGTAGTTTCCAACATCTGCTGTTTTCACCAGACGGCAAGACAATCATTGCTGCCGGGTGGCCTGGTCGGGTGGAACTGTGGAATCATGCCAATTGGCGGGAAGTTGTCCGCACGGAGCCGAGCAATATTTTTCTCTGGCGAATTGATTGATACGGAGAAACTCGTTCGCGTTGCGGGGCTTAATCGGTCGGAGGCGACGCGTTGAGGTTTCGCTTGTATAAATGCAAGCAGGTTTGTTCAGCGTGAAAAAGCAGCCATTGTAGTTGTGTATATACAGCATGACCGGCGTGGTGCCGGGCGATGTTGCTGTTTGGTAGGCCGTAGTCACACAACAGCGAGACCCCTTGTTCGGGAACGCGCATTCCCAGCTTGAGACGTTCTTGAAGATCGCGCAGCCGCAGGTTGTGCTGCAACAACCGGTTGAGTCTGCGGTCGGCCAAAAAATTCCGCCACGCAAGAACGCCGGGAGGTACATTGGTTCCCGCGATGCCCAGTTGCTGGATGTAGTCGCCAACCGCGGCATGCAAGAAGTCGTCGAGCGTGGGCGGAAAAGGGCACAGGTACTCGGGCAATCCCTCACGCAGTCGATGATTGATGAAATGCAACAGGCGTGCATTGCCATTGGGGGCCCAGGCATAACGAATGGGTGTCCCGAACGTGACAAAATCGCATTGTTCGGCAGCGAGCGCGCGGTGGGGATCCTTAAGCCGCCGCCAGACATTCGGCCACCAGGGGAGATCGATGCGACGTGTCATGGGATTGCGGAAATAGACTTGTGCCGTTCTGAAAAACAGGTCGATCGTCGCATTGTCAGCCGCGAGCAGTTGCGACAACAGCGCGAAGACGTTGCCGGCGTGGCTATGGCCCCAAAGCAGAATCCGTCCTTGGTCCTTCCGATTGTACAATTCGTCGAACAATCGGACGGCAGCGTCTGCACGGCCGATGTGATGGTTTTCGCTGGACCAATGGAAGAGGCGAACTGGGATCGGTCGCTCGCTGCCGATGTTGAGTGACTCTTCGAGTTTCTGCGCAAACTGAGCGGTAAAGTTGCCATGTTCGCCAACAGTGGCGTCCACCCACTGCTTATTCAACTGCCGCAGTGTTTCACCATAAGCGGGCAGCAACCGCGACAATTCCAACCACAGTCCAGCGGCGTCTCCACCGACAAACGTTCCGTGCACCAAATAGAGAGACGAAACACCGGCGGCCCGCAATTGATCGCCTACGGCCCGCATGCGCAGGCGAAACTCTTCGCAGCCCAATTCCGGCCCGGGATCTGCGCGGAGGAGCTGATAGGCCGCTGCCGGCGGGGCGTTTGTGTATTGCTGATGTCGAAATCGATCGTCACTCAAAATCTTGCACAATCTCCAGAGATGCGTAGCCGTAGACTGCACAACGCATTTGTGCTGCGCCAGTCGAGCGAGACCTGCCAGTTTACTCATTCGTCTCCCGATCAGACAAATGATTCTGGGACTTGGTGGCTATTCGTTTTAGTTGGAGCGAGAACAATCCGTATCTCATCCGTCGTTTTGAATTCGCAAACGGTTCTGTAAAGCGGATCGTTGATTGACTCCGCCCAGGGAACCGTGAGCAGAACGGGGCATAGCGCCACGTTGGGGAAGCCTGCCCCGTGGGGAGCGCACCGGGAACAAGTAAGCGATTCACCCGGTTCAGAAAAATCAAAAAAGCGTTTCATGCTAGCGGGGTAGGTGGAAATGCATGATTGCCATCTCCACCGAAGCGGGATTGAGATGTTTGGCACGTCGATTGCATTTGTGTTTTAAAACCGCACGGGGGCACAACAACAAAACCAGTTGGTCCGGTGCAAAACCATTTATGCTTTCCCTTCTAAACACGAACCAGGAGACGTTGAGATGAGTTTCAGTTTTTCAAAAATGAAGTTCCCCATTGCCATGGGCGCCTTGCTGGGCGTGGGGGCAGTCGCTGCAAGTACCGGGTTGATGCAGGGGAGCTTGCAAACGGCGCGAGCGGATACTGCCGCCACATCGGCGAAAGCGCCTTCCGGCGAATCCAAAGCCGGTGAGGCAACGAACGCCTCAGAGGCGGGAGTCGATTTGAAGGCTCTCAGTTACATCATCGGTACGAATGTAGCGCAGGGCATGCAGGAACAAAAGCTTCCGTTGCAGGCGGACGAATTCATCGCCGGATTTCGCAATGCGATGGCTGGCAAGGCCTCGAAATATTCCGATGAGGAAATGGCAGCCGTACTGACGGCCTTTCAAAAACAGCAAATGGAAGACTTGATGGCCGAACATGCCAAGATGAGCGAAGCGGCGAAGAAAAAAGGAGAGGACTTCCTCGCGAAAAACAAGTCGAAAGAGGGCGTCTCCGAAACCGCGAGCGGGCTGCAATATCGCGTCATTGAAGCGGGTGACGGCCAAAAGCCCTCCGAGTCGGATCGCGTCAAAGTGCACTATCGCGGCACATTGATGGACGGCAAGGAATTTGACAGCTCTTACAAACGTGGTGAGCCGGTCGAGTTCAACGTCGGTGGCGTCATTCCTGGTTGGACGGAAGCTTTGCAGTTGATGTCCAAAGGGGCGAAATGGGAATTGTATATTCCTGCGGAATTGGCATACGGTCCTCGCGGAGCAGGCGGGGCGATTGGGCCCAACGAAGTGTTGGTGTTTGAAGTGGAATTGTTGGACGTCATGGAGCAACAACCGTCCAAACCGCTTTCGGTGAATCTGTCTGAGGCCCAATCGGCGACGGAGTGATTCGCTGTGGAAATGATGAGACAGGAGCGTGGTGAACTCCTGGCAGTTACCCGCGTCCGGCAAGTCAATCTGCCGGGCGCGGGTTTTTTTCTGTAGTCGTCGAAGTCGCATGAGTCCATGCGGCAAGCAACAGTCCGTGGGAGCGTGTCGTCAGGGGCAGAAGGCGTCGCTTGGGGAATTATGCCCCAGCGCGCAGGGACGAGAGATTACAAAAACATGCGAAAACACGGGTAATTTGCCAATTATTTAGCGTTGGCTCAGTTGGGCACGCCGCTTGCTATATACAACCACAGACCGCAATTTCGCGGTTGGCACAAGGAGAAAAAACATGTTGAATCAAGGCATACAACTTTATCTGGCAGTCGCGGTTTCAGTGGGTGGGTTGGCGTTGTGGTGGTCACTGCAAAGCCCGCAACGGCAGCGACCGCAGTTCACGACGATGGACACCATCATTGAACGAGAGCGAGCCGAACTCGCTCAACCCGCCGTGATTAATAACCCCACCCGGGATGTCGAACGACAGTTGCGCCGCGCTGCAGCCCCGCAGGCAGCTGCTCGGCAAGCTCGGGTTCCGCATACGCGGGTTCCGCAAGCGATGGTCCCGCACACAGCAGTGCCTCAAGCCGCGGCCGGGCAGCCGGTGGATGTTACCGATGCGACATTCTCGTCGGTGGTGCTCGACAACGATCTGCCGGTGCTGGTCGATTTTGGAGCGGACTGGTGCGGAGCGTGTCGGATGATCGAACCGGTGATCCATGAACTAGCGGGTGAACTGGGCGGTCAAGCGGTGGTGGCACAGGTGGATGTGGATGACAATCCGCAAATCGCGGCCCGCTACGGCATTAAAGCCCTGCCGACGTTGATGGTCTTCAAGGACGGACAGCCGGTCGAAAAGGTTGTCGGAGCGGCCCGCAAAGCGGAGTTGCGTGCGAGAGTCGATTCTCACACTGGACCGAGCAAGACGTTGCTGTAACGCAGTAATAAGCAAGTCAAAGAATCATTGTTGCGAGCACCTTTGATGTGCAACGACTTTTGGACCCGGTTCCGTGTGAGCCGGGTTCAAGAGTCCCTGATACAGACAATCCGGCCGAACAGCCGGTTTCCCACAATATATCCCTCAGCGAGTCGAAGAGGAGCAGTCATGCAATTCACAAGTTTCGCCAAGCGTGCCATCGTCGCGATCGCAATCGCACCGATGGCACTTTGGGCTCCTGCCGCTTTTGCCGGCGGAGAGAACGCAGCGAAAGCCGCCGATACAGCCGGCAAACCGTCCTACGAAAAGATCCTCAAAGGGGCGACGGCCATTGAAGGGGTCGTACCGCTTTACCGCAAAGGCAGCAAACTTTATGCGGAAATGGGGCCTCAACAACTGGGGAGTGAATACCTGGTGCTTACCTCGATCGCTCGGGGTATCGGCAAAACACCACTCTTGGGAGGCATGACCTGGGGATTCGATGACGACTGGGTGTGGAGCTTTAAGAAGGTCGATGACAGGATACAGATCGTCCGCCGTAATATTCGCTTTCGCGCAAATCACGGCAGCCCGGAATCGACAGCCGTTACCAATGCGTTTACCGATAGCGTGTTATTCAGCTTACCGGTGATTACCAAAGGCCCTCACGGCGGTGATTTGGTCGATATCACCAAGGTATTCATGTCGGATCTGCCCCAGATATCCCACGTACTGCCGGGATTTTCGTTCGCAGCGGATCGTTCGCATTGGGCAGGGGTCAAGGGTTTCAAGAACAATATCGAGCTGGAAGTGGCAGCAACGTACGCCTCGAGCGGCCATGTGAAGATCGACACCGTGGCCGATACCCGCGGCGTGACGATTCACGTGCACTATTCCATCAGCCGGTTGACACCTTCGGATTATCGTCCGCGGTTGGCCGATGATCGCGTGGGATATTTTGTGACAGCAGTCAAGGACTATTCGGACAATGACGGCGACGATCAATTCGTGCGTCTGATCAATCGTTGGAATGTGCAAAAGGCCGATCCCTCGGTCAAGTTGTCGCCGGCGAAAAAGCCTATCGTCTTCTGGATCGAGAAAACCGTTCCGTACAAATACCGTCAGCCGATCCGCGAAGGGATTGCGGAGTGGAATAAGGCATTCGAAGCAGCCGGAATTCTCAACGCGATCGAAGTGCGTCAGCAGCCCGACGATGCCAGCTGGGATCCGGAAGATATCAATTACAACACCTTCCGCTGGATGACGGCCAATGCTGGTTTCGCGATGGGACCATCACGGATCAATCCGTACACCGGCGAGATTTTGGATGCCGATATTATTCTCGACGCCGACTTTGTCAAATCGTGGAGCAAGCAGATTGAAACGCTCACGCAAGAGGATGTGGCGGGGATGACTGGCGGAGCGCTGGATATTGAAACCTATCGGCGGCAGCAAGCAGAGAAATCCGCCGCTGAGCACGCACACCACTGCAGTAACTGTCAGGGAATGTCCCACCAGTTAGCATTGGTGCACAGTGTACTGCCGCTGCATGCCGAGGGAGAGCGTTTAGAGGAACTGAAGGAGACGGCCGTCATGCAGGGACTGAAGGAGGTCGTGATGCATGAGGTCGGCCATACGCTGGGATTGCGGCACAACTTCAAGGCGAGCACGTTTCGCAGCTTGGAGGAACTGCAGAATCGTGAACTCACGAGCCAAACCGGTTTGGCCGCGTCGGTGATGGACTATCTGCCGACCAACATCGTGCCGGATAAAGATAAGCAAGGCGATTATTTCTCAACAACAATCGGCCCTTATGACATCTGGGCCATTCAATACGGTTACACCCCGCTACCGGGTGGGCCGCGCGGAGAAGTTCCGCTATTGCAGGCCATCGCCGCACGGAGCGGGGAGCCGGGTCTAATCTTCGCAACAGACGAAGATACGCGGGGCATCGACCCCGATCCGGATGCGAATCGTTTCGATTTGGGAAATGACCTGATCGGTTATGCCCGCCAGCGGAGTGAGTTGGTGCGTCAATTGTTGCCCAAAGTCGTGGAGCGTGCGACGTCGGACGGAAAGGGTTATCAACGCGTGCGTCCCTCGCTGAATAATTTGTTATCGATTCAAGGACAAGCCATGCATTTCGCGGCGCGTTATGTGGGGGGCGTTCGTATGAATCGTAGCCACCAGGGAGATGCCGGGGCTAAGAATCCGGCGGAGATTGTCACCCCCGCCCAACAGCGGGAGGCGCTGCAGCTGTTGGAGGACTCGGTCTTCAGCGACGCGGCTTATGAGATTCCGCCGGAGCTGTTCAATCACATGAGCCCGGCGCGGTGGTCGCACTGGGGGAGTGATGTCGCGGATCGTTCTGATTTTCCGGTGCACGAAACGATTGCCTTGTGGCAAAATCGAATCCTGGACCAGTTGCTGTCTTCGTTGACCTTGGATCGTGTGGCGGATAACGAGCTGAAAACGCCGGCCGATCAGGATGCGTTGACAGTCGCGGAATTGATTTCCCGGTTGACCCAATCGATCTTCAGTGAAGTCGATGCGATCCAACCTGGAGAATATACGGCTCGGAAACCAGCCATTAGCAGTCTTCGCCGCAACCTGCAGCGGAGTTATTTAAAGCGGGTGTCGCATTTGGTCTTACAACAACCGGGTGATGCGGCGGTTGTGGCCGCAGCACAAATCGGCGAACTGCGGCACTCGATCGACAACCTGTTGGCCGGCAAGATCGAATTGGATATTTATACCCGTTCCCATCTGCAGGACATTTCCCTTCGTATCGGAAAGATCCTGGATGCGGGGATTTCGAAGACAGCCTAGCGATTGATTATTCGACGTTCACTTGTGCGTCCTTGTAGCCCGACGGACCGGTCGGCGATCCAATGGGGATCGTACGACCGGCCGTTCGCGCTGCCGGTGGCGGCGATTTAATAGGTAGTGTTGGTTAGTCCTTGTAGGGCAGGCTCCCGCCTGCCGCCATGAGTAAGAAGCCGCAGCGTCTCACTGCTTTATCCGAGGCAAACACAACACATCAACTTGGCGGTGTCATGGGTATCGGTTGGCTCCTTCCCAAAACGGAGTGGGTCACGTAGCATTGGCGCAAGAGAGGGCAATGAAGATTGGGATGTGGAACCGCGGAAAATAGTCATGAAGCTTGCATCGAAAATCATGCTGTTGTTTTTAGTGGCCGTGGTGGCCATCACGGGGTTATTTAGTTACCTCACGATTCAGCAGGACACGACAGATTTTACTGAGGATCATGCACAGAAAGCCGCAAATCTTGTCGAATCGATGAAACCTCACCTGCTCGACGCTTGGAACGAGGGTGGCCATGATGAGGTGGATCATGTCGTGCGGATCTCCACCAGAGAGGTTCGACAAACGATCGTGCGGTACTTTCGTTTGGACGATAATGCACCGGGCGAAACGCCGGCAACGCTGGCGTATGTGCGGCAGAATCAGTCCGTGACTGAATCGATCACCGACAGCAATGGCATAAACTGGGTGCATACGATCTTTCCATTCGATATTGATGGAAAAACCCGTGGGGAAATCGACGTTTCGGAACCCACCGAGCCGGTCGAAGAACGAATGCGGGAGACGATCACCAATTCGGTGCTTTCGGTGTTGTCGGTTGCGGCGATCTGCGGCGCGATTTTGATCTTTGGTGGCGTGCGCATGATTGGACGGCCGCTGACTCAATTGGTGGAAAAGACCAAACGCGTCGGCCAAGGCGACTTTTCTGAACCGCTGCACCTAAATCGCAAAGACGAATTGGGCCAATTGGCGCTAGCGCTCAACGAGATGTGCGATCAATTGGCCGGGCAACGGGAGACCATCCAAGCTGAGACCGCTTCCCGCATCGAGACCGAGCACCAATTGCGGCATGCGGATCGCCTGAAGACCGTCGGCCGTTTGGCGGCGGGGATTGCGCATGAAATGGGAACTCCGCTCAATGTCGTCTCCGGCCGCGCCGGATTGATTGCCGGCGGAAAACTGAACGACGAAGAAATTCAAAAAAGCGCGGTCGTGATCAAAACCGAAGCGGACCGCATTGCTAAGATTATCCGCGAATTGCTGGATTTCGCGCGGCGCTCGACACCGCAGCGCGAAGCGGTCGATCTGCGGCAAGTGGTCGATCACGCGGTGGACCTGCTGCGGGCCTTTGCCGACAAAGCCCATGTGACCCTCGATGTGGAATCAGACGGCGATGCTTTTCCCGCCCACGTCGACGCAGGGCAAATCCAACAGGTGATCACAAATCTGGTCATGAACGCGGTCCAATCGATGGACGATGCCGGACGAGTCGAATTGCGGTTAACAGCCATAAATGCGCAGCCGCCGGAGGATGTGAATCTGACGGCGGGAGAGTATTATCAGATCGATGTGACGGACAACGGTTCCGGAATTCCGGAAGAACGTTTGCACGACATCTTCGAACCGTTTTTTACCACGAAGGATGTCGGAGCGGGGACGGGGTTGGGATTGTCGATTTCGTACGGCATTGTGCAAGAGCATGGCGGGTGGATTTCGGTAACGAGTGAAGTCGGGCAGGGTAGTTGTTTCTCCGTGTATCTCCCGAAATCGGCACCGGCGGAATCCTAAGTTTTTCTAAAACCAGTTGGAAGTAGTCAGTCAGGTTATGGGAACCGACATGAACGGCAAAGTTTTAGTGGTTGATGACGAACAAAGCATGTGCGAATTGATCGACACCGATCTGCGCTTGCGGGGCATGGAATCCTCGTGGTGCACCAGCGCGAATGATGCGCTGCGCACCGTGCAGGAGCAGGAATTCGACGTCGTGCTCACTGACGTGCGGATGCCGGGCACCGATGGTTTGCAACTTTGCCGACAAATCACCGACAACCGCCCCGACATCCCGGTCGTCGTGATGACTGCATTTGGCAGCCTCGAGACAGCGGTGGCTGCGATTCGCGCCGGGGCCTATGACTTTGTCACCAAGCCCATTGAAATGGACCTGTTGGCACTGACGATCGAGCGGGCCTGCAAGCACAGCCGGTTACAACAGCAGGTGCAAGTCCTCAGCGAGGCTGTGCAGCGAACCGGGCGGTTTGGCGAGATGCTGGGCGATAGCCAGGTGATGCACGGTTTGTACGATCAACTGGCGCGGATTGCTGATTCTGAGGCTTCGGTGCTGATTACCGGCGAAAGCGGCACCGGTAAGGAGTTGGTGGCACGCTCGATTCATCAAAAAAGTCGCCGCGTGGAGAAGCCATTTGTCGCTGTGAACTGTGCAGCCTTATCGGAAACCTTGCTGGAAAGCGAGTTGTTCGGACACTCCAAAGGCGCATTCACCGATGCACGGACCGAGCGCAAAGGGCTGTTTCTGGAAGCAGAAGGCGGCACGTTGCTGCTAGACGAAATGGGCGAAATGCCGATGGCTATGCAGGTAAAGTTGCTGCGAGCACTGGAGGAAAATCGCGTACGTCCCGTCGGCAGTGACAAGGAAATTCCGTTTGATGTCCGCATCCTCACCGCCACAAACCGTGATCTCGAATCAGCAGTCGAGGAGAATCGGTTTCGCGAGGATCTGTACTACCGCATCAATGTGATCCAAGTCGAGTTACCGCCGCTACGGTCACGGGGCATGGATGTGTTGTTGTTATCGCAACACTACGTCGAGCAATTTGCCGAACGTGCAAAAAAGGAAATCGTGGGGATTTCGGAACAGGCTGCCGAAAAACTACTGAGCTATTCCTGGCCGGGCAATATCCGCGAACTGCGAAACATTATGGAGCGGGCGGTCGCCTTAACGCGGTTCGATAAAATTGCTGTGGAGGACTTGCCGGAGAAAATCCGCAACTACCAGTCCTCGCAAGTCTTCATAGGCGGTTCCGATCCGACGGAGTTGGTCTCGATGGAGGAAGTCGAGCGCCGCTATATCCTGCACGTGCTGGAGACCGTCGACCAGAACAAAACGCTCGCTGCTCGCGTACTGGGACTGGATCGCAAGACCTTGTATCGCAAGCTGAAGCAATACGGCGTCGACAACGACTAATGCCGTTGCCACCAGCGTCGTAGGTCCGGCTGTGCCGGACGAATGTGGGAGCGCTTGGAGCAAAGGCAAGACCATGCTCAGAGAGTATTCGCCAGCCGGCTACGGCCGGTAAAACCGGC
Organism: Symmachiella macrocystis; assembly: GCF_007860075.1. NCBI lineage: Bacteria > Pseudomonadati > Planctomycetota > Planctomycetia > Planctomycetales > Planctomycetaceae > Symmachiella > Symmachiella macrocystis. The sequence goes on from NZ_SJPP01000001.1 coordinate 2,824,706, forward strand.
CCTACGTTTCTCATGAGACTCAGTGGCTGCCGCTCTCTTTGCTTCCTCCCATCCTCCCGCTCAATCATCGATGCGCTTGGGGCGAACTTCCCCCGTGGGGCATTCTGCCCCATTCGGAAACACGTGTTTTCAGCGGTTTTTCAGGGAATTTACGTTCGTTTTCGCATTGGCACGCACTTTGCTTTTGTCATCACCGGAGCACGAAACCTAATCCTTTCCCATCGGCACCGCCTCGCTCCAAGGCGGTGTCTGAAACTCCGCGAGGAATGATGACATGGCGACTGTGACCGATTCAAAAACTCATGCTCAAATCAACGAATTGACCGAAGAGGCCAAAATTCGTAGCGAACCGTTTCAGCGTCTGTTGGACGAAGTCGGTCGCGTGATTGTCGGGCAAAAACAATTAATGCACCGCATGTTGATCGGCTTGCTTGGCAACGGCCACTTGTTGATCGAAGGCGTACCCGGATTGGCAAAGACCACAGCTGTGGCGACGTTGGCCAAAGGAATCTCCACCGGCTTCCAACGTCTACAGTTTACCCCGGACCTGTTGCCGGCCGACTTGTTGGGAACGTTGATCTATCAACCCCAGGATCAAAAATTCGTCATTCAAAAAGGACCGATCTTCTCGAACCTGATTTTGGCTGACGAAATCAACCGTGCTCCCGCCAAGGTGCAAAGTGCCTTGTTGGAAGCGATGCAAGAACGACAAGTCACAATCGGATCCGAAACGTTTCTGTTGGATGAGCCGTTTCTCGTCATGGCGACACAAAACCCTGTTGAGCAGGAAGGAACTTATCCGCTTCCCGAAGCACAGATGGATCGTTTCATGCTCAAGGTTGTGGTGGATTATCCCAGCCGTAATGAGGAACTGGAAATCCTCTCGCGGATGTCGAAGACCAAGAATTCGATGGAGATTTGTGCGGTAACCTCACCGGCAGAAATCGCCCAGGCGCGTGAGTTGGTCGACGAGATCTATGTCGATAGCAAAGTCCAAGAGTACGTTGTCGATTTGGTGATGGCGACCCGGAATCCGAGTGAATACGGATTGCCGATCAACGAGTTGATCCAGTATGGCGGTTCGCCGCGGGCAACGATCAATTTGACGCTGGCCGGCAAAGCGAATGCCTTCCTGCATGGTCGCGGATATGTAACTCCGCAGGACATTAAGGACATTGCCTTGGATGTTCTTCGGCACCGCGTGGTCATCTCTTACGAGGCCGAAGCGGAAGACAAGACGTCGGATGACATCGTCCGGGCGATTATCGAACACATCCCTGTTCCTTAATCCAAGGTGCGTGGGGTCCGCACGGCGGGCCCTGCAGGTTGTGTTCTAGTTTTATCGTGGCCAACGAAAGTGAGGTCTGAATTCGATGATTCCCCTGGAATTATTAAACAAACTGCGCCGCATCAAGATTCGCACGTCGCATTTGGCGGACGACATGTTGAGCGGCCAATATCATACGGCCTTCAAAGGCCGCGGCGTTGAGTTTGAGGAGGTGCGTCCCTACCACGTTGGCGACGACGTACGGAGCATCGACTGGAACGTGACGGCCCGCTACGGCGAGCCGTACGTCAAACTGTTCCGCGAGGAACGTGAGTTGACGGTCATGTTGTTGGTCGACCTCAGTCCCTCACAAGGCCTGGGGACGCACTATCAGACGAAGCGGGAATTGGTGACGGAGTTGGGAGCAACGCTCGCATTCTCCGCCATCAAAAACAATGACAAGGTCGGCTTGAATCTATTCACCGACGGCATCGAAAAGGTGGTGCCGCCGGGGAAAGGTTCGCGTCACGTGATGCGGCTGATTCTGGAATTGATGTACTGCAACCCCATGGGCAGCGGCACGGATATTAAAGCCGCGTTGGAGCACCTCAATCGCACGGTCAAACGGCGTTCGATCGTGTTTCTGGTGAGCGACTTCCAAGACGACAGTTACGAAAAAACCTTGCGGATCGCGACGCGGAAACACGATGTGATTCCGGTTGTTGTGGGCGACCAACGCGAGTTGGAAATCCCCAACGTCGGGTTGGTCGAACTTCGAGATGCAGAGAGCGGCCAGATTGTCACGTTGGATACGAGTAGCCGCCGACATCGCGCGTTGTATGCCGAGCATGCCAAGCGGGTCGGTGAAAAGCGGGACGCACTGTTCACGAAACTGAAAATGGACCCGATTCACATTCAAACCGGCGACGACTTCGTCGATCCACTTCGAAAATTCTTTCACAAACGGGAGGCTCGGCGATGAGCCGTCTGATGAAAATCTCACATAACAAATTAAATCGATGCAGATCGTTCACATGCTCTGCGTTCGCAGCGGCGGCCATCCTGTTGCTGGCGGGCCAACTGCAGGCCCAATCGACGCCTGCGGACTCAGCGGAAAAGGGCGTGGCATTCACCACGCAAAGCGGCCCCGCGGAAATGACAACCACAGTCGATCGCTCTGCGGCGCAAATCGCGGAGCGGATTCGACTGACTTTATCGGTGGTTGTTCCCGAAGCGGTGACTGTCTCGTTCCCTGAGCAGCCCACTTCGCTGGGGCAACTGGATGTCGTCGACGTCACCGACAAGCCGGATATTCCGTTGGGAGACCAACGGAGTTGGACGCGGGTCTACGAGTTGGAATCACTGCTTTCCGGGGATCAACAGATTCCGGAGATCGCGGTAGCATTCACCGACAAACGGGGGGAGACCCCGCAACACGGCGTTGTTACCTCGCAGTCGATTCCAATTTCTATCACCAGTGTCCTGGAAGGCCAGGCGGATCCGACGCAGTTTCGCGACCTGAAAGGGGTTGTCGACCTACCCATCACCGCTCCGCCGACTTATACGGCGTGGTGGATCGCTGGTGGAACCGGATTGGTAATTGCGACCTTGTTATTGGTTGTCGCACTGCGAAACCGACGACAGTTAACCGCTGAGCAATGGGCCTTGGCCGAGATGGACCGGTTGGTTGACGAGCAGCATGTTGAGCAAGGACGGGTGCAACTGTTTTATTCGCGCCTGACCGACATCGTACGCATCTATATCGAGCGTCGTTTTGAAATCGCCGCTCCACGACTGACAACCGACGAGTTTTTGGCACACATTCGCGACGGGGAAACACTCAGCCGCGAACATTGTGAATTACTAAAGGACTTTTTGACGCAAGCAGACATCGTCAAATTCGCGAGTTACTGCCCGGCGACGTCGGACGGCAATGAGGCGATGGAAACGGCGCGTCGCTTTGTGGCGGAGACCGCTCCGACGCGTAAACAATCCGACCCTAACCCCGTCGCTCAGGAGGCATAAATCATGTTCACCACCGCATCTAGCTGGTTTCTCATGCTACTGGCAGCCGTGCCGTTCGTGGCCTGGTATGTCCTGCGAAAACGCAAAACGACCTCGGTCGCGTTCAGCGATACGAGCGGATTACAAAATCTTCCCAAGACGTGGAAACAACGCCTCGCTTGGGTCCCGCCCGCATTGCGGATTGCCGCTGTGGTGCTGTTGATCGTCGCTTTAGCACGGCCGCAAGAAGGCCGAAAACAGACGGTCAGCGAATCCGAAGGGATTGCCATCGAAATGGTGGTCGACCGGAGCGGCAGTATGCAGGCCATGGATTTTGAAGTCGAAGGCCAACCGGTCGACCGTTTGACTGCGGTCAAAGACGTGGCCGGCAAATTCATTACCGGCGGCGAAGCTTTGGAAGGACGGTTCAGCGATTTGATCGGTTTGGTGACATTCGCACGGCATGCCGATGGCATCAGCCCGCCGACACTGGACCACCCATTTCTCATCGCACAGTTAAATCAGTCTGAAATCGTCGACGACCGCAATGAAGACGGCACCGCCATCGGTGATGCCATGGGATTGGCGGTCGAAAAACTGACCGCCTTGGATAACGACCGGGACGACAAGGTCAAAAGCAAGGTCATGATCCTACTGACGGACGGTGAGAACAATGCCGGGGATGTGAATCCAATCCAAGCGGCGGAACTAGCTGCGACGTTGGGAGTGAAGATCTACACGATCGGCGTCGGCACGCAAGGACAAGCACCGGTGCCGGTGGTCGACCCGTTCACCGGGCGTAAGGAGTACCGGATGATGGAGGTCAATATTGATGAAGAGACGTTGACCAAAGTCGCGGAGCTGACCGGCGGCAACTACTTCCGAGCCACCGACACAGCCTCATTGGCAGCTATCTACGAAAAGATTGATGAACTGGAAAAGAGCCGTGTGGAAGAGAAGCAGTATGTGGACTATCGCGAATGGGCGATCGAACCGGTGCAAGTCGCCGGCATGAAGATGCCTCCGCTGGTCCTGTTAGCACTTTTTGCACTCGTGGCACAGGTTGTGCTTAGTCATACGATGTTCCGACGGCTTGTTTAATAGCCCTTTGACAAAGGGTGCCACTGCTGCACAAGCCGGCAGTGGCACCCGACCTTGTTATTCCCGCATTCCTCATCGACGTTTTACCCATATTCTGAAAGACGTGTCATGGATATTCAAATCGGCAATTACGCCAACTTCAACTACTTGTGGCTGGTGGCCGCAGTTGTGGCGGTGACCGTCGCCGCAGCCGTGGCAAATCGCCGCGCTGTGGCAAGATTCGCCACCAAAAACCTGACGCCGTTCCTATTTCCTGCTTCGGGACGTCGACGAATTTTCAAATTGGGAATCGTCTCGGCCGCCTTGGCCACCATGGTCTTGGCCTTAGTCGATGTGCGTTGGGGCAAGACGTGGCGTGAGGTTCCGCAAAAGGGAATCGAGGTCATGTTCCTGCTGGACGTCTCGCGGTCGATGTTGGCCGAAGACGTGACACCAAACCGTCTTGAACGGGCGAAACAACAGATTAAGGATATGGTCGACGAAATGGCCGGCGACCGCGTCGGGCTGGTGGTCTTCGCCGGGGACGTCCGTCAGAAGATCCCGCTGACCAGTCATTACAACGACTTCAAACGGACGCTGGACGAAGTTGGTCCGCACGAAGTCGACCGCGGTGGATCGCGGATCGGCGATGCGATCGGCATGGCATCCGAAGCATTTCTGGATAAAACGTCCGACCACAAGGCCATTGTGATCTTTACTGATGGCGAAGACCATGAAAGTGACCCTGTGGCAGTGGCCGAAGCAATGCACCAAGCCAATGGAATCCGCATGTTTACCGTGGGACTGGGCGATGGCGAACAAGGTTCGCGGGTGCCGGTGCAATCTTCGCCGCGGCATCGTAGCTACCTAACGCACAACGGCGAGCAGATTTGGTCGAAGATGAATGGCGAGGTCCTGAAGCAAATCGCCTTGAAAACCGACGGGGCCTACATCCCGGCCGGGACGAAGCAAGTCGACATGGCGAGCGTCTATCGTCAATACGTCGCTCAAGTGAATGAGCAAGATTTCGAGACCGCCCGCATCAACAGTTACATTCCGCGGTACCAATGGATTGTCGGTTTGGCATTGTTATTGCTCTTAACAGACACGCTGTTGAGTGGCAGCAAACGAGCTTCGGCAGTTCCTCACCGTTACGGTGTCGAGACGCCGCCGCAAGACGCACCTTTGAAACCGACGAGACATTCGAAATCCTCAACCCATCGCACCTCCAAGCACACCCATGCGGCGTGACCTGATAAGGACCAAAACCATGAACATCAAAACGATATTTCGATCCAAACTGGTAAAGACCTCTGTGCCGTTGCTGGCCCTGGCGGCATTCGCTCCGGGACAGCCGGCAATGGCGGGCGAAAATGATTTCGCCAATCTCGTCAATCGCGGTAATGCCGCTCTCACTGAAGGGCAGGTGGATAAGGCGCTGGAGGACTATCAGCAAGCGGCAACGCTGGCACCGAATCGTAACGAACTGAAATACAACGAAGCGATCGCCCTATACCGCCAAGGCGACACGGAACGCGCCCGGCAATTGTTCGCCGAAGCGACCGCGACACGCAATGGGAAACTGGAAGCGAAAGCGCGGTTTAATCTCGCGAATTGCGACTATACCGATGCCTTGAAACTGGCCGAACAAGATCGCGACGCGGCGATCGAAAAAGCACGGTCGGCCATCTCCCACTACCGTGGCAGCTTAGCTGCTGACGCCAACGACTCCGATGCGCGAGCCAACATCGAATTGGCTAGCCTGTTGATCAACAAGCTGCAAGAAGAGCAAAAACAAGAAGAAGAACAACAGCAGGACGAGCAGCAACAGCAAGATCAGCAACAAGATCAACAGCAGCAGGAACAACAACAGGACTCGGAGAATCAGGACCAACAGCAAGACCAACAACAGAACCAGGATCAAGAGCAACAACAAGACCAGCAGCAGAACCAGGATCAACAACAGGATCAAAACCAGGACCAACAAGATTCCTCTGAATCGGAATCCGACTCGCAAGATCAGCAGAACGAATCCCAGGATCAACAAGGCGAGCAGGGAGAGGATGAAGAAGAATCGCAGCAGGATGAACAACAAGGTTCCGGCAAGCAGGACGAGCAGTCAGAAGATGATGCCCAGCCGGAAGATAAACAAGACGAAGCTGACCAGCAGGACTCTGGTGAACAGAATTCCGACCAACAGGATTCCGAGAAGCAGGACGAGCAAAAATCCGACCAGGGCAACCCGTCGGATCAGCAAAACCAAGACCAGCAGGATCCGCAACAACAGGATCAACAGTCCGGTGGTCAGCCTCAGTCTCCCGAGGAGCAGCAAGACAAATCCGATATGCATAACGAGCCGCAACCGGGTGATGAGCAACAGGACGAGCAGCAACAACCGGCTCAGCCGCACGGCGCCGACCCGCAATCCGCTGAAGATCAACAACAGACGCAGCAATCGGGCGGCGCCGTCGGCCAGGCCGGCGACGAGGAAGCACAAGGCGAACCCCAGGCCGCAGCCGCTGCCGCAGCAGAGCACGGCGAAGAAATGGAGCAAGCCATGACCAAGCAGGAAGCACTAAAAATGTTGCAAGCCGTCCGCGATCGCGACTTGATGCGACGGATGCAAAACCTCAAGAAAGTGCAAAGCCGTTACGTTCCCGTTGATAAAGATTGGTAATCCACTGCCCGGCCTGATTGGTTTGGCGCATTATATTTTGGAGCATAAGCGATGAAATCAAGATCCTCTTTCACAATTGCGGCACTGGCAATCGCCATGCTGAGCGGCGCCGGTTTCGCCGCAACCCCGGCCTCGGCCGCTCAAGTGCGGGCGTCCTTATCGACGCGCGAAGCCTATGTCGGCTCGCCGATTACGTTGTCCGTAGAGATCGAGAATGCGGATTCCTCCGTCGTTCCCCAGATTCCGCAGGTCGATGGATTGGAAATCAAGTCCATGGGATCACCCAGCCGGAGTTCGCAAACAACGATCATTAATGGACGGCGATCGCACCGTGTTTCCGAAACACACGCCTGGCGGATCGTGCCCCGGCGAACCGGGACGTTCGAAATTCCCTCGATCGATATCAAGGTGGGCGGCCAGACTGTTTCGACGCGTCCGCAACGTTTTGTTGTGACCCGCAGCGAAACTGGTGATCTGCTGTTCGCTGAAATCGTGGGACATGACGACAAAATCTACGTCGGCCAGCCGATGAATTTGACGTTGAAAATCTGGGTCAAGCCGTACTACGACCGTTCCCTGGACATCAAACTGGGGGAAGGAGATATGTGGCAGATGATTTCCGTCGACCGCAGCCAATGGGGCGTTTTTAGCGAACGCATGCAGGAACTGGCTGAAAACAACCAGCGACCCGGTGGTGAAGAAGTGCTTCGCGCCGATGCCGATGGAAACGAGCATAGCTACTACCAGTATGAAATTCCCGCCACGATTTACCCCAAGCGTCCGGGCGAAGTCGACGCCGAAGATGTACAAATCGTTGTCGACTATCCCACCCGTTTGGGCAAATCGCGCGATCCATTTGATTCGTTTTTCGGCGGACGCAGTAGCATGTTCGGCGGCGATATGCCGAGTATGTTCGGACCGAAGTTGGTCGTCGCCGACGCACGGCCCATCGTGGCCACGGCCAGTGTCAATGCGACGCTCGTCTCGGATGTTCCCACAGAAAACCGTCCTGATGACTATCGCGGAACGGTGGGGCAATATCGAATCGGCACGCAAGCCACACCGACCGACGTGCAGGCCGGGGATCCGATTACACTGTACATCGGCATCAGCGGCGATGGTCCGATGGAATTGGTGCAAGCCCCCTCACTGAGTGTGTTGTCGTCCGACTTTCGCGTCTCCGATGACCCGCTGGCGGGAATCGTGCAGGATGATACGAAACTGTTCACCGTCAGCATTCGACCACGTAAAGCAGGGATCACCGAGATTTCAGCGATTCCGTTAACCTTTTTCGATCCCAACCGGGAAGAGTTTGTCACGGTCAAAAGCGAGCCGATCAAGATCAACGTGACGCCGGGCAATAACCTAGCCGCCAGCGCCATCGTCGGTCGACAAGGAAACGGTTCGCAGCCGGCCGCTGATCCGCAACAGCCACAATCGTTTGTTAGTTACGCGAATTTTACCGGTGACAATGTTCTCGCGGTCACGCGACCGATGGGAGATTGGCCCTGGACGATCGCTTTTGTGTTTCCGCCATTGCTGTTTGTCGGCACGGTGTTGTATCGCAATCGCGAGCACTTGGGGCATTGGATGACCATCATGCCGGGATCGAACCAGCGGGCGTTCAATGCCATGTTGGACCGGGCCAAATCGCCGGGTGAAGTCATCGAAGCACTGCGGATGTATTTGGCGAGCTGCCTGAATCAGCCGAGCTCGACGATGAGTCCTCGCGATATGATCATCGAATTACGCTCGCGCGGTTTCAGCGGGCTTGATGAATGTGAGCAGACGATCGAACAGTGCGAACGTTGTAGTTACGCCGCTTCGGGCGGAGTCGACATCGCTGGTTTGATTCAGACGGCCAAATCGTCTGTTGCCGGCATTGGCAGTGCCCCCAACTATTCCAACACCACCATGAATTCGAGACTACAAGGAACTCAAATATGAAAACCAACCGCACTATTGCTGGCTTCGCGATTTTGGTCGCAGCCCTGTTAGCATCTACTTTCGATCCGGGACAGGCTCGGGCGGGGGAATTGAATCATGAACAACAACAAACGATCCTGCACGAAGCCAACACGCTGTACGAAAGCGGGACAGCCAACGCAACCGATCGCGCCTTGTCAAAGGAGGCATTCGAAGCGGCTGCGGCGAAGTATCAAACGCTCGTCGACGACGGCGTTAACAACTGGCAAATGCACTTCAACCTCGGCAACGCGTACTTGCAAAGCGGTGCTTTGGGGCGAGCCATCGCCAACTACGAACGGGCGGCGGCGATGACCGGCGACAAAGCTGTGCACGCCAATCTGGAGCATGCCCGATCGTTGGTGAAAACCGAAGCACCGGCGGCAATTCCGCAAACGACGTGGGAGAGCGCCCAACAACATCTAGCGGCCGTTCCGCTCGAGAATCTGTTGATGGTCGCCGCTATCGCCTGGGCTTGTTTCTGGATCACGATGAGTCTGCGGATACCAAATTGGCAACGCTCGATGAAAACCATCGGGGTCGTGGCTACCGGACTATTTTTGTCTGCCACGTTGATCATGGCCAACCGCGATCAAGAGCCCCAATTGCCCGTGGGAATTATCACCGCCGACCAAGTCCCACTACGCGAAGGCAACGGGGAGGCGTTCGGTTCTCAAGAGGGGACGTCGCTGATCGAAGGCGAACGCGTTCAGGTCGTCGAGCAACGCGGTGAGTGGATCCATGTGCAATTGCATGATGGTCGTACCGGTTGGTTAACTGATTCCCAACTGGAAGTGATTTAACTTGATTGATGCTCGACATGCGAGCAAGATGGTTTGTGAAACCCGCGGTCGTTGACGAGCGAGTCAACGACCCAGTTTTGCAAATCGAAGTAGACTTAACGTATCGATCGACGGTGAATAACCTTTCAAACGGGGGAGCCTACCGGTTGCCCAACGGTTTGAGGGCAGGAGTCGTATTTAAAAGAAGACTGTGTTGTCTGGGTTGTTAGGCGGAATCTTTTCTCCGCAACCGCGAATTCCATCAATGTTTGTGTGGAGTTTGCGAATTATCGTATGACGGTGACGTGTCGCTGAGCCGTTCGCGGGCCTGTCAAACTCGCCGCAAACTTCAAAAGGAACTCAAATTTATGTCTTATTTAGTCAACCGCGCACTGGTGGCGACGTCGTTATGTGCTGCCACATTGTTGGGAAGCACGGCGGTGCAGGCCCAAAGTCCGCAGGAGGAATCCTCGCCGACAAAATACCTCCGCGTCTCACGCGACAAAGACAACAAACCCGAAACGTTGGAGACCGCGGTCGTCTCGTTTGCGCCGAAGTCCGGGGCGAAAAACGTCACGGTCGATTTGGTCGGCGCGATTCATATCGGCGACGAGGCGTACTTCGACACTTTAAACCGTCTGTTTCAGGACTACGATGTTGTGTTGTATGAAATGGTCAAGCCGAAGGATGTCACACCACAGCGCGGATCGAAAGATCGCCAGCAGACTCCGTTGGCACTCGTGCAACGCATGCTGCCCTCGATGTTGGATCTGAGTTTCCAAGTCGACTCGGTGGATTATACACCCGAGAACTTTGTGCATGCCGACCTGACCCCCACAGAACTCGGCGAAGCCATGCGAAAGCGGGGCGAAACCCGCATGAGCCTGTTCATCAAGGTTGTCAAAGAGGTGATGCAACAATACCAAGAAGAATGGGCGACCGGCGGATCGCTGAGCGGCAATGTGTCGGATGCGGAGATTCTATCGTTCCTAACCCGCAAAGAGGGTGCCCAACAACTCAAAGCGATGATCGCTGGCAAACTTGAGGAACTCGGACCGGACATGGGACTGGGAGCGACGTTGGATTCCATCCTCATCGTCGATCGCAATGAAGCAGCACTGAAGGTCCTCAAGGAGCAGTTGGCGAATCGCAAAAACGGAAAGCCGCTACGAATTGCCATCTATTACGGAGCAGCGCACATGTCCGACATGGCATCGCGGTTGACGAAGGACTTTCAAATGCAGCAAGGCGACATCAGCTGGGTGCAAGCCTGGGATATCACGCGGGCGTCTAAGAGATCAGCCTTGGAAGGATTGTTGCAACTACTGCAGCAACCTCAATAGCATGCAGGTGTGCGTTCCGGCAACGGTACGTTTTGGTGTGGTGAGTTAGTTAGACGCGGCATCGACCTCATCGGTTTGCGAAGGGGTCGGTGTCGCATCTGTTTTACCGCCAGTGCCAAATTGTTTCAGTTGGAATTCCGGATCGCCGGTAATGAGGCGGGCTTGCCGTGTGTGGCGAATATAATTCCAAAACCAATCGCACATCACCGTCAACTTGTTGCCAAAACCAACCAAAAACATCACGTGCACGACGCTCCAGGTCAGCCAGCCCAACAGGCCGCCAAAATGTCTTTTGCCGATGGCTGCGACCGCATTGCCGCGGCCGATCATCGCCATTGATCCTTTGTCGTGATAACTGAAAGCGGGCCGGTTTTTCGGATCGCCGCCCTCCAGTTCGCGTTTGATTTGCTCGGCGACAAAGCGGCCGGATTGGATCGCTCCTTGTGCGACTCCGGGGACCGGCTTTCCAGAAGTGGCATCGGTCGCATGGGCGGCGTCTCCCACGACAAACACCTCGGGATGATCGGGGATCGAAAGATCCGGCCCCACTACGATGCGGCTACCGCGATCGATCTCCACTCCTAATTCATGCGCGAGCGCTTGCCCTTGAACACCGGCGGCCCAGAACACATTCTCCGCCGGCACATGTTCATCGCCGATATAGACACCCGTATCGTCGACATTGGTGACAATGGTGTGCAAGCGAATCTCGACATGCATCTCCTCCAAGGCCTTGTGCACGCGTTTGCTCAGATCCTCGGGCATGGCGGCGATTAAACGTGGACTCCCTTCGATGAGAATCACCCGCGCCGTTTTGGTATCGATGTTGCGAAATTCGCTCGGCAGCGTGTTGGAGGCGATGTCCATAATGGCGCCGGCCAGTTCCACGCCGGTTGGGCCTCCTCCCACGATCACGAAAGTGAGCTTTGCCCGCCGCGATGCTTCATCCGCTTCCCATTCAGCTTCTTCAAAGGCCAGCAAAATCCGTCGCCGCAATTCCAAGGCATCGTCGATTGACTTCAATCCCGGTGCAAACGGCGCGAATTCGTCGTGCCCAAAATAGGACTGACGCACTCCAGTGGCTAGCACTAAATAGTCGTAGCTAATCTCACCCCCGTTGAAGCGGACGATCTTTTGGTCCAGATCGACCGAGGTGACTTCGCCCAGGACGACATCGGTGTTTTTTTGTTTACGCAAAATCGATCGCAGCGGAGCGGCAATATTTGCCGGCGACAATTCGGCCGTCGCCACCTGATACAGCATCGGTTGAAACAGATGATAATTGCGGCGATCGATCAGTATGACCGCCGCTTGAGACTTGCCAAGAGCAGTGGCGATTTGCAAACCACCAAACCCGCCCCCCACAATCACCACACGCGGCGGGGACGTACCGTTTTTATGTTGGGGATTCCTATCCATAGCGCAGAGTCCTCAAATGCAATATTTCTACAAGTAGCTTTAAAACCTTCGGACGCATCCCGCTGAGACGGCTGTGCAAGTTTTCGGGACAAGCGAAACCGGGTTTTCAGTTTGGTTCTAGTGAGTCCGTGGCGGGCGGCCATTATTCTTCGCGACTTGCCCGCCCCATTTCAGCAGGTTTTTGCTACAGTCGTCCCGGTCGATGGCAACCTCAATCAAAGCCAGTCCATCATGTTGTTTCGCATGGGCGATGGCCTCGCTCAATTCTTTTTCGGTGGTCACGCGGCAGCCCCAACCATTTCCGTCGTTGGCGTTGAACACGTCGACCAAGCCGGCGTAGTCCCAGTTTTTGATCGTGTTGTATGGACCGTCGTGAATCTCGACTTCGATCGTGTATCCACCGTTGTTGATCAAGAAAATGATTGGATTCGTCTCGTAGCGGATCATGGTCGAAACTTCTTGTGCCGTCAGTTGAAACGACCCGTCGCCAATCAAGGCCACCACGCGCCGCTCGGGAAGTCCGATTGAATAGCCCAAGGTGGCGCCGACGGACCAGCCGATCGAACCGTACTGCAATTGGATCTCAAACTTGGCTCCCGAGGGGAGGTCGAGTTGCATGCCGTTGAACCAGGAATCACCAGTCTCGGCGATGACGGCACTCTCTTCATCCAGGAGCCCTTGGATTGCGGCAAAGAGGGTTCGCGTGGTGAGCGGCGCGTCGTCCCCATTGGGCTGCGGTTGTTGGGCGGGTTCTTGAATACGTTTAAACGCCGCCAATGATGCGCCGTTGGGTTTGAGTTTGGCCGTCAAGCCGTCCAAGAAATCTGCCAACGCCACATCGTTGTAGGTTTGAGTCGGAAGAATCACGCTATCGGACGTGGCGCGAATCATTTTTTGCGGATTGATCAATGCCGTATGGCCGGTGGTGGTGTAATCGGTGAAGGTGGCTCCGGCGAACAAACACAGGTCGGCCGACTCCACGATTTCTCCACAACCGGGCGAACTGACCGGCCCCCAATAGTTTCCGATAAAACCAGGGTGCTGTTCGTCCAAAAACCCTTTCGAGTTGGGCATGTGGGCCACTGCGTAGCCGCTTGCATCGGCAAGTTGTTGAAATGCGGGAACCGCCCCACCGGCGCGGAGTTTCACTCCGGCGACAAGTACCGGTTTGATAGCAGCGTTGAGCAGTTCAGCGGCATGCTCGATGGCTTGATCGAGGGACGTAGGATCGCTGGAGAAACGCACGTTGAAGGTACGAGGATTCGGTGAGGAGACCGTCGCGCCGGCAATATTGCAGGCAATTTCCAAATAGACCGGCTTTTGTTTCGCGAGTGCCGTCTCGATGGCTCGGTCGATTTGCCGTGGAGCTTCGGTCGGATGTTGAATCTTCACCGCTTCGGCCGTCACGCGGCGAAAGATCTCGCGTTGATATCCATAATCGACATTGCCCAAGGTATGATGCAGAAACTCGTACTCCGCTTCGGAGTTGGTATTCGGACCACCTGAGATCGCTATGACCGGCAAGTCTTCGGCATAAGCGCCGGCAATCGCATTCAGCAAGCTCAGACCGCCGACGCTGAATGTCACAATCGCTGCCGCCGGACCACCCGTCGCGCGGGCATAACCATCGGCGGCGTAACCGGCGTTGAGTTCGTTGCAACAAGAGATCATCTGCAAGTTGCGATTGGTCAAGAACTCATCGAGCAGCACCAAGTTATAGTCGCCCGGTACAGCAAAGTATTGCCGAAGACCTATTTGTTCCAGCCGCGCAGCCAGATAGCCACCCACGGTTGTTGGGGAGTTGTCCATATTGCTTGCATTCATGAATTGAACCAATGCTTAGTTTGAGCGCGTCAAGGGAGCGTAAATTGGCGACCAAATGGTTTGGTCAATCCGCTTTTCAAGTTCCTCAGGCGAAGTCTTCTCGGCCAGTCCTTGGGCTTGGGCTTCGCTTGCCACAGCGACCGCGATATGCCGTGCGACATCACGAATATCTTTTAGTGCGGGCAGCAGCGACGCCGTGGGATCTTCTAAAGCGGGCGATTTTTCCTGCAATGCAATTGCCGCCACGGCGAACATTTCGTCCGACACGCGTGTCGCTCCCGAGGCGCGGATGCCCAATCCCATCGCCGGGAAAACATAGCTATTATTGCATTGTGCGATGGCATGTGTTTTGCCGGCATATTCAACGGGATCGAACGGGCTGCCGGTCGCGATCAAGGCACGACCTTCGGTCCACTCCAGTATTTCAGCTGGCGTTGCTTCCACGCGGGATGTGGGATTCGACAGTGGGAAGATGATCGGCTGTTCCACGTGCTGCGCCATCTCGCGGATAATCTCCTCCGGAAATGCGCCGGCATGCCCGGTGGCACCGACAAGGACTGTCGGTTTGGCATTGTGTACGACATCGGCGAATGAAATCGCACCGGTCACATCACAGTCCCAGTCGGTGAGATTGGCCGCACTTTGCGCTAGACTTTTCTCGACGGCGCTGAGATTGCTACGGCCATCGTGAATCAGGCCGTCGACATCCAAAATATAAAATCGTTGCTGCGCCTGTTCTTCACTCAATCCTTGGCGAAGCATGGTCCGTTTGAGTTGGCTGCAGATACCGAATCCCGCGGAACCGGCGCCGAGCATCACGATGCGTTGATCGGCCAGGTCGCCTCCGACCGCAGCCACGGCTGCCAGAATCGTCCCGGTCGTCACCGCTGCCGTCCCCTGGATGTCGTCATTAAACGTGCAGAGCTGATCGCGATACCGCTCCAAGATCGGCTCAGAGTCGACCGAGGCGAAGTCTTCCCATTGCAACAACACATCGGGAAAACGCCGTTTGACGGAAGCGACGAAGCTTTCGATGAACTCGTCGTACTCCTTGCCTTTAATACGCTCATGCCGCCAACCGATGTACATCGGATCGTCTAAGCGTTCTTGATTGTTCGTTCCCAGGTCCAGCAGAATCGGCAAAGTCTTGCCCGGATGAATCCCG
The DNA here is from genome assembly GCF_007860075.1 of Symmachiella macrocystis. Lineage (NCBI taxonomy): Bacteria > Pseudomonadati > Planctomycetota > Planctomycetia > Planctomycetales > Planctomycetaceae > Symmachiella > Symmachiella macrocystis. The sequence continues at coordinate 2,840,232 of NZ_SJPP01000001.1, forward strand.
CCACACAGCGTGTACAACGCAAGTTTTCCAATGGGAATCCCCATGCCGCCGGCACCCTGATCGCCCAAGCCGAGAATACGTTCGCCGTCGGTCACAACGATGACATCGACGTCTTCAATCAAGTTATCCAATACGCCATCCATCAGATGACGTTCTGGATAGGAGACAAAAATCCCCCGGGGACGGCGATAGATATGGCTGAATTGTTCGCAGGCAGCGCCGACCACCGGCGTATAGACGATCGGCATCATTTCTTCGATGTGGTCGAGCATCAGCCGGTAAAACAGTGTTTCGTTTTCGTCCTGCAGTTGCCGCAAATAAATGTGCTTTTCAATTTCGGACTGTTTCATGCAGAACGCTTCGTACGCCCGCTGTGATTGCTCCTGGAGCGTTTCCACGTGCGGAGGCAGGAGTCCGGTCAGCCCGAAATCAATACGTTCTTGCTCCGTAAAGGCGGTCCCTTTGTTGTCGAGCGGGGATTCGATCAAGGCCCGACCGTGCAAGGGCGGGCTGGCCTGCGTTGGTTGGTTGGAAGTCACGATAGGGCTTTCTGCATGGTCAAATATCGGTGCTGGTGAAGAGACGCGACAACGATTCGGCGGGGCCGACGATTAGTCGAACACATGTCCATGTTCGTAACGTTCATCCTGGCCGGCAGCGGCGGTCAGGGAGGCAACATTCGACTTCGTAAAGAACCCCTCATATCCATGGCAGCGTTCCACGTATTCGGTGATCAAAATAGAATACTCCGAATGTTTGGAGAAGATCTGCTTGAGGTTGGGATCGTCGAGACATTCTCCCACCACGTGGGCGAGAAACTTGACCCCTTTATCCCGCAAGGTATTGACCACAAAATCGACGTTCTTTTCGCCGCCACGATGGTCGCCGTCTTGCACTTCATAGGCCATATGGTGCAAACGCCGTCCGTAATTGCGCACAAAATCCTCAGTCGGCATTGGCAGGCCTTCGAAGGAATTGATGAACGAGGGCGTGTTGTTGGCCGTGAAGACTTTGGCCGGCGACTGCTTGTCGTCTTCGACATGGCCGTTGCGATTGACGTTGGTCGACGAATTCATCTCGGCGATGTTGTAAGCCCCCCAGAAGTAGTAGTGGGTCATCGTCAAGAATTCTAAAATCGCATCTTCCCGTTCCCCCGCCAAAATCCGTGTCGCCAAATGATCGACACCCAACACAAGGGGATCGAGACGTTCAGCCTGGGCAAACTCCGCGATCTTTTCCAAGGTCGCCAGTTCCGTCGCATCGAATTCAATCTTGTCGCCCAGCTTGAGTGCTTCACTGTCCTCAATATCACCTTCGAAGTAGCCGATCCGGTTGCAGGTGTAATCCGAGGGAAAGGTAAACAGAACTCCCGAATCGGTGTAAAACGGATTTTTTGTTTCGTGGTGATAATTGAAACGAATATTGTGTGATTCCAGAATCTCTCGTGTCTGGCCGGTATCAGAGGTGTTAAAGATTTCGCCGATGTACCGCGCATTGGGCTTTTGAGCCGCCAACGGATAGAGTCGATTGAGCAACGTCACCTCGTCGGCATAGTCCGCGGTGAGTGGCTCCAACACGATCATCCGTGGAAAATTCGGCTGTGAGCACAGGGTATAAATGCGATGTGTCTCGTTTTGATGGAGCGCTTCAAAGCGATAAGGGCCTAGCAGGTAGAGTTCTCGCAAGTAGGGAATCGCTTCGCCGTGTTCGACCTGAACGACGATGCCCACCATATTGCCGAGCAACTGTTCCAAGCCAGCAGCGCGTCGCCGCTCATAGATTTTCAGGCGATATTCGTCAAAAAATGCGGAATTCTTCTTGTCGCCTTTGGGCGGATACGTCAACTCATCAATAGCCATCGCTGAATCCCCATAGCTGAATAAAAATGAACGTCTGTGATTTATGTGGCAAGCTCTTCTTGGATTTCCACGTTCGCACTTTGAGCCTGGAATGACTCCGCCGAAGCAATGTCCCAATGCGTCTTGAATTCCGGATGTTGGCAATCGTTCAGCAACTCGCCCGACTGCAAAAATGGATGAGCTTCCTGATAGTTCTTTACGTTGGTGCGACTGAGGGCGATATGAATGTGGTAGGGGCGAAATTCCGAGGGATGATCGATGCCAGCCGCTGCTACGATCTCCGACAACGTTTCCATGGTATTCCGATGAAAATGGTACGTCCGTTCTCCCTTATCACCCACATCCAACGCCCGTTGGCGGACGGGATCCTGCGTGGCGACGCCCACCGGGCAGCGATTGGTATGACACGATTGCGCTTGAATGCAGCCCACTGCCATCATGAAGCCTCGAGCGGCGTTACACCAATCGGCGCCAATCGCTAAATTGCGGGCAATAGCAAAAGCCGAACTAACTTTTCCCGAAGCGGCAATGCGAATTTTATCGCGTAGTCCGCAACCCACTAGCGCATTGTGTACGAACATCAACCCCATCTTGAGCGGCGTGCCGATGCTGTCGGAAAACTCGTTCGGTGCCGCTCCTGTGCCCCCTTCACCCCCATCGACGGTGATGAAATCGGGGAGTATGCCGGTCTCCAACATCGCTTTGCAGATGGCAAGAAACTCGTGGCGATGTCCCACGCACAGCTTAAAACCAACCGGCTTGCCATCGGAGAGATCCCGCAACTGTTTGACGTATTCGCACAAACCGCGGGGGCTATCGAAGGTCGTATGTCCCGGCGGAGAAATACAGTCCCGGCCCATGGGGATTTTTCGTGTACTGGCGATCTCCGGTGTGATCTTGGCCGCGGGCAGCACACCGCCGTGTCCTGGTTTAGCTCCTTGCGAAATCTTGATCTCGATCATTTTGACTTGTGGGGTGAGCGCCTGTTCGCGGAACAAGTCAGGATCGAATGCGCCATTTTGGTCGCGGCAACCAAAGTAACCGGTGCCGATTTGCCACACCAAATCTCCACCGTTCTTGAGGTGATAGGAACTCAAACCTCCTTCACCGGTGCAGTGATAAAAGTTGCCCTTTTGAGCCCCGCGATTGAGTGCTTCGATAGCATTGGGGCTGAGCGCCCCGAAACTCATGGCAGAGATGTTCAAGACCGAACACGAATACGGCTGCTTACAATCCGGGCCGCCGACAGTGATACGAAACGGCTCATCCTGCTTAGGACGGGGAGCAATTGAGTGGTCCAACCATTCATACTCGTCGCCGTAGACATCCATCTCGGTGCCGAACGGTTTGAGGCCCGAAACATTCTTGGCTCGCTCATAAATCAACGAACGCTCGTCTCGATTGAACGGTCGGCCGTCGAGATCGCTTTCGACGTAATATTGATGGACCTCGGGGCGAATCATCTCCTGCAGAAATCGCAATCGGCCCAACAGAGGATAATTGCGGCAAATGCTATGTTTGGTTTGCGCCAAATCCCAGAGACCGAGCAACGAGAGTGGCCCCAGCACAATCAACGGCAGATACCACACCGAATCGCGTAACACGCCGAGTAGAAGGCAGATTAACGTGCCGGCCAGAATAATGATTAATGCGGAATATCTCATGATTCAAACACGTTGCAGGGGGAAGGGAAGATGAATAATGCCGGACCTGTCGTCTGCGGTGCAATTAACAATCAGTTAGAACTACAAAACGGCCATTTGACAGCGAATTGTTCTACGAGAAATACGCGAATCGTGTCGGAAATACAACGTGAATTTGCTGTCAGCCGGCGGCGGTCGGAGTCGATGCGCGTGCTTGGCGATATCGGACCGACTCCCGCACCCCAAACAGCGCGATCGGAATGACCGGAAAGCCAATCCAAAAAATGAAGTCGACCCAACGCGGAAAACGCGGAGCGACATTGAGTTCGAACGCGCAGCTGTCCGCTTGTTGATTCCCGCGCACCTCCACACCGATATTCCAAGTGCCCGGCTGCGCGAATTCAAACGATGCTGCTTGAAATAGTTTGTTCGTCGCAGAAGCAGTCGTTGCTGTAACTCGATTGACGTTCAATGGTCGGTCGGTGTGAGATACTGAGATAGTAACCGCCGCATCCGTTACGAATCCCCCTGTTTGCCGGTCCTGGAGCAAGACACTGACATCGACCGGACCGGCGCGCAATGGAGTCGGCTCAGTGAAGACGGTCATGCGATAGTCGCCAACGTTCCCCGAAAATCGGGCCGTGCCTCCATCCCCCTTGGCCTGCGCGGGCAGCCACGCCCAACAGAACAAGCCCAGCAGTAGAAGAAATTTCCGTGAAGAGTGTGCCGTGATCATGTTCACATCCCCATCGGCATCACGCCGCGCATTTGCATCGGCTGAAACACGAGCCAAACGCCCGCGAGAAACAAAATAACCGCTATCCCCGCCCAAGGCAGAAAGGCTCCCATGGCGCGCCGCATCCCCAAATAGCGATCGCGGGCAATGCGGTAGCCGATATACAACGACAGTAACAATCCGGCATCCAACAGGATCAGCTCCATTTTCAACAACCAATCGGCCGTTTCTAAGCCGCACGAGCAGACCCATGCTGCCGTCTCGACGTCGCGCCATCCAAACTCACTGAGAAATCGCCGCATCGCAGCGCTGAACGCGCCGCTGCTGGTGAACAGATGGAAACTGTAATGTGCCAACCACATCGAAAATCCAAGCGGGACGAGCATGTACGAGAACCGCGTCGCGATCCGCAATGCGGATTCGGAATCCCCACTCCAGCGACGTCCAGCCAGCGAAGCAATCGCCACCAAGCAGAATGGCACTGCCCCCAAACCCAACAGATAGCCAGCCGTGACAATGGGAATGCGACTCGCAAAACCCCACCCCGCTTGCAGCCTGTCGATCAGATCCAAGACAGGGGCGACCATTCCTGCCGCATTGACGAAAGCGGCAAAGACCAATAGCAACACCAGCGCCGCCACATCCGTTCGACCGCCCAGCTTGCCGATCCCCGACCGCCGCGGATTACGGAGTAGTTCCCGACCGGGCAGCGTTGTCAGAATCCCTACGTTTTGATGCGGACAGGAATGCACGCAATCGAGGCAAAACGTGCAATCAAAATTACTCGACTTGCGCGGTTGATACAAATGCAATTCACAGCCGGGAATTGCCGCAGCCGTCGCTGTCGCCGCAGCCCCACGAATGCACTCCTTGGTCGTGCACTCTTCACAGACAGACGTGTCACGGACGCGAACTTCTAAGGGCGAAACGAGTGATTGCACAAAATTGAACTGACCGATCGGGCACACGTACTTACAAAACGCCGCACCGCGAAAAAAACCATCCACCACAAACGCCGCCAGAAAATACCCCACCGCGATCCAAGCCGTCCACCAGGGGCTTTGCCACAATGAAAACACTTCATAGGCCCAGAAGAACACGAACAACAAGCCGACGGCCAGCCATTTGGAGCGCAGCCATCGCGGCCAATGTCGACGACCGCCGAACAGTGTCTTCCCCAACGTTCGCGATAATTTGAACGGGCAAGCCATGCAAAACAGATTCCCCGCGACGAGTAACCCCAGCACCAAAAAACCGCGCCAATGAATCCACGGCAGCACACCTGCCAGATTCAGCGAAACAATCTGCGCTCCCAACAATCCATCGACGATCACCAAAGCCGCCGCTGCGAACATCACGAATTGCAGCACCAACCGCGATTTGTTCCACCGCAGAAACCGGCCCAAGAGCGGCACGTTCAGCACGTCCCGCGCAGGGCGGTGGCTGGAATGCCCATCGTGGGAGAGTATCGGCAATTGTTGTCGCACCGGTGGGCGATGCTTAGCGCGATTCAATCGGCGGGTAGTCGGCCGCACTGCTGCGGGGGGGGCATACGTGGTTACTCGGCTCTGTACAGGGGGCATACCAGCCACGGCAAAGTGAAGTTGCCTCGACCGGGGTGCAAAGAGCAATTTATATCCGACTAACGCTCCGGCAATCACATAGGCCAGCATGCCAAACAGCCACATCAACGTTCCGGCGATGGCCTGATCATCGATTGCGGTAATGCCCCACACCTTCGGAAGTAATTCGTAATGATCATAAATCACATCGTTGGCAAACGAAAGAATTCCCGACAGAACCGTTCCTTGGACCGCCGCCAGAAACAAATAGGGTAGCAGGACCCACCGGGAATATTTCAATCGACTCGGATAGGGCTGCACGACCGGCCACCAAAACAGCATGGCTGCCCAGAAGAAACAGGCATGCTCCAAGTTATGCAAGGTTCCAGAGCTTAGCGCAGCATCGTAAAAGCGCGGGAGATGCCAGATCCAAGTCGCTGCGACAAACAGACCCCACGCCACCGGTGGCCGCGTGAGAAAGGCAAAGCCGCTACGGATCGGTTTCCAACGATAAAGTGGCGCGATCCATTCACGACGCACGCCGGAGGGCAATCCACACAGCAGCGGCAATTCGGGGGCACTGAGCCAAAGCAGCGGCGGTATGAGAAACATCAACAGCAGATGTTGCACCATGTGCATCCGCAACATCAACGCCGAGAAAGTTTCAATGGGCGAGAGCAGGGCGATGGACAACAAAGCCATGCCGCAACCAAACGCCGCCAATTGCCAGGCACCGAATCGCTGTGATCCACGTTGGCGAAGTACGCACCAGCCCCGCAAATACAGCAGCGATGACAGTACAATCGGAGCTACGATCCAAACGTCGAATGACCAGGAACTGAGAATGGCTTGGAACGAGGAGTCCACTGAAATCACCGGTGAAAAATCGTCCGAAAAACGAATCCGCAGCGACAGTTCAATCAGCCCGATCGGTGACCACCGAGGCTTCGGCCGAAGCGTAACCCTCTGGCTTTAATGTCTCCAAAAAGCTGACCAATGCTTCGACTTCGAAGCGATTCAATTCTTTGCCGTAGGCGGGCATATTTCCGCCTCCTTGAACGACTTGTCGAATCAACTGGTCCCGCGTCAGTCGCGTCGCCACCACGGTCAGATCCGGACCCCGCTGGCCTCCCTGTCCATCGAGCGCGTGGCAGTTTCGACAGGTCTTCTCTTGAAGGATGGCCGCCCCTTGCAACTCTTTGGGCGAGCGACCTTTAATCATGTGCGTCGGCACCGGCACGCCGCTCCAGGCGGTCATGTGCGGCGACCACGGTTCCTGCACGCCCAACTGCCACAACACGCAGTAGCTGAGGAAACAGCCGATGACGATCAGCACAGCCACCGGCCGTCGACGCGGACTGCGCTGTCCTTTTCCGGCGAAGACCGGAAACAAGAACATGATGGCGACAATGATCACCGGCGCAATCAAAATAATCCCCGTCTCCAACGAGGGCGGACTGAGCGCCAACACGGCGAACGCGGGCAGGAAATACCAATCGGGCAACGGTTCGACGGCCAGCAAGGTCGGATCGGGCGGCGCACCGGGACCATCAGGCCCCAAGATGGCGGACATCCCCACAATCACCAACAACGTCAATCCGATAAACGCCGCATCCCGCAAAAAGACATCCGGGAAAAACGGATCGCCTGTTTTTAGTTTCTCTTCATATTTTTCAACATAGGTTTCCGGATCGACCAGTTCATCCGGCTTGGGTGGTTCTGAGATTCCTTTGCGGATCACCAGATACAGGTGCACCGTCAGCGAGGCAAACAACAGGCCGGGCATGACAAACACGTGTAGCGCAAAGAACCGGCTCAGCGTATCCGCTCCCACCGTCGGGCCGCCCAACATCAACTCCACTAACTCCGGACCGATGTACGGAATCCGCCCAACCATCGCCACTCCGACGCCCAGACCCCAATAGGAATCGGCGTCCCAGCGCAACACTTGACCGGTGAATGCCATGCCGAGCGTCAACAAGAAAAGTACGACGCCGATCATCCAAGTCAATTCGCGGGGATATTTGTAGGCCCCCATCAAAAAGACTTGGGTCATATGCACGACCACCAGCACCACCATGCCGTTGGCCGACCAATTGTGAATCGCTCGCAACATCCAACCGAGTTCGACGTTGTAGTTGATGTGCTCTAAGCTTTCATAAGCTTCGCCGGCCGAGGGAACATAGACCATGCCCAAGCCGATGCCGGTCACTATCTGCAACACCAACAGTGTCATAGCCGTGCTGCCGAAAACATACAGCCAGCCGACTTGCGTGCGGAGATCGCGCGGAATGGGGTGTCGCATCACCGTCCACAACGATGTGCGCAGCTCAAGCCGCTCTTCAAACCACCACAAGAGTTTACCGATTGCCTGTTTCATTGTGTTGCGGATTCCTTCGCCGCTGCCGTTATGAGTTTTTTCCCGAGACGTGCGCGCTTCCCGGATTTTGCAACGTGGGCAGATGTCCCAATTTGACCATCAAACGGTCTTCTTCGACGCGATGCTCGAATTCGTATAATCCGCGCGGCGGCGGACCAGAGGCATGTCCTCCATCTTCGTAGTACACGCCACCGTGGCAGGGACACATATAGAGCCCCGATTCCTTAAACCACGACACCGGACAACCCAAATGGGTACAGTGCGTGGAGAATATTTGAAACGTCTCACCCTCGATCCGCCGCACATAGGCGGCCACCTTGCCGGTCATCCCATCGTTGGCGCCGCGCAGCGGGTTTAAGACATCCACCAAACGTGTTGAGTTTTGCGGGAAGTCCGTGAGTGGTCCGAAATCGACCCATTCATCGGCCCGCGGCTTGAGAATCGGCCCCAGAAAAAATCCCAAGATCGGGATCGCCATCGCCACGCTGCCTAGCCCCAGGAGCGCCCAGCTAAACCACTCCATAAACCCCCGTCGGGTGGTTGCCGTCTCCATGGTCGGAGGTTCGCCGGATTGTGAATTCATACAATTTCCTTCGTCCATTCCGTTACTCGTTGCCCCCTACGTCAGCGGTGCGCCACTCTGCCAGCAGGGCGACCAGGTCGGTGATCTGTTGCGAGGTCAGCGGTTTGCCCTCCAACGAATCGTTGCTAATCGCATGGTAGTTCGGCATGCCTAAGTCGCTGCGGCCGGTGATGATAATCCGTCTTAAGGCTTGATTGCTGATGGTCCCCAGAAAACCGGCGTCGTTCAGTGCTCCCGCCGTGTCCCCTTGGCCGTCTTTGCCATGACAGGTGGCGCAATATTGCGAGAAGACTTTTTTACCGGCTTGCGTGCTACCGGGCGGGTCGGAGATTTTGTAGGGCGGAAACGGTGGTGATAGTTGGGGTGGCGTTTTTCCCCATTCCGCGCGAATGCCGGCAACGATGGCATCGATTTGTTTCTCCGTCAGCGGCCCACTCGTTTTGTGGTCCATGGCCGGCATCGGGGTGTGGTCGCGACCGTGCATGACGATCTGCTTGATATCCGCATCGGAACAAATCGCCAAAAACAGCGGATCATTCAACGGGGGCGCCGGTCCCATTGTGCCGTCGGCACCATGGCAACCCGAGCAATTGGTTTTGTAGAGCGTGGAAGAATCCATGATCGTGTCGGGACGTTTATAACGATCTGCTTCCGTGGGCTTGCCCGGCAGTGAGTCGAAGCACCCCGCGGAGAAAAATAGCGAGAACAGACACAAGCAGCCGCACCATCGCCGCAAGAAACCGTGCGACGGTTGTGGGACTTTCTTGCGAATTGATTGGATGCGTTGTCTGGTCACGATTCGTCCGGTTGCGAGTGTTGGCTGTTGTCCGCCGACTGTTGGGTTTCCACTTCCAGTACCTGTTGGATTTGAACTTTTGTCGATTGCATCACGACAAACCCCATTGTGATTCCGAAGGCGAATTGTGAAACGAAGAACCAGGGCCAGTCCACCTGCTCACTCATCACTGGATTGAGGACGCCCATGAATCCGTACACAAATCCTGACCACAACAGAGGAGCGACCAACCCGCCCCACAAAAGCGGCCAGCGCGGGCACATCGGCAAAATGATGCCAAAAAACAGACCCACGATTATCGATGTCACCACATGAATGATCGTTCCCACTATCAAGCCCATCAGGTGGAACTTGTCGAGATCCTCAGCGCCCATGTTATTGAACGCCGGGATGACCATTGCCGAGAGCAGATTGACGGGATACCAAATGCCATGCCCGCTGAAATGCCCGTATGCCAGCGCCGTGAGCGCCATCATCGCCCCGCCGACAATCCCCCCCTTGAGGCCTGCCGAGTAGGGATAAATCTCCGCGGGAACACGCAGCCGATGGCCCGGCATTCCGGATTGAATCGAGGAGACGCCACGCGGTGAGACCTGCACCGGTTGGGGGCGATTGCTTTCGGGAACCCATTCTTCCCAGTGCACTCCCGCGCCCGGGGTCAGGTGGCGTATCCAATACACCAATCCGCCCACCGCAATCACCAAGCCGACCACGGCAAAGGCCAAATGCATCACCACGCTGGAAAGCGCCAAAGTCAGCCCGAATGCCATCACCATCGGCGCAGCTGTGGCGTTGGGCATTTCCACCACCTCTTCACGCACTGGTGCGTCGCCACGTTCGGTGGAGCCTTCATGTTGTTCGGGAGAAGAATTCAATGCGTCAAATCTGCTTTCTGATGCCGTCAACGGCCAAACACATAAACCAGACAAAAGACCACAATCCACACGCCATCCACAAAGTGCCAGTACCACGAAATCAGTTCCGCTGCCGGGCTGTCGGTCCCCAAACGTCCGGCTGCTTGGATGCCCAACAACGTCGACATCATGATCAAGCCGATCGTCACATGCGTCGCATGGAAACCGATCAGCGTATAGAACGTCGTGCCAAACAAATTGCGGCTGATCGTCAGTCCGTGATCTTCAATCAGCCCCTTCCATTCGATGCCCGTCCCCACAATGAACGCCGCGCCCAAAAATATGGTCAGCCCCAGGAACAGGCGAAACTGTCCGAATTCTGATTTCTCATACCGTTTCATAGCCAGGGCGATTGTGATGCTGCTGCTCAATAGCAATATCGTATTCACAATCACCAGCGGCATACTGAGCACTTCCGCCGGCGTGGGTCCAGTTAGGTCTCTTCCGAGATACAAACCGTAACCCACCAGCAAGGTCATGAAGAAGGCCGCTTCGGAACACAGAAAGCAGGCCATGCCGACTTTCTTGGGATCCAGTTGCGACGTCCCTTCCCCCTCCCAACCCTGTGGGGGGGCGGCCATTTCGCCGGATGTGGTGTGCGCAATTTCGCTCATGAATTCGTGAGGCCGGTTATTCGTGTTTCCAGTCCGGATCGTCGGGATGTTTCAAATCCCACAACGGCCGCCGGCTTTTGACAACCGGAAGTTCTTCAAAGTTATAAGCCGGGGGCGGCGAAGTCGTCGCCCATTCCAACGTCCAAGCATTCCAAGGGTCGTCGCCCGCTTCCTCGCCATAAAAATAGGAGTACCACAGATTGACAATGAAAAACAGCAATGAAATGCCGGTGATAATCGCACCGACGGTGGTCACTTGATTCCAAAATTCCAACCCCACACCCGCCTTATAAGTATACACGCGGCGGGGCATGCCCAGGATGCCGGAGAAGTGCATCGGAATGAACGTCAGATTGAACCCGATAAATTGCAGCCAGAAATGCCACAGCCCCAACTTACGGTTCATCTTTCGCCCAATGGCTTTGGGGTACCAATAGTAATAGGCCGACATCACCGCGAAAAAGATCCCGCCAAAGGCCACAAAGTGGAAGTGGCCGATCAGGAAATAGCTATCGCTGAGTTGCCAGTCCATCGGCACAATCGCCAGCATAATGCCGGTCAAACCGCCGATTAAAAATAGCGAAAGAAATCCCAGCGAAAACAGCATCGGAACGGTCAAACGAATCCTGCCGCCGTAGAGCGTCGCCGTCCAGTTGAACATTTTGATTCCGGTCGGCACGGCAATCAGGAAAGTCGCAGCACTGAAAAACAGGTCGATCGTGCTGCTCATCCCGACCGTGAACATGTGATGCGCCCAGACCCCCATGGCGATAAAGCCAATGCTCACCGTGGCCGCCACCATCGATGCATAGCCGAAGATCACCTTGCGGGAAAACACAGGGATGACTTCTGAAACGATGCCAAACGCCGGTAGCGCGAGAATGTAGACTTCCGGGTGTCCAAAGAACCAAAACAGGTGCTGCCACAACAGACCGTCGCCCCCGGCTTGCGTATCAAAGAAATGCGCACCAAGATGCCGGTCGAACAACATCATGATTTCCGCCGCCGTAAAGGGCGGAAACGCGAACACAATCAAACCAGACGTGACCAAAATCATCCAGGCGAACAACGGCATCATTGACAACCGCATGCCGGGCGCCCGCATGGTGATGATCGTGGCGATCATATTCACAGCAAACGAAACGCTCCCCACGCCCGAAATCATCGTCCCCAGCAGCCAGTAATCGGTGCTATTCCCGCGCGAAAATGCCGGCGAAGTCAGGGGGGCATAGGCGTACCAACCGATGTCGGGAGCCGAGCCGGCGCCGTATAGGCCCATCGCGCCGAAATAGCTGAAATACAACAAAAACCCGCCGAAGAGAAACATCCAAAAGCCAAACGCGTTCAGCCGTGGAAAGGCCATGTCCCGTGCACCGATCATCAACGGTACCAAATAGTTGGCCATGCCCGCTTCCACCGGCATCACGACGAAGAAAATCATCGTCGTGCCGTGCATCGTGAACAATTGGTTGAACGTTTGCGGGCTGACGATCTCCAGATCGGGCATCCACAATTGCAGCCGCATCAACAAAGCTTCCAGGCCGCCCAGCGTCAGGAAAAAACAACTCGCCACAATGTACAGGATGCCGATTTGTTTGTGGTCCACCGTCGTCACCCAATCGTGCGCCACCGCTGTGGCGGGGCGACGGTTCGGTAGGGCGGTGTAGGCGTCTGCTTCCATGACAACAATTGCCCGCTATCGAAGGGTTTCCAGATATGAGACGACGGTTTTGACGTTTTCGGCTGTCAGTTTCATCTCGGGCATATAGCAGCCCGTTTTGAAAACATGTGGATTCGTGATCCAAGTAATCAGATTGTCGTGATTGTTCTCAGCGGCCCCGGCACCGATGGTTTGACGGCTCATTAGATGCGTCAGGTCCGGCCCAAAGGTGCCCCGCGCGTTGGTGCCGCGAATCGTATGGCAACTGGCGCAGGAATGTTCCAGAAACAGCGCCCGCCCGTCGGCGACCGCAGGATCGTTCACCGCTGGCTTCTTTTCATTCTCCACCCAAGCTGCAAATTCGCTGGGGGTTTCCACGATCACCCGCAACAACATTTTCGAGTGTTGCGTCCCGCAGTATTCCGCACATTGCCCGTAATAGACGCCCGTCTCGTTGGGCGTAAACCACATCGTGTTGATTCTGTTGGGGATCAGATCGGTCTTGCCGGCCAGGCGTGGGACCCAAAAACTGTGCGCCACATCTGCCGATTCCAATTGCATAAAGACCGAACTGGGATCTTCAGTGTCGTCCAGCGGGACATGCAATTCATTCGCGGTGATGAATCCCAGTTCGGGATATTCGAAGGACCACCACCATTGGTTTCCAATCACCCGCACCTGCACGGCATCGCCCGGAGCCTGCGTGGGCCGCTGTTCATTGACCGATCGGACGACCACCAGGAACAAGACAAAAATGATTAACAGCGGCGCGATCGTCCAGGCAATCTCGATTGGCCAACTGCCATAAATTTGCGGGGGTTCCGGCTCATCCTCCGTTTCACTGCGACGCGCACGAAACCGCACCACGAATACCGCGATGGCGGAGAACACCAATACAAAAATCAAGCCGGTGATCGCCAACACCAGCAGGAAGATTTCGCTGATCTTTTCGGAGTTGTACGAAGCCGTGTCGAAGATCGACGTGCTTTCGGCCAGCAGCACATTGGCGGTTCCCAGCAAAGCCATCGCCGTCAGCAAGACACGCCGTAGGCTGCGGATAACAATCCGCGAGGGAAGTTTGGCCGTCATCAACAACCCGGCTGCGCAAGTGCGACGCGCGTCGTCCGGCTCGATTCTGCCGTGCGATCGTTGCGATTGAATTCCATCCTGAGCAACGGGTCTGTCCTTCATTGCTGCAAAGTACAAACAAATTCCTCGTGCGGCAACTACGAATATGGAATGTTGTTGAGAGATGAACGGATTTTATTCACGCCGAGAAGGTGCCCCTTGGGAGGACCGGAGCTGCTGCGTAGATTCAGCCGCGGGGGAAATCCAATGCGCGCAGGATGGCTCAGGGCAACTGCCGCGAGCTATAGCGAAACGCCGAGTTGCGAACGGATGTCCTGTTGAACTTCCTGGGGCGGAAGCGTACCGTCGATGTCGAGCACCAACTCTTTGCGGCGGAAAAGTTCGAGGACCGGCTTTGTCTTTTCGTGGTAATCCTTCAAGCGTTCAGCCAATGCTTCGGGCGTATCATCGGGGCGGGAGACCAGTTGGCCTCCACAGACGTCACATACGTTCTCCACCGCCGGGCGGTGTGAGATCAGATTGTAGTCCAACCCACATTGGCTGCACAGCCGCCGCGATAAGACCCGTTCGCTAACGACGGCATCGGGCACCTGGATATGAATCACGGCGTCGATGTCGTAACTTTCCAGGAAAAACCCTGCTTGAGAGACGCTCCGGGGAAATCCGTCGAGGATGAAACCATAATTCCAATCATGTTCGTTCAGCCGTCTACGCACGATCGGCTCCACGACTTCGTCGCCGATTAAGTTTCCGGAAGCGACAATACGCTTAACCTGTGCCCCCAGTTTCGTGTGATTCTTTATGAGCCAACGGAAAATGTCGCCCACGCTGATATGCACCAAGTCCAGAGTTTCAGCGAGCATTGTGGCTTGCGTGCCCTTGCCGCAGCCTTGAACACCCATGATGACGTACTTGTGCATGTTTTACTCAATTTCAAAATGTCGTGATTCGTTCAGCATGCATTGGCGGCGACTGTTTTCGTGAACGCCCGACCACAACATCGCCAACGAGCCGATAGGCCGATGGAAACATTACTCTGAGTGGCAACGTTATGAAAGGCTCACCAGAGTTCGTCGATGAATGTCTGATCCTCAATCGGCGGACGCATATAGCCGGTTCCTTCGGGCCGCGGCGGCAATTCGGGAGGCGAGGGAGTCAAATCTTTGTAGGGAACCATGCTGAGGAAATGGCTGATGCAATTCAACCGCGCGCACTTTTTTACGTCGGCTTTGACCACAAACCACGGAGCTTGTTTGATGTCGGTGTGCGCGAACATCACGTCCTTTGCTTTGGAATACTCGATCCAGCGCGAGCGGGATTCCACATCCATGGGACTGAGTTTCCAACTGCGGGTTGGATCATTCATCCGCTTCTGGAATCTACGTTCTTGTTCCGCGTCGCTGACGGAAAACCAATACTTAATGACCATGATTCCCGAGCGGACCAACATCCGTTCAAACTCTGGGCAGGAACGGAGAAACTCCTGATACTGCGAATCACTGCAAAATCCCATCACCCGTTCTACGCCCGCCCGGTTGTACCAACTGCGGTCGAACAACACAATTTCTCCCGCAGCGGGCAAATGGGCAACGTAGCGCTGGAAATACCAACTCGTTTTTTCCCGCTCAGTCGGTGTTCCCAAGGCCACGACGCGGCAGATCCGGGGGTTCAGGCTTTCAGTGATCCGTTTGATCACGCCCCCTTTCCCGGCGGCGTCGCGACCCTCAAAAATCACCACGACCTTCAGTTTTTCATGCTTGACCCACTCTTGAAGCTTTACCAGCTCAATTTGTAGGCGAGCAAGTTCTTTTTCGTAGGCCTTGGTATCAATTGCGTGCTTCTCTGCTTTGACGTCGCCCGTACCGTTCGTCAAAGCTTCTTCCGCTCGATGTTTTTTGGACGCCTTCTTTGGTTTCTCGTGTTTTTCTTTCGCCGCCATACTGCCACCAATCGAGAAAGTGAGGATCGTGAATGGGTGCTTTGCTGATTTTAGGCGAGCAAGTGCGGTACCAAACAGGGAATTTCATGCCACAATGGCGACAACTCCTAGGAAAAGTCCGAGATCAACATCTGGCATGCCAATCAACACAGCGGAACTTGCGAGGACTTCAAGCACATCACCTTCTCATATCGTTGTTTTGCAGATTCGCCTTGTCAAGGCGATTGCCTGAGCGGTACGGACCGAGTCTCTTCGATATGCAACCAATATCTTTCCGCACGTGGACTCACAACCAAAGCGTCTCAAGTCTCATCTCTTCCAGAAATCGCTGGCGAGCTTTTGGCCGGATTTCATTTGACTTCTGCCTAGGAAGTATATACTTTGTAATGCAAAGTGATTGGTCTTCGTCTTTTTGCGCATCTGTTTTTTCAGTGGCATCCGTTGGATAACGTAATTGTCGTTAAAAATTCGTGGTTTTCACACTCGTGTTAGATCGTCCCATGCTAAGTCACCACCTAGTTGTTGAGAAATAACTTTGTGGTACCAAGTTATTTGGCTTCTGAAACCAGAAAGGTCTCGCATGCCAACTCCCTGGATGCCCTCAGCGATGCGCATCGCCCCGCAACTCAACCCGATCCCGATATCGGCGCGGGTGCAGCGACGCTATGCATTGCTCATTAACCCGTTCTATCCCAAAGATCCGCATGCCAGTTTCGGCAAACATGTATTAACTCCGACGCTGGCACTTACCAGCATCGCTGCGAGTACCCCGGCAGAATGGGAAATCGCCTACTGGGATGAAAACCTGCTACAAGGCCCACCTCCGATCGCGCCCTTTCCGGAAGTCGTTGGTATTTCGGTGCATCTGACGTTCGCGAATCGAGCCTACGAGTTGGCACGGTGGTATCGCGAACGCGGAGCCAAAGTGGTGCTCGGTGGACTGCATGTTCTCTCTTGCCCGGATGAGGCGGCGCCTCATGCCGATGCGCTAGCGATCGGCGACGGGGTCGTACTGTGGGAGCGGATTCTGCGCGACATCGATGCCGGTAAACTTCAACACGTTTATCGCACCGACTTTCGCCGCCCCTATCGCGATGACCCACCGCCGCGTCGAGACCTGTTGGCGCGGCGGGGATATTTGACGACCACTAGTTTGATTGCCACGCGCGGCTGTCACAATCGTTGCGGGTTTTGCTACTTGTCGACGGATGGGTTGCACATGCCTTACCTGACGCGCGATGTCGAACAAATCGCTGAAGAGTTTGTGCGCGACGGGCAGCCGTATGCGGTCTTTGTTGATAACAATCTCGGCTCCAAACCGGACTACCTGCGGAAATTATGCCACAGATTGCGGCCGTTGGAAAAGATTTGGAGCGCGGCTGTCAGTATCGACGTCACCGATGATCCTTCTTTGGTGCGCGAAATGGCATTGGCCGGCTGTACGGGAGTTTTCGTGGGGTTCGAGTCGCTACAAAACGATAATATAGTCGACGCACACAAGAAGAGCCCGCGCACCGACGACTATGCGAGGCGTGTGGAGATTTTCCATCGCAACGGCATTCAAGTGAACGGCAGTTTCGTCCTTGGTTTTGATCACGACCGCGAGAATGTGTTTGAAACGACGGTCCAATGGATCGAGGCGAACCGGTTGGCCTGCGCCACGTTCCACATTCTGACCCCCTATCCCAGCACGCCGCTGTTCGCGCAAATGCAATCCGAAAACCGGCTGTTGCACACCGACTGGAGCAAGTTCGACACCGCTCACGTCGTCTATCAGCCCAAGCATCTGACCCCAGAGCAGTTGGCCGAGGGGTATGCCTGGTGTTATCGGCGGCTGTTTTCGAATCGCTCAATTTGGCGCAGACGGCCGCGCGATTGGCGAGCGGTACCCGCCTATTTGGCGATGTCCTACTTGTACAAACGGTCCAATTTCCTGTGGCACCTGCTCATCAAACACCAACTCACCTCGCGAATGTGGCGGCCGTTGGTGGAATTGACCCGGCAACGGCATTTGCGTTTCCGTCGCCGACTAGAACGGGAAGATGGCATCCAGCCCGGGCATGCCGGCACAGTCGTCTCTCCCGGTGTCTAGAGCAGTTTTCATTTGGGGCAAGCGGATTATGACGATGTGGATTCCAACAGACAAAAAAATTTAGACGCACAAACGCCGCCACACAAAAGTGCCCCCGGTGCCTAAGCCGCGCTGGGCAGTGATCGCCGTTTATTCGTCATTCAGTAAAATGACTGGTGGCAGCGGTTCCCCTTCGGGAGTGAAAGTCAACGACACCGAATTGACACAGTGCCGCGTATTCTTAGGGGTCATACGTTCGCCCAAAAAGACATGCCCCAAATGGCCCTCGCAATTCTTGCAAACGATCTCCGTGCGCAGGCCATCGGCATCCACGTGGCGGGTGACAGCTCCGGAGATTTCATCGTCGAAGCTGGGCCAACCACAGCCGCTGTCAAATTTGTCCGTTGCTTGGTAGAGCGGCGCGTTGCAGTGGCGGCAGAGATACGTTCCGGCCGTTTTTCGATCGGCATGTTCGCCGCTAAACGGCCGTTCGGTCCCTTTGTGAAGAATGACGCGTGCTTCCTCTGGCGTCAGTGCATTCAATGCGTCGGTTGACGGTCGGCTGCTCATAATCGCGATCCTCGGTCTGCTCACGTGTGAAGTGTCGAGTGGAATTGTATACGTGCGACGCACGAAAGCAAAATACTGTCGGGGAAAACCTGCGTCCACAACCGTTAGAATGTGTCACGCATCATCGCTGACCGAGTCACAACTGCACAGCCGCTCGGAACGGCTTTATTTGCAGTAACCGCCATTTCCGGTCGCTGCTTCGCTTGCTGGGGAGACCGGACTGGGGATACTTGTTGCGATATGCTTGCCGTGCCCTGCATCAAAGGTCACACTTCACTGAAATATACACTCAAATTATGTTTTGATCGGCCACGGCTGCTGCATAGTCGAGACCATTGAGGAAGAATATGCTGTTTGAAAACGTAGACAATAGTTCGTTGCATCGGGAGATCGCCGAATTGGGCGAAATGCTCGAACAAACCATTGAGGAAATCGCCGGCCCTGAGTTGTTACAGCAAGTCGCAACCATCGTTCGCATTTCGCAAGATCGCCGAAACCATAAGCAACACGCCAATGAAGAGCTCAAAGCTCTGATCTCATCATTGACGGAACCGCAACTGCGAGTGGTGATCCGCGCGTTTAGTATTTTTCTGGACTTAGTCAATATCGCCGAAGACCGTCAACGGGTCCGCGTGCTGCGCGACCGTGCGCGAAATGCGCAATCCGCACCGCGCAGCGAATCCATTGAGAACGCTCTACTGCAGTTGAAGGATGAAGGCAATTCGACCGACCAGATGCAGCAGTTGTTGGATCAGTTGGAAATCGAACTCGTTTTCACTGCACATCCCACGGATGCCAAACGACGATCTATTCGCCGAAAACTACGGCGGATCCGTGTCTTGTTGGACGTCAATACGAGCGACCTCCTCCCCGGAGAACTCGCCCGCAATCGTCGCGGCATTCGTGCTGAAGTCACCAAATTGTGGCAAACCGATTTTGTGCGCCCCTGGCGGCCTACGGTCTTGCAGGAAGTCCAGCGCGGCCTTTCCATTCAACCCGTACTGTGGGAAGTGGTGCCGCAGATTCTCAAAGAAATTCGTGCTGGATTGTCCGACGTCTATCCCGGTGAGTCCTTCCGAGAACATCCCTACATCACCTTTGGCTCCTGGATCGGCGGAGACCGAGACGGACATCCATTTGTCACGCATCGGGTGACGGAACAGACCCTGCTTTGGTTGCGGCAGTCCGCCATGGAAGCGCATATCGCCGCCTGCCGGAATCTTTTCGAATCGCTGAGCGTTTCCAAACGTCAAGTATCACTCGGGACCGAGATCGATGACGCGCTGACAGCAGCGCTTGAACGCTGGCCGCACTTGCAAGGCATCTTGCGCGAAATCCCGCCGGATGAAATCTTGCGGCGGAACCTGGCTGTGATTCTGCGTCGTCTGGAGCAAACTCAAAACGTAGGGCTCGACGATTTCTTTGTCGACGGCGCTTATGCCACTCCGCAAGAGTTGGCTGAGGACGTTTCGGTCATCTATCGGGCTTTGCTCTCTACCCCCGGCAACGAATTGATCGCCGAAGAAATCTCTGAGTGGATCGACAAAATCAATGTGTTCGGCTTCCATTTGGCACGGCTCGATGTGCGTCAAGATTCGCGGCGCAATGGGGACGTGGTGAACGAATTGCTGCAATATACGGGAGTTTGCGAAAACGCCGAGACGCTCTCCGAAACCGATCGGCAAGAACTGCTGTCCAAAACATTAACCCAGCCACTCTCGTTTTCAACCGAAGGCCTGTCCGACGAAACGCGGGAAACGTTGTCGTTGTTTCAATTGCTCAAGCGGGTCAAAGTTGCATTCGGCGCACAGGCTTTGGGGGGATACGTGATCAGCATGTGCCACGTGCCGAGTGACATCCTCAATGTCTTGTGGTTGTGGGAGCATGCGGATTCGGAATTCCCCTTTGTCAAACCCGACCGAATCCCGCCGCTGCCGATCATTCCGTTGTTCGAAACCATTGACGACTTGCGGCAAGCTTCAGCCATCTTTGCAATCATGCTGGAAATTCCCTGTTATCGGGAACATGTGCGGAGCCAACAGGATCGTCAGATCATTATGTTGGGCTACTCCGACAGCACCAAAGACGGCGGTTATTTGGCTGCCTGTTGGTCGCTGTATCGCGCGCAGCAACAGCTCTACCAAATCGCCTCGCGCGAAGGGGTGCAGTTGACGTTCTTCCACGGTCGCGGGGGATCGTTGGGACGCGGTGGTGGTCCGGCGGCGCGCAGCATCTTGTCGTTGCCACCACAAACATTCCACGGAGCGATGCGGCTGACCGAACAGGGAGAGGTCTTGGCCGATCGTTACGATGATCCCAATATTGCTCACCGCCATATGGAGCAGGTCGTCTGGTCTTCGCTCTTGGCGGCGGGAATGCCCCCGGCCGACATTCCTGAGGAGTGGTTTGAATCGATGCGTCAACTTTCCGAGGCATCGTTTAAGGCTTATCTCGAACTCGTCAGGCATCCCAATTTTGTCGATTTCTTCCGGCGGTGCACCCCGATTTCTGAAATCGAACGGTTGCTCATCGGGTCGCGACCGTCCCGCCGTCGGGGAGGAAGCAGTCTCAGCGATCTGCGAGCCATTCCCTGGGTCTTCTCCTGGACGCAATCGCGCTGTTTGGTCCCCGCTTGGTATGGGCTCGGCGCCGCGATTCAAGAGTCACTGGCCGATCCCGCCGCTTTGGAGCAATTGCGTTCCATGTATCAAGAATGGCCATTTTTCCGCGCCACGATCGATAACGCCGAATTGGCGCTGAGCAAGACGGATTTGGAAATCTCCAAACAGTATGCCGATTTGACCGACGATGCCTCTGGATCGTCTGAGGTGGGAGATATGATCGCCGAAGAGTACGCTCGGTCGCGCGACGCGGTGCTTGCCATCTCGGGCAACGAAAAATTGCTCGACGGAATTCAGTGGCTGCAGGAGTCGATCAAGCTCCGCAACCAATTCATCGACCCGTTGAATTTGATCCAAGTTGATTTGTTGCGGCGTTTGCAGAACCCCCAGTTACAGGAGCATACCGAGGGTGAAGAAAAATTGCGGCATCTCATGCGGCTCACAATCAAAGGCATTGCTGCCGGCATGCGAACCAGCGGCTGATTTGCGGTTAATTTGCGGACAGCAGTAGTGATGGAACCACTCGAAGACATCGGCCGGGATTTTGCAGATTCCGCACGAACCCCAGGGGGTTTGTGCTCCTGGAAAGTAACGCTCCTGGAAAGTAACACAGCCTGGCTGTTAAGAATGAAGGCTGCACTAGGAACGAGCGTGTCGGGCAATTACACTCTGCAGTAAGTTATTCTTCTCTCGTGATGTTCCTGTCTTATCGATCCCCGTTGGAGAAAGCGAACGCATGCGATTCCCGCTTGCTTCTTGGTCCACGTTGTGTCTGTTCATCGTGTTCAGCTGTGTCGGTTGTGAAGACGACAAACCAGTCGTCGAAACCAATCCCTTTGCCGGAACCCAAGTGACCGTCTCCTTTCCCGCTGGGCTGGGCTTGGAACAGAATTGGGAATTGGCCTTGGCCGAATGGCAAAAGCGGACCGGAGCCGAAGTCGTTCTCAAGCCGCGCTCGCTGGATGGTGATCAGTCCTTAATCGACGCCTATGGTGGAAACGCCGACTCCGCCGACCTAATTCTGTTTCCCGTAACCGGAATTTCAGATCTCGGGGATGCGGGATGGTTTCCGGTGATCACCGAGCAACTCCGCAAACCCAATCAACTAAACTGGAACGACCTGTTCAAAGGGCTGCGCGATACAATCGGCGCTCGTTACGGCGGCCCGGCGACAGTGCCGATTTCCTGCCCGGTGTTGACCTGCTATTACCGCGAAGACCTTTTGGCCGCTGCTAACCTGTCTCCTCCTCGAACCTGGGAGGAATACCAAAAACTCGCCGAGACGGTCGATGCTTGGGCGGGGGGATTGCCGGTCATTGAGCCGTGGAGCGAAGAATTCCGCTCCACGATGTACCTCGCACGGGCCGTCTCTTATGTAAAACATCCCGACGAATACACCACTTTTTTCGATATCCGCAGCGGCGAGCCCCAAATCGACGGCCCTGGATTTCAGCGCGCGCTCAAGGACAGCCTCAAAGCCGTCCAAGCGATGCCGCCCGAGGTAATGACCTATGACACCTACGATTGTCGCCGCGAATTCTTCGCCGGACGGGCGGCAATGGCAATTACGTTTGAAACCGGCTTTGAAAATCCGTTACCGGTCTTGGTGCCGGCGAATCCCCGCGATTCAGAAACCGTCACCCCGCAACCCCGCGCCGCTGACATCAGAATCGGCTTCTTACGCTTGCCCGGTTCGGCCGAAGTCTACCGTCGCTCAAAAGACGTTTGGGAGCCCGGTGCGAACGAAGGCGTCAACTACGTCACGCTCTCCGGATTCGGTGGCATGACCGCCGTCGTCTCTGCCCGCAGTTCTGAGTTGGAAACCGCTGCGGCTTGGAATCTGTTCAAGTTCCTCACTTCGCTGGAACAAATGGCAACCACCTTTCCCCCGGACACGCGCACGGTCTGTCGCACATCGCAGACGTCCTATCCCGATCTGTGGCTGCCCGAAGACATGAGCGCTGCCGAAGGTGGCAGTTATTTGGGCGAAGTGGCTGGCAGCCTCGACAACAAAGCCTTCGTGGCAGCCTTACCGGTCATCGGCCGCGAACAATTTCGCGCCGCCCTGACCACAGGCTTGACCACATGCTTGTCCAATCCAGAGTCCGCCGAAGAAACGCTCAAAACGGTCGCCACGCGTTGGAGAGAGATTGCCGAAAAGCTCGGCGTGGAAACCCTCCGCGACAGCTATCGCCGCTCACTCGGCCTGCGCCCCTTGGCCAACCTGGAATAACAACTGGTTGTCCCCTCGTTCCCAAACTCCGTTTGGGAACGCAATTTCCCGAAGCTCCGCTTCGAGTCATTCAGTTCGCGGAATCTCTTCACCTCCGGCGCGCGTGAACCAAGCACGTGCATCGCCATCAATTTGGTCAACAATAATCCGAAATACCGCTCCATCGGCACGTAATGACGTAACGGCAATGTTGTCGAAGCCACTGAAGCCTTCAGGGTCGCCAAAGCGGGTGAATTTTTCGAAATCAATATCACGCGGCTCGCTCCAGGGAATCCCCGCTCCTACAGCCTCCCCGATGATTAATGTATAAGGAGCGCCGTCGGTTACTTCGTTAAGGCTCACCGGCACCGCACCACGAAAAACGCAAGGATCGCCGACAATCGCGGCAAAATGCGTTTTTGTTTTATCGCCATCAAAAAAGTTCCCGCCATAGGTCACGGGCCGTTTTTCCAGCAAGCGGATATTGTGAGGCCCGTCCCATGGTTCCGAGAAATCATAGGCTTTGTACAGTGCGTCTTGATCCATATAAGGCAGGATCAACACCCGCCAACTATGCATCGGTTTGCCGTCTTTGTCGGTGACATAAGCCGGCGGAAAGCGACCATATTCATCATGATAAGTGTGTAGCGCCAGCCCGATTTGTTTGAGCATGCCGCGGTTCCAAGTTGCTTCGGTCCCATGCATGCCCCACGAAACCACACGCCACGCCAAAAAACCAAATATCACGGCAACGCCGAGGCTCCAGTAGACCCACCGTCGGCGCTTCGGCTTGGCAGAGTCACTGGAACGGTCCATACGGAACTCCTAATACGGCGGCATCTCTTCCCCACCGGCGAGTGTAAACAGCTTTTTCACGCTCTCTGCAGGCATTTCCTCGCTTACAAAATGCACGCTTCCATCAGCGAGCAGCGTAAATGCGCCGCCTTGCATACCATCGTGTTCGCTACTAAAACCATCGACATCGCCAATGTGCTTGAACGTACCCAAGCTCACATCCCGCGGCTCGGTCCAACGAATGCGCGAACCGCTCGATTCCCCAAGAACAATCGTATTGCTCGTCCCGTCGGTGATTTCACGGATTGTGACTGGCACGGTTCCCCGCATCACGCACGCATCGCCCACCACAGCTGCGTAGTCGGTCGTCCCCGCTTCCGCGTCCTTATGGCTGGGGCAACGATACAGCTGTGGCGTTTTCTCCAACAGGCCGAGATTGTGCGGACCGTCCCACGGCTCGTCGAAGTGATATTGATCGTAGATGGCTCGGTCTTTTGAATCGTCGACATACGGCAAAATCAACACCCGCCAACTGTGCATCGGTTGTCCTTGGCCGTTCGAAACATACGCCGGCGGAAACATGCCGTAGACATCGTGGTAGTTGTGCAGCGCTAGGCCAATCTGTTTGAGATTGTTGCGGCAGGCCGTCCTGCGAGCCGCTTCGCGATGCGGACCGACCGAGGGCATCATGAACAGAAAGAAAACAAATAGCGCGCCAGCAAGAATGCCGTATACTATTACACGCCTGACAAAGGGCCGTGAGTCGGACGTCTCATTGCGGGGAATAGCTATGCCTTCGCCTTCGTAATAAACCATGTCAATCTCCACCCGCACGTGTAAACAGCGCCCGCGTCGTCTTCTCGTTGAATTCGTCGCTGCTAATTGACTGCACAGATCCATCGGCAAATAGCGCATAGGCTCCGCTGGCTACAAAGTCACTGCTGAACCCAGTTGGGTCGCCCCAATGTGTGAATTGATCAAATTCCACGTCCTGCGGCTTGGTCCACGGAATCCCCGCCCCAACGGCCTCGCCGACAATGAGGGTGTTTGACGTGCCGTCCCGGATGTCCTTGATCGCCACCGGTTCCGTCCCCCGAAATACGCACGGTTTCCCGACGATGGCGGCAAACGCCGTCACGGTGGCATCCCCCTTTTGACCCGGATAGCCATAAATGTTTGGCCGTTGCGTCACCAGTTTAACGTTGTTCGGGCCGTTCCAGGGTTCGGAGAAATCGTATTGCTCATACAATTCTTGCGCCTGCTGTTCCCCAAGATAAGGGAGAATGAGCACCCGCCAACTGTGCAGCCGGCGTCCGTTTTCATCCGCGACATAAGCAGGGGGAAACGCTCCATAGTCGTCGTGATAGTAATGTAATGCCAAACCGATCAGCTTGAGTTGATTCCGAATCATGGGGCGAATGCCGTGACCACTCGGCTGTACCGCTGGGAGCAACAGCAGAATCAGCACGATGATGATCACAACCACCACGAGCAATTCGAGTTTTGTGAAACCCCGCTTATCGATCGATTGCCTGTCCATTCATCCGTTCCTAGAACACCGGTGGCATTTCTCCCCCCGCATGCGTGAACAGCGACCGCGCCACGTCCGGGTCTGTCTCTTCGGACAGGAACTGCACACTGCCATCGGCAAACAAAAAGAAAGCGCCCCCAGTATGGTCGCTGCTAAACCCCGCCGGGTCGCCGATATTCGTATACGTGTCAAAGTCCACGTCCCGCGGCTCCATCCAGGGAATCCCCATGCCGGAGACTTCGCCAATCATGCTCGTGTTACTCGTGCCGTCAACGATGTCCCTAATAGCGATCGGCTCCGCGCCGGCAAAGACGCATGTCTCCCCCGCAATCGCCGCGTAATATGTCGAGGTCGCGTCCACGTCACTGCTAGGACATGCGTAAACGGGTGGGCGGTTCCCTAACAAACGGCTGTTGTTGGGGCCGTCCCACGGTTCGTCGAAATCGTATTGATCGTACAGCGCTTGTTGGTCCAGGTACGGCAGGATCAACACCCGCCAACTGTGCATGGGACGGCCGGTTTCGTCAGCGATATAAGCGGGTGGAAACGAGCCCCAAACATCGTGATAGTTGTGCAGCGCCAAGCCAATCTGTTTTAGGTTATTCCGGCACTGCGTCCGCCGCGCTGCTTCACGCGCTTGCTGAACCGCCGGCAGTAATAAGGCGATCATGCAGGGAACGACCAGTAATGCGCCACCGCCCAATACAGCGACTAAAATCCATGCTGTCGAAGTAGACGATTTTCGCGGAGGATCACTGGAGGCATAGGCAGCATCTCCCTGCGCCGCCGGCGCACCGGTCAAGTCCGAGTTGCAATACCGGCATTTGACCGCCGCCTCTTGAATCTCTTCAGCACAAAAAGGGCAGGTCTTCATCTTGAGTCGCTCCAGGATAAGCAGAAAGGTGGACGGCAGCAGCGGTTCATCATACCCGCTGCAATTCCCGTGGCAACAAATTTATTGGGTCATTGCCGTTTGGCTTTGACCATGATCACCGCTCCGAAAATCCACACCAGCAGCGAGAAGTGCAAACTGATAAAAGAAATCAGCACCGACAGCGCACCGGATATTCCATAAACGTGTCGTGCTGCCCAAGGATACTTCAGCAAGGGGGGCGGTTTTCCCGGTTCGCGCAAATCGGGCCGGCTGGCCATGCGGCGGGCAATGAGCACCAACGAGCCTCCGCCTGTGGCCAAGTCGACATTGAACAAGATGACCGCAAAACGATCATTGTCGTAATGTCCGACCAGCGAAGCTGTATACGGAATTAGTGTCACCAAAAAAATGTGCAAGAAATTCAGGCTGACGATTGTTAAGTCGCACTCGCGCTGATGCGTGAACAACCGGTGGTGCCGCTGCCAGATTTGAGCCACCACGGTGAAACTGGCAATATACGCCAAGAAGGTGGGGAACTGCTGTAAGACGTCATCCATCAACGCGTCGTTCGAGAGGTTGGCATCCTGCGGCGGCTTCAGGTCCAGCACAAGCAACGTCAAGACAATCGCGTAGACTCCATCGGTCAATGAACATAACCGTACCGGAGAAGAGGTCCACCTTGCATCGTTGTTCGATTCCATACATCTCACCTTGCGTGAAATTCGATTGCCGGTCATTGTGCCGATGGCCCGGTCAAAAAGAAAGCTAGTTGCCAAGCTTGCATCGACGGCGCACAATGACCGTCGAGCTGATAGCCACCAACACTTACACGATAACGTGTACCACTAAAATAGATTTCAAGGCAAAAGCATTATGCATAAAAAAGTCGACCTCAGCGAATTGAATCCGGCCGATACGATGCTCACCCCGGCTTATGGGGGACGCGCGGTCAACGAACCTGTGCCCAAGTACGAAATGCCCGCCGGAGAGTTACCCCCTGAGACCGTCTACAACCTGATTCACGACGAATTGATGCTCGACGGGAATTCGCGGCTGAATCTGGCAACGTTCGTCACAACTTGGATGGAACCGCAAGCGGCCAAGCTGATGGCCGAAACGTTCGATAAGAATATGATCGACAAAGACGAATATCCGCAAACCGCCGAGATTGAACTGCGGTGCGTGAATATTCTCTCCCGCTTGTGGAATGCCCCCAAAGAGGCGACCTCCACCGGTTGTTCCACGATCGGCTCCAGCGAAGCCGCCATGTTGGGCGGGATGGCGCTGAAATGGAAATGGCGCGACCGCCGCAAAGCCCAAGGCAAGCCGCACGATAAACCGAACATGGTGATGGGCATCAACGTGCAGGTCTGCTGGGAAAAATTCTGCCGGTACTGGGAGATCGAACCACGCTTCGTGCCGATGGAAGGGGATCGCTACTGCCTCAACGCTGAGGAAGCTCTCAAGCTGGTCGACGAAAACACAATCGGCGTCGTCGTCATCATGGGCAGCACGTTCGACGGTCGTTATGAAAACGTGAAAGAGGTCAACGACGCTCTAGAAAAATTGAATGCCGACACCGGTTGGGAGGTCCCAATTCATGTCGACGGTGCCAGCGGCGGCATGGTCGCGCCTTTTTTACAGCCGGACCTGGAGTGGGATTTCCGTCTTCCATTGGTAAAATCGATCAACACCTCGGGACACAAATTCGGACTGGTCTATCCCGGCGTGGGTTGGATCATTTGGCGGGACCAGGCGGAGTTGCCCGACGATCTGGTATTCCACTGCAACTATCTGGGAGGCGATCTACCAAACTTCGCGCTCAATTTCTCTCGGCCAGGCAATCAGGTCGTCGCGCAGTACTACAACTTTCTGCGACTAGGCCAAGAAGGTTACCGGCAGATTCACGAAGCCTCGCGGGAAGTCGCTATGTTTCTCTCAGGAGAAATCGCCAAGATCGGCCCGTTTGAATTGATTTCCGACGGCAGCGATATTCCCGTGTTCGCTTTCGCCGTCAAACCGGGAAACAATTTTTCCGTGTTCGACATTTCCGACAAAATGCGAGAACGAGGCTGGCTGCTCCCGGCTTACACGTTCCCCAAAAACCGCGATGACTTGGCCGTGCTACGCGCAGTTTGTAAAGAAGGCTTCACCCGCGATATGGCCAACATGCTGCTGGTCGATCTACGGCGGGCGGTGGAGCATTTTCAATCGCAACCGGAACACACCGCGAAGGTAGCCGGTTCAAACTTTCACCATTGATGCCGGCGATCACACCGGCGACCAGCCTTCAGTGATGGTCTTATCCGCCGCACGCTCGGCGGCTTCGGAATTGACGGCGTCGGAGACTACGTTCTCCAGCACGTTGATATATTCCGTAAACCGTTCGCGTCCCACATCCGACAGTCGGCAGAGCGTTTGCGGGCGGTTGTTCTTCAGTCCCTTCCAGACTTCGATCAACCCAGCTTCTTTGAGGACGTCGATGTGTCGGCTCAGGTTGCCGTCGGTCAGTGCGCAGAAATCCTTCAAGTCCGAGAACAGCAAGCCGTGCGGATGCGCAACGAGCGAGGTCATAATGCTCAACCGGGCGCGTTCGTGGATCACGCGTTCCAAACCGTTGTAGGCGAAACGTCCGTTCTCGGCGGCGGCTTCAGATTTTGAGGGCTTCGTCATCGTTTCGTTCCAACGTCCAATACAAGACAGCAGCGGTCGCCAATTGGCCCAATCCGAATGGCAGACCCATCGCCCACGGCGAGAGCGCCATTTCGCCCCGTGCCACGGCCAAACACACAATGCCGCTAATCACATAAAATGCAGCCACCCAAAACACAGCTTTGGGCAACAAGCGATAAGTGGCGAACATTCCCAGTCCAATTAGCATTTGCCACAAACCGGGCAGCATCCAAATCGTTTCTTCAGCGAAATTGACCAAAACAAACGTCAGCAGCGCTCCGGCGATCACACTGGGAAAGAATTGCTCCGCCGCCAATAGCATAATGCTTTTGGAATAAGCGGATTGCGATGTGCGGGAACGCATCCACATCTCGATCGCTTGCGCCCCCAGGCTGATCGCCGCCACTCCGATCCACAAGCTGAGATAGGGTGTCGATTGAGCCAGCGGATTCTCGATCCAACTGGCCTGCGCAACGGCTGCGGCAATCGCCAGTCCGCCGGAGCAGGCAACGGGAAGCGCGCGAAAACCGCGAAACACCTCCGCCCGCGCCATCTGTTGGCGGATCTCGGATATCTGAACCAGTGCTTCCTGGAGTTCCATAGCGGGGACAACCCTCAAGTGGCGATCATTTTTGCTTTGTAGTACAAAGCTACACGCCCGCATAGGCCGCCGTCAAGAGAAATCACGGGGAAGCACCACAAGAGTCGGATCCACACCAGGGGCCCCAAGCACGATTCGCGAAGAGCGTCGTCCCGGCACGGAGCGCACAATGCCACCGCAAGCGGTCGGTTTGGGATTCTCGGGAGTCATACCCGAAAATCCGTGTTTCATCTGTGTTCCATCTGTGGCTAAGAAAACCCGGCCAACTTGGGCTGCGTTACGATTTTGAAGTCGCAGCGGGACCACGGTAGATGTTGGTGGGTTTTTTGACGTCGCTCGCCTGGGCCAAGGGGAATTTCAAGGTAAACGTCGTCCCTTTGCCGACAGCCGAATCGACTCGCAAGCGGCCGTTGTGTGCCTCGATGACGTCGCGAGCCAGCGCCAAGCCCAATCCCGTGCCGCCTTGTCCCTGCTCGTCGGCGGTCTTGGTAGTATAAAACTGGTCGAAGATCTTTCGCAGCTGATCGGCGGGGATTCCCTGTCCCGAGTCGCGGATCGAGATTTCGGCACAATTTGACTCCGGATTCGCCCGGATACCAATATCCAAACGTCCTCCGCCGTCCATCGCTTGGCGGGCATTGATGATCATGTTCAACAAGACTTGCTGAATCTGGCTGGCATTCACTTCGGCGACCGGTTGGCCTTCGACATGCGTCTGCATGCGTACGCGATGATTCTGCAGGTCTTTTTCCACCAACACCAACACATCTTGTACGAGTTCTACAAGATCCATCGCTTCCCGGCGATCACTGCCGTTGCGAGCGTAGGAGAGCATGCCGGTCGTGATTTTGCTGGCGCGCTGCCCGGCAGCCAGAATCTTGTTGAATGCTTTCTCGCGTGTCTCTTCGTTCTTATGCCGCAAGCCCATTTTGGCGTAATTGATGACGGTGGTGAGAATGTTGTTGAATTCATGCGTCACCGAAGAGGCGAGTGCGCCGACGGAACTCATCTTTTGCGCTTGCATCAATTCTTCGCGGAGAGCTTTGATTTCAGCAAGGTGTTTTTGGCAATCGTGTTGGTCCGTCATGGAAGATTCCCACCGATCATTTTTCTGGGTTTCAGAACGTTCCGTGTAGACACGTGCGTCGCGGTCGTGTCGTAGGTTTCGTTTGGATAACACTAATCGTATCGGTGCTGCTCGAGTCGTAACTGTAGAAGACCACAGCTAACCCGCACCCTTCGCCTAAAACCTCCCCAGCGATGACCCGGATGTACGGGAGAGTCAAATTGGCGACTTTGCCACAGGTTCTCCGGTTCTGAATGCCTTCCAGCACATCGAAGTGGAGCAATTTCCAGACGACGATGAGCATGTGATAGAGTGGGTTGTTTGCTGTAAGTCTTTTTTGGGTAGTTGTTTAAGTGTGATGTATTGTGCCGGGAAGGCAGCGCGGCAACTCGCTGGTTTCGCAGTCGTCGAGGGTGGACGACGGACCGGTTGAAACTTGATGCGTCGCGCTGGCGGGGTTGGATTTACCGTTGCATATTCCCTCAGCATTGATAGAGTTAAAGCAATTCTTCGACCCCGAATTTTACCGGGGCCGGAACTTCACTTCCAAATGCTGGAAACGGGCTGCCTGACCCCGCAACTTGGGCACCCGTCCTCACTATGCTGTTACGGGAAAACTAGGAATTATTGGATGTCGATTACCAAGGATCGTAAGTCGGAATTGATTAAAGAGTACGCTCGTTCAGACGGAGATACCGGTTCGCCGGAAGTACAAATCGCCGTATTGACCGAACGGATCAATGAGTTGACCTCGCACTTGCGGACGCATCCCAAGGATCACGCCAGTCGGCGCGGTTTGTTGATGCTAGTCAGCCGTCGACGGGGACTGTTGGATTACCTCAAAGGGAAGAATCAGCAGAAATACGTCGACATCATCGGGAAATTGTCGATTCGTAAATAAAGGTTCCGTCCGGAACGCCGCGCGGTTTCCGGCTGCGCGGAACCATGATCCGGCGGCAATGCTGTTTGAGATAGGCGAGTTCCAGTTATCAAAACTGGAGTGCACTCGTCTCCGCCGTTTGGTTGCCCATGCGATTCGACGCTTGGCAGCCATACGCGAAATACACCCACCCCAATGTATTGCGAGCCACGCGGTATCAATTGGGTTGGTCAGGAAGAGATGTGTTGGCTTTTGTGTTGGATTACCGGTGCAACCCGTCAAAAGTGGTTGCATCAGCGGAAATTTGTGTCGTTAGGTACCGGCTGGGCCGGGTGAGGTGAATAGCAGTGAAAGTTGTCGTCGAACGCGAATTTGCAGGCAGAAAACTCAGTATCACAACTGGCGAAATTGCCAAGCAGGCTGACGGTTGTGTGTTGGTGCAATATGGAGAGACGGTCGTCCTTGTGGCCGCCCAATCCGGTCCCCCACGACCGGGAATCGACTTTTTCCCGTTGACTTGCGATTACCGTGAGCGCATGGCGGCAGCCGGTAAATTCCCCGGCGGGTTCCTCAAGCGCGAAGGACGGCCCACGACACGGGAAATCCTCACCAGCCGCTTGATCGACCGTCCGATTCGCCCCTTGTTCCCCAAAGGGTACCACGAAGAAGTACAAGTCATGGCCAACGTCTTGGCGTTCGACCATGAAAACGACCCGGACATCCTGGCCATGCTGGGTGCCAGTGCCGCGTTGTGCATCGCTCCGGTGCCCTTCCAAGGGCCGATTGCTGCCGTCCGCGTCGCCCACGTCGATGGCGAATTCGCCGTCCTGCCGACGCAGGAGCAACTGGATATTAGCGACCTGGACTTGATCGTTTCCGGCTCGAAAGACTCGGTGTTGATGATCGAAGGGTTTGCTGCCCAGATGGACGAAGAGCGCATGTCCGAAGCGATCCTGTTTGCTCACAAGCACATCAAAACGCTGTGCGAAATTCAACTCGAACTCATCGAAAAGGTTGGGAATTCGCCAGTCGAATACGAGGCTCCGCCCGCAAATCCCTTCGATGCTATCGTCACCGAAAAAGCGCTGGATAAAATCCGGGCCGCTAAGGAAGTCTCGGGCAAACACGCCCAAGCCGACGCCACGAAGGCTGTTCGCGACGAACTGATGGAAGAGTTCTTCCCCGAAGGTGTCGAAGCGACTGCCGACGGCGCGACGATCGGCGATTTGAAAAAGGCGTTCCACGACGTCGAAGCCCGGGCGATTCGGGAAATGACGCTTGGCGGCAAACGGCTCGATGGTCGTGGACCGACCGACTTGCGTGCCGTATCTTGCGAAGTAGAGATCCTGCCCCGCGTCCACGGTTCGGCCCTGTTTACTCGTGGCGAAACCCAATCGGTCTCCACGGTTACCTTGGGAACGACGCGTGATGAACAACGGGTCGATGGATTGTTTGACGACTACGGCAAACGGTTCATGCTCGATTACAATTTCCCGTCGTATTCGGTCGGTGAGTGCCGCCCGATTCGCGGACCCGGACGCCGGGAAATCGGACATGGTGCCTTGGCCGAACGATCGGTCAAACCGGTGTTGCCCAGTTCCGAAAACTTCCCCTATACCATGCGGGTGATTTCCGACATCACCGAGTCCAACGGGAGTAGCTCGATGGCGACGGTTTGTGCCGCCACATTGAGCCTGATGGACGCCGGTGTGCCGATCAGCCAACCGGTGGCCGGAATTTCCATTGGTTTGGTCAAAGAGGGTGACGAATACGTCATTCTGACCGACATCATTGGGAACGAAGACCACTTCGGCGATATGGACTTCAAAATTGCTGGAACCCAAAAAGGGATCACCGGTATCCAATTGGACCTCAAGATCGACGGGATCAGCGAAAAAATCATTCGCGAAACGTTGGATCAAGCCAAAGTCGCACGATTGGATTTGCTGCGATCGATCCTGAGTGCGATTCGCCGTCCGCGGGAAGCGATCTCAAGCTTCGCGCCGCAATTGCTGCAAACCTCGATCGACCCGTCCAAGATCGGGTTGTTGATCGGACCAGGCGGCAAGACGATTCGTGCCATTCAAGAGGAAACTGGCACGACCTTGGATGTGGGTGAAGACGGCACGGTCACTATCGCCGGTGCCGGCGGATCACAAGTCGAGGACGCCCTGGCGCGTATCGAAGCTTTGACCGAAGAGATCAAGGTCGGCAAGATCTATAGCGGAACCGTCAGCTCCGTGAAGGACTTCGGCGCATTTGTCGAAATCGCTCCCGGAAAAGATGGCCTTTGCCACATCAGCGAACTATCCGATGGTTATGTGAAATCGGTTGGCGAGGTGTGCAAAGAAGGGGACAAGATGCACGTGAAGGTCATTGCCGTTGACGACCAAAACCGTGTCAAACTCTCTCGCAAAGCTGCCATGGTCGAAATGGGTGAATCCGACGAAAAGGCCGAATCGGACGAGTCCTAACTTTGCGTCGTGATAGATAGTTAAGAATTTCACGAGGCTGCGACTCGCATCGCAGCCTCGTTTCCTTTTGCGCGTTCCAGCGGAAAGTGGGTGATCCGGATGGCCGCCGAATCCATGAACGCAGCCGAACAGCAGCGGTTGCTTGACCAATACGAGGAGATCGCTGCGCTCGCCGGCGGATTGGCGCACGAAATCAAAAATCCGCTCTCGACCATCTTGCTGAGCCTTGAGTTGTTGCAAGAAGATATCGTGGAAAGCGAAGTCGCCAACGGTCACCGTATGTTGCGGAAAGTGGAGACCGTACAGCGCGAATGCCAGCACCTGCAGTCCATCTTGGAAGAATTCCTCAATTTTGCCCGCATGGGCGAAATCGACTTGGCCCCGGCTGATTTGAATGAAGTGATCAGCGAATTCGTTGAATTCTACAAAGCCGAAGCCGCTGAACAAAACGTGGAAATCAGTCCGCACTTTCAAAGCAATATTCCCCACGTCCGCCTCGATCGCGCGCTGTTTCGGCAAGTCCTGATGAATTTCGCCTTAAACGCGCAACAAGCCATGCCCGAAGGCGGACTGCTGGAATTACAAACCTATGCACGCGACGGAGAAGTGCTGTTGGATTTGATTGATAACGGCGTTGGCATGAGTCCCGCGACGGTGGAAAAGATGTTTCAAGTGTTCTACTCCACCAAATCCGGCGGCAGCGGACTGGGACTGCCCACCGCCCGCAAGATTGTTCAAGCTCACCGCGGCCGCATAGCCGTCGATAGCGAACCGGGGCGCGGGACACGTTTCACAATCGCTTTGCCCGCCGCGGATTGATCATTTCCATCGGAACGTCTACTCTTAGCTTTCATGTTGAAACACGTCAGGCCCGCGATTTCGACGTCAGAAGACGATCTAGACACGCCCGGCGCCATACCCCCATTAAAAAGCTGACTGTCCATGGCGGACTCCCAAGACAATTCCATCGACCTTTCGGCGATTCAGATCCACGTGCTGATTATCGACGACGATGAACCGCACGCGCAGGCGGTCGCCGAAAGTTTAGAACGGGTCGACTACGATTGCACCGTCGCTGCTTCGGGCGTACGGGGAGCTGCCCTGATTGAGAGTGATACATTCGATGTCGTCGTCACCGACCTCAAGATGGACGACATGGACGGGTTAGCGATTCTGGCCAAAGCCAAGGAGGAACTCCCCGACGCTGAGGTGATCCTGCTCACTGGCCACGGTTCGA
Organism: Symmachiella macrocystis; assembly: GCF_007860075.1. Taxonomy (NCBI): domain Bacteria; kingdom Pseudomonadati; phylum Planctomycetota; class Planctomycetia; order Planctomycetales; family Planctomycetaceae; genus Symmachiella; species Symmachiella macrocystis. The sequence continues at coordinate 2,875,612 of NZ_SJPP01000001.1, forward strand.
TCAACTCCGCCGTCACGGCCATGCAACACGGAGCCTATACGTACCTCACCAAACCGCTCGACATTTCTGAACTGCGAGCGGCAGTCGAAAAGGCTTCGTCACGCCTCAAATTGGCCCGCTACAATACGCAGCTCAAACGACAACTCGACGAAAAATTCGGCTTCGAAGGGGTGGTCGGCAACACGCCGCAAATGCTGAAGATCATCACGCAACTGCAGCAACTCGCCCCGACCGATAGTTCGGTGTTGATCTTGGGAGAAAATGGAACCGGCAAGGAACTGGTGGCCAAGGCGATTCACCAAAACAGTCGCCGCAAAAACAAGCCGTTCGTACCGCTGAATATCTCGGCACTGTCCGAAGGTATTCTCGAAAGCGAATTGTTTGGCCATGAAAAAGGCTCGTTCACCGGTGCGGAACGGCGGCGGATCGGACAATTTGAATACGCCAACGGCGGAACTCTGTTTCTCGACGAAGTCGGCGAAATGCCCATGTCGACTCAGATCAAATTGCTCCGCGTCTTAGAGGACGGACAGATCAATCGCGTCGGCGCCAACGAGCCAATTAAAGTGAACGTCCGTTTGGTGGCCGCCACCAATGCCGATTTGGCGCAGATGGTCGAAGATAAAAAGTTTCGCAAGGACCTGTACTATCGCCTGGATGTGGTCAAAATCAATCTGCCGCCGCTACGGGAACGCCGGGGAGACATCCCGTTATTGATCGAGCATTTCATCAAAGAGATGACGGCACGACATGGGCGCGAGGTCGAACATATGTCCAAATCGGCCCGACAAGCGCTGATGGCCTATGACTGGCCGGGCAATATCCGCCAATTGCGAAATGTCATCGAACGGATGGTGGTCGTCGATATGGATGGATTGTTGGATGTCGACGATTTGCCCGAAGAGATTGCGCCCCCGCCGCGTGCGGGTGATGAGCCGATTCTAGGATTCGATGGCCACGATGCTCTGGTAGGCAAGTCGCTCTCAGACATCGAGCGGTATTACATCGAAAAGACCCTCTTGTTGACCGAGGGCAAACGTGAGGAAGCAGCCCGCATCCTGGGGATCGGTGAGCGGACGCTCTACCGCAAAATCAAGGAATTCGGGCTGAATCAGTAGCCCGCTGCGCCTGGACAATCTCGCTCTACCGCTCTTTCAGGAATGTTAAGAGCAGTTAATTGTAGGGATTGTACTGAATTGGGTGATTCTGCTTGTAATTCCCTCTGCGAGGCTTCAGAATGGGCCAAACACATTTGATGCAATCAAATTGCGCTCCAGCTACCGACGAAAATCGGCCCAGCTTCAATACAGCGAATTTCCATGCGGGCCACCTTGGATTTTGATTTCGTCCTGCCCACTTAAACCATGGAATGTTGAGGAGAGATACCCCTATGAAGAGACTTGTAAACGGATTCGCGGTTCTTGCCGTAGTCGCCTTGCTGACGACATCGGCACAGGCTGGAAACGTAACGCCCGATGTGATTTTTGGCAGCGGTAATCCAAACGGCGGCTGGACGATTAGCCAGTCCAATGGAGTGGAAGTTGGTTTGCGTGGCAAGCAGCGGTTTGGACCTGTGCTTCCGAACAGCGGAGGCGTTTATCAGGCCACTCCTGGAATTTCTTCCGGAACTGCAGCAACGTGGAATTACGAATTTTCGGCAAATGTCGATTGGGACGGTACAAGCGGTTTGACCCTGGCTGACGTGCAGGTGATGCTGGAGATCGACGTCGATCCCTCTGCTGGCGTAAGTTTCTTGGGGCCTTTTGATGTCTTCTCTGCGTGGACAGATAATGCGGTCGGCACCAACGCCACTGGAAACGGCGGCGGCGTCATCGACAACGCTAATCTGAACCTCTACAACGTCGTGCAGAACTCGCAAAACCTCGGCTGGGCGCCAATCCCGTTCGATCCTTTTGCCGATGGAATTTACGATTTCCGTCTGTCGGTTCTGGACGCCAATGGAGGATCGCTAGCTCAGACGACAGCGCAAGTGGTCGTCACTCCCGAACCGTCCAGCATGGTGCTGCTCGGCATCGGCATGGTCGGATTGGCCGGTTATGGCATGCGTCGTCGTAAGCAACGTCAAGCGGTTGCTTGAAACCACCTGACGACAATTTGATATTTGGCATTCGGCCGTCCCCGCATCCCGGGGGCGGCTTTTTTGTTAGGATGGACGGAGAGAAGTGGCTGTCTTTTTACCCGCCGTTGGTCATATAGCGCTGGGGGAGTTGTGATGAAACGTTGGTTGGGAATCGTAGTGATCGCGATGGCGATGCAGAACGGTTGGTCTGTCTCGCTCGCCACAGCGCAATCGCTGACGCTGGAGTATGAAGCCGTCGAGGCATTGCCGAATTTTGACATCGATGGAAAGCCGGCGCGGATTCATACGCAAGGATTATTCGTCACACAGCGGCACTACTACGTCACTGGTCGTTTGGAAACACCGCCGCGCCGCGCATTGTTGTTGCGATTTGATCGCAAGGATTTGAAAACAGTCGAATTCGTTGATATAACCCCAAAGCAAAAGAACCCAGCCGATGCATTGCGTTTAGATCATCCCGGCGGCTTCGATTTCGACGGTCGGGAGTTTTGGATTCCTATCTCCGCCAGTCGGCCCCAGAGCCGCACTGTAGTACTAAGGTTCCCCCATCAACCGGACAAACGATTATCTGCCACAGTGAGTAAAGTGGCCTTCACCAGCGATGATCACATCGGGGCCATCGCCTGTGATTCTCTATCCCGCGAATTGTACGGAGCCAATTGGGATACGAAGCTCGTCTATCGTTGGCGAATGGATGGTAGGGTGGTGGAAACCATTCCCCGCCAGGAATTAGTCAGCGACGATAAAACTTGGGCCATGGCAGTCCAAGACTGGAAGGGACTCGACAACCATCAAATCCTTGCCGGTGGGATCGACAAAAATCGCGACCGCGATCCGGCAATATCCCCCGCGGTGGTGGCTATCTTGGATATCCCCAAGCGAACAATGATCGCCTCTGCCCGCCTGCCCCGTCCTGAGGGGACCGAACTGACCCTCACCCGTGAGGGGTTGGCCATAAGGGGCGACCAGCTTTTCTTCCTGCCCGGCGATTTGGGACAGCACGCTCGCGTTTTTCGCTATCAGTGGAAGATTATGGCGGAATGAAGTCGTGATCCCTTCACATGGGAATTTGCAGCGATTGCAACGGCTTTACCAAAAGCTCCGGATCTGTTGGCGCCGATAACACTTCAAGACACCGGGAGTGCGCGCGTCGACATCACTGGTTAGGACGCGGTTTCGAGATAAAGGGGGACCATGGCCGATTTCTCATCGACCAACGTTGAGGCTATTGTCAGCATTTGCAGCGAAAACAGTGCCGCAATTGCCGAGTCGCTCAATCAATGCTTTGACAGCCAGCAGACATTAACTGTCGGCGAGCCAGCGGATTGGATGAGCGACTATGCCCCCTCCGAACTTGCCGGACCGGGATTGCTGGTTTGTTGCCGCGTGGGCGATGAATCGTTGGTGTGCGCCATTCCCGCATCTCTGCCGCTTCCCGAGTGGTACACCGAACCTGGAGACAGCCAGAGCGCGCGGTTGGATACATTGGCCATGGAATGGTCGATGAATCTGCTGCCGCCCGATATTGAATGCGAAGAATTCACAACGACTGCGCATGCAAATCTACTCACGGCCATGGCGCAGCCCGGCTCAGAGACTTCCGCGACGATATTGCCGGTCACTGTCGATGAGGACCAAAGTGGTTTATGGATCGTATGGCCGCTTCCCGCCGCTGCCACTGCATCGGCCAGTGCCGAACCAGCCAATGAGAAAGTAGCTGAGACCGCTGTCGAGGCACCCGTCGCTGCGGCCGCCAGTTCACCCAAGGCGCCGCCGCCGGTCGATCCGTTGGCACGCATTCGTGGCATCAATGTTCCCGTGATTGTGAAACTGGCTGAGCGACGAATTGAAATCGACGAGCTATTGCATCTCTGTCCCGGAACCATCGTCTCGTTCGACAAGCCGTGCGAGGATCTGCTGGAACTGATGGTGAGCAACCAGATGTATGCCCGTGGTGAAGCGGTCAAAATCGGTGAGAAATTTGGGATCAAGATCAGCGAAGTCGGCTACGTCCCCCGCCGAGAACCACGGATTATTTCCTAACTCCGGCAGGCATTCACTGCAACGCATTTAAAAGTCGATCGGCCTATCCCCGCCATCTATCGGGACGTCGCCGCTGCGGGCATAAATCGGCAAATGCCGGTAGTAGACTTCCAACGTCAAAATCGACATCGCTGTCATGTACAAGCGTCCGCCCGGACGGCTGCCGTGCGGGCAGGTCGGGAGCCAACTCCCGGCGGCATGGCCCTTTTTATCTTGCTTAGCCACCAACTGGTCCCGCAACTCGTTGTTCCAACTGATCCAGGTGTCGCCGCCGACTTGGTACATAAACTGCGTGGCGTAATAGTTGTAATACATGTCCTTGGCCGAAGGCCCCAAGACGGACAGTCGTTTTGCGCCCAGTTTAACGACCGGATTGGTGGGATCCCATCCGTGCTGTTTGCCCAGGTACATCCGCGACAACAAACCGACAGCCGACAACGTGGGTGTGGCACCAGGACGTCGATAACCGTAGCCGACCCCTTCATCGGATTGCACGCTGTCCAAGAATGCCCACGCGCCGTCAAACGTTTGTTGCGGCACATCCATTTCCGCGATGCGGCCGCTATAGAGTGCCATCACTTGCCAGCCGACAACAGACGTATCGCCGGGGTCGCCGGGATTGTACCGCCAGCCTCCGCCGGAGGTATCTTGAGCCCGGATAATAAAGTTGAGCGCATCTTGTGTGGGCTTTCGCAAAAATTTGCTGTGGCCCAAATTATACGCTTCGCAAAGTGCCAACGTGGCGATGCCCTGCGCATACATCCCTTCATTACCTCCACGCCGACCGCGTCGGGCGGTGCGGCCCATCAGATTGCCCGTGTCACGATGCGAGGATTTCATCTGCGACAGGAGGTATTTCAACCCGCGAAACACGGTTCTTTTGTATTCCCCCGTCTGGTCCGAATGCCCAGCGCCCAAAAAGCATAACAAGGCTAAACCGGTCGCGCCGGTCGTGCAGTTGTTGAGTGAACCAGGATGGCTACATTGACCACGACATTGCCGGGTTGTGTGATTAAAACTCCAACTGCCGTTGCGATTTTGATGGTTGGCCAGCCATTGCAATCCCAACGCGACAGCGGCTTCACTTTCCGGCGTGCCGCCCTCCCGCGCAATGAGCGCCGCTTTTCCGACACCCGTCCGCCCTGAAAACTCCGGCGACCCGACCGTTGGAATCGATTCCAACGAAATCAAATCGGTCTTCGTCGAGACCCGGATCGGCTCTTGCGGTGTTTCCTCCAGCGGCAGCGGTAACGACAAGCTCGACACCAAATCCTGCGCATCAAACGATTCCAGCGAGCTGTCCGCTTCAGCCACTTCGATGGGCTGAAAGGTGGTCTCTAACTTTTCCGCCACGGGTGCTCGTTCGCGTTCGCCCAGGACTGCTAGAATCTCCGGCAAGCGATCGCGAAACTGATGCGTGACGGTGATCAGTGCAAGAATAATCAGCAGAGCGGCATGAACTAACAGGCTGCAGACCCATCCCGGGGCATCACCTAAGTTGCGAAAGGGCCATGACGCAGGGTGACTGCTGTCGCCAGATTCACCAGCGAGGGGCTTCATTTCGTGCGCAGTCCGTTGGGACTTCGACCGCCCAGGTGGGGGAGGGGCGAGCCGCTGATTCGCGGAAGAAGAGTCGTAACCGATTGGAGCACGTTGCGTTGGCCCATTCATAATAAGCACTCTACGCAACTGCTAAGTAGCAATCAACGACCATTTCGAGAAATGTCGCTAGTCACCTGTTATAGTTCCCACTTGAACCGCCCTCGAAAATGGCCGAATGGACGAAATGAAGGCGGGCAAGACTGAATGTGAAGTCAGCCCAATCACCGTGGAGGACACAAAGTATTTGTGACAAATCACCCAGTCGACCGACGATACGGAGCCGGGAAACCAGTACTAAATTGTCAGGGCGAGAACCTCGCACGCAGCAAGCGGAGCAGGGTGCGACTCACACCCAATCTTCGGTTCCGTACATGATTCCAAAATAGGTTTCCACGGCAGCATCCAGAGCGGAAATGTTGGCGATCCGCGGCTGTGCTTCGAACTCACACAGATTGCGCACCTGTTGCAGGATGTCGCGGGGATGGCAAAACCGCATGTTGCGGCGCGGCGACTTGTAGTGCTGCTCAATCAGATGTTCAAGAGCACCGGAGGGCAGTTCAATGTTCCACGTAGCTGCCTGCTCTGCGAACAGTTCGCGGAACTGAGATTCGGTGGGATCCTTGGCTTCGATTTTATACGGAATGCGCCGCAAGAAGGCTTCGTCGACCAGATCCGAAGGATCTAGGTTGGTCGAAAACACAATCATCTGGTCAAAAGGCACGCGCACCTTGCGGCCGCTGGCCATGCTTAAAATGTCGTATCGTTTTTCCAACGGAACAATCCAACGATTGAGCAGCTCCGCGACGCTCATGCGTTGCCGACCGAAATCGTCGATCAGCAATGTGCCGCAATTGCTTTTGAGTTGCACCGGCGCTTCGCTGATTCCCGAGTCGCGGTTTTTGGTCATCTCGAGATTGTCCATTGTCAATTCGCCACCTACGATGATCGTCGGCCGGCGAATTTTGATCCACCGCCTGTCGACTTTGATACCGTTTTCCAATCCGTTGTTGGAATTGGCTGGCAATTCCTCGTGGCTACTGGGATCGAACAACCGCACAATTTCACCGTACATGTTCAGGACGCGGGGAATCCAGATATGTTCCCCGAAAGCGCCGGTAATCCGTTCGGCGATACTGGTCTTTCCGTTTCCGGGACTTCCGTAAAGGAACAGGCCTCGTCCAGAATGGATTGCTCGTCCGACGCGCCGCATCAAATCGTCGCACAGCGTTAATCCCGCAAACGCCGTCTGCAGTTTGGCAACCGTCGGTTTGTCCTTATCGATGGATTGCGCTTCGATGGCCGCAATGTAATCCTTGATCGAAACCGGCGCAGATCCAAAGTGTGTGTTTTTCTCCGAGAAACGCCGCGCGCGGACAGCGCCAATTTCAGTGATCTCGTGAATGTAATCATTCAGCGATCCCATTCCTTTGTAGACAAGCTGCTGTTCATCCTTGAGACGCCGCAGCACAGGATCGATCATTTTTTGCGGCAGCTTGATCTGCTCTGCGATCTCCGCCCCGGTCGCAGAAGCCGTGTTCATCAGAAATTTCAGAATGAGCGCTTCGACTTCGGCCTCATGCAGATCCGCTTCTTCAAACGTAGTCGGTTCCTCGGGAATGAATTCTGAATCTGTTGGGGAGGTGGCGGCAGCAACGGCATCTGACGCGGAAGGTTGAGCAACCCCTTTTTCCGCAAACAAAGAGGCCAACAACGATTCCGTACTCATATCGGAAGACACCATGGCAAATCCTCGACTAAATCCTGAAACACTTTTGCGATCAACAACCGAGGGCAGGGCAGTGCGAACGCAATGCGGTAGTCGCCTGCGCAATCGGTCAGTTAAAGCCTAGTCCGCCTTCACGACAAAAGTCGGAGCATCGGCCCGAAAAAAAGCGTTTCGCTCAATTCCTCTGGGAGCGCACACGAACAGCAGCGGCATCGTCACAATCGGCGCAATTGTTGCGATCGTTTTGGAGGAATGGAGTCAAGCAGAGGCGCGTCAGCTGACGCGGGCAGGCGAGGTCAGCGGAATCCGTGTATGGATGCCGCGCAGATCCTGCAGCGTTTCGGAGACATCGTGCAACAACGATTCCTCGATTTCTTGCCGGGATCGTCGCGGAGGACGAATGTCGAGGACTTTCAGGACTCTACGGATATCCTGAACCAGCATCTCCGCGCGGTTGCGATCGAATCCCTCACCCGGCACGATACGGAGGATCTCGACTTGATCACTGCCGACGCGCGAAGCAGGCACCCGCCAGCCCCGTTCGTGCAATTCCTGTGAGATGTCAAGTACCGAAAACCGGGAGCCATCCCGCAACTTGGCGCACACCAGCGGCAATGATTGCCCGTCGCTCAATACTTCAAATCGATTCGTCGCCGCCAATCCTTGCGCAACGATTCGCGAAACGTCCTGCAGATCCTGCATGATCCGCGTATACCCGTCCCGTCCGAGTCTGAGAAAACTGTAATACTGGGCCATCACCCGTTCGGGTGCGGAGGTCGCGTTGTCATCGTGATTTGTGTCGCTCAATCCATCGGGCAATGTCGCCGGGTCGCGCCACAAGACCCACTCAGCCGCGGGTTGGACCATCCCATACTGTCCTCCCGAAACGTGAATGGATTGTACGCGTGGCAAACGGAAGTCCCATGGCAATTCGGGTGTCAGAAACGGCGCCACAAAGCCGCCTGCTGCATCAACGTGAATCGGCACCTCGTAGCCAGTTGTCTTGTGAATGCGGGTCAGCCCGGCGTTGAGTTCCGCCAGGGAGTCGTAATTGCCGGTCACATCATTGCCCAGCACACCGACGACTCCAATCGTATTCGCATCAATCCGTGCCAACGCGCTCTCAACATCCAACATGAAGCGTTCGTCGGACGTCTCTACGCTGCGCGGTTCGATTTCAAAGATGCGCGCGAAGTGCGCCCATGCGGGTGAGGGCGTCCGACCCCAAATGATATTTGGACGAGTAATCGGTCGACCCGGCGTCCGGTGATGGCGGCGCCAATTCCATAGCATCGCCAACCCTGCCAATTGCACAGCCAGCGCGGGGCTCGACACCGAGGCTCCCGCCGGCCCGGCGGTATGGAACAGATCACCCAACATTTGCAGACAACGACGCTCCAGCGCGGCGGTCTCCGTTGTTGCGGTTTTTTGGGAGAGTTGTTGTACGAGATGCGTAAACTCCGGCTCCTGCCAAGTATGGCGGAACGACGATAAGTCGTAGTTCCGGTCCTTGGTCAGATGGAGTGTTTCATGCACGTCCTGATAAGCGGCAGCGGCGGGGGTTTGCGTTTGTGGAAGCTGTGCGCCGACCACCGCCGCGGCTTGTGCCGGCTGGGCGATATCGGCGTGGGCTCCCCGCTGCGGAATGTGTGTGGCGGGCCGATGGATTGTGCGATTGAACATGCTTTGTCTCCGGCGGACCAGGGGACCGAAACGACGCGGGGATTCGCGAGTCTTCGGACAAATGTAGGGAACATGCCGGTTTTACGTTCACAAATCGCAACGGGAACCGGAATGGCTGTGGTCTACTGGAAACATACGATGCATTTTGGCAACATGCGGCGGGTTCGTGAGCGGATGCCGCAAAATTTCGCTCTTCAGCCCCCGGCTTTGCCGGGCGACCGGATTGTGCCAACAGTTCAGACGTTGATCGTGGGCAATTCCACCTTCCCGAATTTTTCGAAATAATACACAAACGCCATGTCGTTGCTTCCGCGGGGAACACCCACGTGCAGTAAGATTCGCTGGGGTCCGGCGTATTTTCCCTCTTCGTCTTCCTGAAACGCGCTTCCCTGCCAGATTTGTACCGCGTGAATCCCCAGACCGGCATTTTCGTCCGGATCGTCGTCCTCAAACCGGTTTCCGGAATAATCAAAAGGGACGAGCATCAACTCTGCCGGTTCCCAATATTGAAACGGCGTCTGTTCGCGCTGTTCGCTTGGTGTCGCAGGGGTGATCGTCACATCGATTTCGTACCAATCGGCAGCCGCGTCGTGTGCGATCAAGTCGCGTAGATATTCCTCAGAGCTGTACTCTTCTTCCTCTTCCTCTAAATCTTCATCATCTAAACCCGCTGCTTCGAGCAGAGCTCGTTCTTCGGCGATTTCGTCACTGCGATCCGGAGGATCAGCCGGGGTGACGCGATGCACTTCGACGGTCGCATTTTTGAGTACCGCCGCCTTCTTGCGAAACGGTGTCATCATCAGCCGAATAAACAACCAACTCATCAGTCGCTTGAGGAAGATCACGCCCAAAAATAGGACGACCAACACACAAGCCAGCCCGGTCCATCCGAAATACTGAAAGATCAGAATTGTGCCGACCATGCACATGATAATGAAGATAAACAGCAGCACCAGGAATTTCATAAGGCAATCAGACTCCTGAAAAGATGGCCATTACTGGCCGGCGACATCACGCATTCAATTCAACCTTGGTCGTCCCACAGGGACATGCCCCAATCGCTAATGCTACCCAACCCACGAGGAACAGCAAACCACCAAAAGGTGTAATCATCCCCAACTTCGTATTGCCGGTGAGCGTGAGCACGTACAGCGACCCCGAGAACAAAAACACGCCCCCCACAAACGACCAACCAGCGATCTGCAGGGACCGCTTCGGCTGCATCGTCGACAGTAATCCCACTGCCAGCAAGGCTAACCCGTGATACATCTGGTAATCCGCCGCCGTGTTAAAATCGCGCAGATATTTCTGTGCAGCGGGGATCTGTCCCCCGGCGATTTCTTTGGTTTGGTCCGCGTATTTTTTAGCGAAATACCCATCCACACCATGCGCGCCAAACGCCCCCATTACGACCGCCAAACCGGCTATCACAGCCCCAACCCATGTCCAACTTTTAGAGCAACACATCCAGATCGCCTCTCCTTGTGGTCAACGGATAAGACCTGTGATTTAAGCGGGGGCAGTATCTTGCGTTGGCGTAATCGTGTGCCAGGCTCGAAGTTCCTTAGCTGTTAAAGCATTCAACCGATTTCTTTCAAAGTCAGGTCACCCAACCGGTCGTGATCGTATTTGATACCTTCGGGATAATGCAACTCGATCGTCTCGTAGTCATCGCCATGCCTTGCGATGATAAGTTCACGATCACCATCGTATTTCACCAAGGAATAACTGTTGCCAACAATTTCCCATTGAGCGACCATGCCGCCGCTGACTTGCAACGCGCCGTGTTCGTTGCATTGTACGGGAGGATTGTACGTTACTGAGACGACCGCTATTTGACGCCGGTACAATCTAATTTCCGTTTGTCGCCCTTGCTCGCTGGAATAAAACGTAATCATTAAATTGTGGCGCGATGTACACCAGGATTCAAAACACATCCGTGGTAGCGAGATAATGAGGATTAAAGTGCCGTAGTCGAGGAGGACGGCCACCCAAGCGAAAGATCGTGTTTGAGGAATAATCACCATTCCCGCGCCAAGCGCGATGGCCGGAACGAGAGGAATCGCGGATACAAATTGTCCGCTACGTGAGGATGCGAGCAGTGTCCACCAATTGGCGAACGATAGCACCAAACCCACGACGATTAAAAAGATACCAAGGGAAAACATGCTTTCGGGCGAAACCTTACCAAGCATTAAGAATGCTGGCAAATCCCAGGGAGGAGTTGATTAGCCGTTATCATTAGATTGTCGTCGAACACGTAAAAATTATCCATGTTCAATCGTAACGCCCAATACCTCCAAAAACGCCGCCAACCAGTGGGGATGCGCGGGCCATGCCGGTGCCGTGACCAGGTTGCCGTCAACGTGTACACCGTCGACCGGGATTTCCGCAAACTTACCGCCGGCCGCTTCGACCTCCGGTCGGCAAGCGGGATAAGCGGCGCAGCTGCGGCCTTTGAGAATCCCGGCAGTCGCCAACAATTGTGGGCCGTGGCAAATCGATGCAATCGGCTTACCGGTTTCGGCAAAGTGCCGCACCATCTCAAGGACTTTGCCATCCAGCCGTAAATACTCCGGCGACCTTCCTCCTGGCACGACTAATCCGTCGTAGGCTGTTGGATCGACCGCATCGAAATCGGCGTTGAGTGTAAAGTTATGCCCCGGTTTTTCGCTGTACGTCTGGTCCCCTTCGAAATCATGCACGGCGGTCCGCACCGAATCCCCCGCCTTTTTCTGCGGGCAAACCGCATGCACTTCCAACCCGACCATCCAGAGCGCCTGAAACGGCACCATCACCTCGTAGTCCTCAACGAAATCGCCGACGAGCATTAAAATTTGTTTCGCCATGATGTAGTCCTCAACAGTTCTCTGAAAATGTGTTCCGGCAGAGCGACGGTTCCGGGCAGCCGCGCTATGTTAGAACGACAGTCGGTCATTCCGCAACTCTTGGGCTGTCCCTGTTGCCAACCGGCGCAGCCAGCAATGTAGGGTGAGTCGTGACGCACCTTTCTGCATAGGACGAGAGAACTTCGCAAGATAAAACCTCGCGCAGAGACGCCGAGGCGCAAAGAAGCAAAGAGAAGCGAGGGTTGCAATCCCGAATTAGCGAAAACCTGAAAACGCAAGACTCCGGCAGCGAGTCACGCACAGGTCCATCCGTCTCGCACAACACTCTTTACGCCTTCGCGACTCCGTGCGAGGCTTTTTAGGTATTGCAGGGTGCGACTATATTGTCGCGCGAAGTTGCATGGCATCGAGAAGCCGCGCAACGAACGGACGTTCTACGGCGTCAAATCCATATCGGCGATGAAGTAGCTCTTCAAATCCTTAAATACGCCGGCAGCGCGGTGTTGGAAGACGTCCTTTTTGCGGATCCAGCCCACGGGACTGATTGTGACCAGGATCTCCACCCGTTTGGCCCGTGCTCGTGCTTTGCCGGGCTCGGGGACTTCTTCCTTGCCGATGACGACTTCGATCGTCACCGGTCGTCGGCCGTCATGGTTCCCCCATCCTGGAATGACGCCGCGATTGCCGAGACGCATGACAACGCGTTCGGGTGTGACTTCCATAATTTTCGATTGATAATCGTCGACAAAGCCCGCCAGTTTATAGACCAGCATGTCCGACGCGATCACTGCATGGAAAGTACCTTTGTACATAAATGCCTCCGCCTCTTTGGCCTCTTTTTGGGCGTTCTCGACTTGACACTTGATGTCCAACTCTTTGTTTGCGTACGCCCGCGTCGTATTGCGGCCGGCCCCTTTGGCTTCGTACAGCGCCTTGTCCGCGCGGCTGAGAAGATCGGTGACGGTATCGCCTGGTTCGTTCACCGCAATACCCAACGATGCGGTCAGTTTGCGACCTTTCAGATCGGCGATCTTGAGTTTACTCACGGCGATGCGGAGTCGCTCGGCCCGCTTGTAACCTTGGTCGAGGTCCGTTGCGGGACAAATGACAACAAATTCCTCGCCGCCGTAGCGCGCCACCAATTCGCCGGAATAGGTTTCATTCTGTAAGAGTTTGGCGAATTCCACTAACACGTCGTCTCCGACCGTATGGCCGAAATCATCGTTGATGCTCTTGAAGTGATCGGCATCAATAAAAATGACGCAGAACGTCTCGGCTGTCTGGCTATTTGTCGCCTCGGCCAATGTCTGTTCGAGTTGCCGTTCCATCTCGCCGCGATTAGCCGTTTGCGTCAGCGAGTCGCGACTGGCTGCTTCTTTGAGTTCGCGATACTGCTTGGTTTTGCCCCCTTGCCGGGAGGTATTGCGGAAGATCTCCGCGACGCCCTTCAGGACACCATCGCTGTCGATCAACGGTACGGTCTGGACTTCGACTTCAACCAGTTCGCCACTGCGATGCCGCACTGGCAGCGTGGTTGTGACCGGCTTTCGTTCGGCCAATGCTTGGAAGAGCGGACATTTCTTGTCGGCAAGCGGTTTGCCTTTGTCGTTGCAGTAGCCCAAGGTCTTGTTCGACCAGACGTTGTTCAACATATGGTGTGGGCGATGCCCCAGCAGATCTTCGGCGCGGCGGTTCCAAACGACGAAACGTTGATCGGAATTCATTAAATAGAATCCGTCGTACAGATTCTCCAATAAGTGCAGATAAGCAAAAATATGGCACAGCGCGCCAGCATTTTCGGAGTCGCCGCGAAATTCACGGTCCGAGACTTCAGAGGGCAGCAAACCCTTGCTGTTCAGATGCATTCCCGTCGGCACCCGGCCATCTTCCACCCAGCGCGACAACGAACAAATGATATTTCCGTCGAATTGTGTTCCTGCGCCGAGCATCAAGATCTGCATGATCTCATCGTGCGGCTTGGCTTTGCGGTACACCTGTTCGGTCGCCAAGGAATCGTAGGCGTCGGCCACCGCTAAAATCCGTGCGCCCATGTGGACGTCACTGCCCACACGTTGGGAATCATAACCAACACGGTCGTAGTGTTCGTGGCATTGGCTGACGATTTCTAGGACTTCAGGATCAACGTGGTAGGCCTGCAGCACGTCGTTGGCAATGTAATAATGCAGCGACATGAGTTCCGCTTCTTCGGGACTCAAGGAGCTTGGCTTAAACAGGATGCTGTCCGGAACGCCGATTTTGCCGATGTCATGCAGCAGAGCGGCCACTTCCAGGATCTTCAGTTCCCGGTCTTCCCAGCCAATTTGCGATGCCATACCCAATGACAACATCGCCACCCGCCGCGCATGTTCGACAGTCGCCACGTCGCGATAATGGAGCGCCGAAAGCAAGCTGGTCAACGCCGGCCGCGCAATCACGTCGCCGGTATCGTCATCAGTCGTGCGGGGATGCGCTACGCAATTGTCGGACAACGTCAACAAACCCAACAAGACTTGCGAGGAGTCGGTGAGATACTGTTGGCTGTTCGAGTTGGAGGGGGCCGGTACTTCAGTGACATTTGTCATGGGGGGAATTCTCCGAGGTCATCTTGGCACCGCGCACGGTCCGCAATCGCCAGAAAAGACTATCTCACGGATAGGCGGAGTCAAACACATCTCCGCAACTTCCGTCCCCACAACCAATTAAGATCCGCCGCAGACAACAATCTCTCGCCAACGGGACGCGATTATTTCGATTATACCAATAAGGCTGGCCTACTCATTCTTGTAGGGTGCGTCGCGACGCACCTTTCTAAATAGTACGGGAAATTAACCTTTTTAAGAAAACCTCGCACAGAGCGACGGTCTCCTTTTACTCGCGGCTCAGCAGGAGCTTCGCCCTCTCGGTTCGCTGGTTTGTATTTGCGATGCAGGTTTTGAAACGCGATGTTTATCGCTCGAAGGGAAACAGTGGGTGGCGGCGGTTTTTGAAATCGAGCCGCTGCATGTCGGCCGTCGTTACCCCCAGTGTGTTCACGCGCAACAACGTCGGGCAAACCGGAGCATAGGCGGCTGTCGGTGCGTGGACTCCTTTTGCCACCAGAATCTTGTACTCTGCCGGTTGAATAGCGCAACTTGTTAATTGCGCCAAACTAAACGGCACCATCCGCCGTGTGGTTAACATCACTGTTGGACCCACTGCGGTTCGTACGACAGCGGTCCGGCCCATATCGTAATGTGTCCGTCCTCCATGTCGCGGTTGGTCCTCGCGAAATTTGCCTTCATGCAGGCTGACGACCGTAGCGGTCGTTTGGTAGGGGGCGCCGTGGCGATCATCCGTTTTGCCACCGATGTTCAATTCCACCGTGCTTCCCGGTCCGGCTGCGTCGGCGAGCTGCACTGACTCGGGGTCGTAAATGCAAACAAACGCCTCCTCCACACCCGCCTCACAAAGCGCGTGTAATAAAAACGTGCTATCGCCCGGCGAACCGCCCCCGACATTGTCTCCCATGTCCAATAGGCAGGCCGGCGCAGTCGCGGCGAGTGCGCGGGGCACGGCTTCGTCGATTTCCACCATTTGCGGCAAAAAATCGTCGCGATGCTGGATGAGATAGTCGCCCAATTCATCAACGGTCCGTTGCGCCAACGCCCGGTCGCCATCGGTAATGACAAGAAACGCCGATCCCATCTCCGCAACATCGGCGTAGGGAAATCCTAAGAGGAGGCTATTTGCAATCACACCCTCGCGTGTTAACAATTCATCCGCGAAAGCGTACATCTCCCGGCAGGGAGAGTCGGATGTCAATTGTCGTTCGATGTTGATCGATACCGCTGGCAGCGCGGCCGCTTGCACGGGGCGAATCTCGCCGCGCAATGTACGAATCATCAATTCCCCCGCTTGCTGTCCCCGCTGACGTTGATCGAGATGAGGATTCGTCCGGTAGGCTATCAAGGCATCACAAGCGTCGGCCATCTGTTGCGATAGATTGGCGTGCAGGTCCAATGTTCCAATAATCGGCACATCGGCGCTGACGTGTACACGCAATTGCGACAACCAATGCCCATCGAAATCGGCAAACGGCTCGCTGACCGCCGCTCCGTGTGGCGCAACAAGCAGACCGTCCAATTCTCCAGCGGCATCTACGGCCTCCTTGAGTTGTCTGCACAAAAACTCCACCGCCGCGCTGGTGATTGTTCCACTGGGTAATGCCCAAGCAAAGAAGAGCGGCACCGCTTGGATGTCACTCTCATCGAGCGCCGCGAAGAACCCGCCTAGTTCATGGTGCGAATCGGCATACTCCTCGCGGATGGCATCACCGCTCAGCAAGGCACCGTTGCAAAAATGCTCCTCCGTGGTGGGGACCGGCAAAAATGTATTCGACTCATGCTGAATCCCCAATATCCCAACCCGCATCAATCCCCACTCCCTCGTAAAAGTCTAGACGCCGTAAATGGTCAAAGTCTTATTAGCCACAGATCAAACTTTTTTCTCTGTGTACATCCGTGGTGAATTGAACGCCCCGCTCAAAGCACGCCATACTTGGCATAAGCATCGACCGCTTTCATACCGTTTTTGATCGCGTCGCGTGTGATGTTTTCGGCATGCACTTTATTCCATGCTGCCTGGATGGCTTCCTGTTCCACGGCTTGGGGTACGACGACTACGCCGTCTTCGTCGGCGAAGATTAAATCGCCGGGGCAGATCGTCACGCGGTCGATTTGTACCGGCACGTCGATGTCGATCACACGTTGACGGTGCATGCTGTCGTAGACGCAAGTTCCGCGGGCAAACACGGGGAATTGCATCGCTCGCATTTTTACAACATCGCGGACGGCACCGTCGATGATTGCTCCCACGCATCCGCTGTTGCTTGCCGCGGTCGATAACAATTCGCCCCACACCCCGGACCGCCACGACCCACCGGCGGCTGCGACGAAGACGTCGTGCGGTTGGCAACTGTCGACCGCCTGCAATTCCAATTCGTACGGCTGCGGATCTTCATGTGCCATATCCGCCCACAACGTCGTTTTGGCGCGGCCAACGAGCGTGGTGTCGACCGTGATGGGAGGCAAGGGAACGCGCGGCGATTGATTGGAATATCCCAGTCCATCCAATGCGTCGCTAACGACCGCGCTGTAAAGTTGTTCCCGCATCTGCGGGAGTGTGATTGTTGCCGGATCTTCAACGGCCATGGTCAGTGCCTTCTGTAGAATTCGTAATGCGTCGCACGTGATTGTGAAGTCGGTTCGAGTATCTGACATATTCCCGTCGACAGCTGCAACACGCAACGCCTGTTGACGACTTCGCTGCCTGTTTTGTTAAATTGTGGACTGGCCGGAAGCGCGCCCCAACCACTGCCAATTTTCACACGAGTCACCACCATGTCGAAATTTAAAGTCTTGTTAACTGACCGGCCTTGGTCGGATTGGGAAATTGAACGAAAAATTCTCACTGCCTCCGATGCCGAAATCATCGAAGCCCCGGACGGAGATGAAGCTACGCTGGTCGATTTGGCCCAGGATTGTGACGCCATTGGTACCTGTTGGTCGCAGGTCACCGAAGCTGTGATCAAAGCGGCACCACGTTGCCGGGCAATTGCGCGATTCGGAATCGGCTTGGACAACATTGCTGTCGACACGGCGACGCAATTAAAAATTCCAGTCACCTATGTGCCCGACTACTGCGTCAGCGAGGTCGCCGACCATACGCTGGCGTTGATATTGGCCTGTGCCCGGAACGTGGCCTTTTTTCACGCGCGGACCAAGTCGGGGGAATACGACCTGGGGGCCGCCTCGATCATGCGACGTCTCAGTGAATGCGTGCTCGGTTTGGTCGGTTTGGGCCGCATCGGAAGCGAAGTCGCAGCACGGGCCCGTTCCTTCGGGATGCAGACGCTCGCATATACCCCTTCGGGCAATCCGCGCAACAGTGGTTGCGAGATGGTTGGTTTTGACGAATTGTTGGATCGTAGTGATTTTCTATCATTGCATTGCCCATTGACTCCACAGTCGCGGGGAATGTTCGGGCTGCCGCAATTCCAGCGGATGCAGCCATCCGCCTATTTGGTCAATACCTCGCGAGGTGGGGTGATCGTTACGGATGATTTGTGGTACGCATTAAAGAACAATGAAATCGCCGGCGCAGCACTGGATGTTTTCGACCCCGAACCTCCTGATTTGTCACAACCGTTGTATCTAGACCCACGGGTGATCGTCACACCGCATGCGGCGTTCGTCTCGCAGCAATCTTTGGCGGAATTACGCATCCGCGTCGCGCGTCAAATCGCCGACATGTTGCATGCCCGCCAACCGGAACATCTGGTCAATCCGCAGATTTGGCCGAATCCCAACTGATTGATCGCCGCCTCAGGGGCCATGATGCTCGTCTTCAACGAGGACAATTTGACGCTACAAGATGTGTGACCTATATCTTTTGTAGCCTGTGACCTCTGTCGAAGTGCTGTTTTGGAAACGGCATTTCTTCTGTCACAAATCACAGGTGTGGCACGACACCCCTCGGAGATTGCCTCAACGATGTCCTCAAATACAGACAACAACGCCGACCTGGAAGGCATTGATTTCGATTCTTTGCCTGCACCTGAAGAAACCCTGGAGAATGGCGCCTCTATGACTGAACCAGGGCAAGGTCCGCAACAACAAATCGAACTCTTGGAGTCGCAACTTCAAGAGAAGGAAGATTTGGTCTTTGCACTCACCGAGCGTCTGGAACAAGCGGCCGAACAGTTAGATCGTTACCGCAGAGCCGGCGCCAGGCAGAGCCGCTCCGGTGGCGGAATGCCTAAAGAAATCGTCGAGGAGCAAAAGTCGCTCTTTGACGAAATGCGGCAAATGATCGCCCAATGGGAGGCAACCCAACCAGGTGTCACCTTGGGGCGAATTGAACTGCAGGTAACCGAACTGCGCGATCTGGTTGCCGGGAACGTCCTGGGTGATGGAAATGGCGGCGGTGGAATCGGCAGCGCGTTGTCAGCGCTTACCAAATCCGAACCCGCTCCTGCCGCTGAGGAGCCCCAAGAAGCAGCAGCAGCTCCTTCCAACGACTTCAAACCGGGCAGCTGGGAAGCGCAACGCGCCGCTTTAATGGCGGGCGAACCGGTTCCGGAGTCCAAACCCGAACCCGTCGCTGAAGTGGAAGTACCCGCCACCGAAACAGACGACGTGGTTGAGGAAGCCGCTGAGGATCTCACCAATACGCCGACACCTATCGATCTCCACAGTGCCGACATCGAACAATTGCGGCAAGCTGTTCAGGAACGCGATCGGATTATTGCCTCGCTCAAACAGCAGATCGAGGAACAAGAAGGCTCGGGCGAAGTCGTCAAGTTTGACACGATGGATAGCATGCCGGACGAATTTCGTGAGAAACTGGATGCTCTTGAAGAAGAGTGGAAGGACAAAATTCGCGAAACCGAAGTCGAGCTTTCGTTGGAACGCGCCAAAATTGCCCGCGAAAAAGCGGAATTGCAGCAGCAACAACACCAAATGCAAAAGCATCGCGAAAAAATGGGCGTCACTGGCCAGCCGGGGCCGGCCAATAGTGGCTCGCAATCTGGCGAAGATGCCAACAGCGGGCGCTGGCTTCGTTTCCTCAAACGGGGCAACGACGACGAGTAAGCAGAAATTCATGCGGACAACTGCAGATCAATGCCGCAACCCTTTGCTCGCATGATGAGTCAGCGGAGGCGCGATTCTTTCTCCATACCCGCATAGGGAAGCGGCACG
The DNA here is from genome assembly GCF_007860075.1 of Symmachiella macrocystis. Lineage (NCBI taxonomy): Bacteria > Pseudomonadati > Planctomycetota > Planctomycetia > Planctomycetales > Planctomycetaceae > Symmachiella > Symmachiella macrocystis. Next base: position 2,895,355 of record NZ_SJPP01000001.1, read on the forward strand.
CGGAGATCATCGGATTCCGGAACCGCCGTCAATTGCGAGATCGTTTGTTTGGTCTGCGGAATTGATTCACCGCCGGGTAGATGCACGACCATCTGCATCACTTGTTCGATGCGGCTATTCTGCGGCAATCCCGTGTGACGGTCAATCGAACAACGACCCGAAATCCGGCCGCCGACAATTTGTAGTTGCACAGACCCGAGTTCCTGCGCCGCCTGCGGCGTCACGGTTCCCCCGACTGCCAATTCCACCATCGAGTCCTGCACCTCTTCGATGGTATACGTCAATTGCAGGTTCACCGGCAGCGGTTGGTGAATCTTTCGTTCTTGTTGCCAAGTCTTGCCGCGCACAATCGTGTCCAGCGGCAATAGGCCCATGCCGTCGTCAATAAAATTCGCCAGATAGTCTTCCTCGGTCATCCCGGCCAGTGATTTCCAAACAAAGGTTCGCTGTTCAGGCGACGCATTTTGCAGGCAGGATTGCAAGAAGTCTTGAAACCCAACGAGATTCCGTAATCGATTATGTTTGTCCAGCCAAAATGAAAAACCGTGGCCTGGCAATCCTTGATAAGCTTCGGCTTGAGGCGGCACGGGACCGTGGGGTTGGTCCGAGTCGTAATTGATTTCTTGTCCCGGAATATCTTGCACCAATTTGACATTTTGATACCGCACGTTGAACAGCGTGTCTCCGGTCTTTTGTTGCGAACTGGCGACCAGCAACTCATCGTTGCCGACCGTATCCTCGACTTCCAAGGTCAAGCCAATCGTCAACCGCGAACTGCCGCTGGTTGCACCCACGGCTTGATCTTGTGTGATGCGTTGCTCCACGGTCTTTAAGTACGCATAGCGGTTGCCAATCCGCAGACTGCTTTCACCCGGCGCAACCACCGCTGCGGGTGGCTCGACGTCATCAAGAAACGAAGCAGGCAGCGCGGCTGTCTGTTCAGATTCGGCCTCTGTCTTGTCGTCGCTGTCAGCCGACTTGCCAAACCAACCGGAACTCGTAACCAAAAGCGCTATACCCAGGCATAAGGTGGCGATTGGCAGGATTCGTGATTTTAACATGAGGATTTCAACAGCCAATAAAAAAGTCGTCGAAGTCGTAGAGACCTCGCCGCGATGGACCGCTGTTTTGAGATACACGGCATTCCGCATTCAGCGAGGGAGGCGGAACATACCAATCAATCCACATCTTGGAAACCCGGAACCGCCGCCTCTCAACAATTTCTGATTCCGATTGAGGAGAATTCCCAATCCGATAAATCGCCATCTCAAAAGAGGAGGCCGCTGACGACACGTCCACTAGTACGGTCTTAGAGCACGTAACCCAACCATGTGGCGTGCATTTCGAGAGCGGCCAAGCAACGCGCGTCTTGTCCCAGACTAAAAAATAAGGTGCCACTGGCTCATTGAGCCGATTCGTCTGGCAAATCCGCGACGCGAAAATCAACCGTCTTTCGCGATGTGATGTCCTGCGGACGCTGCTTGACCAAGTGGACACGCAATATCTCATAAGGGGACAGATCTTGGTGTTGCTGCGCCAATTCAACGATCCTCTTCGTGGCTGCCTCCGCGAGCGCCGCGTTGTCTTCCTCGCCGGGGTGAAAATCGACTTTCATCACGATCCGCAATGTCATCGGCGAGCCTTTATGCTGGCCCCCCTCGATTTGCGGGACCGACTTAGGAAATTCCGCTGCCAAGGCCTGCTTCAGTTCAATGAACGGCGCGTTGTGCCAAATCGCATAGGTCACACAAATCGTTCCACCGATGATACCCAGAATAAACATCGATATGACCACCGAGCGACCCGATACTGTGCGGGGGGCGGCGTCCGATTGCGGCTCGTCGGTATCAGCGGAAGACATATTTCGATTGGTCACAATTTTGCGTGGCAGTGCCACTAGTGTTTTGTCACACCTAGAAATTAGGGTGCCACTGGCTCGGCCAGTGAATTGTAAATAACCCCAGCATCTCGACTTCGACTTGCACTGGCAAAGCCCTACTGAAGTCGCGCGAGTTGATCGAGAAGCTTGGGCAAGTCGAGGGGCGAATCGGGTGGATCAAACTCTAGCGAATCGCGGATTACGCCGCTGATATCGACCAGAAACATGACCGGTACGAGCGGTCCCGTTTCGGGAACCGAAACACCCCACTGCTTGTGTACAGCATAGTCGACATCGGCCAGTATGGGAAAGGGGATCGAGCCGCCGCCCCATTGCGCTATCGTTTCCGACGGTGCCCCGCTGACTGCCACAATCTCAGTGTTGGCAGCCCGGATTTGCGGATAGGCGTCGCGGAGCAAGGCCAATTGACGGACATCCTCCGGTTGCTGCTGACCGTCAAAAAACAGCACGATCAGCGACCGCCGGCCAAGATACCGCGCCGTGCGATGCCGCTCTTTGCGTTGATCGAGCAACACGATTTCTGGGGCAGGGCGGGACTGAAATCCCCCCGACCCGTCCTTTTGCCAAAGCGGCCCGTACGTCGTCCGGATCACAATTGCGGCCACAATCAACACAGCTGCCGCCGGAATCACCCACACAATTTTCGGCAGGCCGCAAAGCGACGGTCGGTATTCCTTGGCAAGTTGGTCATGGGTCTCGGTCATGGCGGACTGCAGCGAAAAATCACATTTTCAGCGGAATTGAAAAGCACATCTTGCAGCGTAACGACTAACTTACAGCATTGCCACGTAGCCTGAAGTCTCTTCGTGCGTTGTAGAGGGATTGCCGTCGGAATCAACTGCCCTAGCCTACAAAAAGTTGAATCGCCAAACCCAGTCCGCCCTGCTATCATGCGATGATTGTCAGGTCGTCGCCGATAAAGAGGGGAAATTCGCGGTCGATGTCGAGATTTGGACCCGCTTGGTGGAATGCGATTAGAGCCCGTATCGGAGGCCGCGCTGCACGTGCCTTTGCGCAATCGGCGCTCAACGTTCGCCGTGTGAATGCCCTGGAAACTGAGATAAAAGCGCTCACCGATTCCGAACTGCGCAAGGCCAGTTTAGACCTCCGTTGGCGGATCAAAGGGGGCGAAACCCTTGAGAAAGTCATGCCCCGCGCGTTCGCCATCGTCCGCGAGGCCGCGCAACGCACCGTCGGACTGAGACACCACGACGTGCAACTGCTGGGCGGTACCGCCATGACCCGCCGTGCCCTCATCGAAATGGAACCGGGTGAAGGCAAGACCCTGGTTGCCACGCTCCCGGTCTACCTCTATGCCCTGGCCGGACAGGGCGTGCATGTGATGACCGTCAACGACTATCTGGCCCAGCGCGATGCCGAGCTGATGTCGCCCGTCTATAACCTGTTGGGTATGCGGGTCGGGGTGACCAATCCCGATTTCGACAAAAACACCCGCCGCGCAGCCTATCAATGCGACATCACCTACGGAACGGCGACGCAGTTTGGCTTCGACTTTCTGCAAGACCGGTTGGCGATGGGGGGCGAGGCAACCGCGTCTGGTGCGGCGGATTTGTTGTTCGGCGAGAAGGGCAAAACCGAAACCACCATGCAGCGCGGGCATTATTGCGCCATTATTGACGAAGCCGATAGCGTACTGATCGACGATGCCCGCACACCATTGATCATCAGTGCCCCGAGTTCCGAGCCGGAACAACAGGTTGTCGATACCTACGAATGGGCGGCGCGGCATGCCGGCGAGTTTCAGGACCGCGAAGACTTTGCCCGCGATCCGGAAAAGAAAACGATCGAATTAAAACGCGAGGGACGTTGGAAGGTCCGCGCGCTACCAATGTCCAATCTCGTCCGGCAGATGCCGCTGGAGGAACTGTACGAATACATCGAGCGGGCGATCAAAGTCCTGCTCGAATTTCAGTGTGATCAGCAGTACGTCGTGATGGATGGCGAGGTTCAACTTGTCGACGAAGGCACGGGGCGGATCATGCATGGCCGAAAACTCCGCGGCGGACTGCATCAAGCCATCGAGGCCAAGGAACGCGTTGCTGTGACGGTCGGCACTAGCCAAGCGGCACGCACAACGATTCAAAACTATTTTTTAAGGTACAAAAATCTCTTGGGCATGACGGGAACAATTTGGAGTTCGCGCTGGGAAGTCCGACGGATCTACAACCTAACCGCCCTGAAAATCCCTACGCACTATCCCTCAAAACGCAAACGCTTGCCGGACCAAATGTTCACCCAAGCCGAGGCGCGTTGGCAAGCGGTCGTCGGCGAAGCGCGACAATTGCATGAGCAAAAACGACCGGTCTTGATCGGGACCCGCTCCATCGATGCGTCAGAGCACATCAGCAAGCTGCTCAAAGAAAACGGCGTCCCCCACACAATTCTCAATGCCAAGGAACACGCTAAGGAAGCGGAGATCGTTTCTAAAGCCGGAGAACTCGGCGCCGTGACTATCGCTACCAACATGGCCGGCCGCGGGACCGACATCAAAGTGTCCAAAGAGGTTGATGCCATGGGGGGCTTGCACGTCATCGGCACCGAACGGCACGACTCGGAACGTGTCGACAACCAACTGATCGGTCGTTCCGGCCGCCACGGTGCACCCGGTTCCAGCCAGTTTTTCCTCTCACTGGACGACCAATTGCTTGAAGGCTACGGCACCGCCAAAGCGCGTCGCATTCGCGAAAGTTACCGCTCCGCAGCTTCCAATGGCGGCGTACAAAAGGACCGCCTCGTCAAATTGCTCCGCAAAGCGCAACGCAGGATCGAACGCAAACATTCCCGCGGACGCACACAAATGATGAAATTCGAAAAGCGCCGTACCGAGATGCAAGAAAACATGGGCCTCGACCCCTTCCTCAACACCGCAGAATAACCCCACAACAATAGGATGCGTCGCGATGCCACAACTCAGCGTGGCCGTTATTTTCTAGCCATAGAAGAAACACCAACGAAACACAGTTTTTCCGGCATGAAAGCAAAACTCCCAAACCGACCGCTTGCGGTCGCAGTGTGCGATCCGTGCCGGATGACACCCCGGTGTCATTTCAGGTACGAAACCAATTCGATTTTGGCGAGAGGATGATTTGCCGGGGTATCTGACTTCCGTGGTCTGTAACGGAAGTCTCGGCACGAATTTCTCACGCAGTGCCTACTTTGGCGATTTTTTAGCGTAACGATTACATTTCCAGCACGCATTCGCCTGCAGTCTGCGGCGTGAGGCTTGATTCACCGGTGAATTACCCAACCATTATAAAAGGAAATACCGTTCACCGTGACGGACACTGCCGAATGAGCCGTTCGTACATTTCGCCTTATTCTAGGCTAGGCAGCAATTCCCGTTGGACGGATTGCCATGCATCTGGCAGAATACAACAACCGAAGGCCTGCTCACACTCGGACGATGCTGTCGTTTATTCGCGACAACCTAAATTATCGTAGCGATCAGGACACGAAGCCCGTTGGGGGTTCGTGCGGAATCGGCAAATTGCCGCATGACAAATTGAAGTGGTCATTCCACCAGGACTTTCATGTCTACGACCGAAACCGCCGGCGCCAGCCAAATTGAAAAAACCAAACAGCAGATCCGCCGTCTGGTGGGCGAGATTGCGCGGCTGTCGGAGACCGACGTCTCGGACGAGGAGTATTTCCCCAATTACCTGGGGCGAATCCTGGCCGCTTTAGCGGCGCCCGCCGGAGCGGTATGGCTCCGCAACGATGCCGGCGCCTTGGAACTTGTTTATCAAATCAATCTGCAAGAAGTTGGTTTTGATCAACTTGGCGAAGCTGGACAACAAACACACGGTCGCTTGCTAGGGCAAATTCTTACCAACAATCGCGGAGCTGCTATCCCGGCCAAGAGCGGGGGAAGCGAACCCGGCAGCCCCGGTAATCCGACCGACTATCTTATCGTCGCCAGTCCCTTAACCGTCGATGGCACAGCTGAAGGCCTCGTGGAAGTTTTTCACAACGCCTCGGCGGCGCCCGTTGTGCAACAAGGCTACGAACGCTTTTTGAATCAAGTCTGCGAACTCGGTGCAGGTTTCCTTAAAAACCGCCGCCTGCGGGGACTTGTCGATCGCCAACATCTTTGGTCGCGATTGGAGTCCTTCACACGGCAAGTGCATACCTCGCTAAAAACTAACGCCGTTGCTTACACCGTTGCCAACGACGGACGTCGACTCATCGGTTGCGACCGCGTCAGTGTCGCGCTGCGGTACGGAAAAAAAATGCGGATTGAGGCCATCAGCGGGCAGGACGTCGTCGACCGCCGCGCAAACCTCACACAACTGATGTCGGCGCTGGTCGATTCGGTTGTCTTCGCCGGCGAACCGTTGGTTTATACCGGTTCAACCGACGATCTCCCTCCTCGAATCGAAGAGGCCCTGCGGGACTATGTCGACGAAGGAAGTTCCAAAGCGGTGTTTGTCATGCCGCTCAAAGAAACTCAAGACGATCCCGAAGCAGAGAGCCGCTATTTTGGTGCGTTGGTCGTGGAGCAGATCGAGGACAATCAGCCCGAACCGCAATTGCGGGAACTGGCCGAGATCGTCGTACGGCACAGCGAAACCGCCTTGTTTAACTCGCAGCGCTACCAGCGCGTCTTTCTACTTCCCGTTTGGCAATGGATGGGAAGCCAGGTCTCCAAACTCAAAGGCCGCGGACTGGCGAAATTTCTAGCCGTGCTCATGTTGCTGGCCGGTATCATCGGTGTGCTCACGCTGGTACCGGGTGAGTTCCGTCTGGAAGGTGACGGGAAATTGCAGCCCAGGACCCGCCGCGACCTATTTGCCAGCGAAGCAGGGACCGTCCGCAATATCCGCGTGGATCATGGCGATCGAGTTCATCCGGGCGACATCTTGGTCGAGATGGAAGATCTCAATCTCGAAAGCCAACTTCAAAAAGCCCAGATCGAGCTGCATCGCGCCGAAAGCGAATACAACATCAAACGCAATCAGCGTAACGCTGAGGAAATTTCCGAACAAGAAAAAATCCAAATCACGGGCGATTTAATGTCGCTAAATGCTAACCGTGAAAGCTTAGAAGCGGATGTGGAAGCGCTCAAGCAACGCAAACGAAATCTCAACATCACATCCCCCATCGAAGGAGTGGTCACGACCTGGGGTATCGAAGAACGCATCGCCAACCGCCCCGTTCAACCCGGGACATTGCTAGTCAGCGTTGCCGATGACCAGAAATCCTGGGTGTTGGAAGTCAAAGTCCCCGAGGACCGCGTCGGCCACATCCTCCGCGCGCAACAGGAATTGAAAGAGGGAGAACAACTCGACGTCACGTACGTCCTGGCCACCAATCCCGAGCGGCGTTATCACGGCAAAGTCGAAAAAACCGCCATGATCACCGAGGTTGTCGAAGAAGAAGGAAACGTCGTCCTATTGACGATTACCCCCGACCCCGAAGACATGCCCGAAAAACTCCGCCCCGGTGCTGAAGTCAAAGCGGGCATCATTTGCGGCGAACGCCCCCTAGGCTACGTCTACTTCCACCCCGCCATCGATGCGTTTTATTACAACGTCAAGTTCTGGCTAGGCTACTAACAAGGTCCGGTGCATCACAACGCACCCAACAACATACCCCCTCTCCCTTTAGGAGAGGGCCGGGGTGAGGGTTTTCGCTCCACAAACGATTGCCCCTACTCTTGGGCAACCAATCGTCCTATGTAGAAAGGTGCGTCGTGACGCACCCTACAAATCAACCACCGTTTTACACGACGTGAACTATGGCTCCCCCCAACCCCTCGATGGCTGCCTCGATCGAACGGCCAGTGATTTTGCGCCGCCGTCCCGATTTGGTCGTCAGCGAGCAACGCTACGAGGGGCGGACCTACTACCTGATTAAGGATCCGGTCGGGCTGAAGTACTACCGGTTTCAAGAAGAAGAATACAAAATCCTCGCGTCGCTCGATGGCGTGCGGAGCCTCAAGGAAATCAAAGACGACTTCGAGGCGGAATTCATTCCGCAAAAAATCACGCTCGAGGAATTGCAGCAATTCATCGGCCGGCTGCATGAATCGGGTATGGTCATCAGTGAAGCGGCAGGGCAGGGGGCGAAGCTACTTAAACGGCGTGAAGACCGCGCTAAAAAACAATTGAAGTCCACGCTGTCGAACGTGCTTTACATCAAACTCCCAGGTTTTGACCCCGCGCGGGCGCTCAATTGGCTGTATCCCCGCTTTGAATGGATTTACACCCCGTGGGCGCTGGCCTGTGTCGTCCTGCTGGCGCTCTCCGCTTTGACGTTGGTGTTGGTGAACTTCCATGAGTTCCGCGGCCGCCCGGAAATGGAGAGCTTTCACTCCTTTTTTAACATGAAAAACATCGTCTGGCTGTGGATCGCCATGGGGATGACAAAAATCGTTCACGAGTTCGGACACGGTCTGACTTGCCATCATTTCGGCGGAGAATGTCATGAAATGGGGATGCTGTTTCTCGTGCTCTCTCCGGCGCTGTATTGCAACGTCTCGGACTCCTGGACGATGCCCAACAAATGGCATCGCATCGCCATCAGTCTGGCTGGAATTTACGTCGAAGTGGTGCTGGCTTCGATCTCTACGTTCATCTGGTGGTATTCCGCACCCGGCTTGATACACAACATCGCCTTTAGCACGATGTTTGTCTGTTCGGTGAACACCATCCTGCTCAATGCCAACCCGCTGATGCGGTTCGATGGCTACTACGTCATGAGCGACTGGTTGGAAATTCCCAACCTGCGAACCAAGGCAAACCAACTGCTGCAACGGACCGCCGCGCAGGTCTGCCTCGGCCTAGAGATGCCCGCCGATCCCTTCATGCCCAAAGCCCGCAAAGGGTGGTTCATCACCTATGCCATTGCCAGTTGGTGTTATCGCTGGATGGTCACGTTTGGAATTCTGCTGTTCTTGTACACGTTTCTCAAACCATACAAGTTAGGCGCCATCAGCGCTATGATGGCCACCGGTATAGTCATCATGATGTTTGTCATGCCGGTCGTCAAAATGGTGAAGTTCATCTTTACTCCGGGAAGGTTGGAAATGATCAAAAAATTCCGGGCCACAGTCAGTGGAGTAGTCGCTGTCGCATTGCTGGTCGGCTTTTTAATGATCCCGGTCCCCAAGCGAGTCAATACGGTCTTTACCGTCCGGCCTCGCGACGCCGAAGCGGTGTTCGTCAAAGGCGGGGGACGCATCAAAAAGGTGCTCGTGCAACCGGGCGATCAGGTCAAAAAAGGGGACGTGCTCGTCGAATTAGAAAACGAGGACTTCAACTTCGAACTGCGCGCACAGGAACGCATTGCCACCGACCAAAAATACGCGGAAGTCGTTTATCGCAATCTAGGCAGCAAATTTGGCGGAGAAAGAGCCCAATCCGAGGAGCTGCATCGTGACGCCCTGAAACAAGTCGAAATCCGCCAGGAGCAGATCGACGACCTCCACGTCACAGCACCGGTCGACGGGACCGTGTTTCCTCCCGAAATTGTCTCCGAACCACCCCACCACGATATTTACGAAACGCTCCCCCGCTGGCATGGGAGTCCGCTCGACAAACGCAACCTCGGTACTTTCTTAGAACCGGGCACGTCCGTTTGCACAATCGGAGATCCTCACCAAAAAGAAGCCATTCTGATCATCGATCAATCCGAGATCGAGTTTGTCCAAGAAGGTTTTCCGGTCTACATCAAATTCGATGCGTTTCCCGACAAAACCTTTCAATGCAAAATCGAACAGCTTTCGCGACGCGTGATGGAAGACTCCCCCAGCCAGCTTTCCAACTCCTTGGGCGGTGAACTCGCCACCACCCAGGATTCCTCCGGCCGCATGAAGCCGCTCAACACTTCCTATCAAGCACTCGTATTCATCCAAGATCCAGAGGGCCATTTTCCCATGGATCTGTTGGTGTCCGGCTTAAAAGGCCGCGCCAAAATCGAATGCCAACGCCGTACCCTCGCACAAGTCGCTTGGCGATATCTCGCTGAGACATTTCACTTCAGGTTGTGAAACGGATGGCGAAAGCGGCAAATCTCAGTGTGCCCCTTACGTCCCGAAGCAACGACCATTACCGTCACGTTTGTTCGCCATCCACCACGAATCCCTGAATTAAGATGTCTCACCACTCATGCCGCCATCGGCCATCATTGTGCTCGGTTCGGTGAACACCGATTTAGTCATTCGTTCACCACGGATTCCTGCTCCTGGAGAAACGGTTCTGGGGGGCGAATACTTTCAAGCGCCGGGCGGCAAGGGGGCCAACCAAGCCGTCGCCGCTGCCCGCGCCGCGCGCGATCCGGTCACCTTTATCGCCGCTGTCGGGGATGACGAATTCGGACGCGGTGCGCTCGATAATTTCTCTCGCGAAAACCTCGTCAGTCAGTACATCACGACCGTGCCCAACCAACCTTCAGGCGTGGCGCTGATTTTCGTTGACGAGCAGGGCGAAAACGCGATCAGCGTTGCCTCCGGCGCTAACCTGCATCTCACTCCCCAGCACGTCGACGCCCTCCCCGAGAACCTGTTCGCCGCTGCAGGGGTGTTTCTGTGCTGTTTGGAATCCCCCGTAGAAACTGTCGTCCGGGGTCTACAGCGCGCGCGAGCCGCCGGGCTGATCACCATCCTCAACCCCGCACCGGCGCTCTCTGAAATTGCGACTCCTGAGATCCTGAAGTTGGTCGACGTGCTGACCCCCAATGCCGGCGAGGCTGCGTTGCTGACCGGGATGCAGGGTGTCGAGGAGGCAGCGCAACAGTTGCGCAATCTCGGATGTGGCTGCGTCATCACCACCTTAGGTCCCGACGGCTGCCAGATCACTGGCGAAGCGAATGTGCGCATCCCCAGTCGGAAGGTCACAGCCGTCGACACCACCGCTGCGGGAGACGCTTTCAACGGCGCACTCGCCGTAGCAGTCTCCGAAGGCCTGGCGCTGGAACAGGCCGCACACTGGGCAACCGTCGCCGCGGCCATGGCCGTCACCCGCTCTGGGGCGCAACCTTCGCTGGCAAGCCGCAAAGAAATTGAGGCAGCCTTCTCGGAAATGGGCGAATAACACCGCATGGAAATCAGCAATGTGAAATCAACGATTGTGCTGCAGTTCACAGTCGCCACGCACCTTAAGTCTCATAATTCTGCCGTGAGCGTAGAGAAGGCCGTTTCCTATGCAGCGAACCGGCCGATGATCAAGACGCCTTTCCCCAACCCAGCGGCACGGCATTTTCCAGAAAGAAAATACCATGAATCGAATACACATTCCGTTGACACTGCTAGCCATCGCCTGTGGACTATTTTGGATAGACGGCGAACTTCGCAGCGCAGAAAAGGAAACCAAACCGCCAGCCGTTGGTAAAAAGGCACCCAATTTTGAACTCGCGACATTGGACGGGAAAAAACACAAACTGAGCAAGCTGGTCGAAGACGGACCGGTCGTGGTCGTCATGCTCCGCGGCTTTCCCACCTACCAATGCCCGCTCTGTTCCCGCCAAATGACCGAATTTCTCAACGCCTCCAAGGGGTTCAAAGAGCAGGAATCGACGGTTGTGTTTGTGTATCCCGACAAAAAAGACGGGGTGGCCAAGCATGCCCAACAATTCATTAAGGGAAAGAAGTTCCCCCCGAATTTCCTGTTCCTGCTCGATCCTGACTTTGAGTTCACCAATGCCTACGGATTGCGCTGGGAAGGCGAGAAAGAAACCTCGTACCCCTCGACGTTCATCATCGATGGGGATCAGAAAGTCACGTTCGCCAAAATCAGCCGTACGCATGGCGGGCGGACAAAAGCCAAGGAAATTATCGCCGAACTCGACAAATGAGTGAGGCTGGGACGGCCCGTAAGTGCAGCCGCCAGAGAAAAAAACGCTCGGCCCCCCGGTATCGTTACCTGGAGGCCGAGCGCTATTCTCGTGTTCCCAAACTGCGGAGAATATTATTCCGCCGTGGCAATCTCACCATACACCTTGAAACGTACCGGTTCGGAACGACCTGCGATGCGGACGTCGAATTCCTCCACGAACTTGCCCATGGGCGAGTCCCCTTTGAGGTGAATCGGAATCACGTGCACGCTCTTTTCATCCGTCGGCGATTGCCAAGCAAATGCTGATTCATCTGCGCCTGAGGTGATCTTCTCGATCATGATCGCCTTTTTCCCGCGGACCACGAACTGCACTGTTTTTTTGTCGCCCGGGTGCAGCTTGCCCACCGAAGCGGTTTGAGGTGAGACGATCACGTCAGGGGCGATTTTTCCTTCAACCAAAACCGTCACTTGCGATGATTCTCCGCCCACGGTGTCTAGCACGACTTGATCACGAAAGTCTCCCACCGGTGCCGTCGGTTTCAACAGAACCGAAACTTCATAACCCGGTTTTCCGTTTGCGTTCGGCGTGACAGTCACGTCCAAGTGTTCGTTGTCCGTATGTGCGCTGCGGACTTTCCAATTGGGCGAACGAGCGTGGGAAACCTGCACCTTTTGCCGCCATCCCGTTCCATAATCGACCGTCCCAAACTTCACACTCCCCGGCGCTAAAATGATGTCCGGTTGAATGAATGCCGTGATCGGAATCCGCACTTCAGCCCGCTGAGGTTTGTCGAAGGTCACGATCACATTCGAGTTCTTGCGGTGCGAAAACTTGTGCGTATTCATCGTGATTTCGATGTACGTCGATTCATTGCTTTTGAGCGTCGTCTTCTCCGGCTCGGCAGCCGAGCAACCGCAGGTCGTGCGGACATCGGCAATGTGCGTGTCATCCCGCCAATGACTGGTGATCTTAATCCGAGCCTTGGCCACCGAACCTTTGGGAACCGTGCCGAAATCTTGATTCAGCCGGTCGAACATCTTTTCTGCCCACGTCAACTCTGCGGCCTGTGCCGAAACTGCCGAGCACAGCATCAAGCAACAGACCGCGACTGCCGCCGGTCTCCCTTTCTGCAAAAGTGTGGCAGGGGTAATCGTGCTTAATTTGAACATCATGGTCCTCCTCGTCGGATGAATCGGCCATTCCGTTGTCAGTCTTCCTGCCCACCCTGGCACGTTAAGTCGTAACTATCTCGTCAGCCGGACCGACCGCGCAGCAGACACCGCGAAAGCAAGAAATATAGAAATCGCCCGCGATGAAAGAAGTCGCCGCCGGTCGTCACTGCCCAGTTATGATTCGTCGAACGGTTAGCGCGTCTGACCCAGAAACGCGAGACCCGTTCGTAAATGTTTTCGAATCTGCTAACTTCAACATACCCGACTCTTAGGGGCTGTGAAGATGAATTTCCGGGATTTCACGAAATCAAAGCGCCGTAAAAGCGAGTTTCGGCCGAATTGGTGGCCTGGGAAAACTTTGCCTCCCCACACAGCAGCGGAACAAACCCAACGACGCGCCAGGTTTGTTCAAACGCCAGACCCACCGCCACGCCGGTAAACCTATCGACCTAGACAACCTGTCACCGAATACCGCTCCTTTTTACGGTGCCACCGCTAGTGACTAATTACCAATAACAGCGAAGGCCGTATTCTGTTTACATCGAAATCGGTTTACGTCGATTCCACTTTAGAAATACAACAATTGCCACCAACGGAATAACCATTACGCAAACCCAGGGAGCAACGAAGACGCCGGCCAGCACTATCGATTGCGCCAATTCACTAAACGATTCTATCGACGATGACCATGTGCGTTCGATGCGTGTCGTAAACGATGCCGATTGCACAGGTGCGTAATTGCTGATCTCTTCGAATCGAAGTGTGACCGTCGAATAGGCTGTTAGATCCGATAGAACGCGGAGTTGACCTTGCAGTTGTTCCACTTCCCCTCGGACCCGCGAGATCTCGCGTTCCACGGCCAAGATTTCCTCCAATTTGCCGCTGTGCTGATCGAGCAATTCCTTGAGCCGCTGCTCTTCTTGTTGTTGATTAGCCAGCCGCGCCTGCAGGTCATAAAAATTATCGCTGACTTCCTGAGTGGTTTGGCTTTCGCTACGAACTTCTCCCAATAGTCGACTGGCAACGAGAAACTCCTCGAACTTCTCCGCCGGAATGCGGATTGTCCAATACGCGTGCCGCGGCACGTTAGCGGTGCCGGATACTTGAGCATCTGCAACAAATGCATCAAAGCGGCTGATGATTGCCTGCACCTGGGCGGGTACACCGGAGAAATCTTCAACAACGATATCCATGTCAGCACGATAGATGATCTTGCGCCTCAGTTTCCCCGCCCGAGCCAAGTCCCCTTCGCCGGCCACCGCATTGTCGCCGCGCTCAGGGGCAGCGGCGACGACTGGTTTCTTATCGATTCCCTCTGCTGCACCACAACCGGTCAACAAAAGCAGACACCACATCGCACAAGGTCTTACCATGGAGAGCGCCCTTTCAAAACCTCGATGAAAGAATTCGTGAGATCGCACAAGGGTAAGATCCCCAATACATGTCGTTTATTCCCCACCGCCACGCTATTGATCCAAGCAATCCAGGTTTATACTGTTAACCAATGACCAACCCCAAACCGCACCACCCGTCACCCTGCTAAACTCTCTCACACTGGGAGTGGGCCGGGGTGAAGGTTTTTACAGCAAAATCAGGCGCCCACCAGCATGTACAACACAAACACAAAACGCTCGACACATTTTCTGCCCATACTCGTATTCCTCTGTGCGTTTTCGCCGACCCTGACCAAGGCCGCCGATTCTGCTCCCGCGCGGCCGAACATCCTTTGGATTGTTGTCGACGACATGTCGGCCAATTTTTCCTGTTACGGTGAAACGCTGATCGAAACGCCACATGTCGATCAACTCGCCCGCGAGGGTGTGCAGTTCAATCAGGCGTTCGTGACCGCTCCGGTTTGTTCTACGTGTCGTTCGGCCTTCATCACCGGCATGTATCAAACTGCTATTGGAGCGCACCATCATCGCAGTGGACGCGGTGAAGAAAAAATTCACCTCCCGCCCGGCGTCGAACCGATTCCGCTGTTGTTCCAACGTGCCGGGTATTACACGTCCATCAGCGGTTGGCCGATTCACCCCAAACGACTCGGCAAAACCGACTACAATTTCGAGTGGGATCCAGCAATGTACGACGGGTCCAATTGGGCCAAGCGTAAACCGGGACAGCCCTTTTTTGCTCAAATCCAACTCCCCGGAGGAAAACTCCGCGGCGGCACACGGCAATCGGCGCAAAAATTTGCTCAAAAGGCAAAGCGAAAGTTTGGAAGCAAAACCGATTCCGCCGACGTAATGCTTCCTCCCTATTACCCCGACACACCGGTGCAGCGCGAAGACTGGGCCGCCTATTTGGATTCCGTCCGTGAAACTGATCGCGTTGTCGGGGAGATCATCGCTCGGCTCAAGGACGAAGGCGTTCTTGACCAAACACTGGTGCTGTTAATAACCGACCACGGCATCAGCCACGCTCGCGGCAAACAGTTTTTGTACGAAGAGGGAATTCATGTCCCCTTCATCCTCCGCGGCCCAGGCATTGCAGCGGGAACCATCCGGGAGGACTTGATCGAACATATCGACATGGCGGCCATTTCCCTCGCGGTCGCTGGAATTCCGCTCCCCGAAACCATGCAGGCGCAGGACGTACTCGCCGAGGACTATCAACCCCGTGAAGCCATCTTTGCCGCTCGTGACCGCTGCGACGAAACGGTCGAACATCTGCGTTGCGTGCGGACGGATCGTTTCAAGTACATCCGCAATTATTTGCCACAACGACCGCACCTCCAGCCGTGCGCCTACAAAGATCACAAATCGATCCTCATCGATCTACGTCGCGCCTTTGCTGCTGGTGAGTTGAACGACATCCAGAAACAACTCTTCGCTCCCACCCGCCCACCGGAAGAATTGTACGACCTAGAAAATGACCCGCACGAAATCCACAATCTTGCCGGCGACGCCAAATTCGCCTCGCAATTGACCGACATGCGAAACCGCCTCGATGATTGGATCGTCCGCACCAACGACCATGGCCGGAATCCCGAATCCGCAGCCATGTACGACAGCGATATGGCCCTGTACCTCAATTCCCGCCGCCGCCGCGGATCGGCTGAAGAGCTCCAAGAATTGCAGGAAAACATCAACCAAATGAAACGTTGGGCCGCCGAAGGCAAATAACATCCTGCTGTGCCAACGCCGGTTTCGCCCTTTTCCCATTGTGCACACCACCACAAACCCGCGATGACAAACACTCTGGAATGTCCGATCGTTGTACTGCTTGGCGGCGGTGTCGAAAGCACGTCGTTGGTCAGCCGGTTTCTCGACCAACAGCGACGCGTCGTCCCCGTGCACGTGCATTGCGGCTTGATTTGGGATGACGTCGAGACGCTCTTCGTTCAACAATTTTGCCAGGCGCGTGCTTCAGACAACTTGGATCCGCTCATTCAATTTCAGATTCCCCTTGCCGGTTGGCTCGACGATCACTGGGCCGTCACGGGCAACAACATCCCCCGTGCGGGAGCTAGTGGCCACGATTTGGAAATCCCCCTGCGCAATCTCACCCTGTTGAGTTTTGCGCTCCCCAAAGTCGCGCATCTGCCGGACTTTCAATGCGCCCTCGGCACCACTGCCGACAATTCCTTTCGCGATGGCAGCCGCGAATACTTTGATCGTTCGCAGGAACTACTCAGCCTCGAAGCAGGCCGACCGATTGAAATTCTCACTCCCTATCTCCAAATGACCAAAACCGACGTCATTCGCGTGACCGATCACGACACCTTGGCGTACAGCTTCTCCTGTATCGATCCTCGCGACAACCAACATTGCGGGCAATGCCTCAAATGCGGCAGCCGCCAACAGGCGTTCATTGCGGCAGGTGTTGACGATCCAACGGTGTACGCCAATGCCTGAATTTGCTTCTGTCGCCGTGCAGCATTACCAGTGGGCCGGGTTGGACTTCATGTTCGATGCCGACGGGACGCCGGTCTTGTTGGAGGCCAATCGTTGTTCGCACATGCTGTGGGAATACCTGTTGCTCTACAACGACGATACTCCGTTTCGACTCATCGCTGAGGTCTTAAGCGCAGCCGACGGTCCCACCTGTCTGATGTGGCGCCAAGATGATCCTTTGCCCGACGCCGATGAAGACGCCTGTTGGATTGCCGGGCACCTGCGTTTGCACCTCGACCGAGAGGTATTCATCTGCCACGTGGAGGACAACCAGCAAGACTCTGATCAGTTGTTGACCCGCGATGGGAATCGCATTCGCCCCGGGAGTATTTTTCGTTGGTGGTATGATCTGCCTTGGTCGTATGAGCGTAGCGGCGTCTGCGTGATCAATCCCAATGCCGCCTGGGTCGCAGTCCGCGACAAGCTTGCCTGTTATTCCTCGCTGGCAGCGGCAAAAAGCTTCCGTGTCCCTCGCAGTTTTGCAGTTGAAACTCCCGATGAGGCATCCGCAATCCTCAGTGCACATCCCGATCTGTTTGAACGCGGGTATGTGATCAAACCCCGCGTCGGTTTTGGCGGGCATGGCGTGCAAATTGCCGATCCGCACGATTCGCCCCAGCTGTTTTCGGGGAATCATCTGCTGTCCGAGCGGATCATCCCGCAACTTCGCGACGGCAACTTTTGGGATGTGCGGCTGTTCGTGATGGCCGGCCGGTATCTGGGCGGTGTGCTGCGCAGCAGTCCCGGTGCTGTGACCAACGTCTTCCAAGGCGGCACGCCGCTAAGACTCGACGACGATACCGCCGCCGCTCTTCAAGCCCCCGCCCTCGAAGCTGTCCAGTTGCTCGATGCGGCCGCTGAAGCAGTGCACGGCTTACCCCATCCCCCCGACACAGATCTCACCAACGTCGAGTATTGATTTCCGCCGCCGTCCCGTCTAACGTTTGGAAAATACCCCCAAGAATTGACATTGGCAGTCGTGCTTTCGTGGAGAATTCCCTCATGGTCGAGACCTATCAGTCACACGGTGTTAGTTTTGAATATCCCGACGATTGGGAAATCATTGAACAACAAGACGCCCAGGAAGTCGCCATCACGGTGCAAAGCCCGGAAACTTCATTTTGGTTGTTGACCGTATTTTTCGACCGGCCCGATCCTGAAAAAATCGCCGAAGCCGCCCTGGATGCCTTCCGGCAGGAATACGACGACCTCGACATCTATGAAGGTGACGACAACATCTGCGACGAGAATGCAGTCGCCTGGGACCTCGAATTCCGCGCGATGGAGGTCTACAACAGCGCTTGGGTCCGCACCTTCCAAACCGACCTATTCTCCGCCCTGGTGCTCTACCAAGCCAACGACTTAGAATTCGAAGAGACCGCCGACACAATGCGCGGAATGACCCGCAGCCTGGGTTACTATTACGAGTAACCGGCGAGAACCATCCAGAGGGTGGCCGCGATTGCTTCGCAATCGGGTCGGGCAAAGCCCGCAAGAAGCCGCAATTTCCACGCTACATATTAGAGAAGCGTGCAAGTCGACCAAAGCATTCCGCAGCGCCTCCCAGCATCGACGCGATCAACCAGCACCACCCCAACCGCACACCACGAGCACAATACGAGCACACCACGAGCGCCCCACACAAGATTGGCCAACGGCCAATCCCCACCCTAGCCAGGGGCAACGCCCCTGGAATTATTATGGCAACGAAGATTTGTTGGCCGAAGGCCAAATTCACATGCTTTGCGCACGCGACGAAAACGTGAAATTGGCCGTTGGCCAATGATAAAATTGTTGCCAACGCAAATACCTAGGGCGAATGCCCTAGGCTAAGATGTCATTTGGCCGTTGGCCAAACATCTCCCGATCACTGCTAACCGGCTATGACGACGAATCTCGCGTCGGTTCAGGCGCCGGTTGTTGTGCCGTATTGTCGGATTCGGTGCCATCGGGGGGCGGGGCGTCTTCCGCGGTCGTTTGTTCTTCGGGCGGTGCAACCTGCGTGTCTGACTCGCCTAGGTCAAACTCTTCAATCAACTCCCGCCGCCGGTTCGTAACCTGTTTATCAAACTCACTGAGCACGCTCATTGCGTGATCGCGGGATGTGACCAAGCCCATAATTAGGTATTGTATGATCGCGATCACGTAAAACACCCAACCCGCCGGACCGTGGAAAATGGTCGAGAGGATTGCGAATACGGGCGATGAGCGGTTGACGTGCTGGCAGAGCAGGCCCTTCACGTAGGGCCGCCAATTCTCCTTGAGGGTACTGAGAACTTCCCCGCGACGAAATTTCAATTTCGGCGGTCCGGGGTAGATGATGGAAAACAGCTCTTGGTCCGGCATCGTCTCGATCACACCGACAGCCAAGAGGATGCGTCCACCTAGCACCAGCCAGTCCAGATTGAAACTTAAGTGGTCGCCGGTCGCCCAGAAAAACAGTAGGTCTTCCATATTGGCGGTGGCCGCCATCAACACCAGCGATGCCCGAAACCACTGCTCCAGGTCTTTCTCAAGTTCCTCGTCCATTTCCTGCAGACGCACAACTTTGCGCAGAAAGACGCGGAATGTTGGGATCGCGACCATTCCCAGCAGCAGCCGGATGAACGACCGCATCACCGGCAGTTTCATGATTATAGTAAACCAATTCACAACAAACGTCCTTGCGAGGCGATTGCTTCAACTCAAAAATAGCTCGAAAACAGCCCATTCGGGCCGCTATTACGGTAACGCATCCGACGGCCCACCGGTTCACGCCCCCGCAGTGTACCAACTTCAGCCAAGACTGCGGAGACAACCGCCCCAACCCCACAAAATTCCCCCGCCACCATTCGCAGTCGCCGCCGTTTTACGCTATCCTGGCAACTTTTCGGAACCCCGTTTTTCCACCAACTTTTTTCTCTGCGCCTCAGCGTCTCTGCGCGAGACTTTATTTTATAACACCTCTCATCAACGATCGACAAATCTCAGCGGAGCCACCTCATGAATCAACCGGCACATGTTGCACTCGGACTCGACTTTGGCACCGAATCGGTCCGGGCCTTGTTGGCCGATCTGAACGGCAACGAACTCGCCTCTGCTGTCGGGCCCTATGAGCACGGTCAAATTACCGAGACCTTGCCCGGCACGGGTGAAAAACTCCCCGCCGATTTTGCCTTTCAGCATCCCAGCGACTGGATCGAAGCCTCCGCTCAGGCGGTCCGCGACGCAGTGGCCGCTGCTGGATTGACCGGCGACGAGATCATCGGCATCGGTGTCGATTTCACGAGTTGCACCATGCTCCCCGCGCTGAGCGATGGCACGCCGCTGTGCCTGGTGCCGCAGTGGGCTACTGAAAAATTTGCTTGGCCCAAACTGTGGAAACATCACGGCGCGAAAACACAAACCGAGAAAATCAACGAACTGGCCCGCGCGCGCAACGAACCTTGGCTGGCCCGCTACGGCGGCATCATCGGTCTGGAATGGTTCTTTCCCAAAATGCTGGAAACCCTCGAAGAGGCACCCGCCGTTTACGATGCGACGGAAGTCTGGCTCGAAGCAGGGGACTGGTACGTCTGGCAACTGGTTGATAGCCCCGCCGACAAACTGCCCCGTTCCACCTGTCAAGCGGGTTATAAAGGCATGTGGCACAGCCACGATGGTTTCCCCTCCCACGAATTCTTAGCCGCTCTGCATCCCAAACTAGAAAACGTTGTCGCCGAGAAAATGCCGGGAAAATTCCTCGCGCCGGGCGAAGCGGCCGGCACCCTCTGTGCCTCTATCGCAGAGAAATTCGGACTTCCCGCCGGAATCCCCGTCAGTGCAGCCACGATCGACGCGCACGCTGGTGTCCCCGGAGCCGGTGCCGCTGGAGCAGGCACGTTGGTGATGGTCATGGGAACCAGTAGTTGCCACATGCTCAATGCCGACGCCGAACAAAACGTCCCCGGTGTCGCCGGAATCGTCGAAGGGGGGATCCTCCCCGGATTCTATGGTTACGAAACCGGCCAAGCCGCTGTGGGAGACGCCTTTGATTGGTTGCGGCGTACGACTGGCCACGACAACTTCGATCAACTCACCGCACAAGCCGCACAATTGTCCCCGGGGGCTGACGGCGTGCTCTGCATGGATTGGTTCAACGGTTGTCGCACGCCGCTGATGGATGGTGGGCTGCGCGGCGCGTTTGTTGGGCTCACCATGAACCACGGGGCAGGGCACATGTACCGCGCTTTGATGGAAGGCTCCGCCTTTGGAGTGCGTTGGATCGTTGACCTGCTGCGAGAAAACGGCGTGCCGGTCACCGGCATCGTTGCCACAGGCGGACTCCCGCACCACAATCCGCTGTTGGTACAAATCTACGCCGACGTCCTGGGGTTGCCGATCACCGTGCATCCCTCAAAACAAGGCCCCGCACTCGGGGCGGCGATACTCGGCGTTCTGGCCGCCGACACCGATCGAAAACACTTTGCCACCACCGCCGACGCTATCGCCGCCATGGCCGGCCCGCGTGCGGATGATCCCAGTCGTGCGGCGAAAATCGTCGAGCCAGAAGCAGATGCACAAGCGGCCTATGAAAACATCTATCAACGTTACCGCAAACTGGCCGATGTGCTCGTCGCTGAAGAATTCTAGAATGCAATGACCATTGACGGTCTCTATCAAATTTCACTACTTAATCGAAAACACCCGTAAACTACCAATTAGGACACACGCACGATGTCTGCCTATTCAATTTCTAAACCGACCAAAAAACCAAAACTCAAAAAGAACCAAGTTCAATTGATCGCCAGTGGCGACTTGCGGCTTTCCGCGAACCAAAACTGCTGGGAAGCGCAAGAGCAAATGGAAGCTGCGCTGACCCAAGCGGTCGAAGCGGCCGGTTATGAAATCGTTCGCGCGCATCCTTATGACGAAACCGAAAAGCACGGCTTCATCGGCTCGCAAAAACAGGGCATGCAGGTTTTTGAAAACATCGATCCGCACGCGCCGTTGATCGTGGCCGAAGCGGTTTGGCAGTACTCGCATCATGTTCTCTCGGGATTGGCTACGCATCAAGGCCCGATTCTGACCGTCGCCAACTGGTCGGGGACTTGGCCCGGTTTGGTCGGCATGCTGAATCTCAACGGTTCGCTCACCAAGGCGGGTGTTGAGTATTCCACGCTCTGGAGCGAGGACTTCACCGACAAGTATTTCACGACTCGGCTCAAGAAATGGCTGACGACCGGCACGTGCAAGCACGCGACCAAACATGTCAAACCGCTCAAGAAGGTCAAGGTCTCAGCCAAGGAACGCAAACTCGGCGAGTCGTTGGCCGCCCAAATGCAATCCGAAAAAGCCATCATGGGTGTCTTCGACGAAGGCTGCATGGGCATGTTCAACGCCATCATTCCCGACCATCTCCTCAACCCGACCGGCCTCTACAAAGAACGTCTCAGTCAGTCGGCGCTGTACCATGAGTCGACACAAGTCAAAAATGCTGAAGCCAAAGCGGTCCGCAAGTGGATGGAAGACAAAGGCATGACCTTCCACACCGGACGCACCCACGAAACCGATCTCACCGACGATCAAATCCACAAGCAATGCCAAATGTACATCGCTGCGGTGCGGATTGCCGATGATTTCGGCTGCGACTGCATCGGGATTCAATACCAACAAGGACTCAAAGACCTGCTTCCCGCTAGTGATTTGGTCGAAGGCACCCTCAACAACCAGGCCCGCCCGCCCGTGACCAGTCGCGATGGACAACGCGAATTGTACGCCGGCGAAGCGATCCCGCACTTCAACGAAGTCGACGAGTGCGCCGGTCTCGACAGCTTGATTACCTATCGCGTCCACAAAGCAATGGGACAGCCGGTCGAAAACACGTTGCACGATATTCGTTGGGGCGATCACGATGCCACGGGTAAGGTCGATGACTACATCTGGGTGCTGCTCATCAGCGGCGCCGCCCCGCCGGCGCATTTCATCGGTGGATGGAAAGGGGCCGACGGCCTACGGCAAGTCCCCATGTATTTCCCCGCCGGCGGCAGCACGCTGCGGGGAATTTCCAAACCGGGTGAAATCGTCTGGTCGCGGATTTATGTCGAAGACGATCGCCTGAAAATGGACCTCGGCCGCGGCGGCGTGGTGAAGCTCTCCAAAAAAGAAACCGAGCGACGCTGGAACGAAACCACCCCGCAATGGCCGATCATGCACGCCGTTACCTACGGTACGTCGCGCGACCAAATGATGGCCCGTCACAAATCGAATCACATCCAAGTCGCCTACGCCAAGTCAGCCGCCGATGCCGACAAAGCGTTACTCGCCAAAGCCTCAATGGCCGCCGAACTGGGAATCGAAGTCGCCCTCTGCGGCACCCGCGCCGATGGTAAGGCGTGGTAATTCACCGACATTTGTCCCAGTTTCCGTCAGCCCCCGGCTATGCCTTGGGGCGGACTATTGATGCCGTTCGTCATCCCGCGGTGTCCTCATGCTTTCCACGAGATAATCCACAAGCATGAAAATGATTACGCAGGCACCCACGTTACACCCAAATTTCACAACGAGCAGAATTATTTCAGTCGGACTAGGAATTGGGGAAAACATTGGCAAGTCCACTGGATGGGGTGAAAGTCGAGGCAGCAAGACCGAGAGGCGGAAGTATTTTCCGCTGCAATCGATCAATGCAGTAGCAAATCTAAACCGTCAATAGACTGGAGCTGATAGAACGTGTGCCGGTACGACCGGATGACTGTGGCCAAATTGAGATAAACCCGCGGATCTTCTCGCTAAACAGGCCATTCAATAACCGTAAAGAATCCCTTTAGATAACCACTGATTTTGGACCCGTTCCATCGGCAGTTACCAATTGGATATCAAAACACCGCGGTTCCGTCCGGCACAGCCGGGCCAATACGTTACTAATCGTGCCGATCGTCGCCTTCCGGCGACTTCGTGCTTTTGACCAGATAAATCACCAGCACAGCGATGAGCAACGGCACGCCGATGAGCATCAAAAAAATCGCGGCGATGATCAGCAGTTCCATCGGACCAGGTAGAAACATCGGAAACTCCAGATAGCTGAGCGTGTTCTGATAAATATCGCTGGAATAGCAGGCTGCATCGTCTGGTGGCATCAATCACTGTACCGACGGCCATGTAGATTCGACAGTCCGAATCGAATCCGACCCTCACCGTATTGAGATAAATCGCAGCGGAATTCTTCTCGGTTTTCAACCAGCAATTTCGGCTAGCCAACCTGTCTCATATCCGCTAAAAGACTCGCTCCATTGTGGATCGGGCCCGCGGCAGTTGCGCCGTAGATGCCGCCGCACCTCAAAAAAATGCTTGCAACTTCTCATGGAGGAGAACTCAATGCCCGTCGGGAAATTGCGCCCTTACGGCCGTTCGCTCAGCGCCCTGTTCGCCGTTCTTTGCGGTTTCACCGTTGTGGTTGGGGGATTCAACGCCCACGCCGCTGACCCGCCCGCTGCTAAAAAACAAACCGCTCCTCAGCGCAAGCCGGCAACAGCCTCTCAAGGCAAACCGACATCCGCTACGCGCAAACGGACTGCCTCAACCGGCAAACGCCCGGCTGCGCCTCGCAAACGGGCGACTGCATCGCGCAAGACCGCAAAATTACCTTCCGTCAAAGCCATCCAAGCGGCCTATCACAAGAACTTCACCAAGTTCATGCCGCTGGGTGTTGAATACCGCATGACGATCACCGATACGGAAGCCGCGATTGAAACCGAACGGCAGCGTCTCAAGGAAAAACAAGACTTCACCAAGGCAAATCCGGGATCTATTGTAGTCAACGGGAAAGCGTTGGATGAGGCGCAATTCAAAGAGACCATGCGACATGTCGGCGAGGAAATTCAATACCTGACGCAGACCCTTTCCGACGAATCGGTCAAAAATCGCCTCAAGGGGTGGGTGATTCAGCGGCCGTATGTCTGGACCGATGGCCAATCACTTCATCTTCGCCGGTCAAACAATCCCTCCGCATCCGATGACACGTTGTTTCCCGGCGCACTGACTCCTCCGGAGAAATTATCGGAGCTGTATAACTCGATCGTGTTGGCATCGTGGTCGAAAGACAACGACCCGCCGCTGCGGTGTTGGTTCGGCGGAAATGCCCCCGGCCAGGGCCGTGTGGCAAATGTCCTCAACGACTGCATCGCCATTTCGCTCCCGCCGATGGGTTTTGTCAAAGAGGACTGGACCCACAAAAGGGATTGGCATGAATGGGATCTGTTTATGACCGCCGATCCGAGTCGTTTTAAAGTCGTCAAGCGGACTGAGGTCAAAGGCCGCGTTATGTATGTCATGGATGAAGTTGTTGAAAAAGGGGAGCGGGCGCGTGTCTGGATCGATCCCCGGCAAGGCGCTCTGCCGCTACGCATGGAATGGAGTTACGTCAGCACGGCCGATAAAGTCGTCACCCCGTTTCATCGCGACTTGCAGATCCTGGCGGTCAAAAAAGTCGCCAATGGCTTCTATCCGGCGAAAATAAGACGCCGCGATCTCATTCCCGACGCAAAAATTGCTCAAAAACAACGCGAGGAATTCGCTGCCGGCACCTTGGCCAAAGACGCGCCCCGCCCACCGTTGGTCACGGGACGTATCACTGCCTGGGAAGCCACAAAATTTGAACCGAAAAAAGCGATCGAACCGGCTGCTTTGGCACTCGCGTTCCCCAAGGGAGCTCTCTATATCAACGCGGTCGACGAACGGACCTACCGCACCGGCGATTCTCAGCCATTGCCCCCGGCACCTCAGCCTATTCAGCCCTCTCAAGTCGCGCCGCCGCTGAAAATTGCTGAATGGATCGACGGCAAATCACGAAATCTCGACAGCTTCAAGGGTAAGGTCGTGGTGCTCGTTTTCTCACAAAAAATGGGTGACACTCAAGACGATCAAAGCAACGACGACGCTGTCGCCTTCATGAAGACTCTCCAAGGAAAATTCGGCTCCAAGGGAGTCATCTTCTTAGAGGTTTTTGGTGCCAAGTCGAACATGCAGCGTGTCCGTGATTTCCAAAAAGCTCGCGGCTGGAAATCTTTGGTTGGCATTGATGCAACCACGAGATCTAACGTAGGGGCTTCGGCTGAGAAGTATCTCGCAGGCAACGATTCGGGGTTCGTCGTCATCGGTCGCAACGGCCGCGTTGCTTTCAACGCCGATGCACTCGAAGAAGAAACGGCCATGCAAATGTTCTACCAGGCAGCCCAGACGCTATCGATCCCCTGGCCGCTCGACAAAAATGGCCCAGAAGATCAAATCGATCAACAGCAGGTGCAAATCTTCGAACACATCGTCAGCAAACAAATCGAACAGGCGCTGGCACAGCCCTAGTGTAAAGCGATTTTCCGACAAGTCGTTTCAAAACCCTCTGACGCATCTCGCTGACACTAATATGTAGGTGTCCGGAACAAGCGCAAGCGGGTTTTGAAACTGGTTCTAGTCAAATTGCAGCAACTCAGCAAATGCAGGGTGCGTTGCGACGCACACCGTTACCTGCAGGACGAAACGCAATCCCAACGCAATCAGTGATGCACTGAATCGACTCAAGTAAACATGAGGAGGTTCAGACCCGTGCAAGGTCTGTAATGCATCACTTCGTCTCCAAGCGTTGTTTTAACGTGACGGAAGATATACGTGCTCCATCTCAAAACAGTCCTGAAATTCCGACCATAAAACACCACACGCTGTTTTAAGACAGCTCCATCCGGCCTCCACCGCAAATTGCACTTTCTTTTTTCCCCCCCGCGCAGTAATACGGCGCGACAGATTTCCTGAAAATACGCGGTTTCTTTCGGGCCAAAGGACGGCGCGACCTCTTCCATGGACAAAGGAAGTGTGCGGATGCATACGCGACGACTCGTGACAATCGTCTTGCTCGGCGGCTGTCTCTGGCTGGTGGTGGCTCAGACCGGTTTTGCGCAAGCTCCGACATTTGCTCAGGATCAACCTGAGGCGACGAAGCTGGACATTAAAGAAATGATCCAGGCCGGCGGGTACGTCGGCTACATCATCCTCGCACTCAGTGTGGCAATGATCGCGCTGATCTTTGAGCACCTGATCTCCATCCGCCATGCAACGCTGATGCCGCACGGACTGGCCGAAGAAGCCCATCGCCTTGTCGGCCTGCAGCAATACGCCCAAGCCGAACAGCAATGCAAACTGCAGCCCAGCTTTTTAGGCTACGTGATTTCCGCCGGTTTGGCCGAGGTCGAAATGGGCTACTCCGCCGTCGAAAAAGCGGTCGAGGATGCCAGTATGGAACAAGCTGCGCGGCTGTTTCGAAAAATCGAATACCTCTCCGTCATCGGCACACTCGCCCCCATGCTGGGACTGCTCGGCACGGTCTGGGGCATGATCTTGGCCTTCATGGAATTCGAAACCAAAGCCAATCCCCAAGTCTCGGAACTGGCTCCCGGAATATACCGCGCGCTCGTGACCACACTGCTGGGACTAAGCGTCGCCGTCCCCGCGCTGGCGGCCTTCGCAATCTTCCGCAACCGCGTCGACGAACTAGTCGCCGAATCGACGCTGATGGCCGAGCATGTCTTTACAAAATACAAACGCACCGTCGCGCAGCGTCGCCAGCAAAAAAAGAAGGCTGTCGAACCTGCCTCACAAACCGCCACTTCGCAACCTGCTGTGACGCAACCGTCAGCCAAAGCTCCCACACCGTCTCCGCCAACGACCGGTAGTAGCGAGGAGCCGACTTCGTCATGAAAGTCCCCTTGCGCCGCCGCGAACGCGGGCTGCATTTCAATATCACGCCGTTGATCGACATCGTGTTCCTGTTGATCATTTTCTTCCTGGCCGCCAGTCACCTCGCCCGCTCCGAAACCGCCCAAGCGGTCGAACTTCCCGAAGCGACGCGACAAACCGACGAAGCCGAACTGGCCCAACGGGTGGTGGTCACCATCACTGCCGAGGAGCGGTTTTTTGTCGGTGGCAATGAAATGTTGTTGCCGCAACTCGAATTTTTGATTCAACAAGCCAAGATCGATGCCGGCGAAGAACCGCTGGAGGTCCAAATCCGCGCCGATCGCACCGTCCCCTACGGCACCGTCGAACCACTGATGCTCTCTTGCGTTAAAGTGGGTATCACAAAACTAAACTGGGCGGTCTTGCCTACGCGGTGAGTGGCCAGTGGCCAGAGACAGAGAGGTTTAAACAACACCAACTTTTCTAAGCACTTGGTGGGTGCCACTGGCTCTGCCAGTGTTTTTATAAGTTGCACATACTTTGGACGTGGCACTGGCGAAGCCAGTGGCACCCCATCGAAACATTCGATCGTGATGAATCAATTGTTACTGGCCACCGGCCACTGACCACTCGCCACTGATTTGCACAGCAAATCCCATGAAACGCCCCCCTTATCCCCCCATCGATGAACTCTCGGCGACCGGCGCGATGACGCCGATGATCGACGTTGTGTTTCTATTGCTGATATTCTTTGTCTGTGCCGCCAGCGGACAAACCATCGAGGATCTATTGCCCACCGATATGCCCCCCTCCGGCAGCATCGAGGCGCCGGTCGTTCCGCCTGAAGAAATCGTCCCCAAGGTCAAACTGTGGATCTATCTCAGCCGCAGCGCAGAACAGCAGACCTTAATCGAGCTGGCTGACCGCGAATACGACAGCTTCGACCAGTTAGCGCCTGTTCTCCAAGAAGTCGCCAGACTCGATGCCGAAAGCCCGGTGATCCTGGACATCGACGATGATGTCCCCGTGGGCGACATGATCCACGTCTACGACCTCTGCCGCGCCGCCGGTTATCAATCCATCAGCTTCGCCGCCGAAGCGGCACGGCCTTAGTAGGCAGTATGCCGATTTTCAAATAAGCCTCACGCAAAGTCGCCAAGGCCGCTAATAGATTTGCAACGTTGATTCGGTTGGGAATGGTTTGCGTAGATCGCGTCGAATCTATCAAAGCAAATTTCTTTCAAAATCGATATCTCAACCACGCAGTTGCCACTCGTGAATTGGACTCTCCCGAGAACTCCTTAGCGGCCTTGGCGACTTTGCGTGAGGCTTTTTTCTGCGCATGGCATTGTGCGCGAGCCACTCGACCGCGTCCAGCGGATTACGAAATCAGTTGCTCCGCTTGCCATTCGCTGCGGGTGATTGAGAATACGCAATGTTCTGAATGGGCGTGTTGCACTCGTCGGCGGTTCCAGGACATGCCGATGTTCGTCGCCACCCCTTGCGAGGGGACGTTGACCGGACGGATCAGTGAGATGAGTTCCTCTTTGCCCAATTCCTGAAACGCAAAATCACGACAGCCTTGCGCTGCTTCCGTACCCAGTCCTCGCCTCCAAAACGGACGGTGGATTAGGTATCCCACTTCGGTTTCGGCGGTCGCCTCAATTAGCTGCTGAACCAACCCGACTTGCCCCACCGGTTCGCCGGTAGTTTTTTCGGTCACTAACCATAAGCCGTGCCCGTGCTGTTCGTATCGCAGAAGCTGCCGTTCGATCCACGCTTGAGCTTCGCTGCGTGTGTAGCATTTGGGGTAATACCGCATCACCTCGGGGTCGGACAGCATGTCTGCGACGAAATCTAGATCGTCCAACGACATTTCCCGCAGAGAGAGCCGCTGGGTTTGCAGAATGACGTTCATGCCTCACCCCCAAGCAGTTCTTCAGGTGTGGGTTTGGGAGACTCTCGCATATCCCTTTGGGATCGCCCGCCGGCAATCTAAGGATGGCCCAACCATTGCATGCCGAGCATGATGGCGTTCAGTCCGCTGCCGATACCCAGCAGCGCCACATGATCTCCTGCTTGAACATGCTTCCGTTCAATACCGACAGCAGTGGCGGTCGGCAGAGCGGCGGCTCCGGTGTTTCCTAAGAATTCCAGCGTCGAAAAATCAATTTCGGGATTCAGGTCCAGACGTTCGTAGAGCAGCTTTTTATGGGCTTTGCCGACTTGGTGTGTAAACGCTTTGTCGACCGACGCGTTGGTCCAATTCAGAGCTAGTTTAGTTCGCTCCCAAGTCACGGCAGCTAGGTCGATGCCGGCATGCAGCAGAGCTTCGGCATCGGTCAGCATGCGGGGGCGACCGTCGCCGTGGGTTTCGATCTCGCTGTCCCCCATGCACAGGTGATGGCTTTCGGAATCAGCGCGGAATTCGCCTCCGAGCAGGCGGTTCCCAGTCTTGCTCAACTTGCGATCACACAACACGATGGCCGCCGATCCCGATCCGATCGTCAATGAGGCAAATGCCAGTTTGACATCCTTGCGGGTCACGTCCGGATTGCGGAGTAGGGAGTCGATCGTGCCTTCGACCAAATCGCGACCGGTTTCGGTTCCCACCACGACCCCGGCGCGAATCTGCCCCAGTTCGATCATGTTGGCCAGAATCATCACGCCATTTAATATGCCCAGGCAGGCGTTGCTGACATCCAGTACCAGCGCATCGCCCGGCATGCCGGCTTCGTAATGCACACCGCAAGCGGTCGCCGGTTCCATTTGGTCGCGGCAAACGGAACCATGAATCAAGCAACCGAAATGGCGGCGGTCGATCCGCGAGGCTTCAATGGCGTCGTTGGCGGTTGTGGCACTGACGTGACCGGGCGAGGTTCCTGGCGGAAAAAATCGCCGTTCGCGGATTCCGGTCATCAGTTCCAAGCGGCCGACGGACATACCCAGCCCGTCATAGACTGGGGCAAGTTGCTCCTCGATATCCACGGAGCTCACGACATGCGGAGGCAGTGTGAAAGTCAGTGCCTCAACGCACACGTTCTGATAACGCATTCCGGGACATCCGCAGCAAGCGGCCTTCGTTTCGAGGGTTTTCTCATCCGACAGACTTGGCTATCTGATCGTTCCGGGTGAGGAACAATCAATGCCGGCGTCGCCGGTCCTGTGAAAACGCGTTCATGCATTGACGGTCGAGGTCGGCCCTTTTTCGAGCAAGCCCACCAATTCGTCGACTTCGGACAATTCCGCTTTACGCGTAGGATCATCCCCCGGTTGTGGATCACGGACGTCTAAGGCCCGTGCGCTCCGGACAAATCGCAGCCCGTCGAGTAACAGCTCACGCTGTTCTTTTGTCAGTTCTAAATTCAAATATTCACTCATTCGAAAAGTTCCGCCTTGTTACGGAGGACATGATTGTTCTGACCGACCACCGCTGGCGTGTCTTCCTATTTAAGAATACACCCCTATCGTAACGGTCGAACCGAGGCATCTCAAGTATGACACTGGTCTCGGTTGGCGAGTTTTTCGCAGTGGCGACTGGGGCAGCAGCCATATTATCCGCGATCCGCCCGGTTCTGAGATGCCGCGATCCCTCTCCAACATCGAACGTTGAGACAATTGTTCTTTGATGACATTTTCAGCGAGGTCAGTTCTGCTAAAGTCGGAATGACGTGCATCGATCCGCCAACCCCGCTTTGCGGTGACGTCCGACGATGCCGAAAGCCCGACCGACAATCACTAACCCGCACAGCTGTGCAGATCGACCGGCCTGATATCTTACGTCATTGGCGCCAACGGTTCGAACTGATTTTCCAACCGGATCAGCGCTTCGTCGGGATTGAGGTTAAATAGGGCCCGCCCGCCGGTTCCCCAGCGTCCATTTTGGTAGTGGAATAGCGCCGCCGCATCGCGAATTGTGTCGACAGCCGCCACGTCTTCCATATCGCCCCCTTCGATCGCTTCGAAGCGGATATTGACCGCTACAAACGCAGTGAGGAGCCCAGTTTGCTTATCCCGGGCAAACGTGACATTGTCCTCCCAACGGCAATCGATCCAGCGCAACCCACGGGGTTTTCCCAAGGTGACGGCAATGTCGAAGAACTTGGCTTCGAGCATTTCCCGCTGAAAACGAAACGCCTGACAGGCGCGACGGCCTTCATTGGATTTTAACCGCCGGCGCAATGGCACGACTGCTCCCAACATTCCCGCGACAATCAACACGCCCCCCACGAGAGAAGCAACTATGGTTAAAGCATTCCATTCCATGGCGAATTCCCCTAGATATTCGGAGCCATGACGAAATCTTAGACGCGACGACTGCCTCCTGGCAAGAACATCTTGCAAATTCGGCAGTCAGTTTCCCGAACCAGTGCTGGGCGAAGGGGTTAGGCAATGGCAGCAGAATTGCGTTTTCCAGCGAATGAGGTGGACAATTTCGACAGAGGCGGTTGACCGTAAGTGTCTGATATGTCTATGGTTATTGAACGTAAATTGCTTGGAAGTTTCACCGTTTTTTCAAGATTGAGTTCGACCATGCCCCTTCTTGGCGCCCATATGTCCATTGCCGGCGGTTACTACAAAGCGGTTCGCGCCGCAGCGGAATTCGACATGGACTGTGTGCAAATCTTTACGAAGAACAACAATCAGTGGCGTGCCAAGCCGCTCACCGAAGAGGATATCCGGCTGTTTCGCGAGGCTCTTGAAGAGACCGGTATCACGCACCCGGTCGCGCACGACAGTTATCTGATCAACCTGGCCAGTCCTGACGACGCGCTGTGGAAGAAGTCACTCGATGCCTTTGTCATCGAATTACAGCGTGCTGAGGCGTTGGGTTTGATCGGTGTGGTCATGCACCCGGGGAGCTTTGTGAAATCGAGCGAGGAGGAAGGGCTTGAAAAAATTGTGCAGGCGCTTGACGAAGCCCACCAACAAACCGAGGGCTTTCAAACACAGATTCTGTTGGAGACGACGGCCGGACAAGGGACGAATCTGGGTCACCGCTTTGAGCAGTTGGCCTATATTTTTGACCATGTCGAGCAAAGCGAGCGGCTGGGGGTGTGCGTCGACACCTGCCATATCTTTGCCGCCGGTTATGCGATCACTGAGCCGAAAGACTACAAAAAAACGATGAAGGAATTTGACCGCTTGATCGGCACGGACCGCATTCGGGCGTTTCATCTGAATGACAGTAAAAAGGAGTTCGGCAGCCGCGTTGATCGGCACGAAAAAATCGGCGATGGCTTTTTGGGTTTAGAACCATTTCGCAATCTGCTGAACGACCGTCGATTCGCCAAGGTACCGATGTATATGGAGACCCCCAAAGGCGACGAGGACGGAACCCCGTTGGATGAAATCAACCTCGCGACGCTGCGAAGTCTCGTCAAAAAACGCAAACGGACCAAACGCAGCTGACCGCTGGCGCCGAACGACCGGCAGGAGAGTGGTAGCGGTCGTGTCGATTGTGCGCCCTCACAAGCGAAGCAAGACATTCTGATATGTCACGCTTTTGATGGGGGTTGTAGCGGTGGTATTTGATGGGTGAGGTGGCAACTCGAAAAGCGATGGGCGGCGGCTTGCCCCCGTCGGTGGGCAAGCTATGTTTTTGACACACACTTTGTGTCATTTTCTTAAAATACGCCAACACAACGAGTCTTGCGATGATCGCCCCCACACCGAATCGTGCCATCGATGGCTTTTTGGACCGCATGGATCAGTTGCACTCTGCCCCTCAAGTGGCGCAGAAGATCCTGCTGCTCACCCGCGACTCCGACTTTGACGTCCGCACCGTCGCCCAGTGCATCGAAAGCGACCCGGCTTTGTCGGCGAAGATTCTGCGCGTGGCTAATTCCTCACGGTATGGATTGCGGCACAAAGTCACCAGCGTCCGCCAAGCGGTTGCATTCATCGGGCAGCGGTCGTTGCGGTTGATTGCCTTAACCTTTGGGCTGGTGGAGAGCATGACCCGCGGCGCGCGGGGCAAGCAATATTCGGAATTCTGGCGCCGCTCGCTCACGATCGCGACGGTGGCGGCCGAATTGGCAAAACTGAAAAAAGACCTCAACGCCGACGAAGCCTATTCCGCCGGGCTGCTGGCCGACATGGGCGAATTGATCTTCGCACAACTGGAACCGGAACGGTTTTTTGGAATTGTCGACCAACACCCACATGGTCTTGATCTACTAGAAGCCGAACGCGAGGAGTTTGGGTTTGCGCATCCTGAGTTGGGCGCACGCTTGCTGCAACGTTGGGAGTTGCCGGAAGAATTGATCGAAGCAGTCGCCTTGCATCACGTCGAGGGTGAAGAGACGGAGCTGTTGACCGTTGCCGTGCACGCCGGCGACTTGATGGCGCATGCCTTATGGACGCCGGATAACAAATACGTCGCCGCTTCGCAGGAGTTGCTGGCAGCTGAGTTCGGAATCGATCTCGATGGGTACATCGCGCTGGCTGTGACCTGCCAACGCGAGATTGATGAGAACGCCAAGATGTTCGGCATTTCCTTGGAAGGAACCATCGACTGCGAATTGTTGTTGGAAGAAGCCCGCCGCACCCACAACGAAGCCTCACTCGAAGCCGCTCTGGACCTCGATAGCATTACGTCTGCGATCGAAGACACATCGGTGTAGGTAAGAGGCGTGAGGAGACAGGCTTGAGGTGACATGTTGTGCGCGGGTCTCCCGACCCCGCACTCCCCCGACCGCAGGTCTCCCAACATCGGTATGAGACTTGAGTGAGGCTAGCGGGCCTCATCTCTCTACTTGGGAATGCCGGTGACATCCCCCTGACTCAAGCCTCAACGTTGTCTGCTCATCCCTATTTCAGATGCATCACGACCATCTTCTCCTCGGTCATTTCGCGGACAGCGTACTTGGGGCCTTCTTTACCGGTGCCGCTGTGCTTGAGGCCGCCGTAGGGCATTAAATCGGCGCGCCATTGTGAACCCCAGTTGATATGCAGATTGCCGCTGTCGACTTCTTGGGCAAAGCGCATGGCGCGGTCGATGTCTTGTGTGAAGATCCCCGCTGAGAGACCGAATTCAGTTTGATTGGCCAGCGAAATCGCTTCGTTGATATCGTCGAAAACGGTCAAGGCGACTGCTGGGCCAAACAACTCTTCGCAACTGATTCGCATATCCGGAGCGACGTCCGCCAGAATTGCCGGTTCACAGACGGATCCGTTTCTCTCGCCGCCGGTCACAAGTCGCGCACCGCTCTCGACAGCTTGCCGGATCCATTTCTCGACCCGCTCCGCATCCGCCTCACGCACCAAGGGGCCGACATTAGTCTCTGCTTGGAGTTGATCGCCGGCCGAGAGCGCTTCGACGCTCGGCTGCAGTGCATCGAGAAAGTCGCCATGGATTTTGCTGGACGTCAGAATTCGCTGCGCGGAAATACAGGTCTGGCCGGCGTTGGCGTAGCCGTTGGAAGTGATGGCTTTGACGGCGGTTTCGATGTCGGCATCGTCCATGATGATCACCGGCGAGTTACTGCCCAGTTCCATGGTGACTTTTTTCATGCCTGCCATGCGGCAAATGTTTTCTCCGACCGGAAAGCTGCCGGTGAAGCTGATCTTGCGCACGCGCGAATCTTCGCAGATCGCCTGGCCCAATTCGCTACCGGGCCCGGTGATGCAGGCGATCGCTTCGGGAGGCAGACCCGCTTCGAGCATGATCTCGGTCAGTTTCAGTGCCGACAACGGTGTGTCGGAAGCAGGTTTGATCAACACAGCATTGCCGCCGGCGATGGCAGGTCCAATTTTGTGGCAGACGAGATTGGAAGGAAAATTGAACGGCGTAATAGCGGCGACGATTCCGCAAGGAACCCGCAATGTGAAACCGAGTTTTCCGGCGGCACCCGGCGCGGCATCGAGCGGCACCATTTCGCCGGTAATGCGGCGGGCTTCCTCGGCGGAAACTTCGATGACTTCCCGCGCCCGCGAGGCTTCGAGGTTTCCTTCGGCTAGAATTTTCCCCTCTTCGGTACTAATCAGTCGGCCCAATTCTTCTTCGCGACGTTCCATGATCGCCGCGGCCTTGCGGAGGATCTGGCAGCGGTCCCAAGCGGACATTTTCTTCATAATCCGCGCCCCTTCGGCCAACGTGGCCAATGCCGCATCGACATCGGCAGCTGTGCCGCGGGGAACCGTATCGATCACCTCACCGTTGAATGGGTTGACGACATCGATCGTGTCGGATTTGTCTTGCCATTGCCCGCTATAAAACATCTGCATGGGAGCGTCTCCCCGTATGAGGTTTGTTGGGTTTGCTGATAGATTGCACAGGCTGTTAGCTTATCGCTGTGGTGATGTGGGGGAAAGTCGAGGGGGGAATTCTGGCATGTCCCCTGACCAAGTGGAGAGTTGCGGGGCTGTCGCGTTCGCATCGATTGACCTGCGCCGTTCCAGTCGCCAAACTGGAAGGCAGCCACAAACCTATTTCACTCCAGGCGTTGATTGAAGGTGTCATCGGTATGCGTATTTTTTCTCTGATTTCTACCGCGACCATTTGCTGGGCCCTTTCCGTAGCACTCCCAAGTGCCCAAGCTGAGAATTGGCCCCAATGGCGCGGTCCCAAACTGGACAATATCTCCCACGAAACCGATTTGCCCATCTCGTGGAGCAGTACAGAAAACGTCGCCTGGAAAATTCCAATGCCTGGACCGGGCGGGGCGTCGCCGATTGTGTGGGATGACCGAATTTTTGTCACGGCAGCCGCCGGCGATGATTTGTTACTGATGTGCATCAACACCGATGGCAAAGAGTTGTGGCGCAAAACAGTCGGCCAAGGGAACAAGACGGCCCGTACCGACGAAGGGAACTCCGCATCACCCTCGCCGTGCACCGATGGCAAACACGTCTGGTCCTATATGGGCAACGGCGCGATTGGCTGCTACGACTTCGACGGCAATGAGATTTGGAATTTCAACATGCAGGACCGCTACGGTCGCTTTGATATTCAATTCGGCATGACATCGACGCCGGTGTTGGATGGCGATCGGTTGTATTTTCAATTGATTCATGGTGACGGCGACGCGGCGACTCAGGAAGCGCTCGTGGTCTGTTTGGATAAGCTCACCGGCAAAGAAATCTGGAAGCAGCCCCGCCCCAGTGAAGCGGTTGCGGAAAACGAACATGCCTATGCCTCGCCAACGATTTATCGCGACGACGAGCGGGAATTCTTGCTGACGCATGGAGCGGACTTGATCGTGGCTCACGATTTGGACACGGGCAAGGAGATTTGGCGCAGCGGCGGCTTGAATCCGCCGGACCGTTACGACCGCACGTTGCGGCTGGTGGCTTCACCAACGACAGCAGAGGGAATCATCGTTGCCCCGTCCGCCAAGCGCAGCCCGCTACTGGCCCTGCGTCCGGATGGCACGGGAGACATCACCGATTCCAAGACCTATCGATTGTGGCAGCACAAGAAGACGCCCGATGTGCCGACGCCGGTGATTTATGACGGGATTGTTTATTTGTGCATGGAAAACGGAAACCTGACGACGCTGGATGCCAAGACGGGCGAGACGTTTTACAAGGAGAAGCGGACACACCGGCAACGCCACCGCGCCTCGCCGATCTACGCCGACGGTCACATCTATCTGACCGCCCGCGACGGCCGCATTACGGTCGTCAAAGCGGGCCCGGAATTTGAAGTGGTGTCCGTAAACGAAATGAAAGATTCGCTAGCCGCCTCCCCGGCGATTTCCAACGGCACGATTTATTTGCGCACGTTTGATAATCTGTGGGCGATTCGGAAGGAATAGCTGTGTGGGATGCTGCCTGTTCGAGAGATGTTTCATTCGCGGGCCAAATAAGTTGTCGTATGCGATTCATAAATCAAACTCTCTAGTGCTTACGGAGTCGATTTAATGGCTGATCCTACGGATTTTCGCGACACGTCGACATTGTCCCTGGTGCTCAAATCCTTTCTCGGTTTGTACTGCGCCTTCTCGCTGGTTGGCCTCTGGTCTGATTGGCTAGAAGTCCGGATGTTGCAAAGAATGGTTGACGGTGCATTCGTTGCTGAAGGCGAAGCCGATGCAAACGATAATCGCCAATTGGTAATTTTTGGCGCAGCGATTGTCGTGTACTTGATGACGGCAGTCTTATTTCTGCGCTGGACTTATCTTGCCAGTCGAAACGCGCGGTCGTTGGTAGCCGAAAAACTCGAATACTCTCCCGGTTGGGCGGTCGGTTGGTTTTTTGTGCCGATAGTCAATTTTTGGAAGCCGTATCAAGTGATGATCGAAATCTTCAAGGCATCGAATCCCAACATGGATGACGACTGGCAGGAGTCTTCCTCACCACCGGCCACATCGCGATGGTGGACGATGTGGGTGATCGCAATCATTATCGGGCGAGTATCATCGCGTATGTCGATGCGGGCAAAAACGCTTGATGATTTCCTGGCATCAAGCCAAGTCTCGCTTGTCGTCGATGTCGTATGCGTGGCCTTGGGGATCGCCGCAATTTCCCTCGTATCGTCGTTACAGACATGGCAAACTGAGAAATATGATCGTATTTCGACAGCCACAGTCTAGGGACCAGTCATTCACCGATTCTCGATGAAAATCGAATTGGAAATGACCTTGGGGCTGTCCCGTTCCTACTCCACCGGCACCGCCACCTGAATCTCCTCGCCGACGACCCGTACCTCGAAGCATTTTTGTCCGATGGCTGATTTGGGGTTGTCCAGCCAGGTCCCTTCTTTGACGCAGAATCGCCAGGCGTGCCAGGGGCAATAGACGGCGCCGTTTTCGACGTTGCCGGCTGCTAGGGAGGCTCCCATGTGGGAACAAATGTCGTCGATGGCTGAGTATTCGCCGTCCAGCAAAAAGACGGCCACCATGCGGCCTTCGATGGGAAATGACCGGCCTTCTCCCTCGAGGATCTCTCCCACGCGTGCGACCGTGTAAAACTCCGCCATGAAAACCGTTTCCCAATTTCAGGTTTGAATCCAACGGATTCCATCATAACGGCTGGCGGCGATTCGCCAAGTCGACCAAACATCGGCCTGCGGGAAACGGCTCTCCGCCGAGGCTTGTTGAGTGAGCGCATAAAAAAACCGCCGGTGGTCGTTGAGGACCACCGGCGGCGTCAATTTTTAGAGGGTTACTGGGAAGTACCGTTGATTAAAGCGGCACGCCGAGCAACTCTTCTTCTTCTTCCTGAATAATGATCCGCGGTGTGACCATCAGCATCAGGCTTTCGGTTTCACGTCCGACACCACTGTTCTTGAACAAGCGACTGATATAAGGAATCTTGTTCAAGATCGGGACACCGGCCATGTTCCGTCCTTCCCGGAGCCGCTTAATGCCGCCCAGGAGAACAGTACCACCGTCCGGCACACTCACAGTCGTGACGACCTGGACGATTTCGACGACCGGTTGTTGAACCGTAATCGATCCACCCGCCGCCGCACCAGATGTTCCTGCAGTACCCGTCGTACCGGCTGTTCCACCGGAACCACCAATACCACCGGTTCCACCACCGACGCCACCGGCACCGCCGAGTCCGCCAGCAGCTCCACCGCCACCGAGGCCACCGGCACCGCCGAGACCACCGCCGACACCACCACCGGCACCACCGACGCCACCGCCACCGATACCACCGCCGCCAACTCCACCGGCTGCACCACCACCGGCACCGCCAGCACCACCGGCAACACCACCTCCACCAGAGACGAATGAGAAGGTGAAGACGT
Source organism: Symmachiella macrocystis (assembly GCF_007860075.1). NCBI lineage: Bacteria > Pseudomonadati > Planctomycetota > Planctomycetia > Planctomycetales > Planctomycetaceae > Symmachiella > Symmachiella macrocystis. Next base: position 2,934,499 of record NZ_SJPP01000001.1, read on the forward strand.
CGGTCACATTCGAGAACTGAGGAATCACTGTGAGTCGCACATAGCGACGGTCGGCGGAAATGACCGCTTGGACCTGCATCTGCACACCGTCAGCGATCGTCTGAATGACCGGCTGGAAGCCGACCGAGAAGAATCCGACGACCGGAATCAAACTCGTGACGAACGGACGTTGCACTTGGCTAGTCACAGTAGCCGTTTGGCCGTTGAATAAAGTGACTTTCGGGGCAAACATAATATTGCTCCGCTCGTCACCCGTTGCGGCATTGATGAAGAAGAACGTTTCAATGTCGCTGAGGATCGCGATACCCATGTTGATACCGGCTTCAGCTTGGAAGTTTCCAAAGTCCGGAACACCGATGTCAAACGAACCTTGACGGAAGGGAACGTCTAAGTCAGGTGAGAATGCACCACCATTGGCGTTACTGTAACCAACGATCGAGCCGTACTTCGGATAGTTGTCCAAGTCGGGCAACTGTCGCAGCGGTGGATCACTAAAGAATCCCGTGCTGCCTGCCGTGCCACCGGTTGTACCCGCTGTACCACCCGCAGTACCCGCAGTACCCGCAGTACCCGCAGTACCCGCAGTACCCGCAGTACCCGTGGTACCCGTAGTTCCGGTCGTACCCGTCGTGCCACCTGCCGCGCCACTTTGCAGTGTCACGTTGGGATAGGTGCCGTTCGGAGGAGTCGTTGTACCCCAGCCACCAATAGGTGGGTTCGGTCCACCGACGTTGTCCTGCACGTCGAAGTCGAAGTCGATACCGATCCGTTCGAAGAACCGGTCCGATACAGCGACAAACCGGACTTCAATCGTGACTTGCAAGTCTTGCAGACGACGCAACTGGTCCAGCAACTCGGCAATTTCTTCGTGAACCTGTTGGGTTTGGCGAATGACCAAACTCAGGGTCGTTTCGAATTCGCTAATCGTTCCCGGGCCGCCGACTTCTTCCCAAGTGTCGGGAGAAACCGTCGTCGTAATCAAGTCGATTAAAGAGTCAAAGTCCGCACCCGAACCACCACCGAGCTGGGGGGTACGTGCGCCAGGCAATCCAGGAATCCCGCCGAAGGGCGTTTGTCCACCGGCTGCAGGTACATCGAAGAATTTCTGACCGCCGCTCACATTCATTTGGCTTGAGCCATCGTAGTCTAACCCGGCGTTGAAGGCGGGATTACTCGTGCTGGCTGCAGGGCCCATCATTGTGGAGGGAGTTCCGAAATTCGGAATCGGTACAACCAAGTCCGCTACGCTGTAGGTGACCGCCATCACTTCGCCTTGGCGGCGAATATCGCTGGTGATCTGCAGCACTTCGTTCTTGATCATGTAACCCAAGTGGCGGTGTTCCAGCAACAAATTCAAGGCACTCTTGAGTTGGATGCCGTCGACGTTGATCGTCACCGGGGTGTTTGTCGTCACGCCTTCGTCTTCCAGACCCTCGTCATCGATCCACAAGTTCACGTCGGCCAAGCTGCCGAGGTGGTTGAGGACGTTGGCGAGAGGCTCGTTGTCGAAGTGTAGCGAGACGGGACGTTCCAGATTGCGTTCGATCCGCTCTTCCGCTTCGGTCCGTCGACGATTGTCACCGGCGAATTTTTTGCGACGTGCGGTCATTTCCAACCATTCCTTAGGTGCCGGCATTGCATAGTCAGCGGTAAAGGGAATGGAAGCTTCGTCAACGTCTTGCAATGCATTCAAAAATTCATCTTGCTTGCGAGTACGAATGTCCTCGCTGCGTGAGATGTTTCGCAAGAATTTCGACTTTAAGATCATCACCTCAGCTTCGGGCGACTCAGGGCTGAGTTCTTTAGCTTGTTTGGCGATGACTTCCGCTTCGGCGTAACGTTGTTCCTTAACCAACTGATTGAACTCGTCCACCTTATCGGCGAAGTCTTGTTCGATGCGGATGGCAATTTCTACGTCACGCTTAATGTCGTTGCGGACTTCCGCATTGTGGTTTTGTTGGGCGATCACGGGAGCGTGTTGCACCTGATACGATTTGATGCTTTCACGTTTCCGATTGATTCGGCGAATCATCGGCTGCAGCATATCACGCGGCAGATCCGAATTCTCAACCTTCGTTAGGGTTTCACCCAACAGTTGCAACGCTTTTTCGGGTTCGGACGTTTTCAGGCGTTCGGCCCGGAAGTCAGCGTTCATCACATCATTGCGAAGTTTTGAATAGGCGACTTTTCGTTCATTGTCGACCGTAGGCAGCAACGAACCACCGTTGTCACCACTTTGCGGGGTGGCCAACTCGCCCTCATCGGCGAGGTATTGGACTTGCCGCAATTTGTTGTCGCGTCGCGGACGCAATTCCTGCAGGTAGTCCTGCAGTTGTTGTGCACGCCGCGGGCTCAGGCGGTCACCGGTATGGTGAGCCTGCAGAAAGTACTGATAAGCCTGACTACGGTTACCGCTGCGCAGTTCGCTTTCACCGGCATTGAACAAGTCCAATCCCGATTTATCCGACTGCGTGAACGATTGGTTGTTGTCGTTCTCTTCGTCGAAGCTCACGGCTGCCGGCGTACTGATTGCAGCTTCAGCTTTGGCAATCCATTTCAGAACCTGTGAGGGATCATCATCAAACGGATCGTAAGCGACGTCCAGCTTTTGGGCTTCCATTGCTTTGGCGCGGGCCGCGTCATACCGACCTTTGTCGGCGTAGTTGCGGGCCTCGTTCAGCAATTGGGTGGCCAATGCCTTGTCGTCCGTAGTGCTTTCGTCGACTTGAAACGCAATTTCTGCGTCGTCGGCGTTCTCCACTTGACCCTTGTCCCGGTCGCCACTGGCGGCTTGGATTTCGGTATCGCGTTGAGCAAAGCGTTGGGCTTGTTTGCCGGAGTTGTTGAAATAGTCGATGTCCGCCAAGACTTTCTCGGGGCTATCGTCCATCACACCGAACTTAACACCCAGTTGAGCGGCCATTTTCGCCTTCTCATGGGCACTGTCGACGTCTTTCGCCTTCAGGTCCAAGCGGGCTTGGTTCAGCAATTTCAAAGCTTGCCGCTTATCGGCGTTCAGATCGGTTTTCACCGGAGCAGCGGCCGGTTCGGCAAAGGGATTGACCGGTTCTTCTTCGAAGAGGTTATCGTTCGCCGCGATGTTGGACATCCGTTCTTGCCGGGCGATGTCCGCGAGGACCAGCCGGGGTTGATCGTCGAACACGTCATAAGCGACGGGAATCTCTCGTGCTTGCACCGCCTTTTGTCGGGCGGCTTCAATATCGCCGGCTGCCAGATCCTTGCGGGCCTGTTTGATCAAGCTTACGGCTTGAGCTTTGGGCGAATTGGCTTCTTGAGTCGTTTCGAACGGGGTTGCTGATTTCTCAGCGGCCGAAGGAAATTGGTTGCCGGTCGAACGTTGGTAACGTCCACCTTGGACGAATTTGTTGGCTTCCGCGTTTTCAGCTTCAGCAATGTTCATACGAACCGACTTGGGCCGTTTTTCCAACAGATCGTAAGCGACGTCCATGCTTTCGGCTTGGTCGACCTTCTTATAGGCCGCTTCAAAGTTTCCGGAGGCGATGTCCCGTTCGGCAGCAGCCAGCAGGCGTTGTGCCTGAATTTTAATGGCATCCGGCTTTCCGGTGGCGACCAACGCTTTTTCTTCCATGCTGTTGAGCACTTCGATAAAGGCGGTGGGTGACATTTCGCCGTCACCGTATTGAACTTTGCCTTTGCGTTCGAGTTGTTGTGCGCTTAAGGCGTGGCGATACGCTTCGTTGAGGCGTTTCGATTCGGCCGCTTCACGCGCTTTTTGCATTAACGAATCGGCTTTGACGCGCCATTCGTCATGCGGAGCTTCAGCCGGTTGGCTGCCGGCGACTTGGACGATGTCCCCGGGAACTCCGGTGGGGAATCGACGCGTCGCAGGTTGTGTTCCGCCAGCTTGACGGATTTCAAAATCATTCGTGCTTTGTGCGCGGGTCACCGTATTGGTGTCGTCGAACACACTTTCGTTGGCTTTGCGTTTGTAGGCCGCAATGTCTTCCAACAGCCGTTGTGGGCTGTCTTCCAACAGTCCAAAGCGGACTTTGATGTTCGCGGCTTGCAGTGCCGTCTTTTCGGCGGCGGCGACATTACCGCGTTCGAATTCATGGCGGGCATTGGCCAACCATTTTTTGACGGCCGCCTTGCGATCAGCCGATCCAAGACCTTGCGCCGCGACGGCGAACGGATTGGATGGTTCGGGCGATTGGCCACGAGCCGTGATCCCACGAGGCAGTGCTTTCAGTTTGCGTTCGGCGCGTGACAAATATTGTTCGAGTTGCGCCCGTTCTTCCTTGGCGAGATTTCCGGGAGCATATGTCGCAGCTCGGAATGACCGAACCGCGTCCTCGTAACGTCCCTTGGCGTACAATTCCTTGCCGAGTCTTAACAAAGCTCGTGACGACCGCTCGCGTGATGCGGCAGTCGTATCGTTCTTCTGTGATGCAGAACGCTTCGAGTTTGTCTCAGCGGCGAAACCTTGATGCCCACACCACAACGATGCAGTGATGAGGCTACCACAGGCGAATAATCCTAGTGCCTTACCCAACGTACCTACCTCCTTAAAGGTCCTAACAGCTTCCATGACCTAAATTAACCAAACGTGGGAGTGAACTCGCCGCCTGAGCCCGACATCATTGCAATGTCGCGCGCCGTGCGGCGAAATCACTCGAATGCGATAGTTCTCTAGCCAGACGTTGATCCCGGGCAGGGAGTGGATCCGGAGACGAACGTATCGCCGCCGGGGCCGCAGCCCGATCACGCCTGTGCTAACAAACGAGTGTGTGAATTGTGGAGAGAGTGTAGAAGTGCGGGCTAAATACCGGAAACCCGACATACCGGTCAAGACCGGTCAGATAAAATTTGAAGTGTTTCTCGTGGTTTTCAAAAGACCGGCTCAAGTTGAAATCAACTCCGGCAATTTCTGCCGAACCGACCGTTCCTGGCTACAGTTGTTATTGCAATAATGCCGTGTCGCCGAAGTCGTATTTCGGTTCGATCACGGCTGTCTTTTTGAGTTCGTCAACAAGCTTGGCCGCCGCTTCTTGGTATTGGCTTTGGCGCAATTCCAATTTGATTTTTTCATGCACATCCTCGAACGGCACATAACCCGGATCGATCCGTTCAACGACTTGTACGATATGATAGCTGTCACCCGATTTGATCACGTCACTGACCGTGCTGGGGCGGATTTGAAACAGAATGGATTCCAGGTTTTCATCCACGAGACTGCCCTTCTCGGTCCAGTCCCACATGCCGCCGTTGAGCGCCGTCGGTCCGTCGGAGTGCTCTTCGGCCAGTTCTGAAAAATTGGCACCGTTGATGAGCAACTGTTCAATCTTGGCGATATCCTGGCGCGCGACCGTTTCTCCACCGCGTTCCTTAAAGCCGATTTTGATCTGCCGCCATTTGACTTTACCTTCGACTGCGTATTCCTCTTGGTGTTCTTGATAGTAGTCAAACAGTTCGCGACGGCTGAACTTCGGTGGCGTGCCGGCATTTTGCGAGACGTATAACTGCGCCATTTGGTTTTCGTAAAAAGCCTGTTGCATCCGCTGCATCGTCACACCTTCTTGGGCCATGGCCACTTCCAATTCACCACGACTGCTGATTCCCAATTCCTTTTTCTTCTTTTCCAAGCTGTCTTCGAAGGCCTGTTTCAAGCCTTGATCCAAAAGCCCTTTTTGTTCCTCAGTCAGGCCCTTCAACAAAGCCGACGACAACAGCTTGCTCTGAACGTGCATGGGAAGACTGCGACGGAGAAATTCAGCGCGAGCGGCGCGAAGTTCAGGTTGTGCTTCTTCAATTTGAGCAGCTGTCATACGTTGTTTAGTTTTCGCGACGCGTCTCTCGAATTCCAGCAGGACGTCCTCGGCAAAGATCGGTTCGCCGTTGACCAGCACCACGGTTCCGGTAGCGTTGCCGAGTTCGCGGTCTGCATTCGTCGATGCGGGGCCACTTTGTGAATTGGTGACGCGCGTCACACCCTCTTCATTGAGTAGTAAGTCTTCGTACGCGGGAATCTCATCCGCCACATGGGCCAACGGCATTTCATCGCGCGCTGCCAACTGCGGGGCCGGTTTGGAGGTCCTCCTCGCTGGCCGGTTATCGAAAGACATGCGGGGCGGCGGCTCGGGGGCAACTGGATTGTCGACCTTGGCAATCTTGTTGCAACCCGTGGTGATGACCAACGCAACCACGAGGGTGAGTGTTTGTTTCATTATCGCGCAACCAGTGCTGGGACTAGCCGAAACATCGGCGCAGCCGCAAATGGGAAATGTCAGTGAGAAATGGTGTGAACGCGCATCGTTATTGAGATAACCCGATGCGATTCGGACGTGAGGGGAGGATGGAAAATCAGCGGCGGATTATAGAGGCGAGTCTCCGAAACGGTCAATTCGGATATCGCTCTCTGCAGCTGATAATGCGCTGCGATCGAAAAAAGATCGAATCTCAAAAAGGATCGGACCGTTGGTGACCGCCATCTTAAGTGACGACGATCATCTTATTTTCAATGCAGACGGTTCTTCATTGCTGACCGTCGGGTTTAACATACGGACTGAACTGGATAGGTATCGCGCAACACGAACAGGGGCCGCGTAGAGACGCGGTGATTAATCATTCTCGCGGCGGACACGACTATCGCGGTCTTCGATCAACGGTGACGATTCTCCGTCGGCGATTTCCAGTAGATATTCTCCGTACGTATTCTTTTTAAGAGGCTCGGCCAATGCGCGGAGTTGCGCAGCATCAATAAATCCCATACGATACGCGATCTCTTCCGGGCAAGAGATCTTTAAGCCTTGTCGTTGCTCAACCGCTTCGATGAATGAGGCCGCTTGCAGCAGCGATGCGGGGGTTCCCGTATCCAACCAGGCGCTGCCGCGTCCTAATAGCTCAATCCGCAACTCTCCATCGTTCAAATAGCGGCGATTCACATCCGTGATTTCCAGCTCACCACGAGCAGAGGGCTTCAGGTTTTTGGCGATTTCGATCACACGATTGTCGTAGAAGTACAGCCCCGTAACCGCGTAATTCGATTTGGGATGGGTTGGTTTTTCTTCGATGTCGATCGCCCGGCCGTCGGCGTCGAAATTGACGACACCGTATCGCTGTGGGTCACGGACATAATAGGCGAACACGGTCGCACCGGCTGTGGATTTCCCCGCATTCTCCAATGCGAACTGTAGGTCGTGTCCGTAAAAGATATTGTCACCCAAAATCAGGCAAACCGGGTCGTCGCCAATGAATTCCTCACCGAGAACAAATGCCTGTGCCAGGCCTGCCGGAGTCGGTTGTACGATAAAACTCAACCGCATGCCCCATTGCGAGCCATCCCCCAACAGCGTTTGAAAGAGCGGCAAATCCTCGGGCGTGCTGATGATCAAAACATCGCGAATTCCCGCCAGCATGAGGGTGCTGAGCGGATAATAGACCATCGGTTTGTCGTAGACCGGCAACAGTTGTTTATTGATGACACGTGTGACCGGGTGTAACCGGGTTCCCGCGCCACCGGCGAGAACGATTCCTTTTAAAGGCATGGCCCATTCCTTTTGAGATGAATTACGGAGTTTCCGCGTTGTTTGGCAGGTAGGTTCTTAACCGCTGAGGACGGAACGTCATCCGAGTGCTCGACGGCCAACTCTATCAACCGTGATTTGACGTGTAAACCAGCGCGATTATTGTGAATAAGAGATGAACCCCGCCCGTTCAAGCGGTTGTTGCCAAGACCGCTGTGGTTTTGAGACGCCGTTTTTACGTAACAACTGAGCAGCAAAGTCGTATTGCTCAATTTCGCGGGGATGAGTACCCTTCGCCACGCAATGACGGGATGGCAATGTTCGTGCAGTCAGCACAGAGCGAAATGCCTCGCGCCATTGACAAAAAAACCGAGACCCCCAATCCACGCCGCCGAGGCGGTATTGATACGGGAAAGCATGCGATAGTGTTAGACACCCAGAGCTGCCACGAAATCGAGCCATGTTCGCAAACGTCCCTGGTCTGCGCCGGGCCGCCGGTGACGATCGTCCTGGCCGCTTACAACGGCCAAGAATACATTCGCGAACAAATCGAAAGCCTGCAACAACAAACCTATGCCAATTGGACCTTGCTGGTTCGGGACGATAGTTCCAGCGACCGCACGGTCGATATTGTGCGGGAGTTAGCGAACCACGACGATCGCATTACGCTGCTCAACGATGCGCAAGGCTGGTTGGGGACCACGCAAAATTTCGGCACATTGCTCAAAGCGGCCTATGACGCCGATGCCCCCTATGTCCTCTTCGCCGATCAGGATGATGTTTGGCATCCCGAAAAAATCGCACGGCAGATGGAGCTGATTCTCTGTGCGGAAGACGAAGATGGTCGCAATGTCCCGCAACTGGTGCATTCCGACTTGGCGGTCGTGGATGAAGAACTGCGGTTGATTCACGACTCCTTTATGGGCTACGAAGGCTTGGCTCATTCGCCCCATCAACCACTCAAGACGTTGCTGGTTCAAAATTTTGTCACCGGGTGTACAGCCCTGGTCAATCGCGCATTGTTGGAATTGGCTGTGCCGATTCCTACCGATGCGGCGCTGCACGACTGGTGGTTGGCCTTGTGCGCAGCGACGACCGGCCGGATTCATTATTTGCCGGCTGCCACAGTTCGCTATCGGCAGCATAGCAAAAATTGCGTCGGGGCACGGAGCACGCATGTGCATATCGGCCGACTGTTATCGAATTTGCCTGCCTATGTGGGACGGCATACCGCAAACCTGACCGCTGGAATCGGCCAAGCGCGCACGTTGTTGCGACGGTTGGAGTCGACCACGAACGCCGACGACGATCGGGCGCAACTTGTGCGGCTGTTTTGTCAGAAATTTGAAAGCCAGCAAGGGAAGTTCCAAAGGATTTCCCGCGTCATGAAACTCGGGATCCGCCGCCAATCACGGTTGAAGCAACTCTCCTTGTTGCTGCAATTGCCGCTGGTCCCCGTCTTGCCGCAATGACCGCTGCTCTGTAACGCTCTTTAGTGGCGCTCTTTAGTGGCGCTTACGGTAAGCCGTTTAGTTTGCGAACCACCCATTCGGTCGTCACCAACGCGCAGAACAGTAGCAATAGCACCGGGTGTTGCCAGAGTGCAACTTCATCCCGGTCGCCGTGCGCGACCTCAGCAGCGTTAAGCAATTGCGGTAATTCGGACAAGGCATCGGGACCGATCAACCGTCCGCCGCTGACAGTGGCAATTTGTGATAACAAGTCCGCGTTGGCGCTCAAGTCGGTCAATTCCTGCGCCGGCGGTTGCGAGACAAACAACGTCGCCACGAATTTGGCCGCATCCAAATCTGCCCCGTCGAGTTTCAAGCGGGCTGTGTATTCTCCCGGCGGCAAGTCGATCGCCTGTCCTTCATACGCCAAGGGCCGACTGGGCGCGGGTGTTAAGGGAAGTGTTTGCAAGATGCGCGATTCCCCCGCGGCGACCAGTTCGGCCGTCGCCGTCAATTGCGGATAGCGTTCGAGAAATACGCGATTGAATCGCGCACGCAATACGGCCGTTTTTCCTTGGGTAATATCACTTCGCTCAAAACCGAATTTCACGCTGTCCGTTCCACCCAGGCTTTGCTGACGCGCGCCCCAGCGTGCCAACTGGCCCCAAAAACGGTGGTGATACCGGTCCCCTGCGCGGTGCCGCCAGCGCCAGGTGCTGTCGATCCCCAGCCACAAAACCTGTCCCAGGCCGTAAGTTTGGCGCGCCAGAATAGCGCGATCTGCGGAGGTTCCCTGTGGAGCGTCGGCGGGGGAATCCATGGTCGCCAGAACGCTTGCGCCTGGTTTTGCGGTACCGGTCATGCCCCAAACATGTCCGGGAAAATCGCGCCAGATTTCACGATTGGCTTGGGGGTCGGCGGCGAACTGCAGCATCGGTTCGCGTTCGCCTTCGGGGGTAAGCGAGAGATGAAAGCCGCGTTCGTTGGGCGACGACTTGGCGGATCGTTTGGTGAATTGTTCGATCCGCAAATCGGAAACCGGCAATAGGCGCTGCAAGGCGGGAGGAAGTTCGCCATCCGTCGAAAAGTTTTTCCCAGCGAGGAGCACGAGCGTGCCGCGGCCGGCGTCGACATAACGTTCCAGGCTTTCCCAGTCAGCGGGTGTCAGATGAGTTTGCGAGACATCGCCGACAATCACCACATCGGTGTCGGCCAAGGCGGATTTGTCCCAGCCAGCGGGATCGTTCGGCCAGTCCAATTGACGGGGGAAGAACGATGCATCCAAGACATCGAGAAAAGGCTGTTCAAAGATAACCTGCGCGACATCAACGCGGCTGTCGCGCAGAAAGGCATTATCGATAAACCGAAATTCCCAGCGGGCTTCCTCCTCGATCAACAGCACGCGGATCGTGTCGTCGACCACCGTGAGCGCGAATTCAGCCGAGTTATTGTCGTCGCGAAGTTCTTCCGGTTGTGCTGCGACGGCGATGCGGAACGAAGACCGCCCCGCTGAATCGGCCGGCCAGTCAAATGCGACGGTTGTCGTGTCCGCTTCGACGTTGATTGTCTTCCGCAAAGCAGCGCCGGTTGCCGGTTGCAAGACCACCTCGATGGCGCGTCCTGCAAAACCGGTCGTAGCGAGGGTTGCCGTCAGCCGCGGGGTGTCGCCTAAAAAGACGGACGTGGGGAAATCGAGATCGGTGACGGTGATGTCGACCGGTTTGCGGGGGCTGCCGATAAGCACCGGGAATATCGGAATGTTTTCGCGGCCGAGCGCACGGGCCGTGGCGATGGAATCATGCGTTGAGGTATCGCGACCATCAGAAAAGAGGACGATTCCCGCGAGCGAGGTTTCCTCGCTTGAGGAGGTTCCGGATTCAATTCCCGCTCGTAGATTGGTTACACCGACGTTCAGACCTAACTCCTGTTCGTTGAGATCCAAGAGCGACAACGTATCCGCGTCGGCGGCCACAGACTGATCGGCGAACAATTGAATTTGCACATCACCAATCCGTTGCAACTCGGCGAGCAAGGGTGTGGTCGTTGACGTCAGAATCCGCTGGACAATTTCGCGGCGTTGCAGAGCGCCAATTTCATCCAGCAGTTGATGCAGGCTATCACGGCGCGTCTGTGCGAGCTGCACCGCTGCTTCGCCGTTGCTGGATTCGACCCATTTCGGTTCTTGATCATTTTCCAACGCCTGCAGCCATTGGTCCAAGCGGTCGCGACTGCCGTCATTGCCGATGGTTCCCAAAGCCCGCGCCCAGCGCAGTTTTTCGGCGTCGCTCGCTTGAGGATCGGGTGTCTGCATGCTTTGCGAGACATCAACGGCAATCAAGATCCGCCGCTCAGCCGCGCGCTCGCGCACGACGGCCAGTACCGGTTGCAACAGTGCGAAGAACAGCAAGGCGATGGCGGACAGCCGTAAGGCCAACAGCGAATTCCCGATCCGCGCCGCCACCAAACGGCGTTCGTAGCGGTATAGCATGATTACGCCGATGGCCGCGAGTGCGGCAAGGCTCAACCACAGCCACCACAGGCCCCGGCCCTGAAAAATGATGTTCGACGCTTCCACGCGTGACCTGTCGAGAACAAAGAGGATCGTTGGGCAAAACGCGTACAGTGACTCGGTGAATGCAAATCCCCCGGCTTGGTCGCTACCAAACCGGGGGCATACGGGTTCGTCAGTTGTTGCTTTTCACGGCGGCTTAGAGGCTCGCTAACAGCGGGATTTCGAAGCCGGTTGTGTTGGCGTCTTTCAGCAAGGAATTGGCCGCTTCGGCATGATCACCGGTGTGACGTTCCTTGGCACCGTCGAAGGTCAACCAGGGACCAACGGTGTATTTGTTGTCCTCGGCGGACAGACCCACGTCTTTGCTCATGATGTCGTGCAAGGCCGTAAAGTGCTCGTAGGCATCGGTGTTTTCACCGAACTTACCCGCTTTGCTGTTGAACGGAACGTCAACACCCAAGCGATACGAGTTGTTCATGATGTGGCCCAGCACGCAGCCGTAATGGGCATCCAGGGCGTTGCCGTTGGCCATGTCCGGGTTCCCTTCGCGGACAGCTGCAATAAAGGCGCCCCAGTTGCCGCCGGGGGTGACGTCACCATCCTCGACGGTCAGCACGACCCCCTCATTGTCCCCTTTGGCGAAATATCTCCAGTAGTCGCCCCCTTCACGGTGCTTTGCTTGAGCGTTGGGGAGAATCTTTCCACCATCCTCGAAGTAGTACTCGTTGAGGACCTGCTTTTTGTAATTTTTATAGTTCACGTTACGGACGTTGAAGTAGACGTACTGTCCGTTGGGATATTCGGCGACGGCGAACATCGTATTGGGGGTTTCGCCTTGGTCGTTCCATTGGAACCGACCGCCCATGCCCATTACGCGAACCGGGTGCGTTTGATCTTCGTCGAGTGCCCAGCGGGCGACGTCCAATTGGTGCGTCCCCTGGTTGTTCATGTCGCCGTTGCCGGTTTCCCAAAACCAGTGCCAGTTGTAGTGCACGAAATTGGGATGATATTGGTCGATCTGTGCCGGGCCTTTCCACAGGTCCCAATTCAAGTTCGACGGCGGTGTGGTCGGACTCTTGTGTCCGATGCCACCCCGTGGCTTACAGCAATAACCGTAGGAGATTTTCAGTTTGCCGAATTTCCCGTCCTGGATTTCTTTTACCAGCCCGGCAAGCTGTGCGTTGCTGCGACGCTGCGTACCGTGTTGCACGACGACGCCATATTTTTTCTGGGCTTCGACAGCGATGCGGCCTTCGGCAATGTCGTGGCTCATCGGTTTTTCAACGTAGACATGTTTGCCGTGTTGGGCTGCCCAAATCGTGATCAGCGAGTGCCAATGGTTGGGGGTGGCAACGGAGATGGCATCGACGTTTTTATCTTCCAAGGCTTCCCGGACATCAGCGGCGCCTTTGACGTTGGTGACACCTTTTTCGGCGAGCGCTTTCAGCGTGCGGTCCAAGACATCTTGATCGGGGTCGATGACGTAAGCGACTTCGACGTTCTTTTGTCCCAACCAACCTTGCAGGTGGCTTTTGCCGCGACCATTCAAACCGGCGACGGCGATTCGCACTCGATCATTGGCTCCATTGACCTTACCGGATGCTTGTGTGCCGGTCAGCAACAGCGAAGCGCCCGCTGCGGCGGTCGAGGTCTGTAAAAAACGGCGGCGAGTGATGATCGACATCGGAAATCCTCTGTGATTCAAAAAGAAGAATATGCGGGAGGGAGCTCACGCTATTTGGTGGACTTCATTGTAAACCGACCGAATAGGTTCTCGCAAGTTGAGCCCGTTTTTCCGGCCATTGTGCAACGAGCGGTTGACTCAGCGTAGGGCAACGTCGTCGCGAAGAGACTCCACTACAATTGTCACAAACCAACCCTCTGCGGTCGTATTCGACACTACGATCACGATTTGAAAAACGATTGCTCATTCGCTGTGGAAACCAATGTTTTTTACCTGAAATCTGCAAGGTCTGAATTCTATGACCTTGACCGATTGCCATACGAAAACCGTATGATGCAGTTTTGTTCCATTTCTCAACGCTATTGTTCTCAATGCGATAGGCCGGGAGCTCTTCATGTCGTTTCGCTGTATGGCAACTCTCTGCGTGTTGTTGCTGGGAGTATCCTGCGATTTGCCAGCAGCCCCACCAAACATAGTGCTCGTGATGTGCGACGATCTGGGGTGGGGGGACACCGGTTTTAACGGAAATACGGTGATCAAGACTCCGCACCTCGATGCGATGGCGCGGGCCGGTTTGAAGCTGAATCGATTTTATTCCGCAGCACCGGTCTGTAGTCCCACACGGGGATCGGTGCTGACCGGGCGGCATCCGTATCGTTACGGAATCCTGACCGCCAACAGTGGTCACATGACACCGCAGGAATTGACGTTGGCGGAACTGCTCCGAAAACAGGGATACACCACCGGGCATTTCGGCAAATGGCATTTGGGGACGATGACCAAAACGATTCGCGATTCCAACCGCGGCGGCCCAAAGCACGTCGCACATTTTTCACCGCCACAGAACAACGGTTTTGACCGTTGCTTTAGCACCGAGGCCAAAGTCCCCACGTTTGATCCGATGCTCAAACCGCGCGGCAAGCCATCCGGCAACGGATGGAACTATCTGCAGGATCGCGCCGCTGCCGTTCCCTACGGGACGCGGTATTGGGATCAACGCGGCGAGGTCGTGACCGAGAATCTTGAAGGAGACGATGCGCGGGTCATTATGGATCGCGCGGTGCCATTTATCACTCAGGCCGCCGAACAACAGAAACCGTTCTTTGTCGTCGTCTGGTTTCACACCCCACACCTTCCGGTCGTCGCCGGTCCGGACCATGCCAAGTTGTATGCCGAGTACGATGACTTTCCGCGAAACTATTACGGCTGCATCACGGCGATGGACGAACAAGTCGGGCGGCTGCGGCAGACGTTGCGTGATTTAAACGTGGCGGACAACACGTTGGTGACGTTTTGTTCCGACAACGGCCCGGAGGGTCAAGCGAAAACATCCCCCGGTTTGGCCGGTCCGTATCGCGGCCGCAAACGCGATTTGTACGAAGGGGGCGTCCGCGTGCCGGCACTGATCGAATGGCCCGCAAAGATCGCCGCCGGCAGGGTGAGCGATTATCCAGCAGTCACCAGCGACTACCTGCCGACGATCTTGGAACTGCTCGGCGTGCAAATCCCCACCGATCGCGCGATCGACGGCGCAAGCCTGTTGCCGCTGATCGAAACAAATGTCACCGAGCGACCCAGCCCCATCGGTTTTCAACACCACGATGCATTGGCCTGGACGGACAATCGCTACAAGCTCATCAACAACACTCGTAAACGCAAACGCGACCCAAACGGCAAACCGCTCCGACCACCAGTATTTGAGTTGTACGACCTCCTGGCCGATCCACAGGAAGCCCACGATATCGCCGCCGAACATCCGGAAGTCGTGAAGCGGATGCAAACGGAGTTGCTGGCGTGGCAAGCATCGTGCAAACCGGTCGACAGTCGGCAGTAGAAGTCATACGGAAAGGTTGGTGGCGAGTTGGCGTGGAAGAATGCCGCCGGTTTAGCGGTCTCTCGAATTTTACGGTGGTAGGAGACCTTCGGTCATGAGGGTAGCGGGGGCGGGAGACCCGCGCACAACAAGTGGGGGGAGTGGCCGGTGGCTAGTGGCGAGTGGCCAGTAAAGAGAAGGTGAAGAATAGGGTTGGAGGCTCGTTTGATTTTGAGTGCGAGCCTCACGCCTGTTCCCTCACACCTCATGCCTATGTTGGGAGACCTTCGGTCGCGACGGTGCGGGGTCGGGAGACCCGCGCACAACGAGTGATGCGGAGCGGTGAAGGGAGTTGCCTGAGTAGGGCGGGTGAAACGATTGGCGTGCCTAACACATTTGACATACAATCCAACCGCCGCAAGCCTGTCCCCTCAAGCCCCAAGCCGACTTTGCCAAAGGAAGCGCCATGGCAGACCCAGCACCTCAATTGCCGAAGACGAAGCGCCGTGCGCGCTGGCCGTATCTATTGGCCGCTGCGGCCGTGTTGGCCGTGATCAGCATCAAGTGGCTGGTGCCGATTGCGATGGAGCAACGGGCGCTGGCGGTGATTCGTGCGGAGTGTCCGGATGTGGGGATCGAAAATTCATCGGCACCGCCTCCCGCCCCACCGACAGTTATCACGGGGTTTCGCAGTTTGCGAGCGACTTTAGCAATGTCGATTTGGAAACCGACAAATTTACATGCCGAATACGTCGGTCCGGATTTTCTTCGGGAGTGGACTGGGCATGAGTTCCTGCGGGTGCGAACGATCGAGGGGTCGGCTAACGATTTGCGTCCCGCAGCCGATCAGTTGCGATGGCTGCAAGACGTTGTCGATGTCGAATTGTATAGCGTATATGATGACGATATTGAATATGTCAGGCATTACACCAATCTAGAGTCGTTGACACTAAACACCGAAATTACGGATACCGGGCAACCCTGCATCACGGATGCTGGCATATCGAGGCTTAACAGTTTATTTGAATTAAGAAGTTTAAATTTACGCGACGCCCATATCAGCGGTCGCGGATTCGCCACCTTGTCGGAACTGGATCAGCTGGAAGAATTGGATCTCACGCACACGCAGTTGACCGATGACGGACTAGACCACGTCTGCGAATTGAGCGGACTCAAATCGTTGCAATTTGCGGGCACACGCGTGACGGATGACGGTTTAGTCCACTTGAAGAATCTGCCGCGACTTGAATCGCTCATGCTCTTGGGGTTGCCCATTACAGATAACGGCTTAAAACATCTGTCGGATCTGAAGCAACTCAAGACGTTGAGCTTGTTGGAGACCAAGGTCACTGACGCCGGACTGCCCTATCTACTCACTCTCGACAACTTGGAAGACCTCGACCTGTCCGAAACAAAGGTGACGCTCGATGGCGTGCGGCAGCTACACGTCCTCCACAACCTGCGCCGCCTACGACTGGGAGGCTTTGGGATGACCGATGCCCAACGCGGCGAATTCCAACAAGCCTTGCCGGGCTGCAAAGTGACGCGTTATTGATTGGCGCCACACAGTGAATTCTTGCCAAGGACAAAACATGGCAGACGCAGCGACTCAACTGCCAAAGACGAAACGCCGTGCGCGCTGGCCGTATTTGCTAGCTGTTGTCGCACTGTTGGCGGTGATCAGCGTGAAGTGGCTAGTGCCGATTGCGCTGGAGCAGCGGGCGATTGCGGTGATTCGTGCGGAGTGTCCGGATGTGGATGTCGACGTCCCAGAATTCATGCCGGACGGAAGGAAGGGCCCCTCACGGGTTGGTTGGATGCATCTGATCCATACCCGCCGCCGACAAAGGACATTAGTCAAAACGGATTTTCTCGGGCCAACAGAACTGCAACGACGGATGGAACATGGTCTTTTGTGGGTGGTGTCTATCGACGGTCCGGCGGAGTATTTGCGCCCTGCTGCGAGTCAATTGCATCGGTTGCAAAGCGTAGAACGAATCAAACTCGACGATGCTACTGATGAGGATTTGGTGTATCTCGGCCAATTGTCTGAACTAGAAGATTTGAACGTGGCTTATAGCGATAGCATTACCGACGCTGGATTGGTGCAACTGGGCGGGCTGTCACAACTCAAAACGTTGAGTCTACAAAGGACCGGCATCACCGACGCAGGACTCAAACATCTGCTCACTCTCGACAACTTGGAAGACCTCGACCTGTCTGAAACAAAGGTGACGTTCGACGGCGTCCGGGTGTTGCGAGCTTGCGGCAACCTGCGCCGCCTTGGATTGGGAGGAGTGAAGTTAACCGATGCCCAGTTCGACGAACTACAGCAGGACCTGCCAGGCTGCGAAGTGACGCGTTATTGGTCGACGTTTCACCGCTAATACTCACCAAGGACCCAACATGGCAGACACAACGACTCAATTGCCGAAGACTAAACGTCGTGCACGCTGGCCATATTTGCTGGCCGCAGTCGCCGTGTTGGCCGTGATCAGCATCATGTGGCTGGTGCCGATTGCGATGGAACAACGGACGATCGCGGTGATTCGTGCGGAGTGTCCTAAAGTTGACATCATGTCGGGCGTGGTAGGCGACTTGCCCTCATCAATAGAGGGGTTGCATTATCGTGTAGGTTCCTTTTGGGGGCTGGGCCCTCTACCAAGAAGGACGTTAATCCGGACTGGCATTGCGGAGCCAGCCATATTGTAGGAGTGGATGGACCATGATTTTCAGCGAGTGGTGTCTATCGAGGGATCTGCTAACCATCTACGTCCCGCGGCGAACCATTTGCGATGGTTGCGAAATGTTGAGTATGTCTTGCTCAGAGAAGCCACGGACGAGGACCTTGCGTATATCGGTCAATTTACGGAACTCAAAATTCTAGATTTGCGTTATTGCGAAAAGATTACAGATACCGGGCTACAGCATTTGCTATCCTTAACCAAAGTAGAAGACCTCGACTTGTCCGAAACAGCAGTGACGTTCGACGGCGTGCGGCAGCTATACGTCCTCCACAACCTGCAGCGTCTGGATTTAGGAGGATTGGAACTCAACGAAGCCCAACGCGACGAGCTACAGCAAGCTCTACCGGGCTGCGAAGTGACGCGTTATTGATTGGCGTCGCCCAAACCCCTACCATGTCGCTCCGCTGTCACGATGCGGTGGCCTAATTCGATGGTCAGGTGATCGCTGTTTCCCTTTGTATTTCGTGCCGTTCGCTGTTTTCGTGGTTCGTCTTTTCTGAGCAAACCTAAAATCGGCGGCCGGCGCAGTCATTCTGGATTTAAGTCGCATGGAACGCACAATTCGCCAATACGTCGACAAAGATTTAGAGGGCGTGCTCTCCTCTTGGGAGGCAGCGACGCGGTTGGCGCATCCGTTTTTGACCGAAGAGTTCCTCGCCCAAGAACGGCACAACATCCCCAACATGTATCTACCGAACGCCGACACCTGGGTCGTTGAACAGGACGGCACCGTGATCGGTTTCATCGCCCTGATCGGCAACGAAGTCGGCGCGATCTTCGTGCAACCCGACTTCCACAGCACCGGCGCCGGCCGCGCCTTGATGGATCAAGCACGGGGCTTGCACAAAGTCCTTGAGGTCGAAGTCTTCCGCGCGAACGCCATCGGCCGAAAATTCTACGACAACTACGGCTTCCAACCCTTAAGCGAATCGGTACACGAACCCACCGGACAGGAATTGTTACGGTTGAAGTACACCGCCGAGCGGGCAGCTTGAGCCGCTGTGATTATTGGTTGGTCGGGTCGCTAATTTTGTTTCATGTCGGAATTGATATCTTTGATCGCCTGTGTCGCGGCTTTGCGGACCGACTCGTCTTCATCCTCATCATCGGCAATTTTTTGGAGATGGGGCAGGGCTGCTTTGGCATGTGTTCCCCTTTTGCCTAGGGCTTCACAAAAAGAGACTCGAAGTTCCGGCCCAAACGATTTGTATTTCTCCTTGGTGAGGTGGTCAATATGATATTGGACTCGGTCCTTAATCGTTGATTCGATATCCTCTGGATCGGATTCGTTTGACGGAGTGCCATAGGAGTCCTCCTCTGATGAATCTTCATCGTTATCGTCGCCACCCCAGGCTAGCCATTTTTCAGCTTCGCGCACTTTGATCAGGTTCATGTCATCCAAACCGACAACAAAGAATCGCGTAGTTTTTCCTGTCTGCTCCGAACGCACACCATCAAGAAATGCTTTCAATTCCGGCATGATTTGCTTTTGCATGTTCACATCCGGCAGTGGCTTGAGTTTCTCAATGCGTGTTTCGACTGTGGATTTGACACTCTGAAGTTTATTCAACAGGACCGTCCGCATCTCCGTAGCGGCTTTTTCATCGGTAAACGTTAGATCGGCTTCGTATCGAGCATTCGGTGAAAATGTGCCGGACACGACAGCGTTTTCCGCACGTTTTAGCAGCCCGGTCATTTCATCGCCTAAGTACATGGCAGACACTCTACGTAGGAAGTTACGAATTTGATCGTCGGCGATAGCGACAAATACGATGTCGTGTGTCATATCAGCGGTCTTAAACGTTACGGCTAATGGTGAATCGGGTGGCGCGTCTTGCTTTAGCAACTGCTGCATCACTTGTTCCGTTGGACCAGCGAATAGGATTGTATTTTCGTTTGGAATATGAAGAAACATCTGGCGTCCCAACGGGCGATCGGGGTCAAGATTAAAATAAGTTTGGCCATCAAATTGCATTTTTTTGATTTTGCTTGCTTGCCCCTTTGATTTTGTGAATTGCTCCACTAAACCTTCTCCCGCATGCGGCGATTTGAGCTGCAAGACAACAGATACCGATGATCTTGAGATGTCCGGCCCGTCAGCCGGTTCGATGCTCGCGAAAACCTGAGCCATGTTTGACGGGTTCAGTCCGCTCTCTGGCAAGTCGGGAAGTAGAGTTTGAAGCATGGGAAGGTACATTTTGACTTCAGTGTTGTTTTCCCAGACAGGTGACTGCATGGCTTGGTGCACGTTGATGGCAACGCCTAATGTGGCGTTTGGCAGCACGTATTTCAAATTGGCGGGTGACGAGAAACCGCGGGGATGGGATTTTTCATAATCCACTCGTGCTAGATATCTCTTGCGGTCCGATTCTACAGCCGCGAGTTTTAATTTTGTAAAAGCCGCCATGGCATCTAAACCGTCGATGCCATCAGTATTTGCACTTTGGATGTCGACTCGGCGGCCATTCTGATCGGACTGAAGTCCGCTCAGTAATTTTTGGATCGCGAGTATTCCTTTTTTCAACTCCGCTGAAACGGGCGGATTATTTTTTTCCAGAGTAGTGGATATGACGGACAGACAATTCTGCGTCCATCCCGTAAAGGATGTGTTTGCAGCGGTGGCAATTTCCGAATCAACGAATTTGCATGAGGCTTGTAATTCTAAATCTGGTGAAAGTGATCCGGCGAGAGACGCTTCTTGCAGTCCTTCAGGCAGGTTCCCTAGAAATTTCCCTGAAGTCATTCGCCCATAGATGTTAATAAAGGTGTTAATAAAGTCCCTTTGCTCGTCGTCCATTGCAAACAGAAATGTTGCGTCGGGACTAAGATCAAGATCTGGAAGCTTCTCTGCAATTGGTGACGTGACATCGGATTTCTCGGCGATGAATGCCTGCAGTATTTTTTCGTTGTTCACAACAACGGCGGTCCGTTTATCCGGGAAGTGAACGAACATCGCCTCTGAAAGATACTTTTTTGGTTGAACGAAATAATAGGTTGCGGCACCAATTGCTTTTTTCTGAATTGAATCGGGATCACCCGCAAGTCCCCAAAATTGTTCGATGGTTTCAATATCAGCATGAGCTTCTTTGAAGTGCGCAACCAATGCGACCGGAATTTTAGTCGTGGCATCTTCTGGTCTAAACCCCACACTCAAGACGATGCGGTTGATATTCTCTGGCCGGATGTCTCCTCCAAAATCACCAGACTTCAGATTCATTTGCGCGTAGTTGAAAGCCTCTAAGAATGAATCGGACCATTTCAAGTGTTGGGGATGATCCTCCCACACCGGTGACTCGTGTATCTGCCGTACATTGATCACCGCAGCAAATATCGTGTCGGGGAGAACGTATCTGGTGTCCACGCCAACTTGCTGTATGGAATCGTCCTTGTCGTTACCGCCACCGCCACCACACCCGATAAGGGACGAAATCACTACCAACAGACTCGCAGTCAGATAAAATGAACGCATTGAATCTCTCTTCTGTCAATCACATGATCGGCTTTGAATGCAACCGTCTTCGGACGCTAGTCCCGAAGTTGTCAATCGCCTGTAAGCGATACTGTCGCCGTTCACGATAGAACGCCAGATTCCGATTTACAAGAAAATTCACCATCCAATGGCTTGGTGCATTTGAAATCGTCGGCTAGATTCGCGACAACCGAATCGGGAAGAATCCACTAACGTTGTCGCTTTGATTGTCCGTCCACCCGAAATGTCCGCCAATGTCCCTGAAAATCACCAATCTCCGTCTCCCCGTTGAGGCTCCTGAAGAATCGCTCCGTAGTGCGGCGGCGGAATTGTTGGGGGTGGGTGATGATGAGATTCGCCAGTGGCGGATTTTGCGGAAAAGCCTGGATGCGCGGTCGCGAAGCCGGATGGAGTTTGTGTATTCGACCGTCGTGGACTGTGCGGACGAAACGACGCTGTTGGCGCGGCAAAGCGGCGGGGAAGCGGTGACGCTGTTCAGCGATCCGGTTTTCGTCGAGCCATCGTCGGGGCCGGAACCGTTGCCGCAGCGGCCGGTGGTCGTGGGGTCGGGGCCGGCTGGATTGTTGGCCGGGTATTATTTGGCGCAGCGAGGCTATTGCCCGATCATTTTAGAACGGGGTCAAGCGGTCAAACCGCGCGTGAAAGCGATTCGCGATTTCGATTCCGGCGGCGCATTTGATCGCGAGAACAATTACCTGTTCGGCGAAGGGGGAGCGGGGACATTCAGCGACGGCAAACTGACCTGTCGCATGACCGGGCCGGATGTGGATTGGGTGTTGGAGCAACTTGTCGAGTGCGGCGGCAAACCGTCGATCCGCTACGAACACCGCCCGCACCTGGGGAGCAACCGGCTGCCGATGCTGGTGCGGAACTTTCGTCGCAAGATCGAAGCCCTGGGAGGCGAATATCGTTTCGGTTGCCAGATGGAGGGGCTGGATATCAACGACGGTGTTGTCCGCGGCCTGCAAACTTCGAGCGGCTACTTAACAACGCGGGCAGTCGTGTTGGGCATCGGGCATAGCGCGCGCGATACCTATCGCATGTTGCACGCGTTGGGCGTGCCGATGCGGGCCAAGGCGTTTCAACTGGGGCTGCGAATCGAACAACCGCAGGACCAAATCAATCGTCGCAAATACGGCAAGGAGTCGTACTACGACCTGCTCGGCGCTGCTGACTACAATCTCGTCGCACGCGGCCAAAAGGATTTGTTTACGTTCTGTATGTGCGCGGGCGGCTCGATCATTCCGAGTGTGTCAGAACTGGAGATGTTCTGCACCAACGGCATGAGCAATTCGCGGCACGACACGCCCTTCGCCAACAGCGGTCTGGTCGTCACGCTCGAGCCTGAGGAAATGGGCAGCAGCCATCCGCTGGCCGGTGTCGAAGTGCAGCGTAAGTACGAAGCGATCGCCTATGAGATTGGCCGCCGCGATTATCTCTGTCCGGTGCAATCCGCGGAGGACTTTTTAGCCGACCGTCGCCCTCACGGCCGCCCGCCAGTCTGTTCCTACCAACGCGGCTCTGTCTCGGCCAACCTGTCGGAGGTCCTCCCCCCGGTGATCCTCAAAGCCGTCCGCAGCGGACTGAAGGTGATGGACAAAAAATGGCGCGGCCAATTCCTGAAAAACGCCGTGCTCGTCGGCCCCGAAATGCGCGGCAGCTCTCCCGTACGGATCGACCGTGATCGCGAGAGTTACCAAACCCCAGGCATCGCCGGCCTCTACCCCGCCGGCGAGGGCGCGGGGTACGCCGGTGGAATCATCAGCGCTGCCGTCGATGGATTGCGATGTGCGAAAGCGATTGTGTCGCAGTTTGCGGTCTTGGAGAAGTGATTTTTTGTTTGTATGCTAGGAATCACGGTAATTGTGGCTTCTTGTTGGCTGCGCCGTCTCTGGTTGCCTTCTCAATCGCGGAAACCAGAAACAAAAACGATTCTTCGCAATGGATGAGCCCGCGATGAAACGGATCGCTTGTGGTTGCCTTGTCGCGATTTGTGTTTACGAGGTTCTTGCCATTTCGGTCGCAATACATGTTCACCGTAGTAACCAAGCACGCGCGGACTCGGCGGTTGATAACGTACTGCGGATGGCTAACATTCCCAGAACGGATTCCGTCGAACTTGTTGAGCACATTGACACGTATACAAAAGGAATTGCCATTCCTCCAGGTGGCGCCGACGGAACCCGTGAAGTCGTATTGAGAATCCCAGTGGAGGAAGCGAAGAGAATTCTTTCGAGTGCGCCTCCTGATGGATATGGTCGATGGCTGAAGCAGAAGCCTCAAGGCCTTCGCCGATGGAAATCACTTGAGAAGTGGTTTTTGCCACTGCGTAACCATAAGGGTGAACCTCGTTTCGCTCTGATCATCCGCGGGCCGCTCAGCCCAGAGGGAAGAATCTCCAATTGTGACCTCATTGTCGTGGATGTCCAACGTGGCCTCTTTGGTTATTATCGGCGGGACATGTAGCAAAGCGTCTTCGATCGCTAATGCGACAATTCGTGTTCCGCTTGGGCGATCAGAGCATCCTCTTCTTCCGGGGCTTGGGCGACGAGGTGATGCCGACTGTAAACGAAGAAGTACACAATCCCCACGAACACGAAGATCGCCACTCCCCATACACCGGGCCGGGCCGCTTCGTCGGCGAAGGTGGCTAGCAGTGCGATCAGTGATAGCACCAACCCCACGACTGCCCCGGAAATCCCCAGCGGGCTACGATAGGGACGCGGCATGTTCGGCCGGGCGATCCGCAATTTAATAAAACTGAGCATGACCATCGCGTAGGAAATCACGGCTCCGAAGACCGCCATGCTCAGCAGCGACTTGCCGACCAAGCTGTTGTCGCCCATAAAGTCAATCATCACCGCACAGGCAAAGCCGATGAATGCCCCCAAAATGATGGCAACATAAGGCGTGTGGTTTTTGCTGGTCAGCGACATCCAGCGGGGGAAATAACCGGCGCGGGACAGGGCAAACAACACGCGCCCGTAAGCGTAGATGATGCCGTGAAAACTGGCCACCAGACCGGTGAGGGAAATCAGGATCAACAGCCACGATGCCGTGCCAGTGCCAAACACAGCTAGGAATCCATCGGCCAATGGAGCATCGGATACAGCCATCTCCGCCGCTCCGCCGCCGACACCAGTATTTAACACCAATGTGCACAGGGATAAAACGAGCAACGTCAGCATGCCCCAGATCAGTGCTTTGGGCATATCGTTGACGGCATCGTGGGCTTCTTCCGCAGCGAGGGGAAGTTGTTCGATTGCCAAATAAAACCACATTGCCGCCGGCAAAGCCGCGAAGATTCCCCACACGCCCGGCGGTAACCAAGAGTTTGCGGCGGTCTCTGCCACCGGGATGTTGTGCAGTTTGTCCCAACTAAAGGCACCGGTCGAAATGGCACTGACATAAAACAGAACTAGAACCGCCGCAGCAATGCCGGTAATCACTAAGCCGATTTTTAATGTCAGTTCCACGCCGCGAATGTTGATCGCCACAAAAACCGCGTAGAACAAAAACCACCATAAGAAGGTAACTCCTACGGGTGGTGGGCTGTCGCCGAACACGAGTTTGTTGACGTATCCGCCAATGCCCACCACGATCACCGCTGGTGTGATCACATATTCGATCGTGTCGGTCAGCCCACAAATGAATCCGCCTGTGGGGCCAAAGGCATTGCGAGTGAAGGAGAAAAATCCCCCCGCATGCGGCAGCGCCGCGGAGAGTTCGGCGATGGTAAACACCATGCAAATATACATGGCCGCCATCAGCACCGTTGCAATCGCCAACGACCAGAAACCGTATTTGAGACCGAAATTCCAACCAAAGTAATCCCCGGAAATCACCGCCCCGACACCCAAAGCCCACAACAAAATCCACCCCGCCGATTTGCGCAGCTTGCGGTTTTGCAGATACTCGTCGCCGACCTGATCGTAACTGACAACGCCCGGTTTCTTGGTGTCCATGCAACTTCCTTCGTGTTTTGTATTGTTGACTTATTGTGGCAAGTCGTCGCAAACGCGTCCAGCAACGCAGGTATGAGGCTTGAGGGGACAGGCGTGAGAGGTCGGGAGCGGAACTTCTTTCTGGCCACCGGCCACTCTCTACCAACTACTCATCTCCACTCCACTGCCCAGCAATAAACAGCACCGCGACCGGTGTGATCTGCATAAGAAAGCGGTGGCTGGAGCCGCCGATGTGTTCTTCGACCGGCGTGGGAGCGATCATGCCGACGACCAAGAGGGCCGCCAATGCTCCGATTACGTCGCCCAGCAACAACAGTTGTTCCGGGCGGAGTGTGCGGCGCGGTTGGGTCGCCCCGGCAATGAGCAATCCCCACCACTGTAGACCCATGGTGGTCACCTGCAGAAACATGGCGCCCAGCATGTGTGGTACAGACCACGACAGCGTGCCGAGTCCCGCCATGAGCGTCGCCAAGTTCACTCGCCCGCTGTAGTTCATCTCCGTCGTCGTCGGCAGTCGTCCACGGTAGAGGAACCATGGGGCAGCAATCAGTAACGTTGTGACGGCAAAGAGTCCCGTCCAACCCAGCGCGGTTTTTAGGGCCGCGAGTTTTTGATTCTCCGGTCCCCAGTTCAAAACAATGACCAACAGGCACAACAGGCCACCATCGATGAGCGCCAGCGCGATTCCTTCGTCCTTGGTAAAAAGTGTCATTGCCGCAGCCACGCCGGCGAGAATCAACGGGCGAGGGGCACTGATCTGTTCTTTGCGCCGCGTGCGTAACCAACTCCACAGATAGAGCAGGCTGACGCCGTGATAACAGGCGACGGGGGCATCGGCTTGGGCGGAGAGGAACCCGTAATCGTTGAACGCCAGAATAGGCACGGTGGCTAAGACCAACGTCCACAACCAAGCGGTAGCAGCCCGCAGCTGACGTTGCAACACCCCGGCAAATGTGAGCACCATGCCGAGGTACATCAGCGGAAAGAGCAGCTTCGCCCAGCGGTCGTCGGCGCTTCCCAGCAGGGCATAAATGTGTTGTTCGGCCAACGGAATCAGCAGTGGATAGCGGGGATGGTATTGGACAAAATCTGGATGCAGCAAGTCGGCGCTTTGCAGTTGTGCGTCCTCAAACAGCACGATCGATTTCAACCCAAAGATCGCCCGTTCATCCCACAGTCGCTGCGGGGTTAATAATGTTTGGCCCAGTAGCGAAACAAACAACAACACAACAATCGTCGCAGCAAAACGGACCCAAGCGGATTGGTCGTCGTGACTCAGCGGAGCAGGGCGGGGGGCGCGGCTGAGTCCCCAAGCGGCGATTCCGGCCAGACAACCCAACACTCCCCAACCGATGCTCGTCGAACGCGCCAGCGGACCGCCGGCCAGTCCCCACAAAAATTGCACATAACTCGTCCCGGCAATTCCCAGCACGATACCCAACCCAATCAACTCAGCTCGGCTCGTCAGCCATCCACCCTGGGGAGACGGTCTCCAAATGCGGCGGCCGAGAATCAGCGTGGCCAGTGCGGCGCCGAAGAGCCATTGGCCAATCAGGCCGAAGAGTAACAAACCCCAACCAATCACGGCGTCCCCTCCGATGGATAGGGACGCAAAATGACTTGAATCCTGGGTTGCTCAGTGGTGACTTTCCCCTGTCCCAAAAACCTGAGCCAACCCTGATCTTCCCGCACTCGGGCAGGATCGACGAACGCCTCTCCTTCAAAGTATTCGAGCACGTAGTCTGGTTGCAATTCTTCGAGGTATTGGGCCGGCAAGTCCACGCGCGTATAAGCAGCCAGCTGACGCTCGCCTTGAGCCAGCGGAATCACAAATTCACTGTCGGGATGCATCGGGTGATACAACCGCCGCGGCAAGAGGTAATAGGACAGGAAAAACAATTTTTGGTCGCTGAGTACAAGAATTTTCGCATCCGGGGGCGTCGCCTCTTCGAGGTAGCGAATCAACAGATAATTGGTGTCGCTGAGATTGGGCAACGACGTCTGTCCCGCATGCAGCCCATAGCTCTGCCAGTCGCGCATCCGCTGCACGACACTCTCGCCAAATTGCGTCATGGCGATGATCAGCCACGCAGCCACAAATCCTCGAATCAGCCACGTTTGGCGTGCGTCGTGCGGCTCATTACCTGTGGCCGTTGCCGCTTGAAAACCGCGTCCGGCGGAGGATAAAAATGGAGCCAACCGATGCAATTGAAAAAGTGCCACTAAAGCAACCAGCACAGCCAGGGGCGCTGCCCAGCGCATTGATCCCCAGAGAGCTTCGGTGAAGGCTTTGGCAGCTGCAAACTCGTCTGGCCCGCCTGTCACTCTCGCCGCCGCAGCCTGCTGCCGCACTTCCAACGGCGTGTACCATGCATCAAACGACAACCAAGCCGCTCCACACAGCATTACGGAAAGGATGATTTTCAAGAAGCGTTGCATGCGATGGTCGTTGGCGAAACAGATGAAAAAGGAGAGGTACAACAATCCGCCCATCTTCGACCATGATCAGCGTCTGTCAAGTTTGTCCGAGCCGTAGCAGCAAATTCCACTGGCGGACAGTTCCCCGCAAGAGTGATTTAACATAGCCTAGGGAAAGCGGAAAATCCGCGCCACCCTGGGAAAGAATTGCCAGGTCGCGGATTTTTACCAATTCTGGAAAATCATCAATTCCCAGCGATTCGCAAATGTTGTCACGACGCCGTGGCGCCTATAATGACTCGGCAGACAATGGGGGCGTCGTAATCAAATTGGGGCGGCTCGCGCAAACATCTCGATGATTGGATTCAACGTCCGAGGGCAGTAGCGACCTTATGTCCATTCCCAGCTTCAGCGTCAAAAACCCGGTTTTGGTCAATATGATCATGGTCGTGGTTTTGGTGGCGGGAGGAATTTTCTCGATCACTTTGACTCGAGAAATGTTTCCCGAGTCCCGACCCAATAAGCTCTTGATCACTACCCTGCATCCCGGCGTGCAGCCTGAAGAAATCGAGCGGGCGATTACGATCAAAGTCGAGGAGGCGGTCCGCGATATCGACGGGGTCGAAAAGGTCGAGTCGACGGTCTCGGAGAGCTTATCGATGACCTCGGTTACGCTCTACAGCCAAGTCAAAGATGTCGATCGTGTGCTGCAGGAGGTCAAGGTCGAAGTCGACGCGATCCAGGACCTGCCGGACGACGCTGAGAAAACGGTTGTCCGCAAAATGGAGCCGAAACTACCGGTGATCAGCGTTGCCATTTTCGGGGACGGCGGCGAAAAAATTCTCAAACGCGAAGCCCGCAAGATTCGCGACGACTTGTTGTTGCTACCCGGTGTGAGCGATGTGGAGGTTTCCGGAACGCGGGAAGACGAAATCAGCGTCGAAATTCGCCCCGAGAGGTTGCGGCAATATGACATCACCTTCGATGAAGTCGCCGATGCGATTCGCCAAACCAATCGCGATGTTTCCGGCGGGGAATTGGAAAGCAATCGAACGTTGATGACACTGCGTACGCTCGGCGAAGAACGGGAAGGGGAGGAACTACTCGACATCGTCGTGCGAAGTACACCCGACGGCCGCAAGATCTTACTCTCGGACGTTGCAGTGGTGATCGATGAATTCATCGAGTCCGACCTGGAGTGCTATTTCAACGGCAAACCGTCGGCTAGCTGCATTGTCTTCAAAACGGCCGACCAGGATGCCATCCAAATCGCGCGGATGGTCAAAGCCTATGTTGCCGGAAAAAAACGCGACCTGGATTTTGATCCCTATGGATTCCGCAAAGCCTATAAAGAAGTTTGGTATTGGAAACCGCTAGCGCTGGTGGGCTCGTCGATGGAATGGGTTATGGACAGGGCCATGGGCCGACCCGATTTGCAGGAGGTATACGAAACCAGTGCCTCGGAGCCGATTGATGGCAATTTTGAACTTGACCTGCACAGCGACCTGGCCCGATTCGTTGAGGGGCGATTGGACCTGATGACCCGCAACGGCAAGTCTGGGTTGTTTTTGGTCCTGCTCTCGCTCGTGCTGTTTTTGAATTGGCGTGTGGCATTTTGGGCGGCGATCGGCTTGCCGATTTCGTTCATGGGCACGTTCATCATGATGTGGGCGTTTGGCGAGACATTGAACCTGATCAGTATGATGGGGTTGATTGTCGTCTTGGGAATTATCGTCGACGATGCGATTGTAATCGGCGAGAATATCTATCGACACGTCGAAGAGGGGATGCCTCCCCGCCAAGCAGCGATCGTCGGAGCCGAAGAGGTCATGTGGCCGGTCACGGTCGCCATCTTGACCACGATCGGCGCATTCGCGCCGTTGCTGTTTATCACGGGGCAAATCGGCGACTTTATGGGCGTGCTGCCGATGGTGGTCTTGTGTGCCTTGAGCGTTTCATTGTGCGAAGCCCTGGTGATTCTTCCGGCGCACTTATCTCATATTCCGCCCCACCGCAGCGATGCCGAAAAACGCGATCAACAACCAACGGGCAGGATTCGCAGATTTTTTCATTGGCTCAGCGCCGTACAAGAAAAAACGATCATGCGGGCGATCAACGGGACCTACGAACGGTTGCTGCGCTTCACGCTGCGTTGGCGTTACGTCACGCTGACCGTCGCGCTGGCTTTGGTTATTGCCTCGTTTGGCCTGATCGCCGGCGGCATTGTAGAGATCGTCATGGTGCAAGAAATGGACAGCGAGACAATCATTGCCGGCCTGGAGATGCCGGTCGGAACACCAGCCGCCACCACCAAAAAACGGCTCAACGAATTAACGCAATATGCCGTATCCTTGCCGGAAGTCGTCAATGTGCAATCCTTCGTGGCGCTGCAAATTGACTTCACCGGAGCGGGTGCTGTGGGAGATTTCAGCCAACCGCATTTGGCACAGTTGATTATCGAACTGCAACCGGCCGAACTGCGCAACCGGTCCAGTGACCAGATTCTGGATGAGTTGCGCGGTGTGTCGGAAAAACTATCGGGCGTGAATTCCGTCACTTGGGAAGCCATGAGCGGCGGTCCCGGCGGCAAGGATATCGAACTCCGAATTGCAGGTGATGATTTTGAGGAGTTAAAAGTCGTCTCCGGAAAACTCAAGGCGCAGTTGGCGACATATAAAGGGGTTTATGGATTGGACGACAACCATGATCGGGGCAAACGAGAAGTCCGCGTCGAAATGCGCGATGCGGGACGGCCGACCGGCATTCAGGAAACGCTGTTGGGCAGCCATGTCCGCAGCGCGTTTTATGGGCGCGAGGTGCGGCGGATTACGCGGGATCGGGAAGACGTCAAAATAATGGTCCGCTATCCCAAGTCCTTTCGCTACAACATTTACAATTTAGAATCGATGTGGATTCCCACCCCGGCGACGACCGGCAATCGGGGTTGGGTTCCGGTCAACGAAGTGGCGCGGCTCACCGAAGGGGAGAGCTTCACGTCGATTCATCGCAGCCAACAGACACGCTCGATTACGGTCATCGGCCAAATCAACGACGAACAGGGCAACTCGCGGGACATTATGGCGGATGTGCGTCGGTGGTTTTCCACTGAGCTGCGCAAAGAACATCCGCAGGTCCGGCTCGAAGAATTGGGAAAAGGGGAAGAATTCCGCAAAGCGATGGGCAGCTTGTGGATTGGCGGATTAGTGTCGTTGTTGTTGATCTATATGATGCTCGCCGGGCTATTTCGAGCTTACTTACAGCCGATTGTCGTGATGGCGGCCATTCCCTTTGGGGTGTTGGGGGCGATCATCGGACACTGGGTGACGGGCAATCCGCTCACTATATTGAGCTTTATTGGCTGCGTGGCCCTGACCGGAATTGTGGTCAACGACTCACTGGTCTTGGTCGATTTCATCAATCGCCGCGTGCATCAGGGCATGACGCCGTTTGAGGCGAATGTCGCCGGCGCGAAATTGCGGCTCCGTGCGATCCTGCTGACGACATTGACCACGGTGGCCGGATTGATGCCTTTGATGTTTGAAACCAGTTTCCAGGCCAAATTCTTGATTCCCTTGGCCGTGACGCTCACATTTGGGCTGGTTTTCGCTACCGGTTTGACGTTAGTTATCGTGCCGTCGCTGAATATGGTCTATATGGACTTCACGCAAATCGTCGGTGGCCGCAAGTCGGACGATTCTGAGGAGAATGACGAGCAGCAAACGCGGGAGCTGGCGACTGCATCACTCGACAAGGAGCTTTGAAACGTGGACTTTTCTGTGCGACTGGTGGAATTGCAAATCGCTAGGTAATCTCGTAAGTTGTTAGGACCTTCAGCCCGGCGGGATCGCTGCCGACACTGATATCCTGGTCATACGGAGACGAGCAAAATGGACGACCCTCAATTTTTGATCATGGCGGCGGTTTTCCTCGTGGGAGGGCTGCTCTTTTTGGTCGCCGCCTTTGTAGGGATCAAATATTTCAATATCTGGCTCCGGGCTTTCGTCACGCGGACCGGAATCGGCATCTTGCAACTGATCGGCATGTCGCTGCAAAAAGTCAATGCGATGGTGATCGTCGAGTCCAAAATCATGGCGGTTCAATCAGGACTGCCACCGATCGATACACGGGCGCTCTCGGCCCACTATTTGGCTCAAGGTAACGTCCGCCGCGTCATTCAGTCGTTAATTGTGGCCCACCGGGCCAAAATCGATTTGGACTGGGATACGGCTGCCGCCATCGACTTGGCCGGCCGGAACGTACTGGACGCCGTGCAAACCTCCGTCGACCCCAAGGTGATTGATTGTCCCGACCCCCGCCGCGGTTCGGGCCGGACAACCCTCGATGGTGTCGCCAAGGATGGGATTCAACTCAAGGCCCGCGCACGTGTCACCGTGCGGACCAATCTCGCACAACTCGTCGGTGGTGCGACCGAAGAAACAGTCATCGCCCGCGTGGGTGAAGGGATCGTTTCGGCGATTGGCTCATCCGATAGCCACAAGCAAGTGTTGGCCAACCCGATGTTGATTGCCAAAGCGGTGTTGGATCGCAGTTTGGACTCACAGACCGCCTACGAGATCGTGTCGATTGATATCGCCGATGTCGACGTGGGCGAAAACGTCGGTGCCCGTTTGCAGGCGGATCAGGCCGAGGCGGATGTCCGCGTGGCCCGTGCTCGTGCCGAAGAACGTCGCGCCCAAGCCGTGGCCACCGAGCAAGAGATGAAAGCGCTCACCCAGGAAAACCGCGCCAAGGTCGTATTGGCCGAAGCCGATGTCCCCAAGGCGATTGCGACGGCGTACCGGTCCGGAAACCTGCGAACACAGAAGGCGATTGCCAGCAACGGCCAGTAATCACCGGCGATCGAGTCACTCGTTTATTGAGCGACGGCTCCCCAAATCGGGATGACCGAAACCTTTAAGGAGCTCTGATTTGCTTGGCGTTTTGCGATTTGCCAGGCGGTTACAACAGCTCGCCGGTCCATTCAGGCAGTTCGTCAAGATATTCGGCGCAACAGCCATTTAGCCAGATGTAATCATCTTTGATTTTTTTGACCTCTACGATTCGCGCCCTCACGACGCCATAAATTAATCCGCCCAACAGCAGGATGATTCCAAGCGGGATCATAGCCACCGCGTATTCTGACGCATCAACCAGCGCAATCCCAGTCACTAAAAGGGCGATTCCCAACAGGGACAACGTCCAACTGATTAAGATGGCCCGCTGTCGCCGCACAAACCATTCTTCGCTCAACCCAACGTAAATGGTCGCCGTTTTGCGTACGATGAGTGCGGCAATCGCATAGACGATCATATTGCAAACGAGGATCAATGCGTACCATCCCGGATGATGCCACGACAATTTGCGTTTGAGGTAGCGGGTAGAAGGCCGATTGCTTTTGACGCAACGGTTCGGCATCTCAGCGTTTTTGTGCATGACGAGAGTTTTGTTGCCCTGACGCCACATGCTGCCGGTCGGTGTGCCAAAATCCTCCCCGCAATTTGGACAACTCATGCTGCCAGCCGGAGAAGCCACTCCGCACATCGGGCACAACAAAACGTCGATAACTGCATCGTATCGCGATTGCTCGCGCGATGTTTCAATGGACGACTCTTCGGCCGCGTCCTGCGAGGCGACATCGATCGTGCGGCGGCACATTGGGCACCGTCCATCCGCCGAAAGGTTCACACGCGTCTGGCAGTGGGGACATTCGGTATTCATGGATTGCGATTCAAATTCCCGATTCATTCCATTCGCAATGCGAATTCGCGGAAAGTGATTATCCACTTTGCAAGCTCTGCGCCTTAGCGTGAGGTTTTTTTGGTGGCTAATCGGTTGTCCTACGCCGTAATGTGCATCCTGACGCACGCGACGTCGATTAGGCATCAACCGTATACGGTTTGCGTTGCTCGCGGCTGAGCATCGATGTCGCTTCGGCGTCGCCAACGAAATCTTCCTTTTTGGGGTCCCAGGTCAATTCACGGTCTAGGATCATCGCAATATTGGCCAAATGGCAGGCGCTCACCGAGCGGTGGTGTGTGTAGACGTCTGAAATCGGCAATTCGCGGCTTTTGATGCAGTCGAAAAAGTTCTGCATGTGCCCCGCGATCCGCATTTTGCGGTACAGTTTTTCGACTTCGTCGTTAAGCCAGTCGGTTTCCTCGGCGCTCGCAGCAATTTCATCGACTGGTTTCCCAGTAAGTCCGCCGCGATTCACGCGGATTTTTCCCTGATCGCCGGTGATGACCAACTCGTTCCCTCCACTGGTGAGTTGGATTTGATGTCCGCCGTCAAAGTCCATCATGCAGTCAAAACTTTTAGCGACGTTGTAACAGTCCTGCTGTTTGTTGAATGTTCCTTTTCCAGAAATCTTGGTCGGGCCAGTCTCATCCAATCCCAAGGCCCACAGGGCGATGTCGGTGTGATGTACGCCCCAGTCGGTGACCTGCCCGCCGGAGTATTCCTGCCACCAGCGAAAATTGTGATGCGTCCGTTCCGCCATGTACCCGGTTTCCGGAGCTTGGCCTTGCCACATATCCCAATCCAAATTCGTCGGCGGTTTGGTCACATTGAATGGCCCCCCACTCGATGCTTCGCCAACCGAAGAGAGCGCGTGTAGCTTGTCGCCCAAACGACCGCTACGGGCAATCGCGACCGCTTTGAGAAAGCGTTGTTCATTTTCGCTGCGCTGTTGCGTACCGACCTGGAAGACCTTGCCGGTCTCTTTCACAACGCGACAGATTTGTTTGCCTTCGTCGATCGTGAGCGTTAGTGGTTTTTCGCAATAGACATCCTTGCCGGCGCGCATCGCATCAATAGAGATTTTTACGTGCCAATGATCGGGAGTACCGACCGTCACCGCATCAATGTCTTTGCGATCCAACAGTTTGCGGTAATCAGTGTAAGTCGCGCAGTTTCCGTCAATCCGCGCAGCAAACCTCTCCGCATGCTGGCTATCGACATCGCAACAGGCGACCATGTTTCCCAATCCAGCCGCTTGCCGGCCGATTCCCGAACCTCGTCCACCCACGCCAATCGAAGCCACATTGATGCGTTCGTTCGGACTGTCGGCAGCGAACAGAGCGCTGGGCCAAAGATAGGGAGCCGCGAGACCCGCTGCGGCAACTCCTGTGGATGTTTTTAGAAAGTCACGGCGTGAAGTCGAATGGTGGCGCACAATCGGTACTCCTGATTTGACGGAACAGGTAACCCCGCAATGGGGATCATGGCATAAATGGTGGCGGAATCCAGCAAACATCGGACACTCACGAGCGACGCTTTCCGGCTTTCTCTAAAACTAGTCTCAAAAAACTCTGACGCATCTCGCTGACACTTGAATTTCAACATCTCAAACAAGCGCAACCGGGTTTTGAAACAGTCTCTAGCGTAACCGGGCGGGTGATTTCGGTCCAGCGTCTGTCGGAAAAC
The DNA here is from genome assembly GCF_007860075.1 of Symmachiella macrocystis. Lineage (NCBI taxonomy): Bacteria > Pseudomonadati > Planctomycetota > Planctomycetia > Planctomycetales > Planctomycetaceae > Symmachiella > Symmachiella macrocystis. The sequence continues at coordinate 2,969,509 of NZ_SJPP01000001.1, forward strand.
GGCTGGTTCGGAATCTTTTATCGTTTATGTAGTCGATCTTCGCATGCGGGACGTTTACACTGGCTGTTTCATTCTCAGGACATTGATGCTACATCTGCCGCCCGGTTAGGAAAACTGAATGAACGTCGATCAATTGGAAACCTGCTTGCGGGACTGCAGTTGCTTTTCGTTGCTGTCCGACGAAGAGCTTGCAGCCATCCGCGACCAAGCGGATATCCGCCACTATAAACTCGGGCAGGTCGTTTTTCGGCAAGGAGATGTGGGCGACCGGATGTACGTCGTCTACTCTGGCAAAGTCCGTGTGCTTCACGAAGAGAACGGCGACGAACTCCCGTTAAATACGCTGTTCGACGGAGATCACTTTGGCGAAATGTCATTGGTCAGCAATGCGCCGCGCAACGCCACGATTCGTTCCGCGGCCGATAGCACGCTAATCAGCATTCCGGCCGAAGCTGTGCAAAGTCTCCTGGAGAAAAACGGCGACCTGCGGCAATATTTTGACCGTTATGCCGATCGCTTGCAGTTGTGGAATTTCATCAAGGTGGTGGGGCAACTCGGCACGCAACTCAAGCCGCCGCAGCTGCGAGAACTGGTCGATCAGTTCCAATCGCAGGACTTCCCTACAGAAGACTCGATCCTCACCGCTGGAGAAGTTCCCGAACATTTCTATTTGATTCAATCGGGTCGTGTGAACGTCGTCAAAGAGGGGGAAGTGCAGACAACGTTGACGTCGGGAGATACATTCGGCGGCAGTGCGTTGGTGGAGCGGCCACCGGTTGGCAGCTATTTTACATTTCAGGCAGACGGACCGGTCACCATGCTGACGCTGGCCGCGGCCGACTTTTGCAGATTACTGGACGACGTTCCGCAAGTACGGACCTACTTCGAAGAGCGCGCCGCGCATACTCGCGCGGATGACGCGGCCGAACACTTTGATACGGTGACCACCCAGGTGCGGGATGCGGCGATAGCTGCGGAAAATGCCGCGAAAACGACCACCGAACCGGAAGACATCGTCGAACCAACCGCTCCGCCCGCAGCGCTGGTGCCCGTCACAGCCATGGAGATGCCGGCTGAGGAGGAGGTAGCACCAACCGGCGAACATGTACCGACTCCGCCCTCAACCGGATTGGGTGGATTTTGGCGGCGGTACCAGTTTCCATATATCCCCCAGCACGAGGAGGTCGATTGCGGAGCCGCGTCGCTGGCCATGATCACTGCGCATCATGGACGTCCCGTCGGCGTCAGCCGTTTGCGCGACTTGGCCGGCGTGAGCACCATGGGGGCGTCGCTGACTCAATTGATCCATGCCGCCCACGAAGTGGGCTACGAAACACGAAGCTTGAAGCTCACCGCTGATCGGTTGCCGAAACTGCAATTGCCGGCCGTCCTCTTTTGGCAGGGCTACCACTACGTGGTGCTGTACGCATTGAATGAGAACTACGCGTACATTGCCGACCCCGCGATGGGCAAGTGCCGGGTCACGCTGGAAGAGTTGGAAACGCAGTTTAGTGGCTTCGCGCTGGAGGTGACTCCCACGGCGGCCGCGGAGCGGATTCGCACTAAACCCAAAGCCGCGCAGCGCTTAACCAATTTAATGAAGAGCAACTTTAAGACGCTGGGTGTGATTCTGGCGATCTCATTGTTACTGCAAGTCGTCGGTCTGGCCGCGCCGTTATTCACTAAATACATCATCGATTCGGTACTGATGCCCGCCGATGCCGGTCCACCAGACGGCACCGCGCCTCCCGGGAGTCTTCTGTCTCTGAATTGGCTGGCATTGGGGTTGGTCGTGGTCTCTGTCTTCGGAATCGGCATGACGATGTTACGGGGCATGGTCGCCGTCCGGTTGAGTCAGAAACTCGACCGCACCATGTTGCACGAGTTTTACGAACATTTGCTGCAGTTGCCCACGCGGTTTTTCAAATTGCGGCGAACGGGCGACATCGTGGCCCGCTTTGGCGACAACGAAAATGTGCGCGAGCTGTTCACCGCCGGCACGATGACGGTCGTGCTCGATTCGTTGATGGTGGTCGTTTATTTCGTGGTGATGTTCATGCTCAATGCCCGTTTGGCGGCTGTGGTCTTAGCGTTCGTGCCGGTCTTCGTGGCCTTCACTTTAATCGTCAGCCCGATCATGAAGTTAATGCATCGCCGGTTGATGGAAGATGGCGCCGCTCATGAATCCAACCTGATTGAAAGCATCGGCGGGATCGACATGGTCAAAGCCATGGCCGTGGAAAAGCCGATGCAGAAAAAATGGGAACTCCTGTTCGAGAAGTACTTAAAGTCGCAATATCGCAGTGAAAAACTAGGAGAAACTTTCGGTGCTATCGACGGCGCCATTGGTGTGTTCAGCAACGTGGCGCTGCTCTGGTATGGACTGACGTTGGTCCAGCGGAACGAATTGACTTTGGGCGATTTCATGGCCTTCAACATGCTGGCCGGACAAGTCATCGGACCGCTCTCGGGGGTCATCGGACTGTGGGACCAACTGCAACAAGCCCGCGTCTCCTTGGAACGGTTGAGCGACGTGCTCGACAACGACCCCGAACCTCAGCCGCCGCCGGAAGAACGTGTCTATCCTAAAGTCATTCGCGGCCGGGTAAAATTCGACCGCGTCTTTTTCCACTACGGCACCAAAGGGGCGCCCTATGTGTTGCGCAACCTTTCCTTCGAAGCCGCGCCGGGACAACGCATCGCCATCGTCGGACGCAGCGGCTCGGGCAAAACAACCCTGGCTCGATTGCTCTTAGGACTGTATCAACCGACCGAAGGCACGATCACCATCGATGACTGGGACCTGGAACGGATCGACTTGGGCACGTTGCGAAAGCAGATCGGGTTTGTGCTGCAAGAAAACCTGCTGTTCAGCGGCACGATTCTAGAAAACATTGCCCTCGGGGATGAGAATCCGGACCGTCAGCAAGTGGAGGAGGCCGCCACGTTGGCCGGGGCGCATGACTTCATCCGCGCGATGCCGTTGGGCTACGACATGGTCGTCGGCGAGTTTGGGCTAACGCTTTCGGGCGGACAACGTCAGCGGATTAGCATCGCCCGCGCCTTGTATCGCAATCCACGCATTGTGGTGATGGACGAAGCCACCAGCGCGCTCGACAGCTTGAGCGAACGCGAGATTCAAAAAAACCTCGATGCCATTTTGGCCGACCGCACCTCGTTCATCATCGCCCACAAAATCGCCACCGTCCGCGATGCCGACCAAATCCTCGTACTGCACGACGGGGCCATCGTCGAAACGGGAACACACGACGAACTGATCGCCAAACGCGGCACGTATTATTACCTGGCAGCTCAACAACTCAATTTGTGATTTTTCACCAAAGGAATGACGGCGACATCACCCAAATCCCAAACCGACCGCTTGCGGTCGTTCCCGACGTCGCATACAGACACAGCAGCCAACGTCATCCGCGTCCACATCGGCATTCGCCAGGCAATTCCGCAAGAATGCCATAGCAATGTCCCCTAAAGTGAGTAAACTTTCCGGTGTGCCACACCAGCACCGCGCTCGTAATCGAGACCGTTTCTTCTCAACAGGGGGCTGAGCGATGAAGACATGTCTTCGCACGATGTTTCGTCAGGATATTAGGGTGTTCTTGTTAGCGGTTCTCGTTTCAGTGGGTGTCATCGGCTGCGGCGGTGCTGACGAAAACACAGCGACGACACCGGCGACTGAGAGTTCGTCGGAAGAAACCACAAAAACACCCCCACCGGCTGAGCAAGGCTACCAACCGCTACAGCTACTCGCCGAGATGGAAGTGGACGTCATCGACTTCAACGCCCTCGCGTTCGCACCCGGCAGCCGCACATTTGTCACCGGGGGGAGCATACCCACGCTGTGGAAAATCGGCGACAAAGAGCCATTGCATCAATTCGAAGACCTGTATCCGCTGACCGGAACGATTGTCGAAGCGGACGCGGTCGATATTTCCGCAGATGGCAAATTGCTAGCGATCGCCGGCGGTGACGGAAAAATCCATCTGTTCGATTTCACGACCAAGGAATTGAAACAGACGATCGAGGAGCACGAAACCGGAATCGTTTCCGTCGCCTTTTCCCAAGACGGTCAGACGCTCGTCTCATCGGGTTATGACGGGCTGGTCAAAACCTGGAAAACCGATTCCGCCGGACCATTGGCGGTGATCGATACCAAAATTCCCAAGTCGGTTTTCTCAGATATCTCTCCCGATGGAAAAACCGTTGTCTCTGTCTGGGATGACGTGGTCCTCTGGAACGCTGAGACTGGTGAAAAAATTGGTCCCTTAGCTCTCTCCGAACCACGGGCCATTTCAGTACGCGACGTGGAGTTTTCGCCCGATGGCAAACACATAGCGACGGCCGATGCAACAGTCGACTTTGAAAACGCCGCGATGATTTGGTCGGTCGATGAACGCAAACTCACCGCTACGTTGAAACACGAGTTCGGCGTGGCGTCGTTGGCGTTTTCACCTGATGGAAACTTGCTGGCCACCGCCGGTATGGATGCGCGGGCCCGCGTTTGGGATATTGCCGCTCAAAAATTGCTACAAACCATCGAAGAAGAAAACGCCACGCCCGATCTCGTGACTTGGTCGCCCGATGGAAAACTGCTCGCCATCAGCAGCGGCGGCATGGTGCGCTTCTACGGTCGTCCCGAAACGATCGAGGGCCTGTCTGCCAAGTCTCCGGAAAAACCAAAACAAGAAAATACGCCACCGCGCGAAGTGGACACCGTCGGGGCACCGGCAGACGAGCCTGAGTCGCCCGCCACACCAACGGTGAAACTTCCCGAGGCAGCCACGATGGAGCAAATTGTGGCCATGCTCGACCTGGAAAAATTTCCCCGCATCGAAGGGGGCGACTATCAAACAACAGAGAAAAACAATATCGGCTACCTCGCCCCGCTGACGATTCCAGAGGCCCGCGAGTTCTATCGCGAAAAACTCTCCGCAGCAGGTTGGCAGGAACGAGAACAGTCTGTCGCAGCGCTCGACACCGATCAATCCTGGTTACGGATTTACGAAAAAGAGGGGTATCTTCTGCGGCTGTTCTTCAACACATTGGGCGATTCGGTGGAAGGGCAAAAAACATCCGTCGAATTCCTGCACATGGGAAACATCGACACCCGCAAACTCCCCGCTCCAGCGGGAGGCGAAGCTACGTTCGAAACACCCGAGTTCACCTCCTACACCGCTGACATCGAACCAGACGAGGCGATCGAAAACTGTCGCCGGCAGATCTCTGCCCTGGGTTGGAATGAAGAGAGCATCGAGAAATCAACTTTCGGCGCCGCCATCACGTTCGTACAAAACGCCATCACACTCACCGCCCGCATCCAACCGGGAACCGGAGGCCAAACGCTAGTGATGTACGACGTCGCAGCGCATGCCCAATGAAGCGACTTCCTCTCTGCTACCGCGTTTGCCTCTTAGACCTCAATTCGTGAGAATAGAGCCATGCTTGCCAAATTACGAAATCTTGCTTACCTAATTTTTTCGTCGTGTATTGGCTGCGGCGCTAACGTGGGTGGATTGGGAGCTGTCCCGATGATCGACCCTGATAATCCCGACTCTATCGAGCGTTGGGAAAACAGTTCCTACAACTTAGATGCCGCGAAAGTGGTCGTAATAAAATCCAAGTATTTCCACGGGGCACTTGGCAATGGTGATCCAGGGCCGGAAAAATTGGTGGCGCTGCTGGTCTCCGGCGCGCAACAGACGGGACCTTCGCCCGCTCAACAAGCGGCGATTGACGCGTTCGTAGCCAACGGTGCCGAAATCAAGCGGCTGGTTCGTAAGGCGATTTACGATTACTACGAGACTGTCTATCCCGTCTATCAAGAAGGGATTGCGATGCATGTCAGCGGTGGTGATGACGTCAGTGAATTCTTACCCCCCATCAAAACCGGCAACGAACTGGACGCAATTGTCGAAATAGCCACGATCTATGTGCACCCGGAAAAAAAGGGCACCGTATCGATCGGAATTGAATTTTATGCTCCGTGGGATGTAGAACACGATTTGGGTGTCCGCATCACGGACGGCGCTGTCACCGACGCAGGTATGGCGGATGTGGCCTATCCGTATTGATCAGGCCGCGTCACCGTTTTCGACTGTCAGTGCCGTTACACACGAGTGCCTTGCCAGTCGCCCCAGCGGAAGCGGATGAACAATAGTATCGCGCGGACGGTGACGTCGACGTTCATGCCGATCCAGGCACCGATCAGTCCGCCGTGTAGGACGATGCCGCACACATACCCCAGCGGCACGCGGATAAACAGCACGCCGATGATTGTGAAGATCAGCGGATACCGCGTCTCCCCAGCGCCGTGCAGCGCCAAGACGTAGACAATCGACAATACCAACGGCACTTGAAACAGCGCCATAAACTGAAAGGCGGGTATGCCGATGGCGCGGACGGCGTCATCTTTGGTCATCAACGTATAAATCCATTCCGCCCCGAAGTAATAAAACGCCATCAACCCGACTGCCAGCAGACTGCATTGCAGGACCGCCATTTGCCCCGCGCGTCGCGCGCGCTGAGCATCGCCCGCGCCCAGCGCCTGCCCGATCATTGTTGCTGCCGCATGTCCCCAAGCGACCGCCGGCAGATACGTGAGCGCCTCGACGCGAATGCCAATGATATGCGCCGCATAAAACGGCTTGCTGAATCCTTCAAAACTGAGCCGTGAAATGATCATCAGGAACAACAGATTTCCCGCCCACATGATGATCCCCTCCGAGGCAGCTGGCAGGCCAATTCGCATGATGCGGGTGACTTCCAAGCCTTTGAGATGAATTTCGTGACGGTGCAGTTGCAACCCGCTGTTGCCGCGAAACAACACCCAAATCATCAACAAGCCACCGCTCGTGCGGGCCACGACCGTTCCGATCACGATGCCATCAATGCCCATCGCCGGAATCGGACCGAGGCCGTAAACCAATGTGGCCGAGACAATAACGTTCAGCACATTCACGATGCCCAGAATCTTCATCGGCGTCCGCATATTGCCCGCGCCGCGCAGTGCAGCGGAGCCAACCAGCGTGATGCTGGCAAAGATCATCCCCAGGCCGTCAAGCCGTAGGTAGCGGACGACGATGTCATAGGTCTCGCCCTCCATTTGTTGCAACATGGCAAACCCTGGTGCTGCAACAAAGACGAACACGAAAACCAACAGTCCCATGCAAGCCGCCATGGCCATTGAACGATTGGCAATGCGATTGGCCGCGTCGTGTTCACCCGCCCCCCAATGCCGCGCAACCAACGCCGTGGTACCGGTGCCCACAAACGAAATGATCAACGACGCCAACCACCCCACATACGCCGCTGACCCGACCGCCGTGGTGGCATTGGTGCTCATGCTGGCGAGATAGGTATCAACCATCCCCACGCTGAAGCTCAGCAATTGCTCAACCAGCACCGGCAATGCCAGCACCATCACCGCTCTACCCACCGGCCCCGTCAAAACGGGACTCCGCTCACGTTCCCCCTTGGGTTCATCCATCCTGTAGTTTGTGTCCCATGGTTTTTAATTGTCGGCGGATGGTGTGGGTGACGTAGCGGGCAGCGTCTAGGTTGTACGTGAAAATTAAAAAACGTCCATGTGTTTTAGGGCGATCGGCAATGACAACTTGCCAAATACGAACTGGCCAAATAGTTATTGCAGGTATTACCACGTGTACGCTGTTTATTAGGCCCGAACGAGTCCTCTTTTGAAAATAAGTCACCCCAAGAACATGATATCGAGCGGTCAGATGATTTCCGGCCAATTCTAGTGATCTTGCTTGCGTCATTTGAAGGACACCTGTGCCCAGAAAGCCTAATCCGTACATTAAAACAAAAAGGGGATCGTCAAAATATCGAGGCCAAAAATCGAAGTCGATAAAGTGCATCAATACAACACACCCTAAAAAAACGAGACCGATGACTAAAAACAATCGTCCCAAATAGAAGCTGTCGCTACCTCTGGGACTATCTGCCACCCGAAATCTCAAGAAATTATCACTCTGCTCCTCAATCACCACCTCCGCCGGACAAGGCAGATCGAAATTCTCCGCCTCGCTAATCGCGATGTCCGCGCCGCACAAAGGGCATTCGTATGGCGCGACTACGTCAATATTCGCAGCGACATCTATAATCTCCGCACAGTTACGACATTGAATGGGAAAGATCTCATCCATTGTATAGTTTGTGTCCCATGGTGATCAGTTGTCGGCGGAGGAGATGGGTAACGTAGCGGGCGATGCGGGGATTTGGTGATTCTGCCCATTGGTAGCTGCCCCGCCATCGTATCGTGACATCGGTGCAGTATACAGAAATACGAAATGGCCATAGCCGAGATCGCTTGCTTCGGGTTCTCACGAATGTCATGTCGCCGATAGGACATTGCCACTTAACCGGAAGGAAGAATCCTCGCTCTCGCACGAAGCACTCCCCGTGTGACAATTCGATGGTCGTCGATCCAAAAAGAATAAAAGACGCCAGAAAAAACGCGATGAGAGTGCAAATTGCTGCTTGGGTCAATAATTGGAACACCCCCGGTGGATGGCCGGAACGCACCCAAGCGATTCCAATTTCCGATAACAGGACAAGAATTGGGAATCCCACACAAACCGTCACACCAAACGCATGACTATTCGACCCTCGTAAACTTGACCGCAGCCGAAACCGCAAACACTCAGGCGTCTGTTCCTCGATGACCACCTCCGCCGGACACGGCAATTCAAAGTCTACCGCCTCGGCAATCACGATAGCCGCGCCGCACATCGGACAATTGTAGGCGGCGGCTGGGTCACTGTCCGCAGCGACGTCGACAATTTCTGTGCAGCTACCACATTTGATGGGAAATGTCTCAGCCATCGTGCAGTTTGTGTCCCATGGTGATCAGTTGTCGGCGGATGAGATGGGTAACGTAGCGGGCGGGGTCGGGATTTGATGATTCCGCAAATTGACGACCCCATTGGCCAACCTGGACACGAGTGAAGTAAACATGAGATCGAAACGGCCAAAGATCCGATTTTATGCTCCTCGACTCCACGCATGTAATAGCATCAATAGGACGTTGCCGCTGAGACCTTATGAACCATAAACGCACTCCAATTGTCAATTGCCCGCCTGACAACTCGATGAAAGTTGAGCGAAAACGAAAAAACACTGCCAGAAATAACGCCATGAACGCACTCAATGCTACCAAAGTGAATATTTCGAATACGGTCGCCGGATGCCCGTTGCTCACCGATACGATACAAATTCCTAAAAAAAGTGCATCGATTGGCAGTGCCCATGAAAACAAGAAACGTAACATCTGGCCATTCGACCCAGGTAAACTCGACCGCAGCCTAAACCGCAATCGCTCGGACCTCTGCTCCTCAACCACCACCTCCGCCGGGCACGGCAGATCGAAGTCTTCCGCCTCGGCAGCTGCGATGTCCGCGCCGCACAAGGGACAATTAAAAGGCGCGGCGGCGTCCATGTCCGCAGCAACGTCCAGGATCTCCGCACAGCTACGGCATTGAATGGGGAAGGTCTTATCCATCCTGCAGTGTGTGTCCCATGGTGATCAATTGTCGCCGGATGAGGTGGGTGATGTAGCGGGCCAGGTCGGGACTTGGTGATGCATCAATTCGAATCGTCCGCCTTCTCGTCTTCACGCAGACAATGTCGGACGAGCAGAAAAATGTGTTTAGGCTGGATTTCGTGGACTCCAAATATACATTTCTGGGAGGCACGACGTTATATGCGAAGTTGAACCCCAATGGCCCCCAAAAATGGCGAATGACCATCCGACTGCTCGAGAATTCAAGCAACATGAAACTTCTGAGGGTCTTTAACGTTATCACGAAAGCCAATAGAAGGAACGCGATAGGGAATATCATCCAACCAGTTCCTGGTCGACTATGAAATACAAGCGAAATCCCAACTATCGGTATGAGAAAAACGGCATATGCCATCAAACAAATCCGCGCCAATTGGTGTCCATCAGATCTCGGCAAGAATCGCGGCAATCGAAAACGCAAACGCTCGGCGGTATGCTCTTCAATCACAACCGCAGCCGGGCAGGGCAGGTCGAAGTCCTCCGCCTCAGCAATCGCGATATCCGTGCCACACATTGGGCACTTGTAGGGGGCCGCTACGTCAATGTCCGCAGTGACATCCATATTTTCCGCACAGCTACGGCATTGAATGGGAAAAATCTTATCCATCCTGTAGTTCGTGTCCCATGGTGGTCAGTTGTCGGCGGATGAGTTGCGTGACGTAGCGGGCGATTTTGCGTGAGCCGTTTGCTGTCAACAACGCATTGGAGCGATTATCCTTCTCCAAGTAACAGAAACCTGCTAGTTGTTCGTCTCTTTGAACTGGTGCGTCGAGCGATTTCGCTTTTACTTGGTTTATCACATTGCTGATTTTGGTTAATGACACTCTCTGAGTCCAATGATAAGGACCGAGCACAAAAATGGTGACAAGTTGATCGTGATCGATTTCAATTTCTTTACGTCCTCGGCAGTCTGCGATTGCGATTAGACTCATAACCCCCCACCAGAAAATGGAATACAATCCCCAATACATGAGTCCCGTAAGGCTAAATGGCCTCAGCGGGGATTGATATCGTTCGTATGCTATAATGAAAAAGGGAATAGCGGGCAGTAAGCTGGAAAATAATATTGCCACGATGTCAATTGTCGACAGGAGTTCAATACGCAACGGGAAACTAAACCGCAATCGCTCCGGCGTCTGAACCTCAACCCGGACGTGCTCATTGACTGGCAAATCAAAATCGCACGTCAACTCGCCACCACACATTGGACATTCCCCCGGTCCCGTTTCACCGATGGGAACCGCAACGTCGGCGATCTCACTGCACGCCAAGCACATGTAGGGAATCGTTCGCATGATGTGTCGTCCCATTTCGAGCCAGTTGGGTTGCCCTCTCCACTGTTCAAACGTGAAACGACCAGCAAGATTTACCGGCGCAGCCCTTCGGTCATGCTGTCCTAACGTTGCCAGCCGACTGAGGAGGCAATAATTGGACGACAAACACCGAGACCGTAGTGAACACAAAGCCCGGTTCACCGGGCGCCCCGCGTAGCGGTATTAGCCCCGTCGTTTACGGCGGGTTGGGCGCTCGTTTGATTTGGCTTGCGAGCCTCACGCCTGTTCCCTCACGCCTCATGCCTGCGTGGGGAGACCTACGGTCGGGCGAGTGCGGGGTCGGAGACCCGCGCACAACATGTGGGGTGCGGAGACCTGTGCACAACATGGCCTACGGGAACTCGACACCCATTTCTCGCAATTGCCGTCGTACTAATTGTGTGACGTAGCGGGCGGTTGGTTTGTTGTGGATCAGCGTCAGTGGGATCATGTGGTTGGCTGATTTGATCACGCTGGCGGCGATGTTATTGCTGTGCGACCGGCCTGATTTGTTCTGGATGCGGGGGTTGGAGGGCGCGCCGGTCATGAGTTTCACTTCGGTGATTTGGTCGGTCACCATCTCTTTGGACTTGCCGATCAAGCCCAAATGATAGCGGACTTTGATCCGTTGCGCGGTGATATCAGTCGTGATGCGTCCGAGAAGTGCGAATAGGCCCACGCTGATTGGCACCAGTCCGCCCATCAGAAACGGGATGAGGAACAACGTTTTCACGACATCAAATTTTTCAAAATTCAACAAACTCGACAGGCTGGTTGCCAGAAAAATTCCGCCAAACAGGAACGCTATGCCAGCCACGATCCAGGACAGCGTCGCGTGCGAGCAGATGGGGAGATGAAACTTCAGATGATCCCCGCGTTGTTCATCGATCACCAAGTCGGCCGGTTGGGCGAACTCGGCCGTGTCGATCTCCGCATTCTCTTGAGCCTCGGCCAACTCCCCCTCGGCGTCGATGTTCGCGGTGGAAACCATGGTGCCACAAGCTGGACACGTCACCGCCCCGGTCACAGGGTCGGGTACGGCCTCTTGGAGGCCTTCACCGCATTCAGAACAAAACTTGGCAGCACCGGTCGGCGGCGTCCCGGCGGGGTGCAAAAACTCATTGATGCGGTCGACGAGCCAGTTCTTCTCCTCCCGTTTCAACGACGTGCCGAACTTAGCGGAACGATCCTCACCAACGATTTCGATGCGATACACCGGTCTGTTATTTTGCTGGTAAGACTCGATCAGTTCGGCCCGCGATGTCTTCTTTAACTCGGTTTCGGCAACACGCTTGCGGCCGAACAAAACGCGTTGGATCACGACCCGTTTCGGTTCGAGCATCACGAACAGCCTTTGGAATTTGGCTTTGACCCACCAGTACGCAAAGCCAAGTCCGATGAGCCAAAACAAACCGATAAAGGCGACGATTCCCAAGGGATGCATATCGCCCGGTTTGTCGCCGACTCCCGTCGATATCATCACCGTCGTAAACACCGCCATAAAGCCGTTCCAGACCAACGCAAAAAAACCGATGGCGCCCGCTCGGCCACCAGGTATGTAAAATACGCGGCGGTCGGGCGAGACTTCGATGATCTGAATCACACTTTTCGACGGCAACGGCGGCAGGGAAATCCGTCCATCTTCCGCACCGTTGGTTCTGTTTTCAGCAGGAGCAGCAGCCGCCAATTCCGGCATGTCCGCCCCGCAAAACGGACATTCGGCCCGTCCCGTGCTTTCCCACAAATCGTCATCAATTTCGGCACGGCATTGGGGGCAGGTGATGTTCGGCATAGCTTGCTGTCAGGTCCGGTGTTTCGGTGAAAATCGTCTATCTATAGCGGCAACGTAAAATTGCCGTCGACGGTTCATGCAAATTTCACTGGGCACGCACAAATTCACAATTACGGTGTGAAGTCGCTCTCGGGCGTCAGCGACAGACAAAATTCCGCGATGAGTTGGGCGGCATTTTCTAGGTCGTCCAGCGAAATCACCTCCACCGGGCTGTGCATATACCGATTGGGAATCGCCACAATAGCGGTGGCCATGCCCCCTTGGTTGATTTGCATGGCGTTGGCGTCGTTCCCCGCGGGCCGGGAGATGCCGGCGATTTGCGCAGGGATTTTGCTCGTGGCGGACATCGTTTTCAGTTGTTCGTGCATCACCGGATTGACGTTCGGTCCACGGTACACAACCGGGCCGCTGCCCATTTTGATGTCGCCATACTTTTGTTTGTCCACGGTCGGGCAATCCGTGGCATGCGTCACGTCGACAGCAATACCCAATTGCGGCTCAATGGAATAAGCACTCGTTTTGGCACCACGCAGACCGATTTCTTCTTGAACAGTGGAAACGGCGAAGACCGCTGCCTGCGGATTCCCGGCAGCCACCTGCTTGAGAGCATTCATTACCACCCAGGCACCCACTTTGTTGTCCATGCCGGGAGCGGTCGCTAGGCCGTTTTGCAATTCTCGGAATCCCAATTCGAACGTTACCGGGTCACCCACTGCGATCAATTCCTCCGTCTGGGCTTTGTCCTTGGCGCCGATGTCGATCCAGAGATCCGACATCTCGGGGACCTGTTTGCGTTCATCGGGGGTGAGCAGATGAATCGCTTTGCGGGCGATGACACCGGGGACAGCTCCTGCGGCGTTGTGGATCAGCATGTTTTGGCCGATCAGCATCTGCACATCCCAGCCGCCAATCGGGTCGACCCAGACATAACCATCGTCGTCGATATGTTTGACCATCAAGCCGATTTGATCGCAATGCCCGGCGAGCATGATCCGCGGCGAGCCGGTCGGATTGACGGCGGCGATGACGTTGCCGTGCCAGTCGGTGCTGACCTCAGCCGCAAATTTGTCGGCGAATTCCCGGACGACGGCTTGCACCGGTTGCTCGTAGCCTGAGGGGCTGGGGGCGGCCAATAACGCTTTGAGAAACTCCAAGGCGGGTTGATCCATAGTGTCCATCATTCCTTTTGTGTTTTTGTATTGAAATTCGGATGGGGGAAATGAGTCGAAACGTTGCCAATTGTTGCCGCACAATGGCGGGTTGGTTTTGGAGCGTGCGAGTATCATCGCAAATTCGTCCTCGCGCGGGAACGCCTTGTGAGAATCATGATGAGTTTTTCATGAATCAGACGGTAAGCCGCTAGATATCGTTTGACGTATTGTGGGGGATGCACTACAGTTGGGTGTTGGATTTGTTGAGCGGTTCTTTGAGGACATCCCTTGGTTGTCCCCTCTTATTGACGAGCCGATTCAAAGACGAGCAGCCTGCCGCCCGCAAGTCCCTCAAGCTCCAGTACAATCAGTCGACGCGACATCAAGGACACGAGAAACGCGATTGGCTTCTTTCTGCGATGCAAATGGCTTGGCCGTTCGAGCGGGCTTTCATCAAGACCGCGCTGACGCAAGTTCTCCGCATTGCCGAAAACCGGAATCGGGCCGCCGGTTGCTTCATGCAATTGGAGTCCGCCGACTCGTCTTCCGGCAACTTGAGAAACGAAATCGCACAGCGACTTTTCATCAAGGAGGAAACAGACATGCGATTGCATACGCCAGCGGCCGAGCTAAAAATGCCGCTTGACGAACGCGTCCGCCAACAGGTTCTGAAGCACACCAATGGGATGATTCAAGGTTTGCAGGTCGATCTGCTGGCCGACCATCTCGTGCTCACGGGACGGACGAACAGCTACTATGCCAAACAATTGGCATCGCACGCGGCGATGAACACCATCGACGAAGTTTTGGAATTGACCAACGATATCAGGGTCGGCTAAAAGCCTGCCCGTTTTTGCGTCGTCGGCCCAGCAACCGCTGCGCCGCAGCAAATCACGCCGCAGAATCTTCGCCCGAATCTGTCGGCACCTCGCTTTTTACTGTCGAAGAGCGTTTGCCGATCTCCGTTCTTTCCTCCTCGCGATTCCACAACCGCACGATATTGCTGCGGTGCCGATAGATGATCAGCAACGGTGCCGCAACGCTAAAACCCAGCAAGCTCCACGTCTGGGACGGGTACGGATAAAGTATCACCAGTTGCGTAATCGCGAATGCGCTGACCGCCAGCATCGAACTGAGCGCCACCAGCCGCCATGCCGCGAATGTGATCAGAAACATCGACACAGCCACCGGTGTTCCCCATCCTCCCAGCACGATCACCACCCCCAAGGCGGTTGCCACGCCTTTGCCGCCGCGAAACTGCAAATAGACCGGCAACATATGCCCCACAATGGCCGCCACGCCTGCCAGCACACGCAGATGGAGCATGGCCGGACTGTCGCTGGGTAACAGCCACATCGGCAACAGCCAAACAGGCAACAGTCCCTTGAGCAGGTCCAGGCAAAGCACCAGAATTCCCCACTCGTTCCCCATGGTGCGAAGCACATTCGTCGCCCCCGGATTGCCACTGCCATGCTCGCGTATATCGATCCCCTTGCACCATTTGGGAATCAAATAGCCAAACGGAATCGCGCCGACGAGATAAGAAATGATCGCCACAATCAAAGCAGCGGTGGCATCATTCATGAATAGAAATCCCCATGGAACACCGAAGAGCCCCGGCAAACGGCGGCCGCTCAAGACAACAAGACCGCATCAACCGGTGACGGTACCAGAATCCGCAACAAGATTCGATGCTGCTGAGGCGTGAGGCGCGCGGAAACAGGCGTGAGTAAAGCGGGACCCAGTCAGAACATGGGAACAGTTTACTGTCCTACCGACTACGGCCGAAAGTCCACAGCCTCACCCCTCAAGCCTGTCGCCTCAAGCCTCACAGCCGATTCTTCTGCGAGTGCCGTGCAATCCAGCGGGATTTGCTGCGGATTCGTCGTACGAGGCGCTTTTCAGCGGGGTCGAGTCTCCGTGAACCGCCGAAATAACCATGCAGAAACCGCACTTGCTCGCGGATTCGCATGTGTCGGGCGGAGTAGTCTAACTGTGCCAGATCTTTGATGATCCAGCGCTTCGACAGGTTGGCGGACGCCCGTGCGCGGCCCAGATCGATGACCCGCACGTCAAAATCATCGTCGCCTTGGCGGATCAACAAGTGTCCCAAGTAAAAATCCTGGTGATGCAACCCCGCGACATGCATCCGCCGCGCGATTTCCGCTACGCGGTCCACAACCGGCGTCAAATCAGCCGTTCCCGGTTGTTGCGACAACCATTCGGGTAGCTTCGTGTACCCGTCGATTGCCTCGGTCACTAGAAACGAATACCGGCCCACCTCACCCAGTGCCACCGGCGTCATTGTCGGGATTTCAGCCGTGTGGAATTCGAGCAGGGCATCCCATTCGTTGCGAGCACCCAGAATCGGCCAAGTGAGCCGTAATAAGGGTTTGAAGTATTCTTTGAACGGCGAGGGCAAATGACGTTTGATATAAAATCCGCGGGAATGCTCCCCATCCTGCAGCATGATCCGCCTTGTAGTCCGTTCTGCCAACAGGTTTTTGGCAATCGTGCCACCGGTGTGATTCATCAGGGCATCGAACGTGTCGAGTTGGTTGGTGCGAAGGATCTGCGCAAAGTCGCGATTCACTCGCAACTTTCCGCCTTGCCAATCCTCAAACGCGATACTTGTCACGCAACACCTCGTAGAACAACTCCGAAACTTGCCGCGCATTGTTCTCAACCGTCATCGTGGCCGTCTTAGCCCGGCTGGCAGTCGCCATCAATTCGCGCTGTGCGTCCGTTTTCGAAAAATGGTGGTCTAGTGATTCCGCCAATTCGCATACCGCCCAGCTATCTGGCAACAGGTAGCCGGTGGCCTCTTCGTCAATCATGTCTGCGCCGCCGGCGGTGGCTGTCGTAATCGCAGGAACACCACAGGCCATCGATTCGACGACCACGTTGGGAAACGGCTCATAAGTCGTCGGGAGAACCATCAGATCCCCCGCCGCATAAAACCGCTCAATTTTGTCTTGTCGGCCGGCGAAGGTGACACGGTTCGCGACGCCCAATCGTTTGGCCAGTCGCGCGAACTTGCGTTGTGGTCCCCGTCCTAACACCAGAAGTTGAATCTCTTGATTGCGAGCGGCGCGGAGCGACTCCAGGATGGTGCGCAGCCCCTTGCCCGCAAAATCCATCGAGGCAAAGGTGATCAACGGATCGTGTTCCCCGATTCCCCATTCACGACGGACCTCCGCGGAATACTGTTTGGCGCGGGGGTGAAAGTGATCGATGTCGACGCCGTTGTAAATCGTGCGGATCTTCTCCGGCGGCACGTCGTAATATCGCTGCAACAACGCGCCGTCGACGGAGGAAATCGTCACAATTCGCCGTGTGTGCGGTGACTGGCAGATTGTCCGTTCCAACTCTATGAGTGTCCGGTGCCGCGGATTGAGTTGCTGCAGAAACCGATTCGCCCGATTGCGATAGTGCACGTTCAACCAGTGCGATTGCAGTCGTTCGGTCACGCGAAACAGATCGACGCCCAGACTCCGTCCCAATCCATAGGCAATATCGAATTTCTGCTCGGCAATCACCTTGCCACAGTTCTCGGCAAACGAGCGATTGCGGGCCGAGGAGGTCGAGGATTGCACGCGAACGGGTAAAAACGGCAGTTCGTCGCTCAACTCGTCGTCGATGCCTTCGCCGACAAACGAAACATCATGCCCCAGCTTGAGCAGCTGCCGCGATAAATTCACACAGTACCGCTCCGCTCCACCACGTTGCAGAGAGTAATAGCGCCGCGCAATCGCGATTTTCAGCGGCTGCCGTTCAAGGGCAGGGGGGCCGGCTTTCGGTGTATTGACCTGTTGTATGGTACTGATAGCCATGAGGTCCGTATTAGGGGGCGATGAAACTTCTGTCTCTTATCAATCGCTATTAAGCCACGGACCGCCGCGCGGTTTCGTGCAACTGTCTCGTGACCGCACTGAACACGCGATCCACACCCAGTTCCTGCATGCAGCGATGATGTCCGAGCGGACACACCCGCTTTTGACATGGTCCGCAATCAACATGCAGCTGCAAATGGACCGCCTTGGGGTAAAAAGTTTCGCTCCAAGCGATGTGCGTTGGCCCAAAAATCGTGACGACCGGCACATTGAACGGAGCAGCAAAATGCCGTGGACCGGAATCGGTCGTGACCAATAAATCGGCTTGGCGGATGGCCGCTTTAGTCAGCCGCAAGCTGGGTGATTCGCCGGCCAGGCTGACCACGTGCGGATGTCCGGCAAGGCGAACGATCTCACGGGCTTGCGCTTGTTCGGCCGGTCCGCACAACACGACGACTTGTTTGTGAAATTTATCGGCAATCAATCGACCCAACTCGGCGAACGATGACGTTGGCCAATGTTTCGCGGCTCCGAAGGCGCCTCCGGAATTCAGACAGACGAGGCCACGCGTTTCCTCCGGCGACCCGATACGAGCCAGAATCCGCTGAAACCGCAGTTCATCTTCAGAACTGGTGGCCAACTCCATCTGCCGCCGCTGGGCGGTTCCGCTGGTGGATTTCGCACCGACATACTCTGCCAAGCGCCAATACTCGTCGATCACCGGATGCGGCGTTCGCCGAGATTTCGGTTTCAAAGCATCCGTCAGCAACCAACGCCGCGCATCGCGTGCAAAACCAACGCGACGCTCAATCCGTCCCGCCCAAGCAATCATGGCGGTCCGAAATGAGTTGGTGAATAACAGCGCTAAATCGATGTCTTCATAGCGCAATTGGCGGCTGAGTGACCATCCCCGCTGCGCTGGATTGGCGCCGCGCGGGTCGTAAAACAATTCACGATCAATCAACCCCGTCCCGTCGAGTACGTCGGAAAGGTATGGCCGCATGATGCCGATGATTTCCGCGCGGGGGTATCGATTGCGCACGGCGCGCAGTGCGGGAGTCGCCATCACGAGGTCGCCGACCCAGTTCGGGCAAAACATTGCAATTTTCATCCTGCTTTTCGCTCCGGCGCATGAGCTTTCGGGACCGCGGGTGTCTTCAAAATCGTCTGGCCCCGCAATCTCTCGACGATCTGTGTCGTGGACACACCGGGAATGACCGACAACGGCTTTACGTCGCCGCCGTAGGATTCCACAAGTTCCCAACCGACAATCTCGTCGCGGCGGTACGTCCCTCCCTTGACCAACAAATCAGGTCGGAGGCGATCCAACAGGGCGTGCGGTGTTTCTTCGTCAAAGACCAGCACATAGTCCACCGCGTCCAGTGCGGCCAACATCGTGGCTCGCTCCTGTTGCGGAAACAACGGGCGATCCGGAGCCTTCTCCAAGCGGCGGATGCTTGCGTCGCTGTTGACGGCGACGATCAGGCAATCCCCTTCATCAGCAGCTTGCTGGAGATAATGCACGTGTCCCACATGCAACAAATCAAAGCAGCCGTTGGTGAGCACAATTTTTTGTTTCAATTGCCGCCGCGCGGAAACGTGCTGAGCAAGTTCGTCGAGATCGCAGACTTTTTGATAGGTCTTACGAGGACCGGTCAACAAGTCTCCCAACATTTGGTCGCGCGTGATGGGAACCACTCCAATCTGCTCGACCTCCAAACCGCCGGCGATATTCGCCAAACGAGCGGTGTCCGCCAACGAGACCCCATCGGCCATGGCGACACCGATGGTCGCCAGCACCATGTCTCCCGCACCAGTAATGTCGTAAACCTCACGTCGCCGAGTCGGCAGTAATTCCGCGTCCCCATTCGCTTGGACGACAGCGATGCCGTCGCTATCGAGTGTTACGAACGCATTCTTCAGGCCCAGCTCTTCGCACAATTGCCGTCCCGCGGTAAAAGCGTCGTCGCTGGATTGCACGTCGATGCTGGTCGCCCGTGTGGTTTCTAAACGATTCGGCGTAACAGCCGTCGCCCCGTGATACAACGAATAGTCCTCACCCGGGCGCGGATCGACAATCACCGGGACGCCGACTTGACGAGCATGGGTAATAATCTGTTGCACGATTTCCGGAGTACACACGCCTTTGGCATAGTCAGAAATCAACACGACTTGGTGTTTTTCAATCAGCGGCAGGACGGTCTGCAGCAACGTCTCCGAGCGTTGGGTGTCGAGCGCCGTGCGCTGTTCGCGATCCACACGGAGCATTTGGTGCGGATGCCGATGTTGTGCGCGCCCGATGAAGCGTTCCTTGACTGTGGTCGGCCGCGTGTCGTCGACAAGCACCGCATCGCAATTCACATCCAAGGCTTCTAATTCGCTGCGGAGTTCGCGTCCGTCGAGGTCATCACCGGTCACACCTGCGAGCGAAACGCCGGCTTCCAAGCCTCGCAAAAGCTGCGCGACGTTCGCGGCGCCGCCCAAACGGGTTTCACTGCGATCGGCTTGCAGAAGAATGACGGGCGCTTCCTGGCTGACCCGTTCGGCGTCGCCCCAGATGTAGCGGTCGAGTATCAAGTCACCCAACACCAACACCTGTGGGCGGCCAAGGTTTTGCAGAACCTGGATTAAATCATTGGACATCGTCGGTCGCAATCCATTGCGAAAGAGTCTACAGATCGGGTTTTTCTAGTCCTTGCCCCAGCGACAATGATCCGCTCCCCGTAGGGAGAGCAATCAACCGCAGCCGGAATGGGAAACGCACCGCGAGGCAGAGCACTTCTGTGACTCGGTGATCTCCATCAGTAGCGAGGGGCGGGAATGATCGTCAGCAACACGTTTTGAGTCAATGCCGATTCGCAGCGATGGCGTTTTAAGATAACCCACAGAGGCAATATTTCTCACCGGAAAAAATATCCACCGCCACGATTTTGCGTCCTGACAGCCGATTCGTTAATCTGGGGTAAGAAAAACCGGAAATCAAGAGACGCTTGGCTGAGGCGGACGGAAGTAGTGAGATCATGACCGACGAAGTAGTTGTCGAAACCGGTGCGAGGCTGCATTTTGGGCTGTTAGCGCATTCGCCCCAAATCAAGCGGCAATTCGGCGGCGCCGGGGTGATGGTCTCTGGAATCGGCTATCGCCTACGAGGAACCGTTGCCGACGTTGACAAAATTCTCGGAGAGGAGAGAGCCGCCCAACGCGTACGGCGATTCGTCGGCATCTATCGGGAATCGATTCCGAGCGGCCAACAACCCCCCCCTTGCCGCATCGACCTGGAACAGGTGATTCCGCCGCACGCCGGGCTTGGCTCGGGAACGCAACTCGGCTTGGCCGTCGCCCGCGTGCTAGCGGTGCTGTCGGGCGAGTCGGCCACCCCTGCCGTCCCCTTGGCCGAGCGCGTCGGACGGGGTTTGCGGTCGGGATTGGGCATCCATGGTTTTGAGCGGGGAGGGTTTCTGATCGACGGCGGCAAACGGAGCACTGACGTAGTTGCTCCACTAGTCGGGAACGCCGAGTTTCCAAGCGATTGGCGATTCATACTGGTTACTCCCAAAGAATTCAGCGGGCTCTCCGGATCAGCGGAATTGAAGGCCTTTGCGGAGATGGCGCCTATGCCGACTGTCATGACCGATACACTTTGCCGGATTTTATTATTGCAAATGATGCCGGCTGTGATCGAAGCCGATTTCGACGCCTGTAGCGCGGCCATTTATGAATTCGGTCGGATGGTCGGCGAATATTTTGCCCCGACGCAAGGAGGAGTCTTCGCCTCACCAGCGATGCAAAAATTGGCACCCGTCATCCGTGAACGTGGCTATACGGGAATCGGACAAACATCCTGGGGCCCAACGCTCTTTGTGCTCTGTCGAGATCAACTGCACGCAGATATGCTGTGCGGCGAGTTGCACACCAACCCCCATTGCCAAAACTGCGACATCCACTGCGTCAAACCGCTGAATCACGGTGCAACAATAAAATAGAAGAGTTGGCCACGCCAATCACACCAATGGTGTCTATTCCCATCACGCAATGCATGATCACAACCAAAAATGGGGTGCCAGTGCGAGGGCGTGACTTGGCATGGAACGCCGTGCACGGCGGCAAGCCGTCGGTTTGGGGATGTTGCGATTTCAGGCCCGTTAATCTGTGTTTGATCCGTGTTTCATCTGTGGCTAAAAACATCGTCACCTGAGTTGCTCGACGGCATTGTGGGGATGAAGGAGACCTGGGGGAAGAGGGGGGAACGGCATCTCAATTACATATTGACCCTGGGGAATGTTTCTGCCACATTACGCCCCGCTTTCGCTCGACGACGGAGTTCGTCTGGCGAAAATGATCTCACTGGAAATGAGTTTAGGAGGGCACGCCATGGAAGGCGGCAGACTATGGCAGCCGTTTTGGCGCGGAAAACGTGTGCTGGTGACCGGCCATACGGGCTTTAAGGGAGCTTGGCTCTGTTTATTGCTCAAAGAGCTAGGCGCCGAGGTCGTCGGTTTTGCCCGCGATATCCCCACACAACCGGCGCTGTTTGAGCTCGCCCATCTCGACGATGACCTACACTCGATCCGCGGCGATGTCCGCAACTACGAACATCTGCGCACTATGGTTCGCGATGCACAGCCGGAGATCGTGATTCACATGGCGGCGCAGAGTTTGGTGCGACGCTCCTATCAAGAACCGCTGGAAACTTATGCCACTAACGTCATGGGAACGGCCCATGTGTTGGAAGCCGTGCGACAGACATCGGGTGTCCGTGTCGCGATTGTCGTCACGAGTGACAAATGCTACGAAAATCACGATGCGATCCATGGCTTCGTCGAAGCAGACCCCATGGGAGGCAGCGACCCGTACAGCAGTAGTAAGGGATGTGCTGAACTGATCACCGCCGCCTACCGTGCCTCCTTTTTCTCATCAGCAACACCAGCTGAGACAGCCATCGCAACGGTCCGCAGCGGCAATGTCATTGGCGGCGGCGATTGGGCTGAAGACCGTCTAGTTCCCGATTTGATGCGGGCCTTTGCAGCGGATCAACCCGCCGCAATCCGCAATCCCCTGTTCGTGCGGCCTTGGCAGCACGTTTTGGAACCGCTTAAGGGCTATTTGATGTTGGCCGAAAAGCTGTGGGACGCCCCCGGTGATTTTTCCGAAGCTTGGAATTTCGGCCCCCGCGATGAAGATGCACAACCGGTTTCGGTGATTGCCGATCGATTGGTCGAATTGTGGGAGGGAGACGCCTCCTGGAAATTGGCCGTCGGCGAGCAGCCGTGCGAAGCCCATTCGCTCAAACTGAATTGTGAAAAGGCGCGGGAGGAACTGGGATGGTGGCCCCGCACGACACTCGACACCGCTTTACAATGGACGGTTCAATGGTACCAAGCGTTTCAGAACGGACTCGACGCACGCGCGGTAACGCAGCAGCAAATTTGCCAATTCCTCGGCACGAAGATACCGTTGAATACACAGGTGCCCACTGCCGGTTTTGCCAAAGCCGGTTAAACGTCACATTCGCTGACTTGGGAATGATGCCGTTGGCGAATTCCTATGTCCCCATGGATCGGCAGCGCGCGGTGGAACCGTTCCATCCGCTGCACGTCCAGGTCTGTCCCGAATGTCGACTCGTGCAATTGGAGCACTTGGAATCGCCGCAAGCGCTGTTTGGGGAATATGCGTACGTCTCTTCCTATTCCCGCAGTTGGTTAAGGCATTGCCAACAGTACGCGGAACGAATGGTAACCCAACTCCAACTCGACAATGCCGCACAGGTGGTGGAAATTGGTAGCAACGATGGTTGTTTGCTGAGCTGTTTTCAAAAACAAGGCATCGCGGTTCACGGCGTCGATCCAGCGGCAAACGTAGCCAAGGTCGCCGTTGCTGCCGGAATTCCCACAGACGCAACGTTCTTTGGCAAACCGTATGCTGAGCATTTGTCGACGCGGGGACTAAACGCCGACTTATTGATCGCCAATAACGTGTTGGCCCACGTGCCGGACATCAACGACTTTGTCGCCGGCCTCAAATTGTTATTAAAACCTGGCGGTCTGATCACGGTCGAGTTTCCGCATTTATTGCGGTTGATCGAGTCCATTCAGTTCGACACGATTTACCACGAGCACGTTTCCTACCTATCGTTGGCCGTCGTGCAGAGCATTTTTGCAGCTCACGATCTGACCGTCACCGATGTCGAGCAATTGCCGACGCACGGCGGTTCACTGCGGGTCTTTGCGCGGCACACCGAATCAAACCCTGAGATTGCGACCGCTGTTGAAGATCTGATTGACACCGAACGAGACCGCGGTTTGGAGCGGCTCGAGACGTATCGCGACTTCAACCGCCAGTTGCGCGTGGCGAAATTGTCGTTGTTACAGTTTTTGCTGGACGCAAAGTTGAAAGGGGCGCGCGTTGCCGGATATGGCGCACCAGCCAAGGCAACGACGCTGTTGAATTATTGCGGCGTGGATGTCGAATTCATCGACTTCACCGTCGACCGCAATCCGCGCAAACAACAACACTTTATTCCCGGCACGCAGATTCCGATTTTGCATCCCGATGCGATCAACATGCATCGTCCCGATTATGTGGTGATCTTCCCGTGGAATCTTCGTGACGAGATCACGCAGCAACTGGCCGACATTCGCCACTGGGGCGGGCAATTCGTGGTGCCGATTCCGGAAGTCGAGGTGCTGCCATAAATCTAACCGAGACACCTTTGGCCGGCGCATTTGTCATTCAGCCCGACTTGCGGCGCGATGAGCGCGGATTTTTCGCGCGGACATTTTGTCGTGAGACGCTGCGCGAATATGGCATTGATGTCGACATTGTGCAATGCAACCTTTCGCAAAACCGCCGCCGCGGCACGGTGCGAGGCATGCACTATCAAGTGCCGCCGCACGCCGAACAAAAATTGGTTTGCTGCCTTCGTGGCGCGGCCTATGACGTGATCGTCGACCTCCGTGCCGACTCGGCAACCTACGGCCGTTGGCATGCCGTGGAATTGACCGCCGCGAATCGCCGCACTCTGTTTATCCCCCGTGGGATGGCGCACGGATTTCAAACGCTGACCGCCGACACGGAATTGTTTTACCAAATGGGGCACACGTATTCGCCCCGACACGCTCGCGGTTTTTGCCACGACGACCCGGCGATCGGCATCGAATGGCCGCTACCGGTGCGTTGTATTTCAGAGCGTGACCGAAGTTTTGGACCGGTCCTTGACCAACAGATTCAATACGAGACTGCCTTAGCGGCCTACCCCGGGGCGGAAACGATGGAGCGTTCTTATGACGGATGAAAAAATTGTGTTTGTGACCGGCGGAACAGGATTCATCGGTCGGCATGCCGTACACGCCTTGTTGCGCAACGGGTACGAAGTGCATGTCGCTTCGCGGACCTACAACGGCCCCTTCGCGCCATCGCCCCGGATGCGGATCCATGAATGCGATCTGTTTGACAACGACTACGTCTGCCGATTGTTACGAATGATTCAACCCACGCACCTGCTGCATTTGGCTTGGGAAACAACGCATGGCCGGTTTTGGAATTCGCCAAGTAACGCGCAATGGATCGAAGCCAGTTTAGGACTATTGCGTGGCTTTTCAGCATGCGGCGGGCATAGGGCGGTCTTCGCCGGTAGTTGCGCGGAATATGGTGAATCCGCCGAAATCTGCGACGAAATCACGACCCCCTTGCGTCCCACAAGTTTGTACGGAGTCTCCAAAAACGCCCTGCAACAAGTGGTCGCTGAGTACGCGCGCACGACCGGTCTCAGCACCGCCTGGGGCCGCTTATTTAATGTTTACGGTCCGGGAGAATCAGAACAACGTTTTGTCTCCTCAACCGTGAAAACTTTGCTCGCTGACAAATCAGCAATTTGCCGGCACGGTTCGCATGTTCGCGATTATTTGCACGTGCATGACGTCGGGAACGCGCTCACCACATTGTTGGAGAGCGACGTAACCGGCCCGGTGAATGTCGCCTCAGGCCGTCCGGTCACATTGGAAGAGATCGCGACCCGTTTGGTTGCAACAGTGGGCCGCGGCAATGCTACCATCGAAAACGGCGAACCTTCGGTAGACAACCCGCCGGAGATCTCCGCCGTGACGGAGCGACTGTCGAAAGAAGTCGCCTGGGCACCGTCGATTACCCTTGACGAAGGTCTGCGGTCGGTCGTGCATACGTTGCAACAACACCGACAATCACGCGCCGCCTAGAGAATCGTCTCACTTAAGAATGGGGGTGCCACTGGCTTCGCCAGTGTTTTCTGGGGAGTCGCCTCGCTCCGAATCACCGGTTTGCGAACGCTCCTTTGCAATGCTTTGCGTCGCCCAGCCCATGTGAGCCGCAGTGGGGACCGAACCAGTATTCGCCGTCTCAAAAGGCGAACCCGCGCGCGTTGGCCCGCGCCATCTCGCAACCGTTTCGAGCATATAATGTATCTCGATAATGGGGTTTGTCGATTTCTAGAGAGCGTTTATACTCCGCCACTCGACCCCTTATCTTTTGCGGGCCTGCCGTAGTGCGCGGCGGGAATGGATTGACCGCATTGATCGACTGAACATCCGCTCCGGCGGGTGTCTAAAGCATAAGGTATGGATACCTGGATGCTGAGTGTTCCGTTTGTGATTGCAATTATGGCCGCGATTTTTCTCACGCCCGGCGTGCGATTTGTCGCTGCGCGCACCGGAGCCATGGATCGCCCCGATGGCCAACGCAAACGTCAAAAATATCCCGTCCCCACGCTCGGGGGAGTCGCAGTCTGCGTCGCCATTCTCTTAGCCGCTTGCGTCGCTGCTTTGACCGAAGTCCCCGTTGGGGGTTTGGTTCCCGTGCTGCTCTCCTCACTGATCATCTGTCTGGTTGGGGCGTACGACGATGTCTTCAATCTCAAACCACGCTGGAAGTTTGTCGGGCAAATTATCGCCGTGCTACCGATCGTCATGGCCGGTGATGCGGTTGATCGCATTTGGGCGTTCGGCACGGTGTGGGATTTGGGGATGTTCGGAAAAATGCTAACCATGCTGTGGTTGGTTTCCGGAATCAACGCCATCAATTTCTTAGACGGCATGGATGGGTTGGGATCATTGACCGGCGTCGGGCTGTCGATTGCCGCCGCTGCGATTGCCCTGATCACAGACCGCACCGAGATCGCACTGTTGGCGTTGATTCACGCCGGAGCATTGATTGGTTTCATGGTCTATAACCTGCCGCCGGCCCGCGTCTATTTAGGCGATTCGGGCAGCATGCTGATCGGTATGACCGTGTCGTACTTAGCAATCCAAGCGCCCCGCGCACCGGGTGACGCACTGCATCTGGGTGTCGCCGTGGCATTATTGACGGTCCCGATTTTGGACACCTCCCTAGCCATCCTCCGCCGCGCTTTGATCGGACAAGATGTTTGGCACGGCGACCGACGACACATGCATCACAGTTTGCTGGGCCGTGGCATGTCCCGCTGGGCGGTGCTGCGATTTTTAGCGGGCCTGTTTTGTGTGACGGGCCTGACTTGTTTCATTTCAGTCGCTATTGGTGTCCCCGCATTAGCCTGGTTGGCGTTTTGCGGCGTACCGGCCTATTTGTTCGCCGGACATTATTGTTGCCGGCTGGAATGGGAATTGGCAAAAAGCTGGATGCGGCGCGTGCGTGTCATAAAAAACAGATCGAGTACAGCTAAAAATCAATGAACTGGGGTGCCACTGGCCCTGCCAGTGTTTATCAAAAGGGTGACCCATGATCTCACGTATTCTGGCGGTCGTGTTGCCGTTATTCCTGATTGCCGGGTGCCACGCCCCAACGCCGCTGCAAACCAGCGACCTGCCTGCCGAATTTCGCGACGCCGGTTTGCCCGGTGTGGAGAAAATGCAGCAGCGAATCCTCGAACAAACCCCACCCGGCACGCCCATTGAAAAAGCCGAAGCGGTCATGTCGGACAACGGTTTCAAAATCGAGAAAAAGTCGGATGAGACCGGCGCGTACCTCGATTGCGACTTGGGCCCCGGCGGCGAATATTTCGGAACCAAACGCTGGCGCGTGAAAATCCGGCACACCAATGGCATCGTCGACGACGTCGCCGTATCAGCAGGCGCCAACAAGCCCTAGCCGTGGAACTCAAACCACACCAACGGGCATAAAGGGAGTGCGAAGCTCCCGCTGAGCCGCACAAACCATGCAGCTACCCCCTTAACATCGACGCCCGCCAATTGTCGACCCACGCGGAAAATCAACGCACGCTACCCGTCAACGCCCGCCCGAACTTACCCCAACGGGGTAAGACATCATAGCCTAGGGTAAGCGGCGCAGCCGCGCCACCCTAGGAACCCAAGCCCCCCGCGCACAAACCCTGAAGGGGTTTCTCACCGCGACGCATGCCCAGCATCGCGTTCCCACCACGATTGAACAACCCCTACAGGGTTGCCGCGCATTATTACCTCGTCCACCTAGGGAGCGCTCACTGCGTTCGCAACCCTAGGCTATGATGTTTAACGCCTTCGGCGTAGACTTTGACATGCTGATGGTGCGTCCGCCATGACAATCGCATTCTGGCCATAATTCAATCTCGATTTCGAACGCACAATCACACGAAAAGGAATCGCATGACCGCTCGCATGATATCGCTCGCCGCCGTAGCCCTGATTACAGCGTTTCCTACGTTCGCCCGCGCTGCGGAAGATGCGCCGCCCAAATCGCTCGATCCACGATTGAAAGTCGAATTGTTCGCTGAGCATCCGCAGATCGTCACGCCGACCGGCACCGACGTTGACCATCTCGGCCGTGTGTGGGCGATTGAAAGCAATACGCACCACCGCGCGAGCGACTACCAAAGGCACGACAGCGACCGCGTGTTGATCCTGCGCGACACAAACAACGATGGCCGTGCGGACGACATCGTCGTTTTCACCGACGGCTTGGTGCATACGATGAGCATTGCCGTGCGGCCCGATGGGGCAGTGTATATCGCGACGCGTAAAGAAGTCTTGCTGTTTCGCGATACCGATGGCGACGGCAAGGCCGATAGCCGCGAACGGATTTTGCATCTCGACACGCCGGGCGATTATCCACACAACGGTCTGGCCGGATTCGCCTTTGACGCACTCGGCTGGATGTATATCGGTATGGGGGAAAATCTCGGTGCGGATTACAAATTGATCGGCACCGATGGCAGTGTCGAGACCGGTGGCGGTGAAGGGGGGAACATCTTTCGCTGCCGCCCCGACGGTTCGAAGCTCACACGGTTCGCCACCGGATTTTGGAATCCTTATGCCAGTTGTTTCGATACGTTCGGACGCATGTTCACCGTCGACAACGATCCCGACAGCCGTCCACCCTGCCGGTTGTTGCACACGATACGTGGCGGCGATTACGGTTATCGTTACCGCAACGGCCGTCGCGGCGTGCATCCGTTTACCTCTTGGAATGGCGAACTCCCCGGCACGCTACCGATGGTCGCCGGCACGGGCGAAGCCCCCTCGGGCATCGTCGCTTACGAATCAGATGGCTTCCCGGAAGAATACATCGGCTCGCTGCTGGTTGGTTCCTGGGGCGACCACCGCATCGATCGATTCCAACTCAAACCCCGCGGCACGTCATTCACTTCCAAGGCGGAACCGTTGATCGTCGGCGGCGAAAACTTCCGCCCGGTCGGCTTGGCGGTCGCCCCGGACGGCAGTTTGTATTTCACCGACTGGGTGTTGAAGGACTACCCGGTGCACGGCCACGGCCGCATCTGGCGCGTCTCGGCGGTGGATGAACCGCAGCAGGAGGTGATTGACGTGGCGACGATCCCCGGCCGGCCGGTGGCGAAGTTGAAGGAGTTACTGAAGTCAAAACGGATTGAAGTGCGTCGCGCAGCGGCAACGGCATTAGCGAAGACGACGGAGGCACGAAAAGAATCGGTCGCGGTATTCGTTGACAAACAGATGCCCCGACGCGGAAAGATTGAGATGGTTTGGGCATTAGGCCGTACGATCTCAGCAGCGGAGTTTTGGCAGACGAGTCTGGAGTGGAGTCAGCGAGTCGATCCTGATAACGGTTTGGGACCGGAATTTAAGGCAGGTCAGGTCGTGTTAGGGGAATTGAATCAAACCGATGACGATTGGTCGAAGAACACCCAAATCTCACCTGAAGACATTAAACCGGTTGTTGAATCCACCCTGAGTACGTGGGTTAATATGTATGTTCAACGCGATCACACGATCGTGCTGGCAATTCTGGACTGGATGGGGCCACGCTCATATAAGAAGTTGCCACCGGAGGAAGACTATACAAAAATTGGGGCCGGTTTCCAAAAACTTGATCCGTTCATTTTCGGCAAGTTGTTACATGTCGTCCGCCAATCCTTCTCCGCGCGATTGCTCTTCAAGCTAGCCACCGTCGATTCGACGCCTCGACCCCGCGCCCGCCTCGGCTTCTTTCTAGCCCTGCGCCAAAAGGCCCCCAAACTCAAAGCGGCCGCCGAAGCAGGTCTCACCGATCCCTCCCCCGACATCCAACGCGCCGCTGTACAGTGGATCGCCGAAGAGGATTTCCAAGACCTGCGGCCGAAGTTGCGACAGTTGCTAACCGACGGCAATCTCTCCACCGATCTGTTCGAGGCCACGCTGGCCGCGTTGGCGATTTTGGATGGCGTCGAACGCGACGGCGATTTCAAAACAAAAATCAAAAACGAAATCGATGGATCGCAATATGTGTTGCAACTCGTCGCCGACCCCCAGCAAAAACCACAGTTACGGGCGCGGGCCTTGCGGGCACTCGATCCGGCTAACGCCGGGCTGAATGAAAAACTGTTCAACGATTTGCTAGCGGTCGCAGATCCGGTGCTCACCTTGGAAACGGTCCGCACATTACAAGCCTCCCCCATGCCCACCGCTGCCCAATTGTTGACAGGCATCGCGCGTGATGAAAACCTGGAGACCAATGTACGGGCCGAGGCACTGGTTGGATTGGCCGCTCAACCGATCGATGCCGCATCGCGCGAGCTGTTGACGTCGCTATTAAGTTCCGACAATCGCGTCCTGCAAATCGAAGCCCTACGAGCGGTCCGCAAAATCCCGCCGAAGGAATTCGATGCGGAGCTCAACACGACGCTGGCTGATTTGTCGACATTGGTAATGCGTGCGAAAGGCGATGATGTGACTGACGTCGATCGCGAATTGACCGAGCAACTCGCCCGGACATTGATAGCCAGTGGAACTGAGGTATCGCCTGAACTGACCGCTCTGGTACCCGAACGGCCGCAGGGAATCCAAGAATGGCAAAAACTGCTTGAGCAACCGGGGGATGCGGATGCGGGGCGGCGGGTATTTTTTCACTCCGCAGGAGCGGGCTGTTATCGTTGTCACACAGTCAACGGCCGCGGCGGAAACATCGGCCCGGAACTCTCCAAAGTCGCCGGCACGCTCAAGCAGGACAAACTGGTGCAGTCGATCCTCGAACCGAGCGCCGAGATCGCTCCCCAGTTCTCCGGCTGGTCGTTCGTCATGCAGGACGGCAAAGTCCACAGCGGGTTGATCCTCGCCCAGGACCGCGAGGGCAAAGTGACGATTGGCGATACACAGGGGAATGTCCTGGAATTGTTGAGCAACGAAATCGACGAACGGGTGCCTCAAAAAACGTCAATCATGCCCGAAAAACTCCTGGATCAGTTAACGGTTCGCGAATTTCGAGACCTGCTGGCATATTTGGAAACACTGAAATAACAGCGACCCAGGAGAGGTGTGCCCCTGTTTTACGGCTTTCTAGGCCATTTTGGCGACTTAAAAAACCTGCCGTTCTGACAGTTTGGGCAATGCCGGTTGTAAATTCATCTCGATTTCGGACGGAATCATCTGGTACAATCGATGACCCGGCTTGCGAGCCAATTTCGGAACACATTATGAGAGTGATACTTAGGGATTCGCCACTGATTTGCGGCGTGTTGGCATTGTTGTTGCTGTTATAGGGAGTCAGGCACCAGTCCCGGAGGGACTGTTTGCGCAGAATTTCGTGTGATGTTTGATCGTTGGAATCAAAGGAGGTTCCTGTGAGACGTCGAGGCAACCGTCCTTATGAATTGTTGATCGCCGATGACGATCCGCATTTTCGCGAGGCACTCCGCTCAATTTTTGAGCTGCGGTTTAGCTTGGTCGAGGCGGAATCGGGCGAAGAGGCAATCGATATTGTGCAAGAACAACACGTCGATTTGGTGTTGTTGGATATGCATATGGAAGTCCTCACCGGGTTGGAAACGGTGCGGATTGTCAAATCGCTGCACGGATTGCTGCCGTGTATTATCATCACCGCTGATGCAACGGACGATTTGCGTCGCGACGCCGAACAGGCGGAAGCTTATTCGGTTTTGGCCAAACCGGTTACGAAAATCGAGGTGGTCAAGTCCGTCTCGGATGCGATCGGCCAGACTTATAACGACCCAGACATCCTCAATTGGGCCGCCTCACTGAACTAACGCACTGTGCTTAACCAGGCGTGCGCGAGGAGAAGTTCTTGACGCTCGGCGCGTTACCATGTTACAAGTTGGTTTATGCGGCGGATTTTTCCTGATCCGCAATTCTCCTGATTGCGTTCCCAAGCGGAGGTCAGTTGTCGAATGGCTCAAAAGTTTGGTTCTCAGCGAGCCATTCTCGATAACCATTTCGCCTCGCTCGTATCCCGGGACATCACGACACAACCACGTTGGCAAGACTCTCTACAAAAGCGTGCTGCATGGCCATGGTGACATTTCAAGTTGTGAGCGGTCTGGAGAAAGGATCGGTTTACGCAGATTTGCCCACGCCGGTCACGATCGGCCGTGAGGACGACAATACAATTCGTCTCAATGACGAAAGCGTGAGCCGGTTTCACGTGAAGATTCAAGACGATGACGGTCGGTTTATTTTGACCGACTTAGACAGCACCAACGGTACGCGCGTCAATGGGCATCCGATGCACATGCGCGTGCTACAGGTCGGTGATCTGGTCGCTGTCGGGCGTTCGTTGTTGATCTTCGGCAGTGAAGAA
The DNA here is from genome assembly GCF_007860075.1 of Symmachiella macrocystis. Classification (NCBI taxonomy): domain Bacteria; kingdom Pseudomonadati; phylum Planctomycetota; class Planctomycetia; order Planctomycetales; family Planctomycetaceae; genus Symmachiella; species Symmachiella macrocystis. The sequence continues at coordinate 3,002,181 of NZ_SJPP01000001.1, forward strand.
GAAATCTCGATACAACAGACGCGGAACGAACTGCTCAACAGCGGCGTTCTGTCATCCGATTCGCACACCATGTCGCTGCACGGCGATGATCAATCCGAGGCACCCGGCAGCACGCGGGCGGACGGGGAATTGTTTCCGCAAGGTCCGCCGGAGATCCCCCGCGACATGCGACCGGTTCATGCGGCGTTGGTGTCGGACGTCTTGGCTTATGTCCACGATCAAATCGCAGCCGTGCTAGAGAATGCTGAAGAACGCACCGGAGGCGGCGAGCAAGCACGGATCGAGGTCCCTGCAGCGGTCTGGCAACGGTTGCTCAAAACCGAGATGCACCTGGCGATCTACTTGCGCCGAATCGCCGATCCGGACCGCTAACGGTCTGAATGTACGCCCGAGTGAATTGGGCTGTTCCTCAAAACCGGCCGAAGCCGACCCTCGCGCCCATGCAATGCACAGTCACGTCAGGCTGCGCGCTATGCCGCGTCGAATCCAAGCAGTCATCCGGCAAGTCCGTTCGGTTTGCCGGAATGATCCCTACGGCAGCTAAAACCGCGCCCTTTTTCTAATAGCCTGACTGAGAAAGTGGCAACGTCGTGCATCATAATGCCCGACTCTTCGCAATTCTTGACCTATAGTGGCGATAGATTCTCAGTTTACGACCGGAGTATTGGTCTGTGAGCTTTATCGGAGAGGTCGGAGAACCGCTTCGTCTCGATGTCAAATCCGCCTGAACATTGCTCCCCCTTGAGGAAAGTCACCATGAGTGCGGCTGTTGAACAAAATATGGCGTCAGACGTCGACTACATCAATCCGGTGATTACTTCTACAAAAAACGTTTTTGAAATGATGTTGGGTGCATCAGTGGCTCGGACCGGCCTCAAACTCAAGTCGCAAGTCACGCCCGAACATGAAGTGAGTGCTGTGATCGGTTTAACAGGCCTTGTCCAAGGGACGTTCGTATTGAGTTTCGGAAAAGAAATGTCATTTTCCGTCTTGGACCAATTGGTCGGTACCAAAACCGATGAAGTCAACAATGAGGTTTGCGACGCAATTGGCGAATTGGCCAACATGATTGCCGGTGCTGCCAAAGCGCACTTGGCTCAGTTGGAACTGTCGTTAAGCATTCCGAACGTCGTCACCGGTGCGGGGCACGTTGTGCACTATCCTTCGAACGTCGTACCGATTTGTATTTCATTCAACAGCGACCTGGGACCGTTCACCATCGAGGTGGGTTTCACCAAACCGCTGCATTGACGAACAACAGTCCAGTCTGACCGCGACTCACTGTCACAGATCCTTGATCCTGCTCTGCGCTACCACACCAACGTAAAAGTCCTACCAAAATAGCCTGCCGAATCCACCCACCCCACATTGACGTCTTGGACGACTTGCTACGAAGTGGTCCTGTATTACGGTTTTGCAGCGACGACGAAACGTTCAATCGACCATTCGAAGGTTGAATGGCTTGCTCCCCATATATCCCCTTACAACCGGTCGAGACGATGATCGATCCTGAAACTATTTGGACGTCCAAACATCTACCCACTTTGCCGACAGTTGCGGTCGAATTGCTCAAACTAAGGAATGATCCTGAATCGGGCATCGCTGAAGTGCAAGCGTTGGTCCGAAACGATCCGGCCATCTCGGCCAAAATCCTCAAGGCGGTCAACTCCACGTTCTTTGGAGTTTCCTCGCAGGTCACTTCGCTGGAACGGGCGGTTGGCTTGCTGGGTGGCACGTATGTGACATCGTTGGCGCTGAGTTTCTATTTGTCGAAACACGCATCAACAACCGGGACGTTGTCAGAATATTACGCGCGGTATTGGCTGCAATCTGTCGTACAAGCCACCGCAGCAGAAACTTTGGGGCGACGTGCCAAACAACGGATGGAATCGGAACTGTTTTTATCCGGCCTGCTGCTCGACCTAGGCCGATTGGCGATGCTCAAGGCGATTCCCGACGAATACCAGGCCGTGATGACCACCGCCGCCACGCAGCCCCGTGATCTCTACGAAATCGAACGCGAACAACTGGGCTTCGACCACATGGAAATCGGTGCCAAGTTGGCCGAAACGTGGGAATTGCCTGAAACGCTCTGGACGTTCATTCGCTCTCATCATGCGCCGGTCGAAGAACTCGAAACTTCGGTGGATCCCTCCGCCAATTCTCTAGAGCGCGCATTAGCGCTCGCCGCCTGTGTGGGGGATTTCTTTTGCGCCAACAATCTAGGCATCGCCTATGAGCGACTGCAAAAACGTGCCGCACGCGATTATGGAATGGATGAACAGGGGTTGGGAGAATTCCTCAATGAGGTGCGTGCGCGCATCGAAGTCGTCGCCGATCAGTTTTCGGCTCAAGCTAACCAACTTGAGGATCCAGCCGAATTGATGGCCGAAGCGAGCGAACAATTGGCAAATCTTGTTATGCAAGAAAGCGTGGCCAACCTGCATGCGACGGCACGGCACGAAGCAGCCGTTCAAGCCAAACACGACTTGGAGTCCCAGCATCACGAATTGCAGCAGCAATCTCAGTACGATCGCCTCACCACCGTTTTCAACCGAGCGTACTTCGACGAAGCTCTGGATGCCGAAGTCGGACGTTGCGTACAAAACGCCCATCCACTCGGCCTGATCTTCTGCGACATTGACCAATTCAAACAGGCGAACGATACCTATGGGCACCAATTTGGCGATCATATTTTAAAACAAGTGGCAGCTGCATTTCTTGAAGTTTTGCGGCCCGATGATATCCTCGCTCGGTATGGTGGTGACGAATTCGTTGTGCTGGTCAGCAATCCCACACTCAAGGGACTGAAAAAACTTGCCGAACGCATCCGTTTGCGAGTCGAAACTGAGCAATTTGAATTCGATGGTTGCCCTGTCACCATTTGTGTCAGCCTGGGCGCCGCCTTAGATATTCCCGGACGGAATTGCGTCGATGTCGGAGACCGTGTGATCGCCGCCGCCGACCAAGAAATGTATAAAGCCAAACATGATGGCGGCAACCGTTCGCAGGTTCGTTCGCTAATTAGCGAATCTTCGGCGCTGTTGGAACAACTTGTCACCAATAATCGTTTCAGCCGCTGGCTCGTTGCGCAACACGTATTGGATATTCCCGTCGTCTCGCGGGCATTGCTGCAAGTGACCGGCCAAAAAGCGAAGATCGGCCAATTAGCCGTTTCCTGCAAAGTGCTGCGATCCGTTGACGTTCAAACGATTCTTGCCGAGCAAGAATGCACTGGCGAGAGATTTGGCGAGGTCGCCCTGCGGCTGGAATTACTCAACGAAGACCAAATCGTCGATCTGTTGATCCTGCAGAGAGAAGACCCCAGTGCATTGCTCCAGGCAATCGCATCCCAGGAAATCTTGAGCAGCGTCGAATTGCAATGCGCACTGGAAGCTTATGCGACGAGTCGCACCGACGTCATTTGTTCGGAATTCTTCGCTGCCAGTCCTGCGACTCATCAAACAACGGACTCAGTTCCCTCCCCCTCATGTGGAATTGCCCCGACGGATCCCCGTTAAATCGGGCGCCGCGCAATTTTTGGAAAGTTAGAAACATGGAAATCACCGCCGTCCCGGGTGGACAACACGATCTCACCCGACGTTGGGTTGTCAGTGCCATCGTAGGCATCGCCATTTGTTATGGTCTGTGGCAGTTTCAAACGGTCGCTTCCATCGCCACGGCGCACCATGCCGTGGAAGCGGGACACGGCGCGACCGCCGCACATGCAGAGCACGCCGCGCATGAAGCCCCAACGCCGGCTGCCTATAGCATCATTCCATTCGCCGGATTATTACTGTGCATCGCACTGTTGCCGTTGTTTCATTTCTCCGAAGAGTGGTGGGAACACAATCACAATCGCCTGTTGGTCGCAGTGGGCTGCGGGGCGCTGACACTGTTGTATTTTGCTTTTATCTATGGTCATGGCGTGTTGGATCACACCTCGCATGAGATGTCCGCCCCCGGTTGGAGTGCGGCGCTCACGGTGTTGAGAAACGCGATGCTTGTGGAATACATCCCGTTCATCGTCTTGCTATTCAGCCTGTATGTCATCAGCGGCGGCATTGCCATCGAGGGACATCTGGTCGGACGGCCAAAATTGAATACCGGCTTTATTGCCGTCGGCGCTTTGATGGCCAGCCTGATCGGGACCACCGGCGCTGCCATGTTAATGATCCGCCCGCTGCTCAAAGCCAACGCCAACCGCAAATACGTTGTGCATACCGTCGTCTTTTTCATATTCGCCGCATGCAACACCGGCGGCTGCCTGTTGCCGATTGGTGATCCCCCGCTATTTTTAGGATTTTTGCGCGGCGTGGATTTCTTTTGGACACTCAAGCTGTGGCCGCAATGGCTGGCGATGAACGGCAGTCTGCTGGTCGTATATTACCTCTGGGATACGTGGCGGTATCGTCATGAAGATCGTTCCGCCGTGGAAACCCAACCCCAGCGCCCGCAACCATTTGCCATTCGTGGGGGAATCAATTTCCTCTGGTTGTTTGGCGTCATCTTCTGCGTCGCACTGCTCGATCCGTCGAAAGCCGTCCCCGGCACGCACTATCACGCGCCGGTTTACTTTCGCGAAATCGTCATGCTGGCACTGACCGGTATGTCGTTGCTCTCAACATCGGCGGCGATTCGGAAACAAAACTCGTTCAACTATGAGGCTATCATCGAGGTGGCGGCGCTGTTTATTGGCATCTTCATCTGTATGCAGGCACCGATTCAAATTCTGCATACCTATGGCCCCTCCTTGGGGATCGACAAATCGTGGCAGTTCTATTGGGGGACCGGGTTGCTCTCCAGTTTCTTAGACAATGCCCCGACCTATGTCGTCTTCTTCGAAACAGCGAAAACAATCCCCACCGACGCCGCCACGGTTGCAGGCGTGGCCGAGCCATCGCTCATCGCCATTAGCCTCGGAGCGGTCTTCATGGGAGCCATGACCTACATCGGCAACGGGCCGAACTTCATGGTCAAGTCAATCGCCGAAAAAAACAACGTCCGCATGCCCAGCTTCTTCGGCTACATGGCCTACAGCTGCGCCGTGCTCTTTCCGCTATCACTGTTGCTGACGTGGGTGTTTTTGGTGTAGTCGGCGGGCAGGCAGGGAGTGGCCGGTGGCGAGTGGCCAGAACGTACGCATGCCGCGCCGGACAGCAGTCATCTACCAACCCTAAGGCCTACGGTCTGCGGCCTAAACCGTCCTCCTCACGCCTGTCCCCTCGCGCCTCCCGCACAATGCGGTACTTCGTCTGCACAAACCCATTGCCAAACGTACGGGTCCATTCGTGTGAGAGCCGTATGTCGTGATCAATTGCGCCGAACAGCGGGATTCCCTCGCCGAGCAAGACCGGGAGCCGCGTGATCGTCATATCTGCTATCAAACCGGCACGTAAAAATCGGCGAATCGTCTCACCGCCGTCGATGTATAGATGCCGACGGCCCTCGGTTTCCAATTGTGCGACCAATTCCTGCGGCTCTTGATGGATGTTGCGTACTTTGGTTTGCAATTCTGCAGGGATGTGAATTGTCCTGCTGGAGAGCACGACCACCGGTAATTTGTCGTACGGCCAGTTCGCAAACGTGAGGACTTTTTCAAAACTGCGGCGGCCCATGACCAGCGTGTCGATGCTGCCGGTGAACTCGGCATACCCGAAGTCTTCAGTGGCCGACATCGTATAGGCGGGGTTCTCTAGCCAGTCGATATTGTCGTCGGCGCGGGCAATAAAACCGTCGCTACTAGTCGCGATGAAAACAGAGCATGTGAGTGGCATGGCGGGCTGATGTCCTTGCTTGGGCGCGAAACCGGCGAGCTGATACTCCGCCACTCGTCGTTACTCAAGCGGCCCGAAGCAATCACCGGCAGGGACGCTGTGACCGCGGAGGAAATCGCCGGCGGGCATCGCGCGTTTTCCCTCGGGTTGGATTTCCACGATCTCGACCACATCCGTGCCGGTTTGAATCCACAAGCCGCCTTCGTCATTTTCCAGGACCGTGCCGGGCAATTCGGCTGAGCGGGCGTCGATTTTGTGAACGTGCGGCACGACCAGTCGCAGCGGTTTTCCGTTGGTGCGATGCCAAAATGTGAACGGCTTAGGCCAAGGCTGCAAGGCGCGGATGTGCCAATCGACTTCGTCGGCTGAACGCGTCCAGTCAATTGCTCCCTGTTCCTTTTTCATCTTCGGGGCTAACGTCGCTGCGGCGTCGTCCTGGACAATCGGATTCGTGGTGCCCGCTGCCAATTCGCTGATGACGCGCTGTGCCAACGGCACGCTGAGTTGCGCGAGTCGCGGTTCTAATTCCCCGGCCGTTTCTTCCGTGCCGATCGTCAGCGACTCCATTCCCAAGATCGGTCCAGAGTCGAGGCTGGGTTCGATTTGGAAAATCGTTACACCCGTTTCCGTTTCGCCGCTGAGGATCGCATAGTTCACCGGAGCAGCGCCGCGGTATTTCGGCAGTAGTGAGGCATGCACATTGACCGCACCGAGTCGCGGGGTGCCCAATAGCTTGGCGGAAAGGATTTGTCCGTATGCAGCCACAACCAGCAGATCAAGCTGCAAATCGGCCATCTCTTCCAACGACTCGGGCGTGTTGACTTTTGCCGGCCGCAGGACCGGTGTGCCGTGCGCTTCGGCCAGTTCGACCATCGGATTGCGCACATGTTTGTGATGCCCGCGACCGGTGCGCGCGGGTTGAGTGTAGAGCGCCACGACGTCGTGCGGCGTGTCGTATAAGCCGGCGAAAGTGGGAACAGCAAACGCGCCCGTCCCCATCATGGCCAATCGTAACCTCGTCATCCGTGCACCCCCTCCACTTACGGAGTCCATTCCTGGAGTTGCTGCTGGATCTCGGCGTCGGACGGGAATTTTCCCTGTTCCTGTCGGCGACGGAACAGCGTTTCAAAATCGGACAACATCGGATCGACCTCGCGGCGGGCCGCCTCGGTCATGCGGTCGGTGAATAGAACCCCGTCCAGATGGTCGGTTTCGTGCTGAATCGCGCGGCTGGCCAGATCGTCAACGGTCAATTCAAAACCTTGCCCGTCCAGACCGTAGGCTTGGACCACAATTTCTCCAGCGCGGCGGACATCGCCATAAAGGCTGGGCATGCTCAGGCAGCCTTCTTCGGCCTCCTGATTTCCCTTACGGCGGACGATCTCCGGATTGATGAAGACGAATTCTTCTTCCGTCTCCGCCGGGTCGGCCAGGAGATTGAGCACGAACAGTCGTATCGGCAGCGCCACTTGATTGGCGGCCAATCCGATGCCGTTGGCTTCATACATCAACTCGAACATCTGGCGGACAGTCGTCCGCAGTTCGGCATTGATGGCCTGAACGGGCGATGATTTCCACCGCAACGCAGGATGCGGATACTTAACAATTTCCATGAACCAACACGTCCCCATACCAACCGTAGACAAAAACCACGATTGAATTATAGGACGTACCGCCCCTGTCGTCGAGTACATCGCCCCGCGGCAAATGATTCGACGAACAAAGACGGGATTCCTGCAAAACCAAGAATTCGAAGGTCAGGCCACTGCTCAACGCTTCGATCTCGTTATCGGCTTAGCGATAGGTCGGCAACGATTCCACCGGACCGACGGCAGTCATCGGAATGGGTTGCAGTGGTGCATAGGCCGTTTGAGGCGACGCCGGACCAAAGTAGGAGCCGCTGTTGTACGGTTGTCCGTATTGTTGCACGCCACAGCCACCTGGACCGCAGTTGCCGGTGCTGCACGGGCTACAGGAGTTGCAAGGTTTGCTCCAACAGCAGCACCCGGCCGCCATGGTCAACGAAAAAATTCCGACAACGGTCAAAAGCAATTGTCTCATAACGCAGTCCTTTGCGGAACGAAGTGGCACAGCCCGTTTCCATTCTCAGGTTACCAATCATGGACTTCACACAATCCCCGCGGGATGCGTGCCTGCCCAATTCAGGGAATGTGACGGTAAACGAGAAGAGGCTGTGAAGTAGGGTCGAGCCACCTGCAGTTCATTCGGGAAACGGTGAGGCGGCTATGGATTATCTCAATAGCATGGTTTTCCAATCCGTTCGTCCTGACACAACGGTCACGCGAACGACACCGGAAAGAATGCACGATTCTGAAATCTTGAAGTGGATCTTGAGAGGAAGTGTTCGGCGGGGGAGGCAGATGTGACCGTGGTCGTGTTTTCAAAAAAAACGCGGCCAGTCACCGGAGCCTGGGGTCCCCCAAGTGAAGAGCGGCGAACGATAAGTAGTTCTTTCATTCACGTCAACGGGGATTCGCCAATTTTGCCATAAGATTATTTGCTCTCAAAACACGCGGGTCGAATGGCGAATCGAATTGAGACAGAAGCCTCTCGACACGATTTCGCTGCCCACAGCACCTCCCTGCACGAAATGCTGCGTCCCGCTCTTTTTCTTGCAATATCTGTGTAACAGTTCGCCACCGGTTTCGCTTCACAGAGTATTGGACCATTTTTTCAAACACACCGTTCCAACGAAAAGGCGAACACGAAATGACTTTCCCAAACAAACGCAAAATGAAATTCGAAGCACTGGAAGACCGCCGGCTCATGGCGGCGGACATCGATCTCGATGATGGCGTACTCGAAATCGAAGGTACGAACGAAGACGACACGATTGAAATCTCTTATACCTATGACGATGGCGAAATCGATGAAGTCCTCGTCGTCATTCGTGATGCCGACGGCGATATCATCGAAGACCGTGACTACGACTTCGACGACGTCGACTCGATTGTCGTCGATGCCAAAGATGGTAACGATAACGTTATCAACAACACCGACATCAGCATGACGGCCGACGGTGGAGCCGGAAATGACACGCTGGTCGGCGGATCACAAGCCGACAATCTGTACGGTGGAACCGGCAACGATTCGTTGGTGGGTAATAGCGGGAACGACTTCATCGACGGCCAAGCCGGTAATGACACCGTTCGCGGCGGAAACGGGAACGACAATCTTTACGGTAGCGACGGCGACGATCGCATCTACGGCGACAACGACAATGACAATATGTATGGTGGGAACGGCAACGACCGCATGTATGGCGGAAACGGAAACGACAATATGCGTGGCGAAGCCGGTAGCGACTTTATGTACGGTGGAAATAACAACGACACTGTCGACGGTGGCGCTGGGAATGACTATCTGTACGGTGATGCCGGAAACGACCGTGTCTATGGCCGTGACGGCAACGACTATATCCGAGGTGGATCGGGCAACGACTCGCTGTACGGTCATGATGGTGCCGACCGCATTTACGGCGACGACGGCCGTGATTGGATGTTTGGTGGTAACGACAACGACCGGTTGTACGGCGGGAACGACCGCGACTACATGTACGGCCAAGACGGCAATGACTACATGCTTGGCCAAGCCGGCGACGACTACATGCGGGGCGGCGATGGTGTCGACTCACTGTGGGGCCAAGACGGCAACGATTCGATTTATGGTGATAACGGGAACGATCAGCTCGTCGGCAACGACGGCAACGACTACGTCCGCGGCGGAAATGGCGACGACCGCATGTGGGGCTCGGATGGCGACGACCGCCTCTATGGCGACGCCGGAAATGACGCCATGTACGGCGGAAACGACGACGATGACCTCTACGGCGGAACCGGCCGGGACACACTGTCCGGTCAAGCCGGCGACGACTACCTCGATGGTGGTTACGACCCCGTCGGCGGCGTGTACGACTCGATTTATGGTGGCAGCGGATCTGACGTCTTCGTCCGCCACTACAAGCCGCTGGGAACCTCCGGTTACTGGCTGCTGCAACAATACCTCTACGGCTACAACAGTGCCGAAGGGGATACGTACCAAAACGTTTACCATCCGTAAGGAAATAGCTGTAAACGGATGTCAATTTTCAACCGCCCCGCCTCGGATTCGTCCGCGGCGGGGCATTTTTGTTGCGGTTTGCCTTGCCCACAGTCCGATTCGATGCCTCGCCAATTGCGACCACGAGTTGCCGGTTGGGGATTTCCCGGCAGGGCGACTGCGTAACCATGTGAATTCCCTATGAATCTGTGGCTAAACAATCCTCTGGCCGTTACGATAGATGTCACGTAGGGCCGATTTTACCGGCCGCTGTTGGCTAACGAGTGCTCTCTGAGCATAGTCCGGTTTTCATTCCGGTCGCCGACACAATCGTCTGGGATATCCGGACCTACATTTCCATCTGAGAGGACGTTGTTGATGTACCTGCGAATGGCCAAACGCGCCTTGTTCGAAACCGACAAGCGGCTGTTGTGGAAGCTCATGTACAACATGGGTTTTAAAGGGCTGCGCAGCGTTTACAAATTCAAGCAGCGGCTCAAACGCGGCGAATATTTTCCACCATTTTTGTACGTCTCAATCATCAACAGTTGCAACCTCCGCTGCCAAGGCTGCTGGGTCGACGTCGCTGCCAAACAGCAGACCATCGATCTGACAGCCATGAACCGGCTGATCACCGAAGCCAAAGAGGTCGGCAACAGCTTTTTCGGCATCGTCGGCGGCGAACCTTTCATGCATCCGGAATTGTTTGATATCCTCGAGCAACATCCTGATTGCTATTTCCAGGTATTTACGAACGGCCAATTCATCACCGATGAAAAAGCAAAGCGGCTTCGCAAACTGGGCAACGTCACGCCGCTAATCAGTGTTGAAGGAACGGAAATCGTCAGCGACGAACGCCGCGGCCGTAAAGACGTGCTCAGCAAGACGATGCAGGGCATTGAAAACTGTGTGAACAACAAACTGCTCACCGGTGTATGCACCTCCGTCTGCCAAACCAACATCGATGATTTGGTGACCGACGCGTGGGTCGACCGACTTATCGAAATGGGTGTGATGTACACCTGGTATCACGTCTATCGCCCGATGGGTCCCGATCCCGAACCAGAGATGGCGCTCACACCCGAACAACAGACCCGCATTCGCAAATTCGTAGTCGAGACCCGAGCGACAAAACCGATCGGCGTCATCGATGCCTATTACGACGGAGAAGGCCGCGCGCTCTGCCCGGCGGCCACTGGGATCAGTCACCACATCAATCCCTGGGGCGATATCGAACCCTGTCCGATCGTGCAGTTTTCCAAAGAGTCGATCCACGACGAACGGCACATTCGAGACGTTTTCCGTGAGTCGGATTTCCTGCAGGATTTCCGCCAACTCGCCGCCTCGTCGACGCGGGGTTGCATCGTGCTGGAGCGGCCGGACTTGTTGGAGGAATTGGTCGTCCTACACGGCGCCAAAGATGCCACCGTGCGGCAAACGGCGCTGGCAGAATTGCAGGCGATGGAAAACCGCACTTCACAGTACAATCCCGCTGTCGAGATTCCGGAGAAAAACCTGATCTATCGCTTAGTCAAGCGATTCTGTTTCAACGATTTCGGCGCCTACGACGCCCCCGTCAATCCGCTCCCCTCAGCAAAATCCGAGTCAATGGTCGCCGCCGACCAAGCCTAATAAACGGCGACGAATGACGGGTGCCCAGAAATAACGGCGCAAGACACAACGTGCAACCCGCAAACCCTCAAGCCTATCCCCTTAAGCCTCAAGCCTAACGATGTGGCCCGATTCCGACCAAACGCAAGAACTGCTGCGTGGCGCCCAACAGGGTGATTCCGCCGCTGTGGGACAATTGCTGGATCGGCATCGCGAGGCGCTGCGGCAGATGGTTCGCCTCCGTCTAGATCGTAAGTTAGCGCAGCGTGTCGATGCCAGCGACGTGGTGCAGGATGTGCTGTTGGAGGCGAGTCGCCGGCTTGCCCGCTATCTGGATGACCCGAAGATGCCCTTTCATCTTTGGTTGCGACATCTGGCCAAGGACCACATGATCGATGCGCATCGCAAACACCGCGTTGCCGAGCGGCGCAGCGTCGACCGCGAGCAACCCATGCACCGCCCGGGGACTGGCGATCAGTCGAGCCTGGACTTGGCTGCCCAATTACGCGACCAAGAACTCACCCCGGCCGCCGCCACAATTCGACGGGAATTGCAGGAACGTTTCTTAGCCGCCCTGGATGAGTTAGACGAAGACGATCGCGAGATCATGTTGATGCGGCATATCGAACAACTTTCCAACAGCGAAGTCGCGCAGGCACTCGACCTCAGCCAACCGGCCGCCGGAATGCGATACGTACGAGCCTTGCGGCGGCTCCGCACGGTGTTGGGAGGCAGTTAACCCGATGCAAACCCCCACCGCTCCCACCGCCAATACAGCGCTCCCGTTCTCCGTCCACCTCTTGCCACACCTGCTCGACCAGGATTTGCTCTTGGGTTCTGTCGCTGTCGTGATCGACTTGTTGCGCGCGTCGACGACAATAACCACCGCACTTGCCGTCGGCGCTGAAGCGGTTGTTCCTTGCGCGACTGTCGACGCGTCTCGGCAATTGGCCACACAACTCGCCGACAAGGAAATCCTGCTAGGGGGTGAGCGGCAGGGAGTAATGATCGCAGGTTTCGATTTAGACAACTCCCCCGCAAAGTACACTGCTGAGCGAATTGCCGGCAAGACGATCATCTTCACCACCACCAACGGTACAGCAGCAATCGACGCGGTTGCCGCTGCCGAGCGGATTGTGATTGGATGTTTCGCAAACCTCAATGCGTTACTCGACGTGTTGATTCGCGACGGACGCCCGGTGCGTTTAATCTGCGCCGGCACGAACGGCGAAGTCACCGTCGAAGACGCCCTCTGCGCCGGAGCCATCGCCAATGCCTTGTGGACACAGCATGGCTGCCCAGACATCAAGGACGACCAAACCGCGCTAGCCATGTCGCTATGGGAATCAGCCGGGAAAGATAGGGAGACATTTTTAAGCACATTGCGAAACAGCTACGGCGGCCGTAATCTCCGCCAGCTCGGACTCGACTCGGATATCGTGATCGCCTCGCACTGGGACACACACCCCATCGTTCCGGAACTGTCCACCGCCAATCACACGCTCTATCCCGCCACCGACACCCATGAGGACTACCCGGTGTTGTTGCAGCCGCCAAAATGGTACACAATCAAACCCCCAAACCTGTCCCCACCCTCCCTCTAGGAGAGGGGCCGGGGGTGAGGGTTTTCGCACAACCAGCAGCCTTCTTGGGCCCCTAATCCATCACACGCCTCACAAGGCGCGCAACACGCCCTCAACAATATCCAGCGCCGCATCCAACTCCGCTTCGCTGATCACCAACGGAGGCATCAAGGTGAGCACGTTGCCGTCGGAGACTTTGAAGCTCAGGCCCCGCGACAAACACTCATATAGCGCCCGCTCCGCTTCGGCATTCGCCCTTTGACCATCGCGCGACAATTCAACAGCGATCGCCAACCCTAGCGCCCGCACGTCGCTGATCAAGGGGAGTTGCTGTTGCAGGTTGCGCAAACGACGGGCTGCGTGTTGTCCCAATGCGTGGGCGCGGGCGACGAGGTTCTCTTGTTCGATGACGTCGATCGTAGCCAGCGCCGCTGCGGCGGCCAACGGGCTTTTTTCGTGTGTGTAGTGCCCCAATGCACGATGGGGAGCGACGTCTAAATCGGCACGGGTGATCGCCGCCGCCAGGGGCATCACACCGCCGCCCAACCCCTTGCCCATCACCAGCACATCGGGGGTGACGTCAAAATGTTCGCAACAAAAGAACCGCCCGGTGCGTCCCAGGCCGAGTGGGATCTCATCAAAAATCAATAATGCACCGTGCGCATCACAGAGTTCACGGACCCGCCGCCAATAAGCGGCCGGTGGGGCATCGACGGTAGTACAACGCATCGGTTCGGCGACCACCGCACCGATATCGCCTTCCTGGATCATCAATTGTTCGATCTCGCCAGCATCCTCTTCTTTGTGCGGCCAAGGGACGTGCAGACTGCCGGGCAAAAGCGGCCCCAGCCCCTCACGGAATAGGGCTTCGCCGCCAACCGAGATCGCATCCAACGAGGCTCCGTGAAACGAGCCCCACATCGAAATCGTCTTGTGTCGCCCAGTCGCATACCGTGCTAGTTTCAAAGCAATGCCGATCGCAGCGGTCCCGGCGGGGGCAAAGAGCACTTTGCTCAAATCGCCCGGCGCGATTTGGGCCAATTTTTTGGCTAACTCAATCGCAGGTGCATTCGTGTACCGCCGGGGACAAAATGGCAGATTATCGAGTTGATCCTTCACTGCTTGCACGACGCGTGGATGTCCATAGCCGACTTGGTGGGCGCTATTACCGTGAAAGTCCATTATCCGTCGTCCGGCACTATCAATCAGATAGATGCCCTCGCAGCCCTCGAGGGCATTTAGGCAAGGCGTGGAGAGTGATTGATGCAAAAACGCCCGCGCATCGTCATCTAAGATACTGCGCGTTCGCTCATCAAGATGCGCGGCCTGCCATTGCCGCCGCACCGCGGAGAAATTCACATCCCCTTCCGCCCGCAGTTGATCATCGTTCGGTGAATTCATAGTCCCCTTACGCACCAGCGTCCCAATTCATTCTTTGCACTTCCCCATCCGTTGGCTGCGCCGTCGCTGACAGTGTGACGCGTTTCATGATTGTCCGCGATCAACGCGCGCACGTCTACGATGAATCGAATTCGTCAAAGCCGGCGCCCAATTCGCGGCGTGGACGAACAGGTTTCGACCCGGTTATGATGGCAGTTGGCCGCCCGATAAGTTCCCCGGCACTTGGATTTTCCCGGAGTTTTTTCATGCCGCGCTTCCGCCCTCTCCTGTTGTCCAGCATTTGCTTGTTGAATATTGCCGTCGTCATGAGCGCCGCGCGCGCCGATCATGACGGGAAATTGCAAATCCTGCTTATGGGAGACAGCACATGTATCGGCAGCATCTGCCGCAAGACCGACCCTGATGCGCATCACCTGGAACATGTGATTCGCGATTTACTCAAAGCGGACAACGACATCCCCGCCACGAATGTGATCAACCAAGGCCGTGACGGAGAGTTCGTGCATGGCTTAATCACCTCGGGACGGTATGACCGCGATATCAAACCGTTACCAGGAATCGATTATGTGCTGATTCGTTACGGACTCAACGATCGTGGTAAACGCAAGGACTTTGCCAAGAATTTTCCCAACGATCTACGCGATTTAATGGCACGGTTACGTCAGGATCATCCCGGAGCCGAGTTGATTCTAATGCCCACGTTTCCCTATTTTCGCGATCAACGCGACGAGGACATCAATACCATTGTCCGCGCGGTGGCCGAAAGCGAAAACGTTCCGTTGTTGGATGTCCACAAGCGGTTTGCCGCAGAGCTGAAATCGGCCGGTCCGCAGGCTCTTACCTATCGCCGCGTTCCACTCAAAAATGTTCCGGAGAAATTTCATCTGCTGATTCGCCCAGCGATCTACGGCCAGCAAGTGATTGCCATGGGCAATCGCTACGACACGCACCTCAAAGACGTCCCCGGCTGGTTCGGCGACCGGCATCCCAACCTGGCCGGTTATCATGTCATCGGCGATGAAATAGCCAAGTTCCTAGCACCCCTGATCAAAAAACGCATCGCTGAAAAAGATGCGGCTTCCACAAGCGATCAACCGACCGTTCGCGTCGCGGGGATCGTACTCAAATGGATTCGTACCGAGAAGGAAACCAATTACCAACGGGCCCAGGCATTAATTCGCGAAGCGGCCGCCGGCGGCGCGAAGATCGTCGTCACCACCGAATCGTTTTTGGATGGTTACGCAATCGCCGACAAATCGATTCCGCTCCTACAATACCGCGCACTGGGCGAGCCGATCCCCGATGGCGAATACTTTAAAAAGTTAGCGGCGCTGGCGGACGAATTGGACATTCATCTCGTGGCAGGCATGATGGAAGCCGACGGCAATAAACGGTACAACACCGCTGTGTTCATCAGTCCCGAAGGTGAACTGGTAGGAAAATACCGCAAGCAGAAACTACAACACGAATTGGTCCGCAACACTCCCGGCGATCAGTCGTTGGTGTTTGATTCCCCCTTCGGAAAAACCGGCCTAATGATCTGCGCCGACCGGACGGAACAATCCATCGTGGGCCGCTTCAATGAGAACGGCGCGGAATTTCTGATCTGCCCTTCCGGCGGCATGTTCGGTCCGCGAAGTAACGACCCGATCGTCCAAAGCCGTTCGCGGCAAAACGGCAAATACATCGTCTTCGTGCATCCAGCGGAATTTTTAGTCACCGCCCCCGACGGCACAATCAAAAGCCGCACGATCCTGGGCGACCGGTTATTGATCCCCAAGGAAGAAATCGGCGGCCCGCTGGATCAAAACCGCGTGTTTTATTTTGAGTTGCCGGTGTCGGCTATGTCCGAGTCGTGATCGGTCACGCCGCCATCCAGCAAGTCGCTATTGCTGCCGTTTCAGGGATCGGATAACGTTTTCAGCGAATCGCAATCGTTTTCTGGAGCCGTTGTCGATGAAACGGAATTCATACTTCGGGCTGGCAATGGCATTGTGCCTCGCAACGTTTGCCGGATGTGCCTCGCAAATCGACATGGATGGAGCCATTCAGGACGACGATGGCTGGGCGTTTAGCGGATCGGTCTCAGCCGGAGCATTTGCGGTTGATTCGCTGGCCTTCTCGCCAGAGGGTAAGAAATTGGCGAGTACGCACTACCCGCAAAATCCGAGCAGCTGGCGGGTTCAATGGTTAATCGAAAATCCGCCGGGAACGGTTCGTATCTGGGAACCCAAGGACTTTGGCTCCGGCCTTGAGTTTTGGGTCGACCAAGCTTCGCTCACGATTGACGCCATGGTCGGATATGCGCCCCTTTATTTTACTCCAGACGGCGAGTGCGTCCATGTGATGGGGGGCAGCGAAGTCGTCCGCTGGAACATCCACGAACTGAAACCGGAACGTTTCCCAGTCAAGAACCCCCGTTTGGTTTCGCCCGACGGCCGTCATGTCGCTGTCAGGACCGGCAATGATCAGGTGGTCGTGATGGAAGTGGAGACGAGCGAGAAGCGCGCGGAGTTGTCCGCAGACGGCCTTGATATGTGGCCCATCGGTTTTGTTGATGACGGACGCCTGTTGGCAATTCAAGTGACAGAAGCGGACAATAGTCGTTACCTCGCCATCTACGATATTGCCAGTCAATCGGAGCAAAGCCGCTGTTTGCTTCGTACGACCACTTCCATCCAGATGGCACACGCCAAGACGAGAATAGCGACGACCCAGTTTTGCTGTGGAGATGTCATTTCGATTTGGGACATCAATGACGGGTCCCTATACCGTACGTTCAATGCCGGTGATGTCGTGATCTGTGGAATCGCTCTGTCTCCCGATGCTCGCTTACTAGCGGCTTGTACCGAAACACCAGACGGCCAAGATCAAGGTATGACTTTGATTTGGGATATCGAAGCGGGCGAGTTAATTAAAACAATCAGGGATGACGCCACTGTGAAAGACGACGACGAATATTGGGGTGTCACTGCAGTTGCTTTTTCGCCTGATGGAAAAACGCTCGCAACCGGAAATAGTGAGGGGGATGTCAACTTCTATTCTGTACCTGAGATTCACGCTGAATAGTTCGTTAATGCCGCGTCGATCTCAAGGATCACCTTGCTATCATTTTCGATCCTACTTCGCTCTATCAGGGCCACTCGCGCGACCGCCCCACCAATCCTCCCCAGCGCCCAAGCGGCCACCCCGCGAATCAGCGGTTCGTCATCGTTCAGCACCGCTATCAGCGCCGGCACAACTCGCTCATCCCCCGCATTGCCCAACACGATCGCCGCATTGCGCAACAATCCCGCACGACCCGGACGGAAGAGCGGTGTGTGTCGAAAACGCTCACGGAACTCCGCTTCGCTCAGCGTGAGCAATTCCAGTGCATCGACCGGACGCATGTCATCGCGGGGTTGAAACGTCGGTTCGTCGGACACCGGGGCTTTGCGATTCCACGGGCAAACCTCCTGACAAATGTCACAACCAAACAACCAATCCCCCATCGGCTTTCGCAATTCGGTCGGAATTGGACCCCGCAATTCGATGGTCAAATACGAAATACAACGGTTCGCATCCAGCACGAACGGTTCGGGAAACGCATCGGTTGGACAAGCATCGAGACACCGCGTGCAACTGCCGCAATGCGATGTTTCGTGCGGGGCGTCGTAGTCGAGTTCGCGATCGATGAGCAGCGCCGCTAGAAACGTCCAACTACCGATCTGCTTATTGATCAGCATCGTATTTTTCGCCGACCAACCCAGTCCCGCCAGTTGAGCGAAATCGCGTTCCAGCAGCGGTGCAGTGTCGACGACACCCCGTGTGCGACAACCGGGGAGTTGTTCGTGCACATGCCCCGCAAGCTGCCGTAATTTGCCGCGAATCGTATCGTGATAATCGACGTCGCCCCAGGCATAGCGCGAAGTTCGCCCTGCGGTGGGTGGCGGCGCGACTGGTTCCTCCGTGCGATAATTCAGCCCCAGCATGATCACGCTTTGCACGTGTGGCAGCACAAATTCGGGATGCGCGTATGCCTCTTCACGGCCGCGGAGATACCGCATTTCGCCATCGTAACATTTTTGCAACCACGCCTGGAAATCACCAAACCCCGCCGGGCGGACCGCCGGCGCAATGCCGACGAGGTCGAAACCCACGTCCCGGGCATGTTGTTTGATGGCGGCAGTGGGCATGTTATCCCAAGGAGATTAAACCCGGACCTCACCTGCGGAACGATCCAGGTCCTCGGCGTACCGCGTGCGGATCGGTTCGATGACTTCACTGATAAAGGCGTCGACTTGCTCCGGAGCGCGGCCGATGTATTTGTTGACATCCAGCGCGCCGTCCAAATCGACATTCGCGAAGGCGGGGTCCCCTTTAAGCCGCGCGATCAGGTCGTTGGACTGGCCATGTTCTTTGACCTGCTGAGCGGCCGCTTGGCTGTGTACGCGGACGCTTTCGTGTAAGTCTTGCCGATCCCCACCGGCGCGGACGCCCGCCATCAGGATTTCTTCGGTGGCCAAAAACGGTAGCTCCTCGGCGACATGTTTGGCGATCACCTGCGGATAGACCACCAGTCCGTCCGCCACGTTGCGGTACAAAATCAGCGCCGCATCAATGGCCAAAAACGATTGCGGCAAACTCAAGCGACGGTTGGCGCTGTCATCCAGCGTCCGCTCCATCCACTGCGTCGCCAACGTGTTGTCCGCGCTGCTGGTGAGGCTAATCGCATAACGGGCCAGTCCGCACATCCGCTCCGCCCGCATCGGGTTGCGTTTGTAGGCCATGGCAGAGGAGCCGATTTGTTGTTTGCCGAACGGCTCTTCCAATTCCTTGCGGCTTTGCAACAACCGCAGATCGCTGCCCGCCTTGTGCGCCGATTGCCCAATGCCGCTCAAGACCGCCAACACCTGTGCGTCGATCTTGCGCGAATAGGTTTGACCGGTCACCGCATAGGTCGTCTCGAAGCCCATTTTTTCAGCAACGAGTTTATCGAGTGTTTCGACCTTGGCATGATCGCCGTCAAACAGTTGCAAGAAAGTCGCCTGCGTTCCGGTCGTCCCTTTCACACCGCGAAAACGGAGTGTATTCAAGCGGTGCTGAATTTCCGCCAAATCGAGAACCAGATCATAACACCACAGCGTCGCTCGCTTGCCGACGGTTGTCGGTTGCGCGGGTTGCAGATGCGTGAATCCCAGACAGGCGACATCGCGATACTCAGCGGCGAATTTCGCCAACTGGTCGATCGTCAACACCAACCGGGCTCGGATCAATTCCAAGCTGTCCCGCAACAACAACAAGTCGGTGTTATCCGTGACATAACAACTCGTCGCCCCCAGGTGGATGATGCCTCGCGCATTCGGGCAACGGTCGCCATAGGCATGCACATGGGCCATCACATCGTGCCGCAAGGTTTCTTCATGTCGACGGGCAGCGGCAAAATCAATATCGTCCACCGCTTCACGAAGTTCAGCGATCTGCGCGGCTGAGATATCCAACCCCAATTCGCGCTCCGCCTCAGCCAGCGCGACCCACAAGCGTCGCCAGGTGGAGAATTTCGTCTGCGGCGACCAAATGCCGCTCATTTCCGCGGAGCTATATCGTGAGATCAACGGGTTTTCGTACTGGTTGGCAGTCAAAGTGTGTTCCTGTTCTGTTGCCTCATGTAGGTCATGCAGAGCATGACCTACGCATAGTGTTCAATGCGACCTCGACATCGACCGCAAGCGGTCGGAATGGGATTGGTCAATTCGCCGCTTCGGCAAGCACTTCCTCATCGACATAAATCGGCAAGTGCGGCGTGAATTGGACCGCCAAGGCGATCGCATCCGAGGGGCGGCAGTCGATTTCGACCGTTTCACCGTCCTGCAGAATCCGCAGCAAACCGTAGTACGTGTGATCCAACAGGTTGTTGATCACCACGTCTTGCAATTCGCCACCCAGCTCTTCGATTGTGTTTTTCAGCAATTCGTGGGTCAACGGCCGCGGCGGAGCTTCGTCTTTGACGCGACGATCGATGCTCGATGCCTCGAAAAATCCGATGACGATCGGAAATTGCCGGTCGCCATTCACTTCCCGCAGATAAACAATCTGGTGATCGTTGATCTCGTTGATAATGATGCGGGCCAATTCCATATGGACGAGCACGGCTGAGTTCTCCGGGTGTATACGAATAGATGTCTATCGCCCAGTATAGGCAATTGGCCGGCAATGCAAAATCCAAGCCGCTACAGGGCTGTCGGTATCGAGAGAATTCTATGACCCACCCAATTGGGCGACAATGGTTTCGATACTCTCCAGCTGTTTTTTCAGGCCCGCCAACGTCTCGCGAACATCGTCGACAACCTCCGCCGGAGCGCGGTCCACGAAATTCTTGTTGGCCAGTTTCTTCTCATGGCCGCCAATATGCCCGCGGAGTTTCTCCGCTTCCGCTTTTTGTCGCTCCAATTCCTCTCCCAGGTCGACAATTCCTTCGAGTGGGACAAATCCATCCGCATCGGTCAACGAAAAACTCGCCGACGCCGGGGGAGGATCGATGTCCGGTCCGGTAGCGGCCAACTTCGTTTTGGCCAAATTGTCGAATTGCGGGGCGACATCATCCAGTTCCGCCGCGACCTCCGCGGGGCAACGGACGTGCAGTTGCAGTTCAACCGCATTGGCGATGCGATACACCGCCCGCAGGTTGCGGACAGCGACAATCGTTTCCTGCAGCCGCGCGAACCGCGATTCCAACCCTGCATCCTGCCAGTCGAGCGGGAACTCAGGATACGAGGCAATCATGCAACTCTCGGCCGCCGGTTGTGGCGAGAACAAGCCTCGCTGCGGCGCGATTTCATTCAGCCGCGCCCAAAGCTCTTCTGTCAGGAAGGGAGTAAACGGTGCCAACAATCGGACAATGCCATCTAGCACCCCCACCAAAATTCGCTGTGTCGAGGGTTTTGCCTCTTCATCGCGCAGCCGTGGTTTGACCATCTCGACGTACCAGTCGCAGAATTCATTCCAGACAAAATCCCGCAAGGCACGCGTCGCCGCGTCGAATTTGTATTCGCTCAACAGCGCGTTGATTGACTCGGCCGTCCGCGACAACCGACTGAGAATCCAACGGTCTTCGACCTGCAATTCGTCCTGGGCAATCTCGCCGGGTGTATAGCCTTCGAGGTTCAACATGGCGAACCGAGCGGCGTTCCACAGCTTGTTGCAGAAATTACGGCCGTATTCAAACCGCTCGCTAACGATCCGCGCGACAGGTTCTCCCTCGTCGGGATCGAACCACGGGCTGGAAAACTGTGAACTCTTCTTGCACTGCTTGCATGTGACGCGCGGTTTCGCACCGCCGTCGGGAGTCGCTTTTTGATTCTTGAGCGTCTGCGGAATCAACCCGCCGCAATGGGGGCATTCGTAGTCGACCGGAATCTTGACGTCCTGGCTTTCGCCAGCGAACGAGGCGATCGTAAACCGCATCGCATCGGTGCCGTATTTGTCGATGATGTCCAACGGATTGACGCCGTTTCCTTTGCTTTTGGACATCGTTTGGCCGAAGGAATCCAAAATCTTGGGATGGATATGAACATGCGCGAAGGGAACGTCGCCCATGTTATACAACCCCATGATGACCATTCGCGCGACCCACAACGTAATAATATCGCGACTGGTGATCAGCACATTGCCGGGATAGAAATAGTCCAGGTCTTTGGTCTGCTCCGGCCAACCGAGCGTCGCATGCGGCCACAGGGCGGAGCTGAACCACGTGTCGAGAACGTCCGGATCGCGAACCAATGTGTGTTCAGCGCCGAGCTCATCTTCGGCAAGATCGGTTTCGCCGCAAATCAACCACGTCGTATCATCCGTGGCACGGCGATAGGTGACATCCTCGCGTTCACCGAAGGCGGCTTGCAGATCCGCTTCACTACAAGTATCGCAATACCAAATCGGAATCTGGTGTCCCCACCACAATTGGCGACTAATGCACCAATCCCGTTTTTCACCTAGCCAGTCGTTGTAGGTTTTCGCATACCGCGCCGGATAGAAGCGAACGCGACCATCGTCAACCGCATCAATCGCCGATTGTGCCAAGTCCTGCATGGCGACGAACCATTGGTCGGACAAATAGGGTTCAATCGGTGTCTTACTGCGATCGCTATGCGCGATCTCAATATCGCGGTCCTCAATCTTGATCAGATGTCCCGCTGCCTCCATATCGGCAACAATTTTCTTGCGAGCCTCGTATCGGTCCAACCCTTCATAGGGAGCACCGTTCTCGTTGATCGTGCCGTCATTGTTGAGGATGTTGATGACCGGCAGATCGTTGCGCTGGCCGCAAGCGTAGTCGTTATGGTCATGCGCGGGAGTGACTTTGACCGCTCCCGTGCCGAGTTCCTTGTCGACCAAAATTCCATCGGCAATGATCGGAATCTCGCGGCCGGTGACCGAAATGCTGACCTTTTTGCCGATCAGATGCGCATAACGTTCATCGCTGGGATGAACGGCAATCGCCGAGTCGCCCAACATCGTCTCAGGCCGCGTTGTCGAAAACGCGAGAGTCTCATCGCTGCCAACGACCGGATAAGTGAAGGTCCAAAAATGGCCGGGAACCGTCTCGTGAAACACCTCGTCATTGGCGACCGCGGTTTGCAGGAAGGTATCCCAATTGACCAACCGCTTCCCGCGAAAGATCAATTCATCACGAAACAACTTGAAGAACGTCTTGCGCACAGCGGCCGAGCACATGTCGTCGAGCGTAAACCGAGTCCGCCGCCAATCACAACTAGCCCCCATCTGTTTCAGTTGGTTGAGAATGCGAGCTTCGTATTGGTCCTTCCATTTCCAAATCCGCTCGACCAGCGCTTCGCGGCCAATATCATGTCGCGAGAGCCCCTCTTCTTCAAACATCCGTCGTTCAACGACCGACTGTGTGGCGATTCCGGCATGATCCGTGCCGGGCATCCATAGCGCCTCAAAGCCCTGCATCCGCCGCCAGCGGGTGATCAGGTCCTGCAACGTCCCGTTGAGCGCATGCCCCATGTGCAGCGCGCCGGTGACGTTCGGCAGTGGGATCATGATTGTATGCGATGGCTTATCCGGATCAGGATCGGCATCAAACCGGCTGTCCTGTTCCCACTGCGAATACCACCGCTCTTGCGCGGCTTTCGGTTCATACTGCTTGGGCAGTTCAGTCGTCATGAGGTTTTCTAGATTCTTCGTATTTCAGTAAGCCAGGCAGCCGCCTGACGCGGTTTCTATTGGACAGTACACGATAAGGGGATCAGGCGGGAGCCTGACCTGCGGGCTATTAGTCGGCGGCGCTCATCGCTTCGATTTTGAAATGTCCCGCATCCTTGAGTAATTTGTATTCCACACTATCGACCAGCGCCAACCAACTTGCCTCAATGACATTTTCACTCACGCCGATCGTGCTCCAAATCTCTTCTTTATCACGGCTTTCGATCACGACTCGTACACGGGCGGCGGTTCCTTCGGTGGAGTTGATCACGCGGACTTTATAGTCCACCAGATGCATCTCCTCCAGTCCCGGATAGGCCCCGTTGAGTGCCTTTCGCAAAGCCGAATCCAACGCGTTGACCGGTCCGTCCCCTTCGGCCACTTCGTGCCGCACTTCGCCGTTGACCCGTAGTTTGACCGTTGCTTCGGTGACTGGTTGCGACTTCTGATCGGTTTCCACGTTCACGCGGTAATGCATCCGCTCAAACATCGCTTCGTAATTGCCCGCGACCTTTTTGATGAGCAGGTCAAACGATGCTTCTGCCGCCTCGAATTGGTAGCCTTCGCTCTCCAGATCCTGCACACGCTCCAGAATCTTGGCCATCAGGTCCGCATCTTGCTCCAATTTGTATTTGGTCGCCTTGGCCACAATGTTCGACCGGCCCGACAATTCACTCACCAGCACGCGACGCACGTTCCCCACGACCTGTGGTTCAATGTGTTCGTAACTGTGCGCGATGCGATTGACCGCATGCACGTGCATGCCTCCCTTATGGGCAAACGCGCTGGCGCCCACAAACGGCTGGTTGTTACGGAAATTCATGTTGGCCAGTTCGTAAACGTAGCGCGACAATTCGGTCAGATGCCGCACTCCTTTGCCGTCGAGTACTTCATGCTCTTGCTTCAGCGATAAATTCGCAGCAACGCAGACTAAGTCGGCATTGCCGCAACGTTCGCCGATGCCGTTGATGGTGCCTTGCACCTGCACAGCCCCCGCTGCCACAGCAGCCAGGGAATTCGCCGTCGCAAGATCACCGTCGTTATGCGTGTGAATTCCAATCGGGATTTTTAACGTGTCACAAGCGATCCCAACGGTGCGGGCAATTTGCTCGGGCAAGCTACCTCCATTGGTGTCGCACAACACCGCCATTGTGGCTCCCGCTTCTTGCGCTGCCCGAATCGTAGCTAGGGCGAACTCGGGGTTGTGGAGATATCCGTCAAAGAAATGCTCGGCATCATAGATGACCTCCCGTCCCTGCGAGACAACAAACTCCACAGAGTCGCGGATCATCGCTAGGTTTTCTGCCTCATTAACGCGGAGGATCTCCTCGACGTGCAAATCCCACGACTTGCCGACAATAGTCACCACCGGCGCTTGCGAATCGATCAAGGCTCGCATGCCGACATCATTTTCCGCCATCACACCGCGACGACGCGTCATGCCAAACGCGCACACCCGTGCATGCTTGAGTGACAACTCCGCTGCTTGCTGAAAGTATTCGAAGTCCTTCGGGTTGGAGAGAGGATACCCCCCTTCAATGTAGTCAAAACCAAGGGCGTCCAACTTGCGCGTAATCAGCAGTTTGTCCTGCAGTGAAAAGTTCACCCCTTCTCCCTGACTGCCGTCACGGAGTGTCGTGTCGTAAAGTTGTATCCGGGCCATACGAAAACCTGTGTGAGTAGGTAGTAGACAGAGGGTAGTAGACAGAACAGACTCCCTATAAAGAGCTGTCTATTGTCTACCGTATACTGCCTGCTGGAAACAAAAAAACCCTCAGATCAAATCGACCTGAGGGTGGAAGGTTGTGTGAAAACCGTTGGTGCTCAAGGTCGCGGGGGTTGCTCAATAATAATCTCGCCAATGCGCACGCCAATAGCGCCGCTATGAGGAGTTTGAATATCGTTTAGCAACCGAGACATCTGAGCAATCCACGATGAAAGAGAGTCACCTGAACAGAATTCCAATAATACGGCACAGAACGGAGATTGTCAAACTAGGCCCTCATAACGAGTTAAGCCCAAATGTTCCACTCCAGTAAACGACGATACGCATCGGATTTCAGGCCCCGACGCAGTGCTAGGTGAGACGACGTTTTCAGAGAGTTTTCGATGAATTTATACGGTCTCCACCAGGGAATCAGCCGTCACGTCCTCATTGGCCCGACTCTGGAAATTGAGCGTTGGCTTCGTCTTCGTCGGTGATCCGCTGCGACAACAACCGCCCCCAGACAAGATAGTGCAATAGGCCGACCAGTGTGGCAGCAATGAGCAGTACGGGGATGAAAAAGAAGAATCCGGTTTGAGTGGCGGCCCCGATCAGAGCCAGGAACCCCCCGGCGATCAGCAGGATGAAAAAGACGGCCAACAAGATCCCGGCGTTGGATTCCGAATTGCGACGCGAGGCCGGCAGTTTTGGGGGGCGAGGTTGGCTCATGGAAGGAGGCCGTTCATCGAAAGGTGTGGGAACATGCCGTTTAGCTTTCGTTGCCCAGCAGTTTTTGCAATTGTGCGTGCCGGTGCGCAAACCCGTCGTCTAAGGAATCCAAAATCGACTCTTCGGTCACCAGCAAACCGATCAATCCGCCGGGCGGTTCGAAGGAAATGCGATCGATAATCGTCACACCCTCACCCGTTGCTTCAAATGCATGTTCATGCTGCCATTGCTTGAACGGTCCCTGGACCTGCTTTTCGATGAAACTCGTCGGGCGGTCGAGATGCGTGATTTCGTGAGTGATCTGCTGCACGACCCCGCGGGCGAGCACCTTGAACTCCATGATGCTGCCCAGTTCGACCACTTCAGGCGCATTCACAAAGTTCAGCCCCATATCGGGGGGACTGATGCGGGTCACATTTTTGGGACGGAGCAGAAAATCAAACACTTCTTCCAGTCCACTCGTAACGACGATGCTACGTTCAAATTCCGCCATCGATAGATTTCGCCCTGTCTTCCTCGGTGCTTCAAGTCCGGTCTAAATTCACGCGCGATGTCATAGTAACCGATTCGGGAAGGCGATGCGATCAATTCGGCCATCCGCCGTAAGATCTGGCCAAATGGTAACGGGGTCTCTATGCTGGCGGAATACAGGACCACCCTCTGTTTCTCCCGCTGACGATGCCATTTTTATGCAGTTTTCGCCCGATATTTTGCCCCGCTGTCAATTTTTGGCCGGTCCGACCGCCTGTGGAAAAACAGCAACGGCGTTGCGGCTGGCGGAGCAATTGTCGGCGGAGATCGTCTCGTTGGATTCGATGGCCATCTACCGCGGCATGGATATCGGCACCGCCAAGCCAGATCCCGCAGAACAGGCCCGCATCCCGCATCACATGCTCGACGTCGTCGATCCGCACGAAGAATTCAGCGTAGCAGATTACGTCGCCCAGGCGCAAGTCGTGTGCGAAGAGATCCTAAATCGCGGCCGAGTTCCATTGTTTGTGGGGGGGACAGGCTTGTATCTGCGCGCCGTCTTACGAGGTGTCTTCGAAGGCCCGTCGGCGGATTGGGAATTGCGGAAACAACTCGACCAATTCGGAAAAGAGCACGGCGCCGGATCACTGCATCGTCGATTAGCGGAAGTCGATCCGGCGACTGCCGCCCGGTTGCACCCCAATGATCTGCGACGGATCGTTCGCGCCCTAGAAGTGCACGAACTGACCGGCAAGCCACTCTCCGCACAACAACAACAAGGCCCGCTGCCCAGCGAGCAACGCCCCGCAAACGTATTTTGGATCTCCCCGCCGCGCGATTGGCTGTACCAGCGAATTAACCTCCGCGTCGAGCAAATGATCGCTGCCGGGTTGGTCGAGGAAGTCCGCGGACTCTTAACGATTTCACCACCAATGGCCAACACAGCGCGGCAGGCGCTGGGTTATAAAGAAATCATCGAACACTTGGAGCAGCGAACCACATTGCCCGCAGCCATCGAAACCCTACAAACCCGCACCCGCCAATTCGCCAAACGGCAACACACCTGGTTTCGCAACTTAGAAGAATGCCGCGAGTTGGAAATCAACGGAACCGAATCACCGGACGAACTGGCCGAGCGATTCGTACAATCCAGCAAAACATCCAGCCAAAGCACCTAAACCAAACGCGCACCACAACAAACGGACCACAAAACAAACACAAAATCGGCCGCCAATATTCCCCCCTCTCCCTCTGGGAGAGGGGCCGGGGGTGAGGGCCCCCAACCAAAGACAAACCCACTACCTCAAGCCCACCCCAATTAACTGGGTGGCCCCGATAGCTCCGCTATCGGGGCGGGCAAAGCCCGCAAGACGCCGCAATTTCCGCGCTCTGAAACAGGTGGAGTTTCACTAGCAAAGACAGCTGAAACAACTTCAACCAGAGCCTGACAGATAACGAGAGTCGCCTACCCCAACCCCAATCAAACATACCCCAAATGCCGCTCCGATATCCGATCCCCCACCAAAACTAGGTCAGTCAGCCGCCAATCCGCACCGCAAATTTCTAAATCGAAATTCTTGCTCCCGGCAATCGTGCCGGGAGGGAATGGGATGTGCCAGATTTTTGACGGCGGTTCCTGTGCCAGGTTTTCAGGAATCGGCAACGGCTGGCCTTCCAGTGTGAGGACCAAGCCGTCCAGCGTGCGCGGTTCGGGGCAACGCAGGACCAAGTAGGCCCAGTCGAACATCACATGCCAAATGCCTTGATACGTCACTCGTGCCACCTCGGCAGCCGGTTGGCGATAACGCTCCAGACCTTCACCAACCGCTTCGCCGAAACCGGCCAGCTTCCAATCCGCTTCGCTATCCGGATTGCCGAAGTCGACCGTCAAATACCGCAGCCCACGCTCCCGCAACATTTGCGTGAACCGACCGATTTTCGGGCGTCCTAAAATGGGCGGCGGATCGAGCGACGGTTCTGGTTGAGCGCGATTGCCCAGCAACTTGTGAATCGGTTCGCCCAACGCGACTGGATAGGGGCGGCCCAGTTTGTCTTGGATGGCGGTCTCAGGTTCGATCCCCAACAGGTGATACACCGTGGCGGCTATGTCGTCTTGTGTGACTTTTTCCGAAATCGGATGCGCCGCCTGTTCATCGGAGGCCCCGAAAATCTGCCCGCCGGGAACGCCGCCGCCGGCCATCACCACCGAATTGCAAGCGCCCCAATGATCGCGGCCGCCATAACGATTGAAACGAGGTGAACGACCGAACTCGCTGTTCCAAATCACCAACGTCTCATCCAACAATCCGCTAGCCTTGAGGTCTTCCAATAGCGCCGCAATCGGCCGGTCGACGACCGGCATCAACCGATTGCGCAGTTCCTGATTGTTCAGCCAATGCGTATCCCAACTGGCATCGACCGTCGGTTTTTCGCGGTGCCAATAAACGGTCACCAACTTCACCCCCGCTTCGACCAATCGCCTGGCGAGCAGCGTGCTTTGGCCAAACGTGTGCCAACCATATCGCCGTCGCGTCTCTTCACTCTCCGACGAAATATCAAACGCCCGCCGTGCTTCGGCCGACAACACCAAATTGAGCGCCCGCGCATAAAACGCGTCCATGTCCCGCACGCGGGCATCGCGGTCGACCAATCGCCGGACGTCGTCGATTTGTTCCAGCAACTGCCGCCGCGTATCCATCCGCTGTGGATTCATCCCGCCTCGCAGCGCCAAACTCGATATCGAAAAGTCAGGCAAGTCCGGGTGTTGATCGATCTGAAACGGATTGTGCGCCTTGCCCAACATGCCGCCGAATTGTCCCGGCGTCACCGTGCCATCGGTCGTGGCAATGATTTCCGGCATCGACACAAACGTCGGCATCCCCGCCGCATTGGGACGCAATTTCGAGAGCACCGAACCGATGTGCGGAAAATCCGTTTCGCGGGCGGCAAAGCGTTCTTGCTTCAGCTCATGCCGCCGTCCGGTCAAACCCGCATGCGCACCGGTGGAGTGGTTGTTGTCTTCCTGTCCCACGGAACGAATGATCGCCAACTTGTCGCCGTGCTGCGAAATCAGCGGAAAATGTTCCGAAACATGCATGCCCGGCACGTTGGTCGCGATCGGCAAAAACTCGCCCCGCGTAGCGGAAGGACCATCCGGTTTGAGGTCCCACGTATCCTGATGCGCCGGTCCGCCCCACATGAAAAAGAAGATCACCCGCTTCGCCCGGCCAAACGTCGACGCAGACGATGCCGCCTCGCTGTTCGCCTTGAGCAGTTGCGGCAGCCCCAACCCCAGCGTCCCCAACCCCCCGACCTGCAACATCCGCCGCCGCGATAACCCATCGCAAAAATTGGGCGAACCAGAATCGGAAAGCAACTGCAGCATGTCGACCTCGACTGCGGGGTGAGACGTTAACTAGACCTATATCATACCCGCCGCCCCAACTTGGCAACAGATCATGCAGCGGGAATTTCGCTGTTTAGAATACCCGCTCGGCGTTTCAATCGTGTGGCCACCCTATAACAATATAAGCCCGCTCCTAGGCAAACCAGTGCAATTGGAATTACGATTTCGTTAGTTCGCCATGACAACGACACCGTCTTCTCGACTGCTTGTTCAACCGCCACCTCTGGAACAACTTCGGTTTGACTGATTTGTTCATAGGTATTGGTCATTCCCACAACAGTTACGAGGAAGCCGACGAGCAAGGCGAGCACGGCCACGAGGAGGAACGTCTTGCCAAGTCTTCTGAAGGTTTTCGGATTTGCCATGTTTACGACTTTCGTGTGAGCGACAACAGCAGCAACGAGAAGATTCACCCAGGCTCTATGGTAGGTGTGACAAATCGACTCTGTCTACTTGGTACATCACGGCTTCAAATTCGCCGCCCAGCCAAAGTGCGAGATAAGAAAAAAACAAGCGATCAGTAACTTCAAACCTCCCGGCTTCGGTCTCTAAGAATGCATAAGCCGGATCGACCGCCGTGCGAATCCCGTCCGACAAATGACTGTTATAGTCGAGCCAAGCATACGGCCCCACTAAGAGCGGACAGGCCATGACGGCCAGCAGGGTGATGACAATCAGAAAACGACGTTTCATAGCGAGCAGCCTCCCAGTTTGTCTGCCGTCAGCTTAACCGTTCACCGGGGTCGAAGCGACACCATGTTGGCCGCCGAAGCAGAATAGATTCGATCGCATGGGGGATCGCTCGTGATCGACTTTCAGAAAAAAGATCTCGCGCAAAGCCGCCAAGCCGCAAAGTTTTCACCAACCATCGCCCCCCTAAAACCTCTGCGGCTTGGCGGCTCTGCGCGAGTCTATTGTTAAATAAATATTTATCAACCACTACCCGCGCAGTCATCTCAATTCCCGCCCCCTTTTTCGTAGGGATGCCGCTCCACTTGGAGTTGGCTACCGGACGACCCCTTCTCTGCCTACTGTCTACCGCCTACTGCCTACTCCCCACCGCCCACTTCAAAAAAAGCTTTTCCCATCTCAATTCCCCCCAGACACAGACTTGCTGTTGACGAAAATCGCCGGTTTTAGACAATCGCACACCGCTCCTTAAACGCGCGGACTACACAACGTGTGGATTCGCCCCATCCCCGGAGCAAACGTGGCATCTCTCAAGGACATTTCGCCACCGATTTCCCCCCGCACTTCCCAGAAATCATAGGTGCACTGGCGTGAACGCACAATTACTTTGCCTACTGGCCCTGATATCCGCTGAGCCTGAAGCTGCCGGTCCCATTCATGTAACGTCACCGTCAGCCGCTTTCGCTGCCGATGTGCGCGGGCAAAGCCCGACTTACATGCAACAACCCACAGCATTTCCGGTCGGCCAATCGTTTCCAGCTGCGGGTGGCCCTTACAACGCCCCGTTGGCGCCGCCCACTTTTTCACAACCGGTCCAGGTCGCACAGGTTTACGGCGATCCGGCCCCTTATGGAACTCCGCCTCCCTATTCCGGCGGGGATCCGTTTCTGCCTCCGCAGCCCGGATTCGTCACCCCTTACGACCAATCGATGACGACCTACAATACGTTTCCCGGTTCCAACGGATTCTACGGCTCCGCCGGCCCCGAACCGGTCCGATACGGCTGGAGTTCGAAATGGGAAGTCGGATATCTACCGGCCGCCAGTACCGAAAGCCCGTTCGGCAAATTCAGCGTTTTCGAGTTCGACGCCCAATTACGGCGGACTTGGAAGTGGTTTCAAGATTCCGCCTTTTCCTGGAGTCCGGAATTCAACTATCGCAACTGGGGCGGTCCGGCGGGTTTGGCTTTGGGCTCGAACGCCTATCGCCTTGCCAGCGATTTCCAACTCTCGACTTCCGTCAGCAGCCCTTACTCTTTTGAGATTGGCTTTACTCCCCAAGTCGCCACCGACTTCGAAAAGGCTTCGTCCGAAGCCTGGATGTTTGACGGCCGGGGAGCCTTGTTCATCCGTACCAGCCCCCAATGGACCTGGGCCCTCGGAGCACAATATTGGGACCGGGTCGACGATCTAATTGTTCCCTACGCCGGTTTCGTCTGGCGTCCCGATTCCCGCTGGGAATTCACAATGGTCTGGCCGCGCCCCCGCATCGACTATTTCATCGGCAACACCGCCTTCGGACCGACGTGGTTCTATGGCCGCGGTGAATACCACGTCGAAGCCTACGAAGTCACGCTCCAGGACTCAGGCCTAACCGACCGCATGCAAATCGAAGACTTCCGCATCCTGATGGGCTTTCGCAACTACGGCTGCTGTGTGTCAGGCTTCATCGAAGCCGGTTGGGTCTTCAACCGCGAATTCAGCTTCCAAACAATTGCCCCCGACCTAGACATCAGCAGCGGCTTCATCGCCCGCATGGGCCTGCGGTTTTAGGGGAAAAAGTGGCCAGTGTCCAGTGGCCGGTGTCCAGTGGCCAGATAAATCCCGTAGGTCATGCTGTGCATAACGCATCAAAACTGAGGCATCGTGCAAAATCGATCAACCCTGAATCGCTTCGCCTTACCTGCCGTTCTCATCACGGTCATAGGCTGCGCCGGATTGGGTAAATCGCCAATGCGATACCTCGGCAATTCCACTGAGGTCGCAGACCTCGAAACACCAGACGGATTCAAAGTCTCGCCCAGCGAACTACGAGACATCATATTTGCACGAGATGGCGCGAAAATTTTTATTGACGATTACTATGCCGACGAAAACAATTACTATGTCCGAAATGGGTTTCCTTTTAGAGGGTCTCGTTCTTCTGCCAAAAAGCACGGCCGGATGATCAACGGCCAAACCGGTGAAATCTACAACCAAACCACCGAGACGTGGGAACCCGATCCTCGCGAGCAAACGAACACTCCACTCGCCACCGGCCACTGACAGGAATGTATGTTTAACGTGATCAATGGTGAGAGCATGGACTCGTGCCGAGACCTCCTGCGAATGCGATCAACTATTTTTCGCTCTGGCATACTCATCCTCCTGATCACAGTCATTGCCTACGCGATATTGAACAAATCGCCAATTCAGTACGTCGGCGAAATCACTGAGGTTGCAGACCTCAAGACACCTGAGGGATTCAAAATCTCGCCCACCGAAGTCCGTGACATCATATTCGCACGAGATGGCGCGAAGCTTTTCACCGACCACTGCTATGCCGACGGAAATAATTACTATGTCTTCAATCTGCTTGGCCTTCTCAAATCTCGTTTTTCTGCCAAAAGTGGCGGCATGATGATCAACGGTCAAACTGGTGAAATCTTCAACCGGACCACCGAATTGTGGGAACCCGATCCTCGCGGGCAGGCTAATACTCCACTTACCATGGAACACATTCTCGCCCTCGGACGCTTGCTGTCGGAACTAGGCCAGGAGTACCTAGTCGCGTTCGCGCAGGACCGTGCCTTGACTCTGCAAGCAGACAGCCTTGAAGTCGATAAAAAGGGTGATGTTTGGGTATCCCTCACATTGGCTTACAACAAACAGGATGCCGGAGAGTTCCTTGCCCCCTATTGTCCCGACGAAGTTGTTATCAATAAGTGGAATCTTCCCTGGTCAAAGCCCAATCGGAGCTGGAAAGAGGTCTCCGGAATACCGGACCAATTTCGTGTCAAAGACGTGTTTTCTTTCTGCACATTGTCTGGGCACGACCCCTTTGGTCACGATAATCCAGTGACCCTCAACGATGGTGACAAAGTTTCAGGGAAGGTCTGGATATCAAATCAATTCAACGACGATTTCCACGTGCTAAAGGAAAAGCCCGATCTAGACCTGTTCATTTCCGCAAAGACTGCCTACGAAAAAACAACGGGGAATAATCTCCCGGAGTGGATCCAAGAACGATTTGGCGCTTACGACTCCAGTGGTTTAGCGACAAAACCCACGTCCCGTACCGTGAATTTCAAGCGGGTCGCCGTGCGTTCGAAACCAACAAAACAACCCAATCCACAAAACAAACAAACAACACCTTCACTCGCCACCGGCCACTCTTTTCTGCCTACTGAGAAAGCCACACCATGACCGCCGCCCCCGTCGCCATCGTCCTCGCTGCCGGAAAAAGCACCCGTATGAAATCGGCGACGCCTAAGGTCCTGCACCCATTGTGCGGCCGGCCGATGATCGAATACGTCCTCGATGCCGCCCGTTCCGCCGGTGTCGAGCGGCTAGTCGTCGTCGTGGGGCATGAGGCAGAGCAGGTCAAAAGTGCGCTCTCGGTGCACAAGGATGTCGAATTTGCCCTGCAAGCCCAACAAAACGGCACTGGGCATGCGGTGATGGTCTGTGAAGAAAACCTCCGCCAGCATGACGGCGCCACCATGATCCTCACCGGCGACGCGCCGCTGATGCAAAGCAGTTCCTTCTCCGCCTTGCTCAAGGACTATGAAGAAGAAAAAGCCTCCTGCGTGATCGGCACCGCTGTCACCGAAAACAACTTCGGACTCGGCCGCATCGTCCGCAACGCCGACGGTGAATTCCAGTGCATCGTCGAAGAGAAAGATGCCGATGCTGCTCAAAAAGCAATCACCGAAATCAACGTCGGTTGCTACGTCTTCGACAATCAACGGCTCTTCGCTGCCCTGAAACACGTCAACACCGACAACAAGCAAGGCGAACTCTACCTGACCGACGCCCCCGCCATCATGCTGGCCGACGGCCAACGCGTCGTCGCCGCTCACCGGTTGACCATCGAAGAAGCCTTGGGCGTCAACAGCCGCGATCAACTGGCACAGGTGCATCGCAACATCCAAGAAGTTACCATGCAGACGTTAATGCTGGAGGGGGCCACTATCGTCGACCCGGCACAAACCTACATCGACCCCCGCGCCAAAATCGGCCGCGACACCACGATCTACCCCTTCACCACAATCAGCGGCCCAGTCACCATCGGCAACAACTGCCAAATCGGCCCCCACGCAGCCATCGACGGAACAGCCAGCATCCCCGACGGCACGACGGTCGAACCATTCGCCAAAATCGGGTAATGAACGTTTCATTCCTCCCCCACAACGGCGCGGGCTAGCGGAGCACTGCCCCCCTTCTGGCCACTGACCACTAGCTACCGGCCACTCCTGCCCCGCCTACCGCCGCCGCCGTACGCTTGACACTCCCTCCGTCCCACGATTCAATGGCGCGTGCCGGTACTCTCTCATTCCGCCACGTTCCCGCGCGCAGCAAAATCCGCCATGCACGATATTCTCACGCTGATCAGCGGCCGGGCACATCCCGAATTAGCCCGTGAAGTCGCCGATTATCTCGGCATCACGCTCGGGAAAATTGATCTCTGGGATTTTCCCGATGGGGAAATCGGCTGCAAATTGGAGCAGAACATTCGCGGCCGCGATGTGTTCTTGTTTCAACCCACCGGCCCGCCGGTCAATGACAACTTAATGGAGTTGTTGATCATGATCGACGCTTGCAAACGGGCCAGCGCCGAACGGATCACCACGGTCATCCCCTACTTCGGCTACGCCCGACAAGACCGCAAAGACGCCGGACGCGTTCCCATCACCGCCAAGTTGGCCGCCAACATGATCGTCACCGCCGGTGCTGATCGTGTGCTGACGATGGATCTGCATGCTGCCCAAATCCAAGGGTTCTTCGACCTGCCGGTCGACCACCTGTATGCTGCGCCGATTCTGGATCAATACTTTCGTTCGCTAAATTTGCCCCCCGACAAACTAGCCATCGTCAGTCCCGACGAGGGCAGCATTAAGCGCGCCTTGCATCATCAACGTCACCTGGGTGGCAGTTTGACCATCGTCGACAAACGCCGCAGCAGTGCCACCCGCACGCAACAGGCCAATCTCATCGGCGAACCGCTGCAGGGTAAAATTGCCTTGCTGTTCGATGACATGATCTCCACCGCCGGTTCGATTTGCGGTGCTGCCGACGTCGCCCACAAGCATGGAGCCGACGAAATCTACATCAGCGCCGCACATGCCGTGTTTTGTGGTTCAGCCGTGTCACGGTTGTGCGAGGCTCCTGTCAAGGAAGTGGTCGTCACCAACAGCTTGCCAATCGCCAAAGCTCAAGACCTCCCAAACCTGCACACAGTCACCGTCGCTCCCTTACTCGGCGAGGCCATCAAACGCATCCACCGCGCTGAATCAGTCAGCTATTTGTTTGATTAACCTTAACGTTGCAAGAGTCACTATCTACGGGCATTGGCTACCGGCATGGGGGCAACTTTGACCTAATACTCTCTCCGTGATAACCTAGTAAGGACATCTTTTTCCTTTGGAAATCACAGAACCATGTCAAACACCATTCCTACAGACTTAGAGCAGTTTGTTTCCCAACAGTTTGCTGCTGGCCAATTCCACACGCCCAATGAATTGGCCGAAGCAGTTCGCGCAGCTGCTGTGGAATTGTTTGATCGCGATCAACGCCTGAAGGAACTGCAAGCTGAAGTGCAACCTGCCCTGGACCGCCTTGAGCAAGGTGAAGGTGTCGAAGCAGATTTTGAAGATATCAAACGCCGCGGATCCGAGCGGCTTGCTTCCCGAATCAAGAGGGACTGATGCCGCAGGTATTGTGGGACAAAGCCGCAATCCAAGACCTAGACAATATCTGGGATTACATCGGCTCAGAGAACCATGACCCGATCGCGGCGGATCGCTTTATTGACCTGATTTGCGAGCGTTGCAAGGCATATTCGCAGCAACCCAATATGGGAACATCTTGGCCTGAGTTGGCCCCCGAGGTTTGTTTTTTTGTAGTGGGAGTCTATGTCGTGATCTACCGACCGACAGGTGATGGGATCGGTGTTGCCCGCATACTGCACGGCGCTCGCGATATTCAGGCCATCTTCCAGGAATCCCATCGCCAGTAGCAATTCGAATTGCGATAGAAATTTAAGGCTTTCGAGAATAGTCCCCAACAAGATTGTCCGGTGTTAGAGACGCACTGGGGCAATGCGATCAGACTTTTCAGAAACTCAACTTTCCTCGCCAATGGTTTCTGTTAAGATCGTTCTAAGTTCGCTGCATCCTTCTGCGAACCGCTGGCCGAATTTTGGTGTCCAGAACCCTTTCGGCACGTGATGTTTGAAGAATATCTTGAGCGTCGCACTCACCCAGCCCCTTTCATGGGGTTGCTTCCCATTGTGAGGAATATCCTCTGAACGGCCCCCCACAGGAATTGCTGGCCAATTACAACGCGATACTCGATCGGCAAAAGCTCGATTGGGTCGCTCAACGCCCCTTTCTGCGCCGTATCGGCGTCGGGGGGCAAGGAGTTGTTTATCTGAGCGAACGCAGTGGCGTTGACGGCTTTTCATTGCCCGTTGCCCTCAAAATCTTTTCCCCCGAGCATTTCGACGAAACCGCCAAATACGAGCGGGAAATGACCCGCATTGCGCAGGTCTCCTCTCAGGTCGCCGGCGTTCAACACGACAATTTGATCGCCGTCCACGACTTCGTGGCCATCGATGGCTTGCGTCTGTTGGAGATGGAATGGGTCGACGGATTCGATTTACAACGCCTGCTCAAGCCGGGCATGATGAAACATCTCAAGTCACGCGTCTCGGCGGAGCGCTGGCGCGATATCAATGAGATCGTTGTAACGCGCGGCCTGGACAAGCCACGGCTGAGGCCGGCATTTGCCATCGCCGTGTTTCGCGGCTGCCTGTCCGCGCTCGATGCGTTACATCGACGCGGGATTGTTCATAACGACATCAAACCGGCCAACATCATGCTCAAACGGACCGGTAGCGTGAAAATTATCGATATTGGATCGGCCTACGATCTTCGCAATCGGCCTGAAACGGGACGCTGTACACCCGCTTATGCCGCACCGGAAGTCCTGCAGGGCACCGTCGGCTCACCCGCAGCCGACTTGGCCGGCTTGGGCTACGTCCTGATTGAAATGCTCACAGGGGCACAGCCTTTTCTCGGCAAAAAAAGCCTGAATGCCGCTCTCAAAGCAAAGCACACCATCCTGGATCAAATTCCCCAGTTGCTGCCGCCTGAAGAATTGGCGTTCAATGAGTTGCTGATTCGGATGCTGCGGAAACTGGTGCACCCCGATCCTGAAAAGAGATTCAAAACGGCCGAAGACGCCGATCTCGCACGACACGGCGCCGCCGAGTTTCAAAACGTTCTCGTCAAAGGGGATCTGTCCAGCGAGTACGTTGCGGAGATCCGGCATTGGATGGAAGAAATCGAACTCACCGATTTCCCTGACCGCTCCCAAACAGCGGCCGATTCCGATTCTGATTCGATCTATTTAGCGTCCACACGATTCGCTGCTGATGAATAAGGACGCGGAATCCCATCGGTCTCCGTCCGGCAACCGTTGACGAATTCGGCCATAAACTCCTGGTAGAATTCCAACTGCGGGACCAGGCAGGGATGCTTGTATTGCTCAAGGCTGCCTCCCAGACGGGACTGCCGTTTCAGGCAAAACTTCTCCCAGGTCCCTTTGGGCAACAACTGCATTGTCATTGGTCCCAGCCGGCCGGTGTTTCGTTTTTCGTCGTACTCGGGGTTCAACGTCTTCAAGTATTGATCGGTACTGGCCACAATTTTAGCGCCGACATCAGCCGAAGGCAGATTCGTTTCTTCCACTAAGAATCGATACTGCGGCGGCTCGCCCCACGACGGGACGACCGTAAAATGTCCCAATTCCAGACCCAGCGGATCCACGCTTTCGCGAACAGCAGCAACGATTTGGCTTTCCGAAATCTTCTCGCCCGTGATGCTGGAAATGTGAGCACCCTTATTGAGGAACTCCAATGTCGGCGTCGTTCCTAGGAATCCCGTACAGCGCACGACATCGTGAATATCGTATCGGTATAGCCCTGATGCGGTCGTCAACAGGATGAAATAGTTCCGGTCTTCGATCAGCTCGTGCGCTGCGAGCACCGTCGGATCAGCCGAGCCCATTTCCTCTTCGGGAATAAACTCGAAGAAGTGCGACGTTGCATCGAGCACACCGGACGACGTATTGCTGGACAAAGGAATCGTCATGCGACCTTCACTGGCCGACAGGCCGTGGTCGCGGATGTTGTTTTGTCCGTAAAACTGAGGCAGGCCCGCCAAGTACGGTCCCATGCTGCCACCGGTCCAGACCGACAGCAATTCCAAATCGGGCCAGAAGTCCTTGGGATACAGGTGACCCGTCCGATTGACAATCGCTTCCAGTTCACGTGCTCGCTGCGGGTTTGCGCGCGTCTTGCGCTGCAATCCACGACGGATCTCATCATCGACCGTCACCTTTGTCGACAACGTGCCGTCGGCGATGTCGCGAATCAAGTCCTCACGGCATTCGTCCGCCAACTTCGCCAGATGCAGCAGGGTGCTCGGGTTGGCCGTGGTGACGATACCCACTTTCGAGTCCGTAATCGCCGCCCGCAGCATGGCATAGTATTTTGACCGCGGATCTTTGATTTTCATCACCGGCTTGGGCACGGTGTACATCGTTTGGATCAGCGGATTGAGCATTTCGCAGGCCAGTCCGCTGATATTACCGCAAGGCGTCCCTCCCGGTGTGCGAAACTGGTCGTAGTCGCTACTGAGCTGCACGATCCTTCGCTTGTACAAAGCGCGGTGGTCGTCATAAGCGCAGACACCCCAGATCCGCCAACCCAGACGATAGTCGTCCATGAATTGCGACGTGATCGGAATGTATTTCGCACCGGAGGTTGTTCCGCTGGTAAGCGCGAACATCAACAGCCGGTTTTGCGGGCCCAGCAGCGCCGAACTTTCCCCGTTTTTAAGCCGCTCGATGTAGGGGCGAAAATACTCGTAATCGGAAATCGGCAAGCGGGCGCGAAAATCGGCTACGTTGCGTATCTCAGAAAAGCCATGTTCGCGACCAAAATCGCTGTCTGCGTTGAGCGCGATCAGACGCTTGAGGACGGCATTTTGCGCACCGCGTGAGTTTTGCGTAGCCTTCACAAAGCTCGCAACTTGACGGCGCATGCGGAGACGGATTGGTGCACCGCCCCAGTATCGGACTGTATCGAGCATGACTCCTGTCCGCGAATTCGTGCAGTATCAAAGCCGATTCGACAGGCGACCCACCGCCAATGCAATACCCGTCAAATCGAGTATCGATCAGCAGCCCTATGTGGCTCGACCAACGAAAACGAAAACGCGAAGGATGCTTTACCAGCCCGACCTCCTCTGGCGGGTCCCGGTGACTTTCGAATCACGGTGCACATTCAAACCGTGCTGCAAAAGCAAACGCATGAGAATTCGATGCGGGCAAATATCCGTCCTGGTATTTGGCTAATCCGCTCAAAATCTCGGGAATTACAACAATACGGCCGTACGTAGCCGTCGCTGGAACTCCTCTAGCGTCCTTCTCAATTAGTTTCGTCTTCTTCCGCAGATTTCTTCTTCTTCTTTTTCCCAATGACCAACTTAATGACCCGAACTTTGGGAAGTCCCAGAGGACTGCGTCCTTCGACCCAGCGATCTTCCGATTTCATTTGGGCGACCCGCTCCGCTCGCGTTAACACATTCCGCGAACGCGCCAGACGGCCTCCCCGACGTAAACTCTTATGAACTGTCACGTTAAACCTCTCTTCACTGTCTCGAAAACCACTACGGCAACACGCCGCCGGTTGACTGCCTTGTGCATGCCAAGCGCTTGCTTGACACGATCTGTATCTGAATTATCCGCTTAGCCGCCATAAACGACACAACAGATTTGACGTTCTAAAGACCAAAATTCCGCAAATTAGACGATCAACAACACTGAGCACACGATTCGTCGCGGTGACCGGGACAAATTGCCGCAATCCGCGATTTTAGGGATCTTTGTCCCACTTTTCAACTGAAATCGGTACCATCCCGCCCCAGGAACGATTTCAAACGCTGAGCTCCACCGGCGTGTCGCCCCAACGAATCCACGCGGATTAGTCTTGGAACTTGGAGAAGATAAGCGAAATATTTTGTCCCCCGAATCCAAAACTGTTCGAGAGTGCTCGTGTGACATCTTGCGGACGCGATTCATTCGGGACATAGTCCAAATCGCAATCCGGGTCAGGAGTCTCGTAATTGATCGTCGGCGGCAGGACGCCATCGCGCATTGCCATAATACATGTGATCGCTTCCACGCTTCCCGCAGCGGCGATTAAATGTCCCATCATGCTTTTGATGCTGGAAACCGGCGTGTTGCGAGCATCATCGCCCAGCGCGCCTTTGATCGCCAACGTCTCCACGCGGTCATTCACCGAAGTGCTCGTGCCGTGCGCGTTCACATAGTCGATCTGATCCGTATTCAACTTCGCATCGTTGAGCGCCATTTTGATACAGGCAATCGCTCCCCGTCCTTCGGGATGCGTGTCGGTAATGCGAAACGCATCAGCTGTCGAACCGTAACCGGCAATCTCGGCATAAATCTTGGCGCCTCGTGCTTGGGCCCGTTCCAATTCTTCCAAAACCAACATCCCCGCCCCTTCGCCTAACACAAAACCATCCCGGTTTTTGTCAAACGGTCGCGACGCGGCTTGGGGGACTTCGTTATTGGTCGACAGGGCTGTTAATAGGTTAAATCCGGTCACGCCAAAGGGGTGAATCATGCTGTGCGAGCCGCCCGACAACATGACGTCGGCATCACCGCGACGAATAATTTCTGTCGCTTCGCCGATTGCTTGGCTGGAGGCGGCACAGGCGGTTAGACAATTGGCATTTGGGCCTTGGGCATTGAAAATCGATGC
The DNA here is from genome assembly GCF_007860075.1 of Symmachiella macrocystis. Lineage (NCBI taxonomy): Bacteria > Pseudomonadati > Planctomycetota > Planctomycetia > Planctomycetales > Planctomycetaceae > Symmachiella > Symmachiella macrocystis. The sequence goes on from NZ_SJPP01000001.1 coordinate 3,043,866, forward strand.
CAAGTGACCGACAGGCATGTTGGGTTCTTGTTCCAATTCCGCTTGAGGATGCAGAGCAGCTAAGCCATTTCGCGTAAATTGCACCAAGTCGACTTCGCCGTTTTTCGAGGCATCGGCGATGATCCGCATCAGGCTCATGAAGTCCTGTTGCCCTTCACCGGCCCCCAGATAGACGCCAAAATCGACCGGGTCGAGATTCGGATCGTCCATCAGTCCCGAGTCTTTAATCGCGTCGGTCGCCGCCCCAATCGCAAAGCGAACGTTCCGTCCGGCATGCTCATACAGGCTTTCGTCATCGACGTAGCTACTGAAGTCGAATCCTTTGACTTCGCCGGCAATTTGCGTGGGAAAGTTGGAGGCATCGAAGTGTGAAATCGGCCCCACGCCGCTACCCGCTTCCTGCAAGACTTTCCACATGGATTCCACAGTGTTGCCCACGGGCGTGATACAACCGATTCCGGTTACGACAACTCGACGTCTCATGGAACTGCTATCCAAATTCTCAAAGGAATGGAAACGCGGGGATTTGAAAACTCAACTGCGGCGGCCGGGCATCCATCACGTGCCGCGGGCGACAACTATTGTATCCGTGTAGCCCCTTGTAGGCCAAGCACGATTCTCAGAGATGTGGCCACGGGACCGCCCAGCAGACTCGGTTCATTCTGGGTCAACAAGCCTGTTAGTGGGATTCGGCTTTCACGGAAATCTTGGTACTGCCGTCCCCTGCTTTGCCGACATCCATCACTCCCAGCAACCGCATGCTGAAAACGAAGTTCTTTTGATCAATCGCCGCCGCTTCCGGACGGGTCTTGTCGACGTGGGCGAACACAATTTCGGCTTCGGCGACGAGGCGGTCCCCGGCCGTTGCCGTACATTCCACCATGCCGCCTTGCTCTGAAGACTCCACTAGGTTGACTTTATAGGTCAGCTTGTCACCCGGGCAGGCCCAACTGTGAAATTCACACTTCGGGATTTTGGCGAGGATCACGACATGCTCGAAGTCGTTTTTCTCACCGAGCAAAATCCCACCCGTTTGCGCCAAACCTTCCATGATCAACGAACCGGGCATCACCGGAAATCCGGGATAATGGTCGTGCAAATGTTCTTCGGCCAACGTGACATTCTTAACGGCCGTGGCATGCGAACCGCTTTCGAACTCCGTAAACCGGTCTATCCAGATCCACCGCATGGAATCACTCGCCTCTGCTCTGAGTGCAACGCGCGTTAGGCCGCGGTATCCGCGCAAACAACGTGAAAAGGCCGGCCCGGCGAATCTAACGCCGAACCGGTCTGTTTAAAAATCTACCTCGAACTGCGCGTTAGGACGCCAGTTTTTTATCGAGGTAATTGACGATCATTTGTACGGTGAACAGGTCGCCGATGTTCTCCACTTGGGGATCCGCAGCAAACTTGTCGACATCCGCAAACGGCAACTTTTCACGCAGAGTCGCCAAGCCTTCTTCGGTCACGACGCCGTCTTTGACCAAATTGGGATCGCCGGCGGTCAGATTCTCCGGGAACAATTCGCCGCGAGGAATCTTCACATCGAACGTCTTTTCCAAACGGAACACGATGTCCAAAAAGTCGATCGATTCCGCACCCAAATCGCCAACCAATGTCGCCTCGGGAGTGACTTCGTCGTCATCCAAACCCAAAGCATCCACCATCGTCTCGGCAACTTTTTCGTAAATCTCGTCTTTTGTCGGCATTACGCCTCCTCCTAGTGGCGGTTCCGTGACCTGAGATGTCACAGGGACCGCGCTGTGTCCCTAATTTGAAAATACCCAACCAAATTGTTCATCGTCATTTTGGTCGCCATCCAGCATGCCGACCCGACCCACTTTTCTATATCCGTTGCCTCTCCGTCCCGGGAGAGGCCCACACTCAAAATCCACCCAACGTCAATCCGCCATCAACGCTGATCGTTTGACCAGTGACATATGAGGCCCCGTCACCGGCCAAAAATAGGACTGCTTGGGCAACGTCATCCGGTTGACCCAACCGTCGGGCAGGAATTTTTTTCTTCAGTTCGCTGCCCGCCAAGTTGCGGACCGCTTCCGTCATATCCGTTTCAATAAAACCAGGAGCGACCGCATTCACAGTCACGCCCCGCCGCGCCAATTCCGTGGCCAGACAACGCGTAAAACCGATCATGCCCGCTTTACTCGATGCATAATTCACTTGTCCGGAATTCCCGAACTCAGCAGCGACGCTCGACATATTGACAATTCGACCGTAACGCGCCGACATCATCGGCCGGGTGACCGCTTGGCAGAAGTTGTACACCGACGTCAGATTCGTATCGATGACTTCCTGCCATTGCTGCGGCGACATTTGCGCCAATAAGGTATCGCGGATAATCCCCGCGTTATTGACCAAAATGTCGATCTTTTCCCACTTTTCGAGTACCTGAGCCACAGCGGCATCGGCGGCGTCTTTGTCTTTGACGTCTGCTTGAATCGCAAGGGCTTCGTGTTGATCCAGCTCCAGATCGGAGACCAATTGGTCGGCCGCCTCTTTGCTGGATTGATAGACGAACGCGACCTTCGCACCGGCTCGCGCCAACGCCCATACGATCGCCTTGCCGATCCCCCGGCTTCCACCGGTCACTAACGCCGTTTTACCTTCGAGACTCATCAGATTCCAACTTCTTCCACAATGAAGCGTGATTCAATAAAGGGTCAGGCCCCGATTCACACAGTTTGTTCTAGAGGTGTCCACAATTCCGCGAACAGCTCGCGCAATTTGCGAATACGATATTCGTCCGACGCCGCCAATTCCGGGTTGCGGTCGGCCAGATTGAATTTTTCCAAGGTCAGCCGCGCGCTCACCGTCGATCGGCCATCCACCGTCCCTTTGCCTTTGAGAGTGACCTCTCCGTCGGACGTTTTTTGCAAGTTCACTTCGATCGTCAGGCAATTTCCCGGAGTCACAAAACTATTGAATTTCACTGCCTTGGCGCTCTTCAGCAGGATCGTGCTCTCAGCAAAATCATCCGTCGCACGCACCAGCCAAGCCCCGGCTTGCACCATGGCTTCCAGCATCAAGACACCCGGCATGACCGGGAACCCGGGAAAATGGTCGGCTAGATATTCCTCGGCCAACGACAGGTTCTTGACAGCCGTGATCGAACGTCCCGGTTCCAATGACGTAATTTTATCAACAAGCGAAAAACGCATCGATCCTCTTTTTTACGGCCTCGCGCCGTGTTGCTCCATCGTTACTTAACACGTGATGGCGGACGGCAGTCCGTTCATACCACGATCGTCAGTCGGTTCAATCTTTCCGGACGTTGAGCCAGTTCCGTCACGGCTACGCCAGAATCGTAAGAGTATAGTCAGCCTCGAAATCCATCACAAGGCTATCAGTCTGAGGCCTTGGGGCGATTGGGATATGTGCGAAGCCTCGTTGATCCAGGCTGCGCATGTGTCCCTAAATACCCCAACCCTCCGCCGCTGCAACCGTCACAATACGACCTTCCCGGCAACCAGGCCCCACATATTGATAAGCAACGGTTACCGTTTTTGACACTTCGCACTCCTCGAACTATGGTTGCGCAACTCATATCGTTATGTACCACAACGATTTAAGGTCCATAACGCCAGATAAACAGTGGAAGAAGCAGCGGTTGCCCGGACTATGATAGACACCAAACAAATCATCACTCCCTCGTCACTGAACACGAACGAGAAGGGGGAGCAGGATTCGGTTCAAACCACAGCTCCACGCTCGGCGCTGGCTCATGCGCTGAAAACGCTCGCCCAAAAACGACCAACGCGCACTCCACAGCCACCTTCTGTCGCTGCAAACCCAGTAATAATTCACCACACCGCCGCACCGAGCGTTCAACCGCCACGCCAAGATCGACGAGCTTTTCCGCGTCGCATCAGCCGCTGTACGGTTTCTCTATGTGCCGATACCGGTGGAGGAGAGGATTCTCTCTTTAAGCGCGCCTGGACGTTGCATAGTTCGCAAATCAAAGGCCGCATGGTCGACATCAGTCGCAGCGGTCTGTCCATGACGCTCGGCCGTTCGTTGGAACTCGGACAATCGATCTGCATGAAGATTGAAAACCCGCTCTTCAACCATCGCTTGATAGCCGTTGCTGAAGTCGTGCGTCAGCAACCGGATGGCTGGGGAAACTGGACGGTCATGTGTCGATTCGCCAGACCGTTGGAATTCGAACAGATCGAATTCTTCGGCTGCCACCTCTTCACCGCCCGCGTCGTCTAATCGCGAAAAGCTCCCAAACCGACAGCTCCGCCGTCGCATTGCGGGCTCGGTATTGCCGAAGCTATTCGCCCGCTTCCACCGCAGCTGCAATCGATTCCCCTGCCGCCGCAATCGTCGCGTCGATCTCTTCGTCGGTATGACTGACCGACACGAAGTTCGCTTCGAACTGGCTGCAAGGCAAATAGTATCCGCGGTTCAGCATGCCCCAAAAATACCGCCCAAACCGCTCCGTATCATTCTGCGAGGACACTGTATAATTAGTGACCGGCTCGGGGTTGAAAAACAACGTGAACATGCTCCCCACATGGGGAACCGTATGTGGCACGTCCGCTTTGCTGGCCGCCTTGCTCAAACCGGCCACCAATCGCTTGGTTTTCCGTTCCAATTCGGCATACGGATCGGTTTCTTTGAGCGTCTGCAACGTGGCAATCCCACAGGCCATGGCCATCGGATTGCCCGAAAGTGTTCCCGCTTGATAGACCGGACCGGTTGGTGAAATCGATTTCATCACATCCGCCCGCCCACCGTAGGCTCCCACCGGCATGCCGCCGCCGATGATTTTTCCCAGCGTCGTCAAATCGGGCCGCATCCCAAACCGCTCTTGCGCGCCGCCATAAGCAACCCGAAATCCGGTCATCACTTCGTCGAAAATCAATAACGTTCCGTGCTCGTCACACAACCGGCGAAGCGTCTGTAAAAACTCCGTTGAGGGAGCAACCACGCCCATATTGCCCACGACCGGCTCCAAAATGACGCAGGCAATTTCACTCCCCTGAGCAGCAAATACCTCGGCCAATTGCTGGGTGTCGTTGTATTCCAAGGAGAGTGTATCAGCCGTGCAACCGGCTGGGATTCCGGGGCTTGAGGGGGTCCCCAACGTCAATGCCGCACTCCCCGCCTGGACCAGCAGACTGTCGACATGCCCGTGATAGCAGCCGGCGAATTTGACGATCTTATCCCGCCCGGTGAACCCCCGCGCCAGCCGAATGGCGCTCATCGTCGCTTCGGTCCCGGAGTTGACCATCCGCACTTGCTCGATCGAAGGAACCGCATCAACGACCAATTCCGCCAATTCCGATTCTTGTACCGTCGGCGCTCCAAAGCTGGTTCCCCGTGCCAGGGTTTGCTGAATCGCCTCAATCACCGCCGGATGCCGATGCCCCAAAATATGCGGCCCCCACGAGCCCACATAGTCCAGCAACTTGTTGCCATCCACGTCATATAGATACGCCCCGCTCCCCCGCTCAATAAACGGCGGCTCGCCCCCGACCCCACCAAAAGCGCGCGCCGGGCTATTCACACCGCCGGGAATGAGTTGTTGTGCACGTTGAAATTCGTTGTGGCTGACGTCGTGTTGCATGGTGGGTTCACTCAACTATTCGATGATTCATATCTCCCTCTCCTTCTGGGAGAGGGCCGGGGTGAGGGGCGACGAACCTGGGACGTCATCCATCCCACCCGCGCCGCGAACGACGGCAAAGCCGTCGGTTTGGGATACCACACGCTTGCAATGAAATCAAACGTAGTGATCGATCACCCGCCATAAAAACATTCCGCTGGCACCCCGGTCTCCCGCTGCACCTGTTCGGCGATCGCATCGACTTCGGCATCGGTTAGCGACGAGACGAAACTCTCTGCTGGGGGGCGGGCGACGGTGTAGATTTGGGCGAGTTTGATTTGTCCGCCGGCCACTTGGATTTCATTGATCCGAGCGCAGTAGGCATCGATTTCTTCCGGCGGCGGGGGATCGCCGTTGACGCGCATGAATAGGCTTTGCAACACCAACGGCCGTTCGCGGGCGGCTTCGGTGATGTTGTCTAGGATCCGTTGAAACGGGATCTTCGTCCGCTCGATCAGCTGATAATACTCCGCCGTCCCCGCATCGAGCTTGGCCCAGATCTCGCCGTTGTTGGCATCCAAAATCCGCAGGGCCTCGCGGCAGGCTGGGCGGTGGAACATGCTGGCGTTGGTGATCAACACCATCTTTACGTCGTCCAATCCGTACCGTTTTTTAAGACCGGCGACCTCTCCGACGATCTGGTCAATGTTGCGATACGTCGTCGGCTCGCCATCGCCGGAAAAGGCGATGTCGTTAAGCCGCTGCAACTGGGGCGGCACGGTGGAGAACGGTTCTTCGGCGAACAGCGCGCCACTGGAGACGTATCCCAGCATCGTGTCGATCTCGGTCAACAACTGCTCCGTGGCAACAAACCGCGTCTCCGCTTCGCTACGTCGATCGACCTGACAATAGATACAGTCGAAGTTGCAGACCTTGTCCGGATTCAGATTCACCCCGATCGACACCCCGCGGCTACGGCGGGAGAGGACCGGATAGACAAATGTATTCTCGCGCCAATGCCGCGAGTGATCGGTATGCAGGGTATGTTGCGGGTTGGTCACGGTGGATCGAAGGCTCGATGAACTCAGCGGATAATGTTGGAAAATGCCCACGACGAATGGACGCCCACCATTATACGCACCCGCACCGCCGGTGGTAACCGTCCCATGAATCCTCCCCTCTCCCTCTGGGAGAGGGGCCGGGGGTGAGGGGCGTTCCACGTTTGGCGTTCCCATTGCCCTTCGCAACAGATTGCATTTTACCGGAGAGGGGGAAACCATCATCGAGTGGCACCGATTGCCAACGGCAATCGGTGTGCCGTAGGCACAAGGCGCAGCAATTTCAGTTGTCCCTGCTGAAGAGGCTCTGCTTGTTTAGGAGCGCACAAATTGCGGCTTCTTGCGGGCTTCGCCCGCCCCGATTGCCGGGGGCAATCGCGGCTACCCCCTGCCAATTTCTTTCTCCGGGAGAGGGGCCGGGGGTGGGAGCCTATTGCAAAAAGTGATCCGCGCCGATGGTTGGCACGTTGTCTAAGACAGACTATCGTGCATTGAGTTTGCACGTCACGAGTTGTCTACTGAATCATTGGAAGCGCCCCATGATCAACTTTCAGCAGCCCCCATGGATGTTCGTCTGGCTGGTCCCGGCAATTCTGGCGGCGTCGGCTGCGATTCTGTTCATCATGGCAGAAGTTGGCGGCTGGCGGCGGCTGGCCAAAACATATGCCTGCTGTGAGAAGATCGATGGCACCACTTGGTGGATGCAATCCGGCTCGATGGGGGGCTCGACGGGGTACGGATTGAGCCTGAATATTACCGCCAACGACCAAGGCCTGAGGATTGCGGTTGTCCCGCTGGTCGTCTTTTTCGGTCTCTTTCACCCACCGTTGTTTATTCCGTGGGAGGAGATTCAGGCGGTTCGCAGCCAGATGTTTTTTTATCAGTATGTGACTCTGGTCTTCCAGGCCCATCCCGATATCCCCTTTGCGATCAGCAATTGCTTGGCCGAAAAAATCCAAGCAGCAACCGGCCAGCGATGGCTGGAAGAGGCATAGGGGCGTGCGTCGGGGGGCGGGTTCACTGACCGGAATGCAAAGCCCTTCTCCTTTTTGACACCGACAACCTTTCCGAGGTCGGGCGTCAAACTTGGCTTGCCACTCACCCCGCCCCTCTCCCAGAGGGAGAGGGGGTTCTCTAGCTAGCTCGAATTAGGCTGCTTTTTTCAACTGGTCGATGATCCGCTCGAATTCATCGTTGGTGTTGAAATGGATGATGATCTTGCCGCGGTCCTTGCCGCTGACGCGGATGTCGACCTTGGCGCTGACCAGATCGCGCAACTGCTGTTGCAGCGACGAGAGGTGGTGATTCGGCTGGGGGGCCGGTTTGCCGGCTTGTGGTTTCTCGAACGGGATTGTTGCTTCGTCCTCTTCGGCGTTGGCGTCGCGGACGGCTTGTTCGGTCTGGCGGACCGACATCGACTCCGATTGGATCCGCTGGCACATGGCGATTTGCTGTGACTCGTCTTCCAGCGGCAAGAGGGCGCGAGCGTGTCCGGCGGAGATTTTCTTCTCTGCTAGGGTCTGCTTGATGAATTTGGGGAGCTCCAATAACCGTAGGCAGTTGCTGATCGAGGAGCGTCCCTTGCCCACCTTGCGGGCCAATTCTTCGACCGTGCAATGGAACTTATCAAGGTATTCTTGATACGCCTGGGCGCGTTCGATGTCGTTCAGGTCCTGCCGTTGGTCGTTTTCGACAATGGCGATTTCGAAGACTGCCTGGTCATCGATTTCCAAAACGCGGCAGGGAACCGTCGTCAGGCCGGCATTTTGAGATGCGATCAACCGCCGCTCACCGGCGATCAATTGATAGCCTTGCTCTGTCAGCCGGACCAGCAGTGGTTGCAGGACACCGTGCTGCGAAACGCTGTCGACCAGTTCGTTGATCGCATCGAGGTCGAACTCGCGGCGGGGCTGGTAGGGGTTGCGCTCGATCTCATCGACGGCCACATGCACCAGTTCCGAGGGGCCGGGAGCTTGGATGGTGGCCGGCACTTCAGGCGGATCGGGTTCGTGTGTTTCCACAGCCGAACCACCCAGCAGAGAACTCAGTCCACGTCCCAGCCGCCGTTTGGAGTCTTGTTGTTGATCATCCATGATCGATCGCTTTCGAAAAAAAACCACATGCCGAAGTGCGGCATACTGAAATGCCCGGGGTCGTCAACGCGACGGCGAAACGTCTAGGCTCGTCGCGGGCGGGGATTCTAACTGCCATTGCCGATTAGAAGCAAGATGACTTCTAGGCCGTCCGGTCCGGTCGGGCGAGGTTCCACGTATAACCAGCGATCCGGCTGTCAAAACCCCCTCACCCGCCGCCCCCCCCCAATGGAGTGGGAGACAACAACTCTCCCCTCTCCCTCTGGGAGAGGGGCCGGGGGTGAGGGGCGTTCCACGTTTGACGCTCCCTTTGCCCGGGTGAATGCCGACCGTATTCAACCCTTTGCCGGGATGGGAGCACGGGGCATATTTCCGTCGGGTTGCCTTGGGCGATTGGTTGGATGAGGAGCGCCAACTGTTGTGCGAAAACCCTCACCCCGGCCCTCTCCCAGAGGGAGAGGGAGAAGAATTGGATCCCCCCTCTCCCCCTGGGAGAGGGGCTGGGGATGAGGGGCGTTCCACGTTTGACGCTCCCTTTGCCCGGGTGGATGCCGACCGTTCCCGAATCAAATGCCGGTTTGAGACGAAGTTCCACGTGGAACTTCGACCGGGGCGGCAGTACCACCTTTGGGGTGCTTTAGCGATTGAATAGGTCATTCCGGGCGAGGCCCTTTAAGAGCCCCACGCTCCCGATGTACCGTTGCGGCTCAACAGGAGCTTCGCCCTCCCGGTGCGCTGTATGGATCATCCGCAGCGACCAACGGGAGCGGCCTACCCCAACCGAGCGGAAGCTCGCACAAAGCGGCTATGCCGCAGTTCCACGTGGAACTTTTACTCAAGTTGGTAGAGTCGGACGGAATACTGGCGCTGCTGGCCGTCTGCTTGGCGGATCTCTTCCGGGGGGTGTTGGTTGAGGAGTACGAAATCGCTGGGGGTGTACGGGTAGGTCTTCAGCAGTTTCAGACGGCCGGCGGTCTCCGCAAGCTGCTCCTCGAATTGTGAGCTGCGGAGGGCATGCGGTCCGGCGAGCAGGAAAGTGGGATGTGTCGGGGGGGCGAGGCCGGGTTGTGCGAATCTGAGGTTACTGGCCGGCAGGGCTAATTCGATGCCCAGTTGTCGCAGTTGAAAAAACAGGCTGGGTTCGCCATAGACATCGACGACGTAATTGTCGCTGCGGGGGGATCCCCCCTGCTCTGTGATCCGCTGTTCGATGTCTGTTTTGACCTCAGCGGCAATGTCGGCCAGACCGGTGTGAGACTGCCATGCGCTCCACGTGGAACCGGGATTCCAATAGCGGCCAACGATGGCAACCGCGAGTCCCACGACAATGATTCCGGTAGCCCATGCGATGGTTCCACGTGGTGCGGTGGCGGTTGGTGTTTCGTCGGCCGCTTGTCGGATGCCGGCGACCAGCCAAGCAATCGCTGCTCCGCCGGCCAACCAGATCGGCACCAGCCAGGGGAGCGTGATTCGGGGGTAGGCGGTGTAGAGTGGTGTGGTCAATGAGAGGCCGGCGATCCAAGCGATCAACATCCACAGCGCCAATTGGACGGCAGCCGGATCTTCATCGGGAGGTGAATCCGCGGGATGCCATTCGACGTTTCGCCACAGCCAATAGACGGCCAGCGCGGCAAGCACAATGCTAGATGCTGACAGGCTGGCCAGTGCGGTCAGTCCCACGGCGAGGGCGACCAGTTTCCAAAAATGTGAGGTGCGGGTTGTCGCGGAAGCATTGTCCTGCAGGTGCGAAAAGGCTCCCACAACAATGACTGCCGCAGCCAGACTCAGGGGACCCAAGGCGCCTTCGAGTATCCGGTGGTTGAGCAATTGTTGCCAGAGTGTCTGCGGCCAGCGGTCGAGGCCGACGAGATATTGACGATGATTGGCAGCGACCGCGGCATAGCCATCGGGCAGGTTGTACCAGACCGGGGACCAGACAAGCCCGGCTGTCGCGATGATGATCGCTAGGCAGACGAGCGACGTGCGGAGCCGTGCGCGGTCGCGACAGACGATCAACCAAGGGATGGTCGCCGAAACACCGATGGCCAGGGGAAGCCAGCCGTTGTACTTCGTCCACCACGACAAACCGGTCAGCAGCCCGGCGATCAACGCCCAGCTTTTGTCTCCGTAGGAGAGAGAGCACCAAATGGCATAGACCGCAGCTAGCATCCAAAAGCAGACGAGCGGGTCGGTCAGAGCGGTACGGGAATACAGAATATGAACTCCCGACAATGCAGCCAGCGCGGCGGCGGCGATGCCGGCGCGATCGTTGAACCAGCGTGCGGCGATGAAGCCGACCAGCCAAACGGTCAGCCCGCCCGCGATGAGATTCACCTCGACCGATGCCAAATCATTGATGCCCCACGCCACCTGCGACCACTCGATCAACCAGGGACCGAGCGGCGGCGCGAAGAGATGTCGGCTGGGATACCGGTATTCGTATTCGGGTCCGGTGACGAGATTCGAGGCATAGACCCCTTCGTCGAAATGCTCGATCGCGATACGACTGGGCAGCGCGCCGCGAAGCAAAAAGCCGGCGACGACCACGAGCAAGATCACGGTCAGTGCTGAGATGGGTTGGCGGGGTGAGTTCATTGAGGTTGATCGACGGGTCGGTTTTTTAAGAATGCGTGACGGTCTGTTTGGGCGTGAAAGATCATAGCATACCCCGTCGCAACCCTCAGCCCACGGCAACTCCGGGGGCTATCTTTGGTGCGGGCGACAACGAATTGAGCATTCGATTACAATGCACACATGCACCAAGACCGAATACGATTGGAAGAGATGATCCGCGTCGCCTGCCTGTGGGAGGCGACGGCGCGCAAGCCGGGGAACGTTCATCCCGCCGCTGCATTCGTCGATTTGACCTACGATGATTTTGTCCAAGCGGCAAATGTGGTCGCACCGGTGTTGGCCCGTTCAGAAGAACTGGGAGTCGGACCAACGGTGTTGGCGGCGACTCGCGCGACGCGCGAGGCGTTGGGTCGGAACGTGAATTTGGGGATCGTCTTGTTGATCGCGCCACTGGCAGCGGTGCCGCCAGGTCGCACGTTGGCTGCCGGGATCGGCGACATTTTAGAGGGGCTGGACAACGAAGATGCCGCGCTGGTTTACGAGGCGATTCGTCTCGCCGCCCCAGGTGGGATGGGGACGGTCGAGGATCAAGATGTGGCCACCGCGCCGACCGAGTCGTTGTTGGCCGTCATGAAACGGGCAGCGGAGTGGGATCAAATTGCGGCTGAATATGCCAATGAGTTTGGCGTGGTCTTGGACATTGCCGCCTCACATTTCGAGAATGCCCCCTCGAGTTGGGAGCAATGGAACACATCGATCATCCATGTGCAGTTGAAGTTGATGACACGATTTGGTGATTCGTTGATCGCCCGGAAGTGTGGAGCAGCGATTGCCAGCGAAGCTCAACAGCGCGCGCAGCGGGTATTGGACTCGTTTGAGGAGTCGGCCGATATGGCATCGACGGAAGTGGCTGAGTTGGATGTTTGGTTGCGCGGCGATGGGCACCGTCGCAATCCGGGGACGACGGCGGACTTGATCGCGGCCATTTTATTCGCCGCTTTCCGAGACGGGCATGCCGATTTTGAGAACGTACGGCAGACCCTCAACGACGCAAGAGACAGCGCGGCGGGTCAGGACATTTTGATCAATGAAAGAAGACGATGACCAACGAACGATTTCGTGTGCGCGTGACCAAAGACCATCTCGTATTTAGTGCGGCACATTTCATCACGTTTGCCGGCAACATTTGCGAGCGGCTGCATGGCCACAATTGGCGTGTGGCGGCAGAGGTGGCTGGGGCGCTCGATGAGAATTATTACGTGTTTGATTTCATTGCGCTGCGCGATGAGTTGCAGGCGATTGTCGATGAACTCGATCACCGCGTGTTGTTGCCGACCGGGCATGCGGAAATCAAAGTCGTGGCAGGAAACCGTGAAGTCGAGGCGACTTTCCAGGAGCGGCGGTGGGTGTTTCCTCGGGAGGACTGTATCTTGTTACCGGTAGAAAACACGACGGCGGAGCTGATCGCCCGCTGGATCGGCCGGCGCCTGGAGGATGTGGTCCATCAAAAGGCGGGAGCGCCGGTCGAATCCATACGGGTCGATGTCGAAGAAAATTTTGGTCAATGGGCGACCTGCGAAATGAGTTTGTAGAAACCGGTCGTCGCCCGGGCCGGGTTCATGAGTTTGGTGCGCAGTGGCACCGTTGCAGCGGGCTCACACTTCCGTGGTTGGTTATTGTCCGCCGGTGGATGCGATGCGAGTCTCCGACTCCGCTTCAGCTTTCGCTTCGATTTGCTCGCGAATGCGATTCAACCGTTCAAGATTTCGGGCGATACGTTCCTCTCGGAGTAGACGTCGTTCTTCGCGTCGTGCCTGAACTGTTTTTTCGCTCACGCGGCGACTTCGTTTGGTCTCGGTGTTGTTGTTACGAACCGAAGCCAAATACATCTCGCGGCGTTGTTGGAGGTACTGCCGGTACTGTTCGTTACGCTGTTGACGCATTTGCATCATCTGTTGCGCGGCTTGTACGGCAGCTAACGCACTTGTGGCAGAACTGCTCGCGCTTGCTCCGCCGGTTGACGCCGTTTCGCCGCCCGTTCCACCGGTGGTTCCACCTGACGTTCCCCCGTTTGGGCACTGTTGTGCTTGCGCGGAGTTTGGCATCGCGAGTGCGGCCACGGCAACGATGGCAAAGCCCATCGCGGCGCACGGTCGAAATCTCGACTTGATGCGAGGTTGTTTGTGAACCTGATCAGTCATGGTTGTCCCTTTCAAAAAAGACAGAGAGGAGTAAAAGTTTCCATAGGTATCCAAACGAGATAAAGTGAGGGTTTTCACTGATGGGGGCGCCGATTCGATTGGGAATTAAGAGGTATTCCGTTTATTGTTTAGCAAATTCTCTGGCAGAATGACCGGTGCGACACAACCGCCAGTTTACTCAGGCATGTCACGAAACCGCATCCGCGGGTTGACAACACCTCGATCGAGTCAAAGAATGGAACTTGATGCGAAGTCTTCGCGGTGGATCACCAGGCAGACGGGGCGGCAGCAGTAAACACTTCGCGGGAAGTGAGGCGCAACCACAAGCTCACCGGCAAGCTGTGGAATGAAGTAGAGCCGGCGGTCATTTTGCATTTGCGGGAAATCGACGTATGGCGGACGAGCGTTCAAACGCGTCTAGGCGAATGCGAGAGCATCAAGATTCAGCGACGCTTGCGTCGTCGTTTGATCAATATCGCGATCAATTGCAACGGCTTGTCGCGTTTCACATGGACCGTCGCTTGACTCGACGAGTTGATGCGTCGGATGTGGTTCAGCAGTCGTTCATCGAAGCGCGATCTCGGTTGCCACATTTTTTAGAGCAAAGTTCGATGCCGTTTTCATTGTGGATCCGGCAGATCACGATGCAGACTTTAATCGATATCCACCGGCGGCATTTCGGCGTGCAGAAGCGCGACATTCGCCAAGAAGTCTCGATGCAACAAGCGGACTCTTCCTACGCGATCTTGGCTGACAAGTTGGTTTCCAACATTGCCTCGCCATCGAGCATGGCGGACCGCCGAGAGAAATTGGCCCGCGTGCGCGACGCGATTGATGGGATGGACGAGATCGACCGCGAGATTCTGGTGTTGCGACATTTTGAAGAGATGAGCAACAAGGACATTGCGGATCTATTGGGCATCGGACAACCGGCGGCCAGCAACCGTTACCTGCGCGCCTTGAATCGGTTGCGGACGATCCTGGTCGACGAGTCGGGAACCATTTAGTCGTTCCAGGTTGGCGACACGTTCACGGTGAACATTGCAGCGCAACCGAATCGCAATTCATTTCAGACTTCATCTTTCGCCACAGGTTGAACGCAGGTGAAGCACAGATCTGCTGGTGGAGGTTTGGGAGAATTTTTGTGAAACGAGGCAACGGTTTATCGTTACTCTCTAAAACGCACGAATATACTGGGAGGAATCGGCGAGTCCTTCGTTTGTTATACTGTACATACATTGTGTACGGATCGTGATTTGGAAATGAGACTGGGATTCAAAGTCATGCGGGGCGGACGGCGGTTATTATGACACGGAACGACTCACGGCGGACCCCGATTGAAATGCTCGCCGAGGATTTTTCACGGCGATTGCAGGCGGGTGATCAGCCGACGATTGACGAGTACCTCGTCAATTACCCCAGTTATGCTGAGGGGATTCGCAGTCTGTTTCCGATCATTGCGATCCTTGAGGAAGCCAAGCCGCAAGACGATTCGCACCCGACGGTGGTCGTGAATGAACCGGCGCTTCCCGCGCAAACTGTGTTCGGCGACTTCGTCATTCAACGCGAGGTCGGTCGCGGCGGGATGGGTATCGTTTATGAAGCGATGCAAAGTTCACTCAACCGCCGCGTCGCTCTGAAAGTGCTACCGGCCAATTATCTACCGTCTCCCAAACACGTCTTGCGATTCAAACGAGAAGCGCTCTCGTCGGCAAAATTGCACCATACAAACATTGCGCCGGTGTTTGGCGTGGGGGATAAAGACGGATCGCATTATTACGCGATGCAGCTGATCGACGGTTATTCGTTAGACAGTATTATTGGTTGTTTGAAACGGCTGACCGAGGAAGAGGGCGATGATGCCGCCGCTCTGGATGAGTACCTCGATTCGCGCCCCGATGCGACGCTGTCTTCGACCGGGATAGCGCAGCGGCTAGTCTCCTCAAAAGTCACCACGGAACAACCCCATCTGGAGGGGCGAAATCCGCCGGATCCGCATTCGTTGAAGAGATCGTCTGCAAGCGACCAAAGCGAGATGTCGGGGGGAGATTCCTCGACGCGGTTTTGGAGGTTTTTCGTTCAGCCCACGGGGGTGCGGACGGAGTCGTATTATTGGCGGAATATTGCCGGTATGGGTATTCAAGTGGGGGGTGCTTTGCAACACGCGCATGACATGGCGATTTATCACCGGGATATTAAACCGTCGAATCTGATGATCGATTTTACGGGCAAGGTGTGGGTGACTGATTTTGGATTGGCGCGGGTGTTGGGCGACACGAATCTCACGGAATCGCATGACACCGTGGGGACGTTGCGTTATATGGCGCCGGAACAATTTCGCGGCGAATTCGATGTGCGGACGGAAATCTACAATTTGGGTGTGACGTTGTACGAAATCGCCACGTTGCAACCGGCGGTGACGGAACCCGAAGCGCCGCGTTTGATTCAACAAGCGATGACCGAGCCGCCGATTCGGCCGCGGGCCATCAACCGCGAAATCCCCCGTGATCTGGAAACGATCATCCTCAAATCGATCGCGGCTGATCCCGCCGACCGTTATCAATCGGCGTTGGAATTGACCGAGGACCTGCGGCGGTTCGCAGCCGGCGACGTGATTCATGCGGGACGCAAACGCCCGTTGGCGGTGCTTTGGCGATGGTGCCAACGCAATTCAACAATCGCCCGGTTGGCCAGCGCCGTGCTGATCTTGTTGTTGTCTGTGGCTGTGGTCGCCACGGTTGGTTATGTCCGCACAACCAACGCGCTGGGGGCTGTCGATGAGGAACGTCAAGTGGCGAAGGACCGGCAAGCCCAGACGCAAAAACAACAGGCCCGTGACCGACAGCGGATCAAACGCTTGGAAGATGCGCTGAAACAGCATGGCATACAAGTACCGCGGTGAGCGCGGTCGCTGGGCGCTGAGCTAGAAGTGCAACCCCTAGGTTTCAGGCAACAGCATCGGCACGGTTGGTATCGACCAGGTCGCCCAGGCCGGTGAGTTTGCCGATGGCGACGATTCCCGATTCGGTGATCGTGAACCCCCGCGCGCGGTCAGCCTCGAGGTCGTAGCCGATTTCCATTCCTTCGGGGACAGAGATGCCCTTGTCAATAATCGCTCGCCGGATTTTGGCGTGCCGACCCACGTCAACGCCATCGAACAGAATCGAGTCTTCGACTTCGGCCCAACTGTTCACGCGGACGTCGGTGGACAAGATGGAGCGTAGTACGCGGCCGCCGGAAATGATCGATCCGCTGCAAATGATACTGTCCCAAGCTTGTCCGACGCGGGGGTCATCGGCATCTGCCTGGGAGAAGACAAACTTGGGCGGCGGCATCAACGGTTGGTAGGTCCGAATCGGCCACGATTTGTCATACAGGTTCAATTCGGGATCGACAGCGACGAGATCCATGTTGGCTTCGTAATAAGCATCGATGGTCCCCACATCGCGCCAGTACAGGCTGTCTCCCGTGTTCTTGTCGTGGAACGGATAGGCGCGCACGAGGTGTGTATCAATGATCGAGGGAATAATATTTTTACCGAAGTCGTGGGCGCTGTCGCTGTGTGTGGCGTCGCGGCAAAGTTCATCGAAGAGGAACTCCGCCTTGAAGACATAAATCCCCATCGAAGCCAGGCAGCGATTGGGGTCGTCGGGGAGCGGTTGAGGGTTGGCCGGTTTTTCTTGGAAATTGACTATGCGGCGGCGGTCATCGACTTGCACCACGCCGAATTGCCGACCTTCCTCGAGGCTGGCGGGAATGCAGGCGATGGTTACATCGGCGCCGGAGAGTTTGTGTTCCCGAATGAGTTCGGAGTAATCCATCTTGTAGATGTGATCACCGGAGAGGATCAGTACATCTTCGGGGCGGCTTTTTTCGATGGAGTAGATGTTTTGATAAACGGCGTCAGCGGTTCCCTGATACCACTGCTCGTCGATGCGTTGCTGGGGAGGTAGGATGTCGATGAATTCATCGAGTTCGCGATTGAGGAATCGCCAGCCGAGGTTGATATGCCGATCGAGGCTGGCAGCCTTGTATTGCGTGAGTACGAGTATCTGTCGCAATCCGCTATTGAGGCAATTCGACAGCGTGAAATCGATGATGCGGTATTGCCCGCCAAAAGGGACCGCCGGTTTGGCTCGATCGCGCGTGAGTGGTTCGAGCCGGCTGCCTTTTCCACCCGCCAAGACCATGGCGAGAACATTTTTCATCCTTGTTTCCCCCATTCATCACGCGGTGGAGAACGCATTCGCGTGGCGATCATTCCGCGAAGTACAACACTTGTGGCCCGTTACGATATCCGTATTATCAAAAGTCGATAGTGATGGGCAATGGTGATTCGTTGAAATGCCGCGTATGGTGAAGTTTTCAGCGCATTGGATGTTGCGCGATATTTTGTGTTTGATTCAAAATTAGGATTGTGTTTTATGAAACTTGCCGGCAAACAGGCGTTGGTGACAGGTGCGGGACGCGGGATCGGCAAAGGCTGCGCGCTCGAGTTGGCTTGCGCTGGCGCGGACCTGGTGATTAACGATCGCCCTGGGAGTCCCGATGTGCAGGCAACCGCACAAGAGATTCGCGACTTGGGGCGACAGTGCACCGTGGTTGAGGCCGACATCTTTTCCCGTAGCGGCTGCGAGGACTTAGTGGAGCGCGCCGTTGCCGCTGTGGGGATGCTGGATATTCTGGTGAGTAACCCCGCTTACGCCGTGCGTTGTGAATTCCTCGATTATGATCCGGACGTGTTTGAAAAAGTGATTCAGGGAACACTGGTGAGCGGATTTCACGTGGCGCAATTGACGGCGCGGCAGATGGTCGAATCGAAGACGCCGGGACGAATCGTGTTCATTTCCAGCGTGCAAGCGGCGATGCCGTATCGGTTGAGCGTGGGGTACAACGCAGCCAAAGCGGGGCTGAACCACATGGCGCGGACGATTGCCGTGGAACTGACCGAGCACAACATCCGTGTGAACGTCATCGAACCGGGCTGGATCGACACACCGGGAGAACACATCGCCTTCGACGAAGAGACGATCCGCGAGCAAGGCGCGAAGCTTCCGTTGAAGCGATTGGGAACCCCGTCCGACATCGGCAAAGCGGCAACGTTTTTGTGTTCCGACGATGCGGACTACATTACCGGCGAAGTGTTGCGCGTGGATGGGGGGTTTTGGTTTAAGGACTGCTGAATTGGGTAGGCAGTAGGCAGTAGCGAGTGGCCGGTGGCCGGTGGCCAGAATGGGGGCGTCTTTTGCGTCGCGTTTTTCGAGGGCTTACCCGTCCATTGTGCAGGCGAATTCTTTGAGGGCGGCGGCGGCTACGGGTTGGGGGCAGGACCAGACGAGGAAGAACATGGCTTCGCGGACGGCGCGCTCGGCGGGATGGCCGGAAACGTAACCGGCTCCTTTTGTCGCCGTGAGGACTGCTTGCGTGCTGCGCAGTGCGAGTGAGTTTGCGCGGCGGCGGAGCGATTCGGCAGTGTGTTCGGCACCGGCTTCGCCGCGCGTGGCGGCGTGTAGGTCCTCGGCCAACTGTGTGGCGGACACGGCGAATTGCTCGTGGACTTCGGTGAGGTCGGGGCGCAGCGAAGCTTCTTGAGCGAGAGAGGTGACAGCGGCATTTGTCACGCCCAGCGCCAATGCGGAGGTGGTGAACGAACCGGCGCCGCCGGAGGTTTGTTTCATTACCTGTTCGACGGGCCCGGCGATCAACATGTCGCGAGGGACTTCGACATCGTTGAGCTTCACAGCGCCGGTTTGTGTGGCGGAGAGCGCCATCAAACTGACGGGGTCTTGCGGCTGGACGCCGGGGTGATCGGTTTTGATCGCAGCCAGGACTTGTCGTCCGTCGTCCAGCGTGCCGCCGCTGACAATGTAGTCCGCCGCCCGGGCACCGGTGACCCAAGGCATGAATCCCTCGAAGACGAAACCGGCAGCGGATTCGCGAACCGAGACCACTGGTTTGGCGACATGTTGCCGGGAGGTGGTCAGGTGCGAGATGCCCACCGTCGCAAAGATGTCGGCGTGAACCAAGCCGGGCAAGAGCGTGTCCCGTACGCATTCGTTGGCGGAGCCGGCGATACGTTGGATGGCGCCGTTGCGCTGTGTGAGGACAAAGGTGGTCGTGAGGCAAGCTGCGGCGAGTTGCTCGTAACCTGCGACCAATTCGGCAGCGGAGATTTCGGATCCGCCATAGGCGCGGGGGACCGTCCAACCCAAGACGCCCGCCTCGTCCAGCCAGCTCAATTGCTGGCTGGGCCAGATTTGTTGTTGGTCGAGCTCGCCGGTGGTTTCGGCGAGCCGTTTGAGCAATGGCTCGATCGGTTGTGTTGTGGGCGGGGAGTTGGATGCCATGCGAATACCGGAGTGTCGGCCTATCTCATACTACAGGAACAACTTGCGAAAGATACGCGGCGGTCATCCTCTATTGTCGAGTGTCGGCTGGCGGAATTCAAGTGTGGGGATTTGGGGGCGAAAACGGCGGACGCTTGTGATCCGAGGTCTCGACAATTACACTCTTTGCATTCAAGTTGCACAGGCAGGGAGGCGGTCTGCGCCGACCCGGCCGCGCTGATGGTGCACACTTGCCCGTTTGAGTGGGCAAGGCTTGCTTTTTACCCTCGTTTTTTGACAGGAGAATTTCGTTCTATGCGACACGTTCTCTCGGCGTTGGTGATGAACCAACCCGGGGTCTTGGCCCACATTTCCGGTATGTTGGCGTCCCGCGCCTTTAATATCGACAGCCTGGCTGTTGGTGAAACTGAGAACCCCGAGTTTTCGCGGATTACTTTCGTAGTAGCCGGCGATGATCGGGTACTCGATCAAGCACGTAAACAACTGGAAAAAATCGTTACCGTGGTCAAGGTACTGGATGTATCGCAAGAAGAATACGTCGAACGCGACTTGATGTTGATCAAAGTCAAAACGGAAAACGGGACGCGGAGCGACGTCAAGGAATTGACCGAAATTTTCCGGGGAAGCATCGTCGGTGTGGGGCCGGATCATGTGATGATCGAAATTTCCGGCCAAGAGAAAAAACTGGTAGCGTTCGTCGAAGTGATGCGACCATATGGCATCATCGAACTCGTCCGCACCGGACGGATCGCCCTGACCCGCGGGGCGGAGAGTGCGGTTGGGAAATAACGGCTGATGTCTAAGTGTTGATATCCTGGTTCCCAAACAGAGTTTGGGAACCAGTTAACGACGATTCACAATAAACCTAACAAACCACAGATTGTAATTCGCAGAAACTGAAAGAGCAGAATCATGGCCGCGAAGATTTATTATGATGACGATGCCGATTTGGCATTACTCAAAGACAAAACCATTGCCATTCTGGGCTACGGAAGCCAGGGGCATGCCCAGGCACAGAACCTGCGTGACAGCGGGTTGAATGTGATCATCGGACAGCGTAAGGGCTCGGCCAATTACGACTTGGCTGTGAAGCATGGCTTTGAGCCGGTCTCGATCGCCGAAGCGACCAAACAGGGCGATTTGGTGAATATCCTGCTGCCGGATGAAGTGCAAGGCGATTTGTATCATAGTGAGATCAAACCGAATCTCTCGCCGGGCAACTTGCTGCTTTGCTCGCACGGTTTCAACATTCACTTCGGCCAAGTTGTGCCCCCCGAAGGTGTGGACAGCGCCTTGGTGGCTCCCAAGGGACCGGGCCACTTGG
The DNA here is from genome assembly GCF_007860075.1 of Symmachiella macrocystis. Taxonomy (NCBI): domain Bacteria; kingdom Pseudomonadati; phylum Planctomycetota; class Planctomycetia; order Planctomycetales; family Planctomycetaceae; genus Symmachiella; species Symmachiella macrocystis. Next base: position 3,065,035 of record NZ_SJPP01000001.1, read on the forward strand.
TGCGGTACGAATACGAAAAGGGCGGCGGTGTGCCGAGCTTGATCGCTTTGGGCGACGGCGCGTCGGACAGTTCGCGGCAATTGGCGTTGGCCTATGCCAAGGGAATCGGCGGCGGCCGTGCGGGAATCATTGAAACGACGTTCGAAGAAGAGACCGAAACGGATCTGTTCGGCGAACAAGTCGTGCTGTGCGGCGGCGTGAGCGCGCTGGTCAGCGCGGGCTTCGAAACGTTGGTCGAAGCGGGTTATCAGCCGGAGATGGCGTACTTCGAATGCATGCACGAACTGAAATTGATCGTGGATTTGATGTACCAAGGTGGCCTGAGCTACATGCGGTACAGTATCTCCAACACGGCTGAATTCGGCGACTACACCCGCGGACCGCGGATCGTCACCGAAGAGACCAAACAGGAAATGAAGAAGATTCTCAAGGAGATCCAGGACGGCGAATTCGCCAAGGAATGGATTTTGGAGAACAAAGCCAACTGTGCGACGTTCCTAGCGAAACGACGTCGGGGTCAAACCTCGGAAGTCGAAACGGTCGGCAAGCAGTTGCGGAGCATGATGAGTTGGATCGACGCGAAGTAATTTCGCGGTGATGAATTGATATTCAAAACGACCGTTACCTTGATTGGTAGCGGTCGTTTTTTTGTGCTTGGGTATCACGCTCAGCGGAGCCGGGGGGGAACTTTGAAACGGTTGGCGAATTTTCTTGCTCCCCAGAAATTCCCGCCGTAGGATGGGGGCTTGAGAATTTCGTTTTTTAGAAATTCGCCATGCAATCACCACGAACTGAAAGGGCCGTGGACATGTCCGAAACCGCTCACCGTTATTATCGCCCGTCGAGTGCTGCTCCGATTTCCGGCATCATTACCATGTTCACCGTCGGCTCGCTCGCAGCAGCTGTGCTAGCGGTGATTTATGGATTGGTGGCGTATTTCAACCCGCTCGTCTATTTCACATTCATTGCCGCAGCCATTTTTGGGGCTGGTGTCGGAATGGCTATTCAGTATGGCACACGGATTGGGCGGGTCAGGAATCGTAAAGTCGTTATCGGCGTCAGTTTCGTGATTGCGGCGGTTGCTGTGTATCTGTGTTGGGTGGCCTATGTGTCGTTGGTCATCCAAATGAACGCCAATGCAGAAGACAAAGCTGCGATCGGCCTCGTCGTCACGAATCCGGTGGCTGTCGCGGCCTTAATCCAGTTTTTTGCTGAAAACCCACTGTGGGAAATGCGCGGTTCGAAGCCGTCGGCCTCGGGGCTTTATACCATTTGGGCGATCGAAGCGCTGATTATCGGGGGCGTGGTGCTGCTCACGGGGGTGGGGGCATGCATTCCGTTCTGCGAAGCGTGCAATCGGTGGACGGAACCGGAAGAAGTGGCTGCGAAGATCCCGTTGGAGAACGCGGCCGATTTTTCACAAGCCTTGGAAGGGGAGCAGTATTCGAAGCTGTTGGGGTTGCGCAGCGGGACGGTCAATCCGTTGGACTGCGTGCACCTGACTGCTTATGCGTGTCCCCTGTGTGAAGAGGCAGACCACCTCACCGCAGTGCGGAAGACGACGTCGACCAATGACAAAGGTGAGGAAGAGACGCAGGAACAGACCGTCTTCGAGAACATGATTGTCCCACACTCCGTGGTCCAAGGGTTAGCCACCTTGCCGGCAGAGGCGCCAGCGGAGGAGGTGGTTTTGTCGAGCGAGGAAACGGTGCCCCCGAAGGCGGATGTTGACGTCGAAGAGCCACCGGCGGTTTGATGGTATTGTTACCAATGCAGAGCCGGGGACTCGCGGAATTCCGTAAAGTCTAATGCTCCTCAATATATCTGCTCGCTAGGTGCCATCGATGAGTTTAGTTGTTGGAAATCCGCCGCGTGTTCATTGCGCCGTGAAAGGGTTGCGCTGATGCCTGAAGCTGCCGATCGTTATTACCGCCCATCAAGTGCTGCTCCGATTTCGGGTATTTTCACGATGCTCACCGTTGGCGGTCTTGCGGCCATGGTGATGGGCGCAATCTACGCACTAGTTAGTTTTTACGATCCGTTTGTCGTCTTTAGTTTTTTTGGGGCTTTGATCATCGGTGCCCTGGGAGGATCGGCGGTTGACTATGGGGCGCGCGTGGGCAAGGTCCGCAATCGAATTGTTGTCCATAGCGTGAGCATTGTTGTCGGATTGTTTTTGGTCTACGTGAGTTGGGTTGCCTATATCGGCCTGCTCACTGGTTCTATCATTCTTTCGCCGCAAATTATTTGGCAAGTGATTCAAATCATTGCCCAACAAGGCGTCTGGGAATTCAACGGTGAAGAGCCGCTGGGTGCGGAACTGTATGTGATTTGGGTTTGCGAAGCTGTAATGATTTGCGGGCTGGTCATCGTGTCAGGATACAGAAAAAGACCTCCCTATTGTGAAGCATGTGGGCGCTGGTCGGAAGCAATGGGATTGGAGGTACGGGTTTCATCGGATTGTCGCGATGAACTCGTTCAGGTCCTTGAAACCGAGCGTTATTCGGCACTCATGGAGTTTCGAAGCGAGATTATCCACGACAGTGACTACATACAGCTGACGCCGTATCAATGTCCTGGTTGTGAAGAATCCTGTTTCCTGTCTGCCTGGCGAGTCATCACTGAAATTAATAAGCAAGGCGCGTGGGAAACGAGAACACTCGACTTATTCAAGGACATGATCGTCCCCCGTGAAATTATCGATGGATTAACGTCCTTCCCGCAAGAGGTCCCCGAAGACGAAGAGGGTGATCTAAGTGAGGACGGTTATGCTTCCGCAGAGTCGGAGGCTGTGGATGATTGAGTGAGGCGGGTCAGCGCCGCTGAGAGCGTCTCTTCGCCGCGATTGATTTTGCAGCCGATTTCCAAGGCCCACAGGGGAACGCCATTTAATTCGGTCATGTTCAGTTTGACGAGGTCTTTTTGCGTGACGAGCGCGGCTGCTGCGTTCGTGTCTGCGGCCCAACGTTTGAGTTGTGTGACGTCGTCGTTGCCATAGGGGTGATGGTCGGGGAATTCGCGAAACGCGGCGATTGTCAAACCGAGGGTTTCGATGGCTGCTTGAAAAGCGGTGGGGTTGCCGATCCCGCAGAAGACTGCCAACGGTAGTCCGTGCAGCGAATTGATTTCAGCCGTTTGGCCGGCAGCGTTGATTAGCCGCACCGGAGGGAACGAGATTTCGACCGGTTCAGCACGAGTGTATTGGGCAATTTGTCGGCGTATGGCAGCGAGACGGTCTTCGTCGACTTGATCGACGCGGGTGATGACAACGACGTCAGCGCGGCGCAAACCGGTGCGTGGTTCTCGCAGCAAACCGCGCGGCAAGAGATAGCCATAGCCCCAGGGATTGACGGCATCGATTAAGGCGATGTCCAGATCTCGGTGTAGGCGGCGGTGCTGGAATCCGTCGTCTAAAATGAGTATTTCTGAATCGAACTGAGCGACGGCTGTCTGTGCGGAGGCGACGCGGTTGGGGTTTTGTAGGTGGGGGACATTAGGGCAGAGTTGCTCGAGCACGCGGGCTTCGTCGTTGACCTGCCCCGATTCGGCGCGGTAACCGCGGCTGAGGAAGCAAACCTGCCGGTCGTGTTCGCGAAACCAATGGGCGAGGTAAGCAGCGAAGGGGGTCTTGCCGGTGCCGCCGGTGGTGAGGTTGCCGATGCTGACCACTGGAACGGGGGCGCGATGAATCGTGTGCAGGCCGCAATGGAAGCCCGCGTTGCGAAGTCTAACGCCGCAGCCATAGAACGGTGAGAGCAGTCGCAGGCCGCCGCGCGCCAGCGTAGCGGCCGCTCCTCGCGTTTGTCCGGAGATCAGGTCGCGGAAGGATTTTTCATTCACGACGGGACGATAGCCCGGAAGGAATCACCGCCCAGCAGCACTGGCGGACAAGCCGCCAGTGGCACCCGACGAATAGTTAATGGTTACCGCTCCAAGGCACTGGCGGACAAGCCGTCGGTGGCACCCGGTGCCGGTGTTTCAAAGCGGCAGGCGGGAGCCTGCCCTACTTTTCTAAGTCGTTTCAAAACCCTCTGACGCGAATCGCTGAGACTGATCTGCAAGTTGTCGCAACAAGCGCAACCGGGTTTTGAAACTGATTCTGGCCACAGGCCACTCTATCCACTGCCGACTACATGCGACGGCAGATGGCTTCGGCCATTTCTTGGGTGCCGACAGCTGTGGGGTCGTTGCGGTCGGGTTTCATGTCGTAGGTCACTTCTTTGCCTTCGGCGATGACTTCGGCGACAGCGTTGTCCAACTTGGCGGCGGCTTCGTGTTCGCCGATGTGGTTCAACATCATTTTGCCGGAGAGGATCAAGGCGACCGGGTTGACCTTGTTTTGGCCTTTGTACTTGGGAGCACTGCCGTGCGTGGCTTCGAACATGGCGGCTTCGGTGCCGATGTTGGCTCCCGGGGCGACACCCAGTCCGCCGACGAGTCCGGCACACAGGTCGCTGAGAATATCGCCGTACAGGTTTTCGGTGACGATTACGTCATAGAGTTCCGGTTTTTGCACCAACTGCATGCACATGTTGTCAATCAGGCGTTCGTTGTATTCGATTTCGCCATTGGTATCGCTGACTTTACCGACAAGAGCGGGGTCAGGTTGGACGCCTTCGGCCAAATCGGGCCATTCGAATTTCGCGCCGTAGGCCAACGCCACCGCACGGGTTTCATCGTACCACAGCCCATCGGTGAATTTCATGATGTTGGCTTTACAGACCGACGAGACGATCTTGCGTTTGTTGTCGACGGCGTATTGGAAAGCGTAGTCGGCGATCCGTCGCGTGCCTTCGATAGAGATCGGTTTAATGCTCACGCCGGTGGTGTCGCTGCCGGTATCGATTGTTCGTCCGGTGGCGGCTTCGTTGATCTTGGCGATCAATTGCGCGGTCCGTTCCTCACCAGCTTGGAATTCGACGCCGGCATACAGGTCTTCGGTGTTTTCACGGACGAGCACTAGGTCGACGTTGGAATCTTCGAAGTAGGTTCGCACGCCCTTGTAGGTTTTGCAGGGGCGGACGCAGGCGTACAGGCCGAGTTCTTGTCGCAAGAAAACGTTGACGCTGCGAAAGCCTTTGCCGATGGGGGTCGTGATCGGGGCTTTGAGGGCGATTTTGTTGGCGCGGATCGATTCCATCACGCGGTCGGGGACTTTGCCCTCGGCTTCGATGACTTCAATCCCGCACTCCTGGAAATCCCAATCAATTTTCACGCCGGTGGCATCGACGCATTTTCGCGTGGCTTCGGCAATTTCAGGACCTACCCCGTCTCCGGGAATCAACGTCACCTTGTACATAAAAAACCTGCCTGTGCGGTCCGATGGAACCTGAAATTGAGTAAGAACTTGCGTCGATTCCGCGCGGGGAATCTGAGTTAAACGTGCGATGTCAAACGGTAGCAGAACGCAAGGGGGTTTTCAACTAAGGGTCCCGGGGCAATTCGCGACGCAGCTTGTGGGCAGCGATCGGCTATTTGAGTAATGCTTGCAGGCAATTGCCGAGCTGATCGTGTTGAAATGTAAAAGCGGCGTCGCGCAATTTGTCGGGAATCACGCGGGCACTGGCCAGTAGTAACCCGTCGGCCATTTCCCCGAAAGCCAAACGAGCGGCAAAGGCGGGCATGGGCAGTACGGTCGGCCGTGAAAGGACGGCACCGAGTGTTTTGGTGAACTTCAAATTGGTCACCGGATTGGGGGTCACGATATTGACCGGCCCCTCTAAACTGGGGACGTCGAGAATGAATTCCATCGCTCGGACCACGTCAAGCAAGGAGACCCAACTGTAGTATTGTTCTCCGGTGCCGATTTTCCCTCCGACGCCCATTTTGAATGGCGTGAGCATTTTGGCCAGCGATCCGCCATCGGGGCTGAGGATCATACCAAAGCGGAGGTTGACGACACGGACTCCTTTGTCGCGTGCGGGTTGGCAGGCGGCTTCCCAGGCTTGGCAGACCTCAGGTAAAAATCCGGTCCCGGGAGAACTTCCTTCGTCCAGGGTCTCGTTTCCGCGGTCGCCGTAGAAGCCAATGGCTGAGGCGCACAGAAATGTCTTGGGCGGATGCTCAAGCTTTGCGGCGGTTTCGGCGAGCAAGCGAGTGCTATCGACTCGGCTGTCGCGGATGCGTTCTTTTTTTTCGGGAGTCCAACGTCCTTCAGCAATATTGTCGCCGCCGAGGTGAATGATTACGTCGACACCTTCCAATGCGGCGGGGTCTAATTTGCCGGCGGCTGGATCCCAGAAATAATCATTTTCAGAAACTGAGATGCGGCGGCGGACGAGTCGAGCGACGTCGTGTCCTGCATCAAGAAATGCCTGAACAACCGCTCCTCCCACAAGTCCGCTTGCTCCGGATACCAAGAATTTCATTGGACTAACGTCTCCTGTACGTGCCGACGGGAAGCGCAGTGATCGTGCGATGAATGATATGAACCGAGAAATGGCGGCAAAGATTAACCGCTGCGTCCCATCATGATGTCTGGAATGTTAGACAACAAGGCAAAAATGACCACTTAGTCCAGATTCGCGCCACTGACGTATTGAATGATGCCGGCAACAAACAGCGCTAACCCGATGGCGAGGATGCTGAACACGACGATCGCGCCGCGGCTAACCAGCGCCAACAAGCCTGCCCCAGCCAGCAAACCGGCACCAGCAAGAATGCGGTACCCGCCGGTGCGACGATTGGCGCGGCGGACGTTACGGCGCGCGGAGGTGATGATGTCGTCGGCGACGATTTCACTGAACCCTTTGTCGACGAGTCGTTGATGCACGCAAAGTACAGATGCGCCGTGGGAGATGTCGAGTTCGGCTTGATTGGTTTCGTAATCAGCGGTGGATGCCAACGGCGGCCGGTAGTCACCGCAAGCGGGGCAGGTTACAGCTGTGGGGGTAAACTGTGTATCGCAATGAGGGCAAGTCACCAGCATGGGGGGCATCCGGGGTGTGAGATCAGCGATGTGAAAACTGTGGTTGTGGCGGGCGTGTTAGTCTTTTCCCCAACGGTCGGCAGCGGCAAACAAACGTGTGATGGGAAGTTCAAAGCCGGGCAGAATGTCGGTGCGGTAGGTTTTCATTTCCGGCACAATTTGTTCAGCGACGCCCTGGTCGGTTTGGTGATAGACGGTCATGGCGATCCCGTTCAACTCAGGGCCGAGGTGATATGTTCCCTGGTTCTCGGTGATACTCATGCGTGCTGCTCCCCATCAGAAATTCGGGTGGACTGCTGCCCTTATTGTACGCGCAATTCGGGCAGCTTCGAAGACTTTTTCCCGGATATTATGGCTGAGAATGTCTTACGGGGGATTAGCTCCGATTGTCTCGGCGGCGGGGGGGACCTATGATGCATCGTGATTGAGGGACCAAACGGGTCGAGTTTTCTACGTCGTTAAAGGCAGATGCAAGTGATTTCGATCCGGGATTTCCACAAGACCTACGAAAAAACGGTGGCGGTACGTGGACTGTCGTTCGACGTTGAGCCGGGGCACATCTTGGGATTGGTCGGTCCCAATGGTGCCGGGAAGACCACCACGATGCGGGCAATCGCGGGGATTTTGCCACCGACGCACGGCCGGCTTTTGGTTGCCGGGCATGACGTTGTGGAAACCCCCGTTGCTGCCAAACGAGAACTCGCGTATGTCCCGGACGATCCGCATTTATTCGACGCATTGTCGGTTTGGGAACATTTGGAGTTCATCGCTTCGGCCTATGAAGTCGCCGATTTAGAAACCGCAGGAGTATCGCTGCTGGAGCAATTCGAGCTGACCGAAAAACGAGATGCGTTCGCGCATGGACTGTCGCGGGGCATGCGGCAAAAACTGGCCATTGCCTGCGCCTATTTGCACAATCCGCGGGCGATTCTACTCGACGAGCCGCTGACCGGATTGGATCCGCGGGGCATCCGCATCATGCGGGAGTCGATTAAGCAGCGTGCCGCAGCGGGGGCGGCGGTGCTAGTGAGCTCGCACTTGATGTCGTTGGTGGAAGGCTTGTGCACGCATGTGTTGATCCTTAGTTCGGGCAACCAATTGTTCTTCGGAACCATCGCTGAGGCGCGTTCAGCTTACGAGGAGTTGGGTGGTGAAGCGTCGTTGGAGGATGTGTTCTTTCATGCAACAGAAGGCACGCGGACGCAGAGTGAGGCTTGAGGGGTGTTCTTTCACGACTGGATTGTTGGTGGTGTGTTCAATTGCTATTCATTTCCCAAGCGGCGTTCTATGTCATTCGACTTTTGCGAGCCAATCCTGTCCCCTGTAGCCTCAGGCCTGTAGCCTAAAAAGGTCCCCTCATGCATCCGGCTTTGTGGAAACTATTGTGGTTACGGTATCGCGCGAATTTGCGGCGGACGTTGAGTGGCCTGAAGTCGGTTCGCGGAGCGATTACGTTTTGTTGCGGCGCGATGATGTTGGTTTTGATGCTGGGGTCCAACGTGTTTGTGCTGTTGAGTACGCCTCACGAACCGCAGACTGAGTTATTGCGGACGATGGTGCCGGTGTTTCTGTTGGGCTTTACGCTGTTGAGTTTGAACTCCAGTGCAAAGTTGCAGGCGATTCATTTTTGGCCGGCGGAGGTGGACTTTTTATTCGCCGGCCCGTTTGCCCGTCGCGAGTTGTTGTACTACAAGATCGCCGGCAATGTGGTGGGGGCGGTTTTTCTGTCGCTGCTGTTTTCAACGTGGACGACTAGATACGCCGTGTCGTGGTGGTTTGTGATTGCGGGATTGTTTTTGGCCATCTGTTTTGTGCAGTTGCTGCAAATCGCCTTTGTATTGGTGGTGCAAACGCTGTCTGAGCACGGTGTGTCGTTGTCGCGAAAATTGATTCTACTGGCGTTGGGGGTGGTGCTGGCCATTGCCGTGTGGAATGGCTTGGAGGCGCGTCAAGGGGATCGACCGCAGGATTATGTAAACGCCGTGCGGCAGACAACAGCGGGCATTGTGTTATTGGCTCCCTTTGATATCTATGGTCGCGTGATGGCCGCCGAGCAGGTGTTTCCGGAATTCATCCTCTGGGCCAGTGCGGCGGTGGCAATCAATGCCGCGTTGGTGCTGCTCATTGTGCAACTAGACGCGAATTATTTGGAGTCCGCGGTCGCCGGCAGTCAAGCGGTCTATCAGCGGATGCAGCGGATGCGGAGCGGGAACTTTAAGTTCACCGCCAACGAAGGGGCCATCGGTCGCCGGCTTCCCCAATTCCCGCGTTTGGGCGGAGTGGGGACCATCGCGCGGCGTCAATTTACGAAAGCCTTGCGGAGCTCGATGTGGGTTCCGCTGATCATGATTTTCGTGGGTGGCGGGGTTGTGCTGTTTTTGGTGCACAAGATGGAAGGCGAAAACTTGGTGGGGGTGCTGGTGGGGGCATCGGTGTATTGCACGTTTATTTTTTCATCGCTGTTCCCGTTTGATTTTCGCGGCGATTTGGAGCAAATGGAATTGCTCAAGCAGTTGCCGCTACGGCCGATCGCCATTGCTGCCGGAGAGTTGGCGGCGCCGATCATTTTGGTCACGCTCTTGCAGTTGGTGTTGTTCGTAGTGGTGGCGGTTTTCACGGGCAACGTGCTTGTCGCTGGATTGGCGGGCGTGTTTGTTGTGCCGTTGAATGTGTTGTTGTACGGCGTGGAGAACGTGACGTTTCTGATCTATCCGGTCCGGATTGCCGCCAGTACGCCGGGCGACTTTCAACACTTCGGCCGGCAGATGATGATGATGATGGCCAAGATGCTGTTCTTGGCTGTGATCGTCGGATTCGCGACTGGCGGCGGAGCAGCGGCGTATGTGCTGTTGGGGAAATCTACAGCGGCCGGATTGATCGTCGCATGGAGTCTACTGATGCTCGCCGTGGCAGGCATCTTGCCACTGGTGGCTTGGGCGTTTCAGCGGTTTGATGTTTCGCGGTCGTTGGCGAGTTGAGCAGGTTGGGACGCAGTCCGTATGGCCAGCAAGCACTGGCGGACAAGCCGCTAGTGGCACCCCAACGAATCGCTTTGACTTTGCGCTAATTTTGGCCAGCGTCGTTTTGATGTTCGTGGGGTAGGTTTTCCCACTCGGCGCGGACCTGATGCAGACCGGTCATGCAGAGTTCGAACTCTTCGCTGAGTCGTCGCAAGATGGGTGCTTCGTCGCGATACGGTTCGTCATCGAATGTGCTGGCGATGAAGTAGGAGCGTTTGCCCTGTGCGCAGTAGTCGATCAATTGATCTTTGGAACTGGCGCCTTGAAATCTCGGCAGAGCTTCGGGGTAGACCCCGGTCCAGAAGAGCGTGTAGTCGCCAATGTGGCGGAAGGCTTCCCGTTGCGGTTTGGCTTGTCGAGCCTCCGCTTCGGCCAGCATGTCGACCACTTCGTTGAGGCAGTTGCCTTCGACGTCACGGACGCGATACATGGCATCGGTGCGGATGAAACGGAGCAGTAACTTGGAGAGGTAGTCAATCAGCGGAGGATCGGCGATGCCCAGATCGTTCTGGAACGTGTGCTCGGTCAGAGCGGCAAACAGGCGGTCCAGGGAATTCTCCCCACTGATCGGAGCGACCATCACTTCTCCTTTGTCTGGCTACATTACGGACGGACTCACTTCCCAAGATCTTCGCAATGAAGATTTCTGGATTCGGCGTGGATTGTGGTAACAGCGTGGAAACTCTTAACGCGATGTGCTGTTTCGTCTGTTTCAATTATAGGTGATGTACGGAGTCACTGTCGTCTATTTTCGAAGACTTTCGACAGTGGTCGTCCGTGGTGGGACGCTGGCTCGGTACTCAATGAATTTTATGCGAAATCGCATTCCGTTCAAAGGGGGATTTCGCGAGGCGTTATCTCATAAGGACTTACGGCGAGGCGATCGCTTTGGGACACCTCCTATCAATTCGTCATATGTCCATTCGATTTCCAGCTTTACAGAGGGGAGTTTGGTTTGTGGCTTTGACTTTTTATGGTGGACAAATCGACTGATGGCGGTCCTCATCCCCTGCCCTCCTAAAGCAATAATTTGTATTTGTCCGTGGGAAGACAATCAACGGGTGGCAGCGATTGCCAATGGCAATCGGTGTGCCGCAGGCACAAGAAGCAGCAGTTTCAGCTGTCCGTGCCAACGAGACTCTGCTTGTGTAGGCACGCGGGAATTGCGGCTTCTTGCGGGCTGCGCCCGCCCCGATAGCGAAGCTATCGCGGCCACCCGTCTGGTGGGGAGTCCTCACCTTCGGCCCCTTTCCCAATGGGAGAGGGGAGAGAGATGGGCGGGCATTACAATGGCGTGCGGGTGTTGAAGTTGATATATCGGAGGCAGCGGCGCTTGGCCGTTTTAGGATCGGCAACCGAACAGGGAGGTGACAGCTTGAAGATCACTTTTTGTGGTGCGGCTGGAGAGGTGACGGGGAGCCAGCATTTGTTGGAGTTCGGTGACCTACGCGTGTTATTGGATTGCGGTTTCTTTCAAGGACGCCGTGCGGAGTCGCGACGGAAGAATGAAACGTTTCGCTGTGATCCTCCCAATTTGGATGCGGTGATTCTCTCGCATGCGCACATCGACCACTGTGGGAACCTGCCGGGGCTGTATCGCGCGGGGTTTCGCGGGCCGGTTTTTTGTACCGATCCGACCGCCGATGTGGCCGACATCATGCTGCTGGATTCGGCGCGGATTCAGGCCGAGGATGCGAAGTATCTCGCGCGGCATCTGGAGCGAGGGCAAGTGCCGCCTGAGCCACTCTATGACGAGGACGATGTCCGCGCCGTTGTGCAATTGATGGAGCCGATGCCGTACAACGAATGGTTTACGCTGAATCCGGCGCTGCGTTTGCGGTTTGTCGAAGCGGGGCACATTCTCGGTTCGGCGATCTGTGAATTGGAATTCAAGGAACGCGCGCGCACCCGGCGGTTGGTCTTCACCGGTGACTTGGGGCGGCGGAATTTGCCGTTGTTGCACGATCCCCAACCGGTCGATGGTTGTGACATTTTGATATCGGAATCGACCTACGGCAATCGCGTGCATCCCCCGGCGGCGGATTTGAAACAGGCGCTGTTGGAGGTGATCCAAGAGGCGGTCCATGAAGGCGGGAAGGTGATCATCCCGGCGTTCAGCTTGGGACGCACGCAGCGGGTGGTTTATTTTTTGAATCAACTGACCAACGAAGGCCTACTGCCCGAGGTGCCGGTGTTTGTAGACAGTCCGTTGTCGAATCGGTTGACGTCGGTTTATCGGCGGCATGCGGAGTTGTTGGACGCCGATGTGCAATCGACGTTGATGACCGATGCGGACGCGTTTGGGTTTCATGGGCTGACGTACATTGGCAACCGGCAGGAGAGCATGGCGCTCAATCGTCGCAAGGGGCCGTTTGTGGTGATCGCCGCCAGTGGGATGTGCGAAAACGGGCGGGTGGTGCATCACCTGAAAAACTCGGTCGAGGATCCCAAGAACCGGATTGTGATCATCGGTTTTCAGGCGGCGCATACTCTGGGGCGGCGGATTGTGGAGCGGCGCGAGAAGGTCAGCATCTTCAACCGCCACTACAAACTCAAGGCGCAGGTCAAAACGCTCAATGGTCTGTCGGCGCATGCTGATGTCGAGGATTTTAAGTGGTGGTACGACCAATTGGCATCGCGCGGCGGCGTGCGTCAGGCGTTTTTGGTGCATGGTGAGCCGGAGTCCTCGCAAAGTCTAGCGACAATCCTGCGAGACTATTGCGACGAGGATCCAATCATTCCCCAGCAGTTTGAATCGTTCGAGGTCTAATCGCTCGCCGTGTCCGTCCCACCCACCGACAAGCCGCACCCCGATCCCGACCAAATCACCGTAGGAATTCGCCAACCGTGGGTGGAATTGATCCTACAGGGTATCAAAACGATCGAAGTCCGCACCGTGAACACCCGCAAGCGGGGGCGGATTTATCTGTACGCCTCCAAGAAACTGGCCGAAACACCGCCTGCACTCGCAGCCGCCAAACGGCACGACCTAGATGTCACCCCCCTGCCCCGCGGCGTGGTCGTGGGAAGCGTCGAATTGCACAACACGCGACCGATCCGCAAACGAGACGCGACGGCGGCCTGTGTGCCCGCAGCGATGTTGGACGGGCAATACGCCTGGGAACTGCGCGACCCGGTGCGGTTTGCGGAACCGTTGGAGGTGTTGTTTTTGCCGTATGGGGTTTGGTTTTATCCGTGGAAGCGTCGCGGGTGAATCTGTGGGGCTTATTCCTTGTTTTTGACCTCAGGAGAAACTGTGGAATCTGTTTGCTGATAAAGTCGCCATAATTTCAAGGTTTTTCCGACATAATCATGGGGTATGAGGATTCCAAATTCGTCGGGCTGCTGGTTTGGAATCAAGCTTGTAATCGGACCGTTTGGTGATGTGGAAAGCTTATATTGATTTGAAATCATCTGGCTCATCGTTCCGATGATGGTAAATGGTTCTTGATTTGAAGCTTCGTCATTTGGCAATTCTGGCCGCAATTGCATATCCAAGTAATTCAAGAGATTGTCTGTTACACTTGCGTATTCGAATATGTCATTCCATGTTCCGTTCAATATGAGAAACCAAGTAATTCGCTCCTCAAGGGGGTCGACAACTTCAATGTCATCTGCACATACGCATGCCTTCTTGACTGTGAACAAAGTCTTTCCATTGGCGCTCAGATTCCTTGGTTTGTCTTTGTCAGCATATACTCTAAGTGACAAGGGCGGTACCGTCCCGATCATGTGGTCGCCCAATAGCGACATCTCATTGTGCTTGAAGGCATAATCCATAGTGATTTCGATGGTCGGAGTATTGACGTCAAGTCGATTCGCTTCCAACAAGGTCCAACATCCCCAACGTGCCCAGTAAATCGCAATTTTTAGTGGGATTTCATTGAGCTTGGCATATTCTTTTAATGAGTGGAGATATTTCCCTTTAATTGTATATTTTTTATGCGGCTTTTTTTGGTAGAAATTTTTTACTTCTACAAGCATGCGTCCATGCTGTCGAGTGACGATTCGAAAATCCGGTTGCTTTAAATCGCCGGCAATATCAAAAAATGCACCACCGTCTTCTTCCTTAATAATAAGACATTCGCCCATTGCCGCTGCGACATGAGCGAACATCGACTGTGTGCGAAAACCATGAAGCCGAGCGCCGTGGGCAACATGCTCTCGAAGCGACGAAGTAAGCTTTTCCAATAACAATTCTTGTGTTTTGTTTTCAGTGATCGGTAATTGGTTAGCGCGAGCAATGTCATCTATTGATTGAATTAATGAAAAATTCTTAGGATCGACTGGATGTCGTAGCATTAGCGAGACCTCAAAAAAGATGCCATAAGTATGGCTCCGGCCGAGTAGCTCTTTGCATTTCCGCAACCACGACACCACGCGTCGCTATTGTGCAAAGGCTACTGCCAATTTAGATCCTAGCCGAATCCAACGCAAATGGTCCGCACAACGGACCCTACAAGATGGATAGACACAGCCAACCTAAAACGGTTCCGTCTTGCAAATTATGATGCTGCCGATGAATCCCCTGCAGGAGCTTATTCAGCATATCGGGGTAGTTGCGGTTGGCAAAGCGAGCGGCGCGGGTGAAATCGGCCGTTGGGGCAGGCCTGTCCCCTGCTTACGCCTCACTTGTCGCTGCAAATGACAGACCCTATACCGATCTGCTAAACTCGACCGTTGGCCCGCCGTAGGGGGCGGTTTGCCGGGTTTTTTGTCTCTTTGAAACTTTTGAATTGTTATGTCCACTTCCGGAAAACCGGCGGTTGTGCTTGTTAGTGGTGGGTTGGATTCGTCCACCGTGCTGGCGATTGCGCGTGAGGCTGGGTTTGAGCTGTTTGCGTTGACGATTGATTACGGCCAACGGCATGCGCAGGAATTGCAGGCGGCGGCGCGGGTGGCTGCGGCGTTTGGTGCCTCGCGACATCTGGTCTTGCCGTTGGATTTGCGGGCGATTGGCGGGTCGGCGTTGACTTCGGCGACGCCGGTGCCCAAGCATGCCGCGGTGGAGGAGATTGGCGGCGGCATTCCGGTGACGTATGTCCCCGCGCGGAATACGTTGTTCCTTTCATTGGCGCTCGGCTGGGCGGAGACGTTGGGGGCGTTTGATATTTTTTTGGGGGTGAACGCCGTCGATTACAGTGGCTACCCGGATTGCCGGCCGCAGTTTGTCGATGCATTTCAGCATTTAGCGAACCTGGCCACCAAAGCGGGGGTCGAAGGGGATGGGGTTTGGCGGATTCACACGCCGTTGATTGATCTGACCAAGTCGGAGATCATTCGTCGCGGCCAGGAACTGGGTGTGGATTACGGTTTGACCATCAGCTGTTACGATCCCAGCGACGCGGGCCTACCCTGCGGGCAGTGTGATGCATGCCTGTTGCGGTTGAAGGGCTTCCACGATGCGGGGTTGGAAGATCCGCTGACCTATCCGGCGCAAGGCTGATAACGCTTCTCGCGGCTTTTCTATTCTGTTTTTACCAGATCCTTTGACGAGACCACTGTGCAGATATCCGAGATTTTTCATTCCGTGCAAGGCGAAGGCCGCTACAGTGGCGAGCCGTCGGTTTTTGTGCGTACCTCCGGATGCAATCTGCGGTGTTGGTTTTGCGATACCCCATATACCTCGTGGAATCCTGAAGGGGAAAATCGCTCGTGGGATTCAATTGTGGAAGACGTTCTACAATACGATTGCACGCATGTGGTGATCACCGGGGGAGAGCCGATGCTGCAGGCTGAGGTCCAGCCGTTGGCGGCAGCACTGCGTGAACATGGAAAATTCATCACGGTGGAGACGGCCGGGACGGTCGATTTGTTGCTGCAGGCGGATTTGATGTCGATCAGTCCCAAACTCTCAAACTCCGTCCCCAGTTTGGAACGGGCCGGGGAATGGCGCGCGCGACATGAGCGCGACCGACATCGCCCGCAAGTCATTCGCCGGTTGTTGCGGGATTATGATTACCAGTTGAAATTCGTGATTGATCAGCCCAGTGATCTTGACGAAGTCGAGGCGTATTTGGCGGAAATCCCCGAAGCGGAATCCAGCCATGTCTGGTTGATGCCGCAAGCCGTCACTGCCGCAGCCTTAACGGAGAAGTCGGCCTGGATCGAAGCCGCAGCAGTTCAACGCGGCTACCAGTTTACCTCGCGGCTGCACATTGAGCTGTATGGGAATGTGCGAGGGAAGTGACGCAGTAGGCAGTAGGCAGTAGGCAGTAGGCAGTAGGCAGAAATGATTTGCCTGTTCGCTCGGGTCTGTTGCCTCAAGCCTCCTGCAGAGAATCGCTCTGCCCAGGGGTGTGGAAATTCTATAGAATACGGATCGGGTCGGTTGTCGTTATTTTTGACCGCGAAATGCTTTTATGTCTTACCGAACTTTCAAACGTCTGCTCGGGGAAACCAGCTTGGAACGGAAGTGCCGTTTCTTGTTTGGGGGCGGTCTGTTGATTCTGATCGTGGGCAGTTTTGCGTTTTACGGCCATCGCACGGCGAATCTGTTGTATGAGCAGCATGAAATCACGGGCGAAATGCTGACCCAGACAATCATGACTTATGAGCACCCGGTTTGGGTGAAGCAAAAGGAAGCTCAAGAATCCCAGTCGGACAAAGCGGGCGAGGCCGACGAGCAGCCCGGAGCCGCTGAAGAGGCGGGGCTTGACCAAGCGGCACTGCCCAGTGATGCGACACACAATGTGAAGGTGCCTGAGTTTTCGACGGATCTGACCTGGGCGGTGCGGTCACCGGATGTGCAAGATACGGAGCGCCCCAAAGATTTCAAAGGGCACCAGGCGATGACGTATTTGTTGCAGAATAAGGATGCAGCCAACGTGCACCGCAGCGATGCCAATAGCGCATATAAGTTTTATGGTGCTGTCCGTGCAACCACGGCCTGCATTGCCTGCCACCAACATGCGGACAAGCAAGAGGGCGATCTGCTGGGCATGGTGGAGATCACCTTTCCGGCACATCAAACCGAAAAGAAGCTGGCCGAGAACGATGCCATCTTGTTGGCGACCGCCATCGCGACCGCCTTTTTGGCAATGGTGGCGGCCTATGCCATCGTGCGGTACGTCATCGTGAAACCAGTGTTGCACTTAAAGGATGTCAGCGACCAAATTGCTCGCGGTATGCTCGATTTGCGAGCGGACATCCGCACGGGGGATGAATTTGAGGAACTGAGCCACGCCTTCAACCGCATGTTGCGGCATCTGGTGGCGGTGCAGGAGGAACTACGGCACGTTAACGGCAGCCTGGACGCCAAGGTCGATGAATTAGCGCAGGTGAACATGCGGCTGTTCGAGATGAACAACCTCAAAAACGATTTCCTGACCACAATGAGCCATGAGTTGCGAACGCCGCTGAACAGTATTCTGGGGTTCAGCGACGTATTGACCGGGTCGGCGAACATCAACGAGAAACAAAAGCGTTATCTGCACAACATTCAAAGCGCAGGCAAAGATTTGCTGGCGATGATCAACGACATTTTGGACCTCGCGAAAATCGAGAGTGGTAAAATGGAATTGCATCTTGCCGATTTTCCGATCGACGAGACGATTGAACGGCTCGTGGGTATGCTCAGCCCGTTGGCGGAGAAAAAGAACATCTCGCTGAACTACGAGGTCGATCCTCGCTTGCCGATTCTGCGTCAAGATCCAGGGAAATTGCAGCAGATCATCTACAATTTGCTTTCCAATGCCATTAAGTTCACTCCCGAGGGGGGGCGTGTGCGGATCGCGGTGACAGCGATCGATAACGACCAATTGGAATTGACGGTCGACGACACCGGTGTGGGAATTCCGCTGGAGGATCAAGAAACGATCTTCGAAAAGTTTCGCCAGGGAAACACCGCACCCGGCGCGAACAACGCGCTCACGCGAGAATTCGCCGGAACGGGATTGGGGCTTTCGATTGTTAAGGAACTCTCTAAGTTGCTGGGGGGGGAAGTGTCGCTGTTGAGCGAATTGGGCAAGGGGAGCACATTTACCGTGACGGTGCCGACGCATCTCGCGGACCAACCCGACCAATTGGACGAATCTCGCGCGCAACAGGCCATCGATTTGACCAATCTCCGCCGCGTCGACTACGGCTTATTGGAAATCGCAGGCAAGGAAGCCGGATCGCCGCCGAAAGACGCATAGCAGCGGAGAAATCTAATCTGGCTGGCTTGAGTTTACCCGGCAAATCTGCGAGTTTGCGCCACAAGCCCAGCTATTGATCGCAATACGAACGCAAGGATTGAACGGATGACGCAGCCACTGAAAATTGGTGTGAATGGTGCCGCCGGCAGGATGGGACGGAGAATTGTCGCTCTTGTCCATGAAGAGGACGGCTTGGAAGTCGGGGCGGCACTCGAGTATTCCGCCTGTCCGCACCTCGGCGCAGATGCTGGTGAATTGGCGGGCGTTGGTCACATCGGCGTTCCGGTGACCAGTGAATTGGGTGATCGCGTGGATGCCGTGATCGATTTTTCGCTCCCCACCGGCTTGGTCGCGATTGCCAAGATTTGTGGGGAACGAGGTATCCCGTTGGTCGCGGCAACAACGGGACTCTCTGCTGCACAGCGGGACCAAGTCCTCACTGCCTCGCATACGGCTGCGTTATTGTTGGCGCCGAATATGAGCATCGCGGTCAACCTCACCATGAAGTTGGCGCGAGAAGCGGCCCGTGTCTTAAAAGGGGTCTCTAGCGGGGTCGATGTGGAAGTGATCGAACGACACCATCGATTTAAAGAGGACGCTCCGAGTGGGACCGCTCTCAAATTCGGTCAGATCATCTCGGATGAAATGGGACAGACCGAGCACGTGCACGGCCGGCAGGGCCAACCAGGACGGCGGCCGCAATCTGAGATCGGATATCATGCACTACGCACCGGGGACAATGTCGGCGAACATACGATTGTGTTCGGCATGATGGGAGAGACCATCGACCTGACCGTGCGGGGGCATACACGGGACAGTTACGCCCATGGCGCGTTGATCGCGGCGCGGTTCCTCTGCGAACAAGAGCCGGGGTTGTACACAATTGAGGAAGCGCTGGGGCTTTGACTGACGTGGCAAAGCGGATGTCCTAGGCCGGATAACCGGCAAAACCTTCAAGATCGTGAGAATCGTGCGCCGATATCGATTGTATCGTTGTCTCGCGCGCCGCTGCGCGGGATCGCTCAGTTTGTCGTGTCTCAAAACAGAGGAATCGGCACGTGTCCCAATTCGTCCACTCCTCCGACGGTTCCATAGCAGCATCTGCCACAGATGTAGTCGTCGCAGATGAGCAACTGTCTGCTGCGAACGCGGTGAAATCGCCCCGCAGCCGACCTTCGCGTTGGCGTCTGACAAAAATATACTCTGCGCGCGGGCTGTTCAAGCTGCAGTCGGTGAAGACCAGTTCGTGGGTGACCGCGGTCGGCATGTGCCTCGTTGTGTGGGGGCTGGCGGCCATTCTGTGGCCACAAACTGAGACCAAAAACCAAGACAGCCAGATCGATCATTTGGTAGCAGGAGCGGAACTGGGGGCGGTCGAATTGGGAGCCGCCACTGGGGAGATCCAACAAGTCGAATTTCTCAGCGAGAGCAGTTCGTCTCCCGACGCTGCCTTTTTGCCTATGGAAGTTGCCGCACCCGGTCCCGCTATTCCAGGCGGAGCTGCGGGCGATCATGATTCGCCGGCTTGGCTGGTGGGCACGATTGAAGATGAACCAACACAAAGAGTCGATACCTCCTCGAAATGACCGCACTGGACCGGACATTCATCAAGGCGTTTCGACGCCGTGAAACCGAATCGGATTGCCCGCGACCGACTGAACAGGTCAGCGGCGAATTCGCGGCTGAGGGTGCGCCGCCCCTGGTTGATTCAGATTCGGAAATCGATTCGAAACCGGATGCAGACGTCGTCCCCCTCACAACGACATCACCCGACTGGCAATGGCCGGCGATTTGTGATGAATTGTTGCGCGGGGCTACCGAGGGATTTGAATCAGTGGCGGCCGAACTCGAGGCCTTGGCCGCTTGCGGGAAAAAATCGTTGGTGGCGTTGGCCGGTTCGCAGACGGGTGTCGGTTGTACGTCGGTCTATTTGACGTTGGCACGCACGCTTGCCGCACGTGCGGCGCAACCCGTGTTGCTGATCGAAGCCAATCGCTCACGGCCGGCATTGTGTGATCAACTGCAGGTTGTCGGTCCTGAAGTGAGATCGCCGCGCAAACTGGGCGAATCGGGATTGGCGATCGTTTCGCTCGATGATGCGGCTGCGGAGATTTCGAATTTGGTGGCGAGGTTGGCCGATGAGTATCCGTTGATCTTGATCGATGCGGGCTGTATCGCGGATCCGATGGACGCACCGGCGCTCTGGGCGGCGGGTGTGGTCGGCACGACGATTTTGGTCGACTTTGACGATCGAGAGAGCGGACAACGCAATGTGGTTGTCGAGTCTTTGGCCAAAAAATCGGACATGTTTTTGGGTGTCATTGAGACACACCGCGAAGACTTGGGGGCTGAAATCGCCTCGCCGCGGATGATGGGGTAGCGAAACACGGATTGCAATTGTTTTTGAATACGGATTCCTCAAGTTACCTGGCGACAAATCTTATGTACGAACAACATTGGCAGTTGGCCGACCATCCGTTTGAAAACAACAGCGACCCCCGCTTTTTCTTTCGTAGCGAAACGCACGAAGCCGCACTGCTGAAAATGCGTTATCTGATTGAGAACAACAAAGGGGCCGGGATTTTGGCCGGTGGCACGGGGATGGGGAAAACCTACGTCGCCGGGATGCTGGCAGCCGACCTGCCCGAGAACTTTGCGCCCTTGGTGCATATCGTGTTTCCCCAAATGTCGTCGGCGGAATTGTTGGCCTACTTAGCTGTGGAGTTAGGTGCGGACGAACAGCAGATCTGTGGCGCGGGGTTGGACGTGATCGTGCGACGCATTCAACAGCAACTGGCCGCCGCCAATGAGCGGGGCCAACAACCGGTGATTCTCATCGACGAAGCCCACACCATCGACGATCCCAGCGTGTTCGCGACGCTGCGGTTATTGCTCAATTTTCAGGAGCAAGGGCACATGAAATTCACGCTGATTTTCTTGGCCCAACACAGTCTGCTCAGCCGTATCCGCCGTTTGGGGGAACTCGAAGAACGCCTGACCGTCAATTGCCTACTGCAGCCCTTTTCATTCGACGAAACGGTAGCCTACATCCAACACCGTCTCCAAGCAGCCGGCGCAAGCGAACCGGTGTTCGATGCGGAGTCGCTGGAAACCATCTTCGCCGAATCGGGCGGTATCCCGCGAAAAATCAACCGCTTAGCCGACTTGGCATTGTTGGTGGGTTACGCCGATGACTCCCGCACAATCTCCCGACCGCAAGCCGAAGCGGTGGCGGAAGAGGTGGCGGGGTTGGTGAGTTATTGAAGCGGCGGTGGTTTTAGGCTAGGGCTAAGCAACAATGCCCAGATACCTCAGAATTCTGATTGCAATTCCACTGCTCGTGATCCTGCTGCCGATTGTGTTGTTGGTTGTCGGGGCGTGGTTGCTCTATGGCGTGCTGCTCAACGTTCTGGTTTGGATTTGCTGGTGCGCACGAGGGCGATTCGTGCTCTTGGTCTATTCGGATAGTCCGCATTGGCACGACTACATCGAAGAGCACATTATCACGCAATTGCCGCGATCGACGGCCATTCTAAACTGGTCGCAAAGACGGTCCTGGAGTTGGTACGCTTTGCCGGTACGGGTGTTTCGCTATTTTGCTGGTGATCGCGAGTTCAACCCCATCGTGATTGTCTTCGTCCCACTGCGCTGGGCGAAAACATTCCGGTTTTGGCAACCGTTCCTGGACCACAAACACGGGAAATCGCAACCGCTCGAAGACGAGTCGCGTCGTCTGTTTTCGTATCTGTCACAGCATGGTATTGGTGATAGGTCTCCGCAGAGACCGCAGTGAGTACGGCGTCGTCGGTCTCTCCTGCGGCTGCGCCGCCCCGAAAGAATCTTTCGGGGCCATCCTGTGGTAATCTTCACTGCCGGTTCAATTTGCGTTCGTCATTGTTTTTTGAGCCGTGCGCTGTGCGGCGCTGATCTACACCCTAACAATACGCGACGTGATCTGCGAGAATTGTTGCCAACTGAGTTCGGTGAAGGTTGCGGATTTCAGCTGCCGAACCGTCGGGATTAAGGCAAAGATTCAGGCAAAAGAGAAGCGGAAATATTGGCATGGTTGATTTACGTCTCAGTGTTGCGTTTGGTGTCGTGTTTTGCGGATCCCTGTTGGGGAGTTCCAATGTGCACGCTGCTCCTCAATGGCTTGATCTTTCGCAGGCAGTTGTCGTTTCCGCTGGCGAGGGGGGTGAGACCGAAGATGTGGCGGCGACCATCTTGGTGGAAGAGCTTGCGAAACGAACCGGCATTCAACTTGATGTTCAAAACAAATGGCCGGAATCTGATCGACCGGTGATTGTGGTGACGACGCGCGGCGCGAAGGCGGATTGGTCGAATCGTGTTCCTCGACGCGACGATCCGAAGCTTCCTGAAGCGCAGCCGGAAGGCTTTGCGATTCAGGTTGTGGACGCTCCAAACCAAAAGTCGCCTGCAGTCTTTATTGTGGGGGCCGATCGACGGGGGGCGATCTATGGGGTGGGCCGCCTTTTGCGTGAACTCGACTGCCGCAAAGGGGAAATCAAACTCGATAAGGATTTGCAGGTTGCGACGGCGCCCGAATATCCCCATCGCGGGCATGAAATGGGCTACCGAGCGCTGTCGAATAGTTACGATGCGTGGTCGCGGGCGCAGTACGATCAGTACATCCGCGAACAGGTTTTGCTCGGCATGAATTGCGTGCAGAATATTCCCTTTCAAGACGGGCGCACGAACGAGCTGATGCAGTCCCCGCGGCCGGAGATGAATCGGATCATCGGCGAAATTTGTGACCGCTACGACGTCGATTATTGGGTGTGGACGCCGGTGGAATTCTCGTTGACGGATCAGAAACGCCGCCAAGCTGAACTCGAAAAGCACGCGCAGTTTTATGAATCGACGCCACGATTGGATGCTGTATTTGTGCCGGGCGGGGATCCGGGGGACAATCCGCCGGAATTGGTGATTCCCTTCATGGAAGACTTGGCGCAATTGCTGGCGAAGTCTCACCCGCGTGCCAATGTCTGGGTTTCATTGCAGGATTTTGATGAACCCAAGATCAAGTTCGTGATGGATTATATTGCTCGGGAACAGCCCGATTGGTTGGGCGGAATTGTGGCCGATACCTCTGCGCTCTCCATACGTGAGACACGGACGCGTTTGCCGAAGCGCTATCCGGTGCGGTCTTATCCCGATATTACGCATACTGTCGAATGTCAGTTTCCCGTCAGTTGGTGGGATCCGGCTTATGCTGTCACATTAGTGCGCGAACCGACAAACCCGCGTCCCACGACGTACTCGACGATCTTCCGCCGTTTTGCACCGCACACCGATGGTTTTGTGACTTATTCCGACGGCATCAACGACGATGTCAACAAGGCTGTCTGGAGTATGCTGGGGTGGGACTCTCAACAGAATGTGCGTGAGATACTCGTGCAATACGCACATTTTCATTTTGGGGCAGAAGCAGCTGAGTCGATTGCGGATGCATTACTGGGACTGGAAAACAATTGGCAGGGCAGCTTGGCTGAGAACGCCGGCGTTGATGGCGTATTGGCACTCTGGCAACGTTTGGAAGAACAACATCCAGAATTACTGAAGAACTGGCGGTTTCAGCAACATTTGATGCGTGCGTATTATGACGCCTATACCCGCCAGCGACTGCTCTACGAAACAGAGCTTGAACAGGAAGCCTTGCAGGCATTAGCCCAGGCACCAAAATTTGGAGCCAAAACAGCGATGCAGCGTGCAGAACGCATTTTGCAGCGCGTGGTGTCCGCGCCTTGCCGGCCGGAACTTCGGGCACGGATTGATGATCTAGCCGAGGATTTGTTTCGATCGATTGGTTATCAGACGAGCGTCGAAAGGTTTGGGGGCAGCGGCGCGGAGCGTGGCTGTGTGATGGACTTTGTCGACCGCCCACTCAATGACCGCTGGTGGCTGGAAGCGGAATTCGCGAAGATTCGCAAGATTAGCAGCGAGCAGGAAAGAGTGGCGCGACTGGATGTGATTCGCACCTGGGAGAATCCCGGTGCGGGCAGTTTTTATGACGACATCGGGCATGTTGGAAAATCTCCACACGTCATTCGTGGTGAGGAGTTTAACACCGATCCCGAAGGCCGACATGCCTGGAACCCCGGACATGAATGGGTCGACGAAGGTCGGAGCAAGCGGCGTTTGTCCTGGCTGCACCACATGCGCTGGCCGGTGGGAGTCGAATACGATGGACTGGACCCCGATGCACGTTATGTGGTGCGACTGACCGGACAGGGTGAGTCGCCTCTACGCGGTGACGGCAAGAAACTGCCTGTTACCAAACGGGCGAGTCACATTGGAGAGTTCCAGGAATTCGCCGTTCCCGCAGAGTTAACCGCTGATGGAAGACTACGCCTGCATTGGGATGATGTCGACGAGTCACATGTGCATTGGAAAAAACGGTCACACTTGGCCGAAGTCTGGTTGCTCAAACAAAAGTGAAATAAGCAGCCGTTTTCCCTCAGCAAGCATTCGATGCAACCATGAACATTGCGGACCCCGAAATCTATCAACGCCACAAGGACAATCGCACTTCGATGCGCGAGGTTGTGTTGGTTTCGTTGGTCTTTGCCGGGATGGGCGCAATCACCTGGGCAATTCGCGGTACGGCCGGTTGGGGTGGCATGGATGGAACCCTTGTGCCGGGACTGACCTGGGGCCTGTTGTGGTGGTACGTCTGCTGGCAAAAAGGAATTGACGCCCGAGGAATTCCGTTGTGGCTCGGGTTAGGAATCACGCTGGGAGGCGAGTTGGGGTACGGGCAATATGTATCGTGGCTACGGGGTGACTTCAACGTCGGCGACGAAATCCTGCCGATATCTGCGTGGCTCAGCTTGGCTTGGTTTGGGGTTTGCGGAATCGGTTGGGCCGCCCCGGGGGGCATAGCCTTGGGGTGGACGTTCGCGGGAAGAAAATCGCTGGGCGTCTGGTTGGCCCGACTGATGATCCCACTGGGATTTGCGTTTCTCACACGCATCGCGATCCAAACGTGGCCGTGGCTGTTCTTTCCGAAATGGGATCTGGGCCTGTACGTTGCAGAATCGAATGCAACCGCCGCAGCGGAGGCATCCACATCCACTCAAGGGACCATGCTGGCAATTTGGTTCTTTTGCGCATTGTTGAGTGTGATCGCTTGTGTTTTGACAACGAAAGTCACATTGCCCCAGTGGATTGCACGCGGCGTCCAAATTTCGGCCGTGGGAATCGTGAGCGTGTTGTTGTTGCCAGTTGCGCAGTGGTTATTCTTTCCCAGCGACGCGCTTGGCATGTTCGCCGGAGAACTCGGTGGCCATTTGAGTCGCACGGTATATACCAACTCGCAAAATGCGATCGTTGTTGGCTGGTGGATCGGCGCGTTGTTTGTCGCTGCCCTCAATCGCGATCGACAGACATGGTTGGCGGGTTTGGTAATTGGAGCCGGTTTTGGTGTGGGATTTCCGTTGTCGGCGCTTTGGTGCCTGGGGTATCAATATGATCCCCATTTGGTGGATTGGTGGAAAATCTGGGAACTCCAGTCGGGATTCAACTTAGGTTTGCTGTATGTTGCCGTGCTTTACTGGGCGGTTGCTAAGGTCGAGAACAAAAGTGTAAAAAATTCCGGCACCGAACGTTCGACTTATCAAAAATGGTGTGAGACGACGGCAGCTGCGACTGGCGTCGCACTGATCGTTCATGTCCTCTCTCGCGATTATTTTTTGAGCGCCGGCGTTTTCTTGGCGATTTTGTATGTCGCCCCTTTGATGCTAACGGCATTTCACAAGGAAGCGGTTGGTGATCGGCAGCGCGGCGTTTCATTTGTTTACAGCGTGTTTCTTTTGCTGTTTATTATGGCCTGGGGGGTATCCGAACGGGAAGGAATTCTGTTGGGGCTGTATGATCCAAAAGCCGTTGACCAGTACGCTTGGCCGACAGCGCGGAAGATCATTTTCGCTCCGGCGGGAATTGTGATCGTCGCAGCCGGCCTCTTCCAGATGTGGCGAGCAATTTTTCATCCCCCGATTGGACAACCGCCCAGCGCTGCTGCGCCGCGCATCAGCGCGCGACTCGTGGACCTGATGACTTTCACCGGAGTCGTTGGCGCCATCTCCATCTGGCCGGCAAAGATTGGTGCATGCTATGCGATCGTCCTCTGCCTAGTGTTATTCGCTTTCAATCGGTTTAATCTTGTTGACAACCGGTTGACGACGGATGCAGCGGTGAAAAGTTGTTGAGTTGACTACAAGTAATTTCAAAACCCTCTGACGCATCCCACTGACACTGAATTGAATGTTTCGAGAACAAGCGCAACCGGGTTTTGAAACTGGTTCTATAAACTCACGGTAGGCGGGAGTCTGCCCTAATTGATTCGTAATATAAGGTCATTCCATGAGAACTGAATCGAAATGCCTGTTGATGGTCGTGACCCTGCTGGTTTTCTCAGGTTGTGATGCGGCTAATATGGCACCGGCGCCTGGTGAACAACCGGCGGTGACTGATGCGCCGAACACGGAGAAGGAGACCAGAGCTGCGATCAAGGAGCTGGGAGGTTCGTTTTCGCCGGACAATAAGGGGCTCGACCTCAAATCCTTGCAGATCACGAATGCGGATTTGAAACACCTTCAGGGGCTCACCGACCTACAGTTTCTCGACTTGAATGACACACCGATCACCGATGAAGGGTTGGAACATCTCAAAGGTCTCACCAATCTGCGAGATCTTTATCTCAACGATACTGCCATCACCAATGCGGGGCTGGAACACCTCAAAGGGCTGACCGGTTTGCGCACACTCAGACTGTTTGGGACTCAAGTCAACGGAGAGGGATTGGAACACCTTAAAGGGCTCACCGGATTGAGATCGCTCAACCTCAAAGGCTTATCGATGAGTGACGCTGGATTGGAACACCTCAAGGGACTTGCCAGCCTGAATACACTCTACATTTCCGGAGATCAGGTCACGGACGCGGGGATGGCACATCTCACGGGACTGCCCAGTCTGAACACGCTGACTCTTATCGGGACGCTAATTACCGATGCGGGTTTGGAACAGCTCGCGGGGATTTCCACCCTGCATTTTCTATATATCGACGATACCTCGATCACTGATGACGGGCTTCAATATCTTAAAGCGATGCCCCAACTGAAACGGCTCACCCTCGACAATACGCAGATGACTGATGCGAGTCGTGATGAACTAAAAGCAACATTACCCGCCTATGCTAAAGGCAGACGGTAGCGGACGCATGTCTTGTGAATCTCGACCATTGGGTACGCCCTTCCCTGCTTTGCAAGTTGTCTGCGGGGCACCTGTGAGCGACGAAATTTGCGACGTTCCCTTGGATTTTAAGAGGGCGTTTGGGATATAGAATGGACGTTCCCTGGGCAACAGACACCCCGCAAACTCGCCTTCAATTCTCTGAATTGTCGTCCATACGGTATTGTCATACCTCTCTGGGGTCTTGTCGTCTCCCTTCGTTTCGTTGACTTTATCCACGCAGTTTTTTAACGTGATGATTCATTCAAGGCTCTCTCAAACCACCTTGTGACATTGACGTTAGCGAAAACAACCTGAAAGGTACCGACCATGGCGCGCGACGTGACTCTTTGCACCGGCCAATGGGCTGATCTTCCTGTCGAGGAACTCTGCAAAAAAGCGGCCGATTTTGGCTACGACGGGCTGGAACTCGCCTGCTGGGGCGATCACTTCGAGGTCGATAAAGCCCTCTCGGACGATACTTATTGTGCCCGCAAACGCGAACTATTGGAAAAGCACGGCCTGAAGCTGCATTCGATCTCCGCCCATTTGGTTGGCCAAGCGGTGTTGGATGTAGTCGATGAACGCCATAAGAGTATCCTACCCGAGTATGTCTGGGGCGATGGCGATCCCGCTGGAATCAACGAACGTGCCATCGAGGAAATGAAGAATACCGCCCGTGCCGCTCAGAAACTGGGCGTCGATGTCGTCAATGGGTTCACCGGTTCCAGCATTTGGCATCTGGTATACGACTTTCCACCGATCCCGCGGTCGATGATCGACGCCGGATTTGATCTGTTGGCCGAGCGTTGGAATCCGATTTTGGACGTGTTCCAAGAGTGCGGAGTCAAATTCGCCTTGGAAGTGCATCCTGGGGAAATCGCGTTCGATATTTATTCCGCTGAACGTGCCGTCGCTGCCCTGGATGGTCGCGAAGAATTCGGTTTCAACTTCGATCCCAGCCACTTGATTTGGCAAGGTATTGATCCAGCGGAATTCATCCGTTTCTTCCCAGACCGGATTTACCACGTACACATGAAGGATTCAGCCGTCACACTCAATGGCCGGACCGGGATCTTGTCGAGCCATCTTACGTTTGGCGACGAACGCCGTGGTTGGGATTTCCGCAGCGTCGGCCGTGGCGGCGTACGGTTCGAGGAAATTATCCGTGCCTTGAACCACATCAACTACACCGGCCCGCTGTCGGTGGAATGGGAAGACACCGGCATGGAACGCGAAGCCGGCGCGCGGGAAGCGTGTCAGTTCGTCAAAAATGTCGACTTCTCCCCATCAAACATCGCCTTCGATGCCGCTTTTGATAACTAAGCGGTTATAAAACAGCACTGAGAAAAACCACCCGCCCGGCGCCGCATCAAACGGCCCGGGCGTTTTTTAATGCGAGGACCGTTTCTGGCTTATGAGAAACGGTTCGGGATAGAATTCTTAGCCACAGATGAAACACGGATCGAACACAGATTCAAAAAGGGCTTTTTCTGACTTTCGGTAAGAGTTTGGGAATCAGAGCCAGTTTTCTTTTGATCCGTGTTCGATCCGTGTTTCATCTGTGGCTAAGAAAACCTCCCGCTGTCCATGGCAGTAGGAGAATCGCAGCTTGACGCAACCTACAACGCGTACTAAGTTTCCGTGACACGTGCGCTGTCGCTGTTGTGTGCACCGTATAACCGCTACAACCTGTTAGTCTTCCCCCGAAATTCCCCTGACTTCTGGATTGCCGAACTATGACCGTTCCGTTGGATCAAGCCATTGCGGACAAAACCGCTAAAATTGGAATTGTGGGTTTGGGCTACGTCGGACTGCCGTTGATCCGTGCGTTTATCGCCTCGGGATTCGACACCATGGGCTTTGATGTCGATCAGCGCAAGGTCGATTTGCTGAAAGCCGGGAAGACCTACATTGATCACATCAAACCGGAGTGGATCCAAGAATGGACTGCTTCCGGGAAGTTTGAGCCGACCGCCGATATGGCGCGCATGGCGGAAGCCGATACGCTGCTGATTTGCGTTCCCACGCCGCTGTCCGATAGCCGCGATCCCGATCTGTCATACGTTGAAGGGACGGCTCAGCAAATTGCCGCCTCCTTGCGCCCGGGGCAATTGGTGATTCTGGAAAGCACGACCTATCCCGGCACCACCCGCGATGTGTTGTTGCCGATCCTGTCAGCTTCGGGATTGGAAGCGGGCAAAGATTTTTATCTGGCCTACAGCCCCGAACGTGAAGATCCGGGTAATCTCGATTTCTCCGCCGATGGAATTCCCAAAGTGGTAGGCGGCATCGATGAAACGAGTTCACGGCTGGCAAAGCTGCTGTACGATTCGGCCATCGTCAATACGGTGCCGGTCTCGTCGCCAGAAGTCGCCGAAGCGTGCAAGATTTTGGAAAACACCTATCGTGCGGTCAATATCGCGCTGGTCAATGAATTGAAGATGTTGCTCGATCGGATGGACATCGATGTCTGGGAAGTCATCGATGCGGCCAAGACCAAGCCGTTTGGTTTCCAGGCGTTCTATCCCGGCCCCGGTTTGGGCGGCCACTGCATTCCAATCGATCCGTTTTACTTAAGCTGGGTCGCCCGCAAGGAAGGTATGCAGACGCGGTTTATTGAGTTGGCCGGCGAAGTCAACACACACATGCCGCAATACGTCATCGACCGACTGGCGCTGGCGCTCAACGAGCACGGCAAGCCGATCAAGGGGAGCAAAATTTGCGTGTTGGGCGTCGCCTATAAAAAAGACGTCGACGATCCCCGTGAAAGCCCATCGTTCGTGCTGATGGACCTATTGCGGGAACGGGGAGCGGTGCTGAGCTACAGCGACCCGCACGTCCCCAAACTGCCGCAAATGCGGCACCACGACGTCCCGGATCTGAGCAGTGAAGAATTGACGCCCGAATTTCTAGCGTCACAAGACTGCCTGCTGATATCGACGGACCACACCCGTTTCGACTACGAAGCCATCGTGCGACACGGGCAATTGATCGTCGACACGCGGAATTCGACGAAGAATGTCGTTGATGGGCGCGAGAAGATCTGGAAAGCGTAAATCGCTCGTGATTAAATGAGCCACGGATTAACACAGATCAAACACGGATGTTGGCGCTGCTGGCATTCAAAATCGCTCATTCCGCTTTACGACGTCGGCCCCTGTGAGAGTGCCAATAGCAGGTTTACGCCGTTAAACAGGGCGTGCATTAGTACGTTGGTTAGGTAACTGCGGCGGCGGTAGTAGACGTAGCCTAGGATCAACGATAGCGGGATCAACGGCAGTGGGTCGGGCCAGGAGTTGGCGTGGATGGCGGCGAAGGCAATAGCGACCGATACGATCGCTGTGGATGGGGTCACGCGGTCTTGCAACCAGCCTTGTAGGATCACGCGAAATAGCAGCTCCTCGCAGAGCGGTGCGGCGACCAATACGGCGAGCGTGATCCAGGCAACTGTTTGTACCGAGGGATGGTCCTGCAGCATGCGGATGAGGGGGTGCCCGTTGTTCGCTGTGCGGAGCGGTTCGATCAATAGGCTCACGATCCACACGGGAAGTAGGCTGGCGAACAAACCCCATAGGGCTGCTTTGAAGTCGCCTCCCCATTGGCCGGGCAGCGGCAGCAGATCGCGCGGCTTGGCGCCGGCGGCATAAAGCCATAATGGGATCAACAGGGCACATTTTCCCAGCCCGGAATATGTGCCGGCTTGAATTCGAGTGAGGGGGCTGGATTCGCTTTCCAGACCCAGCAGAGAAACGACGATCGCATCGGCGAGCACCCAAATGCCGAGCGCTGCTAAGATCGACCAGTGGTCCCAGCGGACCGGTTGGGGTTCGCATTGCTGGAGTGGCAGACGGCCTTGTGTGAACTCGCGCACAGCGGTTGCCCAGACAGCGGCACTGATGAATCCGGCCAGCGTCATCAGCAGCGGAATGAGATCGTCGAAGGAAGTCATACGCAACGGCTACTCGCGATTGAAGGCCCGTGCGATAATGACGTCCTGTTCCACACGATGGCTCCGTGCCGAACCGGTTGCCGGACTGGCCGACGAGGCTCGGCAGACACACGAGAGCGGAAACCGGCCGAACAATCGTTCGCCGAACCGGCAAAACAGATACCGCCAGGCACCCATGTTCTCCGGTTCGTCCTGGATCCACACTGCGGGAGTGCCAACGGGATAGTCGGCTAGAATCTTGTTTAGGCCTTCTTCATACAGTGGATAAAGTTGCTCGATGCGGATGATGGCCACGTCATGACGATCCCATTCCTCTCGTTCGGCAATCAGATCGTAGTAGACCTTACCGCTACACAACAAAATTCGCTTGACCTCGGCTGGATCACTCTCGAGCGCGTCGGGAATCGAATATTGGAACTCACCGGTAGCACACTCGTCGAGTGTAGAGACTGCTTCGGGATGCCGTAGCAGGCTTTTTGGCGTCATGACGATCAGCGGTTTTTTCCAACGGCACAAGACTTGTCGTCGCAAACAATGAAACATTTGTGCCGGGGTTGTGGGGGAAACGATTTGCATGTTGTCGTCCGCGGCCAGGGTCAAAAACCGTTCTAGCCGCGCGCTGGAATGCTCTGGACCCTGCCCTTCAAATCCGTGTGGTAACAACACGACCACGCCACTGAGCCGATCCCATTTATCCTCACCACTGGCGATGAACTGGTCAAAGATGACTTGCGCGGTATTGGCGAAGTCGCCGAACTGTGCTTCCCAGATGACCAGTCCGTCGGGACAGTCGAGGCTGTAGCCATATTCAAATCCAAGGACCCCTGCTTCGGACAATGGGCTGTTGAAGATATCAACCGCGCCTTGTTCAGGAGCAAGATGTCTGAGTGGAATATAAGAGTGCCCGTCGTCGTAGTCGCACAGCACGGCGTGCCGATGACTGAACGTGCCGCGGCCCACGTCTTGGCCGCTTAGCCGTAATCGTGTCCCTTCAGCAACCACGGTCCCCATGGCCAATGCCTCAGCAGCCCCCCAATCGAGCGGTCGTTTGCCTTCAGCCATTTCCCGACGGGCTGCTAACAGCCGATTGATTTTGGGGTGCGGAGTAAAATCGTCCGGCAGTTCAGTTTGGATCTTCAAGATTTCACTGAGCACCGATTTGTCGACGGCTGTCGAGACTTGGTCCGCCTTGCTCACGTGACCGCCATGATAGCCCAGCCAAACCCCTCCCAACTTATCGACGCATTGAATAAAGGTCTCGCGGCGGGCAATCGCCAAGTCCTTCTCCAGTTCTTTGCGTCGGTCCTCGATGATGGCGTCGGCTTCTTCTTTGGTCATGCCCCGCAACGACAGCAGGTGATTCAAATATGCTTCGAAGACCGTGGGCCGGTTTTTGATCGCGCGGTACATCACCGGTTGCGTGAACATCGGCTCGTCGCCTTCGTTGTGTCCGCGGCGGCGATAACAGTACATATCGATGATCACGTCGCGCTGGAATTCGCGGCGAAAATCGAGCGCCAAATCGACCACCTGTGCCACCGCCTCGGGGTCTTCACCATTCACGTGGAAGATAGGGCTTTGCAGCATCTTGGCGACGTCAGTGGCATAAGTGCTCGAACGCGCCTCTTTAGGCCCGGTGGTGAAACCGATTTGATTGTTGACGATGACGTGAATCGTGCCACCGGTGGAGTATCCGGGCAACTCGCTGAGGTTCAATGTCTCTTGAACGATTCCTTCACCGGCGAAGGCAGCGTCGCCGTGGATTAAGATCGCCATGCTGCGGTGACCTTCGGCGTCACCTTTACGATCCTGTTTGGCTCGTAGTCGTCCCACGGCAACGGGGTTCACGAATTCCAGATGGCTGGGGTTGAAGCAGAGCGTGAGGTGCACTTCATTGCCCTCGGCGGTCGTCCAATCCGAACTATGTCCGAGATGGTATTTGACGTCGCCGCGGCCGAAGTTCAGCTCGGGATCTTTGTCTTCGAATTCGCGGAAAATCAGTCGGGGGCTTTTTCCCAGAATGTTGGCCAACACGTTCAGCCGCCCGCGATGCGCCATGCCCAGCACGATTTCGCGGAC
Organism: Symmachiella macrocystis; assembly: GCF_007860075.1. Classification (NCBI taxonomy): domain Bacteria; kingdom Pseudomonadati; phylum Planctomycetota; class Planctomycetia; order Planctomycetales; family Planctomycetaceae; genus Symmachiella; species Symmachiella macrocystis. The sequence goes on from NZ_SJPP01000001.1 coordinate 3,098,401, forward strand.
ACCGTCATCCCCCGCTTTGTCGATGGCCATATCGAGTAACGGAATTAGGCTTTCGGCTCCCTCCAACGAAAAACTTTTGGCGCCGACAAATTTGGTTTGGATAAATTCCTCAAACAGGACCGCGTTACTCAAACGCGTCAGAATTCGCAACTGCTCGTCCCGGCCCAACTTGATGTGATTGGCGGTCTTCTCCATACGATCTTGCAGCCATTGCCGTACGCTCAGGCTATCAATGTGCATGAACTGCGCGCCGATGGAGCGGCAATATGTGGTTTGCAGCCACTTGATCATGGCGCGGATCGTGTTGACTTCCGGGCCGCCGAACCATTCGGTCGACATCGGCCGCTGTAGGTCTTCCTCGGTGAAGCCGTAAAAGGCCGGGTCCAGTTCCGCCGGGCTGCTGCGTGGCTGATCCAGCGGATCGACAGCGGCAATGATGTGTCCCCGCACGCGAAAGTTGCGGATTAACTGATCCAATCGTTCCTGCAAACCGGCCATGTCGTGGACATCGCTGGATTTTTTGCCGTTGGCCGAGACGTTGGATGTTGGATTGAACAGGCTGCGTTGGCCGAACGGCGATTGCGCGGATTGCGGAGGCGGACCGTCTTGGCCCAGCATCTCCTCGCGGAACCAAGCCCGCCATTGTTCGGGGACCGACGTGGGATCGCGCTGGTATTCGGCGAATAGCTGCTCGACGAATGCCAAACTTTGGCTGTTGAGCTGTTCGCCGATGTGGGTACCATTTTGTGTTTCGGCGGGGATGCTGTCTGGGGGAGCGTGATTCATGGGCGTGATGTTGCCGCAACCAAAAATGAAGAAGTCTGAATAAGGGCAGAAAGCCCGCACACGTCAAACCGTCAATGTCTGTAGCGCCTCTTCGCGGGTCGCCACGATCGGCACGATTTTGGACATGTTCATTGTGCCCAAAACCTCCAACATCTGCGACGATGCGTTGCAAATGACCGATTTGCCCCCATGCTTACGCACAGCCTTGGAGAAGACAATCATCATGCCGATGAATTCGGACCCGAAATAAAAGGCGTCCGAGAGATCGATCAAGAGGCCTTTGATCTCTTTGCTGGCTAAATCCCGCTGCATGGAACTGGAGGCCATGTGAAAATCGCGATATCGAAATTCACCCGCGCCGAAGTGCGGGATGAGGATTAAGATATCGCCGTTCTGTTCCGTTTCATAGATACTCATGCGCTATTCGTCGTTCCGAATCGAGAATCCCTTTTGTCAGTCCACCACGCGACGATTACTGCGTCCCCATTGGGAACAAATGAGCGAAATCGGCAACGTTCAGCATGGCATCGCAAATATCGTGCTGTCGCACTTCGCGATTTGTGGTCAAGGGCCTATGGTACCTGATTAGGGCCCGCAAATACAATTGGTTCCACACGTCCCTTTTGTGCGATCGTTGCCAAATAAGCCGTTCGTGTTGCCTAGCGGTATGGGTTGGAGATTCCAGCTGAGCGGCAATCACGATTCGCGGCCCGATCCGGAGTCGCCGGCGGATAACCTAGCCAAGGCTGCTGAGGTGCGCGTGAGTACTTCCTGGAGAGCGTCCATGGTTTCGCGAGCCTGGAAATCGTTTTCCACGCGATCCAGCCGCAGAGCGATTTCAGGAATGCGGCTGGTTAAAGACTTGATCTGGTGTTGCTCGTCCTCGAATTGCTCATCGGCCAGTTTTCGTTCCGTCACATCCCAGAAGAGGACCTGCACACCGATGTGGTGCCCTTGAGCATCCTGCACGGGCGTTTTAAAGACTTCGACATAACGGATGTCGCCGTCGATATTCAAATGCCGCTCGACATCGTGCAGGACTCCGCCTCGTTTGAGCACGTCGGCGTCATCGCGGCGGTATTTGTCCGCCATTTCCTGGGGAAACAGGTCATAATCGGTTTTGCCGATCAACTCACCAGGGCGAGAGCCTGATTCTTGGCAGAACCGCTGATTGGCGAACAGGATCCGCCCGCCGAGATCCTTGAAGATGACGTTCACCGGCATGCTTTCGAGCAAGGCGTGCGAAAGCTCTTTCGAAACGGGGAATCCGTCGACTGAAGAAGACCGCAGTTGATCTTCGCTGGCCATAATGGCATTCGCTGGCAAGTACACGGTTCCCACACGCTGCCAATCGAGTCTGTTTGACAACGCAGCAATTGAGTTGCGGCCCGCACTGTCGCATCAACGGTTTGGGGGCCGCGGCATCCTCTACCCTCGGAAATAGTGGCCCGCTGGTAATCTAATCCGATGTGGGGTGGTTTGCAAGATGGAGCAGCGGTTGGGGGACACGACTAGGTAGTTTCGTCAAGTCGTTTCAAAATCCTCTGACGCATTTCGCTGATACGGACCTGAAATTTCCAGAACATGCTCAACCCGGTTTTGACACGGGCATTAGCGTTGCATGTGCAGACCACCGGTCCTTTCGACAAAACGTCGCCAACTTTCGATGGCACGGCTCCGTTTTTGCACGGAACCACTGCTGGGATGATACCCCAAAGTTCCCTGCTTTTCTGAAAGATGTCGCACTTCGTCGAAGGCCATCTCCCGAATCACTTGTTGATCGTGTCCCATCCACTTCACCAATTGCAACGACGGCGCCAAACGTTCGGCGTCGGCCTTGGGAATACCCCAAAGTAGACTATAGATCACGTCGGGGGTTTCTTCGTAGTAAACCTTGGAAAGCTCCTGTTTGAGTTTGTCGCCATTCTCGGGATCGGTCGGCAGCCAGTCCCGCAGTCCATCCGCGGCGGCCCGCCGGGCACTTTCAGATTCCGAACCGGAAAGTGCCTTGACCAGCACTTCGTAATTTTCGGTCAACGCAAAACATTTGACTCCCAACGCGGCAATGTCCTCGTCGGCGTGATCTACAGCTCCAACCAACGAGATTTCGATCGGCTGTACCTCGTCAAATTCTCGTGCGAAGCGGCGGCTGTGCTCCAATTGCTTTCCTGTTAACTTCGGCATACCAAGCCAGTTGGGCATGGTCGTGAGCGGAGCAGATGGCTCAACGGTGCCATCTGCACTCACCTGAGGGCGTTGCCCTGGCGTTAAGGGGATCCAAGCGGGACCATCTTTGACAATTTTGAGTTGTTTTCCATCAAAGAATTGGATTGTCCCCGCTGCCACATAGAGGTCGCCGGTGTAGGAATTGTCTACCAACGGTTGGTCCGATCCCTCGGGACGACGCGGGTTGATTTCCAAGCCCCAGACGGCATCGGGTGTGAGGAATTTCACCTGCCATAACTCATTCCCCACTTTCAAACCAATTTCGACCGGCCCGTCATGGTCGTTTGCTGATTTTGAATTGCCGCGAAAGACTAACCGGCCGCGGGTGACTTTAAGTGTGCAATGTCCTGCCTCGCTGGACTCAGACAATTCCATCAATGATCCGTTTTGGCTGCCCGGCAACAGCGTGACGTGCGTGTTTCCTTCTGAGAGCCGAACCGATGCAAAATAGGGATCGGGCACCGCAATCCGATCACCCGGGTGGATCTTCGAACGGGGCGCTAACTTACTCCAGCCCGCTTCGTGGGGATCGTGGACCAACATGATCCCGTTTTGTCCGGGTTGGTATTGCGCGGTCACTGGCGAACGCAGTTTTTCGGGGGGTGTTGGGACCGTTTCCAACGGCTGTGGAGGTGTCTCGACAACCGCAACTTTGTCCTGCTCGCTCTCAGCGGAAACAAGTTCCGGCCCGGGATCCGTTTCGCTTGTCGCTGTTTCCGTTGCTGTTTCATCCAGCGCTTCAGTCGGCGTTGTATCCGTCGGAGTCGCGGGCAATGGTGTCTCGGTTTCTGTTTCCAATTCCGTTTCTACCGGGACATCCGGCGGGAAGAGGTTGTCGTCCTGCGGATCGACCTCGGGCAAAACGGTATCAATTTCGCCGGGCAAGGTGGTGGCGACTTCAACCGCACCATCGGGTGGCGCAGGGGGATCGATGGATGCTTCTGGATCGAACGTTTCAATTTCAGCGAGCTGTGTATCATCCGGTTCGTCTGCGGATTCCGCCTGTGCCGGCGGCTCAACCACTTCCTCGACGACCTCTACCTCTTCAGTACCAGCAAGCTCATTGCTGGCAATTTCCACGGGAACTTCATCAACGGTCGGCTCCTCTTGCGCGGGCAGTTTGGGCTGCTTTTTCTCAATCGCGGCAAAATTCGCCTGCCCGCCAGTGCCGGCGTTATCCGTGACGTTTTTTTCGTCCGACTGGCTGGGATCTATAATCATGAGCGCGACCAGCAACAACCCAGCCCCGACTGCCACAAAGGGGAGCGCGCGTTTCCACAGCGGCGGTTTTCGCAAATAGTCGGGAATCCCTTTGCGAAAGTCGTCTTGTTCAGCGACCGCCGGACGAGCGGCGACCGGCTGCGGCGCTGGACGAGCGCCCGACTTCGATTTGGACCGCTCTTTCGTGGGGGCTGGTTCCGGGGCGGGAGTGGGCAGCGTGGCGACCTGTTCCGGTGCGGTGAGGGCGTAAATCCGTTCGCGGCTTTCCGGAACGATATCGACCGGTTCGCCCAGAACGAGCGTCAAAATCTGATGGCAACCCGCGACCTCAGCCAAGTAGATGTCCGATTCCAGAGAGGTCTTCTCCACGTCCGCCACCTTCTCCGGCGGCAGTGTGTTATCCAAATATTCGGCAACCGTGTTGGGGTCCAATCCGCTGCCGGGACCGGTTAGCGTCGGTGCGGTCAGCCGTCGTCGTCGTAAGACCTCGCGAATGCGGTTGATCAACGACGTGGCGAAATGGCTGTCGGCAATTTTTTCGCCGAGTTCCTTCGTCTGCTTCGGCTCTAAAATATCGTCGAGATATGCCAGCAGTGTTCTCAGGGTCAACCGCACGGTCCTACTCCTTCACATCAAATTTCAATCAACGTCGCGTTTGGGAAACATCCCCTACTCCTGTTAGTGGGGAATCCGCTCACATTTCGTACAACAAAATCGCTAAAAAATTAAAAAAACTCAAATTCCTTGAAATCCAACCTCCACTTCTCTCAAAACAGCGGAGAATTTCGCCGCAGATGGTTACGATGGGTGTACGTTCGTCCCACTCCCCCCCTGAACCGCCGGAGGTCCGCGATTCGATGCTGACTCGATTGCCATTCCTATGCTGTTTGTTGATCGCTGCCATTTTCTGTGCGGCGCTGCCCCATTCCGCCGCTGCCGAGGAGGCCCCCAAGACAAAACGGTTGCTGCTCATTGGGCAGGGGCCGGACAATCACAAACCGACGACACACGAATACATGGCCGGAATGCAGGTCGTCGCCCATTTGCTGCAGAATGTCGACGGTCTGCAAACGATCATCACCAAAGCGGACGAACCGTGGGCCGAGGGACCGGAGTTGCTCGACGGTGCCGATGGAGTAGTGCTGTTTGTCTCGCAAGGGGCAAAGTGGCTCAGCCAGAACCCGGAACGGTTGGCAGCGTTTGAGCGGCTCGCCCAACGGGGCGGCGGTTTTTCGGTGTTGCATTGGGGAATGGGAACCCGGGAGGCAGCCGACATTGCGTCGTTCGTGAATCTCTTCGGCGGCTGCCATGGCGGACCGGACCGCAAATACAAATTCCTGACGACAACAATGTCCGTCGCTGATGGTCAGCACCCCATCACGCGCGGCTTAAAAACGCTCGAACTGGAGGAGGAATTTTACTACCAACTGAAGTTCCCCAAACCGCCGGCTAAAATTACGCCGTTGATCAAAGCTCGCATCGAGGACCAAGACGAAACCGTCTCCTGGGCCTGGCAACGCCCCAACGGCGGCCGTTCGTTTGGCTTTAGCGGTTTGCATTTCCACGACAACTGGAAACACGAAACGTACCGCCGGTTAGTCAAGCAAGGCATTCTTTGGACGTTGAAATATCCGATTCCCGAGAAGGGCGCCGATGTGGCGGTAGAGGCATCGGTGTTGGAATTGAAACCTCGCGAATAGCCCGTAGGGCAGGCTCGTTAATGCGTTCATAACGATGAGAAAGGGTGACGTATGAAACAGAAATTCGACGTAAAGACTGCGATCAAAACGACCCGTTGGATGGGTTTTTTCTGCACTGGGTTGTCGTTCATGTTTGTGGTGGCAGCTTTGTTTTTGGGGGTCGAAAGCGGCGTCCCTTTTCTGGTGGCGATACTACCGCTGAATTTGTTGGCGGCTGCCTTTGGTACAATGTTTCACTTGTTTCGATCACAGCAATCGGAAACTGACGTCATGCAGGTGGAAATTGACCAATTGAAAGCGACGGTTCAACAATTGCAGGGCATTGGTCAATCGGCAACCAGCGTGTAGGGCAGGCTCCCGCCTGCCGTCGCGCGATGACACGGTTTCAATGGCAGGCAGGAGCCTGCCCTGCGGATCGTTAACGCGTTCGTAACGATGAGAAAGGGTGATGTATGAAACAGAAATTCGACGTGAATACCGCGATCAAAGGAATCCGCTGGATGGCCTTCAGCTGCTCTGGCTTGTCGTTTATTTATATTGCGATGGTGTTCTACTTCTTAAATCTCGCCTCGGAAGATAAAGGGGCCACGGCAATTCCTTTCGCCATGGGCTTACTAATGACGGCCTTGCCTCTAGGGCCCGTATGCGGTGCCTTTCATGGAGTGTTCCACGTGTTTCGATACCAGCAATCGAAAACCGAAGATATGCAGGCGGAAATTGACCAATTGAAAGCGACGGTTCAACAATTGCAGGGCATTGGTCAATCGGCAACCAGCGTGTAGGGCAGGCTCCCGCCTGCCGTCGCGCGAGGACACGGTTTCAACGGCAGGCGGGAGCCTGCCCTACGGCTCGTTAATGCGTTCGTAACGATGTGAAAGGGTGACGTATGAAACAGAAATTCAAAGTTGATGAGTGGATCAAAATGAGCCGCGGAATGGCCTTTTTCTGCATTGCCTTCGCGGTCTTTTGTATCGCGGCAGAGATTTATTTGGGGGGCGACCGCGGTAGCAGCGTTTTTAATCTCATGGGCGTGTCCCTATTAATGTTGTCAATTGCCTATAGCACAATGTTCCACGTGTTTCGATCACAACAATCAGAAATCAAGAATTTGAAAGCCGCCGTCGAAAGATTGCAAAACGGCGATTCTCCCGTAGAGAGCATGACAGCCCCACAAATCGAAGGAGTGACCACCACATGAAGCACTGTCTCACTACCGTCTTTTGTCTCGCCGGTCTCCTCACCGCCGCAAACGCACAAGCGGAGCGGTTGGTTTTGGTGGGGGCTTCGTATGGTAAAAATGTGCTTGCCATTTGTGATGCGGATGGCGAAGTAATTTGGTCACACAAGACTGCTGGGCCGAGCAAGGGGCATGCGGGGCATCATGATGTGCAGTTGTTGGCCAATGGAAACATTCTGTTCCACGACAGTTGGACCCAGCTCACCGAGATGACCTTGGATAAAAAGGTCGTCTGGACGTATGACTCCGCCACGATGAACGGCAATGCTGGCAAACGGGTCGACGTGCACGCTTTTGCCCGTCTGCCCAATGGAAACACTCTGATTACCGAGAGTGGCGTGGGGCGGATGATTGAAGTCGACGGTGCGGGGAAGATTGTGCATCAGATCCCACTGAAACCGGGTGGCACGCAGTCGACGCGGTTGGTGCGGATGACGCCCCAAGGGACATACCTCGTCTGTTCCGAAGACCCCGGCGTGGTGACGGAATACAATCGCGATGGGGAAATCGTTTGGGAGTACCCCGTCAAAACCCGCGTCTACGGTGCCATTCGTTTGCGCAACGGCAACACGTTGATCGCTTCGGGCGGAGGCAATAGCGTGCTGGAGGTCACCCCCGACAATCAGGTTGTTTGGGAAATCAAGAACAAGGTGCCCGGCACCGATGTGGAATTGAAATGGACGACTTGCCTAGAGGAATTGGACAACGGCAACTTTGTCGTCGGCAACTGCCATGCGGGACCGGATAATCCGCAGATCTTTGAAATCGATCGCAACAAAAACATCGTCTGGGAATTCGATGAATACGACCTCGTCGGCAACGGCCTCGCCTGTTGGCAGATCCTAAACGACGAGCAATCCGCTTTGGTCCGCAAGAAACTTGCTGAGATCGAAACCAAGTGACGTTTTTTTAGCCACGGATTAACACAGATAAAACACGGAAAAAAAGAAGTAAGGTAACAAGAGAACGTCTCCGGGAGGGCGAGGCTCCTGCCGAGCCTCGCTGGCATGTTTGACGCACGATTATTGTTGAAACTTAAGGACACCTCATGCGTATTTTTATGGCTTTGTTCTTGATGCTGCTTTGTATTCCAGGCAAGACTGCGATTGCGGCGAAGCCGAATGTGATTTTGATTAGCGTTGATGACCTGAATGACTGGGTGGGCTGTTTGGCGGGGCATCCGCAGGCGCTGACGCCAAATATTGATCGGTTGGCGGCGCGGGGGGTGTTGTTTGCCAACGCACATTGCCAAGCTCCAGTCTGTCAGCCGTCGCGAGCCAGTCTGATGGTTTCGCGGCTGCCCTCGTCGACGGGGTTGTATTTTCTCAATCCCGGCCTGCCGCAATCGGAGGTGACGAAAAACGAGAAGACGATTCCCGAAGCCTTTGCCGATGACGGCTACCAGGTCATGGGAGCCGGCAAGTTGTTTCACAGTCAGGCGAATCAGCAGATCTTTAACCGCGTGGGGGAGTATGGCGGAAGCTTTGGCAGTTTTGGTCCGCGGCCCAAGGAAAAAATCAGCCAACCGCACGGGCATCCGTTGTGGGACTGGGGTGCATATCCCGAGCGGACCGAAGAGATGCCGGATTATAAAATCGCGACCTGGGCGGCAGAGAAGCTGAAAACAGAAGGCGAGAAACCGTATTTCCTGGCGGTTGGGTTTTTCCGTCCGCATGTTCCGATGTATGTCCCGCAAATCTGGTTTGACCTGCATCCCCGCGAGAAGGTCCTGCTGCCGGTCATCAGCGAAGGGGACATCCATGATCTGTCCCCCTATGCGCGAAACCTCGTGACGCTCAAGCATGTCGCGCCGGAGCATCAATGGGTTCAGGAGAGTGGACAATGGTCACATGCAGTGCAGTCGTATTTGGCCTCGGTCAGTTTTGCTGACTATTGCGTGGGGAAGGTCCTGGATGCATTGGACCAGCGGGCGGACAAGCAGAACACGATCGTCTGTTTATTCTCCGACCATGGATTTCATCTGGGCGAAAAAGAACGCTGGGCAAAGCGTTCGCTGTGGGAGGATGGCACGCGGGTGCCGTTGATCATTGCCGGGCCGGAAATCAAACCGGCAGTCTGCGAGCGTCCGGTCGGTTTGATCGATATTTATCCGACGCTACTGCAACTGTCCGGCCAGAAAGCAAATCCGCAGCATGAAGGGCAATCACTGGTGCCGCTGCTGGAAGATCCGTCGCGCGCCTGGGACCGCCCGGCGATCACAACCTTCGGCCGCGGCAACCATGCGGTCCGTTCAACGCGCTGGCGGTACATTCATTATGTCGACGGTTCGGAGGAACTGTACGATCACGACCACGATCCCCATGAATGGACCAATCTGGCCGGTGATCCGCAGATGAAGAGCGTCCTCAACGCCCACCGCAAATGGCTGCCCCAGGACGAACAACCGATCCTGGGCAAAGGTTCGACCGGTCATAAAGCATACGAGGCGGCCGCGGCGGAGTTGAAGGCGAAGTAACGCAGTGCGACTTCGGTAGCAAGCTCGCTACTGAACTGCAGACGGCTTATAAATTATTGATTTGCTTGAGGTGACCGAAGAAAGGCACGAACATTGACTGATAAAGTTGCACTGATCACAGCTGCTGGGAGCGGCATGGGCGCGGCGATTGCTCGTAAGCTGGCTGAAAGTGGTTTCAAGATCGCGATTCTCTCTTCATCCGGTCGAGGTGAAGCCTTGGCTGCTGAGCTGGGTGGAGTCGGCGTTACTGGTTCTAACCAAAGCCCCGCAGACCTGACGCGATTTGTTGAAACGGCCATGGATGCTTTTGGCCGAATTGATGCGGTTGTTAATAGTGCCGGTCATGGGCCGAAGGGGAAAATCCTAGAAATCAGCGACGACGATTGGCATTTGGGGATGGAGGTTTATCTGTTGAATGTCATACGCATGGCGCGACTCGTGACGCCGATCCTCAAGTCGTGTGGCGGGGGAGCCATTGTCAACATCTCAACCTACGCAGCCTTTGAACCCGAACCTGCATTTCCAACGTCCGGTGCGTTTCGCGCAAGCCTGGCCGCATTCACAAAACTGTTTGCCGATGAATTTGCGTCAGCCAACATCCGCATGAACAACATTCTGCCGGGTTTTATCGATAGCCTGCCGGAGAAAAAAGCATTTCGCAGCCGCATTCCGATGGGGCGTTATGGAACGACGAATGAGATTGCCGAGACTGCCTTGTTCCTGCTCTCAGAGGGTGCACAATACATCACCGGTCAGAACATTCGCGTAGATGGTGGGATCACACGGTCGGTGTGATCTCACGATTGATGTTCGCAGTTCGTCCAAATTTGCGATTGCCGTCAGGGCGGATACCACTCACAGGAGATGTCGCGGGTGGCCGCTGATGCATGGCAAAAGAGACGTGCCTGGCAGGGAACACCGAAACTGCGGCTTCTTGTGCCTGCGGCACAAGGATAGCGATGCAATCCGTGCCACCCATTGTTGGGCAGAAGCTGGCGGGATCGCTACGTTTCCCAATCGCATTGCCCCCGGTTGTGTTTGTGTGGAAATGCGATATCATAGGCCGACGACAGTCGTAGTTTCTAGAATACTCACCGAAAGCGAATGAATTATGATTACGGTCGGCATGAATTATCACGTCATTGAGGGGAAGCAGCAGGAGTTTGAGGACAAGTTTGCCGGCGTGATCGACGCGCTCAAGGCAGCCGAAGGGCACGACAGTTCGACGTTGTGGAAAGATGTCAGCGACGATGCGTCGTATCTGATCACCAGCGAATGGTCGGACGAGAAGGCGTTTACCGATTTCATTCAGAGCGACGCGTTCCGGGCAGTGACCAACTGGGGCAAGGAACAAATCCTCAGCGGCCGTCCGCAGCACAAGATTTACAAGCACTAGAGGTTTGTTGTGTATTGCACGTGAATTGGTGGCATTCTTTGTGACGCCCCAGTCTCCTCCCCTGTAGAATTTAGGTTCAGCCGATATGGCACCTTGGATCGAAGCGATCGAAGCCGCTATTGAGGCACCATTACCTGCCACGCTGCGTGAATTGTACGAGCGCGGGGATGGAGAACGCTACGACTTTGAAGATCGTCCCGTTCCGACGTTTGGGGAACGCGCCCTAAGATTGATGTCGTCTGACGAGGTGATCCAAACATTTCGTGAATATAGCGAATGGCAAGACCTCAGGGGCTCGTGCCCATTTTGGCAAGGAGCGAGTGACAACAGTGAATTCGCATTCCTGTATGTCCGTGGGCCGTTGGCCGGACGAATCTACTATTGGGATTACGACGGCCGGATAGATTCTGTGGCATTTCGCTCCGTCGAGTCCTTACTCGAATCGGTGGATGAACTCGAAAAACGCCAACCGGGCTCGAGTTGGACTCATCTAGTCACGGACTACTTCGTTGAAAACTGGTATTACAGTTGGGAGCAAGGGATTTGCAAACCGGCCACCACAGGTGATCTGGAATCTGATCGAAACGCCGTGCGTGAATTGCGCAAAGAGTTGGAAGGCGCCGCCGTTTCCAATGATTGGAGGCTGTATCATTACACGCACAACATCATGGGAGTTACCCCTGCAGCAGATGTCGGAGATATTCTGCCGTTCCTTGATCATGAAGATGACTACGTCGTCTCTCGCGCGTGTGATGTCATCGGGACACACCGCTATGAGCCAGCCATCAAAAAACTTGGCCAAGTGGCAGATGGACCAAAAATAAACGCGAAAACTAGTGCCATCGACGCACTAGGAAGAATAGGAGCGCCTGCCGCTATTGATGTCATTCTCAATTCCTTTCCAAATTTTCCCAAAGGGCTTGATTGGCTATTTGCCATGGCACTTCGGCGCTGCGGTTGTGTTACCCGAGACGAGGAAGACCTCGAAACGGGCGAAAGAAAACATTTGGTGCGAATTCCGGGAGAAGAATCCTGGCGGAAGCTCGGAGAGATTCGTCGTGTCGAACGTGCACCTAACAAGACGATTCCGGTGGCCACATTTGGCGACTGGTCGGATTCCCTGCCCCGACTTAGTTTTACCAAACCGGCCATAGAATATTTACAATCGCTGTTGCAGGCGCCGCCATCTAGTTTGATGCGCCCACAACTGTTCGTGCGTGTCACGTATCACATGGACTCAACTGATTCCGCCGGTGATCGCAATTGTACAATCGACGATGTTGTTCGTGATGGCGATGTCGCTGTAGACTTTCCTGTTTTCCAACTGATAATGGACGCCGAAACCTTTAGGTTCGTCAATAGAGTCAAGTTTGGGATCGAATTCGATTTTGTCACGCAAGGAGAGACCGAATCGGCGGTGATCCTCTATCATTCGATTCACGGAGGGGTCTAAGCGACCTTATCAGGCAGCGATTGACCCATTGCTATGTCATCTGGCGGCAAAACTACAGATTGCGGTGCCACCCGTGACCCTATCTCCAAACCGCCAGCGCAGAAAAAACCGCCCGGGGGAAAACAAGCCTCCCGGGCGGTTGACCACACCAAACACTCTGCGTCCGTATCTCCAAATCGCACCACAGTGTTGAGAGGAGTATTGAGAGATTTTTTTTGGATTTCTCTCTGCTTTGCAGCGCGGTGAGACCTATCTGATTAGCTCGCCGTTAGTTGCCGTCGGTCGTTCGGATTGAGATGGGGGTGAATGTCTATCTTTTAATCCGTTGCTACCTCGACATCGGGGCAGGCGGACTTGACCGAAAAATTGCATTGCGATAATTTTCCGCCCCCCGAGCCAAAACTCAGGCGAATTCAGCGCTGGTGCAGAGTTTCCCCGTCGCGAATTCCTACAAAAAACCATAGTTGGCTCGTCCTCTCACGCTACCTCTCTCAACACACTTAGTTTTTGGTCTCTCAGGAAGGAACCTATGACCCGCATGTTCCCCCGCATACTGCTCGTTGGTGCAGCGGCGGTCGCATCCGTCGGGAATTCGGCCTCTGCCCAATGGCAGCCGTCTTGTGCGTCGTGCGCGCCGCCCCCCGTCGTTCAATGCGTTCAACCGCAGCCTTGTTATACAACGGTCCCAGTCACCGAAATGCGCGAGTATCGCCAAATCGTGCAGAAACCCGTTGTCGAAACCAGTTACGTGGATCAACAAGTCACCACCTATGAACCGGTAGTGGAAGATCGCGAAACCGAAGTTCCCACCGTGGCGTATCAGGACGTCACCGAATGCCGTCAAGTGACACGGGATTGCGGATATTGGACGGCCCAATATCAACCGCGCCCCAAAATGACTCCTTGCCAGTATGACAGTCGGCCGGATCTGTTCGGATTTCTGAATCGCGTTGGCTACGGCGTCCGTTCGGCCTTTACACCGAATTACTCCGTGCAACACGCCTATGTGCCGAACGTGCAGACCGTCAACGTCCCCGTGACGCGCCGCGTCGCTGTGCACGGTACGCGTAAGGTGAACTACCGCGTGACGCGGATGGTTCCCCGAACAACCACTCAAAAAGTGGCCGTCAACACCGTGCGGATGACCAGCCAAGAGGTTGTCACCCGACGGCCTGTCACCGTCTATCGTTCGGTTCCGATGGGATCATCGGTTGCGACGTATGCAGCCCCGTACAGCCCGACAACCGCGCGTGCCCCGGCACCGCAACCGGGCAGACGTGAAGCTCAACGCCGCGATCCGAGCACCCGTTCGGATTTGAAATCGGAACCGATTCCTAAACGGGAAACTGACGACAGCCACGGCGACCACAATGACGATTTCAGCGAATATGACGAGCCGAAAACGACAGTGATTCCAAAGCGACGGTCGGAATTGGCCAGAAAGGTTCCGGCACCGGCCCCGAAAAAGGCGGACTTCCGCATGGCTGGATTTCGTCCGGCCAACGGAGCACGTTCGACGGCCACACGTGTGGGGCAATGGATTGCTCATCGCACACCCTCGGCCCCGGCGATTGCTGCACCGCAAGGTCCGGCCTTCCCGGAACGGGCTGTGGCTCTGAGCGGCAATTAGCATTTGCCGCGGACATTCGTAATAATCAACAGGCACCGGTCGACTGGCCGGTGCCTGTTTTCGTTCTTTGGTAGAAGGAAATTGCGTCAAGATGGCGACCGAAATCATTTTGCAATTCGACGGACCAATCGCCCGTGTGCGGATGTCGACCGAGAACGGCGTGCACGTCTTCAGTCAGGAAACGCGGCGACAATTTGCGGCCACGTTGGATCAACTCGAAGCGGACGACAACAGCCAGGTGGTGATTTTTAGTTCCGCCGGACGCACATTTTGCGCCGGGGCGGATATATACGAACTGCGGAGCCTCAACGAGCAAACGGCGTACACGATTGCCCGTGAGGGACAGGAGTTGATGTCGCGAATCGAGCGGTTGCGACCGGTGACGATCGCCGCCATTCATGCGGCGTGCGCGGGAGGCGGGTGCGAATTATCCCTAGCTTGCGATCTGCGTTTTGGCGCCGCGGGTTGTCGCATGGGGTTGCCTGAAACATCAATCGGTGTAATCCCCGGCTGGGGGGGCACGGTGCGAACCGCGCGACTGTTTGGACCGTCAGTCGCCAAACGGATTGTGTTGGCCGCTGAATTGTGGCCGGCTGATGCAGCCCTCGGCCTGGGCTTGCTGCATGAGGTGTTTCCCGACGAGGAATTCCAGGCAGCTGTGGAACAGGAAGCTGCGCGGCTGTTGGCGCGGGGGCCGATTGGGTTGGAAACGTCCAAGCGGTTGCTCAATTCGTTCGTGCCGGGTGATATTGACGAGCAACTAGAACAAGAAGCGGTCGCCTTTGCCGCTTGTTACGCGACCGGCCAGCCGCAGGAGGGGGTCAACGCGTTTTTGGAGAAACGTGCGGCGAAATGGTAAGTCGCGGGCGAATCGAGTACAAAAGCGATCGTTGGAGTGTTTAGAATCTTCTCGCGAGCACTGTCTCGCGCCGCAAAAAACGACTCATTGCCAAGGAGAAACCGAGATGTTACTGCGTTCACGATTCCTGCCTGTTGCGACTTTGTGTGTCGCTGCGTTGATTTGTGTCGGCTGCGGAGAACCCGCCTCGACCGGATCCGCAACGGAAAAACTCAACACCGCCCCACCGCTCGAACCAGAAACTCCCCAAGCTGCCGCGGATGAAACCGCTGAACTGGCCAAGGAGGAAGCTGCCGCCCCGAAAACGGACGCCGCAGACAACAACGAGACGACCGCGACCGCCAATGTCGATTTGCGAGGCATGACCTTTGCCGCTCCGGCCGATTGGGAGCGCAATGAAAGCCCGAGTTTCGTCGAAGCGGAGTTTTTTCTGCCCGGCGACGACGGCAACGCGCGCATGACAATCATGCCGGCCGGTGGTGACAAGCAGGCCAATATCAATCGTTGGATTGGTCAATTCAAAATGGCTGATGGTGACGAACCGGCGGTGACCGAAATCGACGTCGACGGCAAGACGGCAACGATGGTCGATATTCGCGGCACCTTCAATAGTCAACGTCCCGGCCAAGGCCCGGCGGAAAACCAACGCATGCTCGGCTTCATTATTCCCTTTTCCCCCATGGACAACTATTTCGTCAAAGCCACCGGCCCTCAAGGGACATTGGCTACGCACAAAGATGCCATCGTGGAGTTCGTCAAAACGGGAAAACTTAAGTAATTGAGTACCGTCCTGTCTGCGTGGTGACTCATTCGGAGTCGCCCCGAGGCCTCCAGCCTGTCACTTCAAGCCGCATTCCGCCATGCCCAAAAAATCCGCCGATGAATGGTTCACTGAATACGCAGTCTGCCATCAAAACGCGACCAATAAAACGTTGCACTGGATCTGCATTCCGCTGATTGTGCTGAGCTTGATCGGTTTGTTGTGGGGCGTGGCGCTGCCCGGGACGGCAAGCATGAATTCCCCCTATTGGAATTGGGGAATGCTGCTGATTGTTATCAGCCTGTTGTTCTATTTGCGGTTGTCGCTGATGCTGGCCGCCGGCATGTTGCTGGTCTCCGCAGCGGCGGTCGGCGTGCTGGTTGCTTATCAGCGCACGGGCTTGGGCCCGGTGTGGGTGGCGTCATTGGTGGTATTTGTGGTGGCTTGGATCGGCCAATTCATCGGACACAAAATCGAGGGGAAAAAGCCCGCCTTCTTCGAAGATATTCAATATCTATTGATCGGCCCAATCTGGCTGTTGGCCTTCATCTATCGCCGCTTAGGGATTCGGTATTAGGGTTGCGGCGATTTCAAATCGAATTCGTTCAACAGCGCGGCAATTCGGTCGCGGTCGTTGAACATCATGACGTCGATGATAGACAAATTGGGTCGAAACGTGTTCTGGAATTGCTGATAGGCGATGTCGCGCGTGTGCAGAAAACTGAGTTGCTGGCCGTGTTGTGCAAACACGTCGCCTTCGTACAAGTCGGTTCCCCCGATGGCGTTCACGTAATGCGACGCGTGCAGGGCTCGGCAGATGTCGAGCACACGGTCTTGGCCGCGCATGGCGGGGGAATATTCAAGTTCGGAGGAACGCCGCAACAGCGTCTCGATTCCTAAAGCGTCGCAAAACTTCGACAACGTGTGGGACACAAACGCGGCCACGTTGTTGTCCCGGCAGGTAAAGCAGTCCTGCACCAACGTGAGCGTGTCCCGGAAATGCGGCGCAGCGGCGTAGGCCATTTCGAGGCTCTTGAGTGCACGCCGTTTGTCACGCTCAAACGACGGTGCGAATCGCCGCGCGCAGATCGGCAGCGCGTGGGATGCCTTGAGCACCGGCAATGTGAAATAGCGCGGCTGGCCATTGATCAAGATGCGATTGCGGTTGATCCACCCGTTTTTGATGTACTGCACATCGTCGTAGATGACCAATTCATCGACGTGGTTTACCAACTGGAAATAGCCGATCCACGGAAAGAGATAGGGCTGCATGATTCCGAGTTTCATGCGCGGCTCCTGCCTTATTGAACTTGTGCCGGCATGTGAGTGCGAAATAAATTTCGCAGCATCCGCAACGGCAAGAGCAACTTACGTCCCAACCGGTAGCTTGAGGAGCGTTCATGCTGCGCGTTCAGTTTGACGATGTGCTCTTCCAAGGTTCCGATGGCTTGGTCATATTTTTTGCAGGCATCGTGCAAGGCGACGATTTGAACTCTGAACTCTTTCAACAGACGTTTCCCAGCGAGATCGGATAAAGGGCGTGGCAGATTTCGATGGAGGAGCAGATAAAGTTGCGAAATGATCGCTTCACAATCTTGTTGTGATTTTGATGTCCAAACCCCCCCAGGATGGACCCGATAGGCGGACATGCTTTTCGGCAGATATCCAATGTCACCGTGTTGGGCATTAAGAATGTGCAGCGGCCAATCCCCCAATCCAGCTTCAAGAAACCAATCCGGAAACTTGCCGAATAGACCATTGCGATACACGACCGAGCATGTTTGCATGAAATTCCCTTCGATCAAATCTTCAATCGTGGAAATGTCTCGGTCAAATTCCAATGGAAAGTCAAACCCAGGATTGCTGGCATCATCCCAGAAACAATGGGTGGAATGAAAACAGATGGCCCAGTCGGTATGCGCCTCCAGCGCATCGACCTGCTGTTGCAGTTTCTGTGGCGACGTCCAGTAGTCGTCCCCTTCGAGCAGCGCCACATATTTCCCGCGACTCGCGCGCAATGTGCGGATCATGTTCAGCCGACCGTTTCCGGTATATTGGCCGAGGTTTTCCGTCGCTGTTAAGACACGGATTTTATCCGGATGCGACTGTTGCAGTTCCTGAACGATCTCGGTGGTGCCGTCGTTGCTCTGATCGTCGCCGATGATGATTTCGTAGGGAAAATCGGTCTCTTGCGCTAAGACGCTTTCCACAGCTTGGCGAATGAAGCGGCTTTGATTGTAGGTGATGATGCACACGCTAAGCAGCGGCTCGGTTTCGATTTGGCCAGCAGCATGTTCGCGTGTGGCGGCGGCAATGATTTCGTCGGCCTCAGTCATTGATGTCGGTCGTGTTGTGCAGTCCTCCCGCAGTTTCATCTAAGCAACTTTCCTTCGTGTGAGTGAAGAGCGGATCGTTGCGCAAATCCGAGAAATATCGTCCGGCGAAATCGCCGTTCCAGTTGGTAAAATCATGATGCGTTGACACAAACGGTCGGTTTCCGGAAGGGCATCGAGATATTCGGGGTACAGCGTGCGGTACGGCTCCATGCGGTGGCAAGCCGGGGAAAAATATCGCCGGGCCAGAATGTGGGCATCGTGGAGTTGTTTCAAAATTTCGTCACGGCTCAGTGGCGCGTCTTCATCGACCTCGACAACGATGTAATGAAAATTCGTCCCCTCCAAGTCCGTCTGCGGATGCAAATGCACATAGGGGATGTCCGACAGACCCGAATCGTAGGCACGGTAGTTTCGCCGGTTGACTTCGAGGACGTCGTCCAACTGTTCGAGCGAAGCGAGCCCCATAGCGGCGCAGACCTCGGGCATCTTGCCGTTGACTCCCAATTCGACGACGCGGTCCATACTTTCAAATCCGAAGTTTTTCATCAGGCGGATTTTCTCAGCCAAGGCATCGTCGTTTGTGGTGACGGCTCCTCCTTCGAAGGTGTGGAAGAACTTGGTCGCATGCAGACTGAAGACTTCGCATTGCCCAAAATTTCCGAGCATACGGCCTTGATGACGGCAACCAAACGCATGCGCCGCATCATACAAGGTAGCCAAATCGTGACGGCGGGCGATCTCGTTGATGGCATCCGTGGGACAGGGACGGCCCCAGACATGCACGCCGGCGATTGCCGAGGTCTGTTCGGTAATCAGCGCTTCGATTTTTTGCGGGTCAATGCAATGAGTCTGCGGATCAATGTCACAAAACACCGGTTTCAAGCCGACCCATTGCAATGCGTGCGCTGTTGCGACGAACGTAAAAGCGGGCAGAATCACTTCGCCGGTCAGTCCCAGCGCCTGTGCGGCGATTTGTAACCCAGTTGTGCCGTTGTTTACCAGCACGACATGTTTGACCTGCAGGTACTCACTGAGCCGGAGTTCGAGACGCTGCACGAGTTGACCGTTGTTGGTGAACCAACGGTTTTCATACATTTCGTCCACCAAGCGATCAAAAGCTGCGCGATCCGACAGATTGGGTTGCCCAACGTGTAGCGTCCGGTCGCTGTCGGGAACAGGGTTTTCCTGATAGGGAACTGAGTCTCGTAAGTCATCAGTGATCAAGGATCGTCTCCAAATCTCAAATCGCGTTTCGCAGGCGGTCTTGTACCGCATCGAGCAAATGTTCGCTATACGAGCTTGCGAGAGATGGCCGCTCCCGCCAGCTTTTCTCAAAACAGTGCATCGTCGCGGGACAACTTGACACGATTTGGCAATTGCCATAAGAGACGGCTTCGGTTTTCGTCATCTTGAATTGCCGGCGTGGGGAAAATCCATGGATGGTTGACCGCCCCCATCGGCGAATCCGGCAATTCAACGACCGCTATGGGAATTACAGAAGGAACTGGAGCACCAGGTGTCGTCCGTCGAAACCGTTGACCATCGAAAGATCGCTGCCATCGAGCCGGACGTGAGACACAGTCCGCGCTCCGGGGATTGGGTGGTCTATGCTCCCAGCGGTGCACGGTCCCATCCGTTGGTGTTGCTGCGGCAATCATTGAGCAACTTTTGGTCGACGCGCGAGTTGGCGTGGATTTTGTTCACGCGCGACCTCAAGTCACAAGTCCGTCGCAGTTTTATGGGATACGCTTGGCTGTTTAGCGGTCCGATCATGACGGCGGCGATGTGGGTGTTTTTGCGGTCGCAGGCGGTGGTTTCGATCGACACCAAAATCCCTTATCCGTTGTTCGTGCTCTCCGGCACGATCCTGTGGGGTTTGTTACGCGCTGGTTTTGATGCCACCGTCGACGTCTACTCCAGTGACATTCTCAAGAAACTCAACGTGCCCATCGAGGCATTCATCGCGCGGAATCTGGCCAATGTTGCCTTCCAGTTTTTGTTGGCAGGAATCCCGCTGAGCTGCTTGTTCCTGCTTTATCAGTATCGGCTCCCGGCGACGGTGCTGTTGTTTCCACTTGCGGTAGCGGGGTTGGTGTTGACGGGTGCGGCGGCGGGCTGTTTTTTGGCGCCGTTGGCTGCCTTGTACGGGGATATTGGCCGAATGACACACATTGTGTTTATGGGACTGATGTATTTATCGCCGGTGATCTATCCTGTGCGCGAGACCGGGTGGCTTGGAGCGCTGATGCAGTGGAACCCTTTTACACCGTTATTGAACGTCTGCCGAGAACTGCTGTTTGGTGGGCATGCACAACCGCTGTTGCCCGCCATCGTCATGGTGATAATCGCCGCGGGCATGCTGGCGATCGGATTGATTCTCTTACACGTGGCGCGGCCACACATCATTGCCCGGAAAGGCATGTGAGGATCGATCGCCATGTCGGAAATTTTATTGCGTTGCGATCATGTCGGCAAAAAGTTTTGTCGGGATTTGAAAAAATCACTGTGGTATGGGCTGACGGATCTTGCGGGCGACATTCTGGGGACGCCGCCGGGTGATTTGCGACCGGAGGAATTCTGGGCCGTGGACGACGTGAGTTTCGATCTCCGCCGCGGCGAATGCCTGGGGCTAATCGGCCGCAACGGCGCCGGGAAAACCACGCTGCTCAAAATGCTCAACGGGCTGATTCAACCCGACGCTGGAAAAATCATGCTGCGGGGCCGCGTAGGCGGGTTGATCGCATTAGGAGCGGGTTTCGATCCGATCCTCACCGGACGGGAAAACGTGTTCGTCAACGGCTCGATACTGGGGCTGAGCAAAAAACAAATCCACGAACGCTTCGACGAGATCGTCGAATTTGCTGAACTTGGCAAGTTCATCGACTCACCGGTCGGCAACTACAGTTCCGGCATGCAGGTCCGATTGGGTTTTGCCGTAGCTGCCATCATGATTCGGCCAGATATTTTACTTCTGGACGAAGTGCTGGCGGTTGGGGATCTTGGTTTTCGATTGAAGTGCCTGAATCTCGTTCAGGAGTTGCTTGAGGATGCCGCCGTTGTGTTCGTTTCGCATTCCATGCAATTCGTGACGCGGTTTTGCACGCGAGTGTCTGTGTTTTCCGAAGGCCGGATCATTTGCAACAGCCACGATTTGTCGCAAGGGCTGCAGGCGTATTACACACAGTGCCAGACACAGCTGAAAGTGTTCGGGAATACCGCTGCTAGAATTCACAATGAGAAACTGCGGATCAACGACGTCGAAGTTCTCGACAACCAACAAGCGGTGATCCACGGCGACGATGAGTTGTCCGTGGAATTGGATCTCGACTTAGAAACGGGCCTACCGGAGGTGGAACTACGGATCACGATCGAAGATTTCTCCGGGCATCCCATACTGGCCATCAAACCAGAGCAGCGCGAACAATTGCGATTCACGAAGACCAAGCAAGGCGTACGCATGGATCTCGGGAAATTGAATTTAACGCCGGGGAAGTATTGCCTGATGTTCGCCGTCGTCACCGTCGAACGGATGGAACGTCTCACGCGCAAGGCGGGAACCTTGGAGTTTCAGTTTGGCGGCGACCATGTCGAGTGGGCTGCGGTGATTCACGAAACACGAGTTCGCTGCGCATAACCTGTAGAGGGTGTCGCGACACATCCTGCGGGGTGGATGACCTTTCACTATTTTAGTTTTCAGTCGGACACCTTTGGGCATGAATGTAGTCGGCGGATATTTTGAATGGGAGCCGACCGCTAGCGGCGAACCGTTACATCCGCATGCGCGGTTGGCCCTCAATAGCGGACGCAGTTGCGTTGGCTGCTTGTTGAATGTTGAAAAACCGGCGGCGGTCTGGGTTCCGTTTTATTGTTGTGACGCCCTGTTGGAGCCATTTCGGGCTGCTGACATTCCCCTCAAGCATTATGGTTTGGAACCGGACTTGTCGGTTTCGCCTGGGGTTGAGTTAGGCCGCGGTGAGCGCATTGTCGTCATCAACTACTTTGGCCTGCAAAACAAACAAATCGCCGCACTCGCAGACCGTTGGGCAGAGTGTTTGTGGGTCGACAATACGCAGGCGTTTTTCCACACGCCCGAAGCCCCCAAAGCGTTCTACTTCAATTCTGCTCGCAAGTTTTTTGGCGTTCCCGATGGCGGTTATTTGTACAGCCCTGACGATGCCGCCCTGCCCTCACCCGAGACCTGGCAGCGGAATGCGAACTATCGGTTCGAACATTTGATCCTGCGCGAACAAGGAGAAATCTTCGCAGGGCATGAGATTTTTCGCGAGAATGAACGACGCAACGGCGAAGCGATAACGCAGATATCTCGTCTGAGCGAATCGATCCTCGGCGGTGTCGATTACGCCCAAGCAGCAAGGATTCGCCGCGAGAACTATCAGTACCTGCACGGCGAATTGGACTCGCGCAACCGATTGCAGGAGAGCCTGTTACATCTCGATGCCGAGGCGGTTCCCTTCTGTTATCCCTTTCTGCCGCAGCCGCCGATTTTGCATCAACAGTTGTGGGATCAGCAGATCTTCGCCCCGCAATTGTGGGCCGAATGCGTCTCCCGCGATGGCCGTGGTTTTGACTGGGAACGGGAATTGAGCCGCGAATTGTTGTCGCTGCCGATCGACCAACGACTGGGCCGCGCGGAGATGGATCGCATCCTGGAGGTGCTCGATGCCGTCGCATGACCAACGGGTTCCAGAATACCAACGGACCGACGAGTTGGAAGCACTGCTCAAGTTCTTCGCAGCGCGCTTGGGGCCGGTTGAACAACGCGAAATCGCTGAGCTGCCACTGTGTGATGAGCCAATCGTGTACATCATGGGTTGCGCCCGCAGTGGCACGACGTTGGTTTACCAATACTTGGCTCAGTCCGGCTTGTTTTGTTATCCGTCGAATTTCCTTTCGCGGTTTTACTATGCGCCATATCTGGGGGCGCAATTGCAAAAAATGTTGTACGACTGCGATTTCCGTGATGAAATTGGTGGGGCCGTCGGAGCAGCGTTTGAATCGCAACTCGGTAAAACTCGGGGCGCCCTTTCTCCGCACGAGTTCTGGTACTTCTGGCGGCGGTTTTTTCAGTTCGGCGAGATGCAACAACTCAGCGACGCTAAACTCGCATCGTCCGATGGGCAAACGTTTATCCGCGAACTACGCGCTGTACAAACGGCGTTCGCGAAGCCGTTGGTCCTCAAGGGAATGATTCTGAATTGGCACATCCCCTACCTCGCGAATCTGTTTTCCAACAGCTATTTTGTGATCGTGCAGCGAGATGTTGCGGACAACGCGCAGTCACTGCTCGCCGCTCGGCGAGAGTTTTCCGGCACGGAGACAGCGTGGTATTCATTCAAACCGCCCGGATATGAACAAGTTTTGTCGCTCCCGCCGCCGCAGCAAACCGCATGGCAGGTCTTGGCGACCAATGCGGCGATTCAACGCGGCGCCGCAGCGATTCCCCAGGAGCGAGTGATCCACGTCGCCTACGAACAGTTTTGTGCTGCTCCGGGATCACTGCTGCAAGAGATCTCCGGCAGATGCCGGCGCCCGTTGACTGCGCTTAATGGGGAGTTGCCGTTGTCGTTTGAAGTGAGGCAGCGCAGCGACGGTCATGATTGGCCGCAGATCATCCGCGCTGTCCAGCCGTAGAGCGATCAACCGGTTCATCGATTCCAACGATATCTATTGGTGTGCCGTAGTAATGCTGCTGGGATTGGCCAATATCAACACCGATTCCCCGGCATTGCCAAACGGGAGCCTCGTCAAGGCCGAGTGCCAAAATTCGCGATTCTGGTGCGATGCTCCCTTACCGGCGGTGCGATCTGCGGAAAACTAAACGTAACTGGGAAGATTCCGCCCGGTCGAGTAACAATGGGGCAGGTTTTTATCTTTATTCGACGTTGCCCGAACGAGCTGGCATCGTTTGAACTAGGGACTGATCCCCTATAGAATGAGCATTGCTTCTAAAATCATATCTATGATCCGTTCTATATTTCCAGTTTTTCCGAACTACCAAGGTGAGACGGAAAAATAACGCGAAAGGTGAGAGTTATGGCAGGTCAGGCACCGAAAGCCGTCGGCGTTGGAGTCGCGCTGCTGCTGATTGCGATTTGCGTCGTGTACTTTTTCAACAGTCGTGAAAACGAAGTCAACAAACCTCAGGCTGGTAAAGATAGAGCGGCTCAGAAAGACCAAGTCGTCATCGACGAAGTCTTGACTGGCGCTGGTGTCACAGGCGAAGAAGCCAAAAACGAGGCCGTGACCGGCGAAGATGACGTGGATGAAGGTGTCATTCGCCAGATCGTCGCTAAGCGCGAGGAGTTGGATCAGACCGTTTGGTCCGATGAAGTTACGGCTCAAAAATACGAAGAGCCTTTTATCGGCTTGTGGGACAAGATGCGTTCCAGTCAAGACCAGATGAACGAACTGGCGGATTTCACATTCGAGGATTTGACGATCGGGATGCCGGGCGAGCCGACCCGTCATGATCACGGGATTGACGCGTTTCAATGTGACAATGGCACGCAAACGTTCGATCCCGATCAGTGGGAGAAGTGGCTGAGCGAATGGAAAGAATCCGGCTTACGAATCGTCCAGTCCGAATGGCATCATAGTCGCTTCGAACCCGATGCGGAGTCGCCACGCTCAGATGTGTCGTTTGTCTTGGATCTTGCCAATGATTCGGAGCAGGCTTTTTATAATGTCAGAGGAAAGCTGGTGGTGCATTGGAAACCGCTTTCGACACCCGCCAGTCGCCCCGAGGCGCGCAGCATCGAAGCAACCGATGTCAAAATCCTCAAACGCCAAGCCGCTCCGATATTTGAGGAAGCTGCTACTTTGAAAGTCAACACGAAATCTCGGCTGCTGTTAATCGCTAATGATGTCGATGGCGATGGTTTGTCGGAGTTGATTTCGCCCGTAGAAAATGCACTCTATTGGAATCGAGGAGACTTCCAATTCGAGCAAGACACACTCTTCGAAGTCCCCCCACCGCCTGGGTTGGGTTTTTCGGGTGTCATGGCTGATTTCACGGGAGATGGGCGAGCAGATTTCCTGGGAGCAGGCAGCAACGGCATAGTTTTTCTTTACACTGCCGATGAGAATGGGCGGTTCACAGCACGTGCAAAGCCGATTTTCTCAGCCAAGGATATTCGTGAGCCAACTGTCCTGACGGCTGGAGACATCGATGCCGATGGTGATTTAGATGTTTGGATTGGCCAATACCGGCAACCGTACAGTGGCGGCCAGATGCCGACCCCTTATTTTGATGCCAACGATGGACATCCCGCTTATTTACTGCGCAACGACGGGGACGGCGCTTTTGAGGATATCACGGAGTCGAGTGGTTTGACCGAAAAGCGGAATCGCCGGACCTACTCCGCCTCCTTGGCCGATGTGGATGACGATTCGGATCTGGACCTGATTGTTGTCAGCGATTTCTCTGGCATTGACGTGTACACGAACGATGGAACCGGGAAATTCACAGACATCACTGGCGAGAGACTGAGCGACCGGCATGCCTTCGGGATGTCTCTCAGCTTTGCCGATTACAATGCGGACTCGAAGCTTGATTTCTTTATGACGGGCATGTCCTCGACGACAGCAAAGCGGTTGCATCAAATGGGGCTTGGGCAAGAAGAGTTCGAGGATTATCAATCGAATCGCCCCGAAATGGGCTACGGCAATCGTATGTATCTTGCCGATGGGCAAGACTTCAATCAGGCAACGTTTAACGATCAGGTCGCACGAACGGGCTGGTCCTGGGGATCGACATCGTTCGACTTTAACAACGATGGCTATCGAGATCTTTTCGTCGCCAACGGTCACAACAGTCAAAAAACGGCGAAAGATTACTGCACGTCATTTTGGTGTCACGACATCTATACGGGCTCGTCAAAAACGGATCCGAAATTGCGCGACTTCTTTGAAATGAATCGAAAACTGAATTTCTCGGATCAAGGGATTTCGTGGAATGGATTCGAGCATAATGTGCTCCTCATGAATGAAGGTGGCGAAGGCTTTCTGCGAATCGATTTTTTAGCGGGAGTTTCCTCAGAACATGATTCGCGGAATGTGATCAGCGACGACTTCAATGGCGACGGGCATATGGATTTAGTGATCCGCAGCCGTGAGCCGGTCAATCGGACTTGGTCGATCCATGTTCTGGAGAATAAGGACGATTCGGATGGGAATTGGATCGGTGTCAACTTGGAAGGGACATCGCGTTCCGGACTTGGTGCAAAAGTCACGGTGAAGACGCCCAGCCAGACTCACGTGGCCCCGATTGTCGCCGGCGACTCATTTGTTTCCCAACACGCACCGGTCGTGCACTTCGGTCTGGGGAGTGAATCCAAGGTCGAGGAAATCGAGATCCAATGGCCCGACGGCGCAGTCGTGAAAATCCCCAGCCCGGAAACCAATCGCTACCACCGAATCGAGTCAGCCGACATTAAGGAACCGAAGGCTGCTGAGGACTCGGAAAGTTAGCAGACGCCCCGCCGAGTCGTCTGGTCCACTTCGGCGAAGTGGTGAATGTGACGAAAGCCGAAAGCCGAAAGCCGACAGCCGACAGTTCCCACGCCATGGTTTCCGGCGTTGGGGGCTGTGTTGCCGGTGCAAGCGCCTGGCCACACAGACTTTGTGGCCCAGGTTGGGGCAGCAGCGCGGGTGAAACAACCATCTCAGGGTGCAAGCCTTACCGCTTCGATCCGTGAGAGAAGCCGGCAATCAATCAGAATCTCATGCGGTTACAAGTTCGACCAGCGGGTGTCTGTTTTTCTCTAAAAAGACTGACTATCAGAACGGATAACCCGTTAATGGGCAGCACCGACTTCTACCACGTTGTTTGAATTCTGGACACCGGAGATCGGGTGGTATTTGTCTTCGCCTTCGATGATTTTAATCATCTGGTCCACCTCAAGATCGGTGAACACCTGCGTCGTATCGGTGGTGGGCCAGTAGACTTCTAGGCGTTCGATGCGATTTGCGGTGCCCAATCCGATGTGCTGTCGCAGCGGGCTTCCTCCAAAGGTTCCGCCGCTGTTGACCCATTTGTAGATTGAACGCAGCTTGCCGTCTTCTTTCACTTCAGCTCGAATTCGTGCACCGATTGCCGCTCGATTCGATTTTGTGCCGACGAGTTGAACGGTGATCCAATGATTGCCAAATCCTGGGTTTTGGAATACGGCGTCCGAAAAGGCATCCCCTCGAAAGGCGCCGCCCAATTCAATAAAGATGTCCTGGTCCCCATCATGGTCGTAGTCCGCAAAGGCCACGCCATGCCCTTTTTGCAAATGCCCCAGTCCGGCTGCTGTGGTGACTTCCTTGAAACGCAGTCCATTTTGATTGTGAAACATTCGGTTGGGCATGATACCCGCATAGTCTGGGTATCCCGTCCCCAGGTAGAAATCGAGAAAGCCATCGTTATCGATGTCGCCAAAATTTGAACCCATCGGCAACGTGACTTTCGCCAGGTTCAT
The DNA here is from genome assembly GCF_007860075.1 of Symmachiella macrocystis. Taxonomy (NCBI): domain Bacteria; kingdom Pseudomonadati; phylum Planctomycetota; class Planctomycetia; order Planctomycetales; family Planctomycetaceae; genus Symmachiella; species Symmachiella macrocystis. The sequence goes on from NZ_SJPP01000001.1 coordinate 3,125,963, forward strand.
TTCCTCAGTGACGTCGTGAAAACCGCCATTTCCATCGCCTTGGTAGAGTCGATCCGTGGCAGCTGCGTGAGAATGGCCCAGATAGTCTGCTGCAAAATAACCGATCTTGGCCCAATAGGCCCCGACGTAAATATCGAGTACCCCGTCGTTGTTAAAATCCCAAAACCAAGTGGGAAAACTGCGGTTGGGTTCGACCACGCCTGCCTGAGCAGCGACATCAGTAAACGTCCCGTCGCCGTTGTTGTGATAGAGTTGGTTCGGTCCTTTTAAGTTCGAGAGATACAAATCTGGGTAGCGGTCATTGTTGTAGTCGCCCCAAACAACAGCTTTCGGATAACGGCCCCCCGGAACGCCGGCCATGATTGTTCCGTTGGTGAAATGACCTTGTCCGTCATTATTGAATAGCTCTGAACTGCCAATCTCGTTGGCGATGTACAAATCCAAATCACCATCGTTGTCGTAGTCAGCCCAGGCAGCACTCTGTGTCGGGTAGAAATGATCGCCCAGTCCGACTTCGAACGTCACGTCGCGAAACCGGCCGTGGCCGTCGTTTTGCAACAATGAGTTGGGATGGCGGCCACTCTCTCTGAGCCATGCTCCGCGGAGAACAAGAATGTCCACGTCGCCATCATTGTCATAGTCGGCTTGAATCATGTTCAAACCGCCGAACAGACCGGTCAATCCCGATTCCTCTGTATGGTCGGTGAACGTTCCGTCCCCATTATTCAACCAGCACCGCATCTGCCCCGAGGTATCCCACGACGACGTGACCACATCCAGCCAGTTGTCCCCGTTCAGATCGTCAACGATCATTCCACCGCAGAGCGAGAACGTATTGAGCCCCAGTTGCGGGGAGATGTTTTTGAACTTCGGGAATTCACTGTCGAGTTCAAACTGGCCGTCGGATAACAGCCATTTTTTGGGCACGCCCTCGGGGTACTCGCCCAATGTCATATAAGCCACATTGAGCAGCCAAGTCGCCGTCGCATCAGTTTTGTTCCGTTCCAGATAAGCGGTCAAATATTTCACCGCATTCTGGGCAGGCTGCTTGTTGCGATGCACTCCCTTTCCTTGGATCGGGAAGATACAGCATTCGGCATCGCGGCAATTCACGCAGTTTTGGTCTTCCGCCAGCCGCAAATAAGCAACCGCCAGCTTCATGTTTAAGAGGTCCCGTACCTGGTCCGACCTCGGCACAACGCTCGCCACTTCCAGCAAGTATTTCTTTGCCTCTAAGAGTTGTTCTACGGCTTGCTGCGAATTTCCAGCCTGCAGTTGGGCTTCAGAAAGTTGCAGTTGCGTTTTCAACTTCACTTGCGGGGGGACGTTGGCCGGTAAGCTCTCTAACTGCTGGGCAAGTTGCTCTTGCCGGCCATCATTCAGGTAGGGCTGTTCGTCTGTGCTGCTGGCCTGAATTTCCTTCAGGGTGGCGAGCATACGCTGGTGACTATCCCCATCCTCTGCAGGATTGGTTTCGGTTACCTCAGCAGGCCCGCACCCGATCACTCCCAATGCCAGCAGTAAAATCAGTCGTTTCATACCCAGTTTTCTTTGACAGCCGGAGAACCGATGACAGCCGGAGAAACCGTTGATCATTCCAGCCAGAAAGACCTTGCAACAGCCACCGCACTTTTGGGCAATTGTCATGGCTGCTCCTGTCTTGGTCAGCGAGAGTTTGTCAGGCAAGAAAGCGCACCCTTATTATCACGTGCCACTAGAGACATTGCAACTCTTGTCTCGTCTCGTTGGTCACCGCGCGAGGCCGATTGCGACGATCGTAGGGAAGGGGAAATCCCGTTGTTTTTAGGGGAAATCACGCCGGTACATCAGCCGGTACGGATCGCAGACTGCGACCGCAAACGATCAGGTTGGGGCAATGGGACACGCCACGATTTTGTTTTCTGCCGGGGATTTCTCTGTAGCTTAGGAAAACCGGGGCTTAGGAAAACCGGAACAGACGGTCCTGTTTCCGCCGCTCGCAGCGTCCCTCTGTCTCTCCACTCCCATTCATGCTGATTCGCAGCCGTGAAAGAATTCCGTCAAGAATCTTGTTGAACCCGCCTCCGAATTCTGCCAGCATACTTTGTGCAAGTTCCCTTATCCTTCATCAAGCTCACGGAGAGCGTAACGATGGCGACCAGAACCAGAACAGAGTATGCGAATGGGCAGTTTTGTTGGGTCGACTTGATGACGAACGATGTCGCAGCTGCACAGGAGTTTTACGGAGAACTGCTTGGTTGGGAGTCCGCAAAAAAAGAGACACCGGGCGGACCGCCGTACCGGGTCTTTACAATCGACAACCTGCAAGTTGCCGGCATGGGGGCGATGAACGATGAGATGAAATCGACCGGCATGCCGCCGATTTGGAATTCCTACATCAATGTCGATGACATTGCAGCCTCCACGCGACGTGCTCAGGCGTGCGGCGGCACCGTGTTGATGGAGCCGTTTCAAATCATGGACGCCGGATACATGGCGATCATCAGCGATCCCAGCGGTGCGGTCGTTTCCTTATGGCAAGGCTTGGACCACTTCGGTGCCGAAATGATCAACGATCCCGGCTGTTGGTCATGGAACGAACTGCTCACCGACAACGTGGGGGCATCGCTTGAGTTTTATGGTGGACTTTTTGGCTGGGCGGTGGAGAAGGAAGAGTCGGACGCAACCCCTTATTGGACATTCCAACTCAACGACCGCCCGCTGGCGGGCATGCTGCAGAAGACGCCCGAAATGGGTGACATCCCGTCTTGTTGGGGCGTCTATTTCTCAGTCGAGGATATTCAAGCGACCACCAACCGCGTAGTGCAATTGGGGGGTACGATTTGTCAACCGCCGTTTGAAGTTTCGGTCGGCCATATCAGCATCGTCAGCGACCCGCAGGGAGCGGTGTTTGACCTGATTCAGATGACCGTCCCTGCGGATGATTGATTGGGGGCTGTCGGTTTATGTTCCCGGTAAATACTCTTCATAAGCCAACCCAAACGTCTCCGCCACCGCGCGATTCGTCAGTTTGCCGGCGGACATATTCACGGCATGTGCCAAACCGGGATCGGCGGCGCAGGCCGCTCTGAGGCCGTGGTTGGCGATGCGCAGGGCGTAGGGAAACGTCACGTTGCACAGCGCATAGGTGCTCGTCCGGCCGACCGCTCCGGGCATGTTGGCGACGCAGTAATGCACGACGTCATTGACGATGTAAGTCGGATCGGAATGTGTCGTCGGGCGTGCTGTTTCCACGCAGCCGCCCTGGTCGACGGCGACATCGATGATCACCGCTCCGGGCTTCATCAGTTTCAGGTCTTCTTCTTTGACCAACACCGGTGCGCGGGCCCCTTCGATGAGCACCGCTCCGATCAACAAATCAGCCTTCATCAATTGTTCGCGAACAGTGTGCCGGTCGCTGAACAGCGTGTTCACGTTGGCCGGCATGATGTCTTCCAGATACCGCAACCGGTCGACGTTGATGTCCAGGATACTTACATCGGCTTGAAAACCGGCAGCGATCTGGGCGGCGTTCTTGCCGACGACTCCCCCGCCAAAAATCACAATGTCCGCCGGCGGCACACCCGGCACGCCTCCCAACAAGATTCCACGGCCCTCTTGCGGACGCTCCAGATACTTGGCCCCTTGCTGAATGCTCATCCGCCCGGCGACTTCGCTCATGGGGGTCAAGCAGGGCAAGTTTCCCTGGGCGCCCCGCAGCGTCTCGTAGGCGACAGCTGTGATGCCGGTCGACAAAACGGCCCGCGTTAATTCTTCGTTGGCGGCGAAATGAAAGTAGGTCAGCAAGATTTGCCCAGCGCGCAGTTTGGGCCATTCGGCGGGCAGCGGTTCTTTGACCTTGATTACCAAATCGGCTTGGGCAAAAATCTCGTCGGCTGTAGTGACGATTTCCGCACCGTTTTCGGCGTACAATTCGTCGGGAATCCCGCTTCCGATTCCCGCGCCGGATTGAATCAGCACGCGATGCCCATGGCGGGTCAGTTCCTCCGCTCCGACTGGCAACAGGGCGACGCGGTATTCATCCGGTTTGATTTCGGTGGGCACGCCAACGATCATGGGGTTGCTCCGGGTTGTTCGTAGTGGGCAATAGGCTGTAGGCTGTAGGTAGTAGGCATTATTCACTGGTTGCGTGTGTGTGGGCAAGTGAATTGAATTTTGTGGTTGCAAAACATTTTTTATTGAGCTTGAGGAGTTGATCGTTGAACGTTCCGGTCTTCGATGACCATGCTCGGGCGAATGCTCGACAGTTGTTGGAAATGGCGCTGCGGGAAGATCTTGAGGATGCGGGCGATTTGACGTCGCGCGCGTTGATCGACGAGCAGCAGCGCGAACATGTGTCGGTTGTCGTCCGCGAACCGGGCATTGTCGCAGGGCTGCCGATCGTCGACATGGTGTTCGAGCAACTCGGTTCCGACGTCGATGTTCGCCGCCTCGTTGAAGACGGTACCGCTGTCGAAGCAGGGGTGACGGTTGCAGAAATCCGCGGGCCGTTGCGGACGCTTTTGACCGGTGAGCGGACGGCGCTGAACTTTTTGACGCACCTGAGCGGGATCGCCACACTCACTCACCGGTATGTTGCCGCCGCGACGGGAACTGCGGCGCAGATTCTCGATACCCGCAAGACGCTGCCGGGTTGGCGGCATTTGCAGAAATATGCCGTCCGTGCCGGTGGGGGAACAAATCACCGGATCGGGCTGTATGACGGCGTGTTGATTAAAGACAACCACCTTGCCGGCTGGGCTGTGTCGCAACAGGCACAGACCATCGCAGCTGCCATCCAAACGGCGCGGGCGAGCGTCAAACCGGGAATTTCCATCGAGGTCGAAGTCGATACGCTGGAGCAACTTCAAGACGCGCTCGATGGCCCTCCCGATATTGTGCTGTTGGACAATATGAGTTGCGACACCTTGCGACGCGCGGTCGAATTGCGAAACCAACGGCAACCCAGCGTCCAACTCGAAGCCTCCGGCGGCGTCACGTTGGAGACCGTCGCACAAATCGCCGCAACCGGCGTCGAACGCATCAGCATCGGCGCCTTAACCCACTCCGCCATCGCCCTCGACCTAGCCTTCGACTGGTCCGGCCAATGATTGCGGTCAAATTAGTAGGGCAGGCTCCCGCCTGCCATCGCCAATGTACTGCCGCGCCCCTTGAATAAAAGCAACCCACACGTGAGTTCCAAACGACGAACCAAATCAACAACCGCCCCCAAAACCGAACAGCCACGCGCGAAGGCGGACGCATCGGTTGAGCGCGAAGATCCCAAAATCTTCGTTGCCATCGTGGTTTGGCTCGTCATTTTTGGAGCGATCTTTTTTAGTTTCAAATTGCCCAACTTTCCCGTCTCGCGCGCCGATGTCTGGCAACGCGTGCCGTGGGATCTGTTCGATTTGATCGATCCCCCCGATCCCTTGCCGGCTGTGGTTTCCTCGTGGGGAAATCTTTCCCAGCGTATTCCGCCGCTTTTGGTCGCAACGGCGATTCTCCTGGGGGCGTGGGCGACTGGGCAGTTGCTGCTGCGCGTTGTCTGCCCCGACCCCAATCGGCGTGCGAGTGAGCGAACGTTCTTTGCTTTTGCGCTGGGCCTCTCTGCGTGGTCACTGATCACTCTCACGTTGGGTTGGTTTGGCGTACTTTCCCGCGAGCTATTCGGCGGTCTATTGGCCTTGGCCGTGCTGGCTGAAATCGGTCTGCGAATATTCCGTCGCAAGCCGGCACCGCCTAATGAGGATACCGACGACCATTGGCGGAATTATAACTTGTGGCTGTTCATTATCGTGCCGTTTGTGCTCTGCATGCTCCTGGGGGCTTTGCTCCCCTCAACCGATTTTGATGTGCTGGAGTATCACCTGGGCGGTCCCAAGGAATACTTTCAAGCGGGCCGCATCGAAATGTTGCCGCACAACGTCTACACCAGTTTCCCTTTCGGCACCGAAATGCTCACGCTGTTGTCGATGGTCATGTTGGGGGATTGGTATTGGGGGGCTGTGGCTGGAAAAGTCGTGTTGATGAGCTTCGGCCCGCTGACCGCCCTCGGAATTTATGCCGCCGGATCGCGCTGGTTTAGCACCCGCGCGGGAATTTATGCGGCAGCGATTCATTTGACGACCCCCTGGACGTACCGTATCTCCACAATCGCCTATGCCGAAGGGGGGCTGACGTTTTATCTGTTCGCCGCGCTGTATGCGGTGATGATTGGTTATGAGCGCTACTGTGCTGCGCTCGACGCACGCATGCCGTGGCGGCCTTTTCTACTGGCGGGACTGTGCGCCGGTTCGGCCATGGCCTGCAAGTACCCCGGCGTATTGTCAGTGGTGATTCCCTTGGGACTAGTGGCGTTGGCTCTGCCCTTCACACGCCCCGGCGAACGCGCTGAGCAGACAGGAGGGGCCTTTCGTTTGGGATTGATCTTCGCCCTGGGAACGGCAGTCACGATTGGTCCGTGGTTGCTCAAAAACACGATCGAAACGGGCAATCCGGTTTATCCGTTGGTCTATTCGGTCTTCGGCGGCGCGGACTGGGATGCGGATTTGAATGCGAAGTGGAAGCACGGCCACAGCCCGAACACCTATTCGCTGCTCGACTTGGCGGAAAAGGTCAAGGATGTGACCGTTAAAAGCGATTGGCTGAGCCCGTTTTTGTTCGGTCTGGCGCCGTTGGCGTTTTTATTGAAATCGAAGCGACGCTTGGTGATCTGGTTGTGGGCCTATGTTGGATATTTGTTTCTCACGTATTGGATCTTTACGCATCGCATCGACCGGTTTTGGGTCCCACTAATTCCGGTCGTCGCCCTGCTCGCCGGTGCGGGGGCGACGTGGAGTGCGCGGCTGTCGTGGCGGATTTTCTGGATCGGGCTGTTCAGCGTCGTTTCGCTGTATCACCTGACGATGATCGCCGGTCCGTTGTCGCTGTGTGGGTACAACGCCTACCTGATCGACTACCCTCTCGCGCGGCAGCATACCGAAGGGTATTATTCGCCCGGTCTGCCAAAGCTGAATCGCGAGCTTCCCCCCGGCTCCAAAGTGCTTTGCGTAGGCAATGCCGTGGTGTTCGCTGCCGAATTCCCGAATGTGTACAACACGGTCTTTGATTATTCAATTTTTGATCAATGGTTCGCGGACAAACAATCGGGCGTCCCCGCCGGTCAATGGAAACTACGTCCCGCTGATGAAATCCGTCGCAAACTCCACGATGCGGGCATTGCGCACATCTACATCAACTGGGCGGAGATACTGCGGTATCGCGATGCGGGGTCGTATGGTTACACCGATTTCGTCACACCGGCGCGGTTCGCCGAGATGCAGCGAATGGGCATCCTCGGTCCGCAGTGGCCGGTCAAGGACTCCAGCGGCTACGGCCCGCTCGATCAACTCTCGCCGACGCAACTCGCCGATGTTCAACAATGGGCCCCCTCGCTAGAACGCTCGATCGTCCTGCCGCCGGAAAACAAAGCGACGGCGGTGTATCAGCGGTATCAGATTTTCCCGGTGTTGACGGGCGAGTGATGCGTGGCAGTCGTGGGTGACCTGTTGCGTGAGGCTTTTTGCATTTTATGGATGATTTGAATCTCTGCCTCGCAGGCGGCCCGCCCGAGACGCAAACGCTCTCGATATCGGTGTAGCCGGTACAAACGGGCGCTTGTCGGTCGCTGCGAATTGAACGAGGGGGCTAAGCTATTGCATCCGCTGGTCGGCGACTCTAAATTGGAGACCGGCACGGAGGATACGGCCCGGCGGAACGAGGCGTTTGTAGGTTCCGCCCGGTTGAGTGTGAGGGATTGTTGGTGTTTCCGAGCCTACCTGACTCAGCAGTGGCATGGCGAATGTCGGGCAGGATACGCAAATTGTGGAGAAATCCGAAAACCTGTCCCAACATCCCGGCAGGACGGAGCGTACACATCCCTAGAGTCCTATCTTTCGCGAATCGCACATTCTGATCGATAACTGCCTTTCCCATTTGGTTTTACGGGGAAAATATCGGCCCGAGTGGAACGCTTTGTGGGGAATCCGAGGGGCAAATTCCGTAGGTCGAAGTTCGCTGCTGTTATTCATTCCATTGAGTTTTTTTGAGTCATTCGTTTGTGTAAGGGACGTCCATGAACTCCGAGGCCGTCATTGAAACCCGCAGTCTGTCGAAAGTCTATCGCGACTTCTGGGGGCGAAAGAAAGTTCGCGCACTCAATTCACTGAATCTCGAAGTGAAACAGGGCGAGATTTTTGGATTGTTGGGCCCCAACGGGTCCGGCAAAACAACGACCATCAAATTGTTGTTGGGGTTGTTGTTTCCGACCGAAGGAACCGTGGAAATCCTGGGTCAACCGGCAACAGATGTCTCGAAGAACCAACGGATCGGCTATTTGCCGGAAGAATCTTATCTCTACCGGTTTTTGAACGCCGACGAGACCTTGGATTTTTACGGGCGTTTATTCAATATGTCCAAGGCAGAGCGCCGGAAACGGATGGACGAGTTGCTGGACATGGTGAAATTGCAGCACGCCCGCAAACGTCAGTTGCGCGAATACTCCAAAGGGATGACGCGGCGGATTGGTTTGGCGCAAGCCTTGATCAACAACCCCGATTTGGTGTTGCTCGACGAACCGACCAGCGGCCTGGACCCCTTGGGGACCCGGGATATGAAGGATATGATTTTGAACCTGCGTGATCAGGGCAAGACGGTCCTGATGTGCAGCCACGTGTTATCCGACGTGCAGGATGTCTGTGATCGGGTGGCAATTTTGGACGGCGGCGAATTGAAGGTGCTCGGCCGCGTGGATGAATTGCTCAAAAACCAGGGTGTCACACAAATCCGCGCCAGTACGCTCAGTGAAGATGCCATCGCCGAGGTCAAAGCGGTGATCGCAAAACACAACAGCGACTCGGTCGATGTCGACCATCCGGTCACCACCTTGGAAGACCTGTTCCTCAAGACGGTCCGCGATTCCGCCGACCGACCAGGGCAGCGGTATGTGCCGCCAGGTGAAGACAAGGCAGCGCCAGCGGAGTCGCTGCCGGCAAGCGAAGAAGCTGCGGAGTCGTGAGGTCGGTTGCCGACCTCGGGTTGGCAACCACGAGATTGAATATTTCCGGTTGGGGGCAAATGACGCCCGATACCCGCAACTTTCAGCATTTTCACATCGCGCATTGCGTTTCTTGGTGAAGTATGAGTTTTGATCCAATACCATTTGACGTTCTCGGCGGATTGTCCAACTGGGCAATTGTGGCTGGGATCGCAACGGCTTCCATCTTTTTGTTTCTGCTGGTCATGTCGTTGCTGACCCGCGGGACGAGCGGCCCAGGTTGGTTGATCACGCAGATCGGGGCGTGCGTCCATGACTGGATTTCCACCTCCCCGCGGCGCGTTTTCGCATTATCAATACTGACATTTCGCGAAGCTTGGCGTCGCAAGATCTTTGCGGTCGGCGTGATTTTTGTGCTGTTAATCATGTTTGCGGGTTGGTTCTTGAGCTCACCCGGCGATCAGCCCGACACGCAAGTCAAAGTGCTCGTCAGTTTCGTGCTCACCTCGATCAGTTGGTTGATTTTGCCGTTGGTCGTATTGCTGGCCTGTTGGGGGATCCCCGACGATATCAAAGCCCGCTCGCTGCACACCGTGGTGACTAAACCGGTGTATCGCAGTGAAATTGTCCTGGGGCGAATTTTTGGCTATGGGATGATCGGCACATTGGCCTTAGTCGCAATGGGGGTGGCAGGCTATGCATGGCTGTATCGCCAAGTCGACGAGGATTCTCGCGCTTCGCTCACCGCAAAAGTACCAGTCTACGGTGACGACATCATCTGGCTAGACCAGCAGGGCCAACCCGCCGAATCTGGCATCAATACCGGCGATGTCTGGGAGTTTCGTAGCTACATCCCGGGCAATACCAAGGCCCGCGCCACATGGGTCTTCGACGGTGTGGGCGAAGATTATTTACGTCCCAATCCCGAAACCGGCGATCCGGAGTTGCGGCTGGAATCGTCATTTCAGGTGTTTCGTTCGTTCATTGGGGATGCCGACCGCGGCATTCGTGCCCGCTATACATTCGTGAACGAAGACAAAGATTTGCGGGTGCCGATTGCACCCTTTGAAGTCAAGGAATTTCATAACGGGGCCAACATCACAACAGTCCCCCGCAACTTGCCGGTTCGCCGAGGAGAGACCGTCGACCTGATCGACGATTTGGTTAAAGACGGTAAGCTACGGGTCGAAGTCGAATGTTTGACCTCTGGCCAATACCTGGGGATGGCACGTCCCGACTTGTTCATCCGCCTACCCGAACACAGCTTTGCCGCCAGTTATTGCAAAGCCCTGTTTGGAATTTGGATGATGATGGGAATGGCCGTTGTGCTGTGTGTCGGCTGGAGTTGTGTGGTCAAAGGTCCGGTCGCCACGCTCGCCAGTTCGGTGATGTTGATCGTCGGTAAGAGCTTTTCAGGGTTCTTTGAAGAGTTGGCGGCTGGCAACGTCAAAGGGGGTGGTGTTCTGGAATCGATGGTCCGGATCTACAAGCACACCACACCCAATGTCGATCTCGAAGAATCGACCGGCCAGACCGTGATCGAAACGATCGATGCCGTGCCTGAAGCGTTTTTGAAAGTGACCCAAAAGTTGGTGCCGAACTTCGGGTCGTTGGATTTTACGGAATATACGGCCAACGGGTTCGATGTTCCGTTTTCAGCGGCACTGCTGCCCGGAATTGCCCTTATGGTCGGCCATTGTTTGCCGTGGATCTTTTTAGCGTACGTTGCACTGAAGTATCGTGAATTGGAATCGAAATGAACAAGCTCAATTCGCTACAACGCAAATTGGTATATCTGTTCGGAATTATCCTGCTGTTGATTCCGATCCTGTTGCTGGGACGTCCAGGGCGTACCGCGATTCCCGCGACGGAAACGCGCGCCGCGATTCCTGCGGAAACAGGGGGCCATCTCGACGCGCTGCGGAGGCAGAACGACCTCGGTGTCACCGATCTGGGAAACGTCGATCCCTCGAGTGCCACCATGAATTTGGTGCTGCTGGGATTGCGCGGCGTTGCGACCAATCTGCTGTGGATGGAAGCTCAAGAACAGCAACAGCATAAGGACTGGGCCGAGCTAAATCGCACGACCGAATCGATTATTCTGTTGCAGCCGCACTTTCAGAAAGTCTGGCAATTTCAAGGTTGGAACCTGGCATACAACGTCTCAGCGGAATGGGATGCGGTTCCGGACCGCTATCACTGGGTCAAGACCGGCATCAAATTTTTGGAGCGAGGCACGAAGCGGAACCATAAGTTGCCCGAACTCTACTGGCATACCGGAAGTATGCTCGGCAAAAAAATTGGACGCTCCGACGAATGGAAACAGTTTCGCCAATACTTTACGGAACAAGATCCCAACCCGAAGATCGGCGAAAGTGACGAACGGATCGATCGCGACTTGAATCCAGACGGCAAGGACAACTACTTGGTGGCTAAGGAATGGTTTCAAAAGTCCAAGGATGTTGCAGCGCAATACCCGCAAAACCAGCAACACATCATGACCAATGAGATTTTCAACACGTATCCCGCACGTTCACAAATCGACTACGCGGATGTATTCAGTCGTGAAGGCAAAGTGGGCGAAAGATCTCGGGAGGCCTGGCAAACTGCATCCGATGACTGGCTGGCGGTTGGAAACGATAAAATCCGTACCGATTTCGGCGAAATTCGCATGGAAGTGCAAAGCGAAGCCGAATTCGAAGAAATGGCGGCCGAATACAATGTCGACGTGGAATCCGTCAAACGGGCCGTTTCGTATTTTCACAATTTGACCAACTACACGTACTGGCGGACCCGCGTTTTGGCTGAGCGCGAAACCAATACCATGGAAGCCCACAGTGATCTGTACGAGGGTGAGCAAAAGTACAAGACCGGCGAATTTATCGAAGCCGAGGCACTATTGCTTCGCGGTATGCGGAAGTTTGAAAAAATGCTGGAGGACTTTCCGGTATTGCTCGATGAGGAACTCACCGTCGAAGAAGGGCTGGTGGCCATCTTAATCTATCGCGACATCCAGCAAACGCTGGGAAAACGCGTCGATGTGCATCCGCTCAAGAAAATGTGGAACATGAACCAATCTCGAGTCCCCAACGCGCAATCGGAATTGCGACGGCGGACTCGCCAGTAAGACGGCGAGAATCGTTCCACGATGTAATAATCCGTTGAAGCGGACAAGCCACCCGCCGCATCAGGGCGGGAAGGGCTTAGTGGAGACAGCACTCCGCTCTGATTTACGCTCAATCGTCAGCTCTACCGCCCGGGCAATTTTCTCTGTGGCGACAGATCCGCGCCGTCGAGAAAAATCTCGCGGATTTTCCGCAAATCGGCCGCTTTTGCCGATAGCCGCGACGTTGACAACGAACGTCGACGACCGCTACACTCGCGGCCTTTAGTCGCTGGAAATCATGAATTAACCATGAATTGCGGCACAACCGGCCCAGTTGCGTAGCGGCATTCTAATTGGGGCATCGCTCGTCCCGACCAAGTGGTCCGTCTGCGTTTTCTCTCTGGTTGTGTCAGCCTCAGTACAATGGAGATCAACCCCAGGATGAAACTCCTCTCATCGCGAGTCGGTCAGATGGTGAATCGTTGGAAACTGCTCTTGCCTTTGGCGATTACGGCTTTGTTTACCACGCCGATATTCGCACAAGAGTCTGCGGATGCTAACGCGGCGCTCGGTGCCTCGAATCAGGTCTCTGGCGCCATGATATTCATGATTTGGTGCCTTTGCTTTGTCGCTTCGATAGCGGCTTTGTGGTACGCCAAGAAATTCTACGACTGGATGATCACCCAGGACGAAGGCGACGAGGTGATGGTCAAAATCGCCGGTCACGTCCGTGACGGTGCGAACGCCTACCTGAGACAACAATATAAAGTCGTGACGATATTCTTCATCGTCACCGGGATCATTCTGGGAATTGTGGCGTTCGTCTTTAAAGCCCAGCACCCGATTGTTCCCTTTGCCTTCCTGACCGGCGGTTTCTTTTCTGGTTTGGCTGGTTGGTTCGGTATGAAAACGGCAACGCTCGCCAGTTCGCGGACCGCTCAGGGAGCCAAGAATTCACTTAACCAAGGCCTGCAAGTCGCTTTTCGTAGCGGTGCAGTCATGGGACTGGTGGTGGTTGGACTCGGTCTGATCGACATCACGCTTTGGTTTGGCGGTCTGTATTACATTGCTCCTATGATGGGCTATCACTTTAGTTTGGAAGAAATCACCGTCACCATGCTCTGCTTTGGCATGGGAGCCAGTTGCCAAGCGTTGTTCGCACGCGTGGGCGGTGGCATCTTTACCAAAGCGGCTGATGTGGGTGCCGACTTGGTTGGTAAAGTCGAAGCTGGAATTCCTGAAGACGATCCGCGGAACCCCGCGACGATCGCCGACAACGTGGGAGACAACGTGGGAGACGTCGCCGGTATGGGGGCGGATCTCTACGAATCCTATTGTGGCTCGATCTTGGCGACCGCGGCTTTGGGCGTGGCGGCATTTCAGGGTCACCTAAAAATGCAGGCCATGATGCTGTTGTTGCCGTTCGCTATTGCAGCAGCGGGAATCGCAGTCTCCATCTACGGTGTCTTCCTCGTCAAAACCGAAGAAGGAGCCTCGCAGCGTAATCTGTTGGCCGCCTTGGCTAAGGGGATTAACATTTCGAGTGCGTTGGTCGCCGTAGTGACGGCGGTACTCGCATTTTTCATCTTGTATCTACCCTCAACCGGCGATGTCGGCGAAATCCTGGAAACTGCAGGAATGCCGCATGGGTGGGGATTGGCATTTGGTGTGTTTATTGCCGTGGTGACCGGTCTGGTCGCCGGAATCGGAATCGGCAAATGGACGGAATACTCTACGAGTGAAGAATACGCCCCCACAAAACGAATCGCTGACCAAGCCGTCACAGGACCGGCCACAGTCATCATCGCTGGTGTTGCTGAAGGTTTCTACAGCGTCTGGGTTCCGATTGTTATCGTGGGTGCTGCTATTCTCGTCGCCTTCGGTGCCTGCACCGGTTTTGACTATGCCAACGCCGATACGTTTGCTTTGGGGCTGTACGGAGTCGGTATTGCCGCTGTCGGCATGCTCAGTACGCTGGGCCTGACCTTGGCGACTGATGCATATGGGCCAATCGCCGACAACGCGGGTGGCAACGCGGAAATGAGCCACCAAGATCCGATCGTTCGCGAGCGGACCGACGCCCTCGACAGCTTGGGTAACACCACGGCTGCGACTGGAAAGGGCTTTGCCATCGGCTCAGCTGCCTTGACCGCCTTGGCACTGTTGGCCGCTTACGTCGAGGAAGTCCGTATCGGTTTCGACCGCTGGGTGGAACCCTCGATTGTGGGAACAGAAGGCGAAGGCACGGTCAAAAAAATTGCCAGCGGGTTGCTCGCGACAAATTCGAAAGAAGAAGGTGGCAAAAACGAAGCTTGGTTGGTCTTCCCGCCGACCGTTAAAGAGGAACACCGGGACAAAGACCTTCAAGCACTCATTGACCTCAAGCCAGGCGATTCCACGACTGTCGACCTCGATAAGTTGGCGAATCAAGGCTATATCGTGAATAACCGCTTTGCCAAAATCCCAGACTTTGTTCGCTATTACAATGTCACCGTCATGAACCCGCGGGTACTGGTCGGCATGTTTGCCGGTGTGGCCTTAGCGTTCGTGTTCTGTGCAATGACCATGAAAGCTGTGGGCCGCTCTGCGGGTGCGATGGTCGAAGAAGTTCGCCGACAATTTCGCGATATTCCAGGAATCATGGAAAGCGAAGCCGAACCGGACTACGCAGCCTGTGTCGCCATTAGTACGGCGGCCGCACAGCGCGAGATGGTTCTGCCGGCAGTCATGGGCTTGGTCGCCCCGATTGTGGTCGGATTGCTGTTGGGCGTGGCTGGAGTCATGGGCATGCTGGCTGGCGGACTGACCTCCGGTTTTGCCGTCGCTATTATGATGGCCAACGCTGGTGGTGCCTGGGACAACGCCAAGAAGTACATCGAAGCGGGTGCCCACGGTGGAAAAGGGACTGATGCTCATAAAGCCACCGTGGTGGGAGATACTGTTGGCGATCCGTTCAAGGATACCAGCGGTCCCAGCTTGAATATCTTGATCAAATTGATGAGTATGGTTTCAGTGGTCTTCGCCGGCCTGATTGTGAAAATGGCGTTGGGCATGTAGCCTGGCGACGTTTCTAGCAGAACCGGCCGCGAACCATCGAAACGTGTCCTCCAGACAAATCACGTTTCTAACTGAAATGGCTCCGGCCGGAATTGGGGAGATGAAGACGATTACGACTGAATCCAGTGAACCGCAAAACAGCGCTGCACAGGAGCGCGCCTTACAGTTGGCGTGCGGCTGTGCACGCGTGGCCGATGATTATCGCGGCACCGATACGGTCGTGCTGAATCTGACTTCCGTGACACGGATTGCGGACTACTTCGTGATCACCACAGCCACCAGTCGGCGACAGATGCACGCCATCGCCGATGAATCGAGCCGCATGATGCGGAAGTCCGGGTCGCAGCGGATCGGAACCGAGGGGTACGACGGCGATTCCTGGGTGTTGCAGGATTACGGCGACGTCGTCATCCATGTCTTCAATCCCGAGACCCGCACGTTGTATGATCTGGAACACTTGTGGGCCGATGCGGAAAAAATCGACTGGCAGTCGGTCCCCCTCGACGACGCTGAGTGATCCCTCCGTGATCGCAGCGATGCTGACCCTCTGCCAAAGGCCGCTATGAACGTCCTGAAACAACTCCGCGACCAATTTGAGTCCGCGCTCAATAGCTACACCGACGATGCACCGCAGTTCGCTGCAATGATCAAACCGGCCGGCGACCCGAAGTTCGGTGACTATCAAGCCAACTGCGCGATGCCATTGGGCAAACAGGTTGGAAAGAATCCACGAGAATTGGCCGCTGAACTGGTTGCCAGCGTCGATCTGGACGAGCTGTGCGAACCGCTGGAAGTCGCCGGTCCAGGTTTTATCAATCTTAAACTGCGCGACGAATGGCTGGAAACGGCCGTCAACAATCTGGTCAACGACGAGCGCCTCGGCGTCGAGCCGGTCGCCCAACCGCGCAATTTCATCGTCGACTACTCCGCCCCCAATGTCGCCAAACCGATGCACGTGGGGCACCTCCGCAGCACGGTGATCGGCGCTGCTCTGTACCGCATCCTCTGCAGTCTGGGCCACAATGTCGTCGGTGACAATCACATCGGCGACTGGGGGACGCAGTTTGGCATGATCATCTACGGGTACAAACACTTCCTCGACCAGTCGGCTTACGAGGAAGCTCCCGTGCTCGAGTTGTCGCGGCTGTATCGTCTGGTGAATCAACTCAGCGATTACCACGCCGCCGCCACGCAACTTCCGCAACTGCGCGAGACTTTGGCAGAGCGCGAAGCCACTTTAACTGCGGCCCAACAGGACGCCGACCCCAAAGACAAAAAAGCAAAAAAAGCGGTCAAGCAACTCACCAACCAAGTCGTCGGACTGCAGGATAAAATCAAAGTCGCTGAAAGCAAAATCGCCACAGTCGGTGGCGACGCGACACTCAAGGCCCTGGCTGACGCAGATCCCCAGATTGCGACCGCTGCCCGCAATGAAACCGCCAAACTGCATGCCGGGGATGCGGAAAACCGGGCGTTGTGGGACCAGTTCATTCCGCTCTGCTTGGAAGCACTGCAGAGCGTCTATGATCGGATAGAAATCCATTTCGACAAGTCGCTGGGCGAAAGTTTCTATCAACCGATGCTGGCCGACGTCGTCGCCGACCTGCAGGCAAAAGGGATTGCCCGCGAGAGTGAAGCAGCGATTTGCGCATTCGTCGAAGGCTTCGATGCCCCGTTTATCGTTCGCAAAACCGACGGAGCGTTTACGTACGCAACCACCGACTTGGCGACGGTCAAATACCGCATCGAGGAGTTGAAGGCCGACTCTATCATCTACGTCGTCGATGCTCGCCAAGGGGAGCACTTCAAGCTGCTATTTGAAACAGTTCGTAAATGGGGCTACGACCAGACCGAGCTTCAGCACGTCAGTTTCGGCACGATCCTCGGGGATGATCGACGTCCTTTCAAAACGCGTTCGGGCGATACGGTGGGGTTGGAGTCATTGCTGGACGAATCGATCGCCAAGGCTTATACGATTGTCAGTGACAACGACGATGCCAAGCCCAACGGTGCGGAACTCGATGAACCGGAGCGTCGTCGCATCGCAGAGATCGTCGGACTGGGCGGCATCAAATACGCCGACCTGCACCACAATCGCGACAGCGATTACGTCTTCAACTGGGACAAGATGCTCGCCACCACCGGTGATACGGCGACATATATACAATATGCTTTCGCCCGCGTGTGCGGTATTCTCCGTCGTGCTGAGGTCGACCGGGAGTCGCTGCGACAGTCCGGCGCCGTCATTCGACTCTCCCACGAGTCTGAACGGCTACTCATATTGTCGCTATTGCGATTTCCCGAAGCGCTAACGCAAGCGGCGGCGGAATATCGGCCGAATTATCTGACTGAATATCTGTTCAAGACCGCCGGTGTGTTCAGCGGGTTTTTCGAGCATTGTCCCGTGGTCAATGCGGAAACGGACGACCTGCGCAACAGCCGTTTATTGCTGTGCGACCTGACTGCCCGCGTGATCGCTCAAGGTCTTGAGCTGCTCGGCATCCACACCAGCGAGCGGATGTAAACGGCTCGGTTTGCTCCCCGTGATGGTGATCCACACTGCGCGGATTCTCTAAAAAATGTGAATCTCCGGGAATTATTTCTCGCTGCGGCGCATCTCTAATAGATAGCCAATGCCGGTCGCGCTCAATGCTCGCACCGCGACGCTAACTTCTATCGAACACGGGCACCTCACAATTCTTGAGGAGGGGATGCGATGCGCTTTGTTCTGGTCCTGCTGGGCACGATGTGTATGGTTGGTTGCAGCTACGAGGTGAATCAACCGATGGACGCAGAGAGAAAGGCGGCATCGATTGATGTCCAGTCCATGACACAAAGCTGTGCTCTCAGCGACACAGATTTTAGCGGCGAAGCCTACGACCAGATTGTTGAAAACCGCTTCCTCAATGCCGCGGTCAATCCCCTTTCGACGTTTTCGATCGACGTCGACACCGCTTCCTACTCCAACGTTCGCCGCTTCTTGAAACAAGGGCAACTGCCACCGGCTGGGGCGGTGCGGATTGAGGAAATGCTGAATTACTTCCCGTACGAATACCCTCCTCCCAGCGGCGACGAACCGTTTTCTGCCAGTATCGAAATGGCGGGTTGCCCCTGGAATTCTGCACACCGTTTGGCGCGCATTGCACTAAAGGGGCGGGAAATCAACAGTGCGCACCGCCCGGTCAGCAATCTGGTGTTCTTGCTAGATGTCTCCGGGTCGATGGCCGAACCCAATAAACTTCCGCTCGTCAAATCGGCGATCAAAATGCTCGTCGACAACTTCGGCGAAAACGACCGCGTGGCGATCGTGGTCTATGCGGGCGCATCGGGATTGGTGTTGCCCTCCACGACCGGCGATCAACGCGATGTGATTCACGACGCCCTGGAGCGGTTGAATGCCGGTGGCGGGACCAACGGCGGGGCGGGTGTTGAATTGGCCTACAAAGTGGCGGTCGAAAACTACATTGCCGGCGGCGTCAATCGCGTGATTCTCTGTACCGACGGTGATTTCAATATCGGCACCACCAACCAAAGCGAACTCGTGCAGTTAATCGAAAGCAAAGCCCAAAGTGGTGTCTATTTGAGTGTGCTGGGATTTGGCATGGGGAACTACCAAGACTCCACGCTGGAAAAATTAGCCGACCACGGGAATGGCAACTACGGTTACATCGATACGCTCAACGAGGCCCGCAAGGTGTTCGTTGAACAAATGACCGGCACGCTGATCACGATTGCCAAAGACGTGAAGATCCAAGTCGATTTCAACCCGGCGCGCGTCGCTGGCTACCGGCTGATCGGTTATGAAAACCGTATGCTGCAAGCGGAGGATTTCCAGGATGACGCAAAAGATGCCGGCGAAATTGGTGCGGGGCATACGGTGACCGCACTCTACGAAATTGTGCCGGTCGGCAGCGAGACCCCCCTGCCCCAGGTCGACCCGTCGCAATACCAGGAAACGACGAGTCCAGCTGCAGTTGCTAATGAGTTCGAAGTGCTCACGCTGCGGTTGCGTTACAAAGATCCCGACGGCAGCGACAGTCGCGAGTTGCGGTTCACACTGCAGCACAGCGACAAGTCGTTTGCGGAAGCCTCGCCCGATTTTCAATTCGCAACAGCAATCGCCGCCTTTGGAATGCTGTTGCGTGATTCGGAACATCGCGGTACAGCCACGCTCGACGCGGTTTTGGAAATTGCCCGCGCCAATCTGACCTGGGATCCCCACGGGTACCGCGCGGAGTTTGTAGAACTCGTCGAACGCGCTCGGTCGTTAAAGGCCGGCAATCAATTGAGTAAACTCTAGCCGGTTTGTGAACGGAGAAGCACAGCCAGTGCGCGGATCTCTCCGTTTACCAATGCATCGACCGTGCTACGCAAGCCGCTATTGGCTCCAGTCCTCTCTGCAAAGATGTGCGTCGCGACGCGCTCACAAGAAAGAAAAACCTCACGCAAAGGCGCGGAGACGCAAAGAGTTATCTTTTGAAGATTGAGGTGTTGTGTCACATTGAGGGGTCGCGTGCGGCTTGGTTGGAAACAGGTATTACTGTTTTATCTACACGGGATTTCAACGGTTTCCTCTTTTCCCTTCTTTGCGGCTCAGCGTCTTTGCGTGAGTCCTTTTTTTAAAGGCGCATCTCTCGGCTTACGAAGAAAGGTGCGTCGCGACGCACCCTACGGTGTGTTGTTGCCATCCTTAGAATGGGGGTTGGAAGCCCATGACTTGGAATCGTGGTAGGTCGATGATTTCGGTGATTTTTACGGCGCTAATTGATTCGTAAGCCAGCATCACTTTTCGGCCGCCGACCGCATCGGGTTTGTCTCGTTCGAACAATACGATGCCGCCCGAAATCATAAAATCGACGAAGGGGATCGTCTCCTGGAACTTTGTGACTAATAGCCCTTTACGCGAGATCGAGTCAGGCCAATTCTCGAACAACATTTTCCAACTTTCCGATGTCTCCATGATTTTCGTCCGTGAGTTCGTTGATTTAAGGAATTCCACAATGCAGTCCGGCTATGCTGCCGCGCTGCGATAGCGCGTATGTTAACGGAATTCCACGTGACCGGAAGAGCGATCCCCCGTCCGCCCCGATGCTTCATCGGGCGGCAATATGAGCGATGTAAACTGACTAGGAGCAGAGTGCCATTTCAGGGTAAGATTGTCTTGGAAAGGCTCCCCGTTGAAAATGAATAAAGCGTTTGTCAAAGAACCCGAGGATCATGGCGACCGCTGTCCGGCTTGCGGAACAGCCGGGCACGCTGTTTATCGGGAGACGCTTGCCGTCCATTTGCCGGAGGAGTTGCGGAACCAAATCAGCGACGCCGCCTTTTTTTGCCCGCATCCCCCCTGCTCTGTCGCTTATTTCGATCAGTTGGAACGCACGATCGCAGCCAAGAGTCTCTTGCAGCCGGTTTATCCCAAGGATTCCGCTGCGCCGATCTGCCCCTGTTTCGGGCTGACGTGTGATGAGATCGAAGAGGCTGCCCTGAGTGGCGATGTCGCTCAGGTACGGGAACATCTGCGGCGTGCTGCCACCGAAGAAGCCCACTGCGTCACAGCGGCGGCTGATGGCCAATCGTGCGTTGCCAACGTGCAACGTCATTTTATGCGTTTCCATGGCCAATGATTGGCCGACCTTCAAGGGATGTGGCGTTCCGTCTGTTTCATCCAAACATCACGCAATTGCGTGGCAGCGCGGTCAATCGTGAAATCAGCTTCAATGCGCGCGCGAGCGGCCGCTCCTAGTTGGCGTCGCTTGTTTTCGTCGCTGAGGAGTTCACCCATAGCGGCTGCGAGCGCTGCTGCGTCATCGGCTGGTACGAGCAGTGCGGAGTCTCCATTAGTCAGCATTTCCGCCGTGCCGCCGACATCGGTCGCCACAATCGCCCGTCCACAGGCAGCGGCTTCTAAGAGGACACGGCCAAACGGTTCTTGCCGCGCCGGATGCACGAGCAAATCGATCTCTGTCAATAACTGCAGCACGTCGTCCCGCACCCCCAAACGGTGCAAGCGCCCGGCTGGAAATCGTCCCGCAAGCGACTCGTCAAAATCGATGTTCTCTTGTTTGCAGGAGTTCCGTTCTCCGATGAGCAAATAGTGCACGTCAGCGAATTCCGGCGGCAACGCCCGCGCCGCTGCCGCCAAGACATCCTGCCCTTTGCGGAGTCCAATCTGTCCAATTGTCGCAATGAGCAACGTCTGCGGCGGCAGTCCTAATTCTTGGCGGAGCCAACCGCTGGCCGCGCGCGGTTGGAAAGCGTCCGTATCGATGCCGTTATGAATCACCCGCGATCGTTCCTCGGAAAGTCCCTGCTGGACATGGAACGCGCGCGTCGCTTGCGAGACTGCGACGATCTGCGTATTGCGATTCAGATCCGTAATCGCTGCACGGCTTAGCCGCAAAATATCGCGAATGTGGGCCGTACAAGGGATCTGCAACTGCGCGGCAATCGCACCGGTCAAGCGTCCCATGGCGAGACTGTTGGCATGAACTAAATCCGCTCCAATTTGCGCAATCACCTCGAGGAGATGGGCCATGACCGCGTCCCGCGTGAGGCGTTGCCCAGTCGCGTCGCGCAGACGTAGTGGAATCAGTTCCCACCCGCGCTTGAGAATCGCCGCCGCCAACGGACCCTCTTCGGGCGCCAGCATCACAAAATCGGTCGCCTCGGTCCGCAGCGTATCCAGCACTGCCAACATCGACCGCTCCCCGCCATTGAGCGTCGGATATTCAAAACAAATCGCAATGCGTGGCATGGAATTCAACTTCCACAAGGAGTGGCGAGAGGCGCTATGCGTTCGCTTTCAAAAACAGCTTTCACGACGCATTCGGCGATTGCGTTTCGTTTAGATAATTACGATAAGCGGCTGCGGGCGCGTACTGCTCTGCGCTGGGGGTGTCGTGTATGAAGACACCAAAACGTAGCCGCAGGGTTTCGCTCGGTTTGACGGCAACGGAACTCTTGTCGCCGCCGGTGAGTGCCTTGCGGCCGAAAGGGTTGGCCAGCATCAGGCCGTAGTCGCGGACGTGAAACCAACTGCGGCGGAAATTGTCCGGGTGCGGCATGACGGTCAGGCCCACGTGGCGGTCGTTGATGGTGCCGCTGTAGTCACACCAGTCGGTCGCTTTGCCCCAGACTTGTTTCTCGTCTTTGTGCCCGTCTGCATTCAGAATTTGGCCATTTCCCCCTTTCACACGCAGTTTACGATTCACGCGGACGCCGAAACCGAGTTCCTCTTGATCGCCGAAAGCAAACGGACCGTCGTCGTTGGCGAAGGTGGAGTCGCTGGCAAGCAAGTATCCGCCCTCTTGAGGCACGATCGTGTAGCGACGGGTTTCGGTGCAAATGAGTTTGCCGTCATGCCGGTATTCGTTTTTCACCGCAAACATCCCGCGGCCGTTTTTGACGTGCGGTTTTTCTACAAAACCGGCATGCACGACCTGGGCGCGATTTCGCCAAAAGTCCGCACCGTTGATATCGCCAAAGGCCAGCCAGATCCCCGGATGCATCGTGCCATGATCCCCCCCTTCGCTCTGCGGATCGATGGGGTGTTTCCGTGTGACACGTATGTTGCCCGGCGTATGGACGTTGGAGAAATAGGGACGCAGCGTAGCGTCATCTTGGTAGACATAGGTGAGGGCGGGCTGTCCGGAAATCTGGACGTCGACTTGCCCCGGTCTTTCATGAAAGCTGACTGCAGACTCCGCAGCAAACGCTCCAGCGCAATGGCTGAGGATGAGGACCATTGAGAGGGCACAGGTTGGCTTCCACATGGGTGACTCCTAAGGTGAATCAACGAATTGTCGGCAATAGTCGAGTGCTGGCTGTTGACGCGGAGGCGTAGTATACCAGTCCCGGTACCTGTTGTCGGTGGCTGATGGATTTGGGCTTTTGTCGAGTAAATTTTGCCAAGAGAGACGCTGGACGCAAGTCTTTTTATTTCAATGACTTGAGAGGAATTGTTGATGTATAGCTGTTTGGGGGGATTGGCGGGAAACGGTCGGATTTTCCGGGGGAACTCCGCGTGGCTTATCTCAAAATTGGCAAAAATGAAAATTATATGAATCGCGGCAAGTCCTTTTTAGGGCTGGGACTTACGAACTTGGATCCGGGGAGGAATGGCGAAACGCAAGCAGTCGCGTATTGACAAAGTGAATCGCCAATTTATAGTAGATCCTTCCAGTGATCGCTACATGTGGTGCACGTTATTGCCGATGTACCCAAGGGATGGTATTGCATGAAGTGCCAACCATTCCTACAATATAGTGGTCGTTTGTTCACATTTCTGGCAGTCGTCTGTCGATAAACATCCACGAAAGGCCGCGAAACGGGCAATGGGGTTGGTTGGTGCGCACTGCTGATTTTACAGCTGAGAAGCCATGGCTTCATCACCAAGATGCACGCTTCTCCCCCCACCAAGCACAACCGTGATTGAATTGCTCAGACGGCGGTTTTGAACAGGACCAATCGTTCGACACAGACGCAACCGCGTTTAACCTATGGAATCTTAAGGAGTGCATGATGCACAAAGTGCATGGAACTGCTACCACCGAGTCTCACACCCACAACGGCCATAACGGCCACCGTCCCGTGGAGCCGACTTCGATGAAGGTCGCCACCACTCCCTCATTCTGTCCAGCTGGCACCGACCCGTTTGATACGGTGGAATGGGAACATCGTTCCGCCCATATCAAAGACGAGAACGGGAACGTTCTGTTTGAACAAACCGACTGCGAAGTTCCCGCCGGCTGGAGTTCGCTGGCGACCAACGTCGTCGTCAGTAAGTACTTCTTTGGCGAACCGGGAACGC
Source organism: Symmachiella macrocystis (assembly GCF_007860075.1). Taxonomy (NCBI): domain Bacteria; kingdom Pseudomonadati; phylum Planctomycetota; class Planctomycetia; order Planctomycetales; family Planctomycetaceae; genus Symmachiella; species Symmachiella macrocystis. The sequence goes on from NZ_SJPP01000001.1 coordinate 3,149,951, forward strand.
CGGAACGCGAAAACAGCGTTCGCCAGTTGATTCACCGCGTCTCGCGGACGATCACCGATTGGGGCATTCGGGATGGCTATTTCGCTTCCAGTGAAGATGGCGAAATCTATTACCGCGATTTGACTTGGTTGCTGCTGCACCAGCACGGGTCGTTCAACTCACCGGTTTGGTTCAACGTGGGGCTGTATCACCAATACGGCGTCAAAGGCTGTCGTGGCAACTACCGCTGGGATGTTGAGACCAACTCCATCAAGCGGCCCGATACGCCGTACGAATACCCGCAAGGCTCGGCCTGTTTTATTCAGTCGGTCGACGACAACATGGAAGACATCATGCGGCTGGCGACCAGCGAAGCGATGCTCTTCAAATTCGGCTCGGGAACGGGAACCGATCTGTCGACGATCCGCAGTGCCCGCGAAAAACTGACGGGCGGCGGAATTCCCTCGGGACCGCTCTCCTTCATGCGGGTCTACGACCAAATCGCGGCTGTGGTCAAATCGGGTGGCAAAACCCGTCGTGCGGCCAAGATGCAAAGCCTGAAGGATTGGCATCCGGACATCTTGGAGTTCATCGAAGCCAAGGCCAAGGAAGAAAGAAAAGCCCGGACGCTGATCGAAAGCGGCGAATACGAATCGAACTTCAATGGCGAAGCCTATAGTTCGATCATGTTTCAAAACGCGAATCTGTCGGTCCGCACCAGCGATGCGTTCATGGAAGCCGCCACCAACGGCAAGAAATGGCAAACGCACTGGGTTACTGACGAAAATCAGCCCGGCCCCGAATACGAAGCCAAAGATGTGCTGCGGGCCATGGCCGAAGGCACTTGGTACTGTGGTGATCCCGGCGTGCAATATGACACGACGATCAATCAGTGGCATACCTGCCCGAATTCGGGACCGATCAATGCCTCGAATCCCTGCTCGGAATATATGTTCCTGGACGACACGGCTTGCAACTTGTCCAGCTTGAACCTGATGAAGTATCAGAACGCCGATGCGACGTTCGACGTCGACCGGTTCCGCCGGGCGTCTGCGATCTTCATCACCGCTCAGGAAATTCTCGTCGACCACGCCAGCTATCCGACGCCGGCGATTGCCGAGAACAGCCATATGTACCGCCCGTTGGGGTTGGGTTATGCCAATCTCGGCAGCCTGCTGATGTCGATGGGAATTCCCTACGACAGCGAGACCGGCCGCGGCATCTGTGGCTCGTTGACGGCATTGCTCAATGGGCAAGCGTATTTGACCTCCAGTCAGATCGCCAGCAACATTGGAACGTTTGCCGGATACCACGAAAACCGCGAATCGATGCTGAACGTCATGCAAATGCATCGCGATGCGGTGGAGAAGATCGATCCGCAATGTCCGGTGTATCTCCGCGACGCAGCTCGCGAAGTGTGGAACGACTGTCTGACTTCGGGCCGTCAACATGGTTACCGCAACGCCCAAGCGACGGTGTTGGCTCCGACCGGCACGATCGCGTTTATGATGGACTGCGACACGACCGGTATTGAGCCGGACATCGCGTTGGTCAAGTACAAGCAACTCGCCGGCGGCGGCATGATGAAAATCATCAACCGCACAGTGCCGATGGCGTTGCGATCACTGGGCTACGACGGTGCTGCGATCGACGGGATCTGCAAGCACATCGAAGAGTTCGACACGATCGAAGGTGCCGCGGACATCAAAGAAGAGCACTTGCCGGTATTTGACTGTGCCTTTAAGGCGCTCAAAGGCGAGCGTTCGATTAGTTGGCGGGGACACGTCGGCATGATGGCCGCCGCTCAACCGTTCCTCTCCGGTGCGATTTCCAAAACCGTCAACATGCCCGAAAACTCGACCGTCGAGGACATCGAGGAAGCTTATGTTGAGGGCTGGAGACTGGGATTGAAAGCGTTGGCGATTTATCGCGACGGTTCCAAGAAAAGCCAGCCGCTCAACACCAGCAAAAACGGAGACGACAGCAAAAAGCAAGCCCCGCAAGTGGCTGCTCCGGCGCGGCGACGGTTGCCTTCGACGCGGAATTCGCTGACGCACAAGTTTTCCGTCGGCGGCCACGAAGGCTACATCACCGTGGGGCTGTTCGAGGATGGCACGCCGGGTGAGTTGTTTATCAACATGGCCAAAGAAGGGAGCACGATCGGCGGACTGATGGATGTCATCGGCACCGAAACGTCGATGGGTCTGCAATACGGTGTCCCGTTGGAAGTCTTCGTCAACAAGTTTTCGCACTCCCGGTTTGAACCGGCGGGCTGGACGAACAACCCGGATATTCCCAACGCCAAAAGCGTGGTGGACTATATCTTCCGTTGGTTGGGCATGGAGTTCCTCACCGGTTATCGCGAAGCAAATGCTCCGCAACGGGAGGAGCCGGAAGAAGTGCCCTCCCAAGCGACAGCCGTGGCGGCAACTGCTGAAACCGCAACGGTAGCCACGCCGGAGGTTCTGCCTGACACCCCTGCCAATGGTCATTCCACGAACGTGACCAAACAGGATATGGTGCAGTTGGAAGACACCCCCGCAGCTCGCAGCGAGTTGTTCGCCAAATACCAATCGGATGCTCCGGCATGCGACAATTGCGGAGCGATCACCGTCCGCAATGGAAATTGCTATCTCTGCCACAACTGCGGGAACAGCATGGGTTGTAGTTAAGGAGGGCTCATCGCATATCCTGTTCCCAACGCCCCGGCCAAAAGCCGGGGCGTTTTTTTGTGGGGGTTTTGGTGTCCCATGTCACTGGATGTGATCAGGAGGTGGTTGTGAATAATGCTTCCCATGAGTTTCTGGGGAAAAAAATACAGCATGTCACTGCTGAGCAGAGCTTCGAAGGATTTGGGAAACCGCATATCAGCACAGATCCTGTTGGCACCACCTATATCAGCTATTTGACAGCTGGGATTAGTTTCGTTGCATCATCGACAGGGCGTATTCGGGCCATTCAGTTTTATGGGGAAGCGTACGATGATGATTTCGTGTCGTTTCAAGGCTTGCTGCCTGAAGAGATTCATTTCAATACAACAAGACAGCAAGTTCACAAACATCTAGGACCATCTGACGAAGAGGGAGGCGACGAGGTCATTGAGGTTCTAGGTTATATCCCGCGGTGGGACCGATACACCCGAGCGGAATACTTATTGCATATCCAGTACACCAAGGATTGCAACGGAATCGAGCTGGTGACCCTCATGGAACCAGGATGGCAACCAGGCGGCCATTGAACGGTCGCATTTCACTCAGAGCGCTCCGTTGCCACAGCTTTGTAAGCGGGTCGGCTGAGCGACCACCTAACGGATTGCGCGATCGATCGTCCTGTGTCATTCACGTCAGGCAGGAGCCTGACCTACGGTACTGACCTACCGCACCGAGCGGCATGTTGGCCGAAGGCCAACCGACACCTTAGCCTGCGGCAACGCCGTAGGGAGCATGTGCGACAACACGAATTTGGCCGCAGGCCATATTCAACGCGCGGTGAATGAACCAGCGGGTGATGTTGGCCGTTGGCCAACCATGGAATTTGCGGTTTCCGATTCCAGGGGCGTTGCCCCTGGCTATGATGTCAATAGGCCTTCGGCCATGGATCTGCACCTGAGCGCAATTGATCGTCCTGTGTCATTCACGTCAGGCAGGAGCCTGACCTACGTTGGTTGGCACCCTTGATCACGTCTCTGTCATCCCATGTCCGGCGAAAACAGACGCCCCCAGATGCCCCACCGCACGAGCCATTACTCGCGCGTTTCTTCGCACACTATCTCTTCAGGGGCAGAACGGAGTATGATGCCCGCTCGTGAAAAACATGGGCCAAGTCTACAGGGGGAGGCGGTGCAATTTGGATACGGAAGCGTGCGTTTTGTTGCTGCTCCCTCGAATTTGAACATCTCTGGCTAGGCGGCAGATTGGCGGCGACGGGTTCCCGCAATACCGCGGTTGAATTTGTGGTCGTTGGGTCGCTGAGGTCGAACACAGCAATATAAGGAGCATGGTCATGAAAAAAGAGACACCCCCACCCACGACAACTGATGCAGGGATTCCCGTTTCCAGTGACGAACATTCGCTGACCGTGGGGCCTGATGGACCGATTCTGCTACACGACCATTACCTGATTGAACAGATGGCGAATTTCAATCGGGAGCGGATTCCCGAGCGGCAACCTCATGCCAAGGGGTCCGGCGCATTTGGGCACTTCGAGGTGACTCACGATGTCAGCGGCTTTACCAAAGCGGCGTTGTTTCAGCCGGGGGTTAAAACGGGCACGTTGATCCGCTTTTCCACGGTGGCCGGTGAGCGGGGTAGCCCCGATACGTGGCGCGATCCGCGTGGCTTTGCGCTGAAGTTTTATACCAGCGAAGGCAACTATGACATGGTGGGGAACAACACGCCGGTGTTCTTCCTCCGCGATCCTATGAAGTTTCAACACTTCATCCGCTCTCAGAAACGCCGTGCGGACAATGGTCTCCGCGACCACGACATGCAGTGGGACTTCTGGACCCTTTCGCCGGAGTCGGCACACCAAGTCACTTGGTTGATGGGGGACCGCGGGATTCCCAAGAATTGGCGGCACATGAACGGCTATTCGAGTCACACCTATATGTGGGTCAATGCGGCTGGCGAACGGTTCTGGGTGAAGTACCACTTCAAGACCGATCAGGGAATCGATTTTCTCCCGCAGGACGAGGCGGACCGACTGGCAGGCAGCGACGGCGACTACCATCGCCGTGACCTATTCGAATCGATCCAGCGCGGGGACTACCCCAGTTGGTCGCTGAAGGTGCAAATCATGCCTTTCGAAGAAGCGAAAACGTATCGCTTCAACCCGTTCGACCTGACGAAAGTATGGCCGCACGGCGACTATCCGCTGCACGACGTCGGCCGGCTAACGCTCGACCGCAATCCGACGGACTTCCACTCGGAAATCGAACAGGCGGCGTTCGAACCAAACAACTTGGTGCCGGGAATCGGAATCAGCCCGGATAAAATGTTGCTCGGCCGCATGTTTGCTTATGCCGACGCCCACCGCCACCGCTTGGGAGTCAACTACAAGCAAATTCCGGTCAACCGCCCCGAGTCGCCTGTGCATAGCTACAGCAAGGATGGTGCTATGCGCGTCGACAACGTGTCCGATCCCGTGTATGCCCCGAACTCCAAAGGAGGCCCGCAGGCTGACGGGGAGCGCTATCCTGAGTCGGCCGTCTGGGAGGCCAACGGCGAATTCATCCGCGCCGCTTACACTCTGCGAGAAGACGACGATGATTGGGGCCAAGCCGGCACCTTGGTCCGCGAGGTCATGGACGATGCGCAGCGCGACCGGTTAGTGTCGAATGTCGTCGGACACCTCTCGGCAGGCGTCTCTGATCCGGTATTGCAGCGTGCGTTTGAGTACTGGCGCAACATCGACAAAGCCATCGGCGACCGCATCGCGCAAGGCGTTACGGGCGGGTGATGATGTGAATCGGTCAGGCAGCTGCTTGAAGGCGTGCGCGGTTGATCATTGGAGATCGCGCGCGTCAGGCAGCCGTCAGACGCATTTCACTCAGTTTCACATGACAGGCCAGAGGGCACCATAGCGCCATTTGAGGCGAGGATCGTCCGCAATTCACGACATAGTGAGTGAATAGTGTCCTCGTCTACATCTTGCAGATACGAGTGCATCTTCTGGCCACGCACGTGAATCCAAAGCCCTCGTTCGAATCGATTCTTTCGCAGTTCAACGATCTTTTCCCGATCACACTCGAAGGTCGTCAAATTACCGCTCTCACGCGATACCAATTCCATTCGAAATCTATCAGGTGTGACACAAAAGATGGCGCGCGGCGGTGGTTGTATGCGACAAATCGACCGAACCAGCATCGAACAAGTCACCCATACCGGAATGGCGACGAACGAAAAAAAATCAAGTGACAAAATCCACTCGGGGACCGGGGAATAAGGTAACGGCATGGGTAGCCTGACGGTCGTGCTACCATCCGTTTGAACAATACTCAAATCGGAGTATTCCAATAGTCTCTCCCTACTTCAGCCACCTCCTTAGGCGGCCGCTTGGTGGGTATTGCTTAGCGATCTCACGCCAAGCAATCACAACTCCAAGACCTGCCGCGTGGGGCGTTTCACGAGTTGGAAGACCGTTAAGGAAATGATCAGTAGCATCAGGGCACCCACGATGACCGAGGCCCAGGTGGGGCCGATGGTGTAGCCGAGCCAATTCATCAATTGCTTCATTCCGCTGCGACGGCCGGTGGCTTCGTAGTTTGGGTCGGAGATTGTGGTGAAGTAGATGAAGAATCCACCGATCGCGGCGAAGATTGCCAACGTAACCAACGGCCCCTGTATGACCGACCAAGCGTCGGCCTCTTCCTCGCTGACCTTGCCGCCGAGGTGTTGTCCGACTGCTTCAAAGACCTGTTTCTGCTCGTCGTCGTCTCCTTTTGCGATCTTCTGTTTTTTTCCGGCCTTGTCGGTGATCGCCAACTGCTTGAGGTCTTCTACATAAGTCACGCGGGCGATGTCGTTACGCGACAGATGCTGTCCGCCTTTTTGTTCTCCGATCAAAGCGGCGGTTTGATCCGGCTGAGCCGCCAGTCTGCCAACGAGTTGCCCGAATGCCTCGGGCTTTTTCATCCCCAAGGCCCAAGTCATGCCCGCAGGATCGATATGCACAATATGTGACTTACTCCCGTCGCTGTTGCTGATCGTCCAGGAAACCAATGTTCCAGCATCCCCCTGCGGTTCGGTGTTCGTTGTGGGCTTCAGAGAATCTCCATCGTTGAGCGTGTCAGACATGAAGAGCATCCTAATTTGAAAGAAAAAGATAACGACTAGTGCATGCGCAGCACTTAGACTTTTGCTTTTACAATGCGATGATTTCCACCGCCTTATCACATTGAAACCAACGGTACAGGAGAAAAATCGCCGCGTCAAATTTTTTCAGGTCCTTTTCTGAAACAGAGCCGGTCTCGTTGCAAGATGCTTGGCGAGTTGACTGTGCTGCCTCGCTCGCATGAGGCAGGCTCGTCTATTCAATGGGGTCGAAGTTCCGTAGAATTTCCGGAACCATTACTGCGAGTACTGCGTCAGAATCAAGAGCTTCCCCCGGTCACATTCTCATTGGAGCGATCACAATGAAACGCGCGATTCCGCTGCTAGCAGCGATCTTGATTCTTTCCGCCGGCCCGCTGTACGCCATTTATTCGGTGAAAGACAGCGGGGACTGGCCGAAAGATTGGCCCCAGGAATTAGAGCCGCTCCGCAAGCAGGCGCGGACCCTGGAAGGACCGATGCTACCACAGTTGCATTATGCGATCCCTTTCTCAACGCGCGAAGAATTCGAAGCAGCGTGGCCACACATCCTGAAGGTCAAAACCGAAGGAGCACCGATTGTGCTGCGGCGCGGCCCCAGTTTTTGGTTGGACGGCAAAGGCGATGCCGGAGTTTGTATACATACGCCGCCCGCAAATGCGGTCCAAAAGAACAAGCGGGCCGTGGTTCCCAAGAATGCAAAACTGCACAGGGCATGGTGGCGGGCCGACACGATCTACATTGAGTTGATTGTCGATGGCAAAATCGTCGACTTGAATCGCATCCCGCTGCCGGCGGAGACGCCGATTGTTGATGAGCGGTTTGGGGAGGAGAGAGGCAAGTGATCTAGCATTAGGTCACTCAGAAATCATGCTGAAGCCAATCAAGAACCTTTTCCGTTATTTGATGAAACGGAGACATCGCAAGATCTATCGCGATGGATGTGTACTGTCTCGATTTATCGCGCGTGACGTTCGTCGGGATGTCATGATTCTCTCTGCTCATGATATTGATGACGGATTTATTGCAGCGAGAATTCGCACCACGAACGTGATGTATTTGTCACGCGGCGCGGTTTCGAGTCTTGGGTTTGGGCCACCACAGCGGATTGCTCTCGATCAGTTGTGGGACTGGAGCGGCCAACCTTGGGGAGGGCTCGCCGACGGGACGTCGATTGCAGATAAAATCTGATTCGGAGAATCTCGCGAACACAATTTGAGGCAAAATAAAGTAGCATAGCGACCAGTGATTCGGTCGAGTCAGCAACTGATAACTCGTGCAATTGACGTTCCCATGTCGTGCGCGTCACGCGGGAGTCTGACCTACGGTGCATCCTGTCATGAAATATTTATACCCTGCAAGACTGGTTCTGTTCCTCTGTTTTCTCTTGTCAATGCCACTGACAATGATCAATGGGCACGGACGAGGGGGGTTAGCAGATCCGGGTCATTGGCAGGGATATGATATCACATTTTTCTGGAGTTCTCTGATCGTCATGGCTCCTGTGCATTTCGGGCCTTTTTTCATGGCTTCCACCATGATGTTCTTCACCCCGTTTCTAATTGTTCCCGAGCTGAATACGTTTTGCAAACTGATCATTAGCGTTTGGTCTATTGGTGCATTGTTCGCTATTCCGATTGTTTGTTTATGGGGTGCGCACGACGGTATGTTCCCTGCAGTCTTGCTTTGGATTATTCCTGTATTTGGAATTGGAACGATGAATCTCTATCAATGCATTCCTCATAGCGCATGGGTGAATTGGCTGTCTGAGGGCTTGCGTAGTTGACGGTCCCAGGTCGAGCGCGTCTGGCGACTGCCTGAGCTACGGTGCTAAGCCTGTGTGACCAGGAGATCCTTATCCTTCTCGATGCAGATGTCCAGCCATTTCAGAAACGTACGCCTCTCGTCGGCCAACCAACTCAGGTCTTCGACTGTGTCGATTGTCGCAATCTCTTCAACGCATCCTGCCAACTTCTCACGCTCTTGTTTCACTTGGGCGAGTGCGATATGCGAGACATTCTCGTCGCCTGCCGGGAATCCGAACGGAGGTATTCCATCTAGAAGCGCCGTGTCGATTTCCAAAACGTAAACACCGCACATTGTCCCTGGAAGCACAACACCAAAGTTCTTGCAGAACCAACGAAACGCGACTGCGAGGTCAATGCGTTTTGGAATGGACAAGACTTCCCGCAATCCAAATATCACTTCAAGTGTAATCACGTCATCGTCGACCAAATCCCCTGTTGCTGATAATTCGTCGAGAGCAATTTCCACAATACCTACTGCCTCTGACCGAGGTGTGGATGAAATCGCCTCTAAATCAATCGCGTATCCTGTAGTGTAGACAGTCATGGCAACTCATCTCTTTGTTTCTCGCATCTACCTACGTTGCTTTAATCTCCTCATAAGCCGCCAGCGCCGCCTTCCGCGCCTCGCCATGATCCACAATCGGCTGCGGATAATCCTCGCCCAACTCAACGCCCGCATCAGCCAATACGTCCGCGGGGGCATCCCACGGGTTGTGGATCCATTTCTTCGGTAGCGATTTTAATTCCGGCACCCACTGACGTACATAGTCGCCAGCGGGATCGAATTTTTCTCCCTGGCGGACGGGGTTGAAGATGCGGAAATAGGGGGCGGCGTCGGCGCCGCTGCCGGCGGTCCATTGCCAGCCCATGGTGTTGTTGGCCAGATCGGCGTCGACCAGTGTGTCCCAGAACCAGCCCGCGCCTTCCCGCCAATCGATCAGCAGATCTTTAGTCAGAAACGAGGCGACGATCATGCGGACGCGATTGTGCATCCAGCCGGTTGCCCACAGTTCGCGCATACCGGCATCGACGATCGGGTAACCGGTTTGCCCACGCTGCCACTTCCGCAGTGCTTTTGCATTGTGCTGCCAGGGAAAGTTTTCAAACTGGGACCGCAATGGTTGGTCCGGGGTCTCAGGAAAATTGACAAGCACGTGATACGCAAATTCCCGCCAGCCGAGCTCCCGCAAGTAGGCTTGGGAACCGTCACTGCCTTGCGTTTGCAGAGCATACCAAATTTTGTGCGGGCTGATTTCGCCAAAGTGCAGGTGCGGCGACATGCGGGAGGTGCCGTAATCGTCCGGCCGGTCGCGACCCGTTTCGTAATCAGCAACGGCCTGTTTTAGGAAACGCTTTAGTTTTTGATTCGCTCCCTGCTCGCCGGGTTGCCAGCGCTGGGAGAACTGGTCGGCCCAATCCCGTTGGGGGGCCAATCCGAGCGAATCAATCGACGCCGATGCGGGCCAGTCTTGCGGAGCGGGTATTTTGCGGGGTGCGGAGTGCGGCTCGCGCGGCGGGTCAAGATTTAAACAGGCTTTCCAAAACGGCGTGAATACCCGGTAAGGATTCCCCTGTTTCGTCCGCACGGCGTCCGGTTCAAACAGCAGCCGTCCGCTGTAGGAGACGGCTTCCACTCCCCGTTTGGTGAGCGACGTTTCCAGTTGCTGGTCACTTTCCAGAAGCGCCGGCTCGTAGCCGCGACTCCAATGGAGGGCATCTGCGGTGGTTTCTTCGACTAGCTTAGCGATTTCCTTATGGACGTCACCGGAGCGGATGATCAACCGCGAACCACGTCGCTGCAAATCCGCAGCGAGACTCCGCAGTGACCGGTCAAGCCACCACCGCGCTGCTGCCCCAGACGCCCAATCACCCGCTTCGTCTGGGGACCAAACGAAGGCCGGGATCACCGGCTGATTGCGTTGGAGAGCTGCGGTCAACGCCGGGTGATCATCAATCCGCAGGTCGTTACGAAACCGCACGATTGTGGCAGTCATAGTGAGTCACGCATTGAAGAAATAAGTTCTGCGGCGCTACGTTATAGTCACGTGGCACACGCGGACAAGACCGTTACTTCAAGTGCTTGCGGCGATAGTCGATCATGTGTTGCAAGGTTGGCTTGGCGATCCCGTCAGGGCCGATCAGACCGGAATGCGGGAAGGTGTGTGGCGTGGCGTCGGAGAATTGTGCCCAGTAGACTGCGGCGACGGCCGGTTTAGCGATCAACAGCGGCAGTAGCATGTCGAACCACTGGGCTTGGGCGGTGGGACTCCACGGTTGTTTCCAGGCGGAGCGGTCGACTTCCAAATCACTGTCTGCCAGCGGATCGGGCTGGTCGCTGGTGGGAAATGCCAAGGTGATGTGCAGAGGGATTCCCAATGCACACCAACGGTCAATCATCGACGAAAAATCAAGCAGATCGCGAGACGGCGTCCCGCGGGGACGATAACCAATAGCGATTTCCAGATTGAGCGCTGACAGTCCCAGCCCGGCCCGCACGAGAGCATCGGCAAAATGTAGCGGGGAGAGCCGGTGTTGCCCGCGGGCCTGATATTCTCCCCAAGGCTGGTCGATGCGAATCACGAAACGCGCTTCTTCATCGATATGCCGCGCGACCTCTAATGCCTTGGCGACGAGGGTCAAACGCTGTTCTTCGTTGAGCACCAGTGCGCCGCCGCTGTTGGCGCAGGCGGCCAATTCCCAAATGCGGATTTTGCCGATGTACCGTGAGACAGCTGTCTCCACAAAGTCGCAGACAAAACTCTGCAGGTTCCAAAAATCCTGTTCCCATTCCCACAGCCATTTCGGCAATCCGCGCGGGGAGAGATCAATTAACGGTCCGCCCCGCATGACCAATCGGTTTTCCATACACCATTCGACTTGCGCATCGAATACGGTCCAATCAGCTTGCCCCTCGATCGGCTCCACCAACTGCCATTCGATTGGCACGGATGCTGAATTGAAAGCGGAACAGAATAACTCCTGCTCCGGCGCCTCAGGGATTTGATTGTCCAATCGGCAGCCCAGCGAGGTCGGCAGTTGGTCGTATTGTTGATGTCGCGATTCCAGGAACTGTTGCGAGTAGGCGCGGGCCAACAGTTCAGCGGCGTGGCAGGCGTGGTGAATGGCTCGATTGGCAGCGTCGGTTGCATTAGCGACATCATCCTGGCAACTGGCTGCGTGTCCAAATTCGCGGTGAGCCTGCGCATACCGCTGATGATACTCAGGCGGCAAGGTCAAATCGGCCTGAGTTAATTCCGCGCGGAGATTGCGAACCTGGACGATTTTGCCGCGGGCTAATTCGACGGCCAAGACATAAGGGGCTTCGCGTTCGGGGAGCATGGCGGTCGCCAGCATGGGACGGCCAAAGTCCTGAACCGGCCAAGCGACGTGCATCCGGCTGCTTTCGGAGTTTTGCCGCCGACAAACGATGGACTGTCCGTCAAATTCGATGCGGGTCGGCCAGACGCTGCGATCCAGTCCGCTGGAATAGGCGCGAAACACCTCGGGCCAATCGCTAAGCGATTCGCATTGAGGCACAACGAATCGCATGACACCCATTACGTTTTCTCCCCTCCGCCGGCCGCGCGCGACGTGCCGCAACCTCCGCCTGTCATTGTTGCCCCTGCCGCAGGACGCGTCAACGCGGAAGGCGTGATTTGTGCAGGGTTGGGCGAACCAATCCAACGGACCAAAACCACCGCAAATTGCCTCTGCTGACGACACTAGGGTTGATGCTGAAATTTTCTATGAACTCGTACAAATCAACACGAATTCCCGCAGATTTTCTAAGGGTTTGGGGAATTCTAAACGAGGTTGGCAGCTAAAAAGTTGACCTTCCTCGACCATAGCCATACCGTTGGGTGAAATTTAAATACGAAGGCAAAATGGAAGAATCGAGACGCTCAAAATGGCTTCCAAACATCCATTCGAGACGGTTTTGGGATGGTTCTCGAATTTGACCTTCGTACTCCTGTTGGCGTTTGCAATTTTGTTAGTCGCAGCGATCATTTACGCCACAATTGCCGAAAAGGTCCGTTGGTACCGATTAGAGCGGAAATGGATTTGTCGCCGCAAAGAAATTCACAAACGCCGCAGAAGGAAACGGTAAAGGTCGCAATGGTATCGTCGCACTTTCGAGTGACAACCGGCGAGGCTAGGAACTCACCGCAACAACTTCTTAAACTGCCCCCACGTCTTCGTGTTGGCCACGTCTTTTTTCTCGAGCCCCGCGCGACGAGCTTGGTAGATGCCGTACTGTAGAACGTCGAAGCCGGTTGTGGAGTGGGCGTCGGTGCTGATCACGATGGGAATGCCCAGATCCTTTGCCGCTGCGGCGGCGACGTCGTCGAGATCCAATCGACTGGGGTGCGCATTGATCTCCATCATCACGCCGTGATCGGCGGCCGCTTTGAGGATCTCCTGCATGTTCATCTCCGCTCCCGGTCGCTTTCCGATCAGACGTCCAGTCGGGTGCCCAATGATGGAGACATGCGGGTTTTGGATCGCTGTGAGCAACCGTTTGTGAATCTGTTCCTGTGGCTGTTTCAAACCATAATGCAGCACGGCGATCACCCAATCCGCTTCGGCCAACACGTCATCGGGCAAATCGAGTGTCGCATCCTCAAGGATATCGCATTCAATGCCTTTGAGGATCTCTATCCCCTTGGTCTCGGCATTGACCTTGTCGATCTCTTTCCAATGAGCGCGCAACCGCTTGGCATCCAAACCGCGAGCCATGGTGACTCGTTTTGAGTGATCGGTAATGGCGATGTATTTCAACCCGCGCGCCTTGGCAGCGGCCGCCATGTCAGCGATCGAAGCCTTGCCGTCGGTGGCGGTGGTGTGCATGTGCAAATCGCCGCGAATGTCTTCTAATTCGATCAGCGTTGGCAGCTGATTGTTCTCTGCCCATTCAAATTCCCATCGGTCCTCGCGCAGTTCCGGTGGAATCCATGGCAGGTCGACGGCGGCGTAGACGTCTTCCTCGGTCTGTCCCGCAACGGCGTCATCGTCGCGAAACACGCCGTATTCATTGATCTTCAGACCCCGTTCCTGGGCGCGGCGGCGGACGACGATGTTATGTGCCTTGGAGCCGGTGAAGTATTGTAAAGCAGCCCCGTACGATTCTGCGGGGACGACCCGCAGGTCCATCTCTAAACCGGATCGCAGTCGGACACGCTGTTTGGTTTCTCCGCGGGCAAGAACTTTTTCCACCAACTCGTGCTCTGCCAGCGCGTCCATCGGTTCGGTGGAGTCGTCGGCTGTGATCAACACGTCCAAATCACCGACGGTTTCCCGCCGCCGCCGCAAGCTGCCCGCTGCAGCGATTTGTTGAACCGAGGGTAGCTGCGATAGCGATTCGAGGATGGCGTCGGCTTGGATTTTTGCATCGGCCAAAAAGACACGTCCGGCGGATTGCTGTGCGTGTGCCAATCCTTCCAAAATCGATTCTTCGGTCTTCTTACCGAACCCTTTCAGCGCGCGGATTTGTTCTTGCTCAGCGGCTTGCTTCAAATCCTCCAGCGTTGTGATGGAGAGTTCATGAAACAAGATGGCTGCCTTTTTGGGGCCCATGCCGGGCAACCGCAGCATCTCCACAACTCCCGGTGGGATCTTGTCCCGCATCTCATCGAGTTGAGGCAAGATGCCGGTTTCGACCAACGTCACGATTTTTTCCGCGAGATCTTTGCCAATCCCGGGCAGCTCACTGGGGGAGCGGTCGGGGTCCTCGACAATCGCCGTCATGGACTCCGGGAGATCGGTGATTAGTCGCGACGCATTGCGATAAGCCCGCAAGCGAAATGCATTGGCGCCGTCGATTTCTAAAAGATCGGCCAGGTCATCAAACGCGCGCGCGATTTCAGAGTTTTGCATGAGAATAGAGTAGGAGTGTTGTGGAAAGAGTTGGTATTCAAATCAGGTTCGACATTTTGCGACTTCGCAGTGAACACAACAAGGCCGACGGTCGCCGGGGCCGATTTGACGTGCGGGAATTTGTAACGTACGTTTTTAATGGCGAATGCCGTTTTTGTTGACTGAAGGATTGACTTTAGAGATGTCAGTGCGATCATTCACGGTAGACGGCAGAAAGCTATTGTTGTTCCGGCACTGATGTCAGTCCATCTGCGGACGCAGCCGCCCGCCGTAGTTTTTTTTGAAAATTTGTAATCGGATGATATCAGCATTCGGTTCGTTGCCACATCTTTTGTGATGGAGAAGTCATCTCTGTCTCACATGCTTCGGGCAGACGGCTTCAGTCGTTTGGGTTTGAAGTGACATGTTGTAAATCATTTCCAAATCGTTGTTTCTGACGAATCGTCCCAGGCTGGGTAAACTTGTGGCGTGTCGAACAAGGAATCAGTTCGACGTCCGCAAATGTCTGTGTATGTTGACTATGGCACCCTGTCGTGCCATGGAGGATTGTTTTTTGCGCCTGTGAAAATTGGTGATGCCTTAATTCCTGCTTTCGGTTAATGTTCCGCCCCTATCTTACAGAGTGGGGGGAGCAAAGCCACAGTTCTGTTCTGGATTGTGGCGCGACCGCTGAAGCATCGGAGGGAACACGATGGCCGTAACTTCCCAACGCACCAAAATCGAACAACGATCACGGACTGCTCCGTGGTTGGATCATTATCCCGAGGGCGTTCCAGCCTCGCTGCAGTATCCGCAAATCCCTGCCTGGGGCTTTCTGGAGCGGACCGCTGCTGATTACGGCGATCGCGTCGCCTGTCACTACTATAACCAACGCATGACCTACGCGGAGCTCTTTGCAGCCGCGCGACAGATGGCTCATGTGCTCGTCAAATCGGGGATCAAGCCGGGTGATCGCGTGGGCGTGTTGTTGCCCAACACTCCTGAGATGCTGGTCGCCTTAAACGGCATTTGGATGGCCGGCGGCGTTGTTGTCGCCGTTAGCCCCCTGATGGTTGCGGGCGAAGTCACTGCTTTGCTGAAGACGACACAGTGCAAGACCGTTATCGGTTTGGACATGTTGTTGCCATTATTGTTCGACGGCGAGTATCAACCCGAATCCGTCTTGCTGACGACAATCGCTGATCGATTGCCGTTGTTGCAAAAATTGGCATATAAGGCTGCTCGTATCGTACGATTGGGAATCCGCAGCAAAGCGTGGGACAACCGTTGCCGGAATTTGGCGAAAGAACTCGCTCAAGGCAACCCGATATTCCAACCGATCCAAAACCATTCTCTCGATGATCCGGCATTTATTCTTCCCACCGGGGGGACCACAGCCGCTCCGAAGGCGGTCGTGCTCAGCCACCGCAATCTCGTCGCCAATGCTTGGCAATTGCACCATTGGGGCGGTGCGACGATGGCTGAAGAGACTGTCTTGGCGGTCGTACCGTTTTTCCATAGTTACGGCTTAACCACCTGCGCTATGACGGGGACAGCCATGGCGGCCACATTGGTGTTACAGCACCGATTCGTCCCCCGCCGGGTCTTGCGGGCGATCGAAACCGCACGACCTTCGGTCTTCCACGCCGTGCCTGCCATGTTGTGTCAGCTGAACAAATTGATGCGCGACGGCAAGGGAGATTATACGTCGATCAACTACTGCATGTCGGGGGGGGCTCCGCTGCCAACTAGCGTGGCTGAAGAATTCACCGAACATACCGGTGCGATTGTTGTCGAAGGATACGGTCTGTCAGAGGCCAGTCCCGTAACGCATGCCGGTCCGTTGGACGGGTCTGCGCGGGCCGGAACAATTGGTATGCCGTTGCCGGACACCGAAGTACGAATCGTCGACGCCGATACAGGGTTTCGACCGGTTGCGCCGGGCGAAGTGGGTGAGATCACGGTCCGCGCTCCGCAAGTCATGGTTGGCTATTGGAACAACCCCGAGGCAACCAGCGGCGCGATTCGCGATGGCTGGTTGTACACGGGCGATTTGGCAGTCTGCGACGACCAAGGCTTCTTTCGCATCGTGGACCGCAAAAAGGATTTAATCATTACATCCGGATTTAATGTTTATCCATCGGATGTGGAACGAGTGATCAAACAGTTTTCAGGTATTCAAGACGCGGCGGTGGTCGGCGTCTCCGATCCTGACCGAGGTGAAATCGTCAAAGCCATATTGGTCTTAGAGCGCGGTGTGCAGTTTGACCGCAAAGAGTTCTTGAATCAATGCAAAATACACCTGTCGAAACACAAGCAACCACGGAAGATCGAAATCGCCGACGGAGACTTGCCTCGCAATTTTTTAGGCAAGGTGCTGCGTAAAGATTTGCGTACATAACGAATGTGACGTAAAGAATAACGGTGATGTTGATAAAAGGAATCATGGACACGGATGGACTTGCTTCAGAAACGCAACAAATGAATCACATTATAAACGAGGATCGATCATGCGGGATCTGACGGCAAAACGAGTGTTGATCACCGGTGGCGGGCACGGCCTAGGTCGTGAACTAGCACTGCAATTCGCCATGCAAGGGGCGACGATCATCGTCACCGATCTGGATTTAGTGCGTGTCGAGTCAACCGTTGAGTATTTGACCAACGCCGGCCATACGGCAGTCGGTTATCGTATGGACGTCTCGGACCCGGTCTCCGTGAAAGCGGTCCGCAATCAAGTGCGGGAAAGTGTCGGGAGTATCGACATCCTCATCAATAATGCGGGCGTCGTCTTCGGCGGCGCATTCATGGATGTCCCCATCGAAAAACATATGGCGACTTATCGCGTCAATACCCTGGGACCGGCGATCGTGACACACGCCTTCTTGCCGGATCTTGTGGAAAATAGTGAAGGGCACTGCGTGAACATCGCCAGCGCCGCAGCCATGATCGCCTTGCCCAATGCGGCAACCTATGCTTCCAGCAAATGGGCCGTGCTCGGTTTTTCCGAGTCGTTGCGCGAGGAATTGCGGCTCAACGGGCATGGACACGTAGGCGTCACTGCCGTCTGCCCCAGTTATGTCGGAACGGGAATGTTCGCCGGCGTGTGCACGCCGCGGTTTACTCCGATGCTGACACCGAAAAAACTGGCGAACCAAATCATCAATTCTGTTCGCAAGAATCAGGAACAGCTCCTGACTCCGTGGCTGGTTAAGTTGATTCCGCTTGGACGAGGAACGATGCATCGTTCACTCTTTCGGTGGTTATGCAACTGGCTGCGAGTTACGACAAGCATGATTACTTGGAACAGCAAACCCCCTCAGCCAACGGTCGAAGTGCCGGCGGCTCGTGTACCAACTTTACCCCCCCCCAAGCGGACTCGGAAGGCAGCTGCGATGGCGGTCGACGAGAGTTACCCCTAATTCTTAATTCTCTACAAATCGAGTTTGCGGACACTACGACCATCTCAGCGAAGAAGGAGCGAAGCTCTGAGACGAATCGTCGGTTTTTACTTGGAGCGATATCATGACTCTACAGCATTCTTCGCCGATTGGGCGGTCTAAACCCCGCCGGCTTCGTATCTTAATGTTGCTTTCGACTATTTGTATCCTCGGCGTGATCGTCAACACGCATCGGGGCAGTCAACGCCCGGTGGCCGATCCGCACGACTTCCGTAAAGCCAGTCGTCGCGCGGCGGCGGTTGCTCCCATCGCCAAGGCTTCAAATAGCGATATTCTCCAGGTTTCGGTGACCGAACAGACTTTGCAGTCCACGACCGCGCAGCCTGTGGCTGTTGAGGCGCAACAAGACCCGCAACTACATGCACTACAGACTGCGTTGACCTTGCTGCAAAACGGACGCGACCGGCTCAAAAGTATCAATCACTACACCGCGACGTTTATCAAACAAGAACGCGTGGGCGATGAATTGACCGAAGGGGACGTTACGGAAATCAAGGTCCGTCACGAGCCGTTCAGTGTGTATATGAAATGGGTCGAAACAGATGCCGGGCAGGAAATGTTGTACGCCGACGGCGTCAATGACGGAAATCTCTTGCTAAAGCAAGTGGGTTGGAAATCGCGACTTCTCCCGGTCATTAGCTTGGATCCGCACTGCGTGCTGGCTATGAGCCAGTCACGTTACCCGGTGACTCAAATGGGCTTGCTGCGTTTGGTAGAGACCCTCATCACCGATCGTCGAAATGACATAGAGAAGAAGACCGAGTTGAAGTGCCAATTGTTCGACGATGAAGTCTGCCACGAACGCCCCTGCTATCGATTTGTCCTGGAATATGGGAGCCAGCAGGTCTCTGCGACCTATCGAAAATCCGACTTGTTTATCGATAAAGAGCTCTCCGTTCCGGTCCAAATCGCCAACTTTACCTGGCCCGATTCGGACTGGGGTGCGGATTGGGGCTGCGAGGAAATGGATGACGAAACGTTGATCGAATATTATGGTTATTGCGACTTGGTACTGGGCACTCCACTGAGCGACCTTGATTTTGATCGCTCAAACGAAGAATATGGGTTCCAGAAAGATTGAGACCGTCGCGGAGCCCGCTCGCTCTGAATCGACGCGTCACAACGACGGATGCCGGTGCACCAGTGCGCCGGTCACTTTAGGATAGCCATGATGGCAGGGAGGGACCGATGGCCACAGCCGTCATTGTTGATGGGATTCGTACGCCGTTTGTAAAAGCGGGAGGACCGCTGACCGACGTCGACGCGCCCGAATTGGGGCGGATGGTCGTCCGTGAATTGCTCGACCGCAATAACTTTGATCCCGCGGCCGTCGACGAATTGATCGCCGGCAATGTGGCGTCACCCGCGGATTCGGCCAATGTCGCACGTGTGATCGCGCTGCGGTGCGGCATGCCGCAGGCCAGTATCGCGCACACCGTCAACCGCAATTGCGCCAGCGGCATGGAAAGCGTGACCGAAGCAGTCGCCAAAATCGAAGCGGGCGAAGCAAGCTGCGTCGTTGCTTTGGGGGTCGATTCCATGAGCAATATCCCCGTCTTTTGGAAAAAACGATTCGCCGAAAAGCTGTTTTCCGTCGTCAAAGGTCGCAGTCCGCTACAGAAATTGGGAGCCATCACCCGGTTTCGCCCAGCCGATTTTCAGCCGCAGATCGGCATCGAGATGGGCCTCAAAGATCCCGTTTCCGGTTTGATGATGGGAGACACGGCTGAAAAGTTAGCCCGTGAATATGACATCAGCCGTGAAGAACAAGATGCCTTTGCGCTCCGCAGCCACCAGCGCGCGGTCGAAGCCTGGAAAGAGGACCGGCTTAGCAATCAAACCATGACCGCCTATGCCGGCAAAAAGGCGACTCCGATCGAACAGGATATCGGACCGCGCGACAACCAAAGCCTCACGGCCCTTGGCAAATTGAAACCTTATTTCGATCGTCGTTGGGGGACCGTTACCGTAGGCAATTCCTGCCAAGTCACCGACGGCGGGGTCGCCCTGTTGATCATGGAAGAAGAGACCGCCAAGATGCACGGACTGCAACCGCTGGGGAGAATTCGCGGTTCGGCCTACGCCGGTTGTGATCCCGCACGCATGGGACTCGGACCGGTCTATGCCAGCGCCAAAGCGTTAAAAGCCAGTGGCATGAAACTCAGCGAAATGGAATTGGTCGAAATCAACGAGGCCTTTGCCGCCCAGGTGCTGGCGTGCTTGAAAGGTTTTGAAAATCCACCCCAGGATTGTGCCGCCTATGAGGACCGCACGCTGCTGGGGCCGCTGGATCAAGAGAAATTAAACGTCAATGGCGGCGCCATTGCCTTAGGACATCCTGTGGGGGCCACCGGGGCGCGATTGGTCTTAACAGCGCTGCGAGAATTGGAACGGCGCAACCAGCGCATCGGATTGGCGACATTATGTGTCGGTGGCGGACAAGGCGCAGCGGTCATCGTCGAACGCATCGCTGCGTGAGCGTTTTTGCGAAATGTTCAAATTTGAATGAGCCACAGATTGAACACAGATAAAAGTTATTAAAAACAGCAGAACGGAATTGACCGTCAGTACGACGGACAGGGAGGAAACAGGATGGCCATTATGTGGCACTATGACGAACCGGTGGACGGTTTGTTGCATGTGCGGATTGATCGCGCCGATCGGCCGGTGAATTCGTTTTCGCGGGCAACCTTAGAGGAACTGCGCGATCTGTTGGTTCACGTGCGCAACGAGGACTCGATTCAGGGCGTCGCTTTTTGCAGCGGACAGCCGGGCAACTTTATCGTGGGTGCCGATGTCACCGAGATGAAAGACCTGGATGGCGAAGCGGCGGCCCGCGAGATGTCGCAATTCGGTCAGAAGGTGTTTGACCAGTTGGCAGCTCTCAAGGTTCCCACCGTAGCGCTGATCTCAGGCGCCTGTTTGGGCGGCGGATTAGAATTCGCCATGGCCTGCAAATATCGTCTCGCCGACAAAAATCCCAAGACGCAGTTGGGACTCCCGGAAGTGATGTTGGGGCTGATTCCCGGTTGGGGGGGCACGGTCCGGTTGCCAAAACTGATTGGACTGATCGATGCGCTGCCGATGATGCTCACCGGAAAAATGCTCAACGGCTTTCAGGCACGCTCCAAGGGATTGGTGCATGATGTGCTTCCCAACGAAGGGTTAGAGCGCGCTGGCATCCAAGTGTTGAAATCGGGCTTGCCAAAAATGTCCGCCCGCAAGCCTCCGCTGTGGAAACGCATTGCCAATAATTTCGGTCCGATAAAAAAGTATATCCTCAATAAAGCCGAACAGCAGGTCCAACGCCAAACGCGGGGACATTACCCCGCACCGCTGAAAGTGATTGAATCGCTCCGTGAACAAATCGCGTCCGGAATGGATAGCGGCTTTGATGTTGAGGCGAATGCGATTGCGCAGCTCGGACAAAGTCCGGTTACACGAGAATTGATGCGGCTGTTCTTTCTCAGTGAAGCGGCCAAAAAGCCGCCTGAAGATTTGACCGTCAAACCGGACGCAAACGCTGTGACCGATGCGGCTGTTTTGGGCGCTGGAGCGATGGGAGCTGGAATCGCGCTGCTACTGGCCCGCAAAAATGTTTGGACGCGGCTGAAGGACATCAATTCCAAAGCGGTTTCCGCTGGTCTGCAAACGATCAACGGGTTGTTGAAAAAGGATCTCGCGCGGAAGCGGATTACGCCGCTGGAGCGAACGCGTACGTTGGATCATTTGCGGCCGATCACCGATTACAGCGGCTTGAAGCGCACGGATATTGTCATTGAGGCGATCGTCGAAAACCTCGAGATCAAACGGGAAGTCTTTCGCGATCTGGCTGAAGCGACCGGCCCGGATACGGTTTTGGCGACCAATACGAGTTCGCTGACTGTTTCCGATATCGCCGAAGGCATGTCCCGTCCGCAGCGGATTGTCGGCCTGCATTTTTTCAATCCTCCGCAACAGATGAAACTGGTGGAGATCATTCGCACGCCCTACACCAACGATGCGGCGATCGCTACCGCATTTGCCACGGTGCAAAAACTCGGCAAGACGGGGATCGTTGTCGGGGATTGCGCCGGTTTTCTGGTGAATCGCATACTAGCGCCGTATATGAACGAAGTCGGCTATCTGCTCGAGGAAGTCGCCGAACCGTTGGAAATCGACCGTGCGGCAACTGAGTTTGGGATGGTGATGGGGCCCATCAAAATGGCCGATCTGGTTGGTTTGGATATTGCCGCCCACGTCGCCGCCAACATGCACGCCGCTTATGGCGACCGCATGAAATCGGCCACGCTGTGGACCAAGTTGGGTGAGATGCGCGCCAAATCCGGCGGCGGCAAACGCCTGATCCAAGGAACCGGCAAAAAGAAACAACTCGCTCCGGACGTGACAGAAGCCATTGACCAAATGCGGCGGAGTGGTCCGTCGGGAATCAGTGCCACGTTATCGCGTGAAGTGATCATCCAGCGGTTGATCTATCCCATGATCAACGAAGCGGCCCGCTGCCTGGAAGAAGGCATCGCCTCGAAGCCGGACGATATTGACTTGGCGATGGTCCTGGGAACCGGCTTCGCGCCGTTTCGCGGTGGCCCGTTGCAATATGCCGACGCCGTGGGCATCCAGCATGTCTGTGAAACGCTCGACAAGTTCGCCGAGAAAATGGCGCGGATGACCCCTTGTGCCAAATTGCGAGAGATGGCCAAAGGGAACGAAAAATTCAGCGACGCCAAGGTCGCCACACCAGCCGCCTAAAACACTGCCGGGGCACTCGGTTAGTCACCAAGTGTCGATTTGCTACGCAGAATGTGGTGGTAGTGCTGCGCGAAACGGTGGGCTTCGTCGCGGACGTATTGCAGCAACCGCAGACCGTAGGAATGTCGGCTCAGGCGGCGGGGTTCCTCTTCGCCGGGGACGTAGACCTCTTCCTCACGTTTGGCGAGAGAAATCGTAAACGGCGGGTCGATCTCCAGGGCGCGCATGGCGGCCATTGCCGAAGTGAGTTGGCCCTTTCCGCCGTCAATCAGCAGAATATCGGGAAACGACTCGCCTTCATTGCGCAGACGGTCCAATCGACGGGCGACGACTTCGTGAATGGCGGCAAAATCGTCCACGCCGGCAACTGTGCGAATCTTGTAACGTTTGTAGCCGCTTTTGAATGGCATTCCGTCGATAAATTGCACCAAACTCGCCACGGTTTCGCCCCCGCCCAGGTGAGCAATGTCGACCCCTTCGATGCGGCGGGGCGGGTGCTCCAGCTTGAAAATCTGCTTCAGCCCGGCGACCCCTTTTTTAGGATCGATATAAAACACTTCCGGTTGCACGTGCTCCTCCAAATCGCCACGGAGGTTCATGCTCTCCAGCAAATGCAATTGATCGCGCAGCCGCGCTGCTTTTTCAAATTGCAGTGACGAGGACGCCTGTTCCATTTCCTTCCGCATGTCGGTGAGCAACCGCGCCTTTTTGCCGTCGAGAAACATCCGCAAGCGGGCAATGTCGCGGCGATAATCTTCCTTGCTGATCCGTAAATTGCAGGGCGCCGTGCATTGGTTGATGCTGTGGAGCAAACAGGGCCGAAACCACCGCCAGCGCTCGTCGCCATCTTCGATGTCGAGGGTACAAGTGCGAAAACGAAAGATCTTCTGCAAGACAGCAATCGTGCCCCGCAATTTCTTGGCATTGGTGAACGGTCCATACAACTTCGTGCCGCGGTTTTGTGGTGTGCGGGTGAATTCCACGCGGGGGAAATCTTCGCGAATGAAAATTTCCAAATACGGAAACGTTTTGTCGTCCTTCAGTTCTTGGTTGAAGGTCGGCTGAATGTCCTTAATCAACCGCGCTTCCATCAACAATGCATCGACTTCGCTATCCGCCTCCAGAAAATCAATATCGCGGATCTGCGTCACCAATTCCGCCGTGCGACGCTCAATAGCAGCCGCCTCGGTGAAATAACTCGATGCGCGGCTCCGCAGGTTGACCGCCTTGCCAACATAAATCACCCGCCCCTGCCCATCCTTCATCAGATAGACCCCCGGCGTTGAGGGAAAGGTACGAACCTTTTCACGCGGATCGGGGGGTGTTGGTTTGGTGGGGGTGGTCATTTTTGTTTGGTAGGCAGTAGGCAGAAAGGAGTGGCCGGTGGTTAGTGGCCAGTGGCCAGAAAAAAGGGGGGGGTGGCTTGTTCCTTAGGTTGTCAATTAGTACGGCAGGTACGTTTCTGCTTGGATCGGCCGGCCCTCACGTCTGTCGCCTCAGGCCAACGATACCTACGGTCTACAGCCTGATGCAGTGGCCAGTGGCCAGAAATAAAGCGGGGGGGGCTGCTGTAATCCTTACATTGTCGGCGAGTTTGGCAAGTGCGATTCGGTCTGAATCGGCCGGGCCTCACGCCTGTTCCCTCACGCCTCACGCCTATTTCACCCAGTGATTGGCGGCTAGCATTTGTTGGACGACTTCTTTGCGACTGTTGGTTTCGGCGAAGATTTCTAGTTGTTGGTCGGCGCCGGTTTGCTTGGGGAGGTCGCGGACCGATTCGAGTCGTTCGAGGCAATCCAGGTCCTTGGCGATGGGGAGTAGCAAGTCGACCAAGTTGTCGGTCGTTTCTTGGACCGAGTAAGTCTTATAGTCGTCGCTGTTGACCAAGCGGGCATCGGAACCGTAACGGGTCGCCCGCCATTTGTTTTGCTCGACCATCATGGGGTGATATTCCGATTGATAGGTGCCGTTGTCAATTTCGCGCGAGAGCGCCACCACCAAGCATTGGGTTAAGGCGGTCAAGGCGAGCACCTGATCGAGTCGAGCGGGCATGTCGCACATACGGATCTCGACCGTGCCAAAATTGTTGTGCGGCCGCACATCCCACCAGATTTCGCGGACGGAGTTAATAAACCCTGTCTCTTCCAAGTGACGCACCAGCCAAACGTATTCGCTGTAGTTGCGCATTTGACTGGGGAGTCCGGCCGTTGGGAGGCCTTCCATGATTTTGGAACGATTGGAGTGCAGCCCCGTATTGCGGCCTTCCCAAAAGGGGGAGTTGACCGACAAGGCTAGAAACAGCGGCAGATGTCGCATCATGCGATCGCAAATCATGATCGCCTTGTCGCCCGTGTCGACGCCGACATGCACGTGAAGCCCAAATGTCACCAGCCGCCGGGCGACGTCCTGCATCAATTCTACGAGGCGATAATAGCGGTCGTTGACGGTGATTTTTTGATCCCGCCAGGAAGAAAAGGGATGCGTCGCTCCCCAGAACAGCTTCAAGTCCAAGTTGTCGGTAATGGCTTCGACCTGTTGCAGGACCGAGCGGAGGTCGAGTTCGACATCGTTGACGGTATTGCAGATGCCGGTATTGATTTCTAAATACGACTGCATCAGTTCCGGTTTGACCCGCGCTTCAATTTCCGCAGGAAGTCCGGCCAGGATATCGGAAATGGAATTCGACAAGGCCATGGTTTCGGCGTCGACGAGTTGTAATTCGATCTCCACACCGATCGTGGGATAGTCGTTACGTTTAAAATCCAATGATTGCATCGTCATCAGTCACTCACCCCTCGGAATCGGCTTTCAGTTCTTGAGAAATCAATAGCGCCGCCCGTAAAAAAATACGCGGCCCGAGTTGGAGCACGCGCTCGTCGATATCGAATTTTGGCGAATGCAAAAAGTGCGACGGACAATTGGGAGCAGCACAGCCCAACCGATACATGGCGCCCGGCACATGTTCTAAATAGACGCCGAAATCTTCTGAGCCCATGCTGGGTTTATCGATTTGTTTGACATGCGAGTCACCCAGCACGTCACGGGCGGCCTGCGTGACTAGACGGTTGATGTTTTTATCATTGTCGACCGATGCGAGCGGGTTGCGGAATTCGACGGTGATTTTTACGCCGCTCGATTCACTCACGCCATGCGTGATCTCGCGGATGCGTTGAATGATTCGCGAGCGGGTGTCGCGGCCGATCGTGCGGAGCGTACCGAGCAGTTCAACGCTTTCTGGAATGACATTCGCGGCGTAACCCCCCAAGATTTTGCCGACGGTGAAGACCGCCGGATCGCGTGAATCAACCGACCGGGGGATATACTGGTACAACGCCCCGACCAATTGTGATGCGGCAGCGATGGGATCGATCGAATGATGCGGGCGGGCGGCATGTCCTCCACGGCCTTGAACGAAAAAATCGATTTCATCGCAATTGGCCGT
Organism: Symmachiella macrocystis; assembly: GCF_007860075.1. Classification (NCBI taxonomy): domain Bacteria; kingdom Pseudomonadati; phylum Planctomycetota; class Planctomycetia; order Planctomycetales; family Planctomycetaceae; genus Symmachiella; species Symmachiella macrocystis. The sequence continues at coordinate 3,176,052 of NZ_SJPP01000001.1, forward strand.
CAAAAATCCGTCGCGTACGCCGGCATCGCCAACGGGCCGTTCGGGATCGAGATGCAAAGCCAGGATGGCGTCCACACCTTTGAGCACCCCCTGCTCCACCAGCGATTTCGCTCCTTCGCAGGTTTCTTCTGCCGGTTGAAAAATGAATCGCATCTTGACCCCCACCCCCGGTTCGCACTCAGCCATGGCTGCGCGAAGTTGTATCGCTGTTTTGGCAGCGGCGTAGGTGATGGTTGTATGAGCATCGTGGCCACAGGCATGTGTGACGCCATGGTTTTGCGAAGCGTAGGGGACGTCTTTTTCATCCACCAATCGCAGTGCGTCCATATCGGCTCGCACGGCGATGCGCGGTGCATCGGCGGCGGGATGGCCCAGTTCGAGGTCAGCGATCAGCCCCAACCCCCCGTGACAAATATGCGGTTCCAGCCCCGCCTCCTCCAAGCGGCCCAGCACCAGCCGCGTGGTCTGCACCTCTTCGCCGCTTGGTTCGGGATGGGCGTGCAAAAATCGCCTGAGTTCCGTCAACTCGGCATCCATTTCAGAGACCGAATCATCGATGACTTGGTAGCAACGGCCAAATGTGGTTTGCATAACGTCCTGAATTTTGGCCGCAAACGCGGCAAAGAGAACCGTGAACGTATTTCCCAATACAATGAGTGCGTTGGAAATCGACGGCTGGAATTGTGGATAAAAAAATCGTGGACTTTATTTGTCGCAGACCGCTGCTTGGGCGTCAATCCCCACCAATATGTCAATTTCGGCGTTGTGGGCGGTTGGCCTCCAATCGAATTCCTTCACGCTGCATTCGCTCTCAACAAGATCACCGGATTTGGCTAAACTTCCGCCGCCTCAAATTCGGCTCATCGACGATCTTGCCTGTAGGAATGGTATATGGTTCACGTCATCGGCACCTATTTGCCGCGCTTGCTTCGCCATGTCATCTGGGATCCGCTTTGGAAAATGCCCTCCCAGGGAAAAAATCTGTATTTGACGTTCGACGACGGACCGGATGAGGTCGCCACGCCGCAGTTGTTGGAGATTTTAGACCGGCATCAGGCCAACGCCACATTTTTTCTAAGAGGCGACCACGCCAAGCAGCGGCCGCAACTCGTGCGGGATGTGCTGTCCGCAGGGCATGCGATCGGCAACCACACCTATTCGCACGCCAACGCCTGGAAGGTATCCAGCGACGAATACGAAGCGGAATTGGAACGCGCGACCGTCATCCTGCAGCAATTGGCCGGTGAGCCAATCCGTTGGATGCGCCCCCCGTTCGGACGGATCACGCCCGCCGCACTGACCTGGTGCAAACACGCCGGTCAGAAGTTAGTCATGTGGGACGTCCTGCCGGGGGATTTCACACCGACTGCGACGGCAGCGCAAGTCGCACAATGGACACACAACCGCATTCGCCCGGGAAGCATTGTTTGCTTACACGACAACCCCAAGTCCCGCAGCGTGACACCAGCGGCGATGGAGGAGCTGCTGCCATGGTTATTGGATGACGGTTGGCGACTGTGTGCACTGCCACCGTTAATCCACACGGAAAAAACGGCGGCCTTTTAACTCAAAGCGGGGGAGGCTGCCGCTGGGGACGACTTTGATCTCCGCATGGAAATTTTGGCGGTCCTTGATCGCCTCAGCCAATTGCGACGCCAACTGAAATTTGGCTTCCGATTCGGAAATGTGCGGTTGCGGCTCGATTTCGATTTTGACGTGATGCATCGATTTACGAGTGCTGACTTCGATGCGGTACTCGACGATGTCATCGAATTCTCGCAAAATGCCTTCTAACTTGGATGGATAGACATTGTTGCCGCGAATCGTGATCATGTCGTCTGTACGGCCCAGGATTCCCCCGTCCAAACAAAGCATTTGTAAGTCGTCGTCGGCTGCCGGGATTTCGGCGCGGACACGATCCCCTGTCCGGTAACGGATGAGCGGGCTACCGAGACGGCCGAGATTCGTGATGACCAATTCCCCTTCTTCGCCTACGGCCACAGGTTGTCCGGTCTTGGGGTCGATGATCTCAGCAATGCACTCGGTTTCCAGCATGTACAAGCTGCCGGGACGGTCGATACTTTCCACGGCTAGCGCGCCGACCTCGGTCATTCCCCAATGATCGATCACCCGGGCGCCCCAAGCCGTTTCGATGGCATGACGAGTGGCAGGGATATTTCCACCCGGTTCGCCGGCTACCAAGATAATACGGACCGAGTTGCCGGCCAGATCGATGCCCTGTTCTCGCGCGATTTCGGCCAGTCGTAGTGCGTAGGTCGGCGTGCAACAGACAAACGTCGCGCCATGTTGTTCGATCAATTCCAGCCGGGCTTGGCTGCTCATTCCGCCACCCGGTAGGCACAGGTTTCCCAACCGGACCGCTCCTTCAAACCCGGCCCAGAATCCCAGAAACGGTCCAAAGGAAAACGGAAACACCAACCGGTCTTGCGGTGTGAGACGAATGATTTGATAGATCTGGGACCAGCAACGCATCAGCCAGTTCCAACAGGTTGGCGTGTCCATCCAACGCATGGGCGATCCGGTCGTGCCCGAGGTTTGGTGCAAACGGCTATAGGCATCAAATTCGTAGGTCAGATTCGACCCGTACGGCGGATGTGCCGCTTGGTCGGCAAGAATTTCGGCTTTGGTCACCGTTGGTAATCGCGGCAGGTCTTCGACACTCTTGATCGTCGCCGGATCAATTCCCGCTTCTTTAAGACGAGTCGTCCAAAACGAGTTTTGGGGAATGATCTCCGCTAACATTTCAACCAGCCTCTCGGACTGGATTTTGCGGATTTCTTCGCGGGTGAGGGAGCGGGGATCGGGGGGGGTGGTCGTCATTTTGATCTACTGCTGTGCAAGACCCCCCGGCGGAGCCGGAGGCTGGGAGGACGAAATAGCCATTGTTATGGTAGTGGTTTGTAACTGCAGCGGCCACGCGCATTACGACACGCGCCTTGGAATTCCAACCGGTTCCGCGATAAACTACGAGTCGCTCACACAACGATCAATCACTGCTGCCATCAACCTAAGGCCGTTCATAATGAGACAACGTCATCTGCTCGCTTTCGTCACCGTATTGGCTGTCGCCTTAGGCGTGACGGAATTTGCCCTCGCCGGAAAGATATCGACTGTAGCGGGAACCGGCAAACCGGACAACAACGCCGATGCCGGCAAGGGCCTTCGGCAGAATATCGGACAGCCGTTCGGCGTAGAGCTTGGACCCGATGGGGCACTGTATATCACCGAAGTGCTCAACCACCGCGTATGGCGACTGGATCGAAAAACAAAAAAATTGACCGTTGTTGCGGGTAATGGCCAAAAAGGGTATTCCGGCGACGGCGGCCCGGCGACCGAAGCCATGCTCAACGAACCGTACGAAGTTCGTTTTGATGCCGACGGAAATATGTTCTTCGTCGAAATGCAAAATCACCTCATCCGCCGCGTCGATGCGAAAACGGGAATCATTTCCACCGTGGCAGGAACGGGCCAGCAAGGTTATGCCGGCGACGGCGGACCGGCGATTGAAGCTCAGTTTTCCAGACCACACAGTATTGCCTTGGATGACAATGGTGGTTTGTATGTGGCCGACATCGGCAATCACCGCATCCGCCGCGTCGATCTCAAGACAGGTATCGTCGACTCGATTGCTGGGAACGGCGAAAAAACCTTGCCAACCGACGGTGCAGCGGTAAAAGGCAAACCCATTCTTGGGCCGCGCGCTTTGTATATCGACGGCCAAACCATGTGGATTGCACTGCGCGAAGGACACAGTATTTGGAAATTGGATCTGGCCAGCGGCAAAATTCAACATATTGCCGGAACGGGTGAAAAAGGATATTCCGGTGACAACGGACCCGCACTTGAAGCGACCTTCAACGGTCCCAAGGGCATTGCTGTGGGGAGCAACGGTGACGTATTCGTCTGCGACACCGAGAACCAAGTCATTCGCAAAATCGATCCACGGACCGGCATGATTGCCACCGTGGCCGGAGCTGGACCGGATGTCGCAAAATATAACGGCGACAATCGCCCGGCACTCACAGCGGGCTTGGCGCGTCCGCACGGGATCTGCGTGAGTCCCAGCGACGAAATCTTCATTGGCGATACCCTCAGTCATCGCGTACGAGAGGTGCAGCCCTATGATGTGAGTGTTTCGACTGATCGCGAAAACGCGCGCTATGAGACGTCGGAAGCGGTTGATTTTCAAATCGACGTACTTAAATACGGCCAACCAGCGACGTCGGGCCGGGTGAACTATACATTGACCAAGGATGGCCTGACGGCATTGACCGTTGGGCGAGCGGAACTACAAGGGGAACCAATCCACGTTCGTGGTGTGATGCCCGAACCGGGATTTTTGCGATGCGTTGTGAAGTTCACTCCCGACGCCGGTCGCTCCTTAACGGCCATCGCCGCGGCGGCGGTCAGTCCCGAAATGATCCAACCCAGCCTGCCAACTCCGGAAGATTTCGACGAGTTCTGGACGATGCAAAAGGAGCGTCTCGCCACAGTGCCTGCGACGGCTGAAGTCACGCCGGTCAAGTCACCGGATGAGAAGATTGAGGCATTTGACGTGCAGGTCAATTGTCTCGGACCCACACCAGTGTCGGGGTATTTGGCGCGGCCCAAAAACGCAGCGCCCAATAGTTTGCCCGCGTTGCTCTATGTGCATGGCGCCGGCGTGCGAAGTTCTTCGTTGGGCAATGCCGTCGAAGGGGCGCGGATGGGTTTATTGGCTTTGGACATCAACGCCCATGGCATCGCCAACGGCCGTCCGGCAAAATTCTATCGCGACTTGGCGAGCGGAAAGTTGAAAAACTACCGCCACGATGGTCGCGACTCGCGCGATACGAGTTACTTTCTTGGCATGTATCTGCGACTGATGCGGGCAATGGACTTCTTGACCGCACAGCCGGAATGGGATGGCAAGATTTTGATCGTCAGCGGCCACAGCCAAGGGGGCGGACAATCCCTGGTGGCGGCAGGATTGGAACCACGCGTGACCGCCATTGCCGTGGGCGTGCCTGCGATGTGTGATCATTCCGGACGCGTGATCAATCGCATCAACGGTTGGCCCAAGTTGGTACCGACCGACGATACCGGCCAACCCGCACCAGCGGCTTTAGAGGCATCGCGGTATTTCGATGCAGTGAACTTCGCTGCTCAGACCGACGCGGACGCGATTCTGAGCATCGGCTTCATCGATGCCGTCTGCCCGCCTACGACAAACTTCGCCGCCTACAATCAACTCCGCGGCGAAAAACAAACCGTCGAGCGCCCCGCCATGGGCCACGCCGCCCCGCAAGACATCAAAGACGAATTCAAACAATTCATCCGCAACCATATTGAGAAGAATAAATAAAACAACGTAGGGTGCGTCGCGACGTACCTTTCTCGCGTAGGACGACCGATTCTCCTACTAAAAAAACCTCACGCAAAGCTGCCAAGTTCGCAAAGACCGAGAAGGCACATTCACCCGACAACTCGTTCCCAAACTCTGTTTGGAAACGCCAGGGTGAGCACTACGAAAACATTCACACCGAAGGGACTCAACCTATGACATCCAACACGGACACCTTGGAAAACAATCCGCTCTTGCAACATGCGGGCCTGCCGCTGTTTAACGCGATCCAACCTGAGCACGTGGTGCCGGCGGTCAAACATTGCATTGCCGAAGCCGAAAAACAGTTGGCCGACATTGAACAAAACGCCACTCCCACCTGGGACGGCATTATGCAGCCGCTCGAGGAGTTGGATCAACCCTTCGAACAGGCCTGGGGGCCGGTGGGGCATTTGTTGAGCGTGCAAAACTCGCCGGAAATCCGTGAAGCGCATGAAACGGTGCTCCAGGATGTCGTGAATTTCGGACTCCGCGTTGGGCAAAGCCAACCGATCTACAAAGCACTCAAAGCCATCAAAGACGGGGATGTCTGGGCAACGTTATCCGAAACGCAGCAGCGCATCGTTGACGATAAATTGCTCAACGCCGAATTGGCTGGTGTTGGATTGGAAGGAGAGGCGCTCGAACGGTTCAATCAAATCGCCCGCGATCTCTCGAAACTGAGCACCGATTTTTCCAATCACGTGCTCGATGCCACCAAAGCTTGGTCGCTGACCGTCACCGCTGCGGACGATGTCGAAGGCTGGCCGGAAAGCCTCAAGCAACTCACCGCGCAGTCTCACAATCAGGCCAAAGACGAAGACGAACCCGCATCCACACCCGAGGCCGGCCCCTGGCGGGTCACGTTGGACGGCCCAGTTGTGCAGCCATTTTTGCAGCACAGCCGCAATCGCGAGCAACGCGAACAGGTGTATCGGGCTTATCTCACGCGTGCTTCGTCTGGGGAATGGGACAACACCGACATCATCACGCGCACGCTGCAACTCCGCCAACAAAAAGCGGCGCTGTTGGGCTATCAAAATTTCGCGCAACTGAGTCTGGCCAAGAAAATGGCGCCGAGCGTCGAAGCGGTGCTCACACTCTCGGAAGAACTGCGGGCCGCATCCTACGACAATGCGCAGCAAGACTTAGAAGACCTCAAACAACTCGCCGCCGCCTCGGGGCAAACCGGCGACGTGTTGCATTGGGATGTCGCCTTCTGGGCGGAACGACTTCGCGAACAGAAGTTTGATTACACTGACGAAGAACTGCGTCCGTACTTTGCTTTGCCTAACGTGCTGGAAGGGATGTTCGGTTTGGTGCGGCGGTTGTTTGGCATCGTGGTGACGGCGGCGGATGGCGAAGCGCCGGTTTGGCAGAAGGACGTGCGTTACTTCAAGATCGCGGATGAAGATGGCACACCGTTGGCGGCGTTTTATCTTGATCCCTTTTCCCGTCCGGAAAACAAACGGGGCGGCGCGTGGATGGACGATTGCCTCAGCCGGCGGATGTTGGATGGCGAGGTGCAATTGCCGGTCGCGCATCTGGTCTGCAACAGCACGCCGCCGGTGGGCGACAAACCATCGCTGATGACCTTCCGCGAAGTCGAAACCTTGTTCCACGAATTTGGCCACGGTTTGCAACATATGCTGACCACAGTCAACGAAGCGGACGCGTCGGGGATCAACGGTGTCGAATGGGATGCGGTCGAATTGCCCAGCCAGTTCATGGAAAATTGGTGCTACCACAAACCGACGTTGATCGGCATGACGTCGCATGTCGAAACGGGAGAACCGCTGCCGGATGAACTGTTCGAGAAAATCTGTGCAGCGCGCAACTTCCGCGCCGGTTCGATGATGCTGCGGCAATTGTCGTTCGGCATCACCGATCTGGAACTGCACAGCAACTTCGATCCCGACGGAACGGAAACCATTTTCGACGTGCAGCGCCGCGTGGCGGAAACCACCTCCGTCTTGCCGCTGCTGCCCGAAGACCGTTTCCTGTGCGCCTTCAGCCACATCTTCGCCGGTGGGTATGCGGCGGGGTATTACAGCTACAAATGGGCCGAAGTCCTCAGCGCCGACGCTTTCTCCGCCTTCGAGGATGCCGGCTTGGAGGACGAAGCCGCCGTCGCCGACACCGGCCGCCGCTTCCGCAACACCATCCTCTCCCAAGGCGGCAGCCGTCACCCCATGGAAGTCTTCGAAGACTTCCGCGGCCGCCAACCGAGTACTGAAGCGCTGTTGCGGCACAATGGGTTGCTGGGGTGAGGACGTGGGGGCGGATGTACCGGCCGTGTTTTCGTGTCTTTCGTAAATTTCGTGGTTCATTGATTACAACCACGAAAGGCACGAAAAAATTGAAATGGCAAGCAACGCCGGGTGGCCCCGAAAGATTCTCTTTCGGGGCGGCGCAGCCGCAGGAGTTTTCTGCGCCGCAGCGCCGTGAAAGTTGAAGCAACGCCTGCCGACTTCGTCGGCCCACAAAGAATCTTTGTGAGCCACCCCGGGGCAGTTATTTGTGCTCTTCTAGCCAGGTTTCAATAGCGCGCAATTGGTCTTGAACTTCAGGCCGATCAAAATACTTGCCCTTGATCAGTTTTCTTTCATCCATGATCTCCTGAAATGTCCTTCCTCCACAACGCGCGCTTTTGTAATCTGCGCCACTTTCGAGGAGGAGTAAAACGACTTCAAAATCGTTTTGTAACGTGGCTACCGTTACCGGAGGACAGTCCAAGCGGTCCGGTTTATTGATATCAGCACCGTATTCAATCAGGAGCTTGATATTGTCGATGTGGCTGCTGGAAATGGCGAAATGAAATGGAGTCCCTTTATTGGGAGGCCCAGAACCAATATTGACTAGATCTGGATTGGCTCCATGCTCCAAGGCTAACTTGAGCCATTTCGGATCCTCTTCTATGGCTGCCCAATGTGTGACAACGCGCTGCTTGCTCATAATGACATTGGGACCCGCACCGCACTCCAAAAGCGCTTTGTAGCTCTCGAAATGTTTCAGGGAGAGTGCGAGAAACAATGGTGTCTCTCCACCGAAGCTACGGATGTCAAGGTCACCACCCGCATTGGAATAGGTTCTGATGGCCGCCGCATCGTTTTGTTCAACAGCGTCCCAAACATTAACGCCTCCGGCAGATCCTCCGCATCCTGTGATGAATATCATGGCCGTCATCAAAACGGCATAAAACCATCTCATGTTTGCACCGTGGTTAAGTAGGGTTATTTTCAACGGAGGAAATTCACGAAAAAAGAATGCGGGCCATGTTCCTATTCCGATTGCTGCCGCTTCCACTCATCCGTCAACAGGCCCGCATAGCCCCAGTCTTCTTCGGCGATTTCCTGAATCACGACATGGATATGTTCCGGTTGCTTTCCCAGCACGCGGACGAGCGAATCGGTCGTGTCTTTGACCAGCTCTGCTTTTTGCTCGCGGGTGGCGCCGCGGGTAATTTGAATGTTTACGTACGGCATCATCAGTTCCTTCGGTTTCTACAAGATGTTTGGGGCTTCACCGTGCCAACATCCCCGTGTCCGTCACAAACCGCTCCGCTGTATCGCGTTCGATCTTTCCAGCATGCAGCAAACGTTTGATCGATTCGTCAAAGGTGATCATCCCGTCGGCGCGGCCGGTGAGGATATTGCGGTCGATGCTGTCGGTTTTGCCGGAGCGGATGGCGCTGGCGATGGGGGAGTTGCGGTAGAGGATCTCTAGGGCCAACTCGCGTTTTTCCCCGCCGGAGCTGGGGAGTAGGTGCTGGCAGATCACGGCTTGCAGACTTTGCGAGAGTTGCCCGCGGATTTCGTTTTGCACGTTTTGCGGAAAGAAATCGGTGTACCGTGAAATCGCCCCCTTGGCATCGCGGGTGTGCAGTGTGGATAACACCAAGTGCCCCGTCTCGGCGGCGCTGAGTGCCATTTGAGCGGTCTGTTTATCGCGGATTTCGCCAACCAAAATCACATCGGGATCCTGCCGCAAACCGTACTTCAAACCATCGGCAAAGGACCGCACATCACGACCGACTTCGCGCTGCGTGATCAACGAACCGCTCCGCGTGGGGAAGACATATTCGATCGGCTCTTCCACGGTGATGATCCGCAGCCCGCTGCCTTGCATCAAGAGATTGATGATCATCGCCAACGAGGTCGTCTTGCCCGCTCCGGTCACGCCGGAAAAGAGCACTAATCCGTTACGGATCTGCGTCAATCGGTCTGCAACTTCGACCGGAAAACCCGCCCATTGAAAACTGGGAATGGCAGTGGGGATCACGCGAAAACAGCCGCCGCAGTGCTCGCCATTCACGAAGTAATTCACGCGAAATCGGCCCCGTTGCCCGGCGATATTCAACTCCAACGCGAAATCGACATTGTGCTCTGCCTCAAACAACTGCCAACGTTCCGGCGGGCACAAGTCGCGCAATGCCGGGGCGACAATCTCATCGGTCAAAACCGGCCCAGGCAATTCCTGCAACCGGCCGTTCAACCGCAACGTCAGCGGATGCCCGACGACCACATGTAAGTCGGAAGCCCCCTGCTCCACCGCCGCCGCCAGCGCGTTACGAAGTACGGCAGTCGTCTCGCGATGTTGCGACAAATGCGGTTCGTTCATGTTGGTTACCGAACGCTAAAGAGCCTGCCCTACGGCAATATGTATCCTGGAGTCATCCCACGGTTGTTCATGACACAGCTATTCAATTTCATCAGTCATTGACCGACATCAGCTCGCCAAAGTATACCGCTGCCATATCTGCTGCAGCGCGTCAGCGGCACCCAACTGTAGCTGATAATCAACCATGGACGAAATGATGGTTTCATCAGGATTGATTTCAATTGTCGGCACACCTCGTCGACGGGCGGCCACTATGGGTTCTTGGATGTAAGGAAACAGACCGCTGGTACCGATGCTGAAGACGACACTGAAGCCGGTTTCCAATTGACGTTGAAGCCTCCGCAACGACTCTTCGGGCAAGGCCTCTTCGAAAAGTACGACGTCTGGACGGAGGATGTCGTCGCAAGCAGGACACCGAGGCGGGATTTGTAAACCAGCCGTCTCATCTAGGTTCCGGCGAAAAGTGCAGCCCATACAGGAGAGTGACCGCATATTGCCGTGTATTTCGATCACGTTGCGTGAACCCGCCGCACGATGAAAACCATCGACATTTTGAGGCAAAGTCCAGACACGGGAGAAATGGCGTTCCATTTCCGCGATAACAGCATGACCCCGGTTGATAGTGGCCCCCTGCGCTGCTGAGGCAATGGCAGCGAGGTACTTCCAAGTCAGTAGCGGATTGGTGCGAATCATCGTTCCGGAAAGGATGGCTTCAATCGGCAACCCGTCTTCCGTGGATTCAACCTCATAGAGCCCCCCAATCCCGCGATACGTCGGTACCCCAGAGTCCGCTGACATTCCCGCTCCAGTCACGAACAGGATGCTCCGGCTTTTGCGAAGTATGCGGACGATCGTATCAATGGTTTGTTGATGTGGCATGGGTGTGACCGGCCAAGGCGTAGTAGAACAATTCGAGCGGCGAGGCTTAGTATAGATTGTAACAAAGCGACTTCAGCGTTTCCCGGTGGCGAGCTTCGGTCTCGGCGATTTGACGCTTCAAGTCTTCTTGGGCTGGTAGGCTGGCTGCCGACTGGAATTGCTGCTCGATTTGCTGCATCTTTTCGTCAAACTCGGTTTGCAAGCTTTCCGCATATCTCCCCGCGCCGCCATAGATAATTCCGGGCATAGGTTTGTACCTCGGTGGGATGACAATGTGTTCGCACTGATCCTTTGTCATACGCGTTTTGTCAGCCGACAGCAAGGTTTTCCCAGTGATTCGTGCGCGCGGGAGGCTGTCAAATTGCTGGATCGGATCAGCGCTGGGACGCATTGGTGGCGCTGATTGAGTTGAGGGGGATCCTTCGTCCTACGCGAGAGAGGTGCGTCGCGACGCACCCTACGCTGTGCGCTATTTGGGTTTGCGCGGGGCGGCGGGGTGCACGAGAACGGCGTCGCTGCCAGCGGCGAACATATCGAGGTTGGCGGGGAGGAACCGTGGTTGTACGACCAATTCGATAGCGGCCTTCCAGGTCGACTCGTCGAAGGGCAAGATGCCGGACAGCGCGCCGAGCATATAAAAATTCAGGCTCCGCGTTTGCTCGGCGTCGTGGGTCGTTTCGGTACCGTCCAGCCACAGGCAGTTGGGATATTTCAGTTCGTCAAACTCCGGCGGCGGTTCGGAGCGGGCGGTGCCGTTGCTATCAATCCAGAAACGGTTGATCAGTGCGGTGCCGTTGTTGTTGAGATACGGCAAGCGTCGCAAGCCTTCTTGCATCTCCAGCGAAACTAAGAAATCAATCGCCCCTTCGCCGCAGACGGGCGAGTGGACTTCTTCGGCGATACGGACTTGGCACCAGACGCTGCCGAAGCGGCGGCTCAATCCGCGGATTTCACTTTTCTTGACGTCCAGCCCCGCTTGCAGGGCGACAGCCGCCAACACATCGCCCGCCAGCAGGATTCCCTGCCCGCCGACGCCGGTGAACATTACGGACGACTCGGTCGTTAGCGTTGCTGATCTCATGAGGGTTGCAACTCAATCAAGTTGGGAGTGGCCGTCAATGAGCGCGGCGCGATCGCATCTTCGGGACAGGCTTGAACACACAACGTGCAACCGATGCACAGATCCTCGTTGATCCGCGCCACCCAATTGTCATCCAGCACCTGCTTTTCGACGGCCAGGCAACCAACTTTCATGCATTCGCCGCATCCCGTACAGGCTTCGGCGGTGACGAAGGCTTGTTGCACGGGGGCTTTGCGTTCGATGAGCAGACAGGGGGCGCGGCTGATGACGACGCTTGGTCCGGGATGCTCCAGTGCGTCGCGGAGAATATCCTCGGTCTCATCCATGTCGTACGGATTGGCGACGCGGATCCACTCGATGCCGATCGCTTCGCACAGCTTTTCGATGTCGATGCCCTGCGACTCGCGGCCTTGTAGGCCTTGGCCGTTGCCAGGATGCCCTTGCAGGCCGGTCATGGCGGTCGTGGAGTTGTCCAGAATGAGAATCGTGATCTGCCCCTTATTGTAGACCACATCCATCAACGCGGGAATGCCGGAGTGCAATAACGTGCCGTCACCAATGACCGCTAAAATCCGACCTTGGCCTTTGTTCTTGAGCGCCTTTTCCATGCCCAAGGCAGTGCCGATGCTGGCCCCCATGCAGACAACCGTATCGATGCCATTCCAGGGGGCGAACGATCCGAGCGTGTAGCAGCCGATGTCACCGGCGACTGTCACACCCAATTTGGAAACCACTGAAAAGATGCCCAAGTATTGGCAGCCAGGGCAGATGCGTGGGGCGCGGCCGGGGACCTCGGGGTCGCCATTTTCGATCGGTTGCGGAACACCAGCGGCGAAACTTGCCAAAATCCGCTGCGGAGTCAACTCGCCGACGCGGGGGATCCAACTCTTGCCTTCGACTTCGATTCCCAGTGCGCGAATATGCTCTTCGAGAAACGGGTCGAGTTCTTCGATGACCAACAACCGGTCGACCTTCGACGCGAAATCGCGAATCGATTCGGCCGGCAGCGGGTAGGTCATGCCCAATTTCAAGACCGACGCTTCCGGAAACGCTTCGCGGACATAGGCATAACACATCCCGGACGTGACGATGCCCAATTTGGTGTCGCGGATTTCCGTCTGGTTGATATCGAGTCGCTCAGCCAAGTCGGCCATATGCAGCATGCGATCTTCGATCACCATGTGCCGGCTAATCGCTTGCCGAGGCAGCAGGACGTATTTATCAAAATCGGGTTGAAACCCGGTGGCTCCGTTGCGCGATGGATCGGGGGACCCCAGCGTGACGCGACTTTGCGTATGGCAAACCCGCGTGGTGAGCCGCATCATGACCGGTGTGTCGTATTTTTCGCTCAGGTGCAAAGCGATCCCGACAAAGTCCTTCGCCTCCTGGCTGTTGGAGGGTTCGAGCATGGGCAGTTTGGCGGCGCGGGCGTAATGCCGACTGTCTTGTTCGTTTTGCGAACTGTGCGCCGAAGGGTCATCCCCAACGATGACCAGCATGCCGCCGTTGATGCCTGTGTACGAAGCGGAGAACAGCGGATCGGCGGCCACGTTCAACCCAACGTGTTTCATGGAGACCATTGAGCGGACGCCGGCAAATGCGGCTCCCAGCGCGGTCTCCAGCGCGACCTTTTCGTTCACCGACCACATGGCTTCCAGTGAGCCATAGGTCGAGGCGCTCTCCACGATTTCTGTAGCGGGGGTTCCGGGATACCCGGTGGCGACACGAACGCCACTTTCATAGGCGCCGCGCGCAACTGCTTGGTTGCCGGAAAGTAATAGTGGTTCCAAAGGGTTCGTCATGAACTACCGGTCCGTCAAAACAGGAGTTGTCGGGTCAATGGCATTGGCCGTTTCATCTCGTGCGAGCAAATCGGAGACCGTTTCAATTTTCGCGGAGGGATCAATGAACGGCATCATCCCGGTCAGAACGGCTGCAGCGCCGACTTCCACAAACTGCGTAATGCTCAAATCCCCCAACGCATGCATGGTTGCTTCCCAACGCACGGGTCGTTGGAGGAATTGGCCTAAATATCGGCGAACATCCACAGCGGTGTGCATGGGACTCGCTGTGTCGCAGTTCATTTGAGGAATAGTCGGATCGTCGATCGTAATCCTCGCCAGCGCTGTTTGGAGTTCGCGGTTCACATCGGCCAGCAACGGTGTGTGCATGGCCCGCGAACCGGCGATGCGTTGGGTTTTCTTTGCTGCCTGCTCTCCAGCTTTTTCCAAGGCAGCATCGACGCCGACGGCGCGGCCGGCAATCACAAATTGCTTCGGAGAGTTGCTGTTGGCAAGGTAAACATATTGTTCGTCGGCGCAGATCCGCGTCACAGTTTCCTCGTCCAGCCCGATGATCACACCCATCGCTTGTTCACCGTCGGGAATACGTTGTTCCAACAGATCTTCGACGGCTGTGACCATTTCTAAACCGGATTCGAAATCGATCGCTCCGGCGGCGTAAGCAGCGGCCCAGCTTCCCAGGCTGTGCCCGCAGACGAACTGCGGCTGTCGGCCTAAGCTGCGCAAGACATCAACATAGGCACAATTGATGACATAAATGACCTGTGCTTCGATTCGTGGCGGGACAAATTTTCGGCCACTACCGGAAAAGCACACCTCATGAATGTCATAACCTAGTTTCTGAGCAGCGAGCGTAATCAACTTATCGGCTGCGGGGGATTTGCCGATGATATCGGCTCCCATGCCAACGAACCGCGAGCCCAGTCCGGGGAAAAGCCAAGCGACCGGGTCGGCCGTGGAATGGGCTTTGACCGTTTCAGCTGTTTCGTCAATTGTTTTGCGTACGCCTACCGACATCAATTTCCTTGGTTGCCAATCGATACAGTGCGGTTTAATTCAGACGGCGCAACTTGAGGATTACCCTACCGAACTTAATTCCTCATCGACTGCCGACCTGTGCATACGACACAATTTGGCATCGCTTACACGATGCGAACCCTCACTGGGGATTTAGCGAATTGGTTATCCGAGTTACCACGATTGATCTTACGACCAGACCGGGCCAGAAACACCCGATTCGTGCTTCTTCAGGGAAAACTATCAACTAACTGCCTATGACCGATTGTTTCCAGCCCTGGGAGATGCGATCGCGGGAGGACCCAACGATAGTTTCCATTAGTGTGTAACTGCAGAATTGAAACGGTCGCAAAAATGATGAAGTCCCAATTCACCATACCGACCGAAACGCACAACTCTGTGCAGTTTACACAGACTCTTTACAGCTCATGGTAAGGTTCTACCGGGAAAATCGCAAACGAATAAGGGAGAACAGTGCTGTCCCAATGCAGAATGTTCGCATAACGTAAAACTTATGGGTTCACATATTGCTAGGATTTAAGTGCGTTAGGAAAAATGAGCGAACCTTGTCGTGGTATTCATGCTGTGCCACTTGAATGCTCTGGTTGTGCTTTGCCCCATTGACCTTCCAAAATTGCTCCGGTTGGCCGTTTCCATTGAAAATCGCCTCGATCACCTCCGTGCGAACGTAATTGTCCCGATTACCGTGAATCAGGAACCACGGCCGCCGGGTAAGCGACCTAAACGATTTCTCCATATGGGGATAGCGACAATGTCGGCGACGTTGGATGCGCGCCAACTCCATGCGAGTAATACCCGCATGCACCCATGGGGGGAGCATCCGTAGCAATCCGCCAAAGGCGACGACCAAGTGCACCCACCGCTCTACATAAATGGTGACGATGGAATGTGTGGGAAAGGCGCCATCTGTAATCACTGCCTGAATTCGTGGATTGCGCGCGGCTGCGACAATTGCCGCCCCACCACCCTTGGAGACTCCAAATAATCCAATTTCTTCGAACGAAGCAATTTGCTGCGACGTCACATATTCGATCGCGGAATCGACATCGGCCACTTCGTGCTCGGTGACCCATTGCAACGGCTGGTAGCCATCGATCGCGTCGCTTTGTCCGTGGTTCGAGAAGTCAAACGTAAAGACGTCGAAGCCGTCATCGCGAATGAAGTCCACGTAAGGTTGAAATAGCCAGCGATTGCCGGTGAATTCGTGGCAAAAGATGATCAGCCCGCGGCGCTCACCGCCGCGATGCCGAAACAGACTTCCCACAAGTCGGCGGCCAGTTGAGGTGGTCAACTCGACGGGATCGTCGTCTGGAGCGGGGTCGACGAGTTGTGCCTGCAACGGCGGCGCGCTTTCAAACAGACGTTGGAATTCTTTGGTATAAAAAATCCCAAGCAAAATCGGCACGGCGACGACTGCGCACAATACGACCGCCAAGCCGTATCCCCCGATGGTCCACCAGTCGATCGTCGCGATTACCTGCACCGCTATCCCACGTTTGTCATTGATCCGAAACCAGGAGAGGCTGCCGCGGAGTGGCCATTGCACCCACAGCGTAAGACGCCAATTAACTCACAATGCCACCGATGTCGATGAGATGCAATTGTCGACCGTGTCCACCATGCGGGGTATCAACCACGACTTTGGTCCCGTCGGGACTAAACCGTGGATGCGTGTCGCAGCGCCACTCGCCTTTATATTCCGGCGCGGAGCGAAAATAACCCAGCGGCACCACTTTGCCAGTTGCAATATGAAACAAATGCGGCATTTGGTTGCGGTTCGAGTCGGGATAGGTGTCGTTGAGGATCCACTCGTCACCCGGCAGATATGAGCAATGCCCGTCGCGTTTGAGGATCCCTTTTCCAATGAACTCGGCTTCGCCGCCTGTCTCGTCCTGGAACAAAAAGAATCCCCGACCGTGCGGCTGTTGCTCGGAGTAGGCCAGAATGGTGTTCGGGTCACGCCAGATAAAATGCGAGGTCAAGCCGTTGTCGTCGACAATCCGCAAGTCCTTGCCGTCGGTGTTCGCCGTTAACATTCGCGTGCGGCGGTGACCGTCGGGATATTGCCAACGATGCAACATGATGAACCGCGTGCCGTCAGGATTCACGAGCAAGTGGTTAAAATAATGTTTGCACTCCGGATTCCATTCCTTTTTGTCAACGGTTTTGAGCGCCTCGGCAATGGGGATAATGGTCTGGGATTCTCCCGTCTCTAGATCGACGCGATAGATCCCCGAGTCGGACGGCGCCAACTCATCCGCGTTGCTGTCAGGAATCCCCACATAGCCGTAACCGGGACGTACGTCGTTGACACGCGCAAAATCTAAGCCAACCGCCGACCGTCCGTCGGGGCTGAGCGCATAAATCGCTTGGTCGATGGTGCGCTGCTTGCGCGAGAAGACATCCATAATGCGACAAACGTACCGGCCGTCATCACGATCATTCCAAACGATCTCGCGGTCCGAACCGGGGCGCCATTGCAACATGCATCCCTGCTGCCAACCCCACGCCGTGCTGCTGCCCAATTCGATCCAACGGTCGTTGTCCTGCAGATCGACCATGCCGATTTTGATTTCGTCATCCGCCCGCGGCGAGCGGTGTTCGAAGTCGACCTCCATCCCCAAGACATACCGCCCGCTGGGGTCGAATTCCAATTTGTCATAGTAGCCAAACCAATGATATTTTGGCCCGCGCGTGATTGTCCGCGTGGGGGGCAGCTCTTGGGGAGCTGCCGCCTGCAGTCCGCTGGTCACAGCTGTGATCGATAACCCGGCCGCTGCGGCCGTCTTGAGAAACTGTCGGCGATTGTATGGGGAACATTGATCGGCAAAGTTCGTGGCGAGGTTGGGATGATTCATCGTCATAGTTTCGAGTCAAGAGGTGTAGAATTGGTAGTGTTTTCAATTAGCCGACCGGTGAAAGTGAATGTGTCGCCAACTGCCATCGATGTGATGCCAGATTCTGGTTTCTTCAGCGGTCGCTGTTTCTGGCTCCCCCTCGATGCCGATAAACTGCGTCAATCGTGTATAAGTCACTACGGCAACATCCCCGACCAACCTGACATGAGGAGAGCTGATCGTGCTTTGTCGCGGCCCTTCTTTTTCCAAATCGAAATAAAAGCGATGAAACTCCAAACCTTTGACCAAATGGCCAACAGCTTCCGGTTCGAAGGCGGTGAGATCCGCGTCGCACAGATCGATGTACGTGCCCCAGTCCTTTCCGTCGATGGCTGCTAACAGTTTCCGGTTGAGCGAAATCAGTTCGACAATGTCATGTTGGTCCGACATGTTTTGTGCCCGGTTTCAGCGTTAAAATTTGTTGTGAGTCTCCGGTGGCGGCAGTCGCCGAGACTTCGACTGTCGCGAAATATCACGTTATATTCAACACGATCTATGGTAACCGAGGCGGGGAATAAAACACAACAATAGTCCGGTCTCGGCCAATTGTTCCTGTTAATCTAATCTTAAGGTTTCGACCGGCCTTTACGGCGAACACCCACTTCAGACCCGGGCAATCGGAACAGGCGCGGCGGTCTCTATTTCAAGCCGATCTCCTCAAGCCCCGAGCCTAATATCATCTTGCGTTCGGGCACCCTCGTAAGTAGGCTGGTGAAATGAGCGAGAAAGTCGCCCAATCCCGTTGATTGTTCATCAATTACCATTTTTCAAAGCCGGCAGCATTTATGAAGTTCGGGATTGCTTTCAAAATCGGTGCGCTGGCCACCGGGTTGGTCATTTTAACTGCGGGGACCATTGGTCTGTTGATGATCAATGAGTCGGAGAGAATTCTCACCGAGCATGAACTGACCGATTTTCGCGACGAAGGGTACAGCCTCGGCCTGCAGATGTTGTCGTCGATTGCGACGCTTCGCGAAGATGTCTTGGCCTTATCGGGACTGCCGGAGGTCAGAGAGCTTGTTCGCGCGCAAAACTCCCCCGATGGCATCGATCCGATTGGCGGTCAAACGGAACAAGAGCTCCGCAAGGCCCTGTCGATCGCGTTTCAAAAAGCGATGAAAAATAAGCCGTACGACCAAGTGCGGCTGATTGGCGAAGCGGACGGCGGCCGTGAGTTGATTCGGATTGACGTGAAAGACGGGGAGGTGCACGAGCACTTATATCCCGAGGCCCGCAACGGTGAAGAATTGTATTTCACCGAAACTGAAAAACTGTTGCCGCAACAGGTCTACTTGTCAGAAATCAACTTAAATCGCGATGAAGAGGGGGTCGTTGAACAGCCGTTTTTGCCGGTGCTGCGCGCCGCCGTGCAAGTATTGAACGACGAGGGGGATTTCATCGGGATCGCCGTGATCAATCTCGATTTTCAAAAACTCGCGCGCACCATTCATTCATCACGGCTGTTTGTCTATCTGACGAACGATCGCGGCGACTTTTTGATCCATCCCGATAAAGACAAACAGTTCGTCTTTGACGCGGTTGATGTCGAAAAGTGGGCCGCTGACCACAAGGAATTCGGGAAGCACTATCGTCTGCAGAACCAGGAGGGGTTTGCCGAACTCAAACACGTCTACGACCTTCCCAATTCTGAAGATCTTCAGCGCCGCGGTATCTCGGTCGATAAAGAGCGACTCGATCTGCGGGACGAGTCGAAAATCGAAAAACGTCCGTTGTATATGTTAACGATGCACGTCGATAGCGCGGCAGCGCCTGAAGGTGTCGACGAGCTCAACCAACGATTGCGGGAAATTCAAGACGAAGAATCCTCGGTGCCGTTCTTTCGCGATGTGTTTCCCGATGTGAGCATCATTCGTGTGCGTGGGAACGACCCTGAGGTGCTCGAACGGGTTGCTCGCGATTTGGAAAGACGCTTTCCCGGAAAACTCACACGCGATACAAACGTCCGCATGGATACGTTTGCACTGCACTTTCGCCGCTTGTATTTCGATCCCGGCAATTCCGATCGGTACCTGGGCATGGTGATTGCTGCCTCCTATGAGGAGTTTCTCGCCGAAGGAGCTGCGGTCCGGAATTATGCGCTGTTGGTCGTTGGGATGTTGATCCTGATCGGGGCCTTGTTGGCCTTTCTCGTCTCGGGAGTGATGACGCGTCCTTTACAACGCATCAACGCAGCGACGACGCAATTGGCCGACGGCAACTTCGACGTCTCGCTACCGGTCAAAGACAAGAGCGAAATCGGTGTGCTCGCCCGGTCGTTCTCCGAAATGGTCAAGCAGTTACAAGAGCGAAGCGCTGATCTGGCTGACCGGGAAGCACGCATGAGCGCCATTGTCAGCACAGCTGCCGAAGGCATCATCATCTGTAACGGGCTGGGGATGGTGGAATCGTATAACCAAGCGGCTGAGGAGATTTTTGGCTATACGGCCGAGGAAGCGATCGGCACCAGTTTCAGCCGTTTGCTGGGCCGCGAAGGGCATACCCCGCCGCTCCCTACGGGTAGCGCCTCGGATTCAGCGCCTACTTTGACCCGCTTCAGCGAAATTATGGAACTCGCCAGCGAAACGATCGGCGAACGCAAGGATGGCACTAAGTTTCCCATGGAAATTTCGGTTAGCGAAGTCCGCATCGGCGAGCGCCGATTGTTCACCGCCATTGCGCGGGATGTGACGGAGCGAAAGGAAACCGAACGCCAGATTCGCAGTCTGAATGAACACCTCAAAGAAGCCAAGGTGCATTTGGAAAACCGCGTCCGCGAACGGACCTTGAAGCTACAACAAACCAACGCCGATCTCTCCACCGCTCGCGACGAAGCCGAAGACGCCAACCGCGCCAAGAGCGCATTTCTGGCGCAAATGAGCCACGAATTGCGGACGCCTTTGAATGCGATAATTGGCTACGGCGAACTCTTGATCGAAGATGCCGAGGACGATGGCAACCAGTCATTGATCGACGACTTGAACAAAATCATCGAAGCCGGGCGGCATCTGCTCACGCTGATCAACGATATTCTCGATCTCTCCAAAATCGACGCCGGAAAAATGGAGTTGCACCTAGAACGGTTCAACATCCAGCAGCTGGTGGAGAGCGTTGTCGACACGGTCGATCCCTTGGTCAAAAAGAACGGCAATACACTCACGCTGCAGAGTCATGACGACGTGGGCGAGATGTACGCCGATCACACACGCGTACGGCAAGTGCTATTGAACCTACTGAGCAATGCTTGCAAATTTACCGAAAATGGGCAGATCGATCTCGTCGCTCAGCGAATCGATGTGGATGCCGCGCCGTACATTCAATTTCAAGTCAAAGATACCGGCATCGGCATGACGCCGGAACATTTGAGCAAACTGTTTCAGACATTCACGCAGGCCGACAGTTCCACCACGCGTAAATACGGCGGCACGGGACTGGGGTTATCGATCAGCCGCAAATTCTGCGAACTGATGGGCGGGGGTGTTGCAGTGGAAAGCCACCCCGGGACAGGCTCGACGTTCACAGTCCGGATTCCTGCTGAGGTGGTTCCGTCGGCGCCGGTTGAGGAACCGGAAACTCCCGTCGTGCACGAAATGCCCCTCATCAAGCCGCGTCCTGGGGAATCGACCGACGTGTTGGTCATCGACGACGACCCGGCGTCGCGTGATTTGCTACGACGTTTTTTAGAGAAGGAAGGGTTCCACGTAGTCACGGCCGATGGCGGACATGAAGGACTGCGGATCGCACGGCAAACCAAACCAGCCTTCATCACACTCGATGTAATGATGCCCGAGGTCGACGGCTGGGCTGTTTTGTCCGACCTCAAATCCGATCCGCAGCTTTGCGACGTACCGGTGATTATGATCACGATGGTCGATGACAAAAACCTAGGTTACGCGTTGGGGGCGACCGACTATTTGACCAAGCCGGTCGACCGTGACCGGTTGATGTCGTTGGTCAATAAACACCGCATCGGCGTGCCGTCTCAGGATGCGGTGTTGATTGTCGAAGATGATGATGCCACGCGGGAATTGCTCAGGAGGATGTTGCAGAATTCGAATTGGACCATCGCCGAAGCTGCCAACGGCCGACTCGCATTGGACGAGGTTGCCAAGGTCCGGCCATCGCTGATTCTGTTGGATTTGATGATGCCCGAAATGGACGGATTCGAGTTCTTGGCCGAAATTCGCAAGGCGCCGCAATGGCGGAGCATCCCCGTGATTGTGGTGACTGCCAAAGAACTTGACGCCGAAGACCGCAAACGGCTCAATGGCGGTGTGACGCGGATCTTGCAAAAAGGGCACTGTTCGCGGGACGATTTACTAAGCGAGGTCCGCGCAATGATGCACTCGGCGAGCGAGATCACACAAATAAGCACTGAAGAGGAGTCATAATCCCGGTCGGATTGGGAAGACCCATGAGAATTAAGTTGCTATGTCACGAGCCTGGGTGTGACTGCTGATGGAACATTCTGCATTCAAGATTCCACGTTGCATCTAGGGTTTTGAGATGGAACAATGGTTGTAATCGCGCTCATCGATACCTCGTGCCTGCAGTTTGAAGCGATTCACGAAACCTTTGCCCGTACGGTGTCCGGTTTTTGTACGATCTTGTGATCTCTGTCTCGGGGGGCGGAGAAAAATGAAGATTCAGGATAACGGACGACATCCTCAATACTCGAAAGGACGCGGCGGATGCCGAAGATTTTGCTTGTTGATGACACCGAAGACAATCGCGATATGCTGACGCGCCGACTTCAAAAGCGAGGTTTTGAAGTCGTGGGGGCCGTCAACGGCGTCGATGCCTGCGAAAAGGCTGCTTCCGAAGCGCCTGACTTGGTCTTGATGGACATGCAGATGCCCGTGATGGATGGCTACGAAGCCACACGGACGATCAAAAATGCGGCCGAAACATGCGACATCCCCATCATCGGGTTGACCGCACATGCCATGGCCGGCGATCGCGAAAAGGCATTGGCAGCCGGTTGCGACGACTATGAAGCCAAGCCGATCAATTTTTCTCAATTGCTCGAAACCATCCAAGCCCTGTTGAAAAAACGGTCCACCCCATGACACACACACCTCGGTCGGGTGGCCAACAGCGTCGTCACGATGACGCACAGTCTGACCTCCCCACCACCACCACCACACATGTGGCCGACCGCGTCCGACGGGCGTTCTTGGCTACAAAACGGGACGAATTGCTGACACCGGTCCGCGTGATCAGCGATGTCAGCGGTCACATACTCACAGTCGCCCGCGACATGGATCAGCCCGGCTTCTCCGGTGACATCCTCAAAATTCAATCCGCCGGCGAGTCGCTCACTGCCTTGGTGCATCAAATCCTCGCCCCGGCAGCACCGGGAGAACCGACCGTCGATGACGAATCGGTCCGCTCGCGGTTGCGGCATGATATGCTCAACGAACTCAACCCGGTCATCAACTATTCGGAGATGTGGCTGGAAGATGCCGAAGAGCAATTTCTGTCCGGCTTCATTCCCGAACTGCGGCTGATTCATAACGCGGGATTGCGTTCGGCTGAACTGGTCGACAAAATTTTGGCGGCTTGGGATATCGATGCTTCCGACGTGGCCTCCGACCTGGGAGACTTGGATCACCTTCACGCAATTTTCGACTACAAAAAGGACTCCGCCATCGCCACGGAACAGGGACATGTGTTGGTTGTCGACGATAACGACATCAATCGTGACATTCTCAGTCGGCATTTAGAAATCCAAGGACACACGGTCGTCACCGCACGGGACGGCAAGGAAGCGTTGGAATTGCTCAACAACGGCGACTTTGATTTGATGCTCCTGGATATCGTCATGCCCGGCATCAATGGTTTCGAGGTGCTCGCGCGGACAAAAAGTGATCCGCGGTTGCGGGAAACTCCGATCATCATGATTTCCGCACTGGAGGAAATGGAAATCGTCGCCCGCTGTATCGAATTGGGCGCCGAAGACTATCTCCCCAAACCGTTCAACCCCGTGGTACTCAAAGCGCGGGTCGGCGCCTGTTTAGAAAAACGGCGGTTCCGGCAACGCGAAATCTCCTACCTCAATCGCATCGAACAGGAAAAACAGCGTGCCGACGAATTGCTGCACGTGATTCTACCAGCCGATATCGTCTCGGAACTCAAGACCACCAACGAGGTCGCGCCCCGCCGCTACGACAATGTCGCGGTCCTGTTCGCCGACATCGTCGATTTCACTTCCTTTTGCGAACAGCACTCCCCCGAAGAGGTCGTCTCCAATTTGCAGAAACTCGTCGTCACCTGGGAAGAAATTGCCCTGCGGCATGGGGTGCAAAAAGTCAAAACCATCGGCGATGCGTTTATGGCGGCCTGCGGACTGTTTGGAGACAGTGACGAACCGGTGCTGAACTGCGTCCGCTGTGGATTGGAAATGATCCAAGCCACGCTCGATTTACCCATTGGCTGGAACGTGCGCATCGGCATCCACACCGGGTCGGTCGTCGGCGGTGTGCTCGGTCGCCGGCAATACCTGTTTGACCTGTGGGGCGACACCGTGAACACAGCCGCGCGCATGGAAAGTCACGGCATCAAAGGCTCAATCGTCCTCAGCCGTGAAGCCTGGAACCGTGTCGAAAAAGACAGCCAGGGGACGCCGCTGGGAGCGATTACCGTCAAAGGAAAAGGCGACATGGAAATGTTCCGCTTCGATGGTTTCAACGAAACTCCGCCATCGCAAACGTGAAATCTTGAGGGGCCCGCCTGCCCGCGCAGCGGTTTTTGATCTCTGGATTCCTCAGTGAAACCTGCTGCGAATGCGGGGATTGCGGTTGAGGAAACCTGCGAATTGATGGTAGGCTAAGCGATTGCCATCTCGGTGAATGTCTGAATTCACACAAAAAGTGTGTGATAGATTACATTTCCCACGACGGATATCACGGATCATAGAGTTCAGTTTGCTGCTGACGATCCGACAATCGCACAATTTCAAGAAAGGGCAACCGCATGTCTAAACGCTTCCTCACCGTGGTCTGCGCATGTGTCGCGCTCGGATTCACCGTCAGCGTCCAAAGCGCTGAAGACAGTAAGACCGCCGAGAAAAAATTCGACGCTAAATGCATCGTCTCCGGCGCACCGGCCAAAGAGGCATCCTTCGTGGACTATCGCGGCAAGAAGCTCTTCTTCTGCTGTGAGAATTGCCCCAAGGCGTATAAGGCGAATCCCGACAAGTTTCTGGCCAAAGCCAATCACCAATTGCTGTACACCAAGCAAATCACCGAGGTCGCCTGTCCGCTGACCGGCAAGCCGATCAATGAAGAAAAGACGCTCGACATCGAGGGGGTCAAAGTTGGTTTTTGCTGCGGCAATTGTCTGGCCAAGGCAAAAAAAGCGGATGATCGGGCCATCAAGCTGGTGTTTTCTCAGTTCGACAAAGGCTTCACGCTGCAAACCGACTGCCCAGTCTCCGGCAAGCCGATCGTAGCTGACCAAAAAGTGTCGTTCGAAGGCCAAAACGTCTACTTCTGCTGTCCCAATTGTCCAGACGCATTCAAAGCCGATCCTGAAAATTTTACCGGCAAAGTCCCGCAACTTGTCGAACAAGCAAACGCAAAAAAGAATAATAAAAGCAATTTGAAGGGTAAAAAAGATAAGGATTCATAAGTTCCGTAAGGAACCGGAACTTGCGCCGCATTGAGCGGCGGTGAATTGCAGGATCTAAATTTAAACAAGAACCGCTGAATGGGTACGCCCATTTGGCGGTTTTTTAATATACATGGATGTGGTAAATGACCAGTTTATTGTGACTCGGTTGGGAGCATCGTTTCGACGGGTTGGCCGTCGACGAGAGAAGAATCGGGCGCGAGGATCACCGGTTCGTTGTCGTTCGCTCCCGAGAGAACCTCGACCTCGAAGTCGTTGGCCAGTCCAATCTTGAGGTCCACTAACTGCGCCGCCCCATCGCGAACCACCATCGCTTGCCAATTGCCGGCAGCGCTGCGAAAGATTGCCGACCGTGGAATGATCAGTGCGTTTTGTTTTTGCTGCGTGAAGATTTTGATACGGACACGATAATCGATGCCCAGTTTCCGCCCCGCTTTTTTGAGTTGCTCCAGCCCCTCAGGGTCAAACGCGATGACGACCTTCACCCGTTGTTGCTCCACGCCCAGCGACGAAACTTTGGTGAAGCCGCGCGGATAAATCCGCGTCACCTTGCCGGTGATCGGTTCGGCGCCAATCGCGGCGCCGCTGATTTCCACCGGGAAGCCGACCTGAATGGTCACCGCATCTTGCGCCAAGATTTCCGCTTCGACCTCCAACTCGTCCGGTTGGCCGATTTCCAACAGCACTTCACCCGACGGGAGTACGCGTTCGTTGGATTCCATTTTTTCCAACACCACGCCGTCGACGGGACTATGAATCTCCGCCCGCTTGCGATCGCGCTGCGTTGCGGCTTGCGTTTCAATCTGGTCCTGCCGAAACAACTGCGTGAGAGCTAACGCAATTTTGTAGTTCAGATGCGTCAACTCGTCTTTGCGCAGTTCCGCACGGCTTTCGATCTCCAATAATTCCGCTTCGCTCTTTTCAGCCTCGGGGACTGCCTCTCGTTCAAACAATTGTGAAATCCGCCGGTGTTCTTCTTCGGCAAACTTGAGTTTCGCCTCGCGGGCCAGCAATTGCTGCTGTGAGCTTTTGATGCTATTCCCAAGCGTTTCAATCATGCGATCAAAACCGAGCACACGAATCGACTCTTGTGAGACATCGCGATCCAGATCTGCCGGATCGAGCCTGGCAACGACCTCCCCTTTAGTGACACGGTCCCCCGCTTTGAGCGAAATCGGCAACACGCGTCCGGCGAGCGGCATGGAGATACGATACGTCTCCGGCACGCGCGTTTTCGCCCGTTCTTCGACGTACACACGAATGTCCCCCTTGTGAGCGAGCGCCACATCCACAGGAACTTCCGTAGGCGAGCGAAAAAACGCTACGCCCCCGACAACAACTCCCAGGATGAGCACCACCCAGATCCAACGCAACATGGTATTCCTTTTGTTAGGCTTGAGGCTTGAGGGGACAGGCGCGAGGGCTGGCCGATGCATGTTGATAGTGGATACGAAACACCATGGCCATTTCTACGTTTGTCGCCTCTGCACATTCTTTCTGGCCACTAGTCACCGACCACCAACCACTAGCATCTCACTCCTTCACGTTCAATGCCCGTTGCCAGTCCATTTTACGGACCGCCCATTGGACCGGGAAGTGCGCTAGGAATGTGAAGACAACACCGGTGACAATGGTGATCCCAAAACTACGCGGTTCGATGACAAACGGCATCCGCAACATTTCAGTACTCGAGGCTTCGTCGATCACATAGCTGAGCCAATAACCCAACGGCAACCCGATGGCCGTTCCCAGCATGTTGATTAAAAAACTCTCGCGAAAGAAGATCGCCCCCACTTCGCGCGGCGTGTATCCCAGCACACGTAGCGTGGCGATTTCCTGTTGCCGTTCGGCCAAGGATATCAGCGAAGCGGTCAAGACGCTGCCGCAAAAAATCAAACCTGCGAATAGCACCATGATGGCCACCACGGCGATCGTGGGACCTAAGATTAATTCTTCCAGTAAGATCTTTTGCTCGCGCGCCGACCCAACGCCCTGCAAAGCGGGGAACTGTTTCAATTCTCGGAACAACTTCTGTCGCGCCTCTTCCCCCGGTTGGACTTTCAATTGGAGCGATGTGACAGACGTCTCTTCTCCCACAAGATGATTTAAGTATTCGAGATTGGCGAACGCGGAGATGCCCATCAGCGATTCATACACATGGGCCACCGGAATCTTGATTTCTCGTGTCTCTCCTTTGAGTGGAGCAATGGTCAACTGGTCGCCGGCAGAGACATCCAGCATATGTGCCAGTTGGCGGTTGAGCATCACGCCGGTCTTGGGAATGGGCACGGGATTTCCCTGCGCATCGCGGGGAACCGTCAGACGCGCGGTCGGCACGATCCCCGTGATGCCCCCCGTTTTCTTGTGCAGGCCGTTGTGAAACGTGCAGCCGAGCGAGAACACCGGTTCGACAAGATCCACACCGGACAAGCGTTGAGCCTCGTAAACCACACTATAATCGTGCTCCCCTTTCAGCGAGATTTCGTAATCGCTGAGCATCATTTTATCGAACTGGAATGTGATGACCTCATGGAACGAGTCCAGCATATGCAGAGTCACGAACACCAACGACGCCCCCGTCATAGCAGCGAATAGTCCCGTGGCTGTACGGACGCGCTGGCGGAAGATGCTGCGGAGCACGATCTGCCAGCGGAAATCGAGCTGCCGCCAAAAAAAACTTCCTCGTTCCAAAAACGTCCGTCGTCCCACAACCGGCGGCTTGGGCCGCATCGCCTCGGCCGGTTTGAGCCGCATCACCGCCCGCACGCCGCGGAGAGTCCCCAAGACCGAGAACAAAACACTCAACAACAAACCGACACCTAAGATGTACGGATAGGGACGATTGATCAGTCGCGGGAACTCAAAAAACTGCGCCTGCATTTCCGTGACGATGCCGGCCAGCCAATAACCCAATCCCACGCCGAGGAGGCCGCCGATCAGTCCAATGATCACACCAAAGTTCAAGTAATGTCCAAAGATGGTCCAGTTACTGACGCCGATCGCTTTCAGCGTGCCCACGATCGTGCGTTGTTGCTCAGCGATCCGCATCATCAGCACATTGAGAATTAGGATGGCGACCACCATAAAAATCGGCGGCAAAATCATCGACTCAATTTTAATCTTCTCGAGTTGGTCGACCACCATCTGGTTCGAGGGTTGTTTGGCCAGCGCCGTCGCTGTTGCTTTGCCATAGGGAGCCAGCACCGTTTCGATTTGATCGAGCACGCGCTGCGGTCGCTGCCGGACTTCGGGAGCCAGCAGGCCGACCACCTGATTGGCCGCCCCTTGAAAATCGAATACCTCCTCAGCGAACGGTTGCTTAACGAAGAAAATGCCGTAGTTATTCGCATCGGGAAAAATGCCCCCCTGCGACATCGTATAGACGTACTCGGGACTAACGGCCGTTCCGACGACGAACAATTCTTGACGGCGGTTGTTGAGCAACAGGTGAATCGTGTCACCTGGTTTGAGTCCCCGCGCCCGAGCGAAGGCGTCGCTGACGATGACCTCTTCGCTACGGAGATTGGTGAAGTATCCCCCGCTGCGGATCACGATATTGTTGATCACCGGCGTCGGCTCAGCGGGCAGGGAGATCACCTCACCCGACAGCGGCCGATCCACTCCCTCCAGATCGACCGAGACGCTGAAGTTGATCCGCGGTCGAAAGTCAGAGATGCCGCGGATTTCCCGCAGGCGCTGTAATTCAAGCTGAGGGATTTTTTCGATGTCGATCCAAAAATCAGCCATCCGGCTTTGTGCGTAATAACTGCGGCGCGAGAGTTCCAGATTGAAGTACAGCGAAAGATACAAAACGAACCCGGCAATCCCCACAGTGAGGATCGCCACGATAGCGATCAACAGCCCCTTGACCGCATAAAGATCGCGGCTCAATTTGCGATCAAGAACGCTCAACGTCGAGTCTCCCGGGGAGTGAGGCGGTCAGATTGTGCTGCCCTTTCAGGGCTATTTGTGTTGCGGGCATTCTCGTAACCCAGGGCAAACTCGCGTGAGCGCAGCGAACGCAGTGCCGCCCTGGGATGCGGTCAAGTGTAAAGAATTCGCCCTGAAAGGGCGACACAAACTTTGATGCGCGGGACTGTTATTAAACCGTAATTCGGGGAAGCAATCGAATCGGTTCCCCCCACTATTGGCTCGCTCCGTCCTGGGGTACCCGTTCCTGTTCGGCGACTTTGGGCACGACCAACGGAACTTCCATCAATTCCAATTCATCCGCCAACGTGCGGATTTGTTGGACGTCGACTTTGGCGCGATCATCGAGGATGTCGAGATTCGTCAAAATGACTTGATCGCCCGCTTCCAACCCTTCGTCGATCAGCACCAACGATTGCAAGGTTTGGCCACGTACGATGCGACGCTTCACGGCGCGGCCGTCGTCGGCAACGTACACCGTCCCGTCTGTGATGCAATCCCGCGGGATGGCGATGGCACTGGGGATCACCGGTCCCTGGATTCTGGCGTTGACGAACGTGCCGGGAAGTAAGGGGATCGGCTGGTCGGCGTTTTCCACGCGAATGTAGACCTCGACTGTTCGTGTCGACTCGTCCGCTTGAGGAGAAACCCGTTCGATGATCCCCGTCCACTGCCCAGGAGAAGTCGTATTCCGAGCCAATGTCACGGTGGGGTTGTCGCCCGCTTTTAACAAGGCGGCCACTTTTTCATAGTCACCCAAGGCCAACGGGACGGGAACTTCGATCACGTCCAAGTCCAGCAATTTCACCAACGGATCGCCGGGACGCAGGTTTTGGCCGACTTCGACCATGACTTCGCTCAGAGCGCCGCTAAAGGGTGGCCGGATTTCTGTTCGGGCAAGGTCGAGCTGCGCTGTTTCCAAATCCGAGACCGCCGTCGCTCGCTTGCGTTCTAGTTGGAGTTGACGGACGGGAAACAACCGGGTTTCGTTGTCCAGATTTAAAACGGATTGCTTGTACCGCTCCAATTCCAATCGGGCGGTCGTCAGTTCCGTTTTGGAGATCACGCCCCGTTTTCCCAGATCCTCAATGCGTTGATATTCGCTTTGGTATACTTCGACATCGGCAGCGGCTTTTTTGATCAGGCGTTCGTTATTGGCTTCCTGCTCGGCTAGCACTTTGAGTTCCGCGTCGATCTCAGCAATGCGGCCCGATGCCTGCACCACGCGTTGCTTGTAGGTTTCCGGGTCGATGCGGACCAAGGGCAACGATGGGGTTGTCGACCGCGTGCGGCCTTGGCTATCGACCTCGACCTGTGAGGCAACGACGTTCGCCCCTGGTTTTAAGGAGGGATGTTTCTCAACGACCCGCCCGCCGACCTCGGCGGACAAAACGACTTCTCGATAAGCCCGAGACGTTCCAAAGCCCGAGATCACTTCTCCCAGCGGGATTTGCTCCGTCTTGAAAACGTCAACTTTGTAGACCTTTTCTTCGACCTCGCTCTGCTGGGGTTTTTCCTTCAGGCTGGCCAGTGCTTGAAACACCATGCCTCCGCCCACCAAGGCAAGGATGCAGCAGACAATGGTAATGACAACTCGCAGCCAACCGCGCGTCTGCTTTGGTTTTTTTTCGTCCGCCATATTCACTCAACCGTCCCATTGTCTAGAACCAGTTTCAAAACCCGGTTGCGCCTATTCAGGAATCTGTAATACAAGTGTTTGCGTGATTCGTCAGAGGGTTTTGAAACTACTTGTACAGACATCGAGCTTTGGAATAATCGGCGAACCGACGATCCACGATAATTGTCACACTGAATCATAGACAGCATACCCGCCAAGGTCTATCGGCAACATCCGCGATTTCGCAAACTCGGATCACCCACCCTTCCCTTTCTCGCAAAATGAATCCTGTTCTCATGTTAGGAAATCCGCACAACGATCCCAATTTGCCCCGCTGGTCGCAAAAATGCCAGGACCGCTTGACCTTTCGGGTGAAGGCTACGACGATTACCCCATACACAACGGCTGCGGATCACAATCCAAGGCTGCCGGCCGAAATTACTCTCTGAAACTCACATTCCGACGATGCCCACTGAAATCTCATCTCCCACGAAACGTTCATCACCATTGCCGCCGGATTATTTTTCGGCGGACGAAATCGAGCAATTTCGCCGTGACGGTTTTATCATCGTCCCGGGAATGGGGGATGCGTTGACAGTGGAAACGATGTTGTCGGTCACCCGCGCACATTTGGAACAGCCCATCGAACCCGTGGAACTTGAGGCCGATGTGCACTACCCCGGTGCCCCCCCATCACGGTCCGCTGCGGGAGGTCGAACGGTGCGTCGGCTGTTGATGGCCCATGCGCGGCATCCGGTGTTCACACAGTGGATCTGCAGCCCGGGAGTGGCGGGGCGATTATCGCAATTGTTGGACGCTCCCGTTGTGATGCCCTTGACGCATCACAATTGCATCATGACCAAACAGCCGCAATACAGCAGCCAGACGCATTGGCATCAGGACATCCGTTTTTGGTCGTTTGAACAACCCAATCTGGTTAGCACCTGGTTGGCATTGGGTGAGGAGACGCCGGAAAACGGTTGTCTGAGCGTGATTCCCGGCACGCACGCCATGCAGTTCGCACCCGACCGGTTTGACGCGGGCTGTTTCTTGGATCCAACCCAACCGCAAAACCAAGAACTGATCGACCGCCGAGTGGACGTGAAACTTTCGCCGGGCGACGTTCTCTTTTTCCACAGCCGCACGTTTCATGCAGCGGGAAACAACACAACGGACGAATCAAAGTTCTCGGTGGTGTTTACCTTCCGCCCAACGAAAAACCGTCCTCTGCCAGGGACGCGGTCCGCGGCGCTCGCCGAATTAATGCTGCCGGTGCTCTGAGGCTGAGTCGCCACTCCCAAAGGTTGCCGCACGGTTCACCGTTTATGGATCTAGCCGTTTTGGAGTTGGTTATCGGCGGGCGTTTCGAGGTTGGCGGACGGCGATTCTGGCTCGGTCGTTGTAGGGACCGCCCCGCCGCCTAGCAGCCAGGTCCATTTGCCAAAATCGCCACGATGCAGCATGACCAAATAGGCGGGGACGAGGATCGGCCGGACGACGAACGTGTCTAACAACACGCCGAACATCAGCGCAAACCCCAACTGCTGCATGCCCTTGAGCGTTCCGCCCAACACCAGCGACGAAAATGTGCCCGCCATAATGATGCCGCAACTGGAAATGATGCCACCGGTGCGCAACAACGCGACACGAATCCCCTCAATCGGTCCACGCCGCTGCTGTTCCTCATCGATACGCGTCATCAAGTAGATGTTGTAGTCTTCGCCAACGGCGATCAGGAACGTAAACAGGAAGATCGGCACCTTCCAATCCAGGCCGGCGAATTCCCCAGTCGATTCCAAGAACCAGAACAACACATACGTAAAACCGATGGTGACGAAGTAGCTGAAGAACACCGTCAGGATCAGATACAACGAGATCGAAAACCGGCGAAGCAAAATCCAGAGGATCACCAACACAACGGACAACACAGCAACGTCGATCACAATTCGATCGCGGTCCGTGGTCGTCTTTAAGTCGCGGATGTTCGCCGTGGACCCGATGAAATTCATATGGGTCGCTTTGAGCGGTTCGTCTTGTTTGGAGAAGAAATCGCGGATGACTTGTTCCACGCCATCCAGCCGCGCAATGCTGTTTTTGGAAAACGGATCTTCGTTGAAGATCACATCCAACCGCGTGGTATCGCCGCTCAAGCCTTCAACTTGCGTGACGTAATACTCCTTGGTCTTCTCATTGACCGCTTGCCGTTTTGCAGCTAGACGAAAACCTGAAAGTCCTTCCCAGCTTGGTTCATGCCGACCAAAAGGGGAAGAAAGGCTACGGACGTCGGCGATATTCAGCTCATCGCTTTTTTCCCGCAGTATTGTGGTCAATTCAGCGATTTTGTCCTTGGCATCACTGCTATTGAAATTCATTTGATCGTTTGCCAAAAGCACCGTGAGCGGCCCGGCCGTTCCTTCCGGAAAATGCCTCTGAATGGCCTTGGCACCAACAACGCTAGCATCATCCGACGGCAATTCTGACATCAGCCCGTAGCTGAGGTGGTTCCACGAAAGCACACCGACCGCAGCAAAAGGGATCATGATCGCCATGGTCCAACCCCACAGCCTCCGCGGATGTTCCAGCACCGCCTGCCCGATTTTTTCCCAGCCGTTACTGAGCGGGTTTAGCTCGATCAGCTTCGACATCAGCGTGCTGCCGGAGATCCACCCGGCGGTCGTAGTGATCCGTTCACTACGAATGTGCGGCCAAAATGCGAAGCGGCCAAACAACCGCAACAGGGTGGGTGTCAACGTCAGCGATGCGATCAAAACCACGATCAAGCTCAGAGCAATGCCGATACCGGCGTCGCGAAATTTACCGAAGGCGGCCAGCACCATCATGCCGATGCCGAACGCCGTGGTGAGCGCGCTGGCGGTCAGCGCCGACCCGACTTTTCCGACTGCTTCTGAGACTGCCTGATCGATATCGGCGCCGGCGTCCAGTTCCTCTTTGTACCGAGCAATTAAAAACAGGCAATAATCGACGCCCGCCCCATAAAGAATGACCGTCATATAGACGTGCATTTCCACAAAGGTGCGAAAGCCAAATAAAATGTCGCCGTCGTTGGCATTGAATTGCGATAGCAAGGAGGCCAACGATAATGAGACTTGGTTGGCAATCCCCACCGTAATCAAGGGAATCAACGCCAATAACGGCGCGCGATAGATCAAGATCAGCAGCAGGATCACCAAACCGACGGTCCAAGTCTCCGTGGCGGCGGCGCTCTCGTCACGCGCTTCGAGCATATCGCGGCCGACCGTCGCTGTACCGCTGAGTTGCAAGTCGAGACCATCGGGAATCAGTTCTTCTTCGAACAATTCGCCCCCGGGTCTGGCGATCAATGTCTCAATCCGGTGTATCGTATCACGGTTGCCATATTCGAGAAATTTCTCGGACAGCCCCACAATCACGAGCGCTGCTTGCCGGTCCTCACTGATCAACATTTCGCCAATCCACTCATCCGTGGGAGAACGGATCGACGTGATCTGTGTAATTTCGCTTTCCGGAATCGGACCGATTTCGAGGCGACGGACCAGATCGTCTTCGAGCGCCGTTTTCTGACGGGCGAATTCTTCTTCGCCCAATTCCTCTTCGGCAACGGCCAATTGCTCATTGATGACCACATCGTCGATGTCGGCCAAAATGGTTTCCAGCCGGGTTCGCAATTCCTCCTCGATGAAGGCCATGTCGTTGTCGTTCAGTTCGCCCTTCTCGCGGCGCACGACAATCACAATACTGCTGGCCAACAGATCATCGGGAAACGCTGCGGCGAACCGTTTTTCTCCTTGGATGCTGTCCATTTCCTTGGGCAGATGATCGAACTCGCCATCCAGGGCGACTTCTTTCCATTTGGGCGACACCCATTGGATGAAGGCAAAGAATATCAACCACCCGATGAAGACAGTCTTCCATCGGCCGCTGATCAGTTTACCAAGCTTGCCAAACATAGGAATGAATTGTTAATCCATAGAAACGACAGCGAAGATGTCCATAATCGGCGATGACGTCGAATGACGACTAAATCCAACCAATACTTCGCCCGCAATGGCCTGCATTCCAGCGCAACGGTGCTGGTGGTTATAGAGGAGAATATCAGGACGGAACCGGGTCCCGGCATGACTGTTGGGGGCCATTGAAGCAGCGGCTTGACCAGCTTCGGTCGGCACATCGATGACGATCAATGACGTCCGTAACCGCCCAAAGCTGTTTAGTGATAACGGAATAAAAAAATACGGTAACTCCCGAACCCTGGCCCGTCAATGAACTGCACCATCAGAGAGCACCAGATTCGCCTCCGGTGTTTCCCGTGGTTGTAAAGTAAATTCGTGTAATCTGTTTCATTGCAGCATGTTACGTAGTGCGATCTTCCGACGCCTGGAAGAGAAATTGACGTTCACGGCGAATCCTGATAATTTTCGGGAAGGAAATTCACCCACTGGATGAATTCAGCAAAACATTGTTGGACTTCAACTTACATCCTGCGGATCAAATCGCGGGCACCCAACGGAGAACCTCCTTATGTTTCGCATGCAACTCAGTGCCGGCGTTGCCATTATTGATGGACTACTCAACGTCGGGCTAAGTGACAAAATCACCTCGGTTGGTTTGCTGCAAGGGGTCTTAACGCTCACCTTGGGCTTACTCATCGCCTATCAGTCGGTGAAACGCGTTAGCGCAGACGAGTACGAGACGGCTGTATAATCGGCAAACTTCCCGTAGATACCGCTACTTCTCCGGCTGTTTGGTGGCTCCGCTGAGGATATCCGCCTTCCATGCCGCAAGCGACGTGAGCATGGCCTCGAGGCGTGCAGGTTGCTGTGCAGCCAGGTTCGTCGCTTCTTGCGGATCGTCAGCCAGATTGAAAAGCTGTGGATCCTCGTTGTTTCGTTCGACGATTAGCTTCCAATCGCCATCGCGCATCGCTGAACTCTTGCGATAGCTCCAAAAAAGTGGCCGCGCGAGACGTTTTTCTTTCCCGGCTAGAATGGAAGAAATGTCCGCACCGTCGAGATAATGGCCCTCCGGGAGGTCGACATCGGCGACGGCCAAAACTGTGGGCATCAGGTCCAGACTGATGCATGTTGTGCCGCTGACTGTTCCCTGCGGAATGTGCCCCGTCCAGCGCGCCACGGCGGGCACGCGATGTCCCCCTTCCCACAGACTTCCCTTGAACCCCCGCAATGCGCCGTTGGAACCGTTTTTCGTCGCTCCATTGTCGGAGAAAAAGAACACCAACGTCTCCCGGTCCAACTCCAATCGCTCGAGCGTGTTCAACACTTCGCCGATGCCGTTGTCCATTTCGGTCATCATTTGTTGATAAGCGCGGGCAATGTCCTTTCGAGCTGTGCCAGGAATCCGCTTGCGGCCTACTGCGCGGACCGGAGGATCATCCGGCGCCTGGTAGGGAGAATGCACTGCTTCGTGCGCCAGATACAGAAAGAACGGCTGGTCACGATGTTGCTCAATGAATTCGACCGCATTGCGATTGATCAGCCGCGTTGTATAGCCCTCTTCGGGTGTGAGTTGATCGTCGTGCCACCAATCGGCAACGCCCGTGCCATCGATGTGTGAAATATAATCGACGTTGCCGCTCACGAATCCCCGAAATCGATCAAAGCCGTGGTGTATGGGATTGAACTGCTTGCGATACCCGAGATGCCACTTTCCAAACAATGCGGTCGCATAACCCGCTTGGCGGAGCAATTTTGGAATCACGATTTCAGTGGTCTGCAGACCATGATGTCGATTGCGCTGCGGATCGGCAAACACAACGCCCGGGATACCCGCCCGCTGTTGATAGCGGCCGGTCATAAAACCCGCGCGGGTCGGGCTGCAGACCGCACCGCTGGAATGAAAGTCCGTGAACCGCATCCCTTCAGCCGCCAATCGATCTAAGTGTGGGGTTTTTAACGTGGTACTGCCGTAGCATCCCGCATCACCGTACCCCATGTCGTCGGCCAGGATAATGATCACATTGGGATGGCGCTGTTCAGCGGCGCACAGTTGAGAAGCAGCACCCCACAGGATCAACACGGCCGTCGCAGTTAAAACATTCAGCATGGTTCATCACCAGTCTGGAAATACAGGTACGGTGTTAAGACATCCTAGTTGTCAGGTTTGTACGTGCCCCTGTCAATCGTACGGCGCGGTGACGGTGCGGATGTTGCATGTTCTACGGCCGCTATCGGTTCGTGTGGTCCCGTAGCCTCTACCTTTGGGGATTCGACGTCCGATGTTGGGGCCGGTCGGTGGTCGATAATGTTAGCAAGGCGGCCCCCTGCGCACTGGGCGGGGAGAGAGCCGTCATTAAAACATGTGTTGTTCATCCGGTGCACTCCTCATCTCCCGCAGAGGGAATTTGGTCATGCGACTGCTCATTTCAGCAATGATTTTCACGGCGGCAGGTTTCGGCTACATGCAATATAAAACCGCGCCGGCCGGTGAGGATGGGTTTACGGGAATGTTCGTTGAGGATGAAAATCTGATCGACCCCGAGATTGTCAGCGAGACATTGGCGGAAGCTGGCAACGAGGTCGTCGCGGTGGCCGGCCCCCAGGTCCAGGACTTTTCCGAGATCTTTCGCTTCGATTTGACACCCAACCACGTGATGAACAAATGGCAACAGGTCTCCGCCAGCCTGCGGCATTTGGATCTACAAGGTTATCGCGTGCCGCTGGTGACGGGAATCGATGACACGGATCTGGCCGGAAGCCTAACGTACTATTTCGATACGCGGCAACGTTTACGACGGATCACATTTGTGGGGACCACTGGAAATCCATTGCGGCTAACGCACTTTATGACACAGCAGTACGGTTTTCGTCGGGTTGTGAATCAAGACCCCCGCCGCGAAAGTTACGCGGGCGGCCCCAAACTCGGAGGCTACTACAGCATCACGCCCATGGAACTGATCGATCGCGACGAATCGCACTCGAACTTCTCCATCGATTTGCGAATCGACATTTGAAGCAACGCATCGGTCGCGTCGTTTTTTGCGAACAACTTCAGTAGAATGCTTGTCTATACCCTTATCAGTCGTTTCAAAACCTCTGACGCATCTCGTTGAGACTGAACTGCGAGTTTTCAGAAAAAAGCTCAACCCGGTTTTGAAACGGATCCTAAGAAATTACACAAGCCTGCCGGAGGATGGACGCAATCCGCCATGCAAGAATTTCTCGATGCTGTCGTTGAGCAATTCCAGGAACACTGGATCAAATTCCTAACAGCCGCCGGCTTTATGGCGGTTGGCTGGTTCTTTGGCAAACGCAAAGCCAAAGCGGATTGGGCTAAGAAGGAATTCTTCGACCGCATCAATGTGTCGCTCAACACGATCCACGACGGCAAACTTTATATTCGCACGGTGATCGAAAAAAATTGCGCCGATGTATTTCTCAATGCGGTCGCCGTCGACACGATCAACGCCGCTGCACGAAAGACCAGCGAGCAAGACGCAATCATTCCGCTCGAAAAAGAGGACCATTGGTACTACTTGAATGCGGTCCTCAACGAGGTCGCTGAGAAATTCGCTTCCGGAACGCTCAAACGCGACATGCACCTCGACGTCAAGGTGGAACGGTACCTGATCTGCCTCACCTGTGAATGCGCCGGTGACATGCGCACGCGAAAAATCCGCGCGATGCTGATCAAAAAAGCATTGCTGCAAAAACTTCCTAAAGAGATGCCGCAATTCGAGTCCCCGCGTCACAGCACCCGCTGGGAGACTCTCAAACAACTCGCCGCACAGTACCAAAAGGATCCCCATAAATTCCTAGAAGTCGAAATCTGTGTCTAGCGTTTTGTCACGATTTATTATTCGTGTTGGGTGCCACTAGCGAGCCTGTACGTCTTACCGTGAGGCTTTTCCGGAAACTGAAGACAACTCAAGGCTAAAAACAACTCTTCGACCATGCCCATTTATTCCGCGACCACACTACAACAATTCGCAACACAACTATTCCAAGCTGCGGGTGTCCCCAATGTGGAAGCTGAGATTGTGGCTGCTAGCCTGGTCGAGGCGAATTTGCGGGGGCATGATTCGCATGGGGTGATGCGGATTCGCGACTACGTGCGGCAATTGCGTATCGGCGAGCTGGTGCCGGGTGTCGAGTTGGCTGTACGCACAGAAACGGC
Organism: Symmachiella macrocystis; assembly: GCF_007860075.1. NCBI lineage: Bacteria > Pseudomonadati > Planctomycetota > Planctomycetia > Planctomycetales > Planctomycetaceae > Symmachiella > Symmachiella macrocystis. The sequence continues at coordinate 3,215,059 of NZ_SJPP01000001.1, forward strand.
GGCGATGTTGGCGGCTGATGCGCAGTTTGGTTTCGGACAAGTCCAAGCCCGTCGTTTGATCGCGCGATTGATGGATAAAGCGGGTTCCTTGGGCATTGCCAGCGGAACACTCATGCGGTGCGGGCACATTGGCCGCTTGGGAGAATGGGTCGAATTGGCTGCTGAAGCGGGTTTCGCAGCGCTGGTGGCGGTCAATGACAACGCCTCACTGCGGGTCGTGGCTCCGCCGGGAGGAACCGAACCGCAGATCAGCACCAATCCACTGGCAATTGGCGTTCCCACCAGTGACGGTCCACTGGTGTTGGATATTTCAACCTCGGCCGTCGCCAACGGCAAAATTCGTTTAGCGCTCGCCGAAGGGGTCCCCTGCCCCGATGGCTGGTTGTTGGATGGCGCAGGGGAACCGACTAACGACCCACAGGTACGCCGCGCCGATCCACCCGGCACCATTCAACCTTTGGGCGGGACGCAGGCAGGTTATAAGGGATTTGGTCTGGGGCTGATGTTGGATATTCTCGTCGGCGGCCTCTCGGGTGGATTCTGCCCCCCACAAGAGGATGTCGATAGTTGCAACAATGTGCTGGCAATCGTCTGGCAGCCGCAACAATTCGCCGGGACGGAACATTTTCTGGCGCAAGCTGACCAACTGATCGCCTCGACGCGCAACAGTCGCCGCAAAGCGAACGTCGAGCGAATTCGCCTCCCCGGCGACCGTGGCCGCGAGGTGCGCGCACAACGTCTGCGCGACGGCATTCCCTTCGACGATGGCAACTGGCAACGATTAGTAAAAACCGCCACAGAATTGAACGTCCCGTTACCGACCACCTCGTGATTCTCATCGCTCCCACGGTAAAAAATAGCATTTCACCATAGGAAACCCCCGCAGGATGTGCCGCAGGCACAAGACGCAGCAATTTCTGCTGTCCCTGCCATTGAGACTCTGCTCTCAATAAAAGCGCGGAATTGCGGCTTCTTGCAGGTGGCTGTTGCTAGGGACTGGAACTCGGTGGCTTAAAACCGGGCTTTTCGTTGCGACAGGTATTCCACTAGCGCCCGGTCAAATGGGATGCTGGTGTCGAGCGCGACATAATCCACCCCGGCGGACAGGCATTCCTTGCGGTAGTTCTCACGCAGGGCACCCACGCTGTCGAGATAATCCCCGCGGATGCCGGCAGCGTCGACCAGCATCGTTTCACCGGTCTCCGGATCGCGAAAATCGACCATCCCATCAAACGGAAAATTCACTTCCGCTTCGTCCATGATGTGAAACAAAATCACATCATGTCCGGCATACCGCAACATGTGCAGCGCATCGATGACCGGTCCAGAATCGGCCAGCAGATCGGAAAAAATCATCACCAAACTGCGATGCCGCAGCATCGCGGCGATCCGTTGCAGGTTTTTTGAAATCTCCGTCTGCCCTGTCGGCTGTAGTTTGGACAACAGCGCCAAGATGTTGCCCAACTGTGTCCGTTTGCTTTTCGCGGGGATCGAATGGCGGATTTTTTCGTCGAACGTGATCAATCCCACCGGATCTTGCTGGTGGATCATCAAGTACGCCAGCGCCGCTGCCAGACAGATGCTGTAGTCGAACTTGGTCAGTTCTTGCCGGTAGGTGTAGGCCATACTTTCAGACAGATCCATCACCAGATAACCGGTGAGGTTGGTTTCGGCCTGATATTTTTTGACGTAGTACCGATCGGTTTTGGCAAAGACCAGCCAGTCGATATCTTTGAGGTCGTCTCCTTGTGTGTAGCGGCGATGTTCGCTGAATTCGACGCTGAATCCGTGGTAAGGACTGGCGTGCAACCCATTGAAAAACCCCTCGACGATGAATCGCGCGCGCAAGTCCAACCGGGAGACGGTGCGGATGACTTCGGGCTTGAGGTATTTTTCAGTAGAAGACATAGAACGGTCTGTTTACGCCTTTTCGTATTTTGGCACGGTCGGTTCGGGGGTTTCAGCGACCAAGCGGCGGATGATGTCGTCGGTGGACATCCCCTCGGCCTGGGCTTGAAAGTTTGTCGAGATGCGGTGCCGCAGAACGGGGACGGCCACTTTGCGGATGTCATCCAACGAGACGCTCGGGCGTCCGTCCATGGCGGCCATGGCTCGCCCGCCGGCGATTAAATTTTGCCCGGCACGCGGACCGGCTCCCCAATCGACCAATTCCTGAACGAACTTGGGAGCGGACTCGTCACGCGGACGACTGGAGCGGACCAACTTGGCAACGTAGCTGATTGTCAACGGCGCGACTTCGATCATCTTAATCTGCTTTTGCAGATATTGAATCGAACGAGCGGAGAGAACTTTGCGGATCTCGGGCTGTTCGGCGCCGGTGGTGCTGTCGAGGATTTGTTCTTCTTCTTCGACGGTGGGGTAATCGACGATGATGTTGAACATGAAGCGGTCCAACTGCGCTTCGGGCAGCGGATAGGTCCCTTCCTGTTCGATCGGGTTTTGTGTGGCGATCACAAAAAACGGATCGGGCAGCGGATAGGTGGTTTGCCCAATCGTGACTTCATGTTCCTGCATCGCCTGCAACAGCGCTGCCTGAGTTTTAGGAGGCGTCCGGTTGATTTCATCCGCTAACAGAATATTGGTGAACACCGGACCTTCGACAAAACGGAAGTCGCGGCGGCCCGATTCTTGTTCGTCCAACACGTTGGTCCCGGTGATGTCTGAGGGCATCAGGTCGGGCGTGAATTGAATCCGTTTGAAGCGGACGTCGAGAATTTGCGATATCGTGCTGACGAGGAGCGTCTTCGCCAAACCGGGAACGCCAACCAGCAGGCAATGCCCGCCGGTGAAGATGGCGGCGAAGATCTGTTCGATCACCTCGTCCTGGCCGATGATCACTTTATGTAGTTCTTCGTGCATCACATCGCGATGCCGTTTGAACTTTTCCAAAAACTCGCCGAAGTCGCGGGGTTCTTTTGCCATGAGTGATCGCTGCTTGTTGGGAGTAGATGACCCGGAGGAATATCGCGGCCGCCAGCGCGGGGCGTGCTATGGATTCTAGGAAGGCCGCTCGCAGCGTTCAAGAAGGTTACGACCGTCAGCAGAAAATATCGGCAGGTTACAAACAACACAACGGGAGGGCGAAGCTCCTGCTGAGCCACGCTAGCACGTTTGACAGTAGGTGCGCCTAGGTATTGGGAATGATGTTTTCCGCCAGCGCGCGGCACGGTCTGAATCGCCTCATTCCGCTAAGAGAAAGGTGCTTCGCGACGCAGCCTACTTTTGGGGCACGACCGTCATCGTGTAGTAGCCGATTGCCGGCCAGAGGGGTTGGTTGGCGTCTGGGCCGATGCGGCCGCAGCTGACTTCGTAGACGAACTTTTTCTGCAGTGCGTCGACAGTCAATACGACTTCGCGTCCATCTTCGGAGACTTGGGCGCCGGTAACGGTCACTTTGTGGCGGCCTGATTCGGGAGTTGCGTAGCCACCCTCCCAGATGCGTGTGTAGGCCGAAATGGTGTAGTTTTCCGGATCGGCGGCAGCTTTGCGATTCACCGGAGCAGTGAAGGTCAACGTGAAGCCTTGCGGATTCGCGCGGAGTTCGCGAATGCCGAGTGGTAATTTTCCATTGGGTCGCAACCGCACGATGTCGCCGAGATTGTGTCCGCCCAACCATCCGCTGTCGTGAATGCTACCGATATAGATATCGCCATCGGGGCTGACGGCACCGCTGAGCGCGCCGGTGAAATTGGCGGTTGCGTCTTCGATATCCGTGCGGCTGAGCCGATAGGCGGCGCCTTGCAGAACGTCACCGACTTGTTGCGTCGTAAAGCGAATCAGCGCCCGTGTGTCGTATTCACAGCCAATGCCGTGACCGGCGAAGGGGCCGAAGACTTGAGGGTTTTTGACAAGTTCGGAGTTCAAAAAGAAGATGCCGTTCACGCTCCGCGTCCAGGGGTGCGGGAGTTGCACCGCCGGCCACATGGGGGGGGAATCGGGTGAGTCACGGTGCGGACTGGTCACGCCGTAACCGCGTCCCGGCACGAGGTGATTGATCTCATTAAAGGTGTTCTGCACTCCTTGTTGATCGGACATATAAATACGATCGGCTTGGTCGATCGCCAATCCGGTGGGATAACGCAGGTCATGCCCCAGCGGTTCGATTTTGCCCGACGGATCAATCCGCAACACTTTGCCGCGCCAGCGTGTATGTTCGGCGCGCCTTTTTTTTTGAGCGTAGTCACTGCCCAACCCCACGTACAGATTGCCGGACGAGTCTCGCACGATGCCGGTCGTCCAGTCGTGGTAATTGTCGTTGAATCCCCAACCGGTGGCGACGACTTCCCGCACATCCGCGCGGCCATCGCCGTCGGTGTCGCGCAGTCGTAGCAATTCTGGTTTGTGGGCCACGATCAAATCCGCTCCGTCGGCGATCACGCCGTAAGCGGCGGCAAGTCCTTCTTCGAAGAGCCGCAATTCATCCTCGATGCCGTCGCCATCGGTGTCCTCGGCGATATAAACATGCCCTTTTAGCGAGGTGAATACCATCTTTCCGTCCGGCGTCCAGGTGATCGCTGTCGGCATAATCGATCGCGACAACGGCAAACGTATTCCGTCATAGCCCGGCACCGAGGTGATTTTTTCGATGGGGAACTTCGAAGGCGTTGCGGGATTCTTGCCGAGTTCCTCCGGTTTCAGTTCGCACAGGTAGCGGAACGCCCCCAAGGCCGTATCGCCCGTTTTGTCAATCATGCTGCCTTGAGTTTTGCCATCGGCCGAAACGGACTCCCACGGCGTGGCCGATTCGTCTATGGCTTTGACCAGGGGATTACCAAAAGCAACCTCAGGCGTGCGATGCAATAAAACCGCTTGAAATCCCTCCGGGATACCACTCACGGAAATGCGGCGCTTCCAACCTGTTAGTTGAGATTGGTCTGGGGCCACGGCAGGGCGGATGTCTTCGGTGACGTGCAGTTGCCGGTCGTTGGGGAAATTCAAAACATATTCAAGCTGCACACCGTTGCTGTCAGTATGATAACTGACCAAGCGGCCATGCGTGCCTTGGGCACGGGTAGGCATCAACAACGCATCGCTTGCTGTGCCGTCGACGTGAAGTGCGATGTCGGGGGCGTTGGGTGTTCCTACGGCAATAGTCACACCGGCCGCGTCCCAAAACCAACTTTTGCCTTGTGTGCGTTGGCGGGCGAAGTCGCCCAGCCACCATTGGCGTAGCGAAAACGTATCGAGGTCGTAAAGCACGTTGTGCCGATTCGGTAGTCCCACGGCGAATGAGCGCGGCGTATAACCGCCGTCCGCTTTGTGATTCGTGAACACGTCACGAACAATGCGCGGGGGTTCGTCTGGGCGGACGACCAGATATTGTTCGACCACCGAGGGATTTGTCGGCACGGTGAAGTTGGGATCATTGAGTCCATCCCAGATCGCCGCCAATTGCCGATCGTGATTGCCGGCCAAAATTTTGGGAACCGGTTTGTCAAACGAAGGCATCTCCATACCCGGTACAATCCGCAGGGGCGAACGTGTCCACCGCAAAAAATACTCCCGCCGCATGCGCTGGCCCAACATCAGCAGATCAGACCCGCGCGTGCCCAGTGCGACGTTACGCGGTTCGAATTTGCCAAAGGCGTGGCAGGCAACGCAACTAAATCCTTTGCCGCCGACGAGTTCATGTCCGGCAATCAAGGCTTGTCTGCGCTCGGTCTCAGTGATGTTGGCCAGCGGCTCGGTGCTGATGTTTGGAATGCGATCATGACCGATTAAGAATTTCGTCAAGGCTTGTTTTTCGGCGTCGGTATGTTGAAATCGCGGCATGCGGACTTTGAGCCAAGGCAACCGTGGTTTCTTTTGTTCGCCGCTGACGGCCTCGGATAACGCATCGTCCTGCAACTTATCGCCGACCGCCGTCAGCGCCGGCGGAATGAGTGCTTCGCTTTGTCCCTGCAAGGTTTCATCGACCCGCGACATCTTTCCGGCAATGGCCACGATTCCTTTGCCCAGGTCGCGTTCATGGCAGTTCAAGCAATTCCGCTGCACCAACAATTGCCGTCCCTGTTCAAATTCTCCCACGGGAGTCCGCAGTTCGTTATGCGTTGCGACATAAGCGGCAATGTCTGCTGAATCGACGTGCGGATAAAATGGGCGGGAATGTTGGTCCGCGGGTTGTGCGGACAAACAAGACTTCGCCGATTTCATTGTCGCGGCGGACAACCTCGGAATGTTGGCGAGGTTTTCATCAACACCCGGGATGCGGTGGCAATTGGCGCAGCGGGCGGTGACAACCAATGCACGACCGGCCTTAATTGTTTGCGCCGAGTCCTGTTGTGATTTGCCTGGATCAGCCGATTGCTCAGTCGGCGTTAAATAGAGCGCCAATTGCGCGCGTTCTTCTTTCGACAATTTGACCACCGGCATGCGGTGATCTCGATTCAATTTTTCCGGGTGGGCCAACCAGGTGTAGATCCAATCGCGGCTTCTTTTTTTGCCAATCTGACTTAGGTCCCCACCGGTAAATTCTGAAGTCGTTCCGTACTCACCATGGGTATGGCAGGCGAGGCAACCGACGGAGCGCAGCAGAATTTCGCCTTCCCGGCGGGCGACGGTTTCGTCCTTGACTGCGGGCAGGTCCGTGGTGGCGACCGGATCGCCTTGTAGTAAAAATGCGGCGATGGTCTCGGCTTGTTTGCGGTCGAAACCAAATTGCGGCATGTTGGCATGCGGATCGTCGGCTGCAGCGCCGGATAATTGATCGATGATCCAAGCACGCGACAACCCGCCGGCAGCATGCGCTAAACTGGGAGCCGGGTTGCTGAGTTGTTCCTGTTTTCGGCGATGGCAGCGATTGCAGCGGTTAGCAGCAATAGCCGTTTGTCCCCGTTCAATTTGTTTCAGCTCGGCGGCAACATCATTGCGGTACAGGAAACGTGCCGGCAGTGGTTCGCGGTCGAAGCGGTCCGCGGACCAAAACAATTTGAGCTGACCGGCCTTTCCCGTTTTTTTGTACTGCACATCCAGTTCAAACTCACCGAAGTCGAATTCCAACGGCGGACCATTGATCCACCCCGGCTGTTGCTGCTTTCCAGAAAGCACTTCTTTTCCGTCGAGCGTGATCGTAACTTGACCTTGGACGTAGGCAAAGAACCGGTAAGTGCTCGGTTCCTGCAAAAGCAATCGCCCTTGCCACTTGGCTTGAAAGCGGCCAGCGGGCAAGCGAGGATCGGGGCTAGCGGTTCCCCAAGCGAACTCAATGTCCGGGTCAATACGGCGAATGTTTTTTTTACCGGATGAATAAACGGCGGACAGTCCGGGCAGATAATCCGCATCTTCTTCGTCTTCTTCCACCGCCGCAACCGGTGCGACAAACAATCCGAGCATCACAAGACAGAGCAAGCACATCAACGGGCGGGGCATTCAATCGACTCCGGTCGCGATTTTCCGGTCGCGATTTACAGTGGGGATTTCAAACGGTATGACACGCTTCAGGCGCCGTTTTCGATTATAGTATTTACTATTCTAACAGCGAGAACCATGGACAGGCTACCCGCACCAGCACGTTCGCATCGCTGACCCGGCGACCGGTCGTTGCAAAACGCTCCGCCGCGTCCGGGAGAGACTGATCTGTAAGCTGCCGAAACAAGCGCGACCGGGTTTTGCATCTGGTTCTAAATAGAAAAACCTAAATTCCATGAATGACGAGTCCTCGGCAAACGCATGGCAGGAATTGTTGAGCGAACATCGCGCGCAGCGCGAGGAGATCGCGCAAGGGGGCGGCGAAGCAGCCATTGTGCGGCAACACGAAAAAGGCCGCCTGACGGCTCGAGAGCGAATCGCCGGACTGATCGATCCCGGTAGCGAGTTTTTGGAAATCGGTCGCTGGGCGGCGTGGGGTATGTATGAACAGTGGGGCCCGGCGCCGGCGGCGAGCGTGATTTGCGGACTAGGGCGCGTTGAAGGACGGTCGTTTATGGTGATCGCCAACGACGCCACCGTCAAAGCAGGCGCCTTTTATCCCATGACGGCAAAAAAAGTGTTGCGCGCACAACGCATCGCGATGACCAATCGACTGCCGTTAATTTATCTGGTCGACTCCGCCGGTGTCCTGTTGCCGATGCAGGATGAAATTTTTCCCGACGAAGACGACTTCGGCCGCATCTTCCGCAACAACGCGGTCCTGTCCGCCATGGGCGTCACGCAGTTGGCCGCCATCATGGGGAACTGTGTTGCCGGAGGTGGGTATTTGCCGGTGCTGTGCGACAAATTGGTCATGACCGAAGGCTCGGGATTATATTTGGCTGGTCCGGCGCTCGTGCAAAGTTCTATCGGACAGACCGCTTCGCATGAAGAGTTAGGCGGCGCGGAGATGCATGCGGCCATCAGCGGCACGATTGATTTCCGTGAACCGGACGACGAAAGTTGTCTCGCCCGCCTGCGGGCATTAGCGGCGACGCTCCCACACGATGCGGTGAGCGACAATTTCACTCGGCAAGACCCGGTGCCCCCCGCCCGCGATCCCGCGGAGCTGACCGAGATCGTTACGCCCGATCCGCAGCGGCAATATGAGATCCGCGACGTGATCGACTGCATCGTCGATGCCGGCAGTTTTCAGGAATACAAAGCCGAGTACGGCAAAACGATGGTTTGTGGTTATGCGCGCATTGGGGGGCAGAACGTCGGGATCGTCTCGAACCAACATCATCCGGAAAAAACAGACAAGTCGGGTCTACAATTCGGCGGTGTGGTTTATCACGAAAGCGCGGACAAAGCGGCACGGTTTGTGATGGACTGCAATCAGACATGGTTGCCGATTGTGTTTTTGCAGGACGTCTATGGGTTTATGGTGGGCCGCGATTCGGAGCAAGCGGGCATCATCCGTGCGGGGGCCAAGTTGGTCAGCGCCATTTCTAACAGTCGCGTCCCCAAGCTGACCGTCGTGCTGGGCGGCAGTTATGGAGCGGGGAATTATGCACTGTGTGGCAAGGCGTTTGACCCGCGATTTATTTTTGCCTGGCCAACGGCGCATTACGCCGTAATGGGAGCCGGACAAGCAGCTTCGACGATTTTGCAAGTCAATATTGCCGCCCTGAAACGGCAAGGACAAATTCCTGATGCCGATGAAATGGAACGCTTGCGGCAGCGGATCGTCGATTCCTATGAAGAACAAACCGACATCCGTTACGCAGCAGCGCGGGGTTGGGTGGATGAGATCATCGAACCGGCCAACACGCGAGCCGTACTAATTGAATCACTGGCAATCGCCACCCGTCATGCCAATGACGAACCGTTCCGCACCGGCGTGTATCAGGTGTGAGCGGAAAAGGCATTTTTCCCAGAAGTATCACGAGTGAGCCCCCCAAATCGATAGAACGCCTTACAATTGCTCGCTCAAGAAATCGGGCATGCGTTGGATTTTTCCTTCGGCATCGACGCACCCCAACAGCGTTTCCGCTTCGCAGAGTAACACGTCATCGCGAAAGACCTGGTAGTTGTGAATCAACTTCGCCGGCGAGGAACGGATGAGCTGGGTCTTGACGGTCAGCATGTCATCGTAGCGCGCCGGGGCGCGATAGCGGACTTCCATTTTCACGACGACGATGAACAGACCTTGCTCCTCAACGGAGCGATAATTTCCCCCGGAGGCTCGCAGCAATTCCGTGCGGCCCATCTCGAAGAAGTTGAGATAGTTGGCGTGATGCAGGTAACCCATGGCGTCGGTTTCGCTATACCGGACGCGGACTTGGATTTCGTGTTCGCGGAGCATGTTATTTTTAGTGAGTATGGCGAAATGAATTAGCGGTCATCGTCCGGTGTGTCGCCGGTTTCCTCGGGAGGTTCTTCCTCGGTGGAATCGTCAGGCTGCAGCGGAAACATCGACTGGCGCGCGGTGAGGTCTAGGTTCGGGCCGTCACAGATAAAGGGGCGTCATAGGCCCGCCCATCGTTTTCCTCTTCACCCATTTCCAGTTTTTCCAGCGCGATTTGGTACAGTTGCACGCCGGCGGGAGTGGGGTATTTTCCGTCGATACAAGCTTGGCACAACGATTCTTTGGGAAAGCCGACGCAGCGGGAAATCGCTTCGATGGGCAGGTACTTTAAGCTGTCCGCTCCAAGCGTCTCGGCCATCGTGTCTTCAATTTCCGGCGTCAACGGGCCGTTGTCCATGAACTTCGGCGCGAACAACTCCGAAATCGTCGACATGTCGATTCCGTAAAAACAGGGGGCGATGATTGGCGGGCAAGCCACCCGCACGTGAACTTCGCTGGCTCCGCCCCGTTCCTTGAGTTGGGAGACCAGAACCTTCATGGTCGTCGAACGGACGATCGTATCTTCGACGAGCAGTACCTTTTTGCCGCGGAGAACTTCGGGCAGCGGCGTGTATTTGGTCTTTGCTTTGTCGGCGCGGTTGGCTCCCTCGATGAATGTCCGACCGACGTAGCGATTGCGAATCAGGCCTTCCAGACAGGGGACTTTCAATTGAAAGGCCAAACTATCGGCTGCCGCTTTGGCTGTGTCGGGAACCGGCACGACGATCGTGTCATCGTCGATCTCGAGAGTTTCCACCGCGGCCAATTCCTCGCCCAGCCGTTTGCGAGTGAGGTAGACACTTTGGTCATCCAGCGTACTGGCGACATTGGCGAAATAAATCCATTCGAAGAAACAGTGGGCCCGATTGGGGCTGGCGGTGAATTGTTGAATCGAAAACTCGCCATCGCGAATGATGACCGCTTCGCCCGGGTGTAGGCTTTTAATGCTCGATTCGCGAAATCCTAGATTGGCCAATGCGACCGATTCGCTGGCAGCGGCAAATAGCGGGCCTTCTTTCGCATAACACAGCGGGCGAATCCCTAAGGGGTCGCGGGCGACAAACATGTTGCCCAGTGCGTTGAGGTAGACGATGTTATAAGCGCCGTCGAAATGCAGACTCAGCTCCGTCAGCATCTCGATCATTTCTGGCCGGCGATCTCCCGAGAGTTGATGACAAATCATGTGCATCAAGACTTCGGTGTCAGTTTCGCGAGCGAGGTGGAAATCGTTCTCCGAGAGGATTTCATCCCGCAAGCGCGGATAGTTTGCCAACTGTCCGTTGAAAGCAAAGCTAAACCATTTTGGCTTTTCGATGTGATGCCGTTCGAAGGGCTGCGCGTAACTTTTGTCATCCTTGCCACACGTGGCATAGCGGACGTGTCCAATCGCAGCCCGTCCAGCGTACTTCCGCATCAGGGATCGGTAGCTATCCTGATGGTTTAAGTGGAAGACTTCGGTCACCGTGCCCACGTCTTTGTGGGTATCGATGAGTTGATTGCGGTGCGGATTGAAGGTCGTCATCCCCGCCGCCAATTGGCCGCGATTTTGGATGTCGAGCAGCAACCGCGGAATCAAATTGGATGTATGTTCCACACCTTGAGGCGGGGCGAGCGGGCTAACGCCACGGTCGGGAAGGTGGTAAACCGCGGCAACGCCGCACTCGTGATTCAACTCGGCCATCGGTGATTCGGCATTCACTTAGGGATGCGAGGGTGGGGCGAGGAAAGCAAGTGCGTCTTTATGCTTCCTTAATACTTTGGCATCATACTCAACCAGCCGCCATGAACCAACCAACAAACGAATGATTTCTCGGCACAGGCGGTGGAAATGACCGCAAAGTCGATCAAGTTGCCGTAAACCGAGCCATGCGGTAAATTCGAGGTTTCCTAAATTACATTGGATGGAAACCGCGACATGGTCAATTTGGTTCGCCGCGAGGTGATTGAAACCGCCCGCACGTTGGTCGTCAAAGTCGGGACGAGCGTCCTGTCCCGCGAGGACGATACGCTCAATCTCGAGCGACTGAGTGCTTTGAGCGAAGAAATCCAGCGCGTTCGTGAAACCGGTCGGCGGGTTGTCTTGGTCTCCAGCGGTGCGGTCGGCGCCGGCATGGGCTTGCTCGGTTTGCGACAGCGGCCCCGCAATTTGCCGCATCTGCAGGCTGCTGCTGCCGTCGGACAAGCCCACTTGATCCGGCATTATGACGATTGTCTGAAAAAACATGGCTGTCATGCGGCCCAACTGCTGCTCAATGCAGACGATTTCGATAACCGCTCACGATATCTCAATGTCCGCAATACGATTTTGACGTTATTCGAAAACGGCGCGGTCCCCATCGTCAACGAGAACGATACCGTGAGCGTCGACGAAATCGCTTTTGGTGACAACGATCGATTGGCCGCATTGGTCACAAATCTGATGCATTCGCCGTTGCTTGTCATCTTGTCGACCGTGGACGGTCTCATGGATGGTCCTCCGGATGATCCGAAATCAAAGACGATTCCGTTGGTCAAAGAATGGGATGACAAACTGCTGCAATTGGCGACCGCCGACCGCAGCAAACGCGGGACCGGCGGAATGCGCACCAAACTCAGCGCGGTTAAGATGGCGACAGCCGTGGGAGAGAACGTCATTGTGGCGAACGGGACGCAGTCGGGCACACTGATGAAAGTCTTAGCGGGCGAGGAAACCGGGACGTTGTTCCTAGCGCAGGGAGCGTCCGTTCCGGCTTGGAAACGGTGGATTGGATATTCCAAGCCCCCCAAGGGAAAGCTGATTCTGGATGCTGGAGCGCGGACAGCCGTTGAGCGGGATGGCCGTTCGTTGTTGGCCATCGGAATCGTCGGAGTCGAGGGACAGGTGGAAAAAGGGGACGTGGTTGCGTTGATTGATGCGAAGGGAAACGAATTCGCTCGCGGCTTGACGAACTACAGCACAGCGGAGATTCGCCGATTGGCAGGCAAAAGGAGCGAAGAAATCGCCCAGTTGTACGAATCACTTCCATATGTAGAAATTGTTCACCGCGACAATTTGATTGTTACGGTATAACGTTCACTGAGAAGCAACGTGGGGGCAATTTACACACCGTGGGAGGAGCATTGTCTCACAGGGAATGCAGTTTTTCCCTACTCTTCCGACTTCGACATCGCTAGAATTGCGGTTTACACCCTGTTTTATTGGATTCTTGTTTTATTGGAATCGAATCGAGCAGGGTGTCGGCTGAGCGCAGATGGCTTTCCGAGGCAGGAATTTCGGTCGCCGTGCGCAGGTGTTGATTCGCGAAGTTGATATTTTGCAGCCTTGATACTCGGAAACCGGGTAGAGTAGGCTTGGTAAACACCCTGCGGTGGGTTCGATTGAATTGCTGGGGCGCTTTGAGTTTCATTCTCGTCAGACCATGTTATTTTGTAGGCTTTGCGACTTAGCCGCATCCCAGGTGACTTGCAGCGATCCTGATCCGGGCCTAAGGTTCGAGACGTCTCCCCGTACATCCATTTTTTGCGACGGTGTAACTGAATTTGAAAGCCATCATCAGCGACATTCATGGAAACCTGGAAGCCCTCGAGGCCGTACTCGCGGACATCAAAGGTTTGGGAATCGACGAAATCTATTGCCTGGGTGATGTGGTCGGTTACGGCCCCAATCCGCGTGAATGCGTCGATTTGGTGATGAAATCGTGCAAGATGTGCTTGCTGGGAAACCACGATCAAGGGGCACTGTTTGATCCTGAGGGGTTTAACGCCGGTGCCGAGCGGGCGATCTTTTGGACACGCTCGGTCTTGGAATCGGGTGATTCGGCCGGCAACGAACGCCGTTGGGAGTTCCTGGGAGAATTGCCACGCATGCACAACGAGGGCGACTTTAAGTTTGTGCACGGGTCCGCTCGCAACCCGCTCAATGAATATGTTTTTCCCGAAGACATTTATAACCAGCTCAAAATGGAGCGGATCTTCGGGTTGATTCAGCAGTATTGTTTTCAAGGACACACACACGTTCCCGGCGTCTTCACCGAAAACCTCAATTTCTTCAGCCCGTCGGAAATCAATCATGAATATGAATTGACCGGCGGCAAATTGATGGTCAATGTCGGCTCTGTGGGACAGCCACGCGATGGCGACCCCCGCGCTTGTTATGTTGTGTTGGAAAACGAACCCGCGTCCGACGCCAATGCCGAAGCGGCCGCCGAGACCGACGTGGAGTCGGCCACTCCCGCTCCTCCGGCCAAACTGACATATCGCCGCGTTGATTATGGTTTTGAAGACACGGCGGCAAAAATTTACGACATCCCCGATCTCGATAACTTCCTGGGGGATCGCCTCCGCGACGGCCGGTAAACAATGGAAAATAATCAACGCTTTTGGATTTTTATGGTCGCTGCGTCAGCGATCTATTTGGGGTGGATGTGGTTCAATCCCCCTGCGGGACAAAACCCTGCAGCCAATAAACCGGCCGCGAATGCTGAGGTTGCCGAGAAGGATCCGCAACCAGCCGCGGTGGCGGATCAGGACCCTGACGCGCCACCGGCGGATGCTGCCGCAGACGATAAGAATGCCGATGATAAGGCAGTTGTTGCGGAAGCTGCCGGAGACGAAGCCGCCCCGGAAGATGGCGACAAGCAGGAAGAACCGGCAGTTGCTGACCTTAAAATCCCAGAGTTTCTGAACCAGACAGTCCTGATCGGATCCGACAATCCCGAAACCGGATTTCGCATGGCTGTGACGATCGATACCCGCGGCGCGGCTATCGAATATGTGGAACTCAATGATCCGCGGTATCGCAATCTTAAGAATCGCCAAGCCCCATTGAAGGTTGTCGGCAGTAGCGATCAGGCGGACCACGATAAGTTGCGCAAAGAACAACGGCAACAGGACCAGCTGGTTCTCAAAGTCCAATCGATCTTCCGCAAAAATTGTTACAAATGTCACGCCAAGCCCGCACCGGCGGGTGGCTTTCGGATTGATTCCCGCAATGGTTTGTTCGCCGGCAGTGATACCGGCGCGCCGATTGTGCCCGGCGACCCCAGTCACAGTTTGGTCGTGCAGGCCATCCGGCAGGAAAACGAGCATTTCAAAATGCCCCCCGAGGGGAAGAAGCTCTCAGACAAAGACATCAACGACATTGTGCGTTGGGTCGAGATCGGTGCACCCATGCTGACACCGATGACGTTGCAGGTCACGGTGCCGCAAATTGAAGACCAATTCGCCGAGGCAATCGAATCGCTGAATTCGGTGAATTGGGAGTTGGTGGAGAAGGCAAAGGATGACTCAAAGGCGGTCTTTCGCATCACTTCGCCCGATGGCCGATTCGAATTGACCAAGACCTATCAGGTGAACAAGGCCAAAGGTGACAAACCGGAAGACGAAGTCGACGCTTACGTCCTAGATTTTGATTTCAGCATCAAGAACCTGTCCCAAGAAGCGCAGAGCGTGAATTATGTTCTGCAAGGTCCGGTGGGCGTCCCGTTGGAAAGTGTGGTAGGAGCCCGCAAGTTTCGCGATGTGCAATTCGCATTTCTTAACCGCGAAGACAAGGCCTTTCATTCCGACTCACTTTCGGCCCAGGAAATTGCCGAAGGAGAAACGAGTCTGTGGGAGCAACCGATTTTAAAATACATCGGTGTCGATGCGCAATACTTCGCCGCCTTCCTGCAGCCCGCCAACGAACCGACGGTGGAAGATTCTTATTTCCGCAACTATACGCCAGTCGCCAGCGGCACCATCGACAAGGAGCATCCCGAGCGGACCGACATTAGCGTGTCGATCACCTCCAATGACGCGGACTTGAAGCCGGGTGAATCGCTGACGCACGAGTACGAACTCTTTGCAGGACCAAAGCGGAAAGAATTGCTGGAGCCGCACGGCGCCGAGACAATTATGGATCTGGGCTGGTTCGGAGCCATCGCCAAGGTGATGCTATGGTTGCTGGACAAGTTCTATGCGGTGATTCCCAACTATGGTGTGGCGATCATCTTGCTCACGGTCATGGTTCGCTTGTGCATGTTTCCCCTCTCCCGTAAGCAGGCGCTGGGCGCCGCGAAGATGCAGGAGATCAAACCGGAAATCGATGCGCTGAAAAAGAAGTACGGCGACGACCGGGAAAAAATGGGCCGCGCCCAGATGGAGTTGTTCCGCAAACACAAATACAACCCCTTTAGCGGTTGTCTGGTGTTGTTCATTCAGATGCCGGTCTTTTTCGGTCTGTACACCGCGTTGCGGAGCAGCGTGAATTTGCGGATGGCTCACTTTTTGTGGATCGACAACCTCGCCGCCCCGGATGCGCTTTTTCCCTTGGGCTTCGAATTACCCTTTAGTTTGGGTGATACGTTCAATCTGCTACCGATCATCACGATTGTGTTGTTTATCGTCCAACAGAAATTATTCATGCCGCCGCCAACCGATGAGCAATCGGCCATGCAGGCCAAGATGATGAAGTACATGATGATCTTCATGGGATTCATGTTCTACAACGTACCGGCCGGACTGTGCGTGTATTTCATCTCGTCCAGCTTGTGGGGCATCGCCGAACGCAAATTGCTGCCGAAGGTCCAAAAACATTCCAGCGGAGGTTCGGACGATGGTGGCGGCGGTTCGAAAGGCGATAAGGGTGGTGGCTCAAAAGGTGATGGATCCCCCACGCCAGGGGCGAGTCCCAAAGCAACACCCAAATTGGGAGCTGCTAAGAAGAAATCACGACCGCGTCGCTAACCGGCCCGCCTGGAAACAGGGTGCCCCTAACGGCTTGCCCGCCAGTGCAAAGCATACATCCGGCAAAGCACAGTGCTGGAGCACCCGGCAGCGGAATTCGACGCGACAGCCAACGTAAGCTTCGGCTATGCCATTCGATTTGCACGATACAATCGCCGCGCTCTCTTCGCCGCCCGGTCCGGCGCAGCGAGGGATCGTCCGCATCAGTGGATCCGCTATTCGCGATGCGTTGAACGGATTGTTTCGCCCGGATGATCCGCCGTTATGGGAAACCGCGCGCCTGCCGCAAAGGCATCCCGGTTCGTTTTGGTTAGCCGATATTCAGCGATGGATGTCGGTCGATATTTTCCTGTGGCCAACGCAGCGTAGTTACACCGGGCAACCGATGGCCGAAGTGCACACCTGCGGATCGCCGCCGCTGCTGGAAGCGATACTGGCCGCCATTTATGCCGCCGACGTCCGCCCGGCGCGAGGCGGCGAATTCACGCTCCGTTCGTTCTTGGCCGGCAAGGTCGATCTACTGCAAGCCGAAGCAGTATTGGGAGTGATCGACGCCGATGATCAGGTCCAACTCAACGCGGCGCTGCAGCAACTCGCCGGCGGAATTTCGGGCGACATCAACACGGTCCGCGAGGACTTATTGTCATTGTTGGCGGACCTTGAAGCGGGGTTGGACTTCGTGGAAGAGGATATCGAGTTCGTCGATAACCGCGAAATCTTGGCCCGCCTCACGCTGGCCGAAACACGGATCACCTCGTTGTTGGAACAAGCGGTCGACCGCATGCGCTCAACTGGAACGGCTCGCGTCGTGCTCGCCGGTCGTCCCAACGTGGGCAAAAGCACACTGTTCAATGCATTGCTCGGCCGCGATGCCGCTCTGGTTTCCGAAATCGCCGGCACGACGCGCGATTATCTGGCCGCTGAGGTCAATTGGCATGGACGGCCGATCGAACTGCTCGATACGGCTGGCTGGGAGCTACAGAGCGAGGGACCGTTACAAGCTGCATTGGCGCTGCGCGAAGATCAACTGCAACGCGCCGATTTGATCATTTGGTGCGTCTCCGCCGATGAACCGCCCGATCCGCTTCTCAAGGAAGCCGATTGTGGAAACGCCCGTTCGCTGACCGTGCTCACCAAATGCGATCTTCCTGATACAACGGGGCCCGCATCAGCCCTTCGCGTGAGTGCCGTAACCGGCGCGGGCTTGGAAGAGCTGACCGCCGCCGTCGCCAGCGAACTGTCGCAAGACAGTGCAGCCCCTCAACAGTTGTTGGGCACCACCGGTGCGCGCTGCCGCGACAGTCTCCACGGTGCGGTCGAATCACTCCAACGAGCGCGGGAGGTCGCCGAACTGTCAGCCGGAGACGAACTGCTATCGATTGAAATCCGCGTTGCTTTAGAGGAACTAGGTAAAGTCAGCGGAGCGGTCTATACAGACGACATTCTAGACCGCATTTTCAGCAAGTTTTGCATCGGGAAGTAACGGGGTCGGCTTGAGGCGTGAGGGTTGGCGGTTTTGTGCCGAATGGTGCATGGCCCCTCTCATTTTCTCAGGTCACTGACCACCAGCCACTGACCACTTTCTACCCTCGGGGCAGTTTCTCTAGGTTGCCTTTAGGTGGAATCGCCTAAAATTCCGGAAATGCGTCGCCGTGCTCAGGCGTGTGCTTTGCAAAGATGCGAATCAGGTTGATATAACCAATCGAAACCACAAATAAAGGGAAGTTCACGGCGGAAATTCTGCGCAGCTGAGCTTCAGTTTATCGCTTTTCTTACACGTTGCCTCTCGATTGACCGAGGCCCAACAAGGAGAACACCGACCATGGCTTATTCATTGCCTGACTTGCCGTACGCGTACGATGCTCTGGAACCGCATATCGATGCTCGT
Source organism: Symmachiella macrocystis (assembly GCF_007860075.1). Lineage (NCBI taxonomy): Bacteria > Pseudomonadati > Planctomycetota > Planctomycetia > Planctomycetales > Planctomycetaceae > Symmachiella > Symmachiella macrocystis. Next base: position 3,233,430 of record NZ_SJPP01000001.1, read on the forward strand.
ACGATGGAAATTCACCATACGAAACACCATCAAGCCTACATCAACAAGGTCAACGATGCTCTGAAAGGGCATGACGACTTGGCGGCCAAAACGATCGAAGATTTGATGAGCGACTTGGCAGCCGTGCCGGAAGCCATTCGTGGCGCCGTGCGGAACAACGGTGGTGGACATGCCAACCACTCACTGTTTTGGACAGTCATGAGTCCCTCAGGAGGCGGAACGCCCTCCGGCGATTTGGCTGCCGCGATCGATGCCGCTTGTGGAAGTTTTGACAAGTTCAAGGAACAATTCAGTGCCGCCGCCGCAACTCGATTCGGCAGTGGTTGGGCTTGGCTGTCGGTCGATGGCGACAAGGTCGTTGTGGAAAGCACCCCGAATCAAGATACGCCGCTGTCCGAAGGACGCACGCCGATCTTGGGATTGGATGTTTGGGAGCACGCCTACTATCTCAATTACCAAAACCGCCGTCCGGATTATGTCTCGGCGTTTTTCAACGTGATCGATTGGGATACCGTGGCCGCCCGTTTTGCCGCCGCCAAATAAGCTCGCGCCGTTTGTGAGATGAGTCGCGTAACAGCGGTTGGCTTATCTCTTAATCTGCAGCGAATAAAACAAGACAGGGAACCGCCGCGAACTTGGCGGGTTCCCTGTCTTTTTATGCGCCCGGACAACCTGCCTAACCGATACAATGAGACGAAGTTTCCTTTTCTCACGGGGAGAGTCTCGGTGGCGATGCGTTGGTTGAACATCTTGCTCATGACGCTGATGCTGGCGATCAGCGGCTGCCACTATCTCGATCCACAATACAAGCCGACCGGTTTCAGCAGTACGCAACACAAGTACGAAGTCGAAGAAAAAATCCGGGAATGGCATGCCCGGCAGGAAAAGGAAAAGAAGCTGGCCGAACTGCATCGCCGGTTGGCCTTAGCGGACGAAGCGAAACAAGATGGAACACGGACCGTCAATGCTCAAAACAAGATGAGTCCGTCGCTGCCCGCTCGCTAACCACTCAACTACGGTCGCCGCCCGCGGCGTAGCATCTGAAAATGCTAGCCCGCAAGTTGCCAGCGACACTTCGTTGTGCTGACTGCCTCTATGCGTAAACCATGATCGCTGATGCGCGGTTTTGTAACGTTTACAAGCATTGTGAAAAAGGGCCAAAATCGGGTTGACCGTTTTTGAAGAATCACGAGAATGCCGACCACTCAAACACACCCGACGAGTCAGCATTTCGTGACACTCAACACATCTCAGCGGTCGGTTCACGACCACCATTCGATTCAGTGCTGCGGCGCCTAGCCGTCATCTCCCACGTTCTGAGTCGAGCCCGTTCCTTGTTTTGAAATTCGTTTGCGCGTGCGGTCTTGACTACCGGATATGCAAAAACAGTTTCACCGTTTCTCTCGAGAGCTGGCCGTCGGTTTTTCTCACACGTCCATTTGTTTTGCCAGGATGGTTTCGCCAGCGTTGGCGTATCACCAAGCCTGGATCAAGCGGAAAGGCAGGAGGCCTTTCGCATGTCCCTAATTCACCCTCGAATTCCCCTGGGAATTACGCTGCGCCGCATTTTGTCGGGCGCCAGCTTCGTCGGATGTGCGGACATTCGCGTGCAACATGCCACGAACAATAGTCTCGATTGCGGCAGTCAAGCCTTGTTTGCAGCACTGCGTGGTCGAGAATTTGACGGCCATCATTTCATTCGTGATGCAATCCAACATGGTGCGACATCGGTTTTAGTCGAATACCCACAATCAGACGTGCCGGTCCCGCAATGCGTTGTCCGCAATTCACGACAAGCTTTTGCTCGTATTTGCAGCGCGCTCAATGGCGATCCTTCGCGGGAACTCTCAACCGTCGGCGTCACCGGCACGAACGGAAAGACAACCACCACTTGGTTAGTACGATCAATTTTGCAAACGGCCGGCATCCAAACCGGACTGCTGGGAACGATTGAATACAACGACGGGTTTCGCGTCGAACCCTCTACCTTGACCACGCCCGATTCGATGATGCTGACGGATTGGCTCTCCTCGATGGTGTCGCACGGGACGACCCACGCTGCGATCGAGATGTCCAGCCATGCCTTGGATCAATTCCGTTGCGCGGGGATATTGATCGACGCCGCGGTGATTACCAACATCACACACGACCATCTTGATTATCATCTGGACTATGACGCCTACCGCGCCAGTAAGCTCCGCATTTTTGAAAACCTCAAACCGGGCGGCGTGGCTGTGCTGAATGCCGATGATCCAGGCAGCATCTCCTGCTTGGCGCATGCTCCGGGACAAGTCATCACGTTTGGCATTCACAATTCAGCCGATGTTTCAGCCACGATTTTGCAACAATCATCGCAGGGTACGACTTTCGTCTTAACGGCCGGAGTTGAGCGCATCGAAGTGCGGACCTCGATGATTGGCGAACACAATGTATCGAACTGCCTCGCGGCCGCAGCGGCAACGCTACATGCCGGAATTGCCCTGCCGGATATTGCCGCCGGCATCGAAGCCTTGACCGATGTTCCGGGCCGGTTGGAACGGGTCGATTGCGGACAACCTTTCAACATCTTTGTGGATTATGCACATACCGACGATGCGTTGCAGCGGGCGATTGCCGCGGCAAAAACGCTGACGACCGGTCGTGTGTTTTGTGTCTTCGGCGCTGGAGGAGATCGGGATCGCAGCAAACGCCCACTGTTGGGTTGTGCCGGGGCATCCGCCGATGTCGCTGTGGTGACCAGTGACAATCCACGTTCAGAATCACCAACTCAGATTATCGACGAGATTGTGGCCGGAATGCCTATCACCGCACAATCACACATCGAAGCAGATCGGGCGGAAGCGATTCGCTGGGCATTGTCCCAAGCCGGTCCGCAGGACACCGTCCTCGTCGCCGGAAAAGGGCACGAATCCGAACAAATCATTGGCAGTCAGCGATTACATTTCGACGACCGAGAAGTCATCGGCCGCCTCGTGACAGCAGGGCTGAAGGGCCCGCACGACATTCCCGCTACAAATCTCATTGGGCCGCACAAAAACGTCGGCCAAATCGCCTAGTACAAGAGGCCACATTGGAAACAAACATCAAGTAAAAAGCGATCGGTGCAAAAACACAGGTCCACAACATGCGACACAAAGCGAATACAACTTTGAATCACCAGGAACCAATCCGTCCGATCACGTTCCTGTCGCGGATTACGATTCCGGGAAAAGCAGCGGTGTAATTTCAACATGGATCCCATCTCTATCTCGGATCTTTTAGTTGCCACCGGCGGTCATGCCGCCGACGGGCTGGATCGAGATACAAATTTTAAACAAGTGGTCATCGACTCGCGACAAGTCACCTCGGGAAGCGTCTTCTGGGCCTTGCCGGGTACTTTATGCGACGGCCAAGATTTTGTACGTGACGCCTGTCAACGCGGTGCGGCATTTTGTGTTGTCAATTCAGACCGCAACGACTGGGGCGGACCTGTGGTAAAAGTCGCCAATACCGGCGCTGCCTTATCACAGTTCGCACAATGGTATCGAGAACAATTGGAACCGCTGGTGATTGGTATCACCGGCAGTGTAGGAAAAACAACAACTCGTGAAATGATCCATGCGGCGCTATCTGCCGATCATTGTGGAATTCGCAGTATTGCGAACTACAACAACGAAATCGGCCTGCCGTTGAGTCTCTTTCAACTGGAGAAAACACACGATTACGGCGTATTGGAAATGGGAGCCTGCCAATCCGGCGACATTCGCGACCTGTGTGTGATTGCTCAACCGGAAGTGGGAGTGATCACCGGAATCGCGCCGGTGCACATTGAAAAATTCGGCAGTCTGGACCAGATCATTCAAACCAAAGCGGAGTTACTACAGGCGTTACCGAGTCATGGATTTGCGGTCGTCAACGGCGACTGCCCACACGCTCAGAGCGTCGCGGCTTATGCCAATTGCCCGGTGATATTTGTCGGGGAATCGCAGGAGAACCAATATCGCGCAACGAACGTCCGCGCCAGTCAGCATCAATTGAGTTTTGCTGTCAGGGAACACGAGTACCACATACCGGTCAGCGGACGGCATCATTTGTCGGCGGCACTCTCCGCGGTCGCCGTCGCCACGGAAGTCGGCATGGCGGCCGAGCAGATTGCGGAAGGTTTATTAAGGTTTGCGACTCCCGCAGGGCGTTGCCAAATCAAACAGGTCGGCTCGTGGACAATTATTGACGATTCTTACAACGCCAACCCCACATCAATGCGGGCCGCCTGCCAATTGATGCAGGCTTGGAAAACAGGAAACAAGAAAATCGCCGTCGTGGGCGACATGTTAGAACTTGGTGAGGAAGCCGGTCGGTATCACCACGAATTGGGAATTCAAATCGCACAGGCCGACGTCGATTGCTTGCTGGCCTATGGAGACAACGCACACAACGTGATCGCCGGCGCTTTTGAAGCGGGAATGGATGCACATCAGATGGCTGAGTGCCCCATGTTTGAATCACTACTGATGAACTTGGATTGCTGGCTGGAAGCGGGCGACGTCTTGCTCGTTAAAGGCTCGCGGACCATGCGTATGGAACGCGTGGTCGAATGGGCGACACGACAGACGGAAGAGGTCAACAACCTCGATGCCTTGAGCGTGCCCGCCTAATGATAAAACTTCTCTCTGATCACAACCAATACATACACAACCCCCATTGATTGAAAAACGAAAGGGTAGTTCCGCTACGTGCTGAGGGTTTGCGGGGATCTAAGCACTGCTCAAATATTTTGGGTAGAAGCGTGAATGGCAAATGGATCAAGTGGTTACTGGGTCAATCACTCCAAATGCCGCTTCGCAGCGGAATCTATCTGTCCGGGCGCCGAGGTGGGGACTTCGGCGCCCGGTACTTACAACGGTATACTGCAATGGTTTATTGCGACGGAATTTTGAATCCCCAAAGAACGCGTGGTAGTGGCTTTTAGCGCAGAAAGCGACGCAGCCACCATCGAATCAGGGTTTCCACCAAGTCTGACAGCATGACGTCGCAAGCGTCTGCGGGCGTTTGATCTTTCGGCTCACCCCTTTTCGATATCGAATCCCTTCCTTAGATACGGAACACTTGGCGGTACGTCAGACCGTTTCGTAGTGTTGTCACCCGCATGCTAGTTTGGCTTCTTGACCATTTTGCTCCGTTGCTGGAGAGGGTCGAAATATTCTCATCCGGTGATTCGCGCGTGTTCCTCACGGCGCGGACTGCCTTAGCTAGCCTGACTGCCTTTTTAATTGCACTCCTCTCAGGACCAGCCGCGATCCGCTGGCTGCAATCTCGGTTTCGCGAACGAGTGGTTAGTGGCTCGGCCCGTTTGAACGAAATCCAGGCGTCGAAGAACGCGACCCCTACAATGGGCGGTCTGTTCATCATGGCAGCCATTTTGATTTCGATTCTGATGTGGGGCAATCTCCACAGTCCGTTCGTTCTAGTTGCCATTTTCGTGGTGGTTGGCTTCAGCGTCCTGGGCGCAATCGACGATTGGGTCAAACTCAAAGGCGCGCGGAACGGCTTGCGTGCTAAGGAAAAACTCGTCGTGCAACTCGTGCTGGCGGGTGTGGCTTCCTTGCTCTTATATTGGCATCACCGGCAAGTTCCACAGGGCCTGGATCTATATTGGCCGTTCGGAGAGCACAGCATCTACTTGGGGATCGGGTTTATCCTGTGGGGTGCCTTCGTCATGGTCGGCAGTTCCAATGCGGTGAATCTGACCGACGGACTCGACGGCTTGGCTTGTGGGTGCATGGTGTTTGCCGGATCGGCCTTTGTCGCGCTGTGTTATCTGTCGGGACATCGGGAGATGTCCGAATACCTCAGCGTGCCGTATATTGCCGGCGCCGGCGAAATGAGCGTCGTTTTAGGCGCCATGGTCGGAGCGGTGATGGGCTTCTTGTGGTTCAACTGTTATCCCGCGCAGGTCTTCATGGGCGATACCGGGTCGCTACCGATGGGCGCTCTACTCGGATTGGCGGCCTTGGTGATTCGACAAGAGTTGCTGCTGGTCATCGTGGGCGGCGTGTTTGTGATCGAAACAGTGAGCGTGATCTCTCAGGTTGGCTGGTTTCGGATGACCGGCCGCAGATTGATCGCTTGTAGTCCGCTGCACAATCACTTCTTGTTTCGCGGCCAACATGAAATGAAAATCGTCGTGCGATTCTGGATCAGTTCGGCACTTCTGGCGATCATCGCCGTTGCGAGTCTCAAGATCCATTGAGTCCCTCGGCCGTACAATACGCACAATCTGCTCAACCGGATGTCGGGCTATGACTCTTGCCGCGAATGTTTGACCGCGCTCGTCGATCCTCTCGCCGCGAGCTTGCGCAACCTCAATCGGACTCAGCGCTGATCGACCAAATCGACGATTTATGAAGGAGACGTCGCACACTGTTTATCAGCCGTATCCCGGTCTATCGGGGTGCGGATCACCCCAGCCGAATGTTCAAACCGTGAACAACGATCGCGGATTCTTTCTGGTATTGATTGGCATGCTGCTCGCCTTGGGCGTGCTGATGGTGCATAGCGCCAGTATGACGTCGCACCCCAGCCAATCGGAGCAGATTTATCTGTCACGGCACTTGGTGTTCTTGGCCTGCGGTATCGCGGCAGGCATCATCTCCTCGCTGATGCCCGCACGCTTCTTCTATCGCGCCGCCCCCTATCTCTTTGCCGTGGTGACCGGTCTGTTGGTTTTGGTGCTCCTGCCTGGAATCGGTACGCAGGTCAACGGCGCGCAGCGCTGGCTGCGGTTGGGCACGTTTACGATGCAGCCCGCCGAATTGGCCAAGTTGGCGCTGCCGCTATTTTTAGCGCGGTTGGTGGTGCAAGTCCGAGTGAGAGAGTCAGGTTGGTGGGCGGGTTTTCTCTTACCGTGTTTGCCGGCGGCAGTGATGGTGCCGCTCGTCATGCGGCAACCCGATCTTGGGACAGCCTTATTCTTGGCGGCGGGGAGCGGGATTCTGCTGTTCGTGGCCCGTTGGCCGCTGCGCAATTTCGCATTGATAGCTGCGCCGACCATTCCTGCCATCGCCTATCTGGTGATCCATCGCCCCTACCAAATGCAGCGGATCTCGGGGTTCGTGGCAGCATGGACCGATCCCAGTTCTGCCCCGTATCAATTGAAACAGTCCTTGATGACACTGGGGGCGGGAGGAGGACAAGGCGTTGGATTGGGGAAAGGCTGGCAAAAATTGAGTTTTTTGCCCGAGGCCAACACCGACTTTGTCTTTGCTGTGATTGGTGAAGAACTGGGGCTGATCGGCACGTTTACCGTGATCGCTTTGTGGATCGGCGTTTACATATTCGGCATCCGCTTGTTGGCCTGCCACGACAAACTTTCGTTTACTTTTTTAGCGGGGACCACGTTATTAACGCAGATCATTTTGCAAGCGGCGATCAACGTGGCCGTGGTGACAGCCATGGTCCCGCCCAAGGGCATTCCCCATCCGCTGATGAGTTACGGTGGCAGTAACCTCGTGACGACTTTAATGGCCGTTGGCCTGATTGTGAGTTTTTCACGCGCACCAGAATCCGTTGAGTCAGCCGCGGTCGATGATTCAGAAGTTGAGACGCCACAGCCGCTCGCCGCGTAAAAGCGTTTAGGCAATTGCGACCTAAGTCCTCTGGCCAAGCAGCGCAATTCGTTCTAACCTTGCAGGCGCATGATCGATTCGTCTTCACCACCATTCCACCTATTCGTTCGCCGCAAGCGCCATTCACCTCGTGTCCGAACCCTCATCTAACGCCTCCCCGATTTTCTGTTTTGCCGGTGGCGGTACGGGAGGACATTTGATTCCAGGTTTGAACGTCGCCCGTGAATTGCAGCAACGCTATCCCCAGGCGGTCATGCAGTTCCTTGGGTCGGGACGGCCCCAAGAGGAGGGATTGGTCGCTTCTGCTGGTTTCCAGCACTATGCGTTGTCGTCGGAATCACTTGCCACAGCGCGGCGGCGGCCTTGGCAATTTCTCTGGCGGAATTGGCGAGCGGTACGGCAGGCGAGGACGCTGTTTCAGACTCAAAAACCTACGGCGGTGATCGGACTCGGCGGCTTTGCCAGTGTCCCCCCGGTCGTAGCAGCGCGGCGGATGGGGATCCCCACTGTTCTCTTAGAGCAAAACATCATTCCCGGCCGCGCCACCCGCTGGTTGTGCCGCCGCGCACGGGCTGTTTGCGTTTCCTATACCGCTAGTGCGGAGCATCTGCCGGCCGCGGTGAAAGTGGAACAGACCGGCAATCCAATGCACACCGACATCGCCGCTTTAGTCGCCTCGAGCCACACCGACGACCGCCGGATATTATTGATTCTCGGAGGCAGCCAAGGAGCCTCGGCGGTCAATCGCGCGATGACAATGGCTGCGGAAAATTTGCGAGACCAATTGACCGGTTGGACGATCGTACATCAAACCGGCATCAACGATTGGCGGGAAGTGGAACATGAATACCAACGACTCGGGCTCGAGCATACGACGTCACCGTTTTTCTCCGACATGCCGCAACGGTATGCGGCCGCTGGTTTGGCAGTCTCACGTGCCGGGGCGACCACGCTAGCGGAATTGGCCTGCGCGGGATGTCCCACAATCGCCATCCCCTACCCCTATGCCGCCGATGACCACCAACGACTCAACGCTCGCGAATTTGAGACCGCGGGAGCGGCGAAGATCGTCGAGCAACAATCGACTCTGGATCAAACCGCTGAACTGTTGGCAAAACAACTTTCCCACCTGCTGGCTGATGAAAATAGAAGGTTGGAGATGCGTCATGCAATGCACACCCTCGCCCGCCCCCTCGCCGCTCGCGATGTCGCAAACGTCATCTGTAGCACCGTTGATGGCAGTCTAAAACGGTGAATAGTAATTCCCCCTGGTCCCCAAACTCCAGTTTGGGAACCAGAATAAAAGGCCAATCAATGCTACGGCTTGGCATTGCCCTGCAGATACGCAAACAAATCCCGCCGTTGTTGCGGACTCAGTTGCTGTAGCAAATTTTCCGGCATCAGCGATGTCGCCGACTCATGCAGTGCTTCGATTTGATTGCGCGGCACTTTGGTGCGCTTGTCCTTGGCATCAACCAACGTCATCGTCGCCGCGTCTTGTTCCGCTAAAATCCCGGTCATGACTTGTCCGTTGGTTGTCTCCAACACGTAGCTGAGATACTCCTTGCGAATCACAGCGCTGGGGTCGACGATGTTGGCCAACAGTGCTGCCAGATCGTTGCGATTGGCTTTCGTCAAATCGGGACCAATCTTGCCCCCTTCGTTGAAGAGTGTATGGCAGGTGGCGCAATGCTTCTTAAAGAGTTCAGCTCCTGCGGTGGGGTTCCCGGAGGCAGCGCGGAGATCGTTATTGAACCGCCGCATTTGTGCGAGTTTTTCTTCCGCTGTTCCGGGTTGAATGTTGCCCCAATGTTTACGGACGATCGCATCCAACTCCTCATCCTCATACAACGCGACGCGGCGGAGTTGATCGACGGGGAGACTCTCCGGTGAAATCGAGCCCTTTTCCACGAGTGCCAATAACCGCCGTGCCGAATCATGCCGTGCCAACAGTACGTCGCGAACTTGCGATTGCAGCGGTGCCGGAAGAGTCGCGTACTGCTCAAACAGCGCGTCAATGTATTCCGCCGATCCAAACCGATTGAGCACTTGAATCGCCGCCGCCCAGACGTCGTCCGGCTGGTCATCGGTTAGACGCTGCAACACAACAGCCTCGCAATCCTCACGACCAAATTCCTGTAGCAGCGACAATAAGGATATCAATTGGGGGTCGTCGGCCGCCGCTTGCATCGTGGTCTCGAGGAGATATTGATGTGCTTCCTCAACGCCCGCCCGCAGCGCCAGCGTTAAGGCGTCGCGGTCTTGTTGATTTTTTCGCCAGATGCCGAGAATGTATTGCTTCAGCTCCGGCGATGGTTCGACAAATGTGCGACGAGCCCGCTCCGCCGCGTCGTTTCCGCCCGCTGCGAATTGCGCATACAGTCCGCCATGTCCAATCCCCCCTAATCCGCCCGCTCGTTCCGACAACCCTTGCCCGAGCGCTTTGTGTGCCTCGGCTAAATCTTGCGAGGGTGTGTTTTGCAAGAGCTGCAAGCCAGCGGCATACCCGGCCGGTGTCCCTTCGGCGGCATAACGACGGATCAGGTTTCGCAGGATCGGTTGATTGGCCACCACATTCCAGGCGTCTGCGTGGGCGAATTGTTCCAGAACTTGATCGGCATCGGTGACTGCCTTGCTCTCCACCGCCCACCACAACAAAAGCGGAATTCGTAGGTCGTCGTTGTCCAGATTGCGATTCAGAATCGCCTGCACGATCGGCAAGGCCGTCGCTGTTGGGAGCCGTTTGGCGGTGCAGGCCAATTGGCTTCGCACGATCGGACTCGGTTCCGTTTCGGCTAAGGCGATCAGCAGTTTCGCCATCGGTTCAGAAACCGACTTGGCATCCCCCAACAATCGCACCGTCCAGGCACGTACATATTCATAAGGATGGGCGAGCAGTTGAGCAGCGAATTCATCGTCCAGTCCGCCACTGACATGTAAGGCCCACAGCCCTTGCAGTGCATAACGACCGTTGTCTTGAGTGAGGGCGATTTCACGCAACCGCGGCCACGTCGAGGCATCCCGCCGCTCGGCCAACAAAACCCGCGCCCGCTGTCCGTACCAACCGTTGGGATGCGACAGCAGATCGACCAATTCGTTGCTCGAAAGCTCCGCCAGATTGATCGGTGGCGTCGGTTTCGCGTCCGTCGCTTGAAGTTTATAAATCCGACCGTTGCTGCGATCCCAATTCGCATCGGGGTCGGGGTGGGCGGTCCGTTGATCGTGAAAGTCGGCGAAGTACATCGCCCCATCCGGTCCCAACGCCAAATCGGTCGGCCCAAACCAGGTGTCGTGGGAATCAAACAACAATCCCCCGTGCTCTGCCGCGACCGTCGTTTGCCGTGGCGTCACTTTCCACCACGAAGCGGAGTGCCCCAAAAAATTCCCACACAAAAACGCGCCGCGAAACCTATTGGGAAACGTATCGCCCAAATAAATCGTGCCGCCGGTGGTCGGCGTGCCGGTGACGCCGGAGTTCTGGGTGTGGGCGAAATAGCCGTAGGTATAAAGATTGTGCAGCGGGCCATGTTTGCCGAAACTTTTTTGATAGTACCCCCCCTGCACCGCATGCCAAAACAATCCGCCGTTGGAGCTATAAAACAGATTGCCGTCAGCGTCGAAAGTCAGCCCGTACAGGTTGCCTCCGCCCTCGGCGAACAATTCGAATTCCTTCGTCACCGGATGATACCGCCAGACGCCTTGTTGAAATTCGATCCCGCGAATGTTGCAAGTCGTCGTGCTACCGTTCAGCCCATACAACCAACCATCCGGTCCAAAGGTGAGATGATTGGCCAGCGACTGCGCGTCTTCCATGCCGAAGCCGGTTAACAGCACTTCCGGATCCGCATCGGGAACATCGTCGCGGTTCTTGTCGGGATAAAACAGCAGGTAGGGCACCTGCAAGACAAATACTCCGCCCTGCCCAAAGGCGACGCCCGTGCAAAGATTCAATCCATCGACAAAATCCCGTGATTTGTCGGCGTGTCCGTCGCCATCGGTGTCTTCCAGTATCGTGATCTTGTCCGCACCCCGCGGTCCGTGCGGCGGTGGTTTGGGGACGCGGTCGTAGACAGTCCGCGACCAACGATCGACTTTGACCCGTTTCAGCCCCGCCGGATTGGGATATTGCAGGTATTGGATCGTCCACAGTCGCCCACGATCGTCGCATTTCACAAAAATCGGCTGCCGGATTTCCGGTTCCGAGGCGAAAACTTGGATCTCCAGCCCGTCGCTGACGGTCATCTTTCCAGCCGCGTCGGCAGGAGAATAACCTTGCCCGCTCGCCGCCGGAGCGTAGATCACAAGTCCGAGCAACAGAGTCAAGCAGACCACACCGCGGTTCATCTCCAACATCTTCCAGTGCCTCTCCGCATCCAGACTATAAAAACCGGTCCTCTAACGAGTATTATTAGATGAAAGGCCCGTCACAAGCCCATCGGAGAATTCCGCCGTCGGCGTGTGACGTAGGGATTCTGAACTTCCTCGTACCTGCCGTGGGCGGGGCGAAATTAAATATCGAGAGAGTTGAGTGGATGTTGGAAACGATACCGATCGGTCTAGCGAGCGAGGTTCCGCTCGGAGCGAGCAAGATTTTTGAATCGGACGGTCGCCGCGTGGCGGTTTTCAATCTTGACGGCCAATTTCATGCCATCGACAACACCTGCCCCCATCGCGGTGCATCGCTGGCTGTGGGTCACCTGTCGGGGACAATTGTTTCCTGTCCGCTGCATGGCTGGGAATTTGATGTCATCACCGGCGATTGCACCTCGCATGCAGGCAACCCGGTCGAGCGGTTCGAGGTCCATGTTGAAGCGGGCGAGCTGCGAATCGAAATTCCTCCGGCCGTCGAACCCCCGCCGGTCAAGGACGATGGCGTGCATCGTTATCTCATCCGTTACGGCGCGCTGGGTTGGGTCGCTTGGTTCGGTTCGATTGAAACGGTGGAATGTCGCCACAAAGACCGGGTCGTAGTAAATACCTCACGCGGTTTGGAACTCGGAGAAGTTCTGTCGAGCCCGTTGGACGGACGCCGTCCTCTTTCCGTCAACGCCGAAAAACCAACCGGCGAAGTGCTACGCCGCGCGAGCGACGATGATCTGGCGCAAGTCAAACTGATGTCTGCTGAACCCCCCGGATTGTTGGATGCCTGCGAGCAATTGTTGGCCGCACACGACCCCACGGTGGATGTCGTCGACTTCGAGTTTCTGTTCGATGGCGAGACGGTTGTGCTGTATTTCTTGGGAGAGCAACTCCCCGAGTTGGAAACCATCGGCGAGCAACTCTCGAAGCAATTCCATTTCGAGGTCCGCTTTTTCCCGCTCGTCGAACCTCCGCCACAAGCGGGAGGTTGCGGCTCCGGAGGCTGCGGTTCGGGCGGTTGCGGCTCAGGCCACGAGTAGGGCAGGCTTCTCACAATCGGAACAACGCAGCGACACGTACGTCGTCGATCCGTAATTCCCAAAGCGGCTGGCCCTGTAAAAACAACCGCCCCAGGTTTCCGCTGCGAGGGTCCAGCAAGCGTCCTAGTCGTCCATAAAGCAGCAGATACTGGGCTTGATCGGGGCCGACAATCGTGATGTCCTGCCGCAGGTCGCCCCACTCTTGCAGCTGTTCGAGTCCGAAGTGTTCCGGAAAGACCCACAGCTTGGCCCCTTGCGGCAGTTGCAGTTGCATCTCCGCCCAGGCCGTTTTGTTCATCGCTGCCCACCAATAATCAATTTCAAATTGCGGGCGTTTGAGATTCCCCGGCAAGGAGCTCACCTCCTGCGGCGTGGCCGCACCGTGCAGTCCGCCGACTGCCAGGTTGTAATACGAAAGCTGCCCCGGATGCATCCGCCACAGCGGCCAAACGGCTACGGCTGCCAGCGCGGCGATTGCCGCCCACTCCCAGCGCGAACGCGTCGAGTCTGTGGATTGGTCTGTCCGCCGTAGCCATCGGTCACTGAGTGTTTGGAATCCATAAGCGGAGATCAGCGCCAAAAAGAAAAATGATGCGCGATACAGCCGCACGCCGTCATGAGCCGGGGTCGAGGGAAGCATGACGATCAACGGCAGCACCACGCTGCTGCCGACCCACAGCCCCAACAGGTCCGAAGTGCGTTCGCGGCGCAGCCAATGCACCAATCCGCCCGCAGCTAAAACCAAGATCCAAATCGGCGTGGTGACCAACGGCAATACGATCACGCTGTGCCAGGGAACCGGCGGCATGCCGGTCATTTGATAGACGTCGCCCAGGTAAAAGGCATCGATCTGCCAACCGTTTTCCTCTTGCCGCAACAGAGCGATGTAATCAAAAAACCCGCCAACGGGATTGGACCACCACAGGGGAATCAGCAAGAGCGCCGTCAACGGTGTCACGGTGGCCAAACAGACTGCCGCGCGCCACAGTCCTCGCCGGTGATAGAACAGACCCCACACACAAAACCACGGCAGCGCAAACCAAAACGTCGGTTTGGTCATCATGCCCACGCCGCAAAACAGGGCAAACCCAATCGGCCACCGCCAATTCTCGCGGCTGTAGTACAGTGCCCAGGCGGCCAAGACCCAGAAGCAGCCCACGAGCGTATCGATGTTCAAAAAATGCGCATTGGCAAACAGTCGCGGTGTGCCGAGCAGTGCGAGCACGGCAATCAGGGCGGCGCCGTACGACAACTCCCGCCGTATCCATTGAAACACCACGCCACACGTGATGGCAAAAACAATCACGTTCCCCCAACGATAAGCCGCCGGGGCGGAATCGAACTGGCCAACGGTGACGTAGCCCAATGCGGCAATCAGCGTTGTGGCTGGAAGATTCTTGCTGTCGCTCCGCGCAAAGTAAATCCCTTCCCGCAATCGCTCCTCCTCAAACGCAACCGACGGTCCCTGCCGAAACAAATCAGCCGTCCAATCGATGAAACGATGCGTGTTGAGAATGTAGATCGGTTCATCGGTCGTCAGACCGTAGTCGCGCACCGTGATCCCCATCAGCAGTAACACAACAATCGACACCACGATTCCGCCTATGGGGAGGCGCTGCAGCAACGGCGGACGTGTTCCTGCGGTCTGGGCAGCGACGGCGGGTTGAGTCGTGGCTACGTTGTCATCCGGGGCCGCCATGCGGATGTGTCCCGTTATGGAGTGAAATTCAATGCGAATGTGGGATGCCAATCCCAGAGACGATGTTACCGGCCGCTGATGGGGAGGAAGCGTTGCCCGGTTGGTCCGGTGTAGCGACTGCGTGGACGAATCAGTCGGTTATTGGCCGTTTGCTCGATGGCATGTGCCGCCCAGCCGGAGACGCGACTGGCGACAAACAGGGGCGTATACAATTCGACATCCAAGCCGAGATAGTGATACAGCCGCGCGCTGGGCCAATCGAGATTCGGAGGAAGTCCTTTCTCCTCCACAACAATCCCTTCAATCACGTCGGCCATTTTTTCCAATTCCAGGTTGCGCGTTTTCTCAGCCAATTCCCCGCAGTAACGTTTCAAAATCACAGCCCGCGGGTCACCCGTTTTATAGACGCGGTGTCCGAATCCCATAATGCGACGTTTCTTCGCCAGCGCATCACGGATCCAATCTTCAGCGTTATCCGGAGACCCAACTTCCTCCAGGACTTCCATCACCCGTTCATTGGCACCGCCATGCAGCGGACCTTTGAGCGCCCCGACCGCCGCAACGATGGCCGAATAAATATCGGACTGCGTCGAGGTCACGACCCGCGCCGTGAATGTCGATGCGTTGAACTCATGTTCGGCATATAAAATCAGCGAGACATCCATGGCCCGCTCCCGCTGTTCCGACGGGCATTTGCCGGTGATCATGTACAGGATGTTGGCGGCGAAGCTGAGGTCGGGATCGGGTTCGATCAAGTCCATTCCCAGACTCATGCGATACCGCGCCGCGATCAGAATGGGAATCTGCGCTAACATGCGGACCGCTTTGGCGATGTTGCCCCCTTCGGAATCATCGTCGAGTTGCGGGTCGAAATGCGAGATTGCGCTGATTCCGGTTCGCAACACGTCCATCGCCCCGACGTGCAGCGGAATCTGCCGCAAAAACTCGATGATCGAGTCGTCGACTTCCGCCGATTCGGAATAGATGGCCAGAAAGTCCGCCAACTCTTCTTCCGAGGGGAGTTTGCCGTGCAGTAAGAGATAAGCGACTTCGAGAAACGTGGAGTGCTCGGCGAGGTCGGCGATCGAATAACCGCGGTATTGCAATCCCCCTTCAATCGTCGAGATCGCAGTTTCGCCGGCAATCACGCCTTCCAGTCCGGGATGATAAGCTTCGGTTGTCATGGTATCGCATGGAATGAATGAGGGAAGAAGTGCAGAGGTTTCGTGCGGAGATTTCCGCCTTGCCACGTTATACCAAACAATTCGGCCCTCGGCGACGGATACCGTCATTGCCGTGCCGTCGGTATCCCGTCACAATGACAGGACTGACACAGCACATTGGCGTTAAGGATTCATCTATGCGGGCAATTGTTTCTTGTTTGACGAACAGTTACGGACGCTTCGGAGCGCGGGGCGCGATTGAAAACATCCAGGCTGCTGGGTTGGAATACCTCGAACTGCCGATCCGCACCGCCGGGGCAAAATCGATTTTCGGCGATGAGCCACTAGTAACAACCGAGACGAGCACGGCGGATTTAACAGCTGTCCAAAGTCTGCTCAGCGATCATGGTGTCAAACTGGCCAGCTGCAATATCACCAGCGGCAACCCACTGCAGCGTGATGTCGTCGATATCACAAAACACAAACTTGGCATCGCCGCCGAGTTCGGCGTGAAACTCGTTGTCGGGGGCGCGGGAGAAGCGGAGGGTGCTGAACAACTTTCGCAGCTTTACACGCATCTCCGTGAGATCGGCGATTGCGCGGCGACGCACGGCATCACTTATTGTTTCGAGACGCATCCGGGAATCTGTGTGAATCATCGCTATATGCTGCAAACCATGGAGGAGCTGCAGCACCCCAATCTGCGGATCAACTTCGATACCGGCAACATGTTGTACTACAACGAAAACATCTTCGTTGAAGTCGGATTGGCCAAGGTCTCCCACTACGTCAAACACCTGCACCTGAAGGACAGCCAGGGAAATCCAGGCGAATGGTATTTTCCGGCACTTGGGTCTGGAGGGGCGGTTGATTTCTTGCAGGTGCTGCACATCATGCGCGGCTGCGGATTCACAGGACCCTACAGTTTAGAACTGGAAGGCATTCGCGGCGAACCGGAGCTTTCTCTCGCTGAGACGCAGCAACGAATCATCGACAGCGTCGATACGCTCAAATCGTGCGGTTACTTTGATTGACCGTCGTGCATGCGACTTGAGAATAGGCAAGGTTCGCCGACCAGCTAGACGACGCAGGGGTTTCGGGTTTTAGGGATCGTGCGGCGCGTAGAACGAACCATTCGCTGAGCGGTGCCATGTGCTGAGCTTGCCCTGTGTCTCAAATTCTAGTTGTGCCGATTTTGACAGACACGCAAAGTGATTTGGCTTTGCGGAATAACAGGCAGCTGCCCGGTCGACGCGGTAGAACAGCACATGGTTGGTAGGATGGATACTGCACATGACTCCTTCGCGCATCTTAAAACTTTTGGGACTCCTGATCGTACTCGCCCCCTGCGCCGGGTGTTGCTGCCACCCCAAGAAGGGTATCACGTTGCGCGGAGGATTGGATTTCCGCGAATGCAAAAAACCGTCGGGATTTGTGGAACTTGTTGAAACCGGTTGGGATGAACGCCGCCGAGTGCAGGACTTGCGCTGGTTGGAAAACACGGACTATGCGGAGTCGACCACGCCCTCGGTTCCCACTTCTTCGTCACCAACAAAGCCGGCGCAATCTTATTCACAACCCACAACGACTATCCCCAAAGTCAATCAGCCTCCCCAGTCGGGTGTCCCCCCGATGCCCGAGGAACTTCCGCCCCCGCCCCCGGTATCTACTCCTCCTGTGCCGGCTCCGGAGCCTGAAGCGGAACCCAAATTGTCGCCGCAGTTGAATGAGCAGTTCGAAATGGACCTGGAGTTCGACGAGTCGGTCTCCTTGCCCGCGGACTATAGCGACGAAGAGGATTATCAACGCATGATCGAGTTGTCGGGATACGAACGCCCCGTTCGTTCGGTCTCGAATCGCCCCACACAAGCTCAACCGTCGCCGCGGCAACCCGCAGCGTCTCGATCGGGCGGATGGCTGTGGTCCAAGCCGTAGTGCGAAGCACGCGTGCCGGGATCGATGGCTCAATTGAGGCGCTGGTGCTCTGTCGGTCGCCTACGGGGCGTCAGTCAGCTGGGCGAGGTCCTCGAAAAAGCGGGGATACGTTTTCGCAGTGCAGCCCGGGTCCGCAATTTGAATGCCGGGCGATTTGAGGCCCGTGATCGCGAAACTCATTGCCATGCGATGATCGTCGTAGGTTTCAATCGTTGCCGGGTGTAACGGACCAGGGTGGATCATCAGCCCGTCGTCGAATTCGTCGACTCGCACGCCCAGCCGCCGCAATTCGATGACCAGGGCGGAAATTCGATCCGTCTCTTTGTGCCGCATATGGGCGACATTGCGAATCCGTGTCGGCCCCTCGGCGAACGGCGCGATGGCTGCCAATGTCTGGGCTGTGTCGCTGATCGCGTTCATGTCGATGTCGATCCCTCGCAACGCTCCGCCACGCACGGAGATGCTGTCGCTGCCATCGATCACTGTACAGCCCATTTCCGCCAACGCATCGACAAACCGCACGTCCCCCTGCAGTGCGTCTCGGGTTAAACCTTGCACCGTAATCTCTCCCCCCGTGACGGCCGCGGCGGCGAAGAAGTAACTGGCGGCCGAAGCATCCGGTTCAATCGCGTAACGTGTCGGCGCGTAGCATTGCGGTTCGATTGTAAATCGCGTGTACGAATCATATTCGACTTCGACACCAAATTGTCGCATCACGGCCAACGTCATTTCGACGTAGGGCACGGAGACCAATGTGCCGGCGACTTGAATATCCACACGATTTGCCGCCGTGGGGGCTGCCATTAACACGGCACTGAGAAATTGGCTCGAGATACTACCCGGGACATCGACCGTGCCTCCCCGCAGACCGTCAGCAACAACGCGTACCGGAGGACAGTCCGTGCCGGCAACCGAAGTGACTTGGCCTCCCAGTTGATTCAAAGCGGCAATCAGATCGCCAATCGGGCGTTCACGCATGCGCGTCGACCCATCGAGACGAAAATCGCCTTGGCCCGCCGCACAAAGTGCCGTTAGAAATCGAATGCTCGTGCCGCTGTTTTCCAGCCATAACTCCGCACCACCGGCTGGGACCGTTCCGCCACAGCCTCTCAGACTGACTCTGGCCAGCGACTGATCATGCTGCACTTTAAAACCCAGCCGCGTCAGGCTTTCGAGCATGACCTGCGTATCTTGGCTGTCTAAAACGCCCGTCAATTCCGAGTCTCCATCGGCCAAAGCGGCCACAATCAAGGCACGGTTGGTGAGACTCTTGGAACCGGGCGGACGGACAGTCCCCGAGAGTGGTTGTGTGACGTGCGAAATGGGGAGTGGGTCAGACATAGTCGAATTGTCGTTCAGCCGCCGTGACTTGGTTGTGAAATGTTGCGTTAGCCATGAGTGTGGGGAATCGCGTGCTTTCCCGGAGATGTATCCCCCAAGCGGTTCTTACTGGGAGGGGAATCTCGTAACCCATTATAGGAGCATGCCTTAAAACCCACAATCAAAGCTCGGCTTCCCGGCCAATCGTCGGGAGGGCAATCTTATCAGCCACAACCCGCATGATCCTATTTTCCGCATTTCCCCTAATCGGACGTGGCTGCAATTTCCGATGCACAGCGTAGTGAGGATCGATGTTCCTGCAAGTCGTTTCAAAACCCTCTGACGCGTACCGCTGGCACTGATCTGTAAGTCTCGAGAACAAACGCAACCGGGTTTTGAATCGGGTTCTAGGACCGTCCGCAGACAATTGTAGAAATCCAGAACGCAACAGCCGTCCCTGTTGCCGAAATATTGACGTACGAACTCCCATGAACGACCGCATTATCGCCCTGGTGGCATTTCTAACACTGTTTGCGTGGCTTTGGTCCACGGAACACAAGAATCGAGAAGAGCGTATCGCTCGCCGCGCTGTTGCCGCATCGCAATTGGCGCTCGACGATGTCGCCCCTTCCACCGTGAGGATTGTGTCCGTTGCCGAGCAATCCCGCGACGTGTCCTGTTTTTCCGTGGATCTGTTTCACATTGCGTCATTTCCCTCGCCCGACGGCATTTGGCCGGAATGCTGCTGCGTTGGGAACTGCCGTGATGCTTTGCGGAACCTCGACTTTGTGTCGGAGCAAATCAGCGCTGCCGAAAACCGGACAGCCACGCCTCAGCGAGATTTCAATCTGTTGTTCCTGGAGAGTCAGCATTGGATTTTTGAAAACCTCCGCGCCTTCGAACTCGCCGCCACGACATCAACCCCCGCAGGTAAGCACACGGCCGCGGGCGACGTTGAGTCCTATCCCACCGGCGCCTGCTTCGAATCGATGCGGGCATCCGCGCCCACTCAATCTGCCGAGCCGCAAGTCATGCAATGGGGGCCATGGCTGGACGATGTCCGCAACAGTGCGACGCAGTATTGGGCTGAGCAGCGGCAGGGGCTGATGGCACGCGTAGAACAACGCCGGGCGCGAGCGGACGACAGCCGCAGCCGCGCCCGGCGTCTCGTCAACTCGCTGACATCAGAAATCGAAGCGTTCGGCATTCGCTGGATGGATCGCTTGGTTCCCGCTCCGGAACAAGACGAAATCACCTTGCCTGAGCCCGTCGGTCGCTTACTGTAATTCGCCCAAAGCCGCGGGCAGGCCGGTTTCGATCGTCGGATACGCCAGTTCGACCGCCAATTCATCACGCAACCGGCGGTTCTTGCAGCGTTTGTTGAGACTCTCCGCCCCGTGCCGACCCGAGCCACCACCGCCGAATTGGGGAGGCGACGCTCCAATCAGTTGGGCCAAGGTTTCATAATATGCGCGACGCGTTATAGGACGGTCGTCGCTGACTAGGTACGTCTGCCCAGCGACACCGCGCGCCGCACAGGCCAAAATTGTGCGGACAATGTCGTCGACGTGGATCAGATTCAAATACCCATCAGGATTGCCGGCCAACGGTTCACCGTCGCGGAGGGCAGCGACGCGGGCCAACAAACGGTTCGGCCCGTAGATACCCGCCAGGCGGAGAATATGGAACTCCGCAGGCGAATTGCCGCCCAGTTGCGATTCGACAACACGTTCGGCATCCAGGCAAACTTGGCCGTTGTCACGAATGGGCTCGCACGGGGACGACTCATCGACCCACTCGCCCCCGGTTTGGCCGTACACACTCGTGCTCGAAATGTAAATCCAACGGCCCGTGCGCGCGTGAATCTCAGAGAGAACATTCTCTAAACCGTTCACATAGACGTCACGTTGCGAATGCGCAGCCGATCGGTCGAAACCAACGGCGTATAACACCAAGTCCGCGGCCGGCAGGTCGATTAACGATGCCGGCCGCGTGACATCACCGATGATCGGCGTGATGCCTTGCGCAGCCAACCGTGCCGCGTTTTCGGCATTTCGCGTCAACGCGCTCACGGAGTGACCTTCGCTCAGCCAGGCTTGCGCGGCGCGTTGGCCGACATACCCACAGCCAATGATCAAAACGTTCACGGTCCCAGCTTTCCGATGTGGTTGACCTGACGGCTTCGTTTACTTCCGCGGGATTTCGCGGATGTAAACGTTCTTGAAGTACAGCGTGTTTCCGTGATTTTGCAATTCGATTTGCCCCGTGGGGTAGATCGGCTTGTCACGTTCCCAGAAGTTCTCCAACGTCACGTTGTCCACGACCAATTCGTCATTCAGGTGTACTGTGACCTTGTCACCGACCATTTTGATCTTAAACGTGTTCCATTCCCCAATGGGGTTATCGGCGGTCTTGAGCGGTTTGGAGGGATTCTTTTTGTTGTTGTACAACCCACCCGAACCAGTGTCGAACAGCTTGATGTCCCAGATTTGCACTTGGGGGCTGCCGCGGAGATAGATGCCGCTATCCCCCTTCTCTTTGATCTTCCAATCAACCAGCATTTCAAAGTCGCCGTAATCTTTGTCGGTGCAAAGCGGCCCGCCTTTGTTATTTCCGTCGAATATCAACACACCGTCGTCGACGCTCCAATGTTGCCGCATATTTTCGTCAGCTGCTTTTTGTGCCGTGGCCAACTCCCGAGGCGACATTTTGGCCCGCTCTTTGGGGTTTTTAACAAGCCCTTTCCAACCAGCAAGGTCTTTTCCATTGAACAGTGCTTTAAAGCCTTTGGGGGGCACGTTGTCGTTGCCAGCATGCGCCGTTGCTGAAAAAACGGCGGCAACCAGGGCCATGGTACAGATGATCGCGGTGAGTCTCATTGTTGCTCCTTGTGTGCAAAAACTAATACCGTCAGGGGCGGCAAGCTGAAAGTTCGTCAATGGATCGTTTCCAGCGATTGCCAATGGGTAGAATACTCCCCGCAGCGTCCGATTGCTACCAACGCGGCCGAAGCTAAGACTATCGGGGCCGCCGTTTCGACAACGCTTCCATCAACTGCAATTGTCGATCGACCTGCCGTTGTTCCTCGGCATCGAGGGGATCGTTCCCAAAGCGAACACGATAAAACGAGTCGGCGATCGCGGTGCTGACGTTGTTCAGCTCCGGTTCCTCCGCTGAGGCATCAACGACCTGCTGGATCGCGGCGGCGTACTCACGTTGTGTCTGTTGGGGCTGCCGGATAAATCCCATCCGACGCGTGAGGACTTGAAACCGTTGGTAAAACTCAACCAAGCGGGTCGGACCGGAGTGAGCCGATTTCCCCCGCGACCATTTCCCTCGCAGTCGACGCAGGATTTTGCTTGTCCAATGGAAAATCAAGACCGGAACACCCAAAAGCAAAAACACAAGTATCCCGCCATCGATACTGATCCATCGCTGCGGATTGGTGACTGTGCTGTAAAACCAATTCCAAAAATCGACCGCAGCGGCCCGCATCCCGGCAGTGGAACTGAACGCTTTTTTGAGATATGCCAGCATGGGATCGAAAATCTCCCGTCGCTGTTGTGCCAACGAAAAACTGACCACGTTCTCTTGCCAAAATCCCCAAAAAGTCCGTTTCAAGACCTCCCAATATCCCGGCTTGTGTGAGGCAACAATTCGTTGTCGCTCCGCCGCAGGCGTCGCATCCATTGTGAGCCAACGGTCGCCGATCGCCGCTTCAACCCAAGAGTGCGCATGCCGCTGTTCGACCCGCAGGACCTTCTCTTGTGGATCGTATTCTCCCCCTTTGAATCCATTGATCAGCCGCGCGGGAATCCCAACCGAACGTAGCATCAACGTCAACGCGGCGGCATAGTATTCGCAATGCCCGGATTTGCGGTTGAATAGAAAATCATCCACCGGGTCAATATTTGGATCCATCACCGCCGCACTGAGTGAATAGCTAAATTCACCGCTGTCGCGCAGATGCGATTCCAAAGCACGGGCCACGGCCAATGTGTAGTCGTCCTCTTGTAGCGATTGTTGATCGACGCGTGCGGCGACTTGCTGCGCAAGTGCGTTCAGCTTCGTTGACTCGGGAACTGCGACCAGTTCACGGCCAGCTTGCGTCGTTTCCAGGTACCGAAACGACAAAAAATCTTTTGGGAGCGATGAGTTGTTGTTTGGCGGGCGGGAATAAATTCCATATCTGATTTGTTTCGAACCAGACTCGCGCGAACGCGGGGTAATCGTATAGGAGGGATATCCCAGAAAGAGCGCGTTTTCGTTGCCGTCACGTGCCCCGATGGCGGTCCTGCCAGAACAGAAAGGCCGCATGGCAAATAACAGCTTGGTGCCCATTGGTTCTAACGTGATGTCCTGGCGAATCCACCCTTGGCTTCCTCTAGGCGGTGCGTGAGACATTCGGTCTGGATGGCTATCCCTCTTCCCTGTGTGCCACTTGCCCGAGCGATATCTCACGAGGACTGAGCCGCGCAGGTATGGTTCGTTCATATCATATGAGTTGGCAAAATCGATTACGTCTAATGCCGTATTCGTATCATTGTCGACAACCTGCACTGACAGCACAGGCTCGCTACTTTCCAGGATCTCGCCAATGTCACCTAGCTGAACCTCCTCCGTGAAGCCGGTCACTGATCGAATGGGCGAAACATTGGGGGATTCGGTTTGCTCCGATTTTTTCGGTGGAATCCACACGCGGGGAGTCATCACAAAAATGGCGGAGCCCACCAATAAACCGGATAACGACGTGACAAGTGAACCGAATGCCAAACGGCTTCCCACGCGGGACCTGCCGAAGTCGCTTTGCACATTGCCCTGAACACGGCTATGTCTCCCCGCGTTTTCCCCTGAAGCTTGCAGTAGCGCGGTCCCCGTATCGGAAGCAAACACCGTGGGGGCGGAGACAACCTCTTCTTCTGCGCGATACAACGAAAACAGCGTCAAATTCCAGACCATGAAGAGCACGTAGACGACAAGCACCATGCCGAACCAGCTGGCTTGCGTTAATACGGCAGCCAGTGCAACGTGCAGCAAGCACAAGGCGCAGATCCACCAAAAATGCCGCATTTCCCGATTCCACAGGAGCACGATCCAAAGCAAATAGATGATCAAGTGCGTTCCGGCGAGGAGTTTGGATTCTGGACTGTCGCCCATGAACTCCCAAGTCGCCACCAAAAATGCTCCCAACGCCAAACCATTCGCCCACCACTCCGACAGACCAAACTCTCGGCGTGAGTCATTAAAAATCAGCGCGACTAAGCCAACGACGAATGTTAGGTAGGCCGGCGATGCCCCCCCCTCGGCTGCCGCTAACAGCCCACTGGCCAAGAAGACCTGGGCATACATGCTCAATTGAAAGGTTTTGAGGAACGGCATGATGGTTTATTCTGGCTCCGATGCGAGGTGAAATACATCGGAGAGGACCTGCGGATTGGCCTCAATAATCTCCATGCTGTACTGACTGCGGTCGGCACGATCCGCAGCTGATAATTGCATCAATTCCTCATGCGCCACCCGCAATTCCTCGCCGCCGGTGTTCCACCGACGTCCCTTGCCGTTCGGCATGGGTGTCTCAGCGGGCCGTGTGGGTCGCGTAGTGATCAACAGGCAGCGTCCCTTTGTGCCGTGCAGCGACATGGCTTCGTTCACAAATTCGTCTAACGTCCGCGCGGTGCCTGCTTGAGAAAGTGCTAAGCGTTCTAAAAAAGGGTGAATCGCGAAGGGACCGGCGACACCTGACCACTCGTCCACTTCCTGACCGAGTACCGAAATTCCCAGCTGACTGCCCCGTGCATCGAGGCAATGCATATATCCCACTGTCGCGGCAAAACTAATGGCGTATTCCGCACGTTGATAGTTGGCAACCGATGACCGTCTGGGGGTCCATAGATCCAACAAAATCGTCAGGTCATCCTCGCGACTCTGGTGATACTCCCGCACCATCAGTTCATTCTGACGAGCCGAGGTCTTCCAGTGGATCGCACGGGGATCGTCGCCGGTGCGGTATTCGCGGATTCGGTGAAATTCATCATCGTAACTGCCACGCTGCGACGCTGATTGTTGGACCAACTCCCGCGCGTGCTGGGATTGTCGCCGCCAACGAGGAGCTAGGTCACCCACTTGGGGATACACCAGGATCTCCTCCGCCTCCTGGATAATCAACGACCGTTCGGCCAATCCTAGCGGAAACCGGGTGGTCACTCGGATCGGTCCCAATTCGTATTTGCCGCGATGCATCAGCCGCGCTTGATAGTGCTCTGATCGTTGAGAACGAGCGGGAACCCGCGTGAACAATACACGGGGGAGCACCTGTTCGTGCGTGTGCTGGACACGATCCATCACCGTCAACACCCAAGAAGATAACAGCCGCTTGGAATTGGTCACTGTGATTTCTACCGAAAACGGCTCACCCGCCATCACGTGGCGAGGACTGCGCCGTGTTGCATCAATCCCGCGCAACAACATGTAACACAGGCTGCCGTTCACGATCCACGGTCCTGCCATGAATGCGAAGACCAACAACAGCAGGTTTGATTTTCCTAATAGCGCCCCGCACATCAAGATGATCAGGATCACCATATAGGCTAATCCTTCGTACGGGATCCGGGCTCGCATCGAGCGGCGGCGATATCGTTTCCAGGCCCGACTGAGCAGCGATCCATTGCCGTTGCGACCATTCTCCGGCGTCGCCGACCCGTTGCCGATCATCAAAGGCAGCATGGCCAGCAGCGACGTGCCGACCCACAAATCATCGGCTATAGCCATCCACAACACGAGAACCGCCGCGCACTGCAAGCCGCTGCTTCGAACCAAACGTCCGCCCCAGGTTCGCGGCCCCGTTGACATCAACGTTCTCCTCCGTCGTGAAGTGTGGCCCACAACTAACGCGCGGGAACTCCCCTGCATTGTCCCGTCGCACCGCGCGAACATCAAGGGCCGGATCAAGCCAGAGCGTCGAAATCCACCTTCCGCATCTCGCGTTTTAGACGCAGATGCCTTCCATGAACGGTCGCAGTTTCTCCTCGGAATACAGCGAAAACGAGAATTCGCGGCTGGAGAGGACCTGATTGGCGACGAGCTGCTTCTCCAGTTCGGAGCGCTCCTGGACGATCTGCTCGGTTTGACCAGCGACCGCAACAGCGAATGTGGCCGTGATTTCACGCAAACGGCGGCCACGGTTGATGCGGGCATGCCGACCCGCACGACGCTGCCGCCGCATGAGCGGTTGGTCTCGCTCGTGATTCGCTTCGGCCAGCAATTTGTGCTTCTCTTCCAGAAGCGGCATGAATTCACTCACTTGGGATTCGCTGAGATATTTCTCAGGATTATGCCGCATGTCACGCAACATGAAATTGGCTCGCGTAACGTCTTCCTGTTGGACCTGATGCGCGTGCAGCGGCAACAAGACTGTGGCGGAAACGGCCATGAAGGATGGCGGCGCTAGGCCATAGAAGCGGGCCATGATTCGATCCGTCATTTCATCGTATTTCGCACCGCCGATGCCGTGTAAAAACAGGTCCCCCAAGCAGAGCCGCGCAAACAGCGTCGTCGTCAACGCCCGGGTACGCAGGTGATAGCCCCGTTGCGGCAATTCACGCAGCACCTCGACCGCACAACATGCTTCGTCATCGGGCGTTAAGGGCAATTTGGCGAAGACCGTTTCACCATCTTGGAGATGAATCTCCGCTGCCACTTGCTTGGCATAAACGCGGCGGCGTTCGTGGGTACCGTCACGCCAAATCCAAAACGGTGCCTCCAGCCAATCGTCCTGCTGTCGCAATTCGGGAACAGGATGGGTATGGCTTCGGACTTTGTTAATCGTGCGGTATTCGGCCAATGCGGTGTTGTAGACGTCTCCGAATCGGGGTAGCTGCGCAACGATATGGCTGAAAAACCACAGAAACGACTCGCTCTGACACAATCGGCTGAGCGGCAGCTCCAGATTGTTCACACCCCAACGCCGTTCCAATTGGTTTCGCCCTGCCGTAAAGCAATCGGAGAACTGTTGGGAATCCCGCGAGCGTTCAACGACCAACGGCCACAACTCTCGAATCAACGGGTCGATGCCCCAAGACGACATTTCGTCAGCAACGCGATCCCCAAAGCTTTCAAACAACTTGCGGTCATGGATTTCCGCTCCCTCCCAGGGGCGGGCGAAATGGCCGCTATCGAAGGCGATGGACCCGAACGACGGCTGGTCCCGATTGCCGGAGGGAACACGCAATGCCGCTGAGGCAAATGTATCGTTGTCGACAACCAGATTGATGCCGATCGCCTGGGGAGCTTGCGCCAGCTTGCCAATCGCAAAATTCTTGACCCAGACTCCGGGATGGAACAGCAGCGGCTGATGCCCCGTCACGTACACAAGTTCCGTCGAGTCGCTGCAGCTCGGCACATCCGCCCAGGTCCCGGTATAGCTTCGGGCGGCTTGGCACAGTTCCTTTCGCGCTCCGGCCCGTACGACGGAAAGTGAACGTCCCTGAATATCGGTGGTGGCCGCTGTGAGAAGCTGATGGTTTTCGTTGGCAAACCGTGTTGCGTTTTCCAAAGCGGGAACGGAATACAAACTGCCATCGTCGCGGGGGACGCTCAGTCGTATCCGCCGCTGAGCGACCTGGGCTTGAGTTTCCGATTCCGGCATGACCAGCGATTCAAACATAGGTGGGTGGCAACAAGTTTCGAGGAACGATTATCAGCTGCGTTTTGGCTGTCCAATCCATGTTAAGGAGACTTGCCCCCGAAACTCAACTCATGCGGCACGGCTCGCGGAGCTTCTCGCGGTTACATGTCGCAGGCGTGGATGACGACGATATTTCGGATGATGTCGGTTGCACCCCAAGCTCGCGATCCAGCACGGTACGGTAATAGGCTAGCCGCCGCTCCGCATCGTCCAACGAACCCCCGAAAGAGCGTTCCTCGTCCAAATAGACCCGCGGAACGGCGATTTCCTGAATGGTCAACCCTTCCCGAGCGGCTTGTACCCAAACCTGCAGCGGCATGGCATAGCCGGTTTCGGTGACGCTCAGCGCTGCCAATGCCGAGACGCGATACGCTTTGAATCCGCAGAAAGCGTCCGTGAGCGACAATCCCAAGCGTTGGTTGATTTCCTGCGTGATTGTGGCGTTAATGCGCCGCCGATCCTCGGGCGGGAGGCTGTCCTCGTCAAAGGAACGCAAATATCGGCTGCCGCTGACAATATCGATCGCCTCAGTGAGCTCCGCTGCAATCGTGGGAATCAATTCGGGCTGATGCTGTCCGTCGCAATCGATCGTCACCAAAACGTCATAGGCGTGGGCCTGCGCGTAAGCGAACGCAGAACGGAGTGCCGCTCCGTAGCCTTGGTTTTCCGTGTGTGTGACTACCTGAACGTTTGGGAATCCACGCAAGATCTCGCCAGTGCGGTCCTGCGATCCGTCGTCGACGACCAGGATCTGGGAGCCAAGCTTTTGGACCGCCTGCAGGACATCAGCAACATGCTCTTGTTCGTTGAAAACGGGCAGAGCAACGAGGACACCAGGCATGGCAAAGCAATCTATACAAATCGTTCCAAAACCCTCTGACGCGTCCTGCTGAGGCTGGGTTTGCAAGTTTCGGCACAAGCAATACTCAGTTTTGAAACTGGCTCTAGTGAGTTTACACACTGTTTCTGACGTAAATTCCATTCTAGAGCGGTCCGACATCAAGTCAACGACCGGGCGTCGGAGCGGGGTTGTGCACGAGTTTCTGCGCGAAGGCATCCTGACGCATAGGCGATCAGTGTGATGTGCTGTCGACCGGCATCGGGGCTAAATATCGGTGACGAGGTACACCGACTGTGCGCGAATTTTATACTGAAATTCGCGTTAATACCTATGCGGCAAATCGATCATTGGAAACATATTGGCCATGCATCTCTGGGGAATCGAGCAATTTTTTGCCAGCGAATGAGCCCCAAACTGCAGGCCCATGCAAGAGTTTGCAGAATTTACTCGAACGGACTTCGCAGGAAAGATTGGAATTCGCGGCACTCATGTCTAATACCTCACAGACGCTGGCCGAGATTTTAAGATAAATAATGCACAAACGAATATCTCTATTCAGGGAGGGGGCGAGTCAGTTTGCTCGCAACTTCCTGGTCAACGATACCACCTCTCAGCGGACAAAATTCCTGCGTCACTCTTTGTAATTTAGCAGATTTTTCATCACAGCCTCGTCGACGCAAGGTGTTTTTTAAATGAGACTTACGACTTCTGCTTGGGATTAAACGAGAAAACTGTTCGCATGCGAACTTTTTTGCCCACATTTGCGTCTTGTTTCCCGTATTAGTTGGTACAAGGGCGTAGTCATCAGAAGCCAAAATGGCGGCGTCTTAAGAATAGTTTTTGGCAAATAGCATTGCCGGTTTAGGTTCTGGACAACGCGAAATGGACGGACAAGTGAGTCCCGCAAGTTTCCCAAACGTTGTTTACGTTTTAAGCAGGTATGGAAGTTGCTCATGAAAGCTGATCACTGAAACGCCGATCGTCAAGCACCCATCCAAACATGGGGGGCGAATTCGAGGGTCGGTTCATGTTTCAGTGGCGAACTTTCACAACGTAGAACTGTCAACATCTGAAGGATAGGCACAAGTAATGTCTTGTTTGTGCAGCCTGCCTTTCACTGCGAAGTTGCACAAACCGTGTTGGAAATTGGTCAAGTATCCCGGCAACTTGGGGAGCGCCACCCTAGAAAACGGAGGACGTTGGAAATGTCCCGCTATCGTAATCCGGCAATTCGACAACTTACCGAGCAGCAAGTCCGCTATACGCCGCGCGACGCTCGCCTTCGGCAGATCGAACGCGCCGAACAACTCCTCGAGGAAATCGACCTCGATAAAGAGTATCATTACAATGATCTCTGTCAGAAAATCACGACCTACAAGGCCGAGATGTACCCGCACTTAGTCCTCTCTGGGGCTGATGCGGCGCACGACGTGCGTTTGTTTGTCGAAGACTTATCTGACAGCGCAGACATTGCCGTCGAGAGCTTGGCGGAGCCGGTGCTCACGGTTGGCGATGTCAGCGAACAATTTAACGTCTCCACGAAAACCGTCGATCGCTGGCGGAGCAAGGGCTTGGTGAGTCGTCGCTTCAAGTTTGGTAACCGTAAGCGAATCGGCTTCCTGAAATCCTCGGTGGATCGTTTTGTGCGACGCAATTCCGACGATGTGCACCGTAGCACGCGCTTTAGCCAGCTGACGGTGGAAGAGCGTGAAGACATAATCACACGGGCACGCCGTTTCGCTCGCGCTGGTGGATGCCCGGCTGAAATTAGTCGACGTATTGCCAAGCGGTTGGGTCGGTCCCCGGAAACGATCCGTTACACGCTTAAGCATTATGACGCTGAGCACCCAGAATCCGCGGTATTTCCGCACGCTAGTGGTCCGTTGACCGACGAAGGCAAGAAGCAGATCTACCGCAATTTCCGCCGGGGAATTCCCGTTGAGCGGTTGGCGAAGCAGTTTTGCCGCACCAAGGCCAGTATTTACCGAATTGTATCGGAAATGCGGGCGCAACGGCTGATTGCTCAACCGATCGATTTCATCGACAGTGAAGATTTCGTGCGGGACGATGCCGACAAGTTGATTCTTGGCCCGGTACCCGTCGTCGAGAAGAAGGCAGCCGCATTTAAGCCGCCGCCGGGCTTGCCGCCCTATTTGGCCAGCCTGTACCGCGTGCCGCTGCTGACTAAGGACGAGGAAGTCTACTACTTCCGTAAAATGAACTACCTGAAGTTCAAAGCGGCCGAATTGCGTGGCAGCCTGGATTCGCGAAAAGCCAAATCGAAAGAAATGGACGCGATCGAAAAGCTGCTCAATGAGGCCGTTTCGGTCAAGAACCTGCTCATTCGGAGTAATTTGCGATTGGTCGTCTCGATTGCCAAGCGGCATTTTCGACCAAACACGAATTTCTTCGAAATGGTCAGCGATGGGAATATGTCGCTGATGCGGGCGATTGAAAAATTCGACTATAGCCGCGGGAATAAGTTCTCCACCTACGCCACCTGGGCGATTATGAAGAACTTCGCGCGATCGATCCCAGCCGAGCACACCCGTTTGGATCGTTTTCGTACCGGAAACGAAGAGGTGTTCCAGGCGAAATCGGATACGCGTTCTGTTCCCTTTGAGCTGGAGTTGAATAATCAACGCCAGCACGAAGCGATTATGAGTATCCTGTCGCAACTGGACGACCGGGAAAAAGACATCATTTTGTTCCGTTTCGGACTGAATCAGGGAACCGAGCCCCAGACGTTGGAGCAGGTCGGTTACCACTTCGGTGTGACGAAGGAACGAATTCGACAACTGGAAGCGCGGGCCTTAAATAAGTTGCGAAAAATTGCCCAGGAGGCCCGGCTCGACATTCCCGGAGTCTAAAACTCCCTCCCGGCTTGCCGAGCAATCGCGCCGCAAGGCGTTGGGAGTTTGGTATCGCATCACAACGTCGCGAACCTCTCACCCATCAGGGTGTCCAGGTTTGCGGCGTTTTTTTTATTGGTCATCACCAAACTTGGAAAACGGCTTGGCTCCATTTTGGGGTGTGCAAAGGTGATTTGAGGTGCCCAGGGGCGTCGGCGGATCGTTGAATGTGGCGTGATTGGGGTGCAAGCGAGCAAAATTTCAGAAAAGGGGAGCCGGAGCGTTGATAAATCCGCAGGACGTTTGTCTAATACGCGGTTTCGCACTGGCAATGACGTCGAAGGTCTCAGCCCATTGGGCTGGTTGAAGTTCGACCTGTTCCCAGCATGTGCCGACCACTCAATCTGGTTTTCTGCGATCTCCTTGCGTTTCGACTTGCATGGGCGGATCGGAATGCTATATTGGGCAGCTTGTTGCGTCGGAATTGTTTCGATTAGTTTTCACAGCGAATAAATTTAGTTTACCGCTAGCGTAGCTCAATTGGCAGAGCCCCGGTTTTGTAAACCGGAGGTTGTGGGTTCAAGTCCCACCGCTAGCTCCAGCGGACAGGCGGAGGAGATGTCTTCGGTGGTCCGCTTCGTGAGGGGCGAGGCTGGGGTCGCAAGGCTGTTGCTCGCCGTTTGTTTGAAGTCGACAATTAGGGGGAATTCCCGAGCGGTCAAAGGGGCCAGACTGTAAATCTGGTGGCTCAGCCTTCGCAGGTTCGAATCCTGCTTCCCCCAATCAAGAGGGCAGCGGTGATTCGGCGTTCATTGCTGTTGGTCGTAGGTTCCGGAGAAACGTTGCGGGCGTCGTATAATGGTATTACCCCAGCCTTCCAAGCTGGAGACGTGGGTTCGATTCCCATCGCCCGCTTTTTCGCGATGAGTTGCGGGGTGGCCGGCTTGGCGATTCGAGTTGGGAGTCCGAGCGACTTGATTCGCTGCTGTAGCTCAGCCGGTAGAGCGCGTCCTTGGTAAGGACGAGGTCGCGGGTTCAAGTCCCGCCAGCAGCTCTTGCAGCTGATTTTGGCGAGCAAGTTTTTGCGGTCGATGAGGCCGTGTTGCATTAAGTGTTGAGTTGGAATTAACAACTGTCCCGGGAGATTGAATAGGTAGGGAGAAGAGATGGCCAAAGAGGTCTTTGAGCGTACGAAGCCACACGTCAATGTTGGGACGATCGGTCACATTGACCACGGAAAAACGACACTCACCGCGGCGTTGTTGATGGTGCAGGGTGCCAAGGGTTTGGCGACGGTGAAAAGTTACGCCGATATCGCTAAGGGCGGAACCGTCCGTGACGAGACAAAGACGGTGACTATTGCCGTTAGTCACGTCGAGTACGAGTCTGAAACCCGTCACTATGCCCACATCGACTGTCCTGGGCACGCTGACTATATTAAAAACATGATTACCGGGGCGGCCCAGATGGACGGGGCGATCCTCGTGGTGTCTGCGGCTGACGGCCCCATGCCTCAGACGCGAGAGCACATTCTGTTGGCTCGTCAGGTTGACGTACCGGCGTTGGTGGTCTTTCTGAATAAGTGCGACCTGGTCGACGACGAAGAGTTGCTCGAGCTGGTTGAGATGGAAGTTCGTGAATTGCTGAGCAAGTACGACTTCCCCGGCGACGACATTCAGGTTGTTCGCGGAAATGCCAAGGGTGCGTTGGATAACCCGACTGATCCAGCCTTTAATGGCTGTATCGCCGAGTTGATGGACGCCTTGGACTCGAATATTCCTGAGCCGGCGCGTGAGTCCGACAAGCCGTTTCTGATGGCGGTGGAAGACGTGTTCTCGATCGAAGGTCGTGGGACGGTTGCCACTGGTCGGATTGAGCAGGGCGTTGTCAATGTCGGCGAAAAAATTGAAGTCGTCGGTTTGAAGGATACCGTCGAGACCACCTGCACGGGTGTCGAGATGTTCAATAAGACTCTCGAAACAGGTATGGCTGGCGACAACGTGGGCTTGCTTCTGCGTGGTGTTAAGCGTGAAGATATTGAGCGTGGGCAGGTCTTGGCCAAGCCGGGTTCGATTCATCCGCACACCAAGTTTGAAGCCGAAGTTTACGTCCTGAGTAAAGACGAAGGTGGGCGGCACACGCCTTTCTTCAGTGGCTATCGTCCTCAATTTTACTTCCGTACAACCGACGTGACCGGGGCTGCCAAGCTGCTGGGTGATGCCGAGATGTGCATGCCGGGCGACAATGTTCGCTTGGAAGTCGAAATGGGTTCGCCGGTCGCCTTGGAGGACGGAAGTCGCTTCGCGATTCGTGAAGGTGGCAAGACCGTCGGCTCGGGTGTTGTGACCAAGATTGTTGAGTAATTGTGATTCAGTGGGCACCCGCCGGCAGTTTTTCGGCGGGTGTTCATTTTCTGTATCGGTTTCGGCGCGGCCGCGTGCCCGTGCCGGGAATAGGTGGAGTGAAGTCATGGCCCGCGAGTATGTTTGGCTGGAATGCACCGAGACCGGTGATCGGAACTATCGTGTTCAAAAAGAAACACGTGGTGCAGAGCGGCTGGAATTGAAAAAATATTGCCCGCGGCTTCGCCGTCATACGGTCCACAAAGAGTCACGGAAGAAGTGATGTCGCGGCGATGGGCGGCGGGTTCTCCGTCGCGTTTTTGGGAGTCCGGCAATTCACCAATGCCTAGGGGTGTAGCTCAATTGGCAGAGCACTGGATTCCAAATCCAGCGGTTGGGGGTTCAAGTCCCTCCGCCCCTGTTTTTATGCTCGCCGCTGACTTGCCGCTGGCACGACATGATTGAGGATGGTGTGGCTTGCCGGCAGTTTGCCGCGTATTGTCCAGGCTGTTGAGAGGATGGCGGGGGCCGCCGTAGTGCGGATGTGGTTTTTCGGAGCCAATTTTCATGGCCACGCAGCTTTTAGGAAAAGGTTGCCGGTCGTTCACACGTGATACAAATCGCCCTGGGGCGTGAATTCATGGCAAACGCAAAAAAAAGCACCTCATTTTTGGGCGAACTGCTGAGTTTGCAGTCGTATAAGCCAAAGCAGGGACGGCTTGTCCGGCAGCTGACGACAGCTGGCGTGGCGCTGATTGCGCTGCTCGGGGCGGTTTCGCTCTCGCAGGGCCCGATGGTTGGTGTTGAGCCGGAATTGGTTCGCATCGGTGTACCGGTGTTGTTGTTTCTGGTTGGCTTGGTGTTCGCTTTTCGGGTTGTGAACTATTCTGTGTTTGCCGACTTTTTGATTGCCGTGCAGGGAGAGTTGACCAAGGTCTCCTGGCCCAGCAAGCAGGAATTGAAGAATTCGACGATCGTTGTTGTGGTGACGATGTTCGCTTTGGGCGGCATGCTGTTGGTATACGATCTTTTTTGGTACAAATTAATGACAACAGTCGGCGTGCTTGTTGAGGCGTCGTCTTAGCGTTATGGGGCGAGATCGCCCTTGGTGTGTGGGTTGGCCGGTCGTCTGCTGTGTTGCGTCGCTTGCAGACGGGAGCCTTGTTGGCGATTGTGTTTAGTCGTCAAATTCTACTGGGGTTCCGGCAGGGTGAAGGAAAGGCCGTCATGGCTGATGAGACCAATGCAGGTGGCGAAGCCGCTGAGCTTGAAAATACGGAAATGCTCTGGTATGTGCTCAAGATTCAGAGCAACCGTGAGAAATCCATAAAGAAGTCGCTTGAGCGGCGTATCAATCGTGAGGGATTGGAACGCTACTTCGGTGAGATTATCATTCCGACAGAAAAAGTGTCGGAAGTTAAAAACGGAAAGAAGAAAGTCACCGAGCACAAGTTGTTTCCCGGCTATTTGATGGTCAACATGATCCTCAATGATGATACGTGGTTTCTGGTGCGGGAAACAGGCGGAGTGGGGGACTTTACCGGTTCGGCGAATAAGCCGATTCCGATGCAGGAGCACGAAATCGCTCGGATGCTGGGTCGTGAAGAGCAGAAGGAGGAAGAGGCGCCGCGGGTGGCCCTGACGTTTGGCGTGGGGGATACCGTGAAAATCAAAGAAGGCCCGTTTGAGGGGTTTGAAGGCGCGATTGATACCGTGGATGAGACAACCGGTCGTTTGACAGTGCTGGTTGAAATTTTCGGCCGCACGACACCGGTCGAAGAGCTCGAGCATTGGCAAGTTGAGGCCGTCTGAAATCAGCGTGGCGGAGCGTGCGTCTCGTTCGGGGAATGCGATATTGAGGGATCGGCCAGCGGGTTCGATGTCACCAAGAAACAATTTTTCGGCAGTTTAATAAAGCAGGCAAGCGATGGCGAAGGAATTAGTTACAACGATCAAGGTTCAGGTGATGGGTGGCCAGGCAACGCCGGCCCCTCCCGTCGGTACCGCGCTCGGTCCTCACGGTGTGAACATTGGTCAGTTCGTGATGCAGTTCAACGAACGGACCAAGGAGTTCACTGGTACCACGATTCCGGTGATCATTAGTGTTTACAACGATCGCTCGTTCGACTTCGTGCTGAAAAGCCCGCCTGCAGCGATTTTGCTCAAGCAAGCGGCTCAAATCGCCAAGGGGTCTGGTAACCCCAAAGCGGATAAGGTCGGCACTGTGACACAGGCGCAGTTGGAAGAAATCGCCAAGACGAAATTTGAAGATCTGAATGCACCGGACATCGCCCAGGCAGCACGGATCATTGCCGGCACCGCGAGAAGCATGGGGCTGGAAGTCGTCGGTTAATCAGCGGCGCTGTGAAGGCACCGGATACATTTGAAGTGATCAAGTCAGTTGGAAAGAGTAGTCGAGGCTCGATGATGGCAAAGCAATCCAAGCGGCAGGAATTTCTGTTGAAGCAGGTCGAGGGGCTAACGAGTGTTGGTTTGACCGAAGCGGTCGCCAAGCTCAAGGGCTTGGAACCGTCACTGCCTAAGAAGATTCCGGCCTGTAAGTTTGACCAAACAGTAGAAGTCGTTATGCGGTTGGGCATCGACGTCCGTCAGGCTGACCAGATGGTGCGGGGTTCCATTGTGTTGCCGCATGGAATCGGGAAGTCCAAAACGGTACTGGTTTTTGCTCAGGGTGAAAATGCGACCGCGGCCGAAGAAGCCGGCGCTGATTTTGTGGGTGGCAAGGAATTGGCGGATAAGGTGAAGGATGGCTGGCTGGAATTCGACGCAGCGATCGCTACGCCCGACATGATGGGTGTAGTGGGGCCGTTGGGCCGTGTGTTGGGACCGCGGGGGCTGATGCCTTCGCCTCGTGCTGGCACGGTGACCCAAGATGTGGCGAACACGGTCAAGGAATACAAAGCGGGTAAGGTGGAGTTCCGCGCTGATGCTGGTGGCAATGTGCACTGTGTGATGGGCAAATTGTCGTTCAGTGAAGAGCAGTTGGTGGACAATATTTCCGCTTTCATCAAACAGATTCGGGCGATGAAGCCGTCGGGCTCCAAAGGGGTTTACGTGCGAACCATCGCCGTGTCAGCCACACACAGCCCGGGAATTGGTATCGCGTTGTGATACTTGCGGCGGTACGCACTCGGTTGGCCGGAGTGTGTGCTGAGCGACGCATTGACTGTTTTTCAGTCAACATGGCTGCTTGAAATGTGGCATCGGCGGGATTGTTTGGGCGATTCTGACGCTTTTGGCATAGAAATCGCTTCGGACGCGTGACTTTTTTCTCCCGTTGGTTTAGTGTACGCGAGAAGCCCCGGCGCAGCCGGTTTGTAGCAGCCTCCTGGGCTGCCCTTGGGATCGGTGAAAAATTTGCGCTGGGCGCACTAGCATTGATTGTTAAGTAGCATGAGTAAATACATCAAGGAATTGATTGCGTCGGATGTCCGTGAGCGGATCGGCGACGTGCAGGAGCTTTTGGTGATTGATCCGTCGAAGGTCGATGCGATCACAACCAATCAGTTGCGCTTGGACCTGCGAAAAAAAGAAATCAAGATGGTGCTGGTCAAGAATTCCTTGGCCCGTATGGCACTGAATCAGGCGGGTGTTTCCGCCTTGGATCCGATCTTGGCCGGTCCGTCGGCCTTGGTTTGGGGTGGCGAGGATATCGTCGCGTTGTCCAAGGAGATGGCCAGCTGGGCCAAGGAAATCGACGGATTGGAAATCAAGGGCGGCACGGTTGAGGGGACGACGTTGTCGGCCGCTGACGTGGAAGTCCTGAGTAAGAGTCCAGGCCGTCTGGAGTTGATCAGTCAGATTGCCGGGTTGGCACTCAGCCCAGGTGGTCAATTGGTCGGTGCCTTGCTTGGTCCCGGCGGTAAGGTGTCCGGGCAGGTTAAGGCCCACTCGGAGCGAGAAGAAGAGTAGTCGCTTCGGTTTATTGTTTGAGTTGAGTTTTGAAGAGCGGCTGGAAACTAGAAGAGCTTGATTTGCGTCGATTGGGGGCGTCGGCTCGTGAGTGATCCTGTCTGCGAATCTCCTATAAATTCTGTATATGCGTCCAACGATTTTGATGTGCTGAGAAAGGAACACGGTTATGGCGACGGCTGATGTTATTGAATACGATGAACCGACGGTTGAGTTGGGTGACAAGATTGCTGGCTTGACATTGTTGGAGGCCAAGAAGCTGGCCGACTATTTGAAAGATCACCATGGCATCGAGCCGGCTGGCGGCGGCGCGGTTATGGTGGCTTCCGGTGGAGATGGTGGCGGCGGCGAAGCTGCGGCCGAGCAAACGGAATTCACTTGCATGATCACCGGGTTTGGTGACAGCAAGATTCCGGTGATTAAAGTCGTGCGTGCCGCGACCGGATTGGGCTTGAAGGAAGCCAAGGAGTTGGTTGAGAGTGCTCCCAAGCCATTGAAAGAGGGTGTCTCCAAGGAAGATGCTGAGAAGCTGAAGGCGGAAGTTGAAGCCGCTGGTGGTACCGCCGAAATCAAGTGATCGCAGGTGTTGCCGTGGTGCGGGCTGCTTGAGGGATGGCGGTTGTCGATTTTGTTAGGCAACCGTGTGAGGATTCGGCGGGGTGTATTGTCCAGGTGGGTTTGGGGAATAGCTCCGTCGTTGGCAGTTGTGGTTTTGATCGTGCAGGCGTGTAGAGGCAGTCTCTGGCGGAGTGCGGTTCGGCAATTGCGCGGCTAAGTCGTTTGCTTGTCGGGTCGAGTCCGTTGAGGCGCTGGCCACAGTGGTTGGAGCCGCTGTGGTGATGACTGTATGGCGCGTGTGCCGTGGTGTAACGCCACGGCGGCGAGCTGTCCGCCCCTGAAACCAACTTCATGGATCCTTGGTAATCTTCGCTCTTGCTCAAACATCGCCCCACTGCAATTTGGCTGAGAGTTGTCACTCATTCGGTCCCGGATATCGCTGGCCCTCAAACGCGCTGCGCGTCATGTCGCTGCTTGCGCGAAGCTGTTTCGACGCGCGTGATGTTCCGCGTCGCAGGCGAAGGTCGCGATTGGGGGCTGTTCATGGATTAGTCTCCTGTTTCCGCCGTCACGCACATCAGGCAGAACCTAGGAATTTAGAGAGCCACGCATGCCTATTCCTCACCAACGCACGTTGATTTTTGATGAAGTTCGTAACTTTGGTGAAATCCCCGACGAATTTGAGTTGCCTGACCTGACTCAGATTCAGACCGCGTCTTACGCGGAGTTCTTGCAGGTCGGCATTCCCTCGCGGCAACGCAAGGACCAAGGCTTGGAGGGTATCCTCCGTGAGATTTTTCCCGTAGAAAGCTATGACGGCCAGTATTCGCTGGACTACGTCAAGTATGAGCTGGGAAAGCCTCGCTACACGCCGACCGAATGTGTCCAGTTGCGGATGACGTACGGTCGTCCCTTCCGTGTCTGGTTGCGCCTCAACAAAGAGCAGCCGATCGAGGAAGAAGTCTATCTGGGCGACATGCCGATCATGCTCGGTGGTGGTGAGTTTATCATCAACGGTGCCGAGCGGGTGGTTGTGAGCCAGTTGCACCGTTCGCCAGGTGTGGACTTTGTCTCTTCTTCGGAACCGGGTGGAAAGCCGACTTATTCCTGTCGCGTGATCCCCGAGCGGGGAAGCTGGATCGAGTTGAACATCTCGAAGAAGGAAGGTCTTGGCGTTCGGATTGACCAAAGTGGTAAGTTCTCGGCTCTCACGTTGCTGCGAGCCATGGACCCGGAATACTCGACCGATGCTTCGTTGTTGAAGTTGTTCTACGAGGTGACCGAAAACAAGACGTCGCCGGCCAGTTTGGAAAAAACGTTAGGCAAGATTGCCGCCGAAGACATCGTGTTTCCCGCAGGGCATGAGCGTTGCGGTGAAATCATTGCCGAGGCGGGCGAGGCACTCACTGAGAAGATGCACGACGACATCAAAGAGTCGTCGCTAAAGTCGATTTCGGTGATTGAAAAGGTCGATGACGCGTTGATCCTCAACAGTCTGGAAGAGGACACAACCTGCAGTCACGAAGAAGCCTTGTTGCGGATTTATCAACGGTTGCGTCCGGGGAACCCGCCGCAATTGGATAAGGCGACGGACCTGTTCCGTGAAAAGTTCTACGACGTGAATCGCTACCGGTTGGGTCGCGTCGGACGCTTCCGCATTAATCGCAAGTTCAATCAAGACGTGCCGGACACGGAGATGACTCTGCGTGCCGAGGACTTCATCAACGCGATCCGTTATATCATCCGGTTGCGGGTGAGCGATCCGACGGCCTATGTCGACGACATCGACAACCTGGGAAATCGCCGTTTGCGGACGATTGATGAGTTGGGTGCCGATGAGGTTCGCAAAGGTTTCTTGAAACTGCGGCGGACGGTCCAGGAACGGATGACACACAAGGATGTGGAGGAAATGACTCCACGGACTTTGGTTAATCCCAAGAGTGTTTCGGCAGCAATCGAGTTCTTCTTCGGTCGTAGCGAACTGTCGCAAGTTGTCGACCAGACGAACCCGCTTTCGATGCTGACGCACGAACGCCGTTTGAGTGCGTTGGGGCCGGGTGGTTTGAATCGTAAACGGGCCGGCTTTGAAGTCCGTGACGTTCACATTTCGCACTACGGTCGTATTTGTCCGATTGAGACGCCGGAAGGGACGAACATCGGCCTGATTTCCAGCTTGAGTATGTACTCCAAGGTGGATCATTACGGCTTCCTGACCACGCCCTATCGCAAAGTGAACAAGGGCAAGCTGACCGACGAAATTTGCTGGCTGCGTGCCGACGAAGAAGCGTCGTCGCACTTGGCCCCGGCTGATACTCCGGTCGAAAAAGGCCGACTGACCAACGATCGCGTGATCGCACGTCACCGCAGCGACTTTGTCTGGGTCGGCGCCGATGAGATCAACTACATCGATATTTCACCACGGCAAATGGTGGGTGTCTCGGCGGGATTGATTCCGTTTCTGGAGCACGACGATGCCAACCGGGCTTTGATGGGTTCCAACATGCAACGGCAAGCGGTGCCGCTGTTGGTCGCCGAACCGCCGCTGGTGGGAACGGGCATTGAAGGGCCGGTTGCGGAAAACTCCGGCATGTTGGTTCGCACCGAAAAATCGGGCACGATCAATTACGTCGATGCGAATGTCGTCGAGGTGGACGGCCGGAAATACCCCATGAAGAAATTCGTGGGATTGAACGAACGGACTTGCCTGAACCAAAAGCCGATTGTGGCCTTGGGGCAAAAAGTCAAAAAAGGACAAGTACTGTGCGACGGAGCCGCCACAGTAAATGGCCTGCTGGCATTGGGCCGGAACGTGTTGGTCGGCTTCATGTCGTGGGAAGGTTACAACTTCGAAGACGCGATTATTCTTTCCGAGAAGATGGTCAAGTCTGACACGTACACGTCGATTCATATTGATGAATTTGATGTGGAAATTCGTGAAACAAAGTTGGGGCGTGAAGAGTTCACGCGTGATATTCCCAACGTGAGCGAAAAGGCGTTGCGGCATTTGGGCGAGGACGGGATCGTACAAATCGGTACGCGTGTCCGTTCTGGAGATATTTTGGTTGGCAAAGTCTCTCCGAAAGCCAAGTCGGAATTGACTCCGGAAGAAAAGTTGCTGCACGCCATCTTCGGACGTGCCGGCGAAGACGTGAAGAATGAAAGCCTCGAAGTCTCCTCGGGCGTGGAAGGCATCGTGATCGACACGCAAAAGTTCTCCCGCAAGATGAGCTTGACCGAAGGGGAGCGCAAGAAGTTCGATGCGGAACTCAAGTCCAAGGAGCAAGAAGGTCACAAGGCGATTGCCGAGGCATTCTTGGAATTCTTGAAAGAGTTTGAATCGGCTTTGGGTAAAAAACTCACCGACGATGACGGCCAAAACGTGGGTTCCAGCGAAAACGAAAAAGCGATTGCCGAGTACGCCGAAGGGTTTTTGTCCCGCTACGAAGGTTTGGACATCCGCAGCCCGCAGAAAAAATCGGCCTGCAATGCTGTTATCAAAAGTTCGTGGGTCACGGTCGAAAATGCGATCGATACGCACAACCAAATGCTCAACTCGCTAAAACGGGGCGACGAATTGCCCAGCGGTGTGTTGCAGATGGTCAAGGTTTACGTGGCATCGAAGCGACAGATTTCCGTCGGAGACAAGATGGCCGGACGGCACGGTAACAAGGGTGTGATTTCCAAAGTGTTGCCTGAAGAAGATATGCCGTTTTTGGAAGATGGCACGCCGATCGACATCATTTTGAACCCGTTGGGCGTACCGAGTCGGATGAACGTGGGACAGATTTTGGAGACCCACCTGGGTTGGGCTGCTGAGAAGTTGGAATACCGTGCGGTGTGCCCGGTCTTCGACGGTGCTTCTGAAGATGTACTGCGAGGCGAGTTGAAAGCCGCTGGATTGCCCGAAGACGGCAAGTCGGTGCTCTTCGACGGTCGGACTGGTGAACAGTTGGATCAAAAGGTGACCGTGGGCCGGATCTACATGCTCAAGTTGCACCACTTGGTGGACGACAAGGTCCACGCACGGGCTACTGGACCGTACTCGTTGATCACGCAGCAGCCATTGGGCGGTAAAGCGCGATTTGGCGGACAGCGGTTTGGAGAAATGGAAGTCTGGGCCTTGGAAGCCTATGGGGCCGCCTACATTCTGCAGGAATTGTTGACGGTCAAAAGTGACGACGTCGAAGGACGGACGAAGATCTACGAGTCGATGGTCAAAGGGGAGAACACGCTGGAAGCGGGTACCCCGGCGAGCTTCGACGTTTTGAACAACGAAATTCGCGGGCTGGCCTTGAATCTGCAGCTTGAGAAAACTCGGATATAACGCGGCCATGGGACCGAGTCCCAGTGTGGGTGTGTATCACACGAGCGGCTCGAATTGACAGTTACGCCAGATCCCCAACATTATTTTAGGAGTGTGTGCAGTGAGCACCGGCGAAGCAGCATACGATCGCATTAACGACTACGGCGCGGTGAAAATCGGGTTGGCGAGTCCGCACGATATTCGCGGTTGGTCGTTCGGCGAGGTGAAGAAGCCGGAAACCATCAACTACCGGACCTATCGTCCGGAGCGTGACGGCTTATTCTGCGAACGGATTTTTGGTCCGGAGAAGGACTGGGAATGCGCCTGCGGTAAATATCGCGGGATGAAATACAAGGGAATGATCTGCGACCGTTGCGGCGTGAAGGTGACGCATAGTCGCGTTCGCCGCAAGCGGATGGGCCATATTGAATTGGCCGCGCCGGTTGTACATATCTGGTTCTTCAAGTCGATGCCCAGCCGCTTGGGATCGTTGTTGAACATGAAGACAACCAGCTTGGAAAAGGTGGTCTATTTCCAAGATTATGTCGTCATCGATCCGGGTGACACCCCGCTGCGTGAACGGCAATTGCTGACCGAAGAAGAAGCTCGCCACGCCCGCGCTAAATATGGGGACGATTCGTTTGAAATCGAAATGGGCGCCGAAGCAGTCAAGAAACTGCTGGGCAAGCTCAAGCTGGTCGAGCTATCGCACGAATTGCGCAACGAACTGCGCGAAACCGGCAGTCAGCAGAAAATGAAGGATCTGATCAAGCGGCTCAAAACGGTGGAGAGCCTGCGCGACAGTGATAACCATCCCGAGTGGATGGTACTGGATGTGATTCCGGTCATTCCGCCGGATCTGCGGCCGTTGGTGCTGTTGGATTCAGGCAACTTTGCGACCAGCGACTTGAACGACCTTTATCGTCGGATTATCAATCGCAACACGCGTTTGAAAAAGTTGGTCGACCTCAACGCGCCGGAAGTCATCGTCCGCAACGAAAAGCGGATGTTGCAACAATCGGTCGACGCCCTGTTCGACAACAGCCGTTGTAAGCGGCCCGTATTAGGATCGTCGAACCGTCCGCTCAAGTCGCTGACCGACATGATCAAAGGGAAGCAAGGGCGGTTTCGTGAGAACCTGCTGGGGAAACGGGTCGACTACTCTGCACGGAGTGTGATCGTCGTCGGTCCGGAACTCAAATTGCACCAATGCGGTTTGCCCAAGAAAATTGCCTTGGAGTTATTCCAGCCGTTCGTGATTCGCCGCCTGAAGGATCTCGGGCATGCGGATACCATCAAGAGCGCTAAGCGGATGCTCGAACGCAAGGACGAGGATGTTTGGGACATTTTGGATGCGGTGATTCGCAATCACCCCGTCATGCTCAACCGTGCTCCGACTTTGCACCGTATGGGAATTCAGGCGTTCGAACCGACGCTGATCGAAGGGAACGCCATCATGGTGCACCC
Source organism: Symmachiella macrocystis (assembly GCF_007860075.1). Taxonomy (NCBI): domain Bacteria; kingdom Pseudomonadati; phylum Planctomycetota; class Planctomycetia; order Planctomycetales; family Planctomycetaceae; genus Symmachiella; species Symmachiella macrocystis. The sequence goes on from NZ_SJPP01000001.1 coordinate 3,277,529, forward strand.
GTTGGTCTGCAAAGGTTTTAACGCTGACTTTGATGGCGACCAGATGGCGGTCCACTTGCCGCTGTCGATCGAAGCCCAGGTCGAAGCCACAACGCTGATGATGTCGACGAACAACATTTTCAGCCCGGCCAATGGTGCGCCGATTATTAGTCCGTCGCAAGACATCGTGATGGGTAGTTATTACCTGACACTCTCCAAGCCGGATCGTCCCGGCGAGGGCACGGTTTTTGCGTCGGTGGCCGAAGTCCATATGGCGGTTGCTCAAAACAAGGTCACCACGCATGCTCGGATTAAACTCCGATTGGCATCCGATACGCAGATCAAAGGGGAAGGCGCCGAGACCTTTAAGCCCGGTGGTTTGATTGACACGACCGTCGGCCGCGTGATCTTCAACGACGATGTGGTCGCCCAAGGGATGCCCTATTACAACCTCACCATGCGGAGCAAGGACCTGGCGAACGTCGTTTCTGACTGCTACCAGATCCTGGGACGGCGGGCAACGATTGAATTGCTGGATCGCATGAAGGCACGTGGGTTCCAAGAATCCACGCGGAGCGGCCTCTCGTTTGCCACCAGTGACCTGAAGATTCCGCCCAACAAAGATAAAGTCATCGGCGAAGCGGAAAAGAAAGTGCTGCAACAACAGAAGTTGTTTGATCGCGGTATTATCACGAACCAGGAACGGTACAACCAGGTGCTCGACACCTGGACGCACGCCCGTGAACAAATTACGGCTGCGATGATGGAGGAACTGGAGAACGACGTCCGTGGTGACGGTTCGTATGTGAATCCGATCTTCCTCATGGCCAACTCTGGTGCCCGTGGTGGTGTGGAACAGATTCGCCAATTGGCTGGTATGCGGGGTCTGATGGCCAAGCCGAGTGGTGAAATCATCGAGACACCGATTAAGGCCAACTTCTGTGAAGGGTTGACCGTGTTGGAATACTTCAGTTCCACGCATGGTGCCCGCAAAGGTTTGGCCGATACGGCACTCAAGACAGCCGATAGTGGTTACCTGACGCGGAAACTGGCCGACGTGGCCCAAAATATGGTTGTCACGTCCTACGACTGCGGCACCATCCAAGGGATTACGCGTGGTGTTGTTTATCGGGGCGAAAAAGTTGAAGTCAGCCTGACCGACGCGATTTTGGGACGTGTCAGCCGGACAAACATCGTCAATCCGATCACCGACGAACTAATCGTCCGGGAAGGCGAATTGATTACTGTCGCCATCGCCCACAAGATTGAGCAGTTGGGACTGGAGAAAATCCAGGTCCGCAGCCCGATGACCTGCGAGGCACAACTCGGGATTTGCCGTTTGTGTTACGGTATGGATCTCTCGACCGGTTCGTTGGTCGAGGAAGGTATGGCTGTGGGGATTATCGCTGCTCAGAGTATCGGCGAACCGGGAACACAGTTGACGATGCGGACGTTCCACATTGGTGGGACCGCCTCTCGCGAAATTGAAGAAAGCGAAATCCGCACGAAACGTGCCGGTAAAGTTCGCTTTGCTCGCATTCGCAGTGTGGTGAACAACGAAGGCCAAAACGTGGTCTTGGCGCGAAGCGGCGAAATCATCCTGTTGGATGCCAAGGAGCGGGAACTCGAGAAGTATACGATCCCCAACGGAGCGGTGATCGTCGCCCAAGAGAACCAAGAAGTGCAACCGGGCGACCTGCTTTGTACGTGGGATCCTCACTCGGTGCCGATTCTTGCTGAAGTCGGCGGTAAAGTCCGCCTCGAAGAATGTGTCGAAGGGATTTCGGTTCGGTCGGAAACGGAGGCCAGCGGAAACGTCCGCTTGACCGTTATCGAGCACAAAAGCGATTTGCATCCGCAGATTATTTTGGAAGACGGTACGGGCAAGATTCTCGACTTCTATTACCTGCCTGAACGTGCACACATTGAAGTAGGCAACGGTCAGCAAGTCACCGCTGGAATGGTCTTGGCCAAGACGCCGCGTGAAGCGGGCGGAACGCAGGACATCACCGGTGGTTTGCCGCGGGTGACCGAACTCTTCGAAGCACGGCGTCCCAAAGACCCGTCGGTTGTTGCCGAGATCAATGGTGAGATCGACCTGGTCAGTGAAAAGAAACGTGGCAAGCGGGTGATTATTGTCCGCGGCGAAGACGGCACTGAGATCGAGCACATCATTCCGCACGGAAAGCACTTGCGGGTGCATGCCAAAGATCTGGTCAATGCGGGGGACCAACTTGTCGATGGCCCGTTGGTTCCGCACGATATTCTGCGCGTCAGTGGCGAAGAAGCCGTACAGCAGTATTTGCTGCGTGAAGTGCAAAACGTCTATCGTTCGCAACGTGTGGAAATCGACGATAAGCATATCGAAATCATCGTCGCCCAGATGTTGCGTAAAGTCGGCATCGAAAGCGTGGGCGATACCACCTTGTTGCCCGGTATTGTGATCGACAAATTCGAGTTCCGCCGCATCAACCAACAGTTGATGGAATGCGTTCGCGTGGTCGATCCGGGTGATACCGAATTCCATGCCGACGACATTGTCCCGGCGGAAACATTGGAAGAGGTGAATAGCCAAGTCGAGGCTGCGGGGGCAACTCCTGCGAGTTCCGCCCGACCACGTCCGGCGACGGCCAACACGATGTTATTGGGTATTACCAAGGCGGCTGTTCAAAGTGAAAGTTTCATTTCGGCGGCCAGTTTCCAGGAAACCACCAAGGTACTGACCGAGGCGGCGTTGGCCAGCAAGAGCGACAATCTGGTCGGTCTGAAGGAGAACGTGATTCTGGGGCACTTGGTGCCGGCGGGTACCGGTTTTTATACGCACCAGCAAGCGGAAGTTCGTATCAAGCCCGAAGCTCTGCAAGAGTTGAAGGAAGAAAAAGAACGGATCTTGCAGGCGCGGTTTAACCTACTCAACGAGGGGGATGAATTGCCGGCCGGTGAGGCACGTCCGCTTCAGCCACCGCAACCGCCTCAGCCACCCCAACCGGCTGAGCCGCAGTCCGATCCGCAACCTCAGTCTCTGCCTCAAGGGAGTAGTGAATCACCCATCATTCCGGATGAGGCGATGGACGTCTCGCGAGGAGAAGCGGGCGGTGCAGCAGCTCCGGAGAGTGGTGAGTGAGCGGAAACCATAGGAAAATCAACCAAGATCCGACCTGTTCCGGCGGGATTCCCGCCGGGACCATTGACGCTGGCAGGCAATCACTATAGATTGCTACATTCGCGCAACTGTCCGATTTCGTCTCACGATCCGTGCAGTGCGTCGAAGGTTCCCCCAGTTTGTAAACGGTTTCGGTCATTTTTGTTGTCCGGCAACCGCGTTATTTAATATCGATTCAATTCATAGCAAAACGTTGACAACCAGACTCCAGGTTCCCAGGCGCGAGTTGATCTCGCGGTGCGGCCGACGCTTGAAACACAGCAATGCCGGGCCGGGACACTTGTTGGAGCAGCCTACGAAACGGTTCGGGTAAAGTTCATGCCGACGATCAATCAGCTCATTCGAAAACCCCGCAAAAAGCAGGTCCAAAAGAGCAAGACTCCGCTATTGGAAACTTGCCCGCAGAAGAAGGGCGTTTGCTTGCAGGTCAAAACGATTACACCGAAAAAGCCGAACTCGGCTTTGCGGAAAGTGGCACGTGTGCGACTTTCGAATGGGAAAGAGGTCACAGCCTATATCCCGGGTGAAGGCCACAACCTGCAGGAACACTCGATCGTGTTGGTGCGGGGTGGACGTGTTCGCGACTTGCCGGGTGTGCGGTACAAAGTCATTCGTGGTGTGCTCGATACCTTGGGCGTTTCCGATCGCCGTCAAGCCCGTAGTCGTTACGGAAACAAGCGGCCTAAATAGATCGGCCGCCGCAGGCAATGCCGACAGGTCGATTCGCACAGTGTCGACGTGTCCGGGCTCAGGGGTCAATCAACAGCGCTGCCGTCCAGTGGGGACCGGGTGGCGAATACGCGTTGCAGCCGAATTCAAACAGATAACTCGCAGAAGGTTGAGAATTTAAGATGGCCACTCGATTCACCGCCAGCCGGACCCAGTTGCGTCCCGATCCTCGTTGTGGATCAATTTTGGCATCCAAGTTCATCAACTGCTTGATGTGTGACGGCAAAAAGAGCGTCGCACAAGGCTTGTTTTACGGAGCGCTCGACATCATCAAAGAGCGAGCCCCCGAGCAAGAGCCGATCGAAGTCTTCAACGCAGCCGTCGAGAACGTGAAGCCGTCGGTGGAAGTGCGTTCTAAACGGGTCGGTGGTGCGACCTACCAGGTGCCGACTCCGGTAAGCCCCAAACGTCAACAGACGCTCGCCATTCGTTGGATTCTGGAAGTGACTCGCGGAAAACGGGGTCGTCCGATGGCGAATCGCTTGGCTGACGAATTGCTGGCCGCCTACCGTCGTGAGGGCGCCGCGATGACCAAACGAGAAAACGTCCACCGTATGGCTGAAGCGAACAAGGCGTTTGCCCACTTCGGCTACAGCCGTCGCTAGAAAAACTTGATATTCCCCGCCGTTTGGCGGCGGACGAATTTAAACGCGGGACTTGTGAAAAAGTCCCGCGTTGCTTTTTGCGCGGATGTAGTTGGGCAGCGGGCCGTTTGGGCAGCTTGTGGTTTTACTGGACAGTCGATATGAACATTATCCTGTGGCTGGTTGAACCATTTCGCTAGCTTGCGTGTCCGATGCGCTTTGTTGCGATTGCTCGGTGCTTTTTATTGTCATTCATGCCTAAGATGCGGATCCATGTCCAGACTCATAGAACATCTCCGGAATATCGGGATCATTGCCCATATCGACGCGGGTAAAACGACCACCACCGAGCGGATCTTGTACTACACAGGGTCATCGCACCGCATGGGGAGCGTCGATGACGGCACCACTGAAACCGACTTCAATCCCGAGGAGCAGGAGCGGGGGATCACGATTTTCTCAGCTGCCGTCACCTGCACCTGGCGCGATACGACGATCAACATCATCGACACGCCGGGGCACGTGGATTTCACGGCCGAGGTCGAGCGCAGCTTGCGAGTTCTAGACGGCGGCGTGGTGATCTTTAGCGCCCGCGAAGGGGTCGAGGCGCAAAGTGAGACTGTCTGGCGGCAGGCTGACAAATATCGGGTGCCGCGGATTTGCTTCATCAACAAGATGGACCGAATCGGTGCGGATTTTCAGCGTACGTTTCAACAAATCAAGAACCGCCTCAATGCGAATCCGATTGCGATTCAGCTGCCGATGGGGGCGGGCTCACCCCCTGACCCGCAGGCCTTTAGCGGGATCATTGATCTGATTGAGCAAAAGGCGATTTACTTCGACGCGGAATCCCGTGGGGAGAACTTCCGGACCGAGGAGATTCCCGCTGAGTACCAGGAGGCGGCCAAGAGCGCGCGGTCGCAACTGCTGGAGGCGATCGCCGAGCTCGATGAGCAGGTCCTGGAGAGCTATCTTGAGACCGAAGACATCCCTGTCGAGGATATTCACCGATTGCTGCGGCAAGGGACAATCTCCGGTCAACTTCAGCCGGTCATGTGTGGCTCGTCGCTGGACTACATTGGTGTGCAGCCGTTGTTGGACGCGGTTTCATTGTATTTGCCCAGTCCGCTCGATCGTCCCCCGGTGCAGGGGGAAAATATGACCCCTAAGAAAAAAGGGGAGATCGAAGTTCGCAAGCCCTCGCCGACGGAGCCGTTTTGCGGGTTGGTCTTTAAGATTCAAAGCGATCAGCATGGCGATTTGTGCTTTGTGCGGGTCTATTCCGGCGTGTTGAAAAGCCGCTCGCGGGTTTTGAATCCGCGGACTGGAAAAAAAGAACTGGTGAGCCAGTTGTGGCACATCCAAGCCTCCAGCCGCGAAAAAGTTGACGAGGTCTCGGCTGGTGACATCGTCGGTGTGGTGGGCCTCAAAGAGACTGTCGTTACGGGGGACACGCTTTGTGCGCAGCAGCATCCGATGCTGCTGGAGAGTATTGTCTTCCCTGAGACGGTGATCTCGACGGCTGTCGAACCGGAATCGAGTGCGGACCGTAAGAAATTGGCCCAAACGCTGGCGATCCTAGCCCGGCAAGACCCGACCTTTACGGCTGTGACCAACGAGGAAACGGGACAAACCATCATCAGCGGGATGGGTGAGTTGCACTTGGAAGTCATCCAACACAGCCTGGAGCGAGATTTTCACCTGAAAATCCGCACGCACAAGCCCCGCGTCAGTTACCGCGAGACTATTCGTAAGTCGATTACGGTGACTGGTGAGTTTAATCGACAGGTCGCCGGCGTCCCTCAATTTGCCCAGGTGCAATTGAGGGTTGAGCCATTCCAGGGCGAATCTAGCTTAACATTCGAAGACGAGTTGAAGCCGAATGAATTTCCTTCGCAGTTAGCCAATCTGGCTCGCCAGGCGGTCAAGGATGAGGCCAGCGGGGGTGGCGTGCTGGGATATCGCTTGGCGGACGTCAAGCTCACGCTGCTGGGCATCAAATATAGTGATTCGGATGACGTGGAGTCGGTGGTGTTGGCTGCGGCTATCGATGCGGTCCGAGCCGCTTTAACCGATACGAATGTCTTGCTCCTGGAGCCGATTATGAAGCTCGAGGTGGTGACTCCGGACGAGTTTTTGGGGAACATTACCGCTGATTTGCACTCCCGGCGAGCCACAATTCTTAATAGCGAGCAGCGGGAGCATTTGCGGGTGGTCAATGCAGAGGCCCCACTGGCGGCAATGTTTGGCTATTCCACCCAGATCCGCAGCTTGTCGACCGGTCGAGCATCATATTCTATGGAGCCGCTGCGTTACGGGGAGGCTCCGCCGGAGATTTTGAAGGAGATGTTGGGCTAATCGAAGGGCAAATGGGTGTAGTTTGTGGTTGAAAGCGGGTCGCAGGGGCCTGGAATTCACAAAGATTTGAAATAAACAAAAGTCGTGGGTCACTTTATTGACAAAAGTATTCTAGACCACTACCATTGCGAAATTTCCCGCCCAAAGTGCGGGGAAATTGTCGTTATTGGTGTAGGCATAAACTGTTAGCGAAGGATGGTTTGAGTGGCCGGCAAGAAGCAAGAAAAAATCCGAATCCGCATGGAGGCGTACGATCACTCGGTGCTTGATCAATCAGCATCGGAAATCGTCAACACGGCAAAGCGGACCGGAGCCGATGTCCACGGACCAATTCCCCTTCCGACGCGGATTGAGCGTTACACGGTGCTGCGGAGTCCGCACGTGAACAAAAAATCTCGCGAGCAGTTTGAGATCCGGACGCATAAGCGTTTGGTGGACATTGTGCAGCCAACGGGGAAGACAATCGACGCGTTGAATAAGTTGTCTCTTCCGGCTGGTGTGGATATCAAGATTAAGGCGGCTGCTGCGGGTCGCTGATCGGCCGTTTGGCTGTGAAGTGGTGGCGGTTGGCTGTTCTGCGTCTTGTTGGGCCCGGTTGCCTGGGTTCGGCGGGCGTGTTTCGCGCTGGCGGTTGGCTTGGGCTCTGGGGTATCCCCTGGAGTTGCTCCTCGGGTTTCGACTGGCTTGTGTTGCTTCGGCGATATCGGTCCATGTCTGCGGGGTTGCTGTGGTCTTCAGGCTGGGCGGCAATTCTGCTTGTGGTTATTTATTGTTGGTTGTGAAATATTTCGTATAGCGTTGCAGGGATTTGAGGCACGATCATGTCAGTTGGACTACTGGGGCGCAAAATCGGCATGACGCAGGTCTATAACGAGGCGGGCGATATTACGCCCGTGACGGTCATTCAGGCCGGACCTTGTGTGGTGCTGCAGGTTCGCACGTTGGAACGCGATGGCTACGAGGCTGTGCAGGTCGGGTTTGGTGACAAGCCGCGGCGGTTGGCTCGGCAGTCGGAACGCGGGCACGTAGCGGCGATCAAAAGCAAGCGGTCCAAGGCTCGTGCGGCTGCGGGTGTTGAGTTGCCGGCGAAAGCGGATTGTGAACCAAAGCGGTTTGTGCGTGAGTTTCGTACAGACGGAGAAAGTTGCGATTGCGAAGTTGGTCAGGAGTTGACCGTTGATCTGTTTGCGGACGTATCTAATGTGGACGTGATTGCGACAAGCAAGGGGCGTGGGACGGCGGGTGTCATGAAGCGGCACAATTTTGCCGGCCAGCGTGCCAGTCACGGTGTGAAGCGTGTGCATCGCCATGGTGGATCGATCGGGCAGAGTGCTGATCCGGCACGCGTGATTAAAGGGACAAAAATGGCGGGTCGCTACGGCAACGCTCGCATTACGGTTCGGAATCTCGAGTTGACGCGAGTCGACGGCGAGAATGGGTTGTTGCTGGTGGCCGGTTCGGTTCCCGGCCCCAAGGGTGGCTACGTGGTGATTCGGAAAACAAACAAGCTGGGCTAGTCATTTTGCGGCTTGGCTCGGGCGTTTCAGGCAGTTGATTCCATACAGTTAAACGTGCACGTTATTGAGAGTAGTGAGTTATGATTTCTCTTCCGATTCGCGACAAGTCCGGGCAAGAAGTGGGGACGTATGAGTTCGACCCCGCTGACTTGGCGCCTGGTGTGAACCGGCAGTTGCTCCATGATGTGGTTGTGATGTACGAAGCGAACCGTCGTGTTGGTACTTCGGCGACCAAGTCGCGTGGGCAGGTGGCAGGCAGCACTAAGAAGATGTATCGCCAAAAAGGTACGGGTCGTGCTCGGGCCGGTGCCAAGCGGACGCCGGTTCGTCGCGGTGGTGGTGTTACGTTTGGTAAAGTGACTCGCGACTTTAGTTATCGCCTGCCCAAAAAGGCAGTTCGGTTGGCGACGCGGATGGCCTTGTTGAGCAAGTTTCTGGACGGCCAGGCAGTGGTTTTGGATGAGCTGTCGGTTGATGCTCCCAAGACAAAGGTTGTGGCCGGTGTTTTGCGGTCGCTCGGCTTGGATCGGCAGTCCTGTTTGCTGGCTATTGATGAGTACAACGCTGACTTGTGGAAGTCCGGACGAAATATTGCGGATTTGCGAGTCTCGCCGGCTGCGGACCTGAACGCCTATGACGTGTTGCGTCAGCGGCAGTTTTTGGTGACCAAAGCGGCTTTGGATAAATTGCGCGGCGTCTCCGCGGAGTAAGTGTGTTCTCGCCACGAGATGCTGGCGTATTTGAAAAGGTGTGTGGCAATGGCTACGGTGGAAAAAAAATCGGGGCTGACATTGGAGCCGTATCAGGTCGTTTATCGTCCGTTGATCACGGAAAAAGGTACGCACATTTCAACGCGGTACAATGCGTACCCGTTTGAAGTGAATCCGCTGTGCACAAAGACTGAAATCAAAGAAGCGGTTGAAAAGCTGTGGGAGGTTCGCGTTGTTGCTGTGCGGACTCAGAACCGCATCGGCAAGCCGCGGCGGACTAAGAATCAGGTCGGGCGGACAAGTGGTTGGAAGAAGGCGATCGTGCAATTGCACGATGAAGATCGGATCGCGTTCTTTTAGGCCGCTACTGCAGTCTTGTTAGAGTCAGAGCCGGTTTGGTCCGGTGGCGGAATTCTCGATTGTTCGAGCAAATAACAGAAAAAGACAGTCATGGGTATCAAATTTTATAAGCCAACGACGGCCGGCCGTCGGGATGCCTCCGTAAGCGACTTCGCGGAGATCACCGACCGTAAGAAAAAGCCGGAAAAGTCGTTGCTGACACGGTATAAGAAAAAAGGTGGCCGCAACAACCAGGGCAAAATTACTGCCCGTCATCGTGGCGGCGGCCACAAGCGGATGTATCGGGTAATAGATTTCAAGCGTTTGCGGGACGGGATTCCGGCGCGTGTGAAGTCCATCGAGTATGATCCGAATCGTTCTGCACGGATTGCCTTGTTGCACTATGTCGACGGGGTGAAATCATACATTTTGGCTCCCGAGGGGCTCAATGCGGGTGCGGTTGTTGAGAGCGGTCCGAATGCGGAGCCAACCTTGGGCAACTGTTTGCCGTTGTCGGCGATTCCTACAGGGGCCACGATTCACAACATCGAACTGCAACCGGGACGTGGTGGCCAATTGTGTCGCAGTGCCGGGACCGCAGCGGTGATGAATGCCCGCGAAGGCGATTGGGCACAAATCACCTTACCTTCTGGTGAGGTGCGACGTGTCCCGAGTAGTTGCCGAGCCACGATCGGGCCGATTGGAAACAGCGAACACAGTAAAATTGTGCTCGGTAAAGCCGGGCGGAAGCGTTGGATGGGTTGGCGGCCTCGCGTGCGGGGAACAGCTATGAATCCGGTCGCTCACCCGATGGGTGGTGGTGAAGGTCGCAACTCGGGCGGTCGGCATCCTTGTAGTCCTACGGGCAAGTTGGCCAAGGGTGGCCGCACGCGGAAGCGAAGGAAGTCGTCATCGGCAGCCATTGTCAGGCGGCGTAAGTCGCGGCGTTATGGCCAGTTGAAGCTCTGATAGTTGGTCAGGTGTTGTTTGGGTTGATGTGGCGTTTAAGAAATTGTCGGCTGACGCGGACGCATCTAAGTTTGATTTAAGTCAAAAAACAGAAGGACAGCGGGATGGGTCGCTCTCTGAAAAAAGGGCCTTACGTTGATGCCAAATTGCTCAAGAAGATTGAGCGATTGGATGATGCCGGACGCAAAGAGCCGATTCGCACCTGGTGCCGTCGTTCGACGATTTCACCGGATTTTATCGGCCATACCTTCCTGGTGCACAATGGGCGGGCACATATCAATGTGTACGTCACGGAAGAAATGGTGGGGCACAAACTCGGGGAGTTCGCACCAACGCGGACGTTCCGCGGGCATGGCGGTAAGGCTAAAAGATAACCTCCCGCGATTGCGGCATTGGTCTACGAGATTGGTTGACGGACAGGTTGAGGAAGATAGCTATGGAATACAAATCGACGCATCGTTTCGCGCGGATTTCAGCGACAAAAGTCCGACCGTTTACGGAATTGGTTCGTGGGAAGTCAGCCGGCGAAGGTCTGGACTTGTTGCGTTTTGTGCCGAATCGCGGTGCAAGGTTCTTGGAAAAAGTCTTGCGGACCGCAATGGCCAACGCGGAGCAGTCCGGTGCGCGTAATGTTGAGAGTCTGATGATTAAGGATGCCCGCGCCGATGGCGGTCCGATGTTCAAGCGGTTGCAACCGCGAGCACGGGGAATGGCATTTATTATTCGGAAGCGTTTTTCGCACATTCATGTAGGGATTGAAGGTCCGGACATCGTCTAGTTGGCGGCGGCCAGGCTGCGATGAGCAGACTGTGTTGGTTTCGCTGTGGTGTTGTTCGTTCGTTATTCCAGCAGTTTTTGAATTACATAAGGCATACGGATCATGGGTCAGAAAGTTCGGCCGACGGGTTTCCGCGTAGGGATTGTTGAAGAGTGGCGGAGTCGTTGGTACGCGTCAAAGAAAGAGTTCGGCGACCTCTTGGTCGAGGACTTCAAGATCCGCAAGTTCGTCAAAGAGAAATACCAGTTTGCGGGGATTTCGAAAGTTGAAATCGAACGCACGCGCGATCAAGTGGTCGTGCATTTGAACACAGCCCGTCCGGGCATCATCATCGGCCGCAAGGGGCAGGAAGTTGACCGCCTCAAAGCAGAGCTCGAAGATCTGACCGGCCGGCGAATGGAATTGAAGATCGTCGAAATCAACAACGCCATGAAAAACGCGGTGTTGGTAGCTGAAGACATTGCTCAGCAGTTGAGCAAACGGTCCAGCTTTCGGCGCACGATCAAACGCTCGATGGATTCGGTGATGGATGCGGGCGCGTTGGGTGTGAAGATTGTCCTCTCCGGCCGATTGGGCGGAGCGGAAATGTCTCGGACCGAAAAAGCGATGAGGGGATCAATTCCTTTGTCGACAATTCAGAAACATATTGACTACGGTTTTGCCAAGGCACGCACGGCCCAGGGAATTATTGGGATCAAAGTGTGGATCGACTTGGGTCTTTATACAGACGAGGAGGATGGCGATGGCGCTAATGCCCAAACGGGTCAAGCACAGAAAAAGCCAAAGAAAACGTATAAAAGGTAACGCGACCCGCGGGAATACCGTGGTGTTGGGTGACTGGGGTTTGCAGTCGCTCGACGGTGGATATATCAAAGCCAACGTGATCGAAGCTTGCCGGATTGCCGCGACACAATACGTCCGCGGTGAGGGGAAGTTGTATATCCGCATCTTCCCGGACAAGCCTTGCACGTCTCGTCCGTTGGAAACTCGGATGGGTAAAGGTAAAGGTGAACCGGATCACTGGGTCGCAGTTGTTCGTCCAGGCACGGTAATGTTTGAATTGGCCGGCGTCTCGCAAGATGCTGCCAAGGATTGCTTCAATCGTGTGGCGCACAAATTGCCGGTCCGCGTGCGGTTGGTAGGCCGTCGTCCCGGTACCTGAGCCGATGTACGGAATGAATTGCTATTACTTTTGGACAAAATGCAGATAAAGACGAGTCGACATGACCAAGCCGCAAGAACTCCGCGAGATGAGTGACGAACAGTTAGCGTTCACATTGCGCGAAGCCCAACAAGAATTGTTCCGCCTGCGATTCCAAGCGGCTGCGGAACGATCCGATGCGCCGAGCGCGTTGCGGAAGATCCGCCGCGACATCGCCCGCATTCACACAATCGCGCGGCAACGGGAATTGGCGCAAGAAGCGGAAGCCAATCTGGCGCCACAGGCGGAAGCCTGAGACGGGGGCAAGGTTTGCGGCTGGCAAGTGGTTTTCGACAGCCGGCACAAGGTGGCAATGAGTAGGGACAGCGGTTACAGACACATATTTCGAAACCCCCGCAATTGCGGTGACCGGCACTGATGACACAATATCGCCGGTTGCGGCGGGCGAGTCTCGAGGCAAGTTGAGGACAGGTTAAGATGCGTAAGAAATTGATCGGCGTAGTGACGAGCAATAAGATGGACAAGTCGTTGCGGGTCGAGGTTGAGAAGAACTATCAACACCCGCGCTACGGAAAGATTATCCGTAGTCGTACCGTATGCCACGTTCATGATGAAAAGAACGAGGCCAACGAAGGCGACTCTGTCGAAATCATCGAGTGCCGCCCCTTGTCGAAGACAAAATGTTGGAGTTTGGTGCGGATCGTTCGCGCCGCAGTTGTGGTTGAGTAACGGTTGGCCACGAACGGTGATCGTCGCGTGGGTTTGTACGGCGTTGTTTGAGATTCAGTGGAAGTTATCATGATTCAAATGCAAACACTTCTGGACGTTTGTGACAACACGGGGGCCAAGGTCGCCTGTTGCATCAAAGTTCTGGGAGGCACGGGACGGCGGACCGCCGGGCTGGGAGACGTTATCGTCGTCAGCATTAAAAAGTCCATTCCGGGTAGTTCGGTAAAATCGGGCGAAGTCGTGCGGGGTGTGATTGTTCGCTGCCGCAAGGGAACGCGCCGCAGTGATGGAAGTTATGTCCGCTTTGACCGCAATGCGATCGTGTTGATCGATAAAGATGCCAACCCGCGGGGGACGCGTATCTTCGGTGCAGTAGCACGCGAGCTGCGTGAGCGCAAGTTTATGAAAATTGTCAGCCTGGCAAGTGAGGTAGTTTGACCGATGAAGATTCGACGTGGAGATACGGTGCAAGTCATTGCTGGCGACGACGCCAGCACGACAGCACGGAAAGTCCTCTCGGTCGAGGCCGGTGGAAAAAAGGTTCTTGTGGAAGGCGTGAACCGCGTTTACAAACACGTAAAACGCGGCCATCCCCGCAGTCCGCAAGGGGGCCGGCTCTCGAAAGAGATGCCAATTGACATTTCAAATGTGTTGCTTTACTGTGATTCGTGCGGTCGAGGCGTGCGGGTTGGGTATCGCTATACAAAAGATGGCAGTAAAGAGCGGTGTTGCAAGATTTGCGATGCCGGGCTCGGTAACATCAGCCCTCCCAAGGCTCATTACGCTCAGTCATAAATCTGGCGACGGCGAGGCCGGCTTTCGGTCTCTTTTAAAACGCGGTTGCTACGACAATCGCAAATATAACAGTTTTTAATCCAGCGACGCAGCCTTTTGATCTTCTTCTCGAAGGTCGGCAGCGAGACTGGTAACAGCAAATAGCAGATGTGTGCGGAGGCTTCGGTGTGTAGCCGAGGGTCGACCTTCAATCGCAATCCGGCAGTAATCGCTTGCTCGACGTGAGTGGCGAAAATTGGATGTGTGTAAGTACAATGGCCAGGTTATTGGAACGATACCGGAATGAAATCCGGCCGACACTCGCGAAATCCCTGGGGCGGTCAAACCCCCACTCGCTTCCCCAGTTGGAGAAGATCGTCGTCAACATGGGTGTTGGGGCGGCTGCTCAAGATCGGAAGTGCTTGGAAGAAGCCGTCGAGCATTTAACGATTCTCAGTGGACAAAAGCCGGTCATTCGCCGCGCTCGCAAGTCCGTTGCCGGGTTCAAACTTCGCGAAGGGATGGAGATTGGCTGCATGGTCACGCTCCGCTCGCAGCGGATGTATGAATTCCTGGACCGACTGATTACGTTGACCCTACCGCGGGTCCGCGACTTTCGGGGCCTGAGCCCCAAAGCGTTTGACGGCAATGGAAACTACAGCCTGGGTATCAGCGACCAAATGGTATTTCCGGAAGTTGATCCGGATCGCGTGAAGAATCAACAAGGTATGACGATTACCTTAGTGACGACAGCCACGACTAATGATGAGGGGCGGCAATTACTCAAAGAACTGGGAATGCCGTTTCGCAAAGATTAGTGTCCGGCGGTTTTAGAGATTGCTGCACGGCGTAAAGAACTCACCGCGTAAAACATAAAGTGTAATTCATAAGCTACAGGTTTTTTCCAGAAGAAATTTAGCGAGATGGCCAGCAAAGCAAAGATCGAAAAGGCAAACCGGACGCCAAAATTCAGCAGCCGTCTCGAACGGCGCTGTGCCCTGTGCGGACGTCCCCGCGCGGTGTACCGCAAGTTCAAACTGTGCCGGATTTGTTTCCGCGACCTCTGTTTGGACGGCATGATCCCCGGTGCCAAGAAGGCGAGTTGGTAAGCCCGGCGGCGACTGGGTGCGTTTCGCAAAACCTATACTAACAACGACACAGCACAGATGGTGCGGCAATATGTCTTGCACCGCTCGAAAAGTAGAGGAGCAATGCTCCTTGAGGTGTACTCCATTATGATGACAGATCCGATTGCCGACATGCTCACGCGAATCCGTAATGCGGTGTCGATTGAGCGCGCATTCGTCGACGTACCCCTTTCGAAAGAGAAACGGGGAATTGCCGATGTGTTGCAACGCGAAGGCTATATTTGGGATTACGAAATAATCGAACAGCAGCCTTGCAGTGCCATGCGGATCCATCTGAAATACGGTCCCAACGGCGAACGTGTGATTCAAAAAATCGATCGCGTCAGCAAGCCGGGACGCCGGGTCTATTTGGGTGTCAACGACTTGCCGGAAATTCTGCAAGGCATGGGCATCAGCGTCGTTTCGACGAACAAAGGTTTGTTGAGCAACCGCGAAGCCAAGGAACAGTTGGTCGGCGGCGAAGTGCTGTGCAGTATTTGGTAGCGGGTCTCCCCGCCGCTGCGGCATTATCGTTCTTGTCAGACGCAAGTAAAAACAGTTGACGGATCCGAGCCCTGAGGGCCGGTTTCGGTAAAAAAGAAGAAGGCAAAGTATCATGTCAAGAATCGGGAAAAAACCGATTGCGGTCCCCGATGCTGTCGAAGTATCGATCAATGGCACCGTCGTTACGGTGAAAGGCCCCAACGGCGAATTGACGTTGGACCATCATCCATCCGTTTCGGTCAGTTTTGATGGTGACTCCAAGCAACTCGTGGTGGAGAACCCCACCGATTTGCGCGACAATCGCAAGTTCCACGGGCTGACCCGTAGCTTGTTGAATAACATGGTGGCCGGCGTCACGACATATTTCGAAAAGAAATTGGACATCGTGGGTGTCGGCTACCAAGCCACAATCGACGGTACGAAGCTCTGCTTGCAGGTTGGGTTTGCGAACGTTGTCGAATTGCCGATTCCCGCAAATGTCGACTGCTCATTGCCCAGTAATATTCAGATCGCCCTGAAGAGTGCTGACAAGCAAGCGGTGGGACAGTTCGCCGCTGAAATCCGCCGCGTCCGCCCGCCTGAGCCTTACAAAGGCAAGGGAATCCGGTACCAGAACGAACAGGTTCGTCGGAAAGCCGGTAAGGCGTTGGCCAGCGGCTGATGCGGTGATGTTTGTCTTTAAATGGTTTGCGATGTTTCTGGTCAGTGAAAAACAGGGCCGATCGGTAGGAAAGTTAGCAGTTCGATGAAATACATAGCCCAAGTCAATAAACAGCGTAGCCGTCGTCGCTTTCGCGTTCGCAACAAGATTCGTGCGACCACATCGCGGCCGCGAGTTTCGGTCTACCGCAGCAACAAGCACATTTATGCCCAGATTATTGATGACGTCGCAGGACGTTCGTTGATTTCCGCGAGTACGCGTGAAGCGGGCATTTGTGCTGATGGTGAAAATGGCGGGAACGTCGCAGCGGCTTCAAAGGTCGGTGAAGCGTTGGCCAAAAAAGCTCTCGAAGCTGGAATCACCCAGGTCGCCTTTGATCGCGGATTGTACAAATACCATGGTCGTGTCGCCGCTTTGGCCGACGCGGCTCGTCAGGGTGGGTTAGATTTTTAATCGACCCGGTTTTTAAATAGTTCAGACATGCCATTTCCAAATTCGATGGCAATTTCGCCGCTGTGAGGCTGGCGACAATCGAGTGTGGAAACGAGTTTTTAAATCACGTAAAGGCTTTGGAGTAATTCGCCGTGTCGACAGACAACCGATCAGATGGCAAAGAAAAAGTCGTGCAAATTCGCCGGTGCTCGTGCGTAGTCAAAGGTGGCCGTCGCTTCAGCTTTACCGCGCTGGTTGTCAATGGTGACGGCAAGGGCGGCGTCTCCTACGGATATGGGAAGGCGACCGAAGTTCCGCTTGCCGTAGATAAAGCCAATAAGAACTGCCATCGTCACTCATCGCGAGTGAACGTGACCGGAACGACGATTCCGCATGCGGTGGTTGGTCGCTTTGGAGCGGCCCGCGTGTTGCTCATGCCGGCACGACCGGGAACGGGCGTGATTGCCGGTGCCAGCGTGCGTGCCGTCGTCGAAGCTGCCGGTATTCATGACATTCTCACCAAAAGCCGGGGTTCAAACAATCCCATGAATTTGGTGAAAGCGACAATCAACGGTTTGGAACAACTTCGTACGCGAGAAGATGTCGCCCGCCTCAGAGGCGTGAACGTCTAACGTGACCGGCAGATCGGTCCGGGGCAGTGCTGCTGTTGTCACCAAACACCTACTTATAACTTTACGAATCTTCGGAACGAAGTGTCCTCATGATTATTGATGACGTCCATCGCGGAATTAAAAAGAACAAAAAGCGGAAACGCATTGGTCGTGGTCCTGGCTCGGGCAACGGTAAAACCGCAGCACGCGGTCACAATGGCTACGGCAGTCGTGCTGGTTCGTCCCAACGCATATCGTTTGAGGGGGGACAGACTCCTTTGGCGCGGCGGATTGCCAAACGGGGCTTCAATAACAAACGCTTCGCAACGAAAGTGGCGATCGTAAATGTCAGTGACCTCGAACAACGCTTCGATAGCGGTGCGACCATCGATGCGACTGCGCTGGCCGAAGCGAATTTGGCCAAGGGGCGCTTCGATGTCATTAAAGTTCTGGGAGATGGCGACATCACCAAAAAGTTCACCGTTCGTGTCCATCGATGCTCGAAGTCGGCTGAAGAGAAGATTACCGCAGCCGGCGGCAGCATTGAAATCATCTACGCATAAGTGAAGGCAGCCGAGCCGCCATGGCGATCTGGGCTTCCCTCTGAGGAATATTGATAATAAAGTTCACCGACGCCGGAGTTCGCGTCGACCGGGCCGATTTGCTGTTGGCCCGCTGTTGATGTTCGCCGTCGTTGGTATTTTTTGTAATGTGGGTGCTGCTAATTTCTTGCACCCCTTGACGGCCGGCACCTTGACAACACAAACTGCGGCGAAGTTTGGCATAATCATTCCTCGGAGAGGAATCGGAAACGATGTTTGAAAAACTGATTACTGTTTTCAAAATCCCGGAGTTGCGTCGGAAGATCGTTCTGACTGCGACACTGCTTGCGGTGTACCGTATGGGGTTTTGGGTACCGTTGCCGATTGTCGATCAACAAGCCCTGGCCGATAAGATGGAAAATCTG
The DNA here is from genome assembly GCF_007860075.1 of Symmachiella macrocystis. NCBI lineage: Bacteria > Pseudomonadati > Planctomycetota > Planctomycetia > Planctomycetales > Planctomycetaceae > Symmachiella > Symmachiella macrocystis. The sequence continues at coordinate 3,295,622 of NZ_SJPP01000001.1, forward strand.
GCCACCGGTGGCGGGATCGGACAAGCGCTGCAGATCGTTCAACTATTTTCCGCATCGAATATCGGCATGAGCACGATCTTCGGTCTGGGGATTATGCCCTATATCTCCGCCTCGATTATCTTCCAGTTGATGGGCAGTGTTTATCCGCCTTTGGAAAAACTGCAAAAGGAAGGGGAATCGGGTCGTAAGAAAATCAATGAATATACACGGTACGCGACAGTCGTACTCTGTTTAATCCAAAGCTACTTTTGGGTCAAAACAATATCCGGCTGGGGGACGATCATCCCCGACTATAACAATTTCTTTGGCCATATGGTGGCCACGATCACCATGACGGCCGGCACGATCTTCCTGATGTGGATAGGTGAGCAAATCGATGAATACGGGATCGGCAACGGGATCAGCTTGCTGATTATGGCGGGGATTTTGGCCCGTATGCCCGACGCTGCGATCCAGTTGTTGCGTCCGGCCATGGAAAACGGAGTCGCTCTCGGGTCCGACTCGGGAATTGAAAAACTGCTTGTCTTGGCGGTGTTATTTGTTGTGGTGGTGGGGTCAGTGGTCTTTATGACGCAAGGCCAGCGCAAGATCCCCACACAAAGCGCCAAGCACGTCCGCGGTCGTCGCGTTTACGGTGGACAACGACAATTCCTGCCTTTGCGGGTGAACCAAGCCGGCGTGATGCCGATCATCTTCGCCTCAAGTTTGTTGATGATCCCCATGATTGGTTTCGGCCAGTTGGCCAAGTGGTTCGACTCGGTGATTTGGTCCGATCTGGCCGCGGCGTTCAGCGGTGCGGGACGCGGATTTTTGTACAACATTAGCTACGTCGGTTTGATTTATTTCTTCTGTTATTTCTGGACCGCCATCACGTTCAATCCCAAGGATATGGCGAACAACCTCAAAGATTACGGCAGCTTTATTCCCGGGTATCGTCCAGGGAAACGGACTGCCGAGTATTTGGAACGCGTGATGGTGCGGATCACTTATGTCGGGGCTGCATTCTTGGCGGTCGTGGCCGTGATTCCGACAGTCATCGCTTCGGTTATGGGAATCGACTTTATGGTGGCCAGTTTCTTTGGTGGCACCGGATTGTTGATTGTTGTTTCTGTTGCTTTGGACTTAGTACAAAAAATTGACAGCCACCTCGTGATGCGGAATTACTCGGGCTTGTTGGATTCCGATGATTCCCGCGCTGCGTCCTAACTTTCCCCCCGTGGGAATGACTGGGCTGCGGTGGATAACGCATCACGCCGAATGGAGTGGCGTCGGGGCAAAGTACTATTTCCAATCATTACATTGAGCACGGACCGGAACTAGCGTTGGTTTGGTCCATGTCGGGTTGCGGGGTGCTTTCCCAGTTTCCATTTCATACGGATCAGCGCGAACCGAATGAGTTGGCTAACCCGTGATAGTTTTGAAGAGCCCAGCTGAGATTGAAAAGATGCGTGAGGCGGGCCTTGTTGTGGCTCGGGCGCATCGAGCGGTTGGGAAAATTGTATCACCTGGGGTGAGTACCAGGCAAATTGACGACGCTGTGGAACGCGTGTTCGCAAAACACAATGCCACACCGTTGTTCAAAGGGGTTCCCGGAGTCGTCCCCTTTCCGGCGGCAACGTGTATTTCGGTCAACGACGAAGTCGTTCATGGAATTCCATCGGACCGCCGGCTCGAGGAAGGCGATTTAGTAAGCGTCGACACCGGTTGTCGCTTGGACGGGTGGTGTGGAGATGCCGCTTGGACCTATGCGGTGGGCCGCGTCGACGAAGAGAAACAAAAATTGATGGCGGCGGGTCAGTCGACTCTGACGACCGCCATTGACGAGTTGCAGCGTCAACAGACTTGGGCGGGGGTCGCCGAGGTCATGGAATCGACTGTGAAGGATGCGGGGTTTTCGGTCGTCGAAGAACTCGTGGGGCACGGAATTGGCCGGGAAATGCATGAAGATCCGCAGGTCCCCAATTTCGTCACTCCTGAATTAGAAGAATATGATTTTGAACTTGTGCCCGGAATGGTGCTTGCCGTAGAGCCCATGCTCAATGCAGGGACCGCGGACGTCTGCCTGATGGACGATCACTGGACGATCGTCACAGCTGACGGTCGCCCGAGCGTGCACTATGAACATACCTTGGCCATCACAGCCGAGGGAGTCCGGATTTTAACGGCACTCTGATCTCGCCGGAGGGAAAGTTACGGTTGCGTTTGTCGCAGACCGTAAAATTGAGTGGCGATTTTCCACCACAGCGGTGGGAAAATAGGCAAAGCGGCGATTGGTTGGGGGAAATTCCGCGCTCGTGCGGACGGGAAGCTCCAAATTCGCTGAAAAGTGTGTCGTATTACTTGTTTGCCCCCTGAGGGCGTGCTTATAATCCGGGTCAATCTAAAGAAATCAAGCAACATCCCTCCTCGGCAGGCTGACGGAGTCGCTGACCGTGTTGACCATGGGACGGGGATTTCGATCCTTGGTTGGTGTGTATCTTGCCGTTTTTTGTTTCGCGGTCAGCGAAACATCGTTGAATTACAGGAGATTCGGTTGGCGTCATGAAAGTCCGAGCCAGCGTTAAACGCATTTGTGAAAACTGTAAGATCGTCCGCCGTAAAGGCAAGATCTACGTGATTTGTTCATCCAACCCGCGGCACAAACAGCGGCAGGGTTAACGCCATCGTGACGATCCGCGTAGTCGCCACCGCTGGTGGAATCGCGTGGGCCAGCATCGACTTGAGGGTCGATGGTTTCCGTATCGTCGCCGTGCCGAACTAAACTTTTTTATTAGGTGTGCGTAACCAATTCGCACAATGGAGCTGTTGTTTTATGCCTCGTATTCAGGGCGTCGACATTCCCAATGACAAGCCGGTGTATATCTCGTTGACCTACCTTTACGGGGTCGGGCGAGCTTCGGCGATCAACATTTGTTACACGCTGGGTTTGGATCTGCACGCTAAGGCCAAAGATCTGACCGAAGATGACATCACGCGGATCGCGCATCTGCTTGAAAAAGACTATTTGACCGAAGGTCAGTTGCGACGCAAGGTGCAGCAGGATATCGCCCGTTTGCGGGATATCGGTTGTTATCGCGGCTTGCGGCATCGTCGCGGTTTGCCGGCACGGGGCCAGCGGACCAAGACCAATGCCCGGACGCGCAAAGGTGTCCGCAAAACGGTCGCCGGCAAAAAGGGTGTCAAAGACAGATAACCGGTATGCTGTCGGCGTTTGCGCCGTCCTGCAATTTTTTACATATAGCGCCCCCATACACACATTTACGGAAAACATTCCGAAGGAGAGTCCGCAGTGGCCAAGTCGAAACGACGCAAGGTGCGACGCAACGTCACGCGCGCTGTCGCACACATTAAGGCGACTTTCAATAACACCACGGTGACCGTGACCGACGTCAACGGCGACGTGCTTTGCTGGGCAACCGCAGGCACGAGCGGTTTCAAAGGGAGTCGGAAAAGCACCCCCTTTGCAGCGCAGCGGGCTGCGGAAACCTGTGCCGAGCGTGCCGCCAAGTTTGGCGTGAAGGAAATCGAAGTCCGCGTTAAAGGTCCCGGGTCAGGCCGAGAAAGTGCGATCACCGGTTTGCAGTCGTCCGGTTTGACGATCAAAGCCATTGAAGACGTGACCCCGTTGCCCCACAACGGCTGCCGTCCTCCCAAACGCCGCCGCGTTTGATGCGTTTGGGCGAGCGGAGTCCATCGCGCCCCTGTTCGTGATTTTTCAGCCATTGGGCCACGGTTGAAACGGCAGGCAGCGATATCACATTGAGAGTTTATGACCGAGGCGGAGTTTCGCCTTGTCATCAAGTTTGTTGGAGAGAACCAGATGCGAATTCGTTGGCGTGGTTTGGAGCTTCCGAGCAAGGTCTGTCCCGAATTGGACGTGGCCAGCCCGACTTACGGCAAGTTTGTCGCCGAACCGTTTGAGCGTGGTTTCGGTGTTACGATTGGCAACAGCCTGCGGCGGATTTTACTATCCAGCCTCGAAGGCGCTGCCTTGACAAAAGTCAAAATCCAAGGTGTGCAGCACGAGTTCACCACAATCCCCGGCGTTGTCGAGGATGTGACCGACGTGGTGTTGAACCTCAAGTCACTCGTCCTCAAGAATCACTCCGGGGACACAAAAACACTCCGCATCGAGCGTCATGAGCGCGGTGTGGTGACCGGTGCCGATATCATCACCGATGAAACGGTTGATGTCATCAGCAAGGATATGGTGATCGCCACCATGACCGATGACGTGCCGTTGGTGATGGAACTGACAGCACAAACCGGTCGTGGATACGTTTCGGCCAGCGAACAGTATGAGATGGAAACCGAAGTCGGTGTCATTCCGCTCGATGCTCTGTATTCGCCGGTTGTGCGGGTGCGTTACAAAATCGAAGATACACGCGTCGGTCAAAAGACCAACTACGACAAACTGATCTTGGAGATCTGGACCGATGGCACGGTCACACCGGAAATGGCGTTGGTCGAAGCGGCCAAGATTCTCCGCAAACACCTCAACCCGTTTGTGACTTATCGCGAACCGGGTCCCGAGTTGCCGCCGGACGCCAGTTTGAAACAAATGATGGAAGCCACCGGTTACGCTCCAGTCGATACAGAACTGGAAGAAAAGCTGAACCAGTCGTTGGCCGAATTGAACCTCTCGGTTCGTGCGACCAACTGTCTGGAATCCGAAGGAATCAATACCGTGCGGGATTTGGTGTCTCGCACGGAAGACCAATTGTTGCAAGTCCGCAATTTCGGCGAAACCACTTTGACCGAAGTTCGTGAACGGCTGGACGCCATCAACTTGCGATTGGGGATGCGTGTGCCGCAAGGCGCGCCCGGCATGCCCGCTGGTATGTAACACGGACTTTGTAATAAACACCGAAACGGTTTGGATTTCCACTGACGAGTCATCGCCGGTTTCGCGCAACTGTAATACTGATCGAAGACTGAAGAGAGTCCCATGCGTCACCGAATGAAAGGCCGCAAGCTCGGCCGCAATGCATCACACCGCCGCGCGATGTTTCGCAACATGGCCACCAGCCTGATCTGCTCTGTCCGCGTGGATGAAGATGATCCGCAGGCGCCCAAGGTTCCCGGACGGATTGTGACAACCGTGGCCAAGGCCAAGGAACTCCGCCCGTACGTCGAAAAACTGGTCACCATGGCTCGTAAGTCATTGGCCCATACCGAACGCGCTGCCGAGTTCAGCACCTCCGCCGATCGCAACACCGAAGAGTGGAAGAGTTGGCGGAATTCGGAAGAGTGGAACAAGTGGAATCAAGCGATTGCACCGGCCGTCAACTATCGTCGTCGTGCGTTCGCCCTGTTGCGCGATAAAACGGCCGTCGATGTTTTGTTCGCCGAATTGGCTGAACGGTTTGAAGATCGCCCCGGGGGATACACCCGTGTGATTCGATTGGCCGATGTTCGTCTCGGTGATGCCGGTGAACAGGCATTGATCGAATTCGTTGGCGAACGTGACCGCGTCACGAGCAAACAAGCTGCGGCCCCCATGGTCGTTGAAGATGACGAAACCGAGGCCGGCACGGAAGACAACGCCGACACGGAAGACAACGCCGACACGGAAAGCGAAACCGCAGTTGACGAATCGGCCGCCGGAAGCGAAACTTCCGAGACTGAGGCGGAAACAGCAGAGGTCGCTGGTGAGGAACCGGCGGACGATGACAAAAAGGCTGAAGCATAATCAACGCGACGCGCGGATCATCCTGCCGCGTCGCCCCCGCCCAGTTGAGAAAGGATTCTCAACAAATATGGCCAACCGCGGATTTGATTTTAGCTGGGCAATGGAACAACTCTGCCGCGACATCGTCGGCAGGCTCGATGAATTCTCGCATGTGCGGATGGACCAAGTAGCCGTCACCTTCGCACAAGCCCGCCGCCGCGTCCCTTATGGACTGCAGGCCAAACTGACCCCCATGCGCTTCGAAGGGGGATCGCTGACGACCTCCCGCTATGGCCGGGAATGGACGGTCCAACGGCTGTACGATCACAGCGGCGAAAATGAGTACCTCTACATACTCACGTTCTACCTGCCGCGGTTTTTAGATCATGACTTTCGTGAAAAGATGATCACGATCGTCCATGAATTGCACCACATCAGCCCCCATTTCGACGGAGACATCCGCCGACATTCCGGCCGGTACCACGTGCATTCGCACAGCCAAAAAGAATACGACGCAATGTGCGCCCGCTTGGTGGATCAATACTTAAAGCAAAAGCCGCCAGCCGCGCAGCATAAGTTCCTCAAAACCGACTTTCGCAAACTCGCCAAACAACACGGCGGAGTCGTCGGCATCCGCCTGCCCGTGCCCAAGCTGATTCCGTTGCGGGAATCGGCGTGAAGCGGGGATTTTCGGTACCGGAAATGCAACCGCGTTAAAATGCGCCGCCAACGATTGACTTTGGCGCTGCCGGCATCTCGCCTATTAGTCTTCGTGCAACATATTTGAAGACTTTCTCGTGTGCTGTTCCTGCGACGGCGCCCGGTCCGGCTTCTATGAAGCACCACTCACCTCGAACGTCGCGCACGAAATCTGCGGCAATCAATCGAGATCGAAAAGGACCAGCGATTGAAGCAGCCATTGCTTTTAATTGACGCAAATCTCGTGTTGTTGGTGGAAATCCGTTGGGCTCTGCGACGGCATCCAGATAGTGAAAACTCCACGCTACCGGTTCACCGTCAATAATCCATGTGCGGATTTCTTGTGGTACATCGCCGTACATCCAATGACCGGCAACGGCGATATCCAGCCATTGACGGGCAATGATCGGCTTGTCCCAGCCAAAACTCCGCCTGAGGAGTTGAGCTTCGTCTTTCAATTCCTTGAGGTCCGCCACCTTTGACTGCTGACCGCCGCGCTTCCACGATGACTTTGGCGTTCGTACAAAAAGTGGAAATGTCAGATCGTTGGGTATTTCATCATCAAGACCAATCACCCAGGTCGTTGGCATCGGGACTTGAATGTTATGTTGTTCAAGTTTTCCGAGCACATCGTCTAAGCCAATAAGCTCCCGGCGTTCTTCCGGGCGATCATGAATGTGGGGACGATCACCGACTTGTCAGTCAAGGTCTTCAACTCCGCACTCGTAGCCGAATAAGAAACCCATGTCATCCCGATGAGACTGTTGGATGTCCAGGGCATTGACTTCGATCAGCCAATCCAAGCGTTTGTCGCGCAAGCGTTTCGCGTCGGGCAGGTCGTCTTTGTCGTAAAATAACTTCATGGCGAGCTAACCTCGATTGAATATCATGCACGCGGCGTCGAAGAGTTTATCACTCTGTGCTGCGTGTGCTAAGCGACTCTACAATCCGACCGCCCTGCCCTTCCTCAGTCCTTAGCCATGGTATCAATCCGTTGAGAATGTCTGCTTGCGACGCATGTTTTGGCCTCTCGTAGAAAGCGATTTGGGCGGGTCGAAACTATTGATCATTGTTGCCAAAGGGGCGGGCGGTTTGACATACTTCATTGTAGCAAGCGGTTGGGTTCTTGTAGGTGCTCGGCTTGTCCCGAAATTGTTTTTTCAATCACAACCATTTTTTGCCAGTGCCAACAATTAAAATCAACAACAATGTCGATCCGCATCGTGAATTCCCCGATCCGGTGGGGCTGCCTGAAACCGTGGACCTTGCGCGTGCGACCCGCACGTCGCGTCTAGTGGGGGTTTCCACGATTGGCGTGGTCGTTCGGTTGATGATTATCGGCATTGAGTTGGCCGGGTTTTGGGTGTGGGGCTATTCGGTCTTGCTGGTCGATGCGGTCGCGTCGCTGGCGGACGTGGTGGCGAGTGTCGCCATTATCATTGCCATTAAAATTGCCGAGCGACCTCCCGATGAGGATCATCCCTTCGGTCACGGTCGCTTTGAACCGCTGGCTGGTATGCAAATGGGGATTCTCATTTGCATGTTGGGGGGCGGAGTGATCGGCCAGCAATTCTTTGCCGTCTTCACCGAAGCCCCCGCGGGCAACGTGAATGTCTGGGTGGCTGCAATTCCGTTAGCGGCTGCTGTGATCTTCGAATTGATTTGCCGCATGATTTTGCGGATCGGGCGACGCGAGCACAGTACCGCACTCATCTCCGAGGCGTACCATTATCGCGTCGACGGCATCACCAGTTTATTGGCCGCCGTGGGATTGCTGGTGGCCAGCGCGATTCCGCAGTTCAGCAATTTGGTCGACCATATCGGAGCCATGCTACTCGCGGCGATCATGCTGGGCTTGGGAGCGACCGCCGTTTGGCAAAACGTGCATCAACTGCTCGACCGCGTCCCTGACTCGGAATGGTTTCGACGCGTACGGACTTCGGCGGAGAAGGTCGAAGGGGTGTTGGACGTCGAAAAAGTGCGGATGCAATGTGCCGGTCCAGATGCCCATGTTGATATCGACATCGAAGTCGATCCGCGTCAAACCGTCAGTGAGGCGCATGTCATCACGCAACACGTCCGCGCCCAAATTCAAACCGACTGGCCCGCTGTCCGCGATGTGGTCGTCCACGTCGAACCCTATTTCGACGGCGACCACTAAACACGGCAGCCCGATGGAACCGGTTCTGCGGGAGGCGTGTGACTAAGATTAGTGCTTTGTCGGCGCATCGCCGGTGGAGATTTGTGCGTTCGGTTGCTGGGGTCCATAGATCCACAGCGGCACGCGTAGCTCCGGATATTCTGGATCGTCAGTGAAGATTCGCACCACCGTCACATGTTTGCCGGACGGGACTTGATCGCTGACTGCCAGTTTGACGGGAATCCGGCGGAAACCGTTTTCATCAGCGACAGCATCTTCGAGGCGCAATTGGACGAGGTCGGAGTCACAACTGACACCCTCAACCCGAAAGTGATCGGGACGCATGTCGGTTACGGTAATGGATTGCTCCTCAATTCGGCCGCCGTTGTGATATAAAACCATGCTGGCCGGTCGCACGGTCACGCCGCGGTCCGGGACGCGGAGTTGAAATGCCAAATCCGTGCTTTGTGATTCCTTGGAACGCGCGGGGCGGGTTTCGACGGTGACGGTGTACTCATGGTTACCCGGTTCTTGGTTGGCCATCAGCACACGCAGCAGGATCATGCCTTGTTCGCCGGGGGGAATCGGGAGCAGCAGTTCGTCTTTATCATTGGGGCGAAAACGCTGATCGCCGACGATCACTTCCGGTTTCAAACATCCACAACTGACGGAGATTTTGGTCATGATCACGGGTGTGTTCCCGCGATTCACGAAACCGTATCTTGCATTTTCCTCTGCCGTGGGATCGACCAGTCCTTTGTCGACCAGATATTGCGTAAATGCCAGCGATGCCGGGGAGGGATTGACCGCGAAGGGTCGCGCCAAAGGTGCGGAGGCATGGGCGGCGATTGAACAGACCAGCGGAATCAAAGCCGTGGCCAATGCCAGTTTCATTTTCGCGCGAGAATAGCGTACCGTCATGCGCAGCCTCCATGCCGCTGGATATTACAATGAGTCGAGAGAGGAAGGGCGGGCTTTTAGCACATTCGCTCAAGAGCAGCAAGGTGAGCCATGTGCAGTTGGGCTATCTCAAATGGCCAGTGGAGTTACTTGCTGGGATTGCCTTTTACGCCCGTCAGAACATACGGAGCAAGCGATCACTTATAACAAGAAACCAAGCCGACGAGAGTAGCGACGCACGCTCAGATTGCCTACGCTGCTTGAGCAGTATTTAGCAGGCAGAGCACCGGCGACGCGAACGCTCCTTCTTCCGGCCACTCACCACTCTGAATATATTCCTCCATGAAACAATTCTTCATCAAAAAATGGTTCCTGGTCGGGCTGGCGGTGACAATCACCAGCGGGATTCTGTACGGCTGGCAGCGTCCGCAGGGGATTGAGAGTCTCACCGAATTTGTGCATCCGCGATGGCTGACCGGGTTTGTGTTGTTTTTGATGTCGATCACACTCGACAGCCGACAGCTACGTGCCTCGTTTCGTGCGCCCGCGCCGGTGCTGTTGGCTGTGGGGCTGAACTACCTGGTTGTACCGACCGCCGCTTGGGCGCTGATGTCGATACAACTCTCCGAGGATTTTCGTTTTGGTCTGATGATCGCCGGGAGCGTACCCTGTACGATGGCGGCCGCTTCGGTCTGGACGCGCAAGGCCCGGGGAAACGACGCCGTGTCGTTGTTGGTCACCATGTCGACCAATGCCATCTGCTTTATCGTCACGCCACTGTGGCTCAACATGGCGATCCCTACCGGCGCCGCCCATTTGGATGCTTGGGAGATGGTCCGCCGGTTAGTCGAAACGGTGCTGATCCCCTGCTCTGTTGGACAGCTGCTTCGCCAACGGGGAGTCGTCGCAGACTTTGCGACCCGCGCAAAGACGGTGCTGGGTGTTGTTGCCCAGTCTTTTGTCTTGGTGCTCGTGCTGTTTGCGGCGCTGAAGTCAGGCCGGAATTTAGCCGTAACCAATGCTCACGTGAGTCTGTTGGCCGTGGCTGTGGTCTGGGCCAGCTGCGTTGGAATTCACACAACAGTGCTGTTTGCGGGCCGGTATTTCTCCGGGAAGCTGGGCATTACGGAGGCGGATGGTAAAGCGGTGGCGATTTCGGGCAGCCAAAAGACCTTGCCGATTGGAGTCTACATCGCGACCGACCCGGCAATGTTCGGGGCATTCCCGTTTGCCGTGTTTCCGATGCTGATGTATCACGCGTCGCAATTGTTTGTCGACACGGCAGTGGCCGACCGTTGGGCCGCGGAGGCCGACGTGACCGAATCTATAGTTGCCACGGAGAAGTGACCGCGAGGAGGGTTATTGTTTTGGCAATTCGACTGTGACTTCATCGTAACGCGGGTCGCGGAACGTTTCAAAGAACTCCATGCCGAAGCCTTGGTCCATTTCGTATTTGGCCCGGTAGGCCCAGGGGGTGCCGCGATGTTTGAATATGACTTGCCGAAAACGGTTCGTGGCCAGTGCCAACTGATTATTCAACTCATTCATGTCGACCTTTGTGATCTTTACCTGCTCTTCATCCGGGGGCAGCATTTGCTTGGTGCGACGGAGGTTCCAGCGATTGCTCTTAGGGTTCTTCGGTTCGGGGTAGTTCTTGGCGTGTTGGTCCATTGCCAGCAAGTATTGAAACAGCCGCACGCGATAGGCCAGGACCTGCGCCGCAGCTAGGTCGTAATTGGCCTTCCAGCGCTGCGAGGTCTCCGTGTCACGCAGATCTTTAATGCTGTCTAACGTTTTGTTTGCTTCGTTGAGCATGCCCATGGCGCGGAGTGCGCGGCCGAAATAGATTTTCGCTTCTTCGCGGAAACCTTCTTCGTCGCCCTGATACCAATGTTCGCGAATGTACAAGTCTTTGTCACGATGTGGATTGAGTTTGACGATCACATCCCAAATCGTGCGTCGAAATTCGCTTTCATTGCGATCCTGCGCATACTCGTTCCTGGACACCAGATCCGGTGCATATTCTCTTATCGCCTCAAAACGGAATTTCCGCTCCTCCCCATGTTGGGTCGTAACAAGATTTTCCTCTTCGCTGGGGAGGATGAAAAAGATTCCACCCGATTCCTTGGCCAGCCGGACCTGCTCGTAGGGGCCAAAGCCGGCGGATTGCGCGTCCCAGCGTCCGTGCAAACCATCATATTGCAACGATTCGGGATAAGCGGTTTCGGGGCCGCGGCGAATCTGCAGCCAATGCGTCAGCCCAAATTGCGAGTCCTTCCAACGCACTCGGGCATAGGGATACCCGAAGATCGATTCGCGGCCAAGAATGTAGCAAGGGGCACGGGCCTTTTTAGCCTTGACCAGCGTCAGGTCAAAGGCTTCCCCGTCATCTCCCGATTCATCCGAAACAATGACGAGGATCAATCGCCGATTGCCGCGATTGGCGATAGTCGAATACTTGTCGATGACGTATGAGATGGCGCCGCTCATATTTTCTTCGCCACTTTTGTCCACTTTGATATTGTTGATCGCCGCTTTGATCACGTTTTCATTGGAGGTTGGCTTTTTGGTCAGGTCTGTGATTCCTTTGCCAAAACTATGCATGGCTGTCAGAATTGGTGCGTCCTGATTTTTGGCAGCGCGCTTGCCCTGCTCTTCGACGATCCGCAGCTCTTCATAGATCTTATGGAATTCGTCACGAATCATCTTTTGGTCATTCTGCATGCTGTCGGACTCGTCAAACAGCCAGACGACCAGCAGCCCCTTCCCTTCACGCATCAGTCGTCGCAGCTCATCTGTCATACGGCTCATCGCCACGGGATAGCCTGAGACGGCAGCGCCGGTCTCGCCGTTCACTTCTCCTCCGTCCTCCAATTGGTCGCCCATCTCCTCAAAGCCTGGAAGCGGTGCCGGAATATTCGCCTGGAAATCGGTGTCCTTAGGCTTAGTGGTATCCTCGATCGACTTTCTCGCGTTATTATTGACTTCGTTACCGCCGATAGCGTCGGTCGCCACGCCGCCGGCTATGGCGGCCAGAGAGTTGGAGATTTCGGTCTCCGCATCTAAGGTGCTGTTGAACTCTGGCTGCTGACGCTCCTGTTCTTCAAACACCGTTTGAATGTCGATCTCTTCGATCTTTTGGACCACCGCATACTGCACCATAAAGAGTGCAGCCAAAATGAAAAGATGCACCGCCAAGGAGGTGATCAAAGCTGACGCTTCTCGTTTTTGACGCATGAGGGAATTCCGATCGTTTCGTTGTGCTGTATTTACGATTCCTGCCTGCGGCCGGGCATCGCGCGGGCATCCGTCTTTATCTCGATAAGAGACGCGGCGGCTTATCGCACGGGTATTCAATCACAGCCCTTTCGGTCCATCGCGTTGAAGTTGTTGGCGCTTCTTCTGTGCCGCTTCATCGCGCGGCGGTTGGTTTTCGCCTGCTTGACGCATGCGTTCTTCGATCTTGGCATAGCCCACACTGCGCTCAACCCATTGCCAACCAAGTGGCTGCGAAAGTTCGCGTTCGGCCAACAGGCTCCAAGGGGTATTGGGATGTTCGTCAATAATGCGTGTCAGATAGGTGCGCGCACGACCCGCTAGTTTTTTCACGCGGGCGCCGGAGATGATTTGGTCGGAGGGAATGAGCGCCCATTGATCGTTCTTGGGGTCGGAGAATTTACGCGGCTGGCCCTTCATTTCGGCCAGCACGGAGTTGTAACCTAAGCTGCGGACCTTCATGGCCAACGCGCGGCCAATCGCCAAATCATAACCGGCCTGCCAACGCGGCTCGCTAATCTTCTCGCGATCCGCTTCGCCGGTTTCCAAGATGCTCAAAATCTGATCCAACTGATAGGTCAGTTTGGCCATCGGTTTTTGGGATTCAGTCATCTGTTGCCGCAGGATGTTGTCGCTGTCGGCGCGGAACTCAGTTCGGGGGACGTTGATCTCGCCATCACGTTCGTTTTTCGTTAGGGCGGCGGCTTGCACCAATGCCATTTTGGCCTTGTTTTGTGACACGCGCCGATCGTATTCGGCACGGGATACGTAGTCGGGCCGATAGTTTCTCATGACTGCTTTGTCGAATTTGGCACCACCGGCGACGTCATCGGTAATCAAAAACAACCCGCCCGTTTCGGCGCTCAATCGCGTCAGGCCGTATGGTCCGTGTCCCGATGACAGCACCATGTTGCGATTCGATCCTCCCCAAAAACTGAGCCGCAACCGTTCCGCCATCGCTGTTTCCGGTCCTTGATGCACGGGAAACTGTTTGGTGGATTTATCGGGGTAGGTCCAGGTGACATATCCCAGCTCGCGGCCAAACCTAGAGGCGTTACCGATCGTATAGGTGCGGATGCCATACCGGCGATTGAATTTGATCACACTGTCCAGCAGTGCTTCGTCATCCCCCCGCTCATCGGTGACCACGACGATCATCACATTGTAACCGGCGCGTGTGCGATATTTGTAGTACTTTTGCGCTGCGTCGCGCACGGTGGCGTAAACGTTTTCGGTCCCCGATTCATCCATCACGATGTCACGTACAGCCTCAGTCATCTTGGCAATGTCGTCGACCGGTTTGTCCGTGATGAAGGTGTGTCTTTCGCCGAACGCAGCGACGACTGTTTTTAGTGGCGGGTCGTCTTGTTCGTGCAGTTGGCCCAATTGCGAATAGATACTTTGAAAACGATCGGCGATCGCTGTGCGTCGTTTTTTGAGCGAACCGGAGGCATCGAACAACCAAACCACGAGTGTCTTGCGCTCTTGCAACGACTGCCGGATTTCGGCCACCAACCGGTCCAGTGCTCCTTCGACACCGCCGACCATATCCGAAAATTCACCACTGACCTCAACCCGCTCAATCAAGTCCGCCATCGCGGGACTTTCAATCACATCCGGTAAGGTGAAATCGGCGTCATCGAGTTCCTTGAGCTGCTCATCCAGATTCGTCTTTGGATTCTGCCCCGACATCGCGGCCATCGCTGCCGAGTTGGCTTGAGACTGCATATCGGAATCATTTCCGATGGCGTCGGCCTGTATCACGGTTTCAAATTCACGTCGCGGCTCCGGTTGATCGAACGTACTCTCGATTTCGGCCGCTTTGAATTCCTGGGTGGCGACATAAGTGACGCTGCCCAAGAGCAGCATCAGTCCAAAATGAAATGCGAGACTGGCGATCCAAGCGCGGGCGCTTTTGCCGCGGGGAAGACGCCATTTTGAGCGGGAATAAGCCGGACCGCTCTTTGTAGCGGAAGCCGTCCCTGGGGGATCAGCCGCACGGACGTTTAGCGTGCTTTGCGTCACAGCCAACTCCAATTACCCGAACGAACTGCGCCGCCCGACTGACCCTTCGAGAAACGCGGTCTCTTTAAGAGATGAACAACTGTTTGCAGTCTACCATACCCCGATGCGGTTGCAAAGAAGAGGTCCAGAGAGCGTGTTGCCTGGGTTACCACACGTCGGCTGCAGCAACTCCTTGTGCGGCAGCCAATTCTGTGGTTTTGGGGCGGCATTCCAGCCCCAGAAAGTCGCGGTAACCTAAGTCGTACGCTTCCTTCAACACACGATTGTAATGGATCTCGCCTGTCCCCGGTTCATTGCGACCGGGGGTGTCGGCCAACTGCAGATATCCGATCTGCCCTGCTTTCATCCCTTCCCGCAAATGCCCACACAAGTCCCCTTCGGTGATTTGCATGTGGTACAGGTCCCAATTGATCTTCACGTGCGGCGATCCGACTTCGTTGCAGATATGAATCGACGGCGGGCTGCCATACAGGCAATGCCCTTTGTGATCGACGCGGATGTTCATCGCTTCCAGAATCAGCATGATGTCGTTGGCTTCGGCGATGGGAGCAGCCAATTTCAGACCGGTGATGATATTCTCGTGCATCTCCTTTTGCGTCATGCCGGGTTGGTCGTTGCCGCCGACGACAGTCATCTTTTTGCAATTGAGCTTTTTCGCCGCTGCGCATCCTTCCTCAATTTTCTTGACGAAGTTTGCATGGTTTTTAGGGTCGTTCAGTCCGGGGCTAAATCCCCAGGCGGTGAACTGAGCGCACTCAATGCCCAATTCTTGGCTTAGCGCAGCCATCGCGTCAATGTCTTGCCGCTCCCAGGGCCAGAATTCATAAGCGGGATAACCGAACGCGGCCGCTTGTTTGATCCGTTCCAGGAAGGGGAGCTTCTTCCACCACATTTCGATGTTGACTGCGAATTTTGTGTGTGGCGTGCGACCCAATTGGCTGAGCTCTTCAGCAGAGACCTCTTCAGTTGCATCGGCCGACTGGGCGGTCACAAACCCCGCAGCTGCGGCGGTTCCCAAAAAGGCGCGGCGATCAATCATGGGCATGATGACTGCTTTCCAACAGGACAGAATGGCGGATCGTGGTTATTTCCTCAAATTTCCACGCTAACGCACGACTGAACGAGGGTCAACTGACAAAAGAATGTCGTTGACCCGCCGCTTAGGCAGCGATACATTAAATAAGCGATAAACATCAGCTTTGCTGGATTCTCTGGGGTGGGAGGCTTCCATGCTACGAATTCTCGGGAGCCGCACACAACTTTGCGATGGCCTGCCCCGTCGCGAGTTGATGCGCGTCGGTGGGCTTTCTCTGTTCGGCGGCATGACGTTGCCTCGCTTATTAGCCGCCGCACGTCCCTCCCCCGCCGCTCCGATCGGTGGTACTGCGAAGTCGGTGATCTTGCTGAACTTGCTGGGCGGTCCGAGCCAGATGGACATGTTCGACATGAAACCGCTCGCGCCGGTGGAAGTCCGCGGTGAGTTTCAGCCCATCGACACCTCATTGCCCGGATTACAAATCTGCGAGCATTTGCCCAACACCGCGCGGTACATGCATCAGGCGACCATCGTGCGGACGGTCACTCACACCTACAACGCACACAATCCGTTGGCTATGATGACCGGATTCACCGGCGGGGCCAACAATCAACTGGCCCCGGAACCCACCGATCCGCCCGATATCGGCGCCATCTGCCAGTACCTGAATATGGGGCCCCGGGAAATGCCGGGGGCTGTTTGCTTGCCTTGTTTTCCCGGTTTCGGCGAACGGACCATGTACCCCGGTATCCGCCGTCCGGGACCTTACGGCGGATTTTTAGGACATCGCTACGATCCGCTGTTTGGAGAATGCGATCCGAAATTTGATCGCGAACCGAGCGTGAATTATTACGATCCAGTCCGCCCGATGGGAGCGCCGACGCTGCCGGCATTGGACGTCTTACCGGAGATGAACGTCGATCGACTCGACCGTCGTTTGTCGATGCTGCAAAAACTAGACAGCGCGTTCGCGCAAGCGGAATCGTCGCCGGCGATTGCTCGCATGGATGAAGTCCAACAACGCGCGCTGGCCATGCTCTCCACCAGCAAAGTCCGCGATGCCTTTGATCTCGACCGCGAGCCAGACTCCTTGCGCGATCAATATGGTCGAAACATGATGGGCTCCAGCCTGCTGGTTTCACGGCGATTGGTCGAAGCGGGGGTGCCGTTTATCAGCGTGCACGCCGAGATTTTCGGCCGCTATGGGCATTCGTATGACATGCACCAAAACAATTTCGGCATGCTCAAAGAAGAAAACCTGCCGGTACTCGACATGGTCTACCCGGCACTAATCGAAGACCTCGAACAACGTGGCTTGCTGGATTCGACCCTGGTTGTGGTCATGGGAGAAATGGGACGTTCTCCGCGGGTGAATGCCAAAGCGGGTCGCGACCATTGGCCGCAGTGCGGATTCAGCCTGCTCACCGGGGGCGGAGTCCGTCGCGGTACGATCTTCGGGACCACTGACAAACAAGCGGCCTATCCGACTAGCCACCCCGTTTCACCGGGAGATATCGTTGCCACAATCTACCATTTGCTGGGCATCGACCCGCATATGATGGTTCCCGACCGCACGAACCGGCCGATTGCGATCGCCCACGGCGGCAATGTGATCACCGATATTGTAGCGTAAATCGGCCATTCCCAGTCATTGCCAAAGCCGTTGTGCGGTGCCGTTTTATGGCGAAAACTCGCTCGCTTGAACCGAACTGGTAAAGCTGGTAATACAGATGCCTGACCGCCCCATTCTGTCGTGCGCGGTCGTTGCGCTGAAAGCCGTTTGGCTGGATTTTGCGCGAATTTTCTCTTCTTTATGTGACTAGGCTTCAGACAATGCCCATTGCAACACCGGAACAGTATGGCCGTATGCTCGACGCCGCCCAAGCGGGCGATTATGCGTATCCCGCGATCAACGTCACCTCGTTGACGACAATCAACGCCGCTTTGAAGGCGTTTGCCGATAACAAGTCGGACGGCATCATTCAGGTCTCCACCGGTGGCGGACAATTTGCCTCGGGTTTAAGCGTCAACGACGCCGCCAAAGGCGCAATCGTGCTCGCCGAAGCGGCGCATCGCCTGGCTGCGGAATACGACATCTTCGTCGGCCTGCATACCGATCACTGTCAACCGGGCAAAGTCGACGGATTCTTGCGTCCGCTCATTGCCGAAACAGCCCGCCGCCGCGAAGCCGGCTTGCCCAACCTGTTCCAATCGCACATGTTGGACGCTTCGGAATTGCCGCTCAAAGAGAATCTGGAACTTTCACTCGAATTGCTCAAGCTGTGTGCGGGCAACGAGATCATTCTCGAGGTCGAAGCGGGTGTCGTCGGTGGTGAAGAAGACGGCGTGGATCACTCTGATCAACCGGCCGAAAAGTTGTACACAACGACCGAAGACATGCTGGAAGTCTACGAAACCCTCAACGGGCACGGACGTTTTCTGTTCGCCGCCACATTTGGCAACGTACACGGCAGCTACAAACCGGGTGCGGTTAAATTGCGTCCGGATATTTTGAAGCTAGGCCAAGACGCGGTGATTGCTAAGCATGGTAAAGAAGCCGAATTCGATCTCGTGTTCCATGGTGGCTCTGGCACGCCGTTGGAAGAGATCCGCGAAACGTTGGCCTACGGCGTCGTGAAGATGAACATCGACACCGACACGCAATATGCCTTCACGCGTCCGATCGTCGATCACATCATGACGAACTACGCCGGCGTGCTGAAAATCGACGGTGAGATCGGCGTCAAAAAGGCTTACGATCCGCGGAGCTACCTGAAAAAAGGGGAAGCTGGCGTCGCCGAACGTCTCGGCCAAGCCTGCGAAGAACTCCGCTCCACCGGCAAGACCATCGCCTAGTCTCCAATAACGAAATCGCCCCCCGGGATGCTCATGCTAGCGTCCCGGGGCGGCGGTTTGCGCTAGGAAACAGAATTCGCACCTTTCGGCCATCTCACAACTGGTCATTCAAGTGCCCTGTTGTGCAATGTCGATAAGACCTGCATGCGATATGTCCTAATCACACTGCTGTTGCTGAGCTGCCCGGCGTGTACCGCCGCGCGAGCCAAGGCGTTGTTGCCCGACTGGAAGGGGACGACCACCAATGTCGTGGAAGCGCGACAGGTCTGGCACGAATCGACCGGGCACACGCTCAACGCGCCGACCAGCGCCACATACTAGTCGGCTGTCAGTCCAACATCGTCAGCGCGTGTTCGCGGTTCTTCAGCGGGAACTCGACCGGGCCTTTTTGGCGGTGCGATTCAAAGACCGCATGAATCATCTCCGTCGCGCCGGCGGCATTGTAGATGTTGCCCAGCGGCAGACGGTCTTCTTCGATCGCTACGATCAAATCCTTAACGGCTGCGACGTTGCCCGAATGCAAGTTGCCGCCGTCGAGACTTTCCGGTTTGCCCGGTCCATTGGAAGTGATCGGCACCCACTGCGCGCCGGTACGTCCCGGCGACCAAGACGAGTCGGGCAAATAATAGCCCGGCACCAGATATCCGGTGAATAGCTCCGCGATCCCTTTGGAGCCAAATATCTGCAGCCCAAACCGTCGCGGATTGCCCGCCTGATTGCGATACGACGAGAAATAGCCGTTCACATTTTTATCAAAAACGTACGTCGCCGACAGGCCATCACCGGCCAACGGGCCGAGTCCTTCGCCGCCGGGGTGGACGTCCGCTTTGGTCAACGGTTGTCCCTTGTTCGTCATCCGCGCATTGCAAGAACGGGCATCACCGGCCAGTGCGCGCATCAAGTCCAGCACGTGCGTCCCTAACACCCATAGGTCCTCCGCTCCACCGCGGCGATCCTCCTTACCCCGCGCACGAATTTCCAGCAGCGTACCGAGTTTGTCTTCGGCAATCATTTTTTGAATGGCTGTTAGCACAGGCGAGTATCGACTTTGGTGAGCGATCGCCAGTTTCACGTGGGTTGCCTCAACGGCTTTCATCATTTCATCCGCTTCGGCCATCGTACGACAAAATGGTTTTTCCATATACATATGGGCGCCGACCTCGGTACAGGCGAGCACCATTTCGTGATGCCGGTCGATCCACCGCGGTCCTATGGCGACAATATCCGGCTGCTCCTGTTTGAGCATCTGTGCGTAATTGTCATATCCCTTAGCCGCCCCGGTCTTTTTTAAAGCAGCGGCCAGTCCCTCGGCGTTGTCATCCGCGACGGCAACGACTTCGGTTTGGGGAATCTCATGCCACACCGTATCCAGCCCATGCCCATAATTGCCCCGCCCGGTACTGCCAATGATCGCCACGCGGTATTGATCGGCCATGAATTTCAGTTCCCTGTTTTTGCATTGATTCGTAGTGCAGCATTGTCGGGCAGACCCCGTCTGCCGTGCATCATTCGTGTGATACCACCATTGTGCGTTGAACGAATCTGATTTCGCAAGCACAATCCCCGTTTTGCCTCGACGACCGGCCGCGGATATGATTGATGGGTGAACTCCCGGAGATGTGTATGCAGAAGTCAACCGACGCAGAATTGGATGCTTACGTTGCACGCCTAGACCGCAGGCGGTGGTGGTTAATTATTTTAGCGGTGTTGGCCGTACTTGGCATTTTGTTCGGCCTTCTTTCCGCGGCCGGTATTTTTACCCGAGTCCATTGGATTGGTTCCCACGAACTTGACGTGCACGTCCTTGTGCTCGATGCAAGGACGCAAATGCCCATACCGAAGGCCATGGTCACTCTTTTCGATGGGCCATCACATCCATTGGAAATACGCCCAGAAAACCTGAGTAAAATACATTTTGGTCCCGATGCAGATCATGCGAATCCTCTACAGGGGGAGACGGACCAGCAGGGGCGCGTCGTGCTGACGCGGCGATTCATGGCCCACGGCACATACAGCCGGTACTCCGAAGTCGGATCCGTGCTCACGTCAAAAGTCTGGGCCGAAGTTTCCGCACCCGGCTACGGAACCGTGATCATCCCGGTCGGTGGACAAGACGGAAAGCCGCGCGAAATTCAGAACAAAGGCCCTGTTTATTTGACGGTAATGCTCTCTCGGTAGTACCGAACGGTGCTCATCTCATCGTTTCTCGAGACCGGCCGATTTAGAACTCGGGTGGTTTGCTGCGGCGCGTATGTTACATTAAGAATCCGCTGCAAAACACGAAAGAAGGTTAGTGGTTTGCGTACCGATCCCTGTCCGCCCACTCCTCGAACGTCTCCTAGCACGGTGGCTGACTATGCACTCGATGTCGCAACCTTCTCGAATTCTACTGTTCACATGCGTGGCCGTTCTCTGCATTTTTCCGGCAGCAACGGCCGTTGCGCAGGAGCGGTCAATTGCCGCGACGAATACCACACCCAATCTCAATGTGCTTTCCGCGGGGCAGTGGCAACAAATCGACACGGCTGTTGATCGCGGTCTGGAATTTATTGCCCGGAATCAACAAGCGGACGGTTCGTTCATGACTCTCAGGTCAGGGCAACCCGGCGTTTCCAGTTTGTGCATCATGGCGTTTCTCTCGCGCGGGCATGTTCCCGGCATGGGGCCCTATGGCGATCAGTTGGAACGCGCGATTGAATTTGTCCTTTCCACACAACATGCTTCCGGCGTTCTCTCGATCGAGCCTCGTGGCAGCGGAAGCAGGGGGCGGCCGAATTACAATCATGCCATCGCCGGGCTGATGCTAGGCGAGGTCTATGGCATGACCACCGGAGATCTCAGCAACCGCATCCGAGAATCAATTCCCCGCGCGCTTAAGTTTTCCCGCATGCGACAAACCCGCCGCAAACGCAATCCCCGCGATCACGGCGGTTGGCGATACATTGCTCCCTACGGCCCCAACGATTCTGACCTGACCGCCACGAGTTGGCAATTGATGTTTTACCGCTCCGCCAAGAACGCCGAATTCGACGTGCCGGCCGAATTCATCGATGATGCAATGGGGTACGTTCGCCGCTGTTATGTCCCGCAGAAGGGGGAATTCGTCTATGGACTAGCGCATGACGAAGAACACTACGCCAGTGGCGGCACTGTGGGCGGAGGCATTGTGGCCCTCTCTATGGGCGGTGAACACCATACCGAAATGGCGCAGGCCGGCGGACGCTGGATCTTGCAACACCCCTTCACGCACTACAATCGCCGTCAACAAAGCGACGACCGTTACCACTACAGCGCCTACTATTGCAGCCAAGCCATGTTTCAGCTCGGCGGAAAATACTGGGAGCGGTTTTACCCCGACTTGCAAAAAGTGCTGCTCACCAATCAACGGGCCGACGGTTCCTGGGACCGCGAAGCGATGCACGACGGCCAATTCGGCAACGTCTACACGACAGCCCTCACCATCCTGGCCCTCACACCCCCGTATCAGCTACTCCCGATTTATCAGCGCTGATGGTCTCTCCTGGGGCGCAGGGGCAAACAAACAAAACCGCCGCCTCGGAAATAGAGCAAGCCTTTCGCCGAGTGCCCTGCAGGACGCGTCGAAAGGCTCGTTTTCTAACATTGTCGGGACGACGTTGCGGAGCGACCTGGCTTTAGATAACGGTGCTCAACGTGGCTTTCATTTGACTGGTTGCGGCGCTGGCGGGGTCCAATTGCCCTCGATGATTTGCCAGCCGGGCAAGTAGCAACGAACGATGTAGTTCCACCCGTCATTGATTGGCAAGTAGTTCGTCGCCTTTGGGTCGCCGCCAAAGTGAATCGTGACCGTTCCGTCACTGTTGCGTTTGGCGGTGATGCTGTTGAACGAGTAGGCGTTGAGTTTGTTAGGAGTAAAGAAACCGTCCTTGTTTTAGAGCGTGACGGACCAAAAGGCCTCAACGGGCACGTCCTTGGGCATCGTCAGCGTGTAGGCGGTCTTGCCGTCGTTCTTCTCCGGCACGACGTTGAAGTACATCGCTCCGCGCTGCGGGTTGCCACCCCAGCCGTACGCGGCACCGATTAGGTGCTGCGTCGGGTCGACTTCACCTCGGGGACCGAAGGCCTTCGGCACGCCATCGAGCTTCGACACCAGACCATTAAGCGCCTTGCGGGTCGCCACGAGTGACGTCTCGTCCCAATCCGGCAATTCCAGCTTGCCCGGCGACGCCTGCTTGATCTGGATCGCGTCTTGCATTGCGTGGGCCTTCTTCATGTCCTCCCGGCTGTTCGGATCGCAAAACGTGCGGAACAAAACCATCACATACCGCGTGCCGACAGTGTCGATCGTCAGCTTCACCTCGCCCGCGCCGTTCTTGAGCACCGGGTTGTATTCGTCCTGATCGATCACTAACAGCGACTGGAACCGGTCCGTTGATTCCGGTTTGATGACCGTCACCGGGCTGGT
Organism: Symmachiella macrocystis; assembly: GCF_007860075.1. Lineage (NCBI taxonomy): Bacteria > Pseudomonadati > Planctomycetota > Planctomycetia > Planctomycetales > Planctomycetaceae > Symmachiella > Symmachiella macrocystis. Next base: position 3,318,669 of record NZ_SJPP01000001.1, read on the forward strand.
CAGGTCATAAACGCCGAACGAGTACAGCGTGTCCCGGTTGCCACGGATCGTCGTCTGGTTCTCGACCGAGTACACCTCGCGAAAGTTCATGAACTTGCCCACGCCCCCGGCCTTGTCAGCATAGCCCTTAAACTGCATGTCGCTCTCAGCACGAACATAGTTCAGGACATTGACTGGTTCGCCGGCATACGCCGCAGTCGACGTGAGGCAGAAAAACAATGCGAAGGTGATTCGTGCAGAGATCATCGGAAACTCCTACAAGTAGTTTCAAAACTCTCTGACGCGTCTCACTGACACTGATCTGAACGTTTCGAGAACAAGCGCAACCGGGTTTTGAAACTGGTTCTAGACAAACAGTTTCAAGGTGGCGAAAGCCGCGTCGGTGGTCCACAAAAGCGTCCCCATCTACGCCTTGCTTGACGCGACGGTGAGCATGTCGCGGCCAAGTTATATTGTTTGCGACGCACAAGAACAATTAATTGTTGGCGGCAGATATAAGTAGTAATTGGACGGCCAAACCGATGAGAGCAGCGTTCAAACAAATGGCCGGATTGAAAGAATAGTCGGGACGACAGGATTCGAACCTGCGACCCCCGGCTCCCAAAGCAACTATCTTAGACGCGAATAGCCTGAAATTCCTCGGTGTTTATAGGCATTCTAGCCACCAAAACGCCTTTTGCAAACACTATCACTGAAGTGCATTGTTTCCCATGTTTTCGCGGTACTTTAAGAATCGGCCGGTGGCGAATCCGGTAGACTACCGGTAGTCCTGCCTCGCGCGTGCGTGCGAGGGAGAAGAAAGAATTCGGAATCCTCTCTCGCCCCAGAAGGACATCCCCCAGGCCGCGTTTGCCCCGTCGTCTCACCGTTTGGGGGATATGGCGATACACAGCGGTTGGCATCTGCGTCGCATCATGCCACCTTCAACGACATCGGGTATCCAATCTGATCGAATGCCGCTTCAAATGCGCCGACCACCACCGGGATTCCGCTGGCCGTGGTAAATATCGCGCCATGCAACGTCAGCACGAATACTTCGGGATGCCGGGCAATCAGGTCGGCCGCGACGGTCTCAATGACGAGCTTCGACTCTTCCTGCTGTAGCCGACGAATCAGGTTTTCGTGCTCCCAACCGTCCCGGTTTATTTCGCGAATAAATTGGTATACCGAAGGGAACAACCGTCGGAATGCATCCTCGACATCGGACGGATATTCAGCCCCGTGTCGATTGGCCTTCCGCTTCGCTACGACATCGGCCAGAAACCGCTTCTTCAGGTCGTTGCGGGTGAAATTGGGACATGCCCCAATTCTCAGTTCGGTCAGCAGAAAATCGTAGAATTCACCCGTCTGGACCAGCTCGCAGTATCGATCAACATCCCCGCCGTGGGACGATGGAGCCCGCTTGTCCTGCTTCTGTTGCCTGTTCCTTCCTGCGCCCTGATTGGGCTTTGTCCTCTGTCTTGGACCTTAACTCTCTCCCGATGAGTGCTGGTTGACAACAGCGAATATCGACGTGCTGTAGCGGTTCTGACCGGAGGCGAAGCGCCGGCCGAATCTCCAGTTTCATGGAAGTGATGTTGTTGCTCAGTCGTCCGAATCGACCGACGTTGACATGAAAATCCCGATCTTCGATATCGCGGACCAGCACGCCTTGGCTATCCCACGGATTCGACCGTTGGGGCAAAGACGCGATGATGTCACGGACCTGATTCCCGTCGATCGTCAAAAGTTGCTGATGCCGCTCCAGGGCGAAGTGCTCGGGCTTCATTCTTGATTGCCGCTCGTGTTCTGCTTCCTCGTGAAACGATCGCAGTCGATCAATCAACCGGAAATCTTCCGCCGCGATGCGGACGTGCTTGTCGTCGCGGAATCTCTCTGCCAACCGATACCCGAACGACTGCTTCCCTACCTGATAAGGAACTCGCTCAACAGCTCCACGTTCCAGCAATGCATCCACCACATGGTTGTAGCGGTGCTTGTGCATGATGTTCCGTAAGTACTTGGCCATTAGGCGGACGTTCCCAAATTGATCAACTTGACCGCGAGCTGTCTTGGTGAGAATCAGCGACATGAAATAGCGAGCGTCATCAGCCTGGTGAATCAAATTCGGTGTCCGCAGGAATTCACGCGGGTGAAACGATTCAGGCAAGCAGAATTGGAAAAGTCCGTTCATTCGTCGGACTCCCAATTCATTTGCTGGAGTGCAACGTGTACGGTGTTCCTCACGCCGTCCAGGAATGCCGCGTCTTTTTCTTCCTCTGCAACCTCGTGGTTGTAGGCGTCTATGTCGATGACCAATTCAATCGCCGTGGTGAGAATCGTCTGCAAGTCGTCCGGATCGAGGGCTTCCAACTCGAAAACCGAATCGCCGTACTGATCAACGAACCGGTCATAATTGGTCGATGTGGCCTTGGCCGTCATCACAGGTGGCAATTCGTATTCTTGCACCTGCTGCGCGGTCAGCGCCACCTTAATCGGATGGATTTCCTCGATGCCGAAATCATCACGCTTCGACCGGGCGAAGCTTTGTGCAATCTCTTCACCGTCCGGATCGAAGTCGGAAACCATCAGGAGAATCAACTTGGCTTTGCCACTGCGTTGAAACCGCTTGGCCATCGCGTACCGGGGTGGCAAACTGCAATACCCGCGACCCGAGGTTAGCGGTATGGTGAAGTCTCCTGCCACGGGCTTAAGAATCGGTTTGATGGTGTTTTTCTCGGCCACAATCTCGATGTGATGGGGCTGCGATTGCATCAGATTCCGGTAGTAACCTTTGAGAAGATGATCGACTTGTTCCCGGATGAATCGACGGGGGTTAGCGTACACCTTCCACGTGGTGACCGGCCGCGTGGGATCATGGATTGCACGCCAGTCGATGTGACCAGCCAACCGCGCCCTGGTGAGCAATTCGACCAATGCCTTGTACGACTTTCCCGAGTTGTCGTATACCGAATTGGATTTGCTGGCGTGTTTCAGCGGTGGATCGTTCAGCAGGCCGTAGTGAATCGCGCGGTCCGACAACGGCCAGAACTTCCTCCCATCGTTAATGACTTTGAAAATCGCATCCAGCATCGGCTGCTTGGCCTTGCTGATCTTCGCCCGCTGTTTGCGACCAACGATTTCGAAAGCATCGGCATCGACACCGGATTGCTGTGTTCGATACTCCGAAAGCGCCCGGTGGGATTCTTCAGGATTCGCGTTAATCAGCTCTTCGCGCAGTTTGACGGCCAAGCTCTTATCACGTTGGCGGTTGAATTCGCGGAGCAACAGAACGAATTGGTCGATGTCATCCTCGCGCCGAATTGGATCAACCCGACAAGGCACGGTCAGCAACCCTAGCCGCTTAGCCGCGGTGTAGCGACGATGGCCGGAAAGGATGAAGCCGTCCAAGCTGATCACCAGGGGCTCGCGAACTCCGAATTCCCGAATAGATTCGGCCATCGCGATAATCTCTGGATCATCGCGATTGATGACGCCGTAGATATCGTCGTTTTCAGGCGACGGACGAATTTCCAAAAGCGGACGTTCTGAAATTGGGTCATGTCCCAATTCCGCACTCCGCTGCCGCCTTCTAGCCGTAGACTTGGGCGATGTGATACTATCCATTGTGCTTCACACAGCCAGTTTGGCCCCGGTCGGACTCGACCCGACATCCCCGCCTTTGACAAAAGCGCGCTCTATTCAATTGAGCTACTGGGCCGCACTGGCTTGCTTTGTGCTCCGTAGCTCAGATGTTGGTGTCAAAATCACGCTCGGCTGCTGTGATTTCCCGCTCCCGCCGTCGCAGTGTCCGAACGGGCGGAGTGTCGCCATCGGCCGCGGCGGTGGTGGCCGCAAAGAATCGCTCGATCGCCTCATCGGTGGTGTAGCGAATGCCGCCACGGAGAAACGTTTCGAGTCGGACGCCACGAACACCTTTCATCCGCCAGCGGTGAATCGTGGAAACGTGGACTGCACCACCAGGAAGCGTCTGGGCGGCTTTGGCAAGAGTGATGGGAGTTTCGTTCGCAAGGTCGATGCTCATTTCAGTACCTCAGATCAGTGAGATTTAACTACTGATGCAACGGTACGATGAGCTCTGCGGGAACAGTCAAGCGATGAGACTAGGGAATAGAATGGGGAACACTAGGGAACAAGAATAGGGAACACCGGGGACAATTTCATTTTTGGCTGGCCAGTTCCTTCAACTTTTTCTGCCCTCGTGTGATATAGGTCTTCACTTTGTCGCGCACCTTCGTATTGCGTTCTTTGCCGAGTGATGGTAGCCACTTCGCTTCTTGCCATCGATCACGTGTCTTCGCGGGAGTATCAGACCAATGCGCCATGATGATGTTTCGTTTCTGTTCCGGTGAAAGCGTTTCGGCAACGTCCATGCGAATTCCGTGGGCCTCCAAGGCGTTCTGCAATTCCCTTTCGAAGTCCGAAGAAGCCATTGGCTGAGTACTTTTCACACTCCCGTTTTGCCTATCCTCGTTTGCGTTCTCTTCCGCGGCTTCAAGCTCGTCAGCCTCCACCTTACTTTATGGCCATTGGTAAATCTTTGAGCCAACTCTCGACAACCGGCTGGTCGAAGTCGTCCAATTGCCGAGCTTTCTGAAACAGCGAAAAGTAAACAAGCGCCGCCCGCTTTTCGTCTTGCTCTGCGCCTGCCTGCCAGGCATCGGGGTCGCTGCCGTCTTCAGACAGGCCCTACGGTGCAACCTTTTCGCTTCCCCGCGAATGAGCGTCGTAAACGGCCGCTAAGACCGTGATCTTCTCAACGTCCGTCAGCGCTCGCCTCGGGACTGGCAGAAGTTCCTCGTTACGTGGATCCTTGGCCGGGTGCAGTTCGCGAGGAACCCAGCAGCATAGGTCGAAGTCATATCGATATTCGCCCTTGTCGTCGTTCGGAAATCCCCGCTTCTTCACTTTCTCAAAGAGTAGAAGGATAGCTCTGTGACATTTGGGCCAGAACGCTTGGATTCTCTTGTTGTACTTCGCCTCTTCCGCGTGGAAGCTGTCAACCGCATTCTTGTTTGCTTCGTCCCAGTCTTTATGCAGTTTGGGGTCCCGTAAACACTGCGGAGGTTTCGGACGCTCCGGCTGCTTTGGCGGCAATTTGACCTTCGAGGGTCACTTGACATAGCCGCCGAGAATATCCTGGTGAAAGTGCCAGTCGCCTCCCGGGCGTTCCGGGATTGCACCATCGCGGTATAAAACACCCTGCTCCTTCAGCACCTCGTGCCTTTCTTCCTCACGTCGTTCCCGCTCATCTTCAATCTTCAGCCGGTCGCATACCACCTGCCTGACGGCCTGCCGGAAGAACTCGATCCCCCGACTCCCGAATAATGTCCACGATCTGTCTGGCAACTTCTTGCCACCGATCGGCGTTGGGTGTGTTCGGCCCGATGCCGTAGAATTCCATGTGAAGCCTGCCTTTCTATCGTCGGGCCGAACCGGGCGGCGTGTGCCGAAAGGCAGGAAGACATACCTCCGCCGGGTCCGCTTGGACCGCTGATTTGCAACTCGACGAACCGCCCGATGAAGTACCAGTATACGGGTTCTGCGTCACTGTGCCCAAAATGGAGACGGCTGCGACTCTGTACGGCACCTGGCTGCGTTCGATCCTGTACTCTCCCCTCTTATTCATTCGCGCCGGCTGTCGTGCATACCGCAGAGAACACATTCAAGACCTACCAATTTTCTGAGCCCGATTCGCCTTTAAACGGTCCCACCACTTCGTGAGTGACCCAGCCGCCGTAAATTGTTCCTGGCTGTGGCTTAACGCGAGTTCCGTCGACATAACACTCCAGAAGACTGGCATAAAAGGAAAAGTAACCAGCAATCTGTTCACAACCCTCGAACGGATCTTCGTAAGACCATGCTGCGTTTTGAAGCAGTCTTTGGTCCGGCAGAGCAACAGACCAATACCGCGCTAAGCCCTTCCATTCACAGATTGAATCGCCAGACGCTTCTGCCAAATAGTCGACGCGCACGTCTAGTGGCGGCAAATAATACGTGGGAGGACTGGCCGTTTCCAAGACGCGGAGTGCGCGATTGGTTCGTGCGATCTCAATGCCGTTTCGACTGACGACCACTTCTCGGGAGTCGCTTTCAATGCGCGGGGGACGGGGATAATCCCAGACCGATTCTTGACCTGCCTCGGGCGGTACTGCAAACGGAGGCCGGGTCTGACCATGATATGTCCAATTCTCACGTGCTGGTCGAATCCATGACGGAATCTTAGCCATCAGACATGCTCCCTGTTATAGTAATGACACCTTCGATGAGTCGCGCAGGCTCGAACTCACTCAATTGGTGAGTTTGGCAATTCAAATTGGATCAAACGAAACTCCGAGAGTGTAGAACGCATGTTTACGTGGTGTTCTATGGAATCAACAAGGCGGGGTCGTCCATCTCGCAGACGACACGAAAGCCGTGCGCCGGCCCCTTGAGTTGTGTAGGGATCCGGTCTCGAAAGGAACAGCTTGCAGCAGGAAATGCCCAGCCTCCGCCGCGAAGCACGTGATGATCTTCGTCGGGAAATTGTGGTCCTTGAGGATCCGTTTCTGGCGAGACCGCGTAGTAATTCGGATCATGCCAGTCTTCACACCACTCCAACACGTTGCCGTGCATATCATATAGACCGAACCCATTGGGCGGAAAGGATCCCCGAGCCAACGGACGGTTATAAGATTCATTCATGTTCGCCATACCGGGACGAAAAATCTCACCAAAATGATATCGTGTCGTCTTGCCAGCGCGGCACGCGTATTCCCATTCCGCTTCAGTTGGCAGTCGGTAAGATCGCCCCGCTGCAACCTCGGCAGGAAGAGCGCTCAGTCGTTCACAAAACTCAACCGCATCGTACCAGGACACCATTTCCACCGGTAAGTTGTCAGGGTCTGTCCACCAGTGCAAATGAGTCTCGCCTCGTTCCCCCGGTTGAAACCGGCTGGGATTCCGCTCCATAATTTGCCGATACTCCGCCTGCGAGACTTCAAATTGCCCCAGCAAGAATACTCGCGAAATTGCTATAAGGTGTTGAGGATGCTCATCGTCGTCTGCTTTTGTGTCCCCAGGAAGTGCACCCATTAAGAAGTCCCCCGGCGGGATGATCCGGAATCTCATTCCAATGCTATTGGTCAAGTCTGCTGAAGGCAGCCCGTTCATCACCGCACCGACCAGAAAAATCGAGTCAAGTAGGAATAGGCTCACGAAGATTCCACAGACCAGCCGCCTGTGAATGATTCGCGTTTTGCACCTTTTGGGACTCTCACTCGTTGAAAGTTTTGCTGTTTTTATTGATGGATCAGTCAAGCCTGTAGTCCTAGACAACTGGGTATCTTTTGATGAAGTATTGCTGCAGCCGAATGGAATGGCATACCCCAGAAGTGTTACAAAGCCAATTCCACCAATTGGTGCGATCATACCTGCCTAATTTTTTTCGATTCAAACGCAGGCCGTGCAACTAGTGGGGGTGACCGGAAGGCTTCCGTCGTTGAATCACCGGAATTAGGGTGAATCAATTCGGAAATGTATTCTCAGTTAGCAAAATGGTCGCAGCCAGAAATGCTGTTCGAAAAACAAATCCCGTTCTTGCATGAATTTAGACGCAGTGAAACTGCTTGAATCATTGCGGTGAGTCCGCTCGACGCAAACCATATATGAACCTCGATCTGCTAAGAGAGAGCCTGGACTATCTATTCGACTCCTAGGTTTTCCATGTCGTTCCGCATAGTTTTCTTCACACCACGTGCAATATGACTCCGGTATTTGCCTCACGAGACGTTGGCAATTTGTTGGTTTTGTGAATCAGCGTTCACGATTGCGCTTCGCGCTGATAGCACGACACCCTCGGCATCGACTGCCTTCATGGCGGTTGCCGTCAGGTGCCCCATTTTTCGGCCATGTCGGTAATTTCGTTTCCCATAAAGATGCAGATACAGGTTTTGGTGGAGAAATACCTCACACCATTTCAAAGAATCTTTGCCGAAATGTTGTCCAAGCATGTTCGCCATCGCAGCTGGACGAGTCTGCTCCATGGATCCTAACGGCAAGCCGCAGATTGCTCTCACCTGTTGCTCAAATTGAGAAGTGATAGCAGCTTCGATCGTCATGTGTCCGGAGTTATGAGGGCGAGGCGCGATTTCGTTAACCAGTAGGCGGCCCCGGTTGTCGACGAAAAACTCGACACAAATCACGCCGCAGACATCGAGGCTTTCCAATAATTCCCGCGTCACGTTAATCGTTTCTGACTTGATCACCGGATCTATGTGTTCGACCGGAGCGATGGAAACGTCCAAAACATGATCGCAGTGTCGATTTAACACCGGGCCAAAACACGCAATTTCACCGTCGATTGACCTCGCACCAATTACTGAGAGTTCGTAATCCAATTCGATGTGTTCCTCGATGACTGCAGGGGCACTGCCCAAATCGGCGAACGCACTAACGGCGGCCTCACGATCATTCACGACAGCTTGACCCTTTCCATCATATCCAAATTCAGCCGATTTTAAGACTGCGCGGCGAACCATCGGATTTTGATCAAAAAAACCTACGGCTTCTGTTCCCTCACGAACCGGCGAATACTGAGCAACCGGAAAACCCTCCGCATGCAGCATCGTCTTTTCCGCAATACGGTTTTGCGTCAAAGCAACAACCTCCGGACTCGGACGAACGGGAACGGTTCTTGCAATTGATTCGATCAAACTTAGTGGAATGTTCTCGAACTCAAAGGTCACGACATCAACACGACTCGCAAAAGTACGGAGCGCATCCTCATCGTCGAAACTAGCAGTGATCTCTAAATTGGCGACCTGTCCTGCTGGCGTCTCGCTCCCCGGGGAAAATACATGCACACGATAGCCCATGCGTTGTGCAGCCAACGTGAACATACGCCCTAACTGACCGCCGCCCAATACTCCGATCGTTTTTCCAGGAAGAATCATTCGGACTATTCCTTTTTCATCTCTTCATCGAGGTTGACATCATCCATAACACGGCGTTGCATCGATTTCCGCAAAGTTTGTATTCGCTTTGCCAATTCCGGGTCGAGCGTTGCTAGGATCCGCGCCGCGAGTAAACCGGCGTTAGCTGCTCCAGCTTCGCCAATGGCCAATGTGCCAACTGGGACGCCTCTCGGCATTTGGGCGATTGATAGCAATGAATCAATGCCGTTCAACGTGCGACTCTGCATCGGAACGCCGAGAACTGGCAAATCGGTCAGCGACGCAACCATCCCAGGCAGATGTGCCGCCCCACCCGCACCGGCAATGATGACTTTTAACCCGCGATCCTGCGCGGATTTCGCATACTCCACCATCCAATCCGGAGTTCGGTGAGCGGATACCACACGGCATTCGTGAGGAACCGTAAGATTATTCAGCACTTCGGAAGCACATCGCATACTCGTCCAATCGGAGCGACTACCCATTATTATGCCGACCTGTGGCTGTGCGGAGTTTTCGTCAAGCATGTTTTCTACCTCGCAATCCTTGGAATATTGATCTTTACCTATGGTTGCCGGGGCCACCCGCGGCATCACGAGGAAAATTCTCACTCGGTTGACTTTGAATTGTGATTTAGGTTCCCCCGAAATTATTTCGCCACGACCAACTGCGTCGACTCTTGATCATTTACGTGGTCCTCCTTGGAAGAAACATATGTGCTGCTATTCATGCCAATGGAAGCGACTTCCCCTGATTATCTTCCTCATCGCGCGATAGCAGAATAAAACGCTGCGTTACGAAACGTTTGCTCTGCACCGGTTTGCCTCCTTCATGTTTAGCGTCCCAAACCGCAGGATTTTTTGAGGTGTGATGTTTCAAGGATCTTTAATTCTGTTTCCAAATGGGAGCAAAGACTCCGTCTCGAAAATCATGAAGCAGAAACACACCGCTGTTTTTCACATAGAAGATCGCTTGCAATCGAAAGTCATCATTGCACATTTGCTCGCCCAGCTCGTGGCAGTCAACGAGTTGCGAGATCTGATCTGCAAAATGCTGCCTAGATTTCCTGTTTGCGAGCCCTGTTTTGCAAGCACCTGACAGAAGTCGGTTGTAATTTGGCAAAGAGGTTTCGCGTCCGAAATTTTGCGACTCTTTTCGCAAAAGCTCCGGCGATAGGATCTCAAGCCCTGATGAATGCCCGGCAATAAGAATATCATTAATTTGTGAGTCGATCGCACACGCGATGACTTCCTTCAAGTTGCCTTCCCACTCTGCTTGACGGATCGGTAAAACGGCAATCAAACCGTCCGGCATGGCATCGACAATCGCTTTGATCATGGCGTAGTCGTCGTGCGCAATAATCAAAGTGTCGACTGGCTTGGACTCACCTGCAATCAAATCTCGTAGAACTTTGATATACCTACTATGGGAAAATGCTACCGTGTCTAACTGGCTCATGATACAAGCTCCTAGATTCTGTGAAGATGTGGCGGCAGAACTGCGGACTAAACTATATTCAGGCCTGTTGCCTCGAAGGGGAAGGGTTTCGACTTACATTGTTATCTGTAGTTCGTGCAAATCGGTTTCGACTTTTTGCCACTTTTGGTTTGTCGTGTGCCGATAGAATTCACCGTGTTCAATTACGATTAAGTTCAGCCATCCATTAATTAGCAAATCCTCAACGACTTGATTGCTTTGGATCACCTCCGCAACAGCATTGCGCGGGGCTGCGATCACACTCAACAGTCGTAGCGGCTCATGATGTAACTCATCGCCATCGTGGAGGGATTGCCACGGTAGACCGGTGGTGAGGTCACCGCCATTCCCTGAAAAAACGCCAAACTGTCCTACGACATTGTGAATAGTTTTTGACCCACTACCGAAGTGTTGATTGTCGACGCTGGAGGCGAAGTACTGCATATTGATCCAATGAGCAACGACCATTGGGGCTGTCATGATCTGTTCCAGAATGCCAAATCCTGGATCATCTCGAAAATCGTAACTGTGCAGAAACGCCCTCCCTTCCAGATTTGCGCCTTGGGTCACACTCCGAGGAGTCGCAATGAACGCAGCGTTGCCGGCTAATCCCCATTCAGGTCGGACTTCCGACCAATCCTCCGTGCGTTTCAGAACATCATGAATGTTTGCTGCTTTAAGATTGGGCATGCGTTCCAACTGACACTTTGCTGTCGCGTCCGATGTGTGCGCAGCAAGTTCCTGTAGATCGATTTGGCGTGTTTCGAGAAGCAGATCTGTATCGAAATAGCTAACGCTATCACTCGTCGTGTCATGTTGTGCGGCAAGGAAACAGGTGTCATCGGGCACGGCAATGCCACGTTCCTTCAGTCCGGTACGGACATGCGGCTGATTTAACAACGCAGCAGCGAAACGCGCATTCGGTTCTCCCGAATGACCGCAGCACGCGCCGCATTCCAGACCTGCTTGCAAGGGGTTGTTCTGTGTCGTGCTACCGTGGCCACAGAAAACGACCAGTTTGGCGAAATTGTGTGTCAGTCCGATACCACGGAGAATCGATTCAGCAAGTTCAATTTGCTTGGCCGCTGGTAGTCCTTGCTGGTTCAGGTTTGAGAGGTCGGGCCCGAGCTTCGCCTTGTCCCTTGACCTGACACCATCAAATCTCGAGTTTTTGCCCTTTGCCCCGGCAGATTTCCTTAGCAGTTGCCACGCATAAAAAAGGCCCGAAGTTTCCACAAAACCAAAACAGCTCGCCGCCGAAGTTTGAAATTGCTTCCAACTTTTTCTAATGAGGCGTCTGAACCGTTTACGGTCTGCGGCAGCCGTCGTCTCGTGTTTGTTGGTGTCGCGTAAGTGTTCATGAATGACCAGATTTGGAGACAATAATGCAGGCACTTGAGGCGTTTGTGTCGTATCTCCCAGGGCCTCATAAGCCATCGGGACACCAAAGAATCCTGCGAATCCGAACGTCTGCACGGCCTTTGAGCTTTGCTCCAGGTGACGACGATACCGTTCTGATCGGACGTCAATACAGAAGACCATTTGAGCAAGGCACTGTGGATCTGATAAGGTCCGCGCTGCCTCGTCATAATTCGATGTCAATGATTGAGATGACAATGCACCAACGAGTTTACGCTGATAGGCAATCTCGCTCGCGCGCAATAAAGCAAACCGGATGATGACCTCCTGATCGGCTGTGGTCTGAGCCGACGTATTGGGAGACGAGGCGATTCCGTAGTAGGAACTCCAGTCGATTTGAATATCGGTTGCCTCAGCCACGGCCACATCATATGCGAGTCGAATTGCCATTAGGTCGGTAAAGTCGTGGGTATCTCGACCACATTTCTTCGCCGCCTCGATCTTGTATTTCGTCCACGCACTCCAGCCGGGAATAGTTTGGGCTTGGCAGTGTAGGAACGGTTCCCATAGATCTTGAGGTACGCTCAACTTCTGAAGCAAGATTGCGATAGCCGCTTCTGGCAGATGGGGAAGTGCGCCCACGAATTTGCGGAAACCTGCCGCGCCTAGGAGACTGAAACGCAGGTCCTGTTGAGCAGCCTCATGCCACGCTTGGAATAACGGCAATTTCTTCCATGGACTCATCCAGGTGGCTTGTCCCTCGTCATAATGGGCGGCACAGTGTTTGCTGATCTCTTCTAGGATCATGCTTGGCCAGTCCTGCGTTCCATACCTTCCCGCAATTTCCGCCACTGATCGAAAGCGGCGTTCTGGATTGAGCGTCACATCCGATTCGGAGTCATCTTGCACTGTTTTAAGTTGTTGTAGCACCTCCTCCACCAAGATATGTGGCAGATCAAATCCCTCGTTAATCTGAGCTACGGCAGCTTCGATTTCGGGAACATTTAGCTCTCCGTTCTGAAACTTTGTTTGGTAGTAGCTCAGTGACATCAGCGTTTCGCAGTTGGAAATTGTTCGCAGTATTTTGCGGGCTTTCAGAAAGGGTTGATCCGCTAACCCAAGAAAGGGATTGACCGCCACGTAGTCCTTGAGGGGCCAAACCGGGGCTATTTTGGCGGAAACATTTTGTATGGCATGTTTGAGATGTCGAGCACCCGTGTTCGATTCAATCCAAGTGTCCCGTGCTTGAGGTTCCAAGCCTGTTGCCGCAAATTTCAAAGAAGCATCTTGCGGACGCTCAGATGTTGATTCTATTTCGAAATCGAGTGCCGGAGTCGTTGCGTGCTGAATCATGGACATTTGCTCATCCTTCGTTAATTACCAGTAGGTGTTTGATTGATTGACTTCGGAGTTTTGAGTGGTCGTGGATTGCCCCCGAAGTTGCGTCAGGTGGAAACGGATTTAGCCAATTGCCTCCAGAGAATATCGACATAGAAGCCGTTGGATGAATGAACGTAGAGAGCCCGGAGCCACTTTGACTGCTGCCTCCGGTAAGCCGTCAGATCCAGTACAAACAAAGCCATGTATGCGATGGCAATGATGAACATCAAGCTTTGGCTGGATAGCACCATCGGGAGCGAACGGACATTTTCAGCAACTAACGCATCGATGGCAGTAAAACTCCCTAGATAGGCCGCGATGAACAGCGTAGTCATTGCGAGACCTGGTATGACGAAACGTCCGCCGTTTTCCAGCATGTGCCACATCCATCGGGTTAGTCCCAAGCACACAATCAGCCCTAGCAGAAAACCGCCTGGTTTCTCTTGCAAGGAAACTCCCAACAACCACGCGATTACGGTCAATAAGCAAAGTGAAATTGCAGCCGAAGCAGCGAATAGCCCAAAGCTTGCAAGGTTGCTTCGAGGTCTCGGATTCGCGGTAGCCATCGCTAGTTTTTCCGACATCACACTACCGCTAGCCAGAAACGCGTGAGCCTTGTACAACGAGTGCGCAATGATGTGCAGCATTGCCGCGGAGAACGCCCCGAGGCCACATTGCAACATCATGAAACCCATCTGCGAGATCGTTGACCAAGCGAGCGTTCGCTTGACGCTGGTCTGCGTCAGCATCACTAAAGCTGCGATAAAGGCCGTGAATGCTCCAAGTCCTGCGATGGCCCACATTGCCATTGGTGTTAATGACACGATTGGAGCCATGCGAATCAGCAGGTAGCCGCCAGCATTTACGATGCCGGCATGCATTAGAGCCGAAACCGGGGTCGGTGCTTCCATCGTCTCAGGAAGCCAGCTATGGAACGGAAATTGGGCCGATTTGAATACCGCGCATAACGCCAGTAGCCAGCCTGCTGGCTGGATGGCATCACTATTGGCGATTCCCGTCTCGTCTAAAGTCCCGACCTTGGAAAAAAGTATCGGCAGCTCAAGAGACCCGAACTCGCCATATAGTAGAATGCAGGCCAATAGAAGGCACAAATCGCCAACCCGGCTGAAAATGAATTTAATGGACGCCGCTCGATGAGCGGCCGGACGTTCAGAGTAATGAACCAGCAGTTGATGCAGGCCGAGACTCGTTAGAAGTAGGGCAACTAACATCATTGCGAGGTTGCCCGCAGCAACAACCAGGGAGACTGCACCGATCGTAAACGCCGTCCAACGAAAATATTCGCCTTGGTTTTTTTCAGCGTCGAGGTATCGAATCGAGAATTTGCAGATTACCCAACCAAGGCCTGCCACCAATGACAGCATAAGCGCTGACACCGTGTCTAAATACAGACTGACCTTAAATAGACTGTCTTGTCCAAGGTCGAAAAGCACCAGATAAAGCGGCCCATTGTTAATCGTAAACACTAGACAAAGTAGGGCCGCTACCGCATTTATTGCTGCGATACTATTGAGCGTCCAAATGACGTTGGTCGCATGTCGATTCGCCCAGCTTTTATTTAAAAGCACCGCTGAGAGCATGGCCCAAATTGGTATGGATATTGTTGCGGCAATGACAGTCTGCATGAGAAAACCTCCCTAGCACAAGAACAGCGACACGAGATGCATGATATATAATACGCGAAATTAATGTCGTCAATAGTTATTCGCCAAAAAGACGTCGTGGATTGAGTGTTTTTTCTGGGAATGCGAAAAACGTTGTGTGGCATGGACAAATGTACTATGATTCGTGAATTGAGATTCGCAAAATGGGCCATGGCAGACACGTCGTAGCTGAACTGAGTGACAGGAAAGTGGATTGCCTCGCTTGTTTTTACACGTGGCGTGGATTGGAGTTCAGCGAGAATGGCAAACACAAATCGAGCGAGGAAAAAGCCCAAAACGCCTGGCAAATTGGCTGCTGCAGCTGAACCGTCAGTTCCAAAAACGAGCGCGATGCACAAATGGACGTTTCTAACCAATCACTCGCACGTGTTGATATTGCTTCACACAAATCCCGAACTCGTGCTGCGGCAAGTGGCTATACAAGTCGGAATCACCGAACGCGCAGTTCAGCGTATCGTGCAGGATCTTGAAGCCGACAGTTACATTGAGCGTGAGCGAGTTGGGCGGCGTAATCACTATCGCGTTAATTTGGACGCACCTCTGCGGCATCCGATTGAAGCCCACCGAAAAATCGGCGATCTATTAACGCTTATTGCAGCTGATCATTAATTCATCTGTGAAATGGCCAAAGCTGCGCTGTACACGGGTTGCACTAAAACAACCCACAGACACCGTGGAGTTTGGTCCGATTTCTGGTGGCAGTCGTCCGAATCACCACTCACAAGGATAAGCACCAATGGCGAAAGCGAAGAATCAAAATGTCAATTTGAGACTTTGATCGGCTTGACCTCCCGATTCCGTGGAACGCGCCCGCTTCCAGCGGCAAGGCCCACAAACGCAACCAAACAGGGCAACAGCCGAATCGCCTAGTTTAACACCCGTGGGAGCATTAGATTTGAGGGGCATATTACGTATGAGGCTCATCAACCGGGGGCCGGTTCCGGTTCGATTTCCGGTCGCCGTCAGATCGGCTTTCCGCAATGAGGACATGGCCTCGGCTCGGCCTCTCGCATCTCATCGAGTAGCGCCTTAATCTCATCAATGGCCATGCGTTCTCGCCGCATCACACCATGCTCACCGTCATCTGAGCTTGTGGCCTTTGAAGCTACGTCAACAAACTTCGCGTAGCTGCGGATGCTGGTTTCCAACCAACCGAGTGCGGCCCAGCTCGGGGCAGGAGACAGAGCCATCTCAAGATGAACCAGGGTCGCACCCGCCAATCGCTCCTCGACGATCCGCAGCCGGTTCGCCTGCATCCAACCAAACTCGGCCGATAGCGAAGCGTTTGCCAGCAGCTCGGGCCACGCCGCGGGAATGGCTGCGAGCCCCTGAATCTGGCCATCATCGGACCAGGGCTGCGTTTCCCCATCTTTCCCCGTCCCTGCATTTGAAACGGAGATTTTCCGCTTTTGGTTAACCAAACCTGGTTCTGGGCAATCTGGGGGAAGGATTCAGCGGTGGGTACATTCGGTCCAGTTCGCCATAGACCCACAATTGCCGCTCGAACTTATCGGGGATCCGTTTCTTGCTCAGCCGCATCATTTCATCGCGCTCGGACTCGATGTCCTTCCACCGGCCCTCACACTGAAGTCTCCGTGTCACGGTCAGCGGATCAACCTCACGCGTGTGAATGGCCCCAGCCGTGGAATCACCAGGGGACTGCGCCGCCCGCTCAACTTGGTCCGCTGTAAATGATCCGTTCATGACTTTCCCTTTGCGTCTGTACCTCATCGTGTGGCCTATCCGCGTGGCCGTATCGCACTATTTTACGACGAGATATGCACGAGCCAATGTTGCTTTTTTGTCTCAACCCACCTCCCGCATAATTTCCACCGCCTTTTGCAAATCCCGTTCGGCATAGACTTGCGTGACGTCGGCCGATGCGTGTCCCAGAATAACCTGCGCGGCTTCCAGCCCGTACCGTTTCCGGATCTCTGTTCCGGCGGAGTGGCGTAAGCGGTTGGGACTCCACCGATGGTCAGATTTCCACTGGTCGAGTTCGGCTCGCTGCCTGTCGGTAAGCCGCTCTTGCCACTGCTTGACGCTTTCACGGTAGTAGCCTTCAGCAAACTTCCGGTAAGCATTGAGTACTTCGACCACGGTCACATCAGCATCGCATTGCAGTCGTCGCCCGTTGGCGAGGAGTTCGGCGATCAGGCGGTCGTAGTCATTCCTGCTTGCTGCGGTGTTCCATTTGCCGAGGTACAGGTCCCTGCCGTAGATGTTGACGACAGCCTGCCCTGTGGGCTTGTGGCAGCGATAGGACGGGACGCGAAGAGAGGGCGATTTCGGCATGGTAGTGCACCTTCCATTTCACCGAATCCGGTAGACTACCGGATTTCGTTGAATCTCAGGCTGCACTGCCGACCGCCGGCAGGTAACAGAAACTACTGTTTCAACGTCAGTTACGAATAGTCGAGAGTTCAGAAGCCCAGTTGAACTTTTCGTGGCCTCTGTCGCCGAGTGGGATGGTGATGTCGTGCGTTTGGTGATGGCGGCGTGACCTAACACGGCTTTTCGGTGCTACATCCACACTCGATCCCACACACGCATGAAGTTCCCGCCGTAGAATTTCTGGATGTCTTCGTTGGAATAACCCATCTTCCAGAGTTCATCAGTCACCGCAGCAATAATCTTCGACAACTCGCCACATCCGGCTGCTCCCCGATCAAACGCATCAACCATGTAGCCTCCATCGTTGTAAAGCGAGGGGTTTGCTTTAGTGAATGCCAACACCAAGTCCAACCTCATCATGTCGTCAGTAGCGATTCCGACATGATCCACGCCGACAAGTTTGGCGTAGTAATCTATCATTTGGGCACATTGCAGCGGCGTGATGTCGTCTGGCCAAACACCGTCCATCATCCATTCCGTGAACGTAGGTGCAACCACACCTCCTGTTTCAGCAGCCCTCTGCGCCTGTTCGTCTGATATGTTGCGATAGCAACCGTTTGGAGTCGCATTTGGCTCGTTCTTGTAGAGTCCTGAAGGAATGGAATGCGTATAGACAACAGGCACGCCAGAGTGATTTTGATCCATGTGGGCGATGGCATCTTCAGTGGTCTTGCGACTTGCATGGCTGAGGTCTAGTACGATTCCATGCCGTACCATCTCGTCAATGATGGCACGTCCCCAGTCAGTCAATCCCGTGTCGGGGGTATTCATTGCTTCGATACAACCAACACCCGTTCGGAATCTGCCGTTATACACAAGCTGCATGTTGGCGATACCGAATTCCCTAAGTGCCGCAACCCTAGTCAGATCACCGCTCAGAATGGTCGATGATTGCGAATTCCAAATCACAGCAGTGGTGCCGTTTTCATGTGCATGTTCAATGTCTCGCACGCTATGAACAAAAGTCACATTTTCTTTGTCCTGCAACAAAGTGTTGCGGAACTGATGGTGGGATTTCAGGAATGTCTCCCAATTATCGTCTGCCTGAGCAATCGTCATGCTGTGGCCGGTCACCCCCGCTGCCCTCGCCGAAGCCAGATAGTTCAGCAACTCCGCAGGTTCGGTCCATCCCGTGCCGTGGGGAGACGCAAAAAAATCAAGAACGATGGACTGCTCCACAAATTCTTTGGCTTCCTTCGATCCCGACCATTCTTTGCTCTCAACACTCATTCTGGCGAACTCCTACTAGCGTGATCGTTCCAAGTTGATTTCTGCCAGTTTAGTGGTCATGACGCGATGTGAACACAAACCTCGTGGCAGGTTGTTGCCGGTTTTTTCGGACAACGCCATTTGTTGGCAGGCAAGGACTTGCAGCAAAGTCGATTCACCAACCTTCTGGTAAATGGACACCGTTTGAACCGAAGAGGATGAGCGAGAATTCCTGCGATTCCAAGCAAAAAGCCCACCGTCAAAACGACGATGGGCTTGTTTGGAAAGATAGTCGGGACGACAGGATTCGAACCTGCGACCCCCGGCTCCCAAAGCCGGTGCTCTAGCCAAGCTGAGCTACGTCCCGCGACTGTGACCGATAAGTCTAAGGTGGGGTGTTACGGGCGTCAATCCTCACTGAGCACGGCAATACAATTCCGCTTTTCCAGCAAGCTCACCGGGAAGCGAATCGCGGCGATCCCCCGTAAATCATCCTACAGCGGCTACTACAATTCAGTTACGAATTTACCACCGGTTTCGAAATACTTTCGAAACGGACGACTGCGACTAACCTCCATCAACAGTCTCTTCTTCGTTCCTGTCGGGTGAGCAATTTCGACGATCAAAAACGCCGCACTCACAAACGTTGGGGAAATTAAGCTCGCACCACCTGTAGAAATATCGCGTGTCACCGCCGCAATAGCCTCGCCAACCGGCTGGCGATTCGAATCGAGCTGCTGGATGGTCACTTCCGCTGAAAACGGATGCCGTTGACTGATTCGTTTCTCGCGTCCGCTGTAGTCAGCATTGCCCACCAACGACGCAACAAATGCCGATAATTCCTCGGCATTCGTAAGAATTGACTGATTACTAGTGCCCTCAGCCTGTCCATGAGCCGACATCGCGTTTAAATCTTTCCACCGAGCGCATCTCGTTCCTGTTAGTCATACATGCGGTATTTGCAGTTTTGGGGCTGGTACTAAACCCTAGTTTTGCGAGGGAGTCAATCGAATCGCCGCTGATACACTGCACTAAATTTTACCTTGCCTCTGCCCTGTTCTCGGGTGAATTGGGTGAAACCGTTGATTCCAACTGACAATGAATTGCTAATATTTTTCGAATTCCCAATTCCTTTATATCGTAGCCATGCAGGCCCAACGTCTGACTCCGTGATCCAATCCCGAAATCAACCCGTTCTCTCTGGTGCTAAACAGCGATTTCATCATCCAAAATGCCCTAGACTCGACGATACCGGAAAGATAGCATAGTGATATCACTTTGTCTCAATTTATGAGGAAAATGCTCATGCATGAAGAACGAAAAGTTCAGCCGCCGGCTGGCTGGATTCCCTTAGTGATTTGCTTGGCTTTGGTGGTTGCGGCGCCTGTCCTCATCGGGGTGGGGGCGAGTCAGAATGAATTCTCACCGATCCTGCTCGGGGTCGGAGTCGGGTTGTTCGGTTTGCTGGGCCTGTTTGGCTGTCTACCCGTGGCACCAAACGAGTCGCGGGTGCTGTTGTTGTTTGGGATTTATAAAGGCTCGGTCGTCACCTCCGGCTTTTATTGGGTCAATCCATTTCTCTCCAAAAAGAAGGTCTCGTTGCGAGTCCACAATTTCGAAACCGGTTCCACAACCACCCCTGAAATCAAGAACGAGCAAGGCCGCGTGACGCAGAAAAAATCACGCTCTGCCGGATCTCCTTCCAAAGTCAATGACCGCGACGGCAATCCGATCGACATATCCGCCATCGTGGTCTGGAAGGTCGTCAATACCGCCGAGGCGATGTTTGAAGTTGATGACTACGAGGACTTTGTCGCTATCCAAAGCGAAGCGGCATTGCGCAATCTTGCCAGTCGGCATCCTTATGACAGTGAGGACCACGAGGTTTCGCTGCGCGGCAGTACGACCGAAATTAGCGACCAATTGCGGCACGATATTCAAGAACGGCTTGACAAAGCGGGCGTGCATGTCATCGAAGCCCGCATCAGCCAACTCGCCTATGCCCCGGAAATTGCTGCTGCCATGTTGCAGCGGCAACAAGCACAAGCGGTCGTCGCTGCCCGCACAAAAATTGTCGAAGGGGCCGTCGGCATGGTGCAAATGGCGCTGGAGCATTTGGCGAAAGACAAAATTGTAGAGTTGGACGACGAACGCCGCGCCGCTATGGTCTCCAATCTATTGGTCGTCCTTTGCAGCGACCGCCACACACAGCCGGTGGTCAATACGGGATCGCTGTATCACTAATGCAAAATATTCACCACGGAGACACGGAGGAATAAGGAGGCCGTAGACTGTGGACAGCAGGCGGTCGAATAGACAGTCTTACGCAATGGCCTACAGCCTACAGTTTTTAGCCAACAGTCTCTTAAACTTCGTGGTGCAACCTAGCAGAACAGGAGCTAGTTCGTTGGCGAAGCGTGATTCGTTTTTGTTGAGAGCTGATCCCCAAGTGTTGGACGCAGTCCGACGTTGGGCTGATGATGAGTTGCGCAGCATCAATGGTCAGATCGAATATCTGTTGCGACAAGCCCTCAGAGACGCCGGTCGCCTGCCGGGTGATAAACCGTCCGTCGAGGACGATAGGCAGTCCTAGCGGCCGTTGCCACATATCGCGTTTGACGCGCGGCCGCTTTAGGGCACATTCGTTACGAACGGGCCGCCCACTTCGAAGTACTTACGAAACGGACGACAGCGGCAGACTTCCATCAGCAGTCGCTTAGTCACACCCGAGGGATGCTCGATTTGCACAATCACCAGCGGGGTTTCGATGAAAATCGGGGCAATGAAGCACAGGCCGCCGACAGAAATGTCCCGCGTGACAGTCACAAACTCATCCTCTACCGGTTGGCAATCCTTATTGACCTTTTGCACCAGGATTTCGGCGACAAAGGAGCGACGGAGATTAATTCGCATCTCACGCCCGGTGTGGGATTGTCGTGGAATCAGGTCTTTAACAAACGTCGTTAAGTCGTTCGTCGACGTCAGGCAGTCCTGCCCGCCCCAACTTGTTAGATGGCTTGAGTCTTTCATGGATCAGGGCTTCTTTCCAGCAGAGCAGCAAGCAGCCGATAGTGAACGCACCGGATGTCCAGGCACCGCTTCTGTCGATTTCGACAAATTCGCGGTTATGAGATAAAGTTCTCAATTCGATTACTGGTAATCCCCAACCGCTACTCATGTATTGACGGTCAAAACAGCTCAGGAGGGATTCCTAGGGTCGCCATTGGAGCGAAGACATAGTACTATTTTCCAGCAAGTAGCCACTGTCGATGAGGGAGCAATCGGTAGTGAAATTGAGCGTGGTTGAAGATCTTAAGCACCGCTGAAGACGCCCCATTCAAACAAAGGGAGAGACCACGGATGCGTATCTTGATTGTGGGAGGCGGCATCGCCGGGTTAACACTCGCAGCGAAATTACGACAACAGGGACGCACACCGGTCGTCATTGAAAAGGCGCACGCGTACACCGACATCGGCTACGGCATCGGCCTTTATCCGCTGGGAAGTTGCGTGCTCCACGGACTGGGCGTCTACGACGATCTGGTCGCCTGCGGTTTGGAAGTACAGCGCTACGAAATCGCCGATCATACGGGCGAAGTCCTGCAAAGCCTGGACATGTCGGTCCTGACCAACGAAATTGGCCCGATGTACATGCTCTCGCGCTCGGCGTTGATCGATCTGTTGCGTAAGGCGTGCGGCGACTTGCCGATCCGTATGGGGACGACGGTTTCCAAAGTCGAGCAAACAGGCGAAACGGTTCACACCACCTTTAGTGACGGGACACAAGGCGAGTTTGACCTTGTCGTTTCCTGCGACGGCATTCACTCCGACATGCGCAAACAAGTCTTCGGCACGGGTGAGAAATTTGATTCCGAGTGGACCTGTTGGACTTGGTGGGGCAGCGGCGATTTGTTTCCGCCGGAACTGGTTCGCGAGTATTGGGGCCGGGGCTGGTTTTTTGGGGGGTACCCTGCCCCGGACCGCCGCATGTATTGCGCCGGACTGCCCACCAAAGTGGTAGGCGATAAACATGCTCCCGACGATGTCGTGAGGGACGCACTCACCATGCATCTAGCCGAACTGACCGGCAACGACAAAGCGGTCGCCCAAGCATTGGACGAGGCTCCGAAACTGTTTCCTTGGCCGATGTACGACGTCCGCATGGAACATTGGACCAAAGGCCGCGTTGTACTGTGCGGGGATTCCGGTATGGCCTTTTTGCCCACTGCCGGCGTCGGTGCCTCCAACGCCATGCGTTCCGCCGCGGCGCTGGCCGATGAACTCTCCCGCGCCGATGCCCAACTCGTGCCACTGGCATTAGAGCTGTATGAAAAGCGGTGCTACAAGATCGTCAAAGCCAATCAAAACGATTCCCGCACCGCCGGCCGCATGATGTTCGTCGATTCGAGCGCCTTGGGTTGGGGCCGCGATCAACTGCTCAAACACGTCTCTGCCAGTGCCTTCATTGGCAGCATCATTAAAAGCATGAAGGAACCGTTTTAGGTGCTGCGTCGCGATGAATAGACCTGGAACATGGGGCGGCAATTCTACTCAAGTGCCAACAGCTTTGCTCTCAGCACATCAATATCAATCTCTCTAAATTTTTTCTTATTTTCAATTACGAATTGCAGACTTTCGTCAATACCTCGTTCAAGAAACAACAACACTACTTGTTTATACTTCCACGAATCTGTCCTCTGAGCCCAAATATCATTTCGTTCAATCGAATCAAGAACCTTGCTGAGCGAGTCCAAGTGTTCCCAAAACGGAACTGCAACTGAGGATTTGTCAGCTAGCAACTGTGGCACCAATGTTTTGGCAGATTTCTCGTCGTCGACAGGCCACTCCTGACTGTTGCCGACGTCGGCTATGTACAATCCCAAGCTCCCTCCTAGCGTGGCGAATTCCAAATAGCGTGGTTCGTGGTACACTTCACAGCATGCTTTTAGAAACTTCTTGTGAACAACTTGAACGCAAGGATTGACGTATAATTGATGGGGATCGTCCCCGTATCTGGGATGGCGAATGGAAAATAGATAGCGGCTCTCACATCCATCCACCACTTTTTTATACTTGTGCTTGCTAGCCCTCTTGAAGCCGAGCTCTTTCATGGTGTCTTCCAACTCATTCAAGATTTCGTGGACCCAGGCTTCCTTCGTTTTTTTGTCAATCCTCATGACGTCTACCTTCTATCAGCAATTGGTATAGAAGTGGCCCCGTTTTGCATCCATAATCCTGTGTAAGCACATCCCATCAGCCCCCGTCACCGCATTCATTGGCAGCATTTTCAAGAGCATGAAAGTACCGTTTTAGGTCAGGCGCGTCATTCCTTTACACGCTTCCTGCAATGATTGCTTCAATGGCTGGAGCGTATTCAGTTCGGTTTCCCTCAACGAGGGCGGCGCGGGCGATCTGTAGTAAATCGATCTGCCGCTGCGATAGTGGAACGGGAGTGCCGTCGGGTGGTGTGGTGGGGATTAATCGCTTGACGACGACTCGAGCCAATTGATCGATGCCTTGCGGGGCAGTCACGGATGTCAGCAGTGCGTCGGTCGGCAAGGCATCGTTCCAGGCGTTGGGGAGATCACATTTGTTGGCCACCACAATCGCATCGGGCCAAGCGGCCAGGAGAGCGCGGGCTTCGTCGTTGGGCGGAGCAGCGCGGTCGAGAACGAGGATGCGACAATCGGCCGCGGCAAATTTCGTTTGCGCCAATTCAATACCGGCCGCTTCGATGTGTTCCGCTGCTGCGCGCATTCCAGCAGTATCGGCGAATTGAATCGGCCAACCTTCCAGTGCGGTTTCGGCGGTGACGACATCCCGCGTCGTACCGGGACGGTCATGTACTACCGCTCTGGAAAATCCGACCAATGCATTGATCAAGCTCGATTTGCCGACATTAGGTTGCCCGGCCAGGACCACACTCCAAGGCCGGGTCAGGTGTCGGCCGATGTCGGCCCAACACAGCAGCGCGTCTAATTGCGAAGTTGCCGCTGCACGCGTCGTTTCATTCCAGTCGGTGATTTGCAATTGCTCGTAGGCGGCTCGCAAGATGCCATTTTGTTGATCGAGGGCAATGGCCGCTGTGCGCAGTGTACTGGCGTTTGCGGTTGCTGTAGCGCATTCTTCGGCGAAACCGCTGGCTGCCTGCGATATTTTGTTTTCCCAATCGGCCGTCCTATATCCAGCCAGCCGCAGGTCGGCGAGAATCCTGCGGACGGCAGCGTCTCCGCCGTGGCAGTGGATTTCGAGTTGGTCGTCCGCGGTCCGGCAAAGGACAACTTGTTCGCTCGGCTGGCTGCCCCAGTCTCCGAAGAGGATGCGTTGCAGCGATTGACTGCTCACCGACAGACCATTGGCGGCGCGAAATAGCTGTGCCTGGTCCAATAGGTCGCCATCGCCGGTGAGTACGAGCGTCGCCACGGCGCCCCGCCCGCGGGGGGTGATGACTTCAGCAGTGGCAACAGCATTGGGCATTGAAAAAACTCAATTGCCCGTGGCGGCGATATCTTCGTCGTCCAACGTGGCAATGTAGGGGAGATTGCGATAGTGATCGTCGTAATCCAGCCCATAGCCAACGACGAATTCATCAGGGATCCGAAAACAATGGTAATCCGGCTGCACTTCGAAGGTGGTCCGCTCATGTTTCCACAAGAGCACAGCTGTACGGATGCTGCGCGGTTTGAGTGTCTGGACTTGCTCTAAGATTCGCGTGAGTGTCTGCCCGGTATCCAGAATATCATCCAGCAGCAGCACGTCGCGGTTGGCGATATCGGGAATGAAATCGGGATTGATCACAAAGTCCCCCGCAGTCGTTGCGGTGCCGCGATAACTAGAGGCCTGCAGCAAACCGACGCGGAGCGGCAATTCGATTTGGCGAATCAGATCGGCTAAGAGAATCACGCTGCCGGTCAAAATGCCCAAGACGGTCAGCGGACGACCCTGGTATTCGGCGTGAATCTCTGCGGCCAGTTTCGCGATGGCCGATTGAATTTCTGTTTCGGGGACGAGAACTTTCACGGAACCGCCTTTGTCGTGTGTCGTCCCTACAAGTCGTTTTAAAACCCTCTGAGACATCCCGGCAAGTGTCTTGCTTTGTGATTACGCTTCAAGCCGAATTCTGCGGCTTGTCTATCAGTCCAAAAAGATGCGGTCGTAATCTTCGAACATCGCGTCCAATATCGCCCGACCTTCTTCAGTGGCACGATAACGCACAAAGTCGTTACCGCCGGGGACTTCGACGATGAGGGGTGCATTTTCATCCGGTGTCAGAAACCACACGTCAGCCGCCAGCGGTTGCATGAATGCAATTAAACCCTCATCACCAACCGGCAGAAAGACTTCGCCGTCGAGGAAGAACTGGTAGGCGTACTCTTCGAGTTTGGGCCAAGGCAGATCGCTTTCCTCGCCTTGATAGTACGGCTCGATCGCGGAGACTTCATCGGGCTTCACGTTGGGATTGTGAAGCATGTCGATCGCGTTCCAGGGACAGATTTCCAAGTTATAGTGGTCGTTGCTTTCCGCTGGAATTCGGTAACACATCTGACAGCCGATGCAGCGGGATGTGTCGATCTGGTGATAGCTTTCCGACGGAATGTTGCTAACGACTTCGTAGATGCAGTCCACCGGGCATTGTGTCGCGCAGGAATTACATGACGTGCAGGAGTCCTTATTGATGACCGCCAAGTAGCGGGTCTCTTTTTTGCGGTCCGCTTTGCGGGTTTCGAAATAGTCGGTGACTGAAATCGTCATCGTTGAAAGTCTCTCCAATCGTCAAATCCGAAATGGCTGCCGTTCGAGGGATCCGTGGATCACTCGATTGACCAATTCTGCTAGACGGCAGCCGGCCGTCATGCGCACTAGCCTGTCCTAAAATTATAGTCGGCTCACGTGGGACTGGCCAATCGTGGCTCATGCGGTTTTTCGACTTCAGCGGGAAATTATCAAAAATGAGAATGTCCGGAGCGGGTTTCGCGACCCGCGCAAACCGATTTGAGATGCGAATTTCTCGCGAAAACTCCCGTTTGGAGATCAGCGGCGATCCGTTATACTCCCGCCCCTCTTGAATGCGGCCTCCCCTTGCCGGGGGGCCGTCCAACAATCGAATGCCCGCCCTCTCATTCACGATGCCCATTCCGGCACGAAACCAACAACCATGCGGATCCCGAACGCCACTATTCGACTCAATTTGCTGTTTGCGGCTGTAAGTCTGCTCCTATGTGGCTGTGGGACCACAATCAGCCGGAACGCGACGGAGCAATTGTTGGCCTCCGACGCGGTTGATCGCTCCGTTCGCGATATCGATTTTCGGGACTTGCGCGGCCAAAACGTGTTTTTTGACACAACTTATATCAAAAACGTGGCCTCAGTTGGTTTTGTGAATTCCGATTACATCATCAGTTCTCTGCGTCAGCAAATGATGGCAGCAGACTGCCGGTTACGGGAAACCCGTGAGCAAGCGGACTTTGTCATCGAGGCCCGCGTGGGTGCGTTGGGGGCGGATCGTCACGAAATCGTGTGGGGAATCCCTGCTAACAATCTATTGGGGACAGTCGCCTCAGCGGTCCCCAATGCCCCGTCGGCGGCGCCGCCGACAATTCCGGAAATTGCTTTCGCCAAAAAGGGAGACGAGTTGGCGGTCGCCAAAATTGGTGTTTTTGCCTATCACCGCGAAACAGGACAACCGATTTGGCAATCAGGAACGAATCAATCCAAGAGCACCGCACGCAGCACCACCGTATTTGGCATCGGTCCATTTCAATCCGGTACGATTCACAAAGGGACGGAATTCGCCGGTTCCAAGATTGCCTTGCCATTGTTAGGCGAAGAAGTCGAAGAGACGGACTCGCCAGTGATCCCTTTCGAGGACGAAGCACATTTTGCCAGTGCAAAATCCACAATGGTGGTTGCTGATTCCGAAACGCCGGATCCACAGTCTGAAGTCAAACAGGTGGCCGGAGAGTCTCCTAAACCGCCGCCAACAGCGATTCCGCCTGCTGAGAAAACAGAGCCCGCGCCGCCGGAATTGCTTAAAACTATGCCCATTAAAAGCGAACCGGCAACGAATGCCGTTCCGCCGGTAGAGAAGCCATCCGCCAAATCGACGCGGCCGACCAACAATACGCTGCTCAACAAGACAAAGATTAACGGTTGGAGCTCGCGGAAGCCCGCACCTTAACGCAATCTGCGACCGTCGCGACGTCTATTTCAACGTCGTCCAAACGATGCACCGATCAGACTGCCTCGTGCCAAGGTGCCTATTTCTTGGTGGGTTGGTCAATTTGGAGTTGTTCGTGCTCAGTTTGAGCATGCATGCCGACCAAGCGGGCGATCAGAATCGCGATATACAATTGCCCCAGCACGGCTTGAAGCCAGGCCAACGTTCGGGAGATATCCGACGTCGGAGAAATGTCGCCGTAGCCTAGTGTTGTCATGGTTACGAAGCTGAAATAACAAAACACCGAAAAGACTGAAGATGTCTCGTTTGGTGCGTTTTCGCGCCAAGGCTCACCATAAGAAAACATGAACGAGCTGGGATCGTTGAGATACACCAGAACGTACAATAAACCCCAGGCGATGCCCGATACCAAATAGACGCAGACGGCGGCAAAAATTTTTTCCGTAGTGACCGGTCCCGGCTTGACTACGGTCTTGAGAATCAAAGTGGCGGTAAATGCGAAGGCGATAAATGCCGCCCCATCAGCGATGGTATTCGCCGCGACATTCGAGATCAGCGAGCTCTCGATAAAGGTCGCCCATGTAATGGACATGAAAGCAATTCCTAGCAAAGCGCTGGCTACGTAGGCGAGGCTGCGTTGATCGCTGACGGCCAGAACTGCCGCAGCTAGACTCAAGGTGAGCAAGCCATAGAAAAGCACGCCTTCAAACGATGAGTGCTTGACGAAAGGCGTCATCAATGCGAATAGAATCAAGCTGACGAATAGCGTTTGAAACCGTCCACGCTGTGCGGTGCGGAGGAGATTGTTGAAAGACAAGTCTTGCATGGCCGTTTCCCGGGAAGTGAATGCAGACCCCGCATTTGCTAAGGGCAACGACGCGCGCCGCTCACAGGCTGGGGTTGTTTCCCATTGAACGGTCCCAGGAGCGAAACTTCAATGCACCTCGGGAACTGCCGAGTTCACGGTTGTGGCCAAGCGAGCCAAGAAGGCTGCCCTTAGCATCGGGAGCGTGCTATAATTTTGTTCGGTCAAATGGCGAGATTGCCGTTTGATTGATTCCACGCCCCCTTACGTGTTCACACCCCAGACGACACCTTCCTCGGTAGGGATTCATTGTGTTTCGCATCGCAGATACTTCAAGACCGGCCGGTCAATTTTGTGACGGAATTCACCGGCGGCGTTTCCTTGAGATTGGTTCGCTGGGACTCTTAGGATTATCGTTGCCGAATTTGTTGCGACGAACGGCCAGCGGAGCCAACGTTGGTGGAGCCGCGGCAAGCGCAATCTCACCCCGTTCGGTGATTCTCATTTGGCAACATGGCGGACCTTCGCAACTCGATACCTTCGACATGAAACCCGACGCCCCAGCCGAAGTGCGTGGGCCTTATTCGTCGATTCAGTCCAATCTACCCGGTTTAGATGTCGGCGAATTGTTGCCCTATCACGCGAAGGTGATGGACAAGTGCACGGTCATCCGCAGTTTTTCACACGGTAACGGCGATCACTGGGCCGCAGCGCACTGGATGTTGACAGGACGTCTGGGGGCGACAGGTTCGGATCGACCGGCAAGGCAACCTTCGATGGGGGCGGTCGCGTCTCACCTGCTGGGACCGCGAAAAAAAGACACGCTGGCGACGGTGAACATGAACGACGGCGGCTTTGGCTACCACGGTGCCGCTTGGATGGGAGTCGCGCACAATCCGTTCCGTTACGGGGAATACAGCTACGGGAACGAAGCGGGCCGCTTGCCGACCGGCGATCACAAAAGTTTTCAACTTGTTGACGGTTTGAGTCGCGACCGTTTGATGAATCGCGTCGCCTTGCAGGAGCAATTTGACGGCTTGCGCCGCCGGGTCGATTCCAACTCCGATTTTCAAAACCTGGATCAGATCGATCAAAAGGCGTTGGACATCGTGCTTTCCGGTCGCACGCGACAGGCGTTTGAATTGGACCAAGAAGATCCACGGACCCGAGAGCGTTACGGACCGGGCTGGGGAGAACAGGCGTTATTGGCACGGCGGCTGATCGAAACCGGGGTGCGGTTTGTCTCGCTGAATACCGGATACTGGGACGATCACAGCAACATTAATAATGCCTTGAACAGCAAGATGCCGCGACACGACCGAGCGGTGGGGGTTCTGATCGAGGATCTGGCGCAGCGCGGCATGTTGGACGATACGTTGGTGGTCACAGCTGGAGAATTCGGCCGGACCCCCAAGATCAACGCCAACGCCGGTCGCGATCACTGGCCACAGGCACAAAGCATTCTGTTTGCCGGTGGGGGATATCGCCACGGTCAGGTCATTGGCAGTACCAACGCAAATGCCGAGCATCCCACCTCGCGTAAAATCGGCGTCAATGATTTTTGTGCCATCATCTATCACGCGTTGGGCTTACAGCCGGACAACACGATCACCGATCCCACTGGGCGCCCCGTGCATCTGCTGGAAGGGGGCAACGTCCCTCGCGAAATGCTTTAGGCGCGCAATCGTGGTGACGTCAAAGATTGGTGAAAGCCCCGCACGCTATTTGAACGTGAGCAGTTGATCGACTAAATCGAGCACGTAGTCGACATCGAACGGTTTGCTGACAAAGGCATCGACGCCGCTAGATTCGGCGAAGGCTCGATGCCGCGGGTCCTCATTCCCGGAGACCATGATCACCCGCGGGTTGAGCGTCGACATGAGGTTGAGGCACTTCAGCACGTTAAAACCGTTGCGCCGCGGCATCACGATATCGAGGATCACCAAATCCGGGGAATCCCGTTCGACGCGGGCGAGACCTTCGTTGCCGTCGTGTGCGAGCACGACGTCGTAACCGCGCGACCCCAGCGCCATCTCTAAGGAGTCGAGGATTTCGTTGTCGTCGTCAACGACAAGGACGCGTTTTTTACTGTCACTCATCACAGCACCGGCAACAAACATGGGGAGGAAGGTGACCGCTGTGCTCGGGCATTTGTCACTGTCGAGTTCCTATGCCTGCTTTAAACATACAACGGACCAGTACTCGTTGTCGGCGGAATACGTAAAAAGTCTTCAAGATTCCCAGCAAAAATCGCTCTTCCTCCGGTTTTGATGATGCGTGCTCGCAAGTTACTACTGTCAAGCAGGTTCCGGCGAATTAGCATTGCCAGTCGGCTTTATCTCGACTGGCCCCTTGCGCGAGCCTTGCAAACAGGATGCAACTCCTTCACAATCTGATGTCCTTACGGGGCAAACCACGTCCCAGCGACTGCCGAATCCGGTGAATCGTTATTGATCGTGAAGCGACCTGCGGACAGATTCATTGATGCAGGTAGCGGGACAGATTGGACGAAATTGGTCCACCACTGGCTCTACCGCAACCGGGTAAGAAATCACATGGTACCGCTGGGATGACCGGACACGCGCGAGCGGAATGCTAAGTCCAGAATCTTCGGTCATTGAAACAACAGGCCTGTTTTCGGGCAGAGTATGCGCCCGTATATCACTAAAAACATTCCGACTCGGCGCA
This sequence comes from Symmachiella macrocystis, assembly GCF_007860075.1. Classification (NCBI taxonomy): domain Bacteria; kingdom Pseudomonadati; phylum Planctomycetota; class Planctomycetia; order Planctomycetales; family Planctomycetaceae; genus Symmachiella; species Symmachiella macrocystis. The sequence goes on from NZ_SJPP01000001.1 coordinate 3,349,776, forward strand.
AGTGACCGGATGGGAATGCGGGAAATTTATTGAGGAATTGAATCTCGTGTCGGCAACTTCAGTCGTTGGATTACAGTGGGGTGACGAGGCCAAGGGGAAGCTCGTCGATATTTTGACCCTTGAGCACGATATCGTCGTGCGCTACCAAGGGGGCAACAATGCCGGCCATACTGTCGTCTTTAACGGCAAGACCTACAAACTGTCGCTCTTACCGACGGGCATTTTGCGCTCGGAGAAATTGTCGGTGATCGGGCCGGGTTTGGTCGTGAATCCTAAAGCCCTGCTCAGCGAAATGGAGGCGATTCGCCAGCAAGGGATCGAGATCGGCGAGAACCTGATCATCAGCGATCGCGCTCATGTCATTTTCCCGCACCACATGGCCGAAGAAGCGGTGCTTGAAGCCAGCCGCAAAGACGATGCGATCGGCACCACGATGCGGGGCATTGGCACCTGCTATCGTGATAAAGCGGGACGCACGCATGCGATTCGGGTAGGCGATTTGTACCACGAAGCTTCTTTCCGCAGTCGGCTGGAAAGTATCGTCGACCAGAAAAATACGATCATCCAAGCCCTGTCGCCTGGCTCTGAGACGATTGACCATGCGGCTGTGGCGGAAGAGTATTTAGAATACGCCCGCATACTCAAACCGCACGTGACCGACACGACGGCGCGGCTGCATCGCGAGATCACCGCCGGCAAGCGGTTGTTGTTCGAAGGGGCCCAAGGCAGTTTGCTGGATGTGGATCACGGTACGTTTCCGTTTGTGACGTCGTCGAATAGTTCCGCAGCTGGAATTCACAACGGCAGCGGCGTGCCGCAACGGCATATCGAACGCATGATCGGCATCGTCAAGGCGTACACCACACGCGTCGGCGGCGGCCCGTTTCCTACGGAACTGGACAACGAGATCGGCCAGTTGATTCGCGACACCGGCAACGAGTACGGCACGGTCACCGGACGTCCACGACGTTGCGGCTGGTTGGATGCCGTGGCGACCGGTTACAGCGCCCGAGTCTGCGGCGTCGATTGCATCGCCGTCACGCTGTTGGACGTGCTCAGCGAACTGGACGAAATCCAGATTTGCGAAGCCTACGAAATCAACGGCCAACGAACGACCGATGTTCCCTCGCATGTCGAAGACTTGGCGTTGGTCAAGCCGATCTTTCGCACGCTGCCGGGTTGGAAAACCGACATCACCGGTGCACGTACGCTTGAAGACTTGCCAGCCAACGCACGCAAGTATCTGGACAACGTCGCCGAGTTGGTCGGTGTCCCCGTGGAATTCATCTCCATCGGTCCTGACCGCGAACAGACGATTATTATTTGACATTAAGTATTTCACCACGGAGGCACGGAGGATACGGGGGAAGAAAAAGGCTTTAGGCCATAGACCGTAGACTTTAGGATTGTGAAATAGATCGCTAGTTCCTAAGGCCTACAGTCTACGGTCTATTTCCTCCGTGCCTCCGTGGTGAAGAAACTCCATAAACATTGCTCCAGAAAAAAGTCACACCTATGTTCCTACCTGGAACCCGTATTGAAATTGTGAATCCTGATCTGCCGCGTGGGCAGTTTTCAGCTGTGTTGTTTGATTTTGACGGGACGTTGTCGCTGGTCCGCGAAGGTTGGCCGGAAGTCATGATCCCGATGATGGTCGACATCCTCGCGGAAACTCCGCAGGCGGAACCGCGCGAAGCATTGTCCGAGCACGTCGAAGAGTTCGTTATGCGGCTCAACGGCAAGCAGACCATCTACCAGATGATTCATCTGGCCGAAGAGGTCGGCAAGCGGGGTGGCACGGCCAAGGAACCGCTCGAATACAAACAGCAATACCACGACCTGTTGTGGGAACGGGTTTCGGGACGAGTTTCAGGCCTCAAAGACGGCAGCGTCGAAGCGGAGATCCTGACCGTGCCGGGATCGCGTGAACTGCTGGAGCAACTGCAAGCGGCCGGCTGCGATCTGTATTTAGCCAGTGGAACCGATCACCAATTCGTCGCTGACGAGTTGGCCGCATTGAAACTGGATGCGTATTTCGGCCCGCACGTGTATGGCGCCCAGGATGAGTACAAAAGCTTTTCCAAGAAAATGATCATCGAAAAACTGATGGCGGAGAATAGCCTCGGAGACGGCGGGCTGTTGGGATTCGGTGATGGCTACGTGGAAATCGAAGAGATCAAACGCGTGGGAGGCATCGCTGTGGGTGTTGCCAGCGATGAAAAACATCGCGAGGGAATCAACGAGTGGAAACGGAATCGCCTGATGCGCGCCGGCGCGGATATTATTATCCCCGACTACCGCGAACGAGATGCGTTGTTAGCGTATTTGACGAACGGCGCGGATGTTTGATGCGACCCAGTCGGCGCATGGGTTTGATTAAAACTTAAGCCACAGTGAAAACCACACTGCTCGGTTTGATTGATTTGGAATTGTGACACAGCTATGCCTTATCCGCAGTTTGACCGCCATAAGATCAAGATGTTGCCGCTCTCGACGCGCGTCAACAAAAATCAAATCGAGCGCGACCACGTCCCCGTCGACGCTGCACCGCAACAACTCACCGATGTTGCCCAAAAAGTAATCGCCGAAGCTGTCGAGCAGATCGTCAAGGCCCGTCAAAATGACGCGCCGGTGATGCTCACCTTTGGAGCTCACTCGATCAAAAACGGTCTAGCGCTGGTGATGATCGAACTGATGGAGGCGGGCTGGGTTACGCACTTAGCCACAAACGGCGCCGGCATCATTCACGACTGGGAGTTCGCCTTTCAGGGGCAATCCAGCGAAGACGTTGAAGGTTATGTCAAAAAAGGCCAGTTTGGCAACTGGGAGGAAACCGGCCGGAACATCAACCTCGCCTTGAACCTCGGCGCTTACGAAGGCAAAGGTTATGGCGAGTCGGTCGGCGCCTTCATCGAGAATGAAGGAGGCGACATTCCTGACACGGCCTCGCTGCTCGAAGAAATCAACACGCACGCAGCCGATAACCCGGCTCGCGCAGCCGCAGCCGCTGACCTGCTGTCGATCATCAAGACGTTCGACCTGCCAGCAGGACGGATGAAGGTGTCGCATGCCTGGAAGCGTTTCAGCGTACAAGCCGCTGCGTATCGACTCGGTGTGCCATCCACGGGGCATCCGATGTTCGGTCACGACATTATTTACAACCATCCGATGAATCACGGCGCCAGCGTGGGCCGCGTTGCCGAATGCGACTTCCTCACCTTCGCCGAGAGTGTGAGCCGGCTCGATGGGGGCGTTTACCTTTCGATCGGCTCGGCGGTGATGTCTCCGATGGTATTCGAAAAATCGCTGTCGATCTCCCAGAATGTCGCCATTCAGCACGACGACTTGATCAAAGATCACTCGATCTACGTCGTCGATCTGGCTGAGTCTCACTGGGACTGGACCCAAGGCGAGCCGCCGGTCGACAACCCTGATTACTACCTGCGCTACAACAAGAGCTTCAATCGCATGGGCGGCCACATGCGCTATCTGACCGCCGACAACCGCGACTTTCTGCTCCAGCTTGCTCATTCATTGCGAGAGCACTCGTCGTGAGATGACGACGTGAGCAGGACCAACGGTGTCTGGCTGCGACGTTTTTTTCAAAGGTGCCGGAATTCGTGGCATGCGGGAGCGCGTTCGATGAACCTCAAGCCCGACCCAGAAAAGCGAAAGTCGCGTCCGCTGAGTATGGCTGCGGTCTCGTTTTGCTATGTATGCAGCGGCTTGATGATATTGGGGTATGGTGCGCAACTGGCGTTAATGCTGTGGTTCAACATCAAATATGGGCCGATCGTTCCTCACGCCGAAAATGCTCACAATGCAATTGCCATGACCCCCTTGAATCTGCTGTTTTCTGCGTTATCGTTGGGTATAGGTGTTGGGCTATGGGTCATAGCTCGAAGCATTTGGAGTCGAAAACGGCGACGGGCGATCGTGGCGTTTTTGGTGGTGGTCGCCTGCGGCATTGGTTGGGCGGCAGTGGCCCCCTACGCGGGGGACAATAGTTACAAAGATCCCTTTAGGAGTACCGAACATGGCTGACGAAGCCGCGCTGCTTGAAGCACTCAAAGATGTCATTGATCCGGAGTTGATGATCAATATTGTTGACCTGGGATTGATTTATGCCATCGAGGATGATGACGGCAAAGTTTCGGTTGATATGACGTTGACTAGCCCCGCTTGCCCCGCTGGTCCGCAATTGATGCAACAGGCGAAAATGGCGCTTGAAAATCTGGAAGATGTGAGCGAAGCCGAGATCAAACTGGTCATGGCACCGCCTTGGAGTCCAGAGCGTATGACCGACGATGCCCGCGATCATCTGGGGATGTTTTAGAAATAGCCCCCGATACTGTCGCTCAAAGTCTTCGGTCGCGTAGGAATCCGGGCTGATTTATCGGCGTAACCGTTCCGACCCGAGGCCGCTAGAGATGCCGACCGAGGCGTAAGGTGGCTGACTGCCGCCGCAGTCACAAATACCGGTTATACTGTGGTGAGTCAGCTTTCGTCCGGCCTGTTGGTAGTCGTCGCCTGCCGGCCCACGCGCATTCACGAGATGTATTGATACCCCATGTTCAGTCCGGAATTTTGGCAAGCGGTCCTTTTGGGCGTCGTGCAAGGGATTGCCGAGTTTCTGCCGATTAGCTCGTCCGGGCATTTGGTGGTCTTTGGCCCGCCCGTCGGCCGCTGGCTGGGAACGACCGCTCACAGCGACGAGAATCTGGTGCTCAATGTGGTGCTGCACCTTGGCACCCTGCTCTCCATTCTAGTGGTCTATCGCCGCGCAATCTGGGACCTGCTCAAGGACTTTCGCCTGTGCCTGTACATCGTGCTGGCGACGATTCCGTTGGGGATTGCCGGACTAACGCTCAAGCCGCTCTTGGACCGCGCTTTTGAGACGCCGATGGTAGTGGCAATCGGATGGATCGCCACAGCGGGGATGTTGCTGGTCGGTCAAAAATCGGCCAACCGACCCGAAGCGAAACCGCTGGCAGAAATGACCGCCTGGCAGGCGATCATGATCGGCCTGTTTCAAGCCGTGGCGTTGGTGCCGGGCATCTCGCGGTCAGGCAGTACGATCTCCGGGGGCATGCTCTGCGGGCTGCGGCGGAATGACGCAGCCACGTTTTCATTTTTTATCGCCATCCCCGCCATCTCAGCAGCGGCGCTGAAAGTACTGATGGATGCGCTCTCGCTCGAGTCGGCAGACCAATCCGCCATTTCCATGTTGGTCACGCAATGGCCGGCACTGCTGGCCGGCGCGCTGACGTCATTCGTCGTCGGCGTGGTAGCGCTCAAGCTGCTCCTCAAAGCAGTGGCAACAATGCGGCTGCATTGGTTCGCCTACTATTGCTTGGCGATGGCCACCGGAACGCTGATCTGGCAACTCGGACCGTGGTCGACCGCGGGCTGATCGGAGAATGGTGTTGAGGAACCGGTCAGGTAGCGAGACCCTTTGAACAATGCACCATATCGCTGCCTCGGCTATTGAAATCTCCACATTTCCCAACACCAAATGCCAATACGCGGCTCAGCAGGAGCTTCGCCCTCCCGTGGCGGGTTTGGGAAGTTGCTAGAGCGTATTTTGATGTTAGGCTTTGAGAGGCATTGGCAAAGCCATTGGCACCCGCGCTACGCGCTGCTGGATGTGCCGACGACAAAGTCTAGTTCTGTGCTCGCATTCGCCGCTTTTTGCCGGGGATAGAATCGCGAGATGATGGCGATCACGACAATCGCCGGTCCTAGCCAACTGGGGCTCATGAACTGCCACCAGAAGAGGCCGACGGCGGTCCAGGCGATGCGGGGATGGTCGATCAGCCATGCGATGGTATCGAATTCGATATGTCGCCGCAAAATGTAGCGGACCATAGCGACTAAAAGAATTCCAATAACTGTCGCGATGGCCGGCGCTAGCCGTTCGTCGAATACCGATGTCGAGAAATTTGTAGCCTGCCGAGATTTCATCGCATCGAATTCATGCAGACTGCCGTAGGGGGAAACGATGTCCGATAACGTGGGATCGCTAATCGGTGTGTCGTCTATGGCGAGAACGGGAATCTCTAATGAGGGCAATTGCCTCAACTGGTTGGTAATCCGCTGCTGGAGTTTAGCGAATTCTGTACGAAGCTGTGCCGCATCGTCGCCGGTTAATTCGTCGGCATCTTGATCAAAGAGATGAGCGACTTGTTGATAGTGTGCTTCCAGCCGATTCCACAAGAACTTCAGCCGCGGGTGGCCGGCATTGGTTTGAGCGCGGCACAATGTGAATTCCGCATCCAGCCGCAGCAGCGCGTACTTCAACGGCGTGAGGTCATCCCCGGCACCTTCTAGGCCGATGTGAGCTGCGGGAATCACGGTCATCGCGCTTTGTTTGACGACGAAGTGCTGTGGTTGCGGGGTGGGGACATTCATGCGACGATAGAAATCGGTGAGCAAGTTGTGGTCGGCGGCGGGGCGCGTCCAATAGAGCATGATCATCTGGCCGACCTGCGCGGAATCCAAGGTGATCGTGATGTCCTGGCCGCTGACTTGTGAGACGGTGGCCAATCCGTGATCGGTGAGCACAGCACGCAATTTCGCGCCAGCGGGCAGCGTCACATCCAACTGCTCTTTGTTGCCGGGTAAGATCAAATAACTGGTGTGGCCGACGAGTCCCCGCGCGTGATCGAGCCACAGTCGCGTATCAGCCAATTCAATCGTCAGCGCGTCCTGTGAGGGGCTGTTGCGGTTACGAAATCGCCAAGGCCCCGCGCCGCCACGGTAAGATTTGGAATACGCTGCCGGTGTCTCAACGGGAATCCAATCGGCGAATTGCGCCGGTAGTTCCTCTTCGGTCAGGCCAGAGTATTCGGCCGCCGGACCAAACGATTCTTCGTCGGTGAGAGTTTGTACAAAAACCTCTCCCACGGTGGCGTTGATGGGAAAGATTTCATCAATCACCAGTTCCCCATTTTTATCGAGTTCGATGGGGAAGTTGAGGCGCGCAACCATCTCTTGTTGACGTGGGTCGTCGGGGAGGAAGGTCAATTCCAATCCGTCATCACGGAGTTCCTTACGAGTGGACGCTGGCGAAATGACTTCGCAGGTATCAGCGAATTGCTTGGGCAGTCTGACGGAGAATTCCGAAGCGTGGCCCGAGGCGACCTGGAATCGCAGCACAGTTGTCATTTTTTGAATGCCGACCACCCGCATATCGAGGAGATTGACCGCATCCATGACGATGTCGGGGGAGTTCTTGTCGATCTTGACGACGACTTGTTCCATATCCGTTCCAGTGGGAATTTGGTACCGGCCGACCAATAGGTCGCTGTCGTTCACCAATTCCCAGGCGGTGCGGTCAGGGACGGGAAGATTCTCATCGATTCCCGTCAATTGGACCTCCAAATCATTTTCTTGCCACAGGACGACTTCGGCGTCCGTCAGGTTGGCGTCGAAAAACCCGATCGCAGGGAGCGTGAATTCGCCGGGAAACTTCAGCGACATCGCACCTTTGATTCGGATGGTTTGGTTTCCCGTAGCGCCGGTTTTCAAAAACAACACGAGTTGATCACGGGTTCGCGTTGCACGGCGTAGACGCTCTGCGTCGGCTTGTTGGATCGATATGGATTCGATGCGAAGTCGCGGATCAATTTGCATGCGGTGCTGAAACGCCAGCGCGGTTCGCACGTCCATTTCGGCGGTGAGTTCCCAATTCAGATGATGCCGAGAAATCCGCCCTTGAAAAACTGTCTTTACGTTGCGCTTGGGAGCCAAAGATTGCAGGTGCGTTTCGAAATCAACCGAGCCTTCGATCGCGTACACGGCGCGCGGTTGCGCGGCGTTGCCTTTCCAACGCTGTAGGAAATTCGACTTCTCTAGCGACGCCGCCATGTTGGTATCCGCGGGTTGGATTTCCAGTTCAAATTCCGAGGGCGCAGTGACAGCGAATATTTGCACGGGGGACATAGAGTCCTCGACGAGCTGCTCTTGCGGTCTGAAATCCAAAGCGGGCACAACCGGTTCGTGTGATTCATCAGCAATCGGCAGTACGAAATCAGCAAGAATCTCAATGGGATCGGAACTGAGCGAATCCAATTCGACCACAACCATCTGTTGCTTGTTCAATACGTGAAACCCGGCCACATTTTTGCCGTGGATCGAACGGACAGCAATATCGGGAGGCAGCTTCCACAGGAGATGGTTTACAAACCCCTGCCGCACTCGGTAGGAGATCTGCGCTTGGTATTGAATCAGTGATGGGGTCACATCCGCCAGACAGACAGCTGAAACGGTAACGCGACCTGCGCTGGGAATCACCTCAGCGGACGAAACGACGTCCACATGTTCGGCGTTGCCCACCGAGATCACTTCCGGCTCTGTTTCATTTTTCAGCTGGAGCATGAACGGCGGTCGCTGATCCAACCCGATGCGTGCAAACGTTTGGTCTGCTGGTAGTCGGACCGACAAGAGACTATTGGCCACGCGCGGGATGTTCCAGCGCAGATTATTGTGATTCTCCACCGCAACGTTGGCAATTGTAGTCGACAAGTCGATCCGGTACCGCACGTGCTGGGGAGAGGGGGACGCGGATTCGCCGTCCGTATTGGCAGCATCGTATGCGGGTGATTGCTCCGCAATCGGCTTGGGGCCGCTGAGTCGCAGGCTCAAGTTTCCGGTCACGGCGTCTCGCCAAACCGGATGCGGTTTACCGTTCACCCGGCAGGGATCATCAGCCAGGAGATTCACATTTTCCAACGGTAGTTGGATTGTCACGTCGTCGGAAGTTGCCAGAACATCCACGTCGAAACGCATGTCGCATTGGCTTCCCCCCTGTCGAGTGACGGCAAGATCGTAGCGCGCTGAGCGGAACAAATAAGGCGGAATGGCAGACTCGTCCGGCTGACCGGCTGACAATGCGGCGAGAGTATGGGGCTCAACATAAACCCATTTGGCATTGCGGCCTAACGGATCCCCGGGTTCATAGGGAATGAGCACTCGATGCAACTCCGGTTGTGTGCTGCGGCGGGTGGTCGTCGATTCCTGCGCCATTGTCCGACTGAGACAGAGCGCTGCCATGACAATTGCCGTGGCGACCGGGATGTATTTACGCGTACTGCCCATCGAGACCGGCTCTTCCGGCCGTGAAGAATCGCGGACGATGATTTTTTCCACCAGTGGAATCAGACAGGCGAGCAATGAACCGATAACAATTCCGCCGGCGATTTCCGCATAGGCGGTTGGTACCCAAGTAGCAATCACCACACACAGTAAAAGCCAGACGATCACAAAACGTCGGCTGAAATTCAGGCCACAGGCTCGGATGCCGGCGGCGATAATCAAGCAGCTCATCAAGAGCGCCACCGCAATGAACCGGCTACGGTCGACGTCCCACATAGCGGCTGAGATGGCTACGGGGGACATTGCGAATTCAAAAGTTTGCGGCTGCCAACCGGAAGGAGCGTCCGGAATTGCCGTTCCCGTCCCTGCTTCCCCTTGGTCGAGGGAACGATTCAGTATCGGATTTTCTTCTGCGTTTTGGCTGGGCGAGGATGCTGGTTGCTGGGCCAGCGGTCCTAGAAAACGTCGGCTCCACGAATCACCGATGGCCGCTTGATAGGGGCGGGCATTTAAGTTGAGTATCTGTATTTGTGTACGGGGCGGACAAACAACTGTCCAGGAAAATCGTAGGACAGGCACGTTGAATTTTGGCACGGGAGTCTGAATAATCCCTGGTCCGAACTGCGGCACCGAAGGTGTCCGATAATGGATGACCGCCATGCCGGTTTGATCGCGCGTACCCCGTTGCAAGCGAAAAGATTCTCTCACACGGTACGGCTCGACAGTTTGGTCTCCCACGCGGACCGAGCCTGGTAATGCGGACTCGGGGAGGGTCCATTCGAGTTCAGCGGTCTCGGATAGCGCGGTCAGATCAACCACCGCCCAATGACGATTTTCACCATCAGCAGCGGGCGAGAGATGCGAATGGATATCGACTGAGGAGATGGCGGCAGCCGGCGATCCGCTGGAGCGAACTTGTGTTTCAATACGCAGTCTGGCATCCACCGCACGATAGCTCCAACGCTGCACTTTTGCGGCGGATGGATTGTTGCCGGGAGATGCGTCGACTTCTTGCAGTTCGACTAAGTCCTGGGGGATGAACCGCGGCTGAATTTCCGGAGGGGACTCGACTTCCACTGTCCCTTGAAAACTCTCAGCACGCGGTACTGAAACTAATGGGGCCTGTCCCGAGGCGGAGAAAGCCCGCGATCGGCTACCGACCAGCGTAAATGATACTGTCGGGGGTGTGAATTCAATTTCCCACAACTCGCCGAAACGGGGCAGGCCTAGGGCAAGCTGCCGCGAAGTGGTGAGTCTGCGGGGCGTGACTTTTGTTTCCTTGTCTTCGGGCAACTCCCAGGAGATTTTTGGTCCCGGCTCGTTGACGAAAACGAGGACTTGAGAGACTGCGGGGCCAGTAGCGCGGCCGATGATCTTCAGGTCTTCCTGGGCACGGTCTTCGAACAATTCCATCTGCACCTTGGCGGCGATATTGAGTGGAGTTTGGTCCGACTGGAAGAGGAATTGTCCCTGGGGACGTGCGGCGGTTGAGAGGAAGACTTGTGAGGATCGGTCGGTCTGTTTGGCCGTCTCCCACAGAGAAAACTGTTGCCAGGCTGGGGAAACGCGGGGCCGCGACATTGGCGAAAACGTTGTGCCGGGTTGGAGCATGGGTTGAACGCTAGAGGTTTCGGCAACCGAAACCAATGTTTCCACGTCTTCGGTATTCAACGGAACGGGGGCCGGAATTGCCAAGGGTTCATGGTGTGCGGTCATCGGTCGCATTGCGATGAATTCCATGGTCACCGGGTTGGTGGCGGATAAGGATTCGCTCAATTTGACGACCAAAGTCCGCGTATCACGCGCGCCGGGGACGATGGTCCAATCCTCGGCCGTGACGAATCTTCCAGAACTGTTTTGCAGTGAGACAACGGTGATGTCCCACTCTGAAGGAAACTCACATTGCAAAGTAAACCGCTGTCCCGACTGGCATTGCCACTGCATTTGCGTTTGCGCTTCCCATTGGTCGCGCGTGGATCGCAGGTGGCTGAATATGCGGCAGCTGACTTCAGCGCGGGGCCAACCGAAGACCGCCGTTACGTTGCCCGCAGCTCCATAGTAATGAAAGGCGACTGCGTTTCCGCCGCTCGAAGCATCTTCTTGCCGATACCTGGGAGGGGTGGTGATTTTTTGAAGCTCAAAGGGAGCGGGGACGATGACGTCAATCCGCCCACCGCCGACTACGGCCCCGGGAACCAAAATTCGCGGCAATTGAATTTGGCGTTCCGTAGTGAGCGGGGCTGTCGCTTGCAGTTGTAGCACGTGCCCGGGACCGGAGATCGGAGGGTCGAAATGCACACGCACCGTCCGGCGGCCCTCGGTGATGTGCTGCTCCATCGGCAATGCGGCAGCCCCGGCCAAGACGGCGTGAATCTGCACGTCGGAATCAGTGACAAACTCTAAATCGGACAGCGGAGCTTTCAGAATGTCGAGCTGCATCCGGTTTTGAATTCGGAATTGTTCGGGAGCCGATGTGTATTTGACGCGGTTGTCGCTTAGCACAATCAGCGGCGCAGGCTTCTCGTCCGGCTCTGTCTCATACAGTACCACTCGGCAGCGCGTCTGGCGGCCGAGTTCAATTCTCCATTTCCGCCAGCCAGGCACATCGGCGGCAACCGGTGCATCGACGACGGCGGTTTCACACTGGACGTCGTAGGTTTCCGGCACTGTCAACATAAGCTGCGATGCGGCTGCCTGAGCAACCTGCACGTCGAACAAGAACCCCCCAGGGCGTTTCTCGCCGCGGAGTTTCCAACGCCCCGTCAACGTTTTCTGATCGGAGTGGGACTTCACAACTAGCTGTCCCTGCGGCGTTGAACCCCAGACTGCTTCCCCGTTGGGCCAAGTCAGATCATGCACCGGCAGCGAAAGAGGATCCAAGGGGATCATTGCCGGGCCGTCTTGCGGTTGATCGACCTTCAATACGAGTCCGCCATCCAGGGCGTTTTCTGACGTGAGCTTGGCGGAATAAACCGCGTGGCGAATTGGGAATTCGCGCGGCACCTGAGCAGCTGGTTTGCCGTCCTTGGTGTGTTGTTGCTTGAGCCGATCTCGTCGAATGGGTTGCCAGTCGCCTGGCGGCCAGACGCTGCGTTTATTTAGCGGGACTAAATTCCATTGAATGTTCGGAACCGCAGCTTCGCTCTCTTGGCCGAACAGGAGCGAGCTGTTTTCCCAACCACAGGCGAGCAACAGCATTCCCAGGCCGAGCAAGCTGTGGACAACGCCAGAATAGCGCAGCGTTGTCATTCGGATGCTCCTGAAATCGTCGAGGAGGGAATCGATTGGCCGGGAGAACTGCCTGCCGCCGAGGGAGGGCGAACCAGCGTTTGGGACCCGGCGGTGCCGATCACATCCTGCTCGAATGAGGATCCCGCCATCGAGCCGATACCGCTTCCCGAGGACATTGTGACCACTGTTGAGCGACGACGACGGATGGAGGCTTGAATCATGGCGCTGATGAATGCCAAGACCATTCCCAAGACCGAGGCCTGCAACAATAGGATCACGGGCGTCATATACCAGATTCCCACCACCGCCAAGGCACAGCCAATGAGGAGTAAGGCCAACACGTTTCTAGTGGCGGGAACATATTGAAACATCAAACCCAGAATCAGCGAAAGGCCGGACCCGATGCCGATTAGCATGGGCCAACTGATGGTCTGCACACTCAACTGCCGTAGCGGCGCCAACCGCGCGAACTGATAACGGTGTCCTCCGCCCGAAGGAGACGGGGCATCGGTTGGTTCGGCGAAGTTGAGCCATTGCCGCAATTCCGCCGGAGTTTGTTGCGGTCTTCGCTGCCACAGCAGTCCACCCAGCGCACCGCGGGTCCACTGGTTTTGTGATGTGAATCCAGCGGGATCAATGAACAGGATTTGGTTGCGAGGCAATTGGACATCCCAGACAGATTGCCCTGCCCACACCTCACCAGTGATGCGGGGAATGGACAGCCGATACGATCCAGTGAATGCCAACGGTTGGCTGGTCAAAGCCCGGTAGCGAATCAATAACCGTCGCCCATCACGGTCAGTGGTCGGCTGGATTTTGTATCCGTAACGATCCAGTGCTTCGGAACTTGATTCGACCGACTCGCGCTGTAGTTTATTGCCGTTCCAGAGGACTTCAACGAGTGTTTGCCCAGTCGGCAATGTGATTTCAATCCGGTCGGGGGTCTGCTGTAGCTCATAGACCAATTGCGTTTCAGCGGTGCCAGTGGCATCGATCTCTGTGCGCGCTAATGCTTTTGTGATCACAATGCCCGGTTGATCCAGCGGCCCGCCAATGCGGCGAATTGTGACCGGGATCGATATAACGTCGCGGTTGGTTCTCCAGGTAGAATTCCCGGCTGCGTCGGTTTGCTGTCGCCAGCCTTCCTGCTCAAATTGCACTTGGACTTTGGCCGATTGTTCGGTCTCGATTGTGGTTGAGGCGAATGCGCCGTCGAGCGATTTGATGAACGGCAGCGTGACTGTTGCTTCGCCGCTTGGCTCCCCGACGGCAACGTCGTCGATATTAAATTCAGCAATCACATGAAATCGCCGCGTGCCGGGCGCTTTGAGCGGAAGATTGATTTGGTGGTAATCGGGTAGCGACGAGGCTTGTGACGGGGTGGGCAGTAATTCGTCGTCGCTATCTGAAGTAAACCGCACGCGACCTTTGAGGGAATTGGGGACCAGCAGTGAAACCGTGGCTTGTCGGCCCCATGCGACCGTGTAAGAGATGGTCTGTCGCACGGTCATTTGCGGTGCTGTGGGAATCAACTTGACAATCGTGCTGGTCTGCACAAGCTTCTTGTGAGTCGATAACCGTCCGGTAAATCGTCGCGAGATCGATTCCAGTTCATAAATAATATGACGGCGATCACGGACCGTTTCTGGAAGCCGCAAGGCAACGGGCAGCGGTTCTAAAAGTAGACGTGCGACAGTTTCCCCTCCCTCGGGTTCGAACTGCATTTGCACATTGTCGTTCATAGCGACAATCACAACAGCCGTTTGGTGCCGTGAGGCCTCGGCGGCGGGTAAATCGAAATCGAGCGGTTCCTTCTCGTCGGAAATCGCCCGTTGGGCTTTGAGTTGGACGGTGAACGCCGAACCGGTCCGCTTTTTCAATCGAAACGTGATACGGTTTCCCTCTTCGGACCGTTCCACGATCTCGCCTTGTGGTTCAAAGGGTTGTAGCGTCCAACCATTTCTTTGCCAGTCGGGCCAATTGATATCCACTGTTTCAATTTCGCCGCCGGTGACTCGAAATTGAAATGTGCCCTCAAAGTCGATCGCGCTACCCGAGCAGGAAAGCAAGACTTGCGGTGTGACCGTCAATTGCGGTTCGACCTTGCGAATTTTTGTAACCAATCGAAACGGCTGTTTGCTAAAGCGAAAAGCCGAATCGGGAGCTGCTTCGAAGTCGAAGTAATTTTTGACCGAGGCGACGTCGACGCGTCTGACGAATTTTGATGCATCGGCGTCGATGTCCAGACGATGGTCGGCATCGCTACGCATTCCAATCAGTCCGCTTTGACGGACCGCTTCGTGCACGTTGAAACCTTCCACCAACAGCGATGTCACACCTTGTGGATGGTCCAATTCCACGAGCCAATTCAATACCACTGGGCCGAGTGTCGGTTTGGCAAGTTGAATAATGATTGTTTGCGGCGCAGCGGGATCGGCCGCATGTCCGACGACATCCAAACCGTGCAAACTTTGTAACTTGGCATTTTTTGGCAAATCGACTCGTACAACATTGAACGTTGCCGTGCCAACGATGGCATTGAGACGTTGTTGCGCTTTGACAAAAACCGCCTCGTTGTCGACATCGACGGATATCGTATTTTCAACTTCAAGCACCGAGTTACCCGGCTCGGCAACGCTGGTGGATTGCCAACTCAATTCAAATGCTGTTCCCAATCCAAGCACGACGATTTGCGATCCGTCGATCTTTGAAATCACCGGCTGCGAACGTGAATCCTTGTTTTGAGCCGTCGCCGAGACCTGTGGCTGTGGGACTTGCAATGTGAATTTGCTGACCGCTGTCGGTGGCAACGTAATTTTGAGCCGCAACTTGGGAGAGCGGGCTTCGATAGGCACACTGAGGTTGAGCTGCAGATGATGTTCGCCTATGCCACGCAACCACCATGTGTAACCATCCTTGCCATCTATCCCGCCGGGGATCGATTTGCCGGGCCCTGTATGTTTCGCGTCGCCGGTAATGGTCGCTTCGGGGATCCGTAGCGGAATCGGCACAAATGCATCTTCGGACAAGACTTCTACCGTGAAATCGGCGGTCAACTCGGCGCGCTCGCCGATGACTTTTCCGGAAAGGTCAATGCGAGTGATCGTCGCCGTTTGTGGAGCTGGAGGTTTCGACGCGGTTTCGTCTGTTTTTAATCGGTCGAGCGCCTGTTCCAAGGTCTCACCCGGTTCGCCCCGTAGCACAGGAATTCGTTTTCCTGTTTCGTCGATCCAATAAATGATCGTACGAGACGATTCGTTGGGGGCAGTCGAGGAGGAGCGTGTCTGGGGCTGTGTGGCTGTGGGGGCCGTCTTGTTTCCATCGGTTGGTGGCTGTGCGCTCAATGACTGCGACGTGAATCCCCAGAAGAGTGCCAGACCAAGCGCGCAAAGCATCCGCATTCGAAGGAAACGAATCGGTCCAATTCTCCAGCGACGATGCGCAGTAGCGTTGACCACGAGACTTTTCTTATTGAAAGCGAATTCGGACGGGGACCCAGAATAGAAATGCTATCGAAAATGCGGTGGAAATTGACTTTCAGCCGTTCATTGAGAAAACTCCGTTTTTTCAACGAAACTTGTGCCTGCCGGGGAAAATTGTCATTCCGACAGAGCGTTCTTGGCGGTGATCGACACTAATGGGTGTTGACCCAGACTGCACTCTCGCGCCAAATGGTGTCGGAAAACCGGCAAGACCTTAAGTATCAGACTTAAACTGCACCCAGACGCACCTGCGCCACGTGCATGATCAATATCTTTTCCCTCATTCTACCCCTCAAATTGGGGTGGGGAAAGCACCAAATTGATAACACGACCGAATTCCGCATCACGTTAGCAATTCAATCAATTCCGCATGAATTGCCGTGCCATTCGTTACCAGCAGGTCGGCATCTTCCAACACCCAAGGTTGACCGTTGCAGGCGGTGACTTGTCCCCCTGCCTCTCGGACAATCAGTACCCCGGCTGCCATGTCCCACGGCTTCAAACTGGTTGACCAATATCCCTCCATCCGCCCTGCGGCGATGTAGGCCAGGTTGAGGGCCGCTGATCCCGTGCGATGGATGGTTTGCGCCTGCGGTAAAACGTTCAAAAACCGAGCGATCTCTGGTCCGTCTCGCTTCACACCAGGGGGAAAACTTGCCACCAACATGGATTGGGACAGTTGATCGGCGTCGCTGACTTGCAGCGGCTTGCCGTTTAGGGCTGCCCCCTGCCCTTTTGCGGCGGTGAACATTTCGTCCTGATTCGGATCAAAAATCACACCAGCGACCAGTTCGTCTTGGTGTTCTAATCCAATGGAAACCGCATAGGCGGGATAACCGTGCACGTAGTTGGAGGTGCCATCTAGCGGATCGATGACCCAGCGATATTGGGAGGTCCCGCCGTCGTGTTGCAAACCTTCTTCGCCCAGAAAGCCGTGATCGGCGAATTGTCCGTGTAGCGCGTCGTAAATCACGTTTTGCGCAGCCAAATCTGCTTCAGTCACCAAGTCGGCGGCGTGAGATTTGTGCTTGACCGTGAATTTGTCGGCCCACTCCTGCAAAACAGCCCCGGCCAATCGCGCAGCCCGGACGGCGGCATCAACAAATTGTGTATCACTCACTGGTCGGGCCTTTCAGTCCGTGGCGGTTCCGTATCGGGTCATTCCGTTGGCTTGAGTGTATCGGGTGCCCGGCGAGGGTCAAGTTGGGGGGAGCCAACTTCAGCGCAGGTCGATTTTGATTTTGCCGCAATTCCAGTAGTATTGAGGGAGACAATCAACATTGAATTTCTCCAACTGCGAAACGAAGAACCATGCCTTACGCCTACAATTTCGGCGCCGCTGCCGACGGAGTGACTGACGATACCGATGCCCTGAAGCACGCCATCGAAGAAGGGAGGGGCGTGCTCAAGCTGAGCAAGGGAACCTATCGCATCACAAAGCCTCTAGTGTTTGACCTCACGAAACAAGGGTATACCGCAATTCTCGGTGATGGCGGGACCGCGCGGATCGTCATGGCGGGACCAGGGCCGGCCATTCAAGTCTTAGGGGATCATCGCGGGACCGCACAGCCGGATACCGTCCAACCGCACACTTGGGAAAATGAGCGGTTTCCGATTGTGAGCGGAATCGAAATTCTCGGCGAACATCCCGAGGCGATTGGTATCCAGTTGCGCAAAACGATGCAAATGACCGTTTCGAAGGTGCTCGTGCGGAATTGCAAATACGGGGTGCATTTGGTCGAACGGAATCGCAACTTTTTGCTGTGCGATTCACATATTTATGACAATGCCGAATACGGGCTGTTTCTCGATCGTTGCAATCTGCATCAGATCAACGTCACGGGAAATCACATCAGCTACAACAAACGTGCCGGGATCAAGTCGCTTGATGGCGACGTGCACAATCTACAAATCACCGGCAACGATATCGAATACAACAATCATCCCGGCGTCGACGAGTCGCCGAACGGCGAACCGACCGGTGCGGAGATTTGGTTCGAAGCGCCCGACGGCGTGATTAGCGAAGTCACAATTGCCAGCAATACGATTCAAGCGACCGTGCAACCGGGCGGCGCGAACATTCGCATTCATGGTTCCGGTCAGCATGCTCCGTATGGTGCGCGGCTGTTGACGATCATCGGCAATATCCTGGGCAGCCAGACGCGCGGCATCGAACTGATCTCGGCGCAACGTGTCGCCATCACAGGCAACACGATTTATGGGGCGCCCGATTTGTCGCTGTTTGCGAAACATTGTTCGGGCCTGTCGATGTCGGGCAATACAGTTGCTTGGCAAGGTTTGCCCAATGACCCGCCCCGCGATGGCATTCGTGTGGAAGAGTGCGACAACGGCGTGCTGTCGGGGTTGGTGACACACGGTTTGAGCAGTGGATCTCCAGAGGCAGGCGCTGCGGTGACGCTCGTCGATTGCCGTGACTTTGCGGTGAGCGACTGCAACATCGTCGATCCGCGGCATCGGGGCATTGAGTTGGAAAACTGCACCCGTTGCCGCGTGACGGGCAATCACGTTATTGATCGCCGTGAACAACCGAGCATGCAACAAGCCATCCGCATTCGTGGTGGCAAAAACAATCTCGTACGGAACAATACCGTAGGGGGCGCCGTTGGCGACAATATTTTGGCTGCCCCTGAAAACGCCGTGTCGGACGGCAACCTTGACTGGGACTGATCGTATAAGTTCAACCGTTACCGAGACAGGTCCGTCGCAAACGTTGTGTTGTTGGCGACGGGAAGTCGCGGAGCGAAGCGGCGGTTGCGGGCGCCGTGTGAACCGCCGGGATAGAAGGCGATTCCCAAAAACGCGTCGACGGTTCCTGAATCAGCCGGTGTGATGAAGTTCGCTTGACCGAACAACGCTAAATAGGGGCTGAGCGGCACGAATACATCTGCTCCGAACACCAACCGTTCATTTACGGGTCGCAGATCGCCCAACGCGAGATTGACTTCGCCATGACCTTCGGCGATACCCAACCAAAAGGTCGTCTGCGCGTCATTTTCCCAAGTGCGCCGCCAATACAGGTTGCCTTGGGTAATCGGATCGAGCGTTAACGGAATGTTGAGGTAGTGACCGCTATCTTTTTGATTGGAGATGGTGAACCAAGTCCCGAATTCATTCTCATCGTCCCAGGTGTACCCGACGTCGCCGCGCCATTGTCCCAAATTGAAATCGTCGTAGTAATCTTCGTACAGAAAGTCATATCCGATGGCCCACATGAATCCCGAATCGATTCGTTGAAACAATCCGACCGTCGTGTAGTTTTGAAATCGATCTTTCGTGCCGTCGAGGCGTTCGAAGACTTGCACGGCGTTGTCCGTGTAGTTTAGCGCTGTCCCGATTTGCACACCGAGTCCTTGTTCTTCCCACAACGGAAGTCCCAAGTTGACGTGGAAGCGGCCGCCGAACTGGGCGTTCACCCCGAAATCTTGTGGCTGTTTCGATCCATCCAGCCCGCCGAATATTGACAGGTTTTCGTACCACGCAGAGCCGCATTCGCACGGTTGGTCGGGGTCGCAGGTGTCGCAACCGACTTCATGCGAGACGGTTTGTATGGAATTCGCATCGCTCTCTGTGCGAAAGAATTCAGCCCTTGTGGTCGAGGATGCATTGACTTTTGACAGGGTCTCGTCTGTTGCTCCGTATGAACGCGCTCCAAACGTAAGCGCCGGTGATTTAGTTCCATAATCAGCGTCCCCGGCAATCGCCGCTCTACCGCAGAGGATGACGGCCGTGATCAAGACAATGTTTCTGATGCACGCCGATTTGCGCGTGTGAGGAACTACCAATTTCATATTCACGCCCCATGCCATGTTGAGCAGATAGAATCTCTGCCGTAGATTTGTGATGCATTTCCTGACTTCTCAGGTATCGGCCGTGCCGGCTGGGTAGCATGGGGTGCTTTTGTCGACTTTGTCGATTTTGCGGGATTTGTGGGGGAATTACCTAGGCGTATGTCGGGAGTTGGACCGTGCACTCGGAATCGGGAATTGAGATAGCCGTCAGCCCAAGCGTATCCTACGGCAGCGATGCCCCTGATCAGTGGGCAATGGCAGGTCACAGATTTCGCTCACAAGGTGAGATTGCTCAAGCAACGCAGCCACTAGCGGGTCGGCGGCGATTGTTTCAGTGAGTAATACTTCACCCGGCTGTGCCTTTCGAACGAGCGCTTCGGCAATGCGGGTGGTTGCTCCGAAGTATCCCAACCGTCCTGCGTCGGAAGTTGCCAACACCGTTCCACGGTGAATGCCGGCTTGCAGTTGCAGGTTACGGTTTGTCGGGCGCCTGAGGTCTTTATCGAGGCTCAACACGGCAGAAATCGCATCTTGCGGCGCGTCGAATGCACACAGTGCTCCGGTGCCGAGCGAATGTACGAGAGCGCCAGAGTGTAGACGGACGTTGTGATCGACCAGTTGTTGAAAGCGCTCGACCCGTGTATAGACTTCCGCATCACCCAGTTCGTCGAACAGGCGGTCCACGTCGGCTAAGTCGATTGCTAAAAGGGTCACTGTCGCGACGTTCAACAACCGGCCCGATTGGAATGATTCTTCCGGAAACAGATCGCGGAACGCGGGGAGCGCCGCTGCCTGAGCGGCGGTGAAAACGTCCTGTAGCGGGATGCGGCGTTCTAAGCGAACGACGATCTCCTGGTCATAGTCGTTGGTGATGGCCAGCACGATGCGTCCCGCGCGCAGATGATGCGAGGAGGGGCCGATCACTTCAGGGGATAAGCCAATTTCTCCGTGGGTGGGTCCTTTCAGCGGAAGGACGCGCAAGCGATGCACCGAATCGAGTTGCGCGCTGCGCAGGACGTACTCCCCTTCGGATAAAACCGGTGACAACTCCGCGCGTTCGCCTGCCGCCAAACGGATTTGTACGACAACGTGCGGTGAATGTTCCGGGCCGCCGATGCAATACGTCCCCACGTCGGCCGCACGGATTTCCGGATGTGCGCGGAAGATCAACTCCAATGAGTTGGCCATGTCGACTTCAAAATCGAGATCACAGACCTCGCAGCGCTCGTGCTGCTGGATCTCTTTGAGTGTGTCGGTGACGCGTGCGGAGATCCGGCAAGTAGGACAAAGGATGTCCCAACCAATATTCAACAACCCTTCCCGTGCGGCATACAGGCAACTGACGACGAATTGCTGGTCGTCTAATCCGAAGTTGCGAGCCACAGCGAGTGGTCGAATCCGTCCGAGTTCTTGGGCGGGGGCGTCGCGGAGAAATTCCGTGAGGTGCTCGATCGTCTCAGGGTCGATGCCATGTTGAGCCAGGGCATCCAGGCGGATCTCCAGACGTTGTGAGCCTGACTTGGTGAGTCGCTGCGGTTCGATAAATGGATCTGTGGTGGGCGAATGGCTCAATTGGCCGGTGACGGATTGATCGATGCGACTGTAGACACGATCTAAAGCCCGCTTGCCTTTGACGGTCACCTCCATGGTGGCCACCAGTCGGCCGACCAAACCCCGCGGATTGATCCGTACGGTGTGCCGCAGTTTCGTGCCGCCCGAGGCCAGTGGAATCAGTTCCACGATACTCAAAAACCACTCAAAAGGACCTTTGCTGAATTCGCGGAGAATGCCCAGTCGTTGTCCCTCGACCCATTCAAACGGATGTTCCTCCCAACCGATTTGAAGTCCGGCCATGCGAAATTCGCCGTACTTGCGGAGTCGTCCTCGCTCGTCCCGCGCGGTTTGATAAACGACCGACGGCACGCCGACGGCGCAGTTGATGCGATCGGTGTTGGAAACGTAGGGCCACAGGTCCTCGGCGGATCCTTTCAGGTCCCATTCGAAGACTTCTTCGAAGATTTTTTTCGGGTCGTGCGGCGGAAGGTGCGGATGGACTTCAATCGCGGTTGCGTCACCCCGCAGAAGGCGGTCGACCTCGTGCAGAAACTGCGCAGCATCGGCATAACGGTCTTGCGGCTTTTTAGCCAGCGCGCGACTGATGATCGCGCAGGTGGCTTCGCTGGCATCGGGGTTGAATCGTTGCAGTGGCGGGGCGGGTTCGTTGCAGTGCATGTTCATCAAACTGGCAGCATCCCCCGCTTCGAACGGGGGTTTACCGGCCAGCATTTCAAACAGCGTGATGCCCAGCGCATAGATGTCGGTCGCCTGGCCCACATCGCCGAGATTGGCGAATTGTTCGGGCGACATATAAGACGGCGTGCCCAGCAGCGCGCCGGTTTGAGTCATCCGCATCGATTCGCTTTGGTCGATCTGCCGCGCCAAACCAAAGTCGGAGAGCTTGACGCGTAGTTGCTTGACCGTCTGCGGAGTCGGATTTAACAAACTGGCATCGAAATGTTCATTGCCGCCATCGAAAGCCAATAAGATGTTAGCCGGTTTGATGTCGCGATGAATCATGCCCAGTTCGTGGGCGCCGACCAGTCCGCGAGCGGCATCGGCGATCAGCGAGAGCGCGACGCGTTCTTCCAGCGGAGCACGATAGCGAATCAGTTGCCGCAGATCCGTGCCGGACACAAATTCCATGGCAATGTAATGTTGGCCAGCGTCTTCGTTCACCTCAACGAGGTTCGTGACGTAGGGGCTGTTGATTTCGCCGAGCAATCGTCCTTCTTTATAGAATCGGCGAATGGCATCTGGATGATCGAGGATACGTTGGCTGAGGAGTTTGATTGCCACGCGCGTTCCGTCGGACGAATCTTCCGCTTCAAACACATCGCCCATCCCGCCGGCGCCGATTTTTCGCGCGATGCGGAACCGGCCAATTTGTGCGGGATGTTTTTCAGCACGACCTGTTGAGAGTCGATTGTCATCTAGCGTTTCATCTGCCTGCTGTTGTGGAGACAATCCAGCGGAACCGTCGAGGAACGTTGGCTTCTCGCCTTGTTCCACCGGCCAGGCAATGCCGGCGGCGCGAGCCACCAGTTCCAATTGTTGGCAAATGTCCAATGCGGTTCCGCGCTCGCTGCGATCGGAATTCAATGCATGTTCGACCGCTTTGCATAATCCGTCGATCAGAGTTTCGGACTGCGCGGACTTTGGAATCCATTGCAGTAATTTCTCGCGAAAATTCTCCACCTGTTCGATAGGCTGGTCTTGCTCGCCGGTGAATAACCAGACCAGCATGGCGGAAAGACTGTAGACATCGTCGGCAATGTCAGCTTCTGCTAGAGGGCTTACCTCCTTGGTGAGTGCTTGTGTGTCCACCGTCTCATCGTTGGCTGAATCGCCCGGTGACGAGGGGCGGACAAAATCGATTTGAAGATTGCCGTCGGAGCGAACGCGAATCGACGCGGGCGTCAAACCGCCGTGTGCCAACCCCAGGCGATGGGCGGCTGAAATAGCCGAGGCGATTTGACAGCTATAGTCGATCAATTGGTGCGAATCGCCATTGGTCGATGGCAGGTCCACGTCGGAGAGTCGTTGTTGAGCTGCCGGTTCGAGAACTACGGAGAGTTCGTCGCCATCCAAGTTCAATTCGAGCACGCGCGCTACCGAGGGATGCGACAATTGCCGCGCCAGCCGCACGCGTTTTTTGACGCGGTCCGCTTCGGTCGGTTCGAGCTGATTCAAAACGACAATGTCGACTTCGCTGCCGTCGCCGGAACGGATGGCGCGATAACTCAAGCCCTCGCGACTGGCGCCGAGTTGGGAAATGATTTCGTATTCGGTGTGTGCAACGCTTGCGCCCGATGGGTTTTCTGTCGCCGAGACTTCTTGGAACACGGCGTCGACAATGCTAGCCCAATGGGGGAAACGTCGATGATAATCACCCGGGTCGGTGGCAATGCCTTTTTGCCGTAGTCGATCCAGTTCGATCAGCAACAGTTCCTTGAGCAATGCGGGGTGGAGGACCGCAGCGGACTGTTCCAAGTACTCTTCGATCGCCGTGGTGTGACCGTGTCGCCAGGCTTTCTCGAATTGAACGCACAGCGTATCGAGTTGCAACTCGTGTTCGAGGCTGAGTCCGGTTTGTGACAAAGGTTCGGTCATTCGGCCGGCATTTCACTTTCAAATTCACTGTTCCACAGTTTGCGGATCAAACTCATCCGCCTAACGACAGTGCGTAGGCTCTGCCCGCTGAGTTGCGCGATTTCTTCGTTGGAATAGCCTTCGAATTTCAACCGTGCGACTTCGCGAAACGAATCATCAGGCAGCATTCCCATCAGTCGCTCGGATTCTTCAGAGACCTGTAAAGCGAAGTCCGGCGTGGGGGTATTGCCGATCACACGATCGATCCCCGCCATCATCGCATTGACGTCGACCTCGAAGATCGACTCGCCGCGGGTCGCGCCCTCACCCCGTTTTTTTGCCGACCGTTCCCGCAATTGATGGGACACCTTGCGGGCGGTGATCACGACTAGCAAGGACCATAAGTTGTCGCGGTCCTTGAGATCGGGAAACCGATCCTGCCGCACACCACGGCACATGCTGTGAAACGCGCTGAGCGCCACGTCTTCTTCGTCGAAGTCACGGCGAATATTTCCGGGAAGTTTGCTGCCGGCCAAGGCGGTCAAACGCGAGAAGTATCGCTCCCAAAGTTGTTGCGCGGAATGTTCGTCTTTTTGCTTTAGCCCTTCGATCCATCCCACGACGGAATCATCGGCTGAGAGATTGTTGCTCATGGACGTATTTCCTTTGGCGGGAGATTGCCCTTAACACACTACCCGGAAACAACTTGCGACGCAAATCTATTTCTGGGTTTGCCGCTATTCGGTTCGAAAATCGCGTTTTTTGAGGATTTCGTGATTTTTGTGGCCTTTCGATCAGGCCGTTGGGCATTTCCTAATAGAGCGATGCTTGTTCCTGACTTTCAACGACCTACTACTACATTATCCTCCTATTCCAAAGGTTGAGAGAAATGATGTCATCCACCATGGACCAAAAGATCCGGTTTGATTGCCTGGACGACCCGCGTTTAATGGCCGCTGACGTGGAACTTTGCAACGGCGTGTTGGAGATCACTTGTACGAATCCGTTTGACACGATCGATCTTTCCTACATCCACGAAGATGGCGTGATCGATAAGGTTCTAGTGACCGTCTGCGATGCCGATGGTGACGTGATCAAAGAGCGGGAGTTCGACATCGATGATATCGATTGGGTCGTGATCGACGTTCCTGAAGGGGACGAACCGGTCCTCAATCTTCCGGTAATTCCGATCAAGTCCTACGGCGAAGCTGACGACGATTCTCCCGCCGGTGAATTGGAATACGGCGTCACGGTACGTCGCCGCGTTTCGCTGAATTAGGTGGCTGCGGGGTGGGCTTGAATTGCGGATGGCGGCGGCTGATAATCGACCTACGATTTAAATCCTGGTGGTTACGCTTGGTTATCCATGATCGCAATCCAGTACAAATACCACGACGCTGGCCTTGTCACAGCGACGTCCGGCCCGCGACGCGAAGCGTCTCTCGTTTTTAAACTCTGCCCAATCATCTACTCTGAACCACCTACCGTTACTCTGCGATTTGGCGGAGTCTTTAACGATCATTCAGTCTCTCGATTTATCGCCTCAATCAACAATGACGCCATCGGCGAAGATGCGTATCTCGCACGCTGTGACACGATTCAAATCGACACCAAGGTACCGTCCAAAGATGGCGACATTTTCGTTTTCGTAGGCTTGGATTATTTCGGCGAGATTCAGATTCACTGCCAACATCTTACTGAGTTGAAGGCGTGACGTAGCCGTTGCAACATGGCCTACAACTGGTAACCGCCGGACAAAACTGAATGCCCTTAGTGCTCCAACCTCAATTCGTTGAATCGCTTCGCGATTTTCGTGATGCCCATCTGGGTGCCACTGGCGACTTGGGCGCAGATGTCTTGCAACAGCCGCAGCGATGTTGTTGCTTCGGCTTCGCTGATGGTCAGTGGCGGGCTAATGCGGATGACTTTGCCGGCGAGTGGGCCTAACAGGTGGATGCCGTCTCCGCCGTTTCCTACATAGGCGGCTTCGACGATGGCGTTGGCGACTTGCTCGGCGGATAACTCTCCGACAGCAGCGCATTCGATGCCGAAGACCATCCCTTCGCCGCGGACTTTGGCGATCACGGGAGTCTCTTTGAGTTTGGCGAGTTCGGCGAACATGATTTTGGAGATTCCACCGGCATGTTCCAAGACGCCGGCGTTTTCAAATTCATCCAGCGTCGCCAGTACAGCTGCGCAGGAAAGTGGGTTGGCGCTCCAAGTGTCGGAGGCTTCGCCGTAGTGCAAGCTGTCCATCACATCCCGGCGGCCGACGACAGCGGCGACCGGGATGCCGTTGCCCAGTCCCTTGCCCAGGGCGACCAGATCCGGCTCGATGCCGTAGGCTTCGAAGGCATACATGCACTTGGTGCGGCCGAAGTTAGCTTGGACTTCGTCGAAGATCAACAGAATATCATGCGCGCGGCAGAATTCTTCCAACAGATGGTGATAGGCCGCGGGGGGATGGTAGCTGCCGCCGCCTCCCAAGTAAGGCTCGGTGACTAGGCAATTTAGCCGTGTGCCGTATTCATTCCAGAGCGCTTCCAGCTCATCGCGGTAGGTGTCGAGTTCGATATCGTCGCCATATTTGCTGACGTCGTCGATTTCGTGCATGGGAAAGCTTATGAACTTCACACGGGGATCGCGGTCGGCGTCGGATTCGCAACCGGTTACCGCTCCGGCCAATCCTTTTTTGCCGTGGAAGCCGTAGCGGGTGGCGATAATCAGATCGCGGTTTTCATCTCGGTGCAGGCAGGCCCAGATCGCTTTTTGAATGGCTTCCGACCCCGAGGCGGCCCACATGACGGCATTGATCCGCTCTCCGCCGGGGCGATTGTGAGCATTGGCAACAAGCCGCTGAGCAGCGGCCGCTTCGACGGGGGTCAGCGCGTTGTAGGCGGTCAGCGGCAGCGCTTCGAAGAAGGTATCGGGTTGGTCAGCGTCAGCCGTGGGAGCGGTGAGCTGTTCGGGAGTCCAGCCGAGATGCCGGGCGAAACTTTGTTGCCAACGCAACGGGTTGTGTCCCAGGTTGGAGACGAGCACACCGGAGGAGTAATCGTAAAGCCGTCGGCCTTCGGGGGTCCAGTGAAAACATCCGGCCGATTTGGCGAGCACGGCTTGGCTGGGGGTGAAAGTTTTGAGTGCGGCCGGTTGATAGGCGTCGACCGTCGCGCGGTTTTCGTTGGATTGTTCTTCACCGGGGAACTGGATAGACGTCGTCATAGTGTCAACAATTCGGCTTGTGTGGAACGTGGCGGGGCACGATGGGGGGAAAGATAAAGAGTCCGCCCCCAGCAGAACCGGAGGCGGAAACGAATTCGGTAGGAACGCGGCGGATGCCGGCGCTATTTTTGGGGTTCAAGTTTTTTAAGAGCGTCTTGAGCGGCATTGCGGACGTCTTCATTGTCACTTTTGGCCGCTTTACGCAAGGCCCGCAGGACCAACGGATCGGTTCTCCCGGTTTCTGCTAGGGCATTGATGACCTGCACGCGGACCTGCGCGTCGGCATGATCCAGGCCGGTCCGCAGAATGGGGGCAGCCTCACGTCCAATATCGGAGTCGTCCGGCGAGATTTGTACCAAGGCCCAGGCGCTAACCAACCGCAGAAAGCGGTCGGATTCCCGGAGGTTTTTTCGTAATTCTGGAATAGCTTCTTTTGCTTCGGGGCCGATTTTACCCAGGGCAAATGCAGCGGTATATCGATTGGCGGCATTGTCATCGTTCAGTAGGCCGACAATGGTGGGGACGGCCTGACCAGCCGCCGGGCCGAGTTCGGCCAAGGTGACCAACAGTTGATCGCGGACCATTTCGTCTTCTTCGATGGCCAGTTGTTCGGACAGCTTAGGAACCGCTGAATTCGCTTTGGCGCCGATGCGTCCCAAGGCAGCAGCCACTTCGCGTCGGACCCTGGGCATTTCGCTGGAAAGGGCTTTGGTCAAGCGGGGGACGGCGAGTTGGATATACTTGTCGTTTGTGGGATCCAACGTGATCAGTGCATGAGCGCTTGCCAGACGGAGGCGGTCGTTATCTTTGACGATGGCGGTCCGTTCCAAAATGGGAATCGCCCGTTTTTCACCGATTTTTCCCAAGGCAAATGCAGCGGCCGGTCGTGCGGCGGCATCGGGGTCGTCCAGCAGGGCAATGAGTTTGTCAGAGGCCTTGCTGGCATCGGGGCCGATGAGTGCCAAGGCGACGATTACGTCTCGTTTGACGAGTTCGTTTTTATCATCGATCGCTTGAATCAAGTTATCAACAGCCGGTTTTGCGCCGGGGCCCATCTCGCCGAGAATCATGGCGGCCAACTGCCGCGAGTTTTCATCGGCCAATAATTTGGCAACGGCCGGTGCCGCCGGTGCGCCGATTTGGGAGAGG
This sequence comes from Symmachiella macrocystis, assembly GCF_007860075.1. NCBI lineage: Bacteria > Pseudomonadati > Planctomycetota > Planctomycetia > Planctomycetales > Planctomycetaceae > Symmachiella > Symmachiella macrocystis. The sequence continues at coordinate 3,377,914 of NZ_SJPP01000001.1, forward strand.
GCATTGGCTGCGTGAATGGCAACGGCCGGTTCCTCGGTTTGCACGGCGACGACCAACGCGTCGGAGCTGTCAGCAGCGTCGGGTCCCAACATTCCCAAAGCATCGGCGACGCTAATTTGAACACCCAATTCGTCATCGGATAAGGCCTTGATGAGTGCAGGCACTGCCGAATTGGAGTCGGGGGCCAGTTTCCCTAAAGCGGTAGCGGCATGAGCGCGGACCATGGGGGATTCGTTGGTTAGCGCCGTCGTCAGGCTTTCCACAGCAACGGGCGAAGCGACACCGATTTCGCCGATGGCGCGAATCGCGTGCCAACAGGCTCGCTCATCTTCTGCCGCGGCCAATTTTGCCAAAGCGGGCACGCCACTTTGGGCATCCGGTCCGATGTTGGCCAGCGCATCACTCGCCCGCCAGCAGACGGCGGGGTCTCCCGCTTCAACCGCTTTGACCAGTTCAGCAACAGCGACGGGTCCCATAGTTGATAACAGTCGCACCGCTTGACGCGATAGGTGTTCGTCCCCCGAACCCAATGCGGCGATGGCGTCGGGGAGAATCGCTTGCAGCGGTTCCGTGTCTTCGGGATTGATCCGCCACAGCGCGATGGAGGCGACAATCTTCAAGCGTTTGTTGGGACTATCCAGGAATTTTTGGATTCCCGGTTTTGCTTTCGCTGCGGCCGGGCCAATGGCCGCCAAGGCGTGCAAGGTTTCGTGATTGAGGGCCGGATCTTCCTTGTTGAGAAGGCTGATGAGCGTGGGGACGGCAGCGCGGGCTTCGGGGCCGATGCGTTGGATGGCAATCAGGGCTTCTTCGACGACTGTGCGGTCCTTATCCCGCAGCACAGCTGCCAGCGGCAAGACAACTTCCGGCGGGACGTTGGGCCGTTGGCCAAGTTCGATGGCAGCAGCGGCACGCACGGAGGGTTCCGGGGATTTCAGGTCGCGTAACAGGTCGGAGATACTGGCTTCTTCCGCATACGAGACGCTGCAGGCTGCCAATTGGATCGCTACGACGCTAAACATCAAAAATCGTCTCATTATTCGCTCCGCTTGCCAATTCCGAAGAAGGTGATTGCCTTGGCCGCCAAAGTTCCATAATATATATACGTAAACGGTGTGCGTTCATTCTACTCAGCGACGCGCCAATTTACAGTATTGTTTTCACGTATTTCAGTGTTGTGAAAAATTAAGTTGACGACAATCTCCTGATTTTCACGATCAGGGATGCGTCTGTGGAGACCTGTTTTTCCCATTCGCCTGGGACTTCGCAAGCGGATTTCGAAAACAGAATTCGGACCGTATCGCTTCTGGGAGAGGCCCAATGAAAAGTACCTCATTCGTTTTGCTGCTCGTAACCGGTTTTACGGGTGTTGCCATGCTCTGGAGTGAAAACTCCGCGCAAGCCCAATATCGAGTGCGGGTCGGCGGGGCTAGGCGGTGGTATCGCCCCGGCGGTTACGGGTATGGCGGCTACGGATATGGGGGCTGGGGTTGGAATTCTGGCGCCAGTACGGTCGCCGGCGGCTATGGGGAGGGGATGTCGCAAGTGATTCGCGCCCAAGGCCAAGCAAACAAAGACAACGCCGCGGCGCAGCTCACACGCGAAGAGGCCCGCACGAAGAATATCGAAAACAATAAAAAGGCGGCCGATACCTATTGGGCGATGAAGGACCGTTACCGTCAGCAAAAGGAAGAGGGATATCAACGGGACGCGGAACGGCGTGCCAAGAACCGCGCGAACCTCGAAAGCTCCAGCAACGGTCCCCGGTATCAGGGACTCGGCCCTGACGATTTTGATTCGGTAACCGGAAAGATTCTCTGGCCAGAAGTCTTGCAATCGCCCGATTTCGAGGAAGACCGCGCCAAACTTGACGATCTCTTTGAGCATCTGACTTTAACTGGTGGCGCTATGGGGGCAAAGACGAGCGATGAGATTAAGTCGACGACGGTCTCCATGCGAGAAACGCTCAAGCAACATGTCTCTAGCATGCCGAGCGCCGACTACATCGCCGCTCGAAAGTTCATTGACGGCCTCGCCTACGAAGGGCGGAGCTAGGTCGGCGTTTTCGAGAAATCTTGGTCGCGTGTCGCAAGTCGGTCAATAGGTGATCGCCGTCAGAAAGGCGGAGACCAGTTGGCGGTCGTTGTCGGAAATCTTTCCGCGAAACCGCAGTTTGAGCCGTCCGCTCTGCGTATGCCGTCCGGTGACGGTCAAGGTTCCTCGGTAATCCAGTACCGTGCGAAAGTAGTACTCCACGGACCGCTCATGCCCTTTGAGTGGTTCGCCAGAGCAGCGGATGACGACTGGTGTGATCCAGATGCGGAATTCGGGCAACAATCGCAGCAATGAGAGAATGATTGTTGCCGCGAATATAATCGCGAGGTCGTGTTCCATCGCCTTATCCCGCTGGGAAGCGGACATCTCCCTATCGGATGGTTTTCCGCGTTGTCCCGGAGCGCCACGTTGTTTCAGCCATGGGCGTTATCGTATAATCAACAAATGTGAAGAATCAATTCGTTTTTCACAGGGTTTTCCCCCGGTGACCTTCCCTCGCGTGTATTTTGAGGCATAACTCGCCTAAAGAGCGCAGTTTGGAATGAGTCGCTGGTCAGTCGAGAACGATCACAAACGGGGCGCGACGTTTAAGGTCCCTCACGAAACCGGTTCAAAGTTTTGATATCGGACATTATGAATTTTACGAATGTCGGCATCTACTGTTTCCTCGCCAGTTATCTCGTGGCGTTTGTGTTAGAAGCCACACGACTTTGGGGTCGCAGCAAAGCGAGCCGGTTGTTCGTCTTGCTTTTCGCTGCAGCGGGTTTGTGTGCGCATACGATTTATCTTCTCATGCGGAGCCGGGCGACCAATTTGCCGCCACTGGTTGGATCGCAACAAGATTGGATGCTGGTGTTGGCCTGGTTGATGGTGCTTTTCTACTTGGTCTTTACGTTTCTAGATGAGACATCAGCATGGGGAGTCTTTATTCTGCCGGTGGTGTTGTTGGTTGTGGCCTCCACGTATCTGGTGGGGGATGCTCCCAAACCATTATTGGCGGCACAACAAAACCTAAAGATGGTGCATGCCGGCTTACTCGTCATTGGAATTGGGGGGGTGACCATCGGTTTTGTGATCGGCATGATGTATCTGGTGCAACACCGACGCCTCAAACGCAAACATGGTCAGACGACCGGCTTGAGCATGCCCAGTTTAGCGCGGCTGGCGCGGTGGAACCGTCTGTGTGTCATGCTGAGTTTTCCGCTGCTGACCGCTGGAATGCTGACCGGTGTCGGTTTGGGGCTGTATTCCCAAAAGACACCCGAGCCGGTGCAGTTTCTTGATCCGGTGATTATTGGCTACGGCGTTGTTTGGTTGGTGATGGCGGTGCTCTTCGGCTGGCTGCTGCGCGCCAAACCGGCGGCGGGCAAACAGGTCGCGTGGATGACGATCTGGGGCTGCGGATTTTTACTACTCACGATCGTGGGCCTGCAGGTCTTGAATATGGACAGTTGGCATAGCTAGCTGCAACGAATGATGCGATTAAACTCACGCGAAACCAAGGCGTGTTCGGCGCGGCCGACACTTACGATGAAATTCTGGAGTCGGCGTTGAACCTGCAAGTCGTCTACTGTAGCCACCAAGGGTCGGATCTGACGTTGCGCGAGAAGCTCGCCATCTCGGAAGAAGAGAAGGTCCGCGCCTACGACCATTTGCGTTCCCAATTTCCGGATTCGGAATTCGTCGTGCTGTCGACTTGCAACCGCGTCGAACTTTACACCGCTCAAGAGTCCAAAGAGAATATTCCCACTCACCAACAACTGGCCGGTTTCTTCGCTGATTTTCATGCCATTCCGGTCGACGAGTTCTTCGACAACCTGCTGGAACGGACCGGGGCCGATGCGGTGCGGCATTTGTTCTCCGTCGCTTCGGGTGTCGACAGCATGGTGGTGGGGGAACCGCAAATCGTCAGCCAAGTTCGCGAAGCCTACGCCACCGCACGTGTCAATCAGGCATCGGGGCCGATGGCGAACGCGATGTTCGAGCGGGCCTTAAAGGTCGGCAAACGCATCCGCACCGAAACCGGCTTAGCTGAGGGACGCATCTCGATTGCCAGTGTGGCTGTAGGGGATTTCGGCAAAAGCATCTTCGACCGTTTCGACGACAAACAGGTGTTGGTGATCGGGGCGGGGGAAATGGCGACTGAAACGCTGCGGTATCTCAAGGAGGAAGGGGTCCGCGAACTGGTCGTGGTGAATCGCAGCGTCGATCGCGCACAGGAATTGGCCGATGAGTGGGGCGGAACGTATGTGGAGTTTGACCAACTCGACCGGTTGATGGCGATGGCGGATATTATTGTCAGCACCACCGGTGCGGATCGTCCGATCGTAACCCGCGATCGCTTTGCCGCCGTTCGCAAGCAGGGCGAGTACAAACAAGTCTTCATTCTCGACTTGGGCGCGCCGCGTGATTTTGAATCGTCCGTGGGCGACATCGACGACAATGTGTTTTTATATTGCATCGATGATCTGGAAGAGACCTGCGAAAACAACCGCAAGGTCCGGAAAAAAGAGATTGCCGCAGCGCAAAAAATCATCGACGAAGAGACCGACGAGTTTATGCACGCGGTCTATCACCGTGCGACCGGACCGATCATCCGCAACCTGCGTGAAAAATGGCGGGATGTGACCGACGAAGAACTCGCCTGGCTATTCGGCCGATTGGGCGAGATGGACGACCGCGAACGCAAAATCGTCGAGCAATGGGTTAACCGACTGGTAAACAAACTCCTGCACCCGCCGCTGGAAGCACTCAAAGAAGAAGCTCGCGAAGGCACCCCGCACGGTCTGATGGACGCGCTGAGGCGGTTGTTTCATCTGCGGGATTGATGCGTTTTTGCTACGGATTCGCACGGATAGCTTAGAGTGCTACGCGTCGCATCCAGCTGCTATTTATTGGTCGTTGAAGACTAACTCTTCGGTGAGTGGTGTGACTTGGGCGACGGCTTGATCGATTGTTATAACGCCAATCAGTTTTCCGTCGCTGACGGCCAGGACGCTGGCTCCGTGCCAGTCGGGGTCGATGGGCAGCGCGGGATCGATTTTCCAGCCCCCCTCCCCTGCTGAGAGTCGCGCTGCGGGGAGGGGAATGCGGTCTTTTTGTGTCGCTCCGACGATCAGGCATTCTTCGATAGCTGTGGGAGCGCGGAGGCGGTCGACCGGCCAGGCGTTTGAGAATGATTTGCCGACTGCGATTTCCGCCAGCGCGCCGTAGGTGCGGGTCGTGTCAGCGGAGATCGTTAACTTTTGGCCAGCGACTTCTAGTGTGGGTTGTTTCTCGATGGCATCGGTAGAAGGGGTGAGAAGGTCAGTCGGACCGATGAGACGATTGTCGGCTAGCGGCAGAACCCAACCTAGTTTTTCTTGGTCGCGTTTGATTCCCAAAGTCCGCACTTGCCAGAGTAACGTTGCCCGCAATGGTTGTGGCAGCGACATCCCTTCGGGGAGCAGGGCGGAGCCGACCGGGATGCTGGGTTGCCACGTTAGCCATTCGTCTTTGGCTTCGGCATGGTACAAAAACCGATGCCCGGTGGTGACGCGCTGGCCCGGGGAATCGGGTGTGGCCATCGCCACCGCACCGAGAGCGACGCTGGAGAGCGAATCGGCTTTGAAGTCGACGCCGGTGACGCCGAAATGGAAATCGATGCCGGTTTGATTCCAGAAGACGGTTTTTTCATGCACCAGTTCGCGATAGGCGGGTTGAATATAGGCGCGGGCTTCGACGGTGGTCGCATCGCTGGAGAGGCCGGCGGTCATCATGTGTCCGATGCGAATGCCGCGATACATCACCGGCACCCCGCGTTGCAGGCCGCCGCGATGTGGGGTGTAAAGGACGATTTCTAAACCACCCGGCTCCCGTTCGCTGGAAGGAGGGGCGGAATCCAGTCCGTGAAACTGTGTGAGTGGCTCGGTCTCGTTTGGTCCGGGGAGCACGGCGATATACCGGCCGCTGACGACCGTCTCCAAGCCGCGGATGCCGGTCAGGTCGATGTCGGGGCGGGCGACCCAAAATTGGCTGCCGACGCGCGCCAAGCGGCTGGCGTTGGCCAAAAGTCGCACCGCCACATCCACTCCGTTTTGATCCTCGTTGAGTTCAACAGCGGTCACTTCGCCGACCGCGATGCCGCGGTACTTGATCGGATCGCCGACAGAGAGTCCGTATCCTTGACGAAAGTGAATCGTGATATCGACGACTTCGGTGTCCAGCATCATCAGCGGCGATTCGGCGCCTGTGAATTCGACTTGTTTTTCTGCATCGGGGGGACCGGGCAGGACGCCGATGTATTTGGCTCCGACAACCGTTTCCAGACCACTCACGCGTCCCAAGCTGATGCGAGGCCGGACGATCCAGAATCGGCTTCCAGCACGGGCTAAGCCGACGGCGCGGGGTTCCATAGCGACGCGGACCGTGATGCCGGTCAGGTCCTTGTCTAACTCGACTGTAGTCACCTCACCGATGGCGATACCGCGATGTCGCAACAGGTCCCCCGGTTTGATGCCGTGTCCTTGTTGAAAATGGATCGCAATCTCCGGCCCTCGCGCGCGAACGGCTGAGACGATCAAATAGACGGCCAAGATCACACAAGCGGCGGTTAGCCACCACAGATGTCCGGTGGCGGCGCGGCGCCACCAAGTATTTGCGGCAGCGCGGATTTCTGCTTGAGGAAATTCGCTCGGAGCAGAAGGTGGATTGGTATTTGCTGGCTGTTCACTCATCGGTGACCTCCCAGATTTCATGTGGGTCAAAGGATAAGGAGGCCAGCATGCTCATGGCGACACAAGCGACGAATGCAAACACGGCGGGGCCGAAATGAAATTCGACGAGACTGCCCAATTTGACCAACATAACCAGAAATGCCAACAGCAACACATCCATCATGCTCCACTTGCCGGCCGTCTCCATGATGCGGTAGGTGACCGCCTTGTGTTTGCGGTGCATTAATTCCAGCAGGCTCAATTCGAGCAGCATGACAATTTTTGTGAGTGGAAAGATCACGGAGAACAACAACACGATTCCGCCGACGAAGAAGTTGCCGTGTGCAAACAATTCGATGATGCCGCCGATCAGGCTCGATTCGTGATGATGACCGAGTTTTTCGATTTCCAAAATTGGCAGAAAGATGGCCGGCCAAAAAAGTACGAATGCGCCCAGGGCGGCAGCTGTGGTGCGTTGCGCTGAGCGCCGTTCGTTTCCCGCACGGCAGATGGTGGCGCGACACCGCGTGCACGCGGCGACTTGTCCGGCAACCAAATCCGGCAAGCTGTGAATCATTCCGCAACAATGACACGCCCGGTAGGAGTTCATGGTTTCGTGCTGTCGTGAAGTGAATGAGAAATGAGATAACTTTCAGCGACTGTACCACGTTGGCCCGGTGCCGCCAAATAGCCAACGTACGGCAGTGTGGAGCGGTTCAAAATATCTCAAAACGGTCTGCGGTCAACTCAAAACTCGCCTCGACAGAAAAGGGGCATTTCCGTATTCTTCCGCCTCTTGAAAGCAACGGGATTTCCCTTTCCCATTTCGCGGCAATTTATGCAAGGATGCATACGTGATTTCCGCCTTTGATACGAAACGACGCGTCGTGGTAACCGGCGTGGGAGTTGTCAGTCCGCTTGGTAATTCGGTGGACGAATTCTGGCAAGCGCTCGTCGATGGCCGCAGCGGTATTGTCGCTGAAGAACCATCGCCGCAGGTCCCCATGTGTGCCGGGGTCGCCCGTGATTTTACTGGGGCGATCGATGATTTTGGTCCGCTGGAAAAGGGCCTCAAAAAGACCATCCGCAAAGCGCTCAAACTGATGAACCGCGAAACCCAGATGGGAGTCGCAGCCGCGCAACAGGCGCTCAATAACAGCGAGCTGCTGAGCGTTGGTTATGAGCCGGAACGCGTCGGGGTTTGTTTCGGCGCGGGCAACGTCTCGATGATGCCGCAGGACTTCGAAGCGGGCGTCCGTGCATGCAGCGATGCGGCGGGTTTTGATTTTCAGCGATGGGGGCGCGAAGGGCTTGATCAGATCGCGCCGCTGTGGTTGCTGAAATGTCTGCCGAACATGCCTGCATGTTACATGGCGATCTACAACGACTTGCGGGGTCCGAACAATTCGATCACACAGCGCGAAGCGGCAGCGAATCTGTCGGTCGCTGAAGCGTGTTATGCGATTCAAGAAGGGGCTGCCGATGCGATGGTTAGCGGCGCCACCGGTACAACCATTTTACCGTTCAATCGATTGCATGCGGAACTCGAAGGGCAAGTCGCTCTCGACACACAACATCCCGATGCCGTCTGTCGGCCGTTTGATCGCGATCGGCAGGGAGCGGTCATAGCCGAAGGGGCGGCGGCGTTGGTGCTGGAGGAATATCAAGCGGCCCTGGATCGTGGCGCTACGATTTTCGGCGAGATTCAGGGCGTCGGTTCGTCCTGCGTGGTCAGTCCAGGCCGGGTGGCCCAGCGGGATAAGGCTTTGGCCAACGCGATTGGCGCTGCTTTGCGAAAAGCGCATCTATCGCCGGATGACATCGGCCATGTTCACGCACACGGGTTGAGCACACATCGCTCGGATATAGAGGAAGCCAAAGCGATTCGCACGGTGTTCGGCGAACGGACGTCAAAATTGCCGGTCGTGGCCGCCAAGAGCAACACGGGCAATGCCGGTGCCGGCAGCGGCGCTTTGGAGTTGGTGGCCAGTTTGTTGGCGCTCAAAAAAGGGCGACTGTTTCCGGTTTTGAATTATGAAGAACCCGACCCACAATGTCCGGTCGCGCCGGTCCGTTCGGCGGATTGTGAGGCGGGAGAAAGTTTTGTGAATCTAAGCATTGTCGCCCAGGGCCAAGCAAGTTGTTTGGCGGTGGGGGCTTGTGATTGAGGTTTTTTAGCGGGTGGGGAAGTCGGTTGTTGTGCGGCCCTCGCCCCGGCCCTCTCCCAGAGGGAGAGGGAGTCATAGTGGGAATGGAAGCATGGGCATGAAACGACGCATTGTGATCACCGGTGTGGGTTGCGTGACTCCTCTGGGGGCCAGCACGGAGGAATTGTGGCAGGGATTGACGGCCGGACGATCTGGGATTGGTCCGTTGACGTTGTTCGATGCTGACAATTTTCCCGTGCGGATTGCGGCTGAAGTTCGTGATTGGGACTTGTGGGATGTCGGCGAAAACCCACGGCAATGGGAACATTGTCCACGGCAAACGACATTTGCTATCGGCGCGGGACTCAAAGCGGGACGGGCTGCATCGTTGGAAACATCGCGGATTGATCCGGTGCGCATGGGTGTCTATTTGGGTTGCGGCGAGGCCTTTGCGGATTTTGACCGGTTTACACAATCCATCAGCGGGGCCACGGTTGGCGGAGATACGACCGGCGAATTCAATAGCACGGCGCTACGGATTTTTGATCCACATGCGGAATGTGAATATGAGCCGAATTTGCCGGCGAGTCATCTGGCATCGTTGTTCGACGCGCAAGGCCCCAATTTCAATTGTATCGCTGCTTGCGTCTCTAGTACGCAAGCCATCGGCGAAGCGGCACGGTTGATCCGCCGCGACGATGCCGATGTCATGTTAGCCGGTGGATCGCACAGCACGATACATCCGTTTGGGGTGACCGGTTTTCAACGGCTCTCGGCGTTGAGTACCCGGAACGACGATCCGGCAACAGCTGTCCGCCCTTTTGATCGCGAGCGGGATGGTTTCGTAATTGGTGAAGGGTCAGCTGTCTTCGTGCTGGAAGAACTGGAACACGCGCGGCGGCGCGGTGCGGAGATTTGGGGAGAGGTCGACGGCTATGGGTCCTCGCAAGACGCGTATCGCGTGACCGATACGCATCCCGATGGCCGCGGTATCGCGACAGCCATTGGTCGGGCGTTGTACGAAGCGGAATTGAACGTCGAGGACATCAATTACATCAACGCGCACGGGACCGGCACGGTTCTGAATGACAAGATCGAAACGTTGGCAGTCAAACGAGCCTTTGGCCGACAGGCGCATTCGGTGCCGATTTCCAGCACAAAAAGCATGCTGGGGCACGCGACCACTGCTTGTGGCGCAATCGAGGCAGCGGTTTGCTTGTTGGCGATCAAACATGGGGTCGCCCCACCGACGATCAACTATTCAACTCCTGATCCGGAGTGCGATTTGGATTATATACCCAACATCGCTCGCGAAATTGATTGCCGGCACGTGTTGAGCAACAGCATCGGATTTGGCGGCCAAAACGCGGCGCTGGTCCTCTCACGCTTCGACGAAGCCTCATCCACTGCCACAGTTCGCTGGGCCGCTTAACGATCAAGCCGACAGTGACACCCCTGTAGTGGTCCTTCAAAACGGGCAAGCAATCACATGCCGACCGGCACTAAAACAACTGTCAATTCTCCTGAATGGATTACGCGGCTCGCGGAACATCGCGGTACGAATGCAGCAGGGACGCGCGCGATCAGCACTGCCGCAGTCATCGGTGCAGGAGTGATGGGACGCGGCATTGCTATGGCCAATGCGCGGCACGGTATTCGTGTGATGTTGTCGGATACTTCGGAGGAAGCCGTCGCGCATGGTGTGGCGGATATCCAAACGCATGTGGATTCTACGTTGATTCGCGGCAGCCAAGCAGCGGAAGAGTTGGCTGCGGCGGATTTGGTGATCGAAGCGGTCATCGAACGGCTGCCGGTCAAACGTCGCGTCTTTAAGAAACTCGAGTCGCTCGCTCATGAGCAGACGATCTTTGCGTCCAATACGTCCAGTATTCCCGTGACCGAGATAGCGGCGAAATTGACTCGACCACAGAATTTCGTCGGACTGCACTTTTGCCATCCGGTGGCGGAGCGGATGTTGTTGGAAATCGTGCGTGGTGAACAGACGAGCGATGAAACCATTACCGTTGCGATCGACTATGCCCGCGCGATCGGCAAGCGGCCGGTGGTGGTCGGTGACAGTCCGGGGTTTGTCGTCAATCGGTTGCTGACACCGTACCTGAATGAGGCCTTGGAATTGTTATTAGAAGGGGCGGAGGTCGGTGCGATTGAATCCGCCGCGACCGAGTTCGGTATGCCGATTGGACCGCTCACAGCGATTGATGCAATTGGTATCGACGTCGCCTTGCGAGCCGGGACCACGATCTACGACGCGTTTCCTGAGCGGGTGGTGACCTCGGAACTGTTGTTGATGCTATTTCAATCCGGACAGTTTGGCCAAAAGACCGGCAGCGGCTTTTTTCAATACGACGGGGATGTGGGCGGTGGGACCCTTTCACATTCCGCGGAACAGTTGATTCACGAGCGACGCCGCGAACAACGTGCGTTCTCACGCGACGAATTGACTGCGCGGCTGATTCTGCCGATGCTGACCGAGGCGGAGTTGGTTTTGGAAGCGGGGCTGGTTGCGAGTCCGCAGGACATTGACGAAGCGTTGATTCACGGTATCGGTTTTCCTGAAGCGACCGGCGGATTATTGCGCTGGGCCGACGGGGTGGGGCTGGCCACGATTCTGGAAATGCTGCGTCCGCTGCGGCGGTTAGGGCCGCGATATGTGGCGGGACGGCAGATCGAAGCGTTGGCGGCGGCGGGGCGTGGGTTTTACCAATAGCGGCGGCTGGTCGTTGATTCGGACGAGGTCTGCCCGCTATCTTGGGTGCGCTACTCGATCGTTCTTGAATCACTACAGGCCCCACGCCCATGCCCGATTTTCCGTCTGCTGATTTACCCAATACCGATTTGATCGGACAACCCGGTTCGCGCAAATTGCTCGACACTCCGGTTTTGCTGTTGGATCTAGATGTCTTTGAAAGCAATCTGCATAAACTCGCGGATTTCGCCGCTGGGCGGTCCCATGCATTGCGGCCGCATACCAAGACGCATAAGTCGGTCGAAATTGCGCGGCGGCAAATTGCTGCCGGGGCAGTTGGTGTCTGTTGCACGACACTGGGCGAAGCCGAAGTGATGGTTGGTGCGGGGGTCGGGAATGTACTGATCACATCGCCGCTTGTTGCGCAACGGAAAATTCAACGGTTGTTGGCGATCAACGCGCAAGCGGACGACTTGCTGGTGGTGGCCGATCAATCACAAAACGTGCGGGATCTCGCAGCGGCAGCACAAGCCGCCGGACAGGTTTTAAAAGTGTTGGTCGCAATCGACTTGGGAATTCACCGTATGGGGGTTGCGAATCCCGAATCGGCGGTTGAGTTGGCGCGATTGATTCGCGAGACCGAAGGTGTGGAGTATCAGGGCGTGCATGCCTATGCGGGGCAATTGCAGCACATTATCGAATACGACGAGCGGCGGGCGGCGGCGCTGGCGACGAACGCCGAGTTGCGCGTCGTGTGCGACGCACTGGATGCGGCCGACCATTCCCCGCGGATTGTAACGGGCAGCGGCACGGGGACGTTTGAGTTTGATGCGTCGTTGGATGTGTTCAACGAACTGCAGTGCGGTTCGTATTTGTTTATGGACTCCGATTACAACGCGGTCGCCGCTTCGCCGGAGGAACGGTTGCGATTCGAGACCAGCCTATTTGTCCAGACGACCATCGTCAGCGCGAATCATCCCGGATTGGCCACGATCGACGCCGGTTACAAATGCTTCTTCCCCCGTGGTCCGAAACCGGCGATTGCCGCCGGCGCACCGCTGGATACGGAATACGAATTTCGCGGCGACGAGCATGGCCACCTGCTGTATGCCGATGCAGCGTACCGGGCGACGGTGGGGGACCAAGTGTTGTGCGTTACGTCGCATTGTGATCCGACGGTGAATCTCTTCGACCATTATCATTGTGTGCGGGGCGACACGCTGGTCGAGATTTGGCCGGTGGATGCGCGTGGGCGTTGTGTGTGATGTGCGCCGGCAGAGTACGAGACGCTTGGAATGTCTGCGGTGGCAGGCAGGAGCCTGCCCTACGGTTTCTTCTCAATACCAAGCGGGTTTGGCGAAGAGGTCTTCGACGCGGCTGCGGAATTGGCTGAGGACCATTCCGCCGTGCAACACTTCGTCACTGCCGAGTTTGATTGTGGAAACGCCGGATTGGAAGAGGTGGATTTCTTGGCATTCGGTATCGACCAACCAGACATGGCCGACGCCCCAATTCAGATAGTTCTCGACCCGCGCAGCCATATTGCGGCGACGATCGTTGGTGGAGGCGATTTCCACAACCAGTGTGGGAACGGTTTTGGTGACTAGGTTGTCCGTTTCAGCAAAGCGCTCGTCCGATTGAAAGTAACTGATTGCCGGACAGCAGACTGTGTCGGGGGCGCGGGCAACGATCAGCCCCAGTTCAAAACAGGCATAGCCGTCTTGGACTTGTTGGGCATGTTTGGCGAGCGCCTTGGTGAAATTGAGCACCACGTTGCCGTGCAGTTCATCGGGAGGGGACAAGGAGACGACTTCGCCCGCGTGCAACTCCGTCCAGCGGCCTCCTTCGGGAAAATCGAACTTGCGATCGGCGAATTGCTCGGCGGATAATAGGGCTGAGGGAGACATAACGGTTTACTTTCATTTTCGACGGATCGGTCGCTATTCTGCGAATCATACGAGATCAATCGATGGAAATGCAGCAACAACTGCGAATTCGACGTGGATTCGTGCCCAGCTGGCACTGCTTGTGAGCGTGGCTGTTGTGTTGCATGACGACCGGTTAAACTATTGCGCTTTGCGGCCAGGGCAGGAATGGTTACCTGCTTGCGGACGGCCTTTCGGTTTTCAACTACTCAGTTTACGACAGATCAACTTCTATGAATTGGCTGCTTCTGTGTCGCATGCTGGGCTTGTTGGCGATGTTGGTCGGCGGGTCGATGGTGTTCAGTTTGCCCTGGGCCTTTCCTGAATTCGGCCAGACGACGGAGTTTGAGTTCCATGGTTTTTGGGGACTGATTTCAGCAATTGGCGTCAGCTTGGGGGTGGGGGGCACACTCTCGTTCCTGGGGAGGAAGGAACATAGCACGATTCTGCGCAAAGAGGCCCTGGCCATCGTGGGCCTGGGTTGGATCTTGGCCGGATTGCTGGGCGCGTTGCCTTATTTGTTCTCCGGCACCATGCGGGATGCCGAGACGCCGATGTCGATTCCTGATGCAGTCTTTGAGTCGGTTTCGGGATTTACGACGACCGGGGCCTCGGTGCTGACGGAATTGGAAGACCCTACGGAGATTCCGCGCTGCATCATGTTTTGGCGGTGCTTTACGAATTGGTTGGGGGGGATGGGCATCATCGTCTTGTTTGTTGCCATCCTGGGCCAACTGGGAGCAGCGGGTAAGGCGCTGATGCGGCGGGAAGTCCCTGGACCGATTTCGGAATCAGTGCGGCCTCGCGTTCGCGAACAGGCGATCGTGATGTGGGTGATCTACGTGGTGCTCAGCGCCATCTTGGTCGGCATTTTGCAGCTGGAAGGAATGACGATCTATAACGCGCTGTGCCATACGTTTGCCACGATGGCCACCGGCGGGTTCAGTACGCTCAATGGGAGTGTCGGCGGGTTCAATAGCCCGCTGATCGAATACACGATCATCATTTTTATGATCGCCGCCGGGACCAACTTTACGTTGTTTTACCTCGTCACTTTACAGCGACGTAATCCGTTGTACGGCGAGGGGTGGTGGGGGCGATTCAAGCCTCTGTTTAGCGACGTGGAATTCCGCGCCTATCTTACGATTATTTTTGTCGCCACCATCATATTGACGATGGATTTGCTTTGGATCGAGCATTATCAAAGTGTGCTCGATGCTTTTCGAAACGCAAGTTTTCAAGTCGTCAGCATCATGACTACGACCGGATTCGGTACGGATGATTTCGATCGCTGGAGCGAATTTTCTAAAGGCCTGCTCTTGTTATTGATGTTCGTGGGAGGCTGCGCTGGTTCGACCGGGGGCGGGCTGAAAGTGATTCGTTTTGTATTGTTTGCCAAGATCATGCGGTTGGAGATCGAGCAAGCGTTTCGCCCGAATGTGGTGCGTCCACTCCGAATTGCGGGGGTCACGTTGGACAATTCATTGCGGCATGATGTTTTGGTTTATTTCTGTTTGATTCTCACCATCTATATCGGCAGTTGGATGTTGCTGGCGGCGATCGAAACGGACGATCAATGGCGCGATACGACATTGTCCGTGGCTGAAATGGCGGACGAACATCGACCGCACAGGGCCGAGAAACTGTTGGATTGTGCCAGCGCCGTTGCCGCGACGCTAAACAACATTGGTCCCGGTGTCGGGGTCGTCGGCCCCACAGAGAACTATGCGGGGTTTTCCGGAGCAGGAAAAGTTTTGT
This sequence comes from Symmachiella macrocystis, assembly GCF_007860075.1. NCBI lineage: Bacteria > Pseudomonadati > Planctomycetota > Planctomycetia > Planctomycetales > Planctomycetaceae > Symmachiella > Symmachiella macrocystis. Next base: position 3,393,200 of record NZ_SJPP01000001.1, read on the forward strand.
TGACAGTTTGTATGTTGTTAGGGCGGTTGGAACTGTTTGCAATTCTAGTGCTCTTTGTGCCTTCGTTCTGGAAAGCACATTGATCTCATGCGCTTGCGGAGATTTTCCAGGCGGTCGTTCTATTGACCGCGCATGGGGAGAATCAAAGAAAACTGCTGCAATATGCCGTAAAGTAGGATACAATTTCAAACATCGCCCAGACCACGTTTTTAACGTATATTGACTTCACTGCTGGTGGAGAATCGGGGCGAAACTCGTCTTGTTGTTCATGCAAATCAGGTTAACGCTTACTAATCGAGGTGAGGAGTCAACGATGTCAATGCTCAAATGGGGTGGTGCCGCAACCGTGCTGGTGCTCTTGGGACTGGCTTTGGGCCAAAGTTCAACGAGTGTCGCAGCCGACAAGGGGGCGAAACCTGCCGCAGCGGCCAGCGCTGGTTGGGTCGGTGTGGTGCTGGATGAGAAATCTAAAGGGGGAGCCCTGGTCAAGAAGGTCTTTCCGGGTGGTCCGGCGGCGGGTGCGGGTGTTCGCGTTGGCGATAAAATTGTCAGTGTGGGCAATAAAAAATTGACATCACCGAAAATGCTGATCGAAGCTGTTGAAAAATCCAAACCAGGTTCTGCACTGACGATCACGGTGATGCGGGGCGACAACGAAGTGGAACTTGCCGCTATCGTGGGCAGCTTGCGGGAATTTCACGAAAGTTATATCCACGAAATGATGCGTCGCGACCCGCGCGATCCGAAATCGGCTAATTTTGCCGGCGTCAGTGCCAAGGACATGAACGCCGAAATGTTCCGGCGGTTGATGGAACAGAATCAACGTCTGGAAATCACAATGCAGGCCGTTTTGAAGGAAGTCCAAGAATTGCGGGCGGAAGTCAAAGCGTTGAAAAAATAACGCCTGCTTTCGAGTTTTCAGGCAAGCAAAATCAACACAACTGCAAAATACACCTTTTGGGAGAAGTGCAATGCGAAATATTCTGCAAATCAAATGGGTGATTGCCGGCATCTTGGCCGTCGCGCCGTTGGCCACGACCGCCGATGCGCAAGACGTGACCGGCGCGTTCGGTGATGCCCAAAACGTCACCGGCAAAGAAAACATTCTGGGACGGCGCGACCTGGGCGCCATCGTCAAACAGCAAGACTTGGATTCGTATTGGCTGGACCAGCGAACCTGGTACGAATATGGATACCGTCCGCACGTCAACCTGGACCGCATCCACTACCCGCCGCGGGGAGTCAATTCCTACTCCACCGGACCGGCATGGGAAGTGGGCGACAAACTCGATCTGGGCGACCCGGCAGCGAAGTACAAAATTCAACTCGGCAAAGACGGCACTTGGCACTAGTGGCCACGGGTTGCTGTTTGAATTCTTAGCCACAGATGAAACACGGAAAGAACACAGATGAAAAGTGATTGTGCGTCCCATTATATTTAGAGGACGACGCACGTTGATCCAGCGGTGGGGGCAACCTAGCCTGGGATGAACGGCTCACAAAATCTGTGTTTGATCTGTGTTCAATCTGTGGCTAAATTCGTATTGCATTGGCAGCAAAGCTTCACGCCTGCGTGAAGCGGCGGATGACGTTGGCGGTGATGGTGGAGACCTGTTCGTCCATCAGCAGGCTCGCCGGCCAAGTGATACTGCCGACCGAAAAGACCTCGCCGTGGGTCGGTGTTTCGTAATGGATCATGTGCGCTCCGCCGGCACCGGGGTTGGTCCCTTGGGCGAGGATCTTCAAATTCTTCGGCGAACTGGGAGAGACCTTATCGGTTTCGTGTCCCGATGCTCCACCGGGGACGCGGCGGTTTTGACTTTCGTGGCCGAAGGTGTCCCCGCTTTTTAAGCCTGTCCCGGCGAAGCACCAATGCGTTTCGTCGACGACGCGATAGGGCGCTGCTCCCATGGCGCCGTCGAAGGTGAATACCACACCCAGCAGGTTCGCTTCGGATTCCAGCCGCGCGTGCATGCGACTTTCGTAGGGCATCTCCGGTGTGCCGAAATGCTCGACCAGTATGGGCGGGTGATGCCAGAGGCCGTTATGATGCACAACGCGATGGTCGTCCCCCTGAAATTCCACCTCGCAATTCAGGCCGTTGCCGCCGAGATAGATCAGTCGCCCGCCCCGCTCGTAGACCCAGGTTTTGAGCGTGGTGTACATGTGCCGCGTCCAATACTCCGGATGCGTGGTGATGATCAACGTGCGGTAGTCATCTAGCTGAAACCGATCGAAATGAAATTGGCTTTCGCTGTACAGGTCGTAATCGAGACCTTGTTGTTCCATCCAACCTAAAAACCGCCATTCGGTCGGCGCGAGATGGCAGCCTTGGCGGCTTTCGACCGGATCGTTGAGTTGTTCCCGTTCGTCGATGTGGTTATACGGTTCGGGGCGATCCAGCGACAACGGCGGATAGGTTTCGCTGCCGTAATTGAAATGGTCCGCGCGGGTATACCGTTCCAATTCTTGGCGGGAATTGACGATCGGCACAGCGGGAAATTCGTCCGGCATGATGTAATTACTGCGGCCGCCGAAACTGTTGTAGGCGTTCCAGTTCAAGTCGCTGGCCAAGACAGCTACGCGAGATTGTGGTTTCGCCGGGGAGACGACCCACGGGAAGGAAAAGAAGTCGCCCGATTTTGTGCGGGCGTGCAAGTAGTACAGTCCGCTGCGATCAGGAGCCGTGAGGTGTTGGCCTTGGGCGACGCGGTTGTAGCCCTGGTCGTTCCACTGGACACCGGTTTGTGTGTAGTCGCCGTCGGGGGTGATCTGCATCGTGGCCCGCGGACCATGTTCGTCGAAGGTACCGATACGGCGGATGAATTGTTTCTCCGCTCCGTACCGCCACAACTCCAGTCGGTACTCTTCGACCGCATGGACGCGAAATTCCGAGGTTTCCCCGGCAGCGGCCGCTTTGGGCCACATGTAGCCCAACAGACAATCTGTGAGTAACCGGAAATGATACGGTTGGTCCGGATCGACAGTCATCGTGACCCGCTTGGAACCGTAGCCGGGATGCTGAAGGGCGACCTGGTAGGTCCCCGGCGAGATGTCGGCATGCACGGCTCCGGAGGCCGAGGAGCGAGCCTGTACGGTGCTCGATTCGTTGTTGAATTCCAAAGCGACGTCGCACAGAGCGACATAGCGTTCGTTACTGACATAGCCGACTAGCATGGATGTTTCTCCCGAACCTCGACGGGGGGAATGGTTTCAGGACGATACCGTTTTCATGACGATACCAATGGCCTGATGAAAATGCGAATGGGGCGGGTGAGCTCTTGGGGCGGGGGTGTGGAGCTAAGTCGTCTGTGGTGTTAGAATTGAAGCAACGTGTTGCGTGCCGAGCTCTCAACGCAACACGTCAAAAAACAGGGTGTCCGTTTTGATCACAATTTTGCCAAGAAGGCATCGCTGATGGCTCTGAATAAGAAGCAGAAAAAGCAGTTGGACGTTGAGCGAAAAAAGATGTCCAAGTTACAACAGGTCCTGACATCCGCACGCAAACAGACAGATGAACCGGATGAGGTCGCTCGTGTGGAACGAGAGATCGATGCTTGCCGGAAACGGATTGAAGAAATCCAAAATGAATAATCTCGGCGAAGGGAACAAGTTGATGCCGGAATCGGTCACCATTAAGGTACGCGATCGCGGACCGTACCTAGTTAGCGGACCGGTCAAGCTGGTTGATTCGCAAGGAAACGAAATTGACGTCGGCGACTGCGATGATTTTGTGCTCTGCCGTTGCGGACAGTCCGCGAACCGGCCATTTTGTGACGGCGCTCATAAGCAGGCGGAGTTTGAAGCGGATCGATCCGGCTCTTAGTTGAATGGCTGTTTTATTGATCACCTGGGGATTTGACGAAAACCAACATGATGTACCATTCCAAAATACGTTCGGCCCGCGGGCTGCTAATCGCTTTGTTTTTAGTCGTCGCGGCGGCGTCTCCACTTTATGCACAGTCTGCTTCGGATGAGGATCTCGCTAAGATCCGTGAACAACGGGCGACATTAGACAAGAGCATTGCCGAACTCGATGCGCAAAAAATTGGGCCGCAATTGATGGCCGATGTGCAGATTTATTCTAAGGCGGCAGATTGGATCGCGCGGCACAGTGAGTTTTATCGTGAGAACTACGCCAAACAAACGTTGGTGGTGCTCAAGTTAGGCCAACAGCGGGTTCGTGAACTGGCAGAAGGGAAATCGCCCTGGACCACAAAGATCGGCACGACGGCACGAGGCTATGTTTCGCGCGTTGATGAGTCGGTCCAACCTTATGCTTTGTCACTGCCGCTGAATTACACCCCTGGATCGGACAAGCAGTGGCCGCTGTACGTCAAATTGCACGGCCGGAATGGCCGGATGAATGAAGTGTCCTTCATCAAGCAGCACGACAATCGTCCGCCAGAGAGTGGGCAGGATTGGATTCAACTCGATGTCTATGGACGGACCAACAACGCCTATCGCTGGGCGGGTGAGACCGATGTGTTCGAGGCGATCGCCGACGTAAAAAGCCGCTACAACATCGAGGACAACCGCATCACGTTGTGGGGGTTTTCAATGGGGGGAGCGGGCGCATGGCATTTGGGCCTGCATCATCCGTCGCTGTGGTCCTCGGTCGGAGCGGGTGCGGGGTTTGTGGATTTCTATACGTATCAAAAACAAACCGAACTCCGGCCAGCCCATCAGCATCATCTGCTGCACATTTATGATGCCGTCGACTACGCGCTCAATGCCGACAATGTGTCGGTGATCACCTACGGTGGGGAGAAGGACGCGCAGTTGCTCGCCAGCACAATGAGCGTGGCAGCTGCCAAAAAATATGCGGTAGACATCGTGCAATTGATCGGCCCGGGGATGGGGCACAAGTTTGATCCGGAGAGCTTAAAGAAGTTCATGGAGTTTCATCGCCTACATTCCCAAACAGGCCGCCCTGCCCAGCCGGGACAAAAGGAGATCCGCTTCATAACGTATTCGCTGAAATACAATCGTTGCGAATGGCTGACGATTGAGGAGATGCCGCTGGTTTATCAACCGGCGATTGTGGCCTCCGAAGTCGTTGCCGATGACGCGTTGAAGGTCACCACGACCAACGTCAGCGCGCTGCAGGTTGATCCCCGTATCTCGCCGAATCTGCTCATCGACAGCAGTTACATCAGCTTCGAGCCGCCGCAAACCGACGAAGTGGTTTGGGAAACACTGGTTCTTGAGGGGGAGAAATGGCGAAAACTGACCGCGGACCAGGCGGAAAGGTTTGCGGAAAATCCCGATCTGCACAAACGCCACGATCTGCAAGGCCCGATTGATGACGCCTTTATGGAACCGTTTGTCTGCGTGCGGGGCACCGGCAAGCCGTGGTCGCAAGCGAATCACGATTGGGCGACCTGGACGCTCGACCGATTTGCGGCGGAGTTCGACAAATGGCTGCGGGGCAAAGTACTGGTCATCGACGACACACAGGTCACCGAAGAGATGATCGCGAACAAAAACCTGGTGCTCTTCGGCGATCCTGGCTCGAATTCCCTGCTGGCCAAAGTGCTTGCCAAGCTGCCGGTCCAATGGACTGAAGACAAAATTACGGTCGAGGGTGTCGACTATGACCCGAACCTGCACGGCCTGTCGTTGGTCTATCCCAATCCGTTGAACCCGCGGCGCTACGTCGTGGTCAATTCCGGCCACACGATGCACGAAAAGGATTTCAAATCTTCCAATTCCTGGTTGTTTCCGCGATTGGGGGACATTGCCGTGCAAAAATTCACGCAGGACGAGACCGGCGACCAATACCAGGAAGAGACCGTATTCGCCGACGTTTTCAACTCTCAGTGGCATCTGCCATCGGGGCTGAAACCAGCGAAATAATCCACCCGCCAACGAGTGCTTGTGAATCCGCCCGACCGCATTAGAATGTGGCTGGGGCCGTTTAAACAAACAGAATTCACCACGGAGGCACGGAGCAGGAAAAAGGCTGTAGACTTTAGACCCTAGGCTTTAGGAAAGATATGATCGACCAACCCTAAAACCTACAGTCTATGGACTACAGTCTAGTTTACTCCGTGCCTCCGTGGTGAAAAAACACCGAACATCAGCGTTGCAAACGTTTTCGAGACAGAAAGATCAGCATGGCCAAGGAAATGGACAAGATTGTAGCCCTGTGTAAGCGGCGGGGTTTTATTTTTCAGTCTTCGGAGATCTATGGCGGGCTGAACGGTTTTTGGGATTACGGTCCGCTCGGTGTGGAATTGAAGCGCAACGTCAAAGAGGCGTGGTGGAAGGATATGATTACGCGGCACGACGAATTGAGCGTGCTGGAGGGAGCCCCGTCGTCGTTTTCGATGACCGGCTTGGATTGTTCGATCATCATGCACCCGCAGGTCTGGAAGGTCTCGGGGCACTACGATCTGTTCCACGACTTCATGGTCGACTGCAAAGAATGCAAAAGTCGTTTTCGCGTGGATCATGTGACGGTGGCTGTTCGGCGAACCACGGGTGACAAAAAACCGGTCGCATGCGAAACATTTATCGTCGATGCGGAAACGGGCACCGGCTTGTCCAAAACGCAGTCGAAACGACTCGATCAGACGGTGGGTCAATACAAAAAGGAGTTTGGCGACGATATTGAGTGCGAACAGGTGACAATGAGCCTGGACGACTATTTGAAAGCGGCCCCTGTCGGCGGTCCGGCAGCCGGGTGTCCGAAATGCCGCGGCGAATTAACGCTGCCTCGCGAATTCAATCTGATGTTCAAAACGACCGTCGGCGCAATGGCGGGTGAAGAAGGCACTGCCTTTTTGCGGCCTGAAACGGCACAGGGCATCTTTATGAACTTCAAAAACGTGGTCGATAGCGGCCGGGTCAAGGTGCCGTTCGGCATTGCCCAGGTCGGCAAGAGTTTTCGCAACGAAATCACGCCGCGGAATTACACGTTCCGCTCGCGGGAATTTGAGCAGATGGAAATGGAGTTTTTCTGCCATCCGGATGATTCACGCAAATGGTACGAATATTGGCGCGACCGACGGTACGAGTGGTATGTGAAATACGGGCTGGCAGGCGATCGTCTGATTTTGCGGGATCATACGCCCGAAGAGTTGGCACACTATGCGGTGGGGACTGCTGATATTGAATACGCCTATCCGTTCCTCAGCGACGGCGAATACGGCGAACTGGAAGGCGTCGCACACCGCGCCGACTTTGACTTGCGTTCTCATATGGAAGGCAAGTTGGTGCTCGATGAGAACCAAGAGTTGGTTGTCGAACAAAATGAGCATGGTCAACCAAAATATCGTGGCAGCGGCAAGGATCTGCGGTACTTCGACGATCAGGCCCGCGAGCGATTCGTGCCGCACGTCATCGAACCGGCCGCCGGTGCGGACCGAGCGACGTTGGCGTTTCTTTGCGAAGCGTATCAAGAGGATGAGCAGCCGGACGAAAAGGGCAAGATGCAAACGCGGGTGTATATGAAATTTCATCCGCAATTGGCCCCGATCAAGGTAGCTGTCTTCCCGTTGATCAAAAAAGACGGCATGCCCGAAACGGCAGCTGGGCTGTATCGCGATCTGAAGCAAGCCGGCATCGCTTGCACGTTCGACCAACAGGCGGCCATCGGCCGACGGTATCGACGGCAAGACGAAATCGGCACGCCGTGGTGCATCACAATTGACGGTCAAACGGCCGAGGACAACACCGTCACATTGCGGGATCGCGATTCGTTAGAACAATCACGGATTCCATTGGCCGACGTTGTCGCCGAGATTTCGGCACGTTTGAACGCTTGAGCCGAACGGCTAACAACCGGTCGAAAAACTAGAAATTGCCCGGTCGTCGGGTGACAGACTGTTATGGCAAGCGACTCAGTAGGAAAATTACCGCCATTCAACGCGCATAACTATTGCCGTCTTGTTTTTGGAAAGGCCCGCTCATGCTGCGTTTGATCGCCGCGATTGCAGTAACGTTTGTGCTGACCTGTTCGACTGTCGTAGCTGCCCCGCCACGGAATGTGGTGATGATGGTCGTGGACGATCAGGGATTGGATGCGGGCTGTTATGGCAACGATCAGATTACCACACCACATCTCAATGCTCTGGCCGCTGAGGGGACGTTGTTCACGCAGGCGTTTTGCACGACCGCTAGTTGTAGTGCCAGCCGGTCGGTGATTCTCAGTGGATTACACAATCACGCCAACGGGCAATATGGGCATCAACATAGCTACCACAATTTTCACACATTGAAATTCGTGAAGAGTCTGCCGGTCCTGCTGGCCAAAGCGGGGTATCGCACTTGCTCAATCGGCAAGTACCACGTGCAGCCCGAGGCGACGTATCACTTCGAGACGTATGCGAACAAAGGACTTGACGGCGGTTCGCGGAGCACCGTGCAGATGGCGGAGAATGCGGAGAAGTTTATCCGTGAAAAAGATGATCGGCCGTTTTTCCTTTACTTCTGCACCGCCGATCCACACCGTGCTCGGGTTGGCTTTGCAAACAACCGGCAGTATCCCGGCGTGAAGGAAAACAAGGTCTCCCCCGACGACGTCATCGTGCCGCACTACCTGCCCGACAGCCCGGAGTCGCGCGCGGAATTGGCGGAATACTACCAAGCGGTGAATCGCGCCGATCAAGGTTTGGGGCGGTTGATGCAAGCTTTAGAGAACACGGGGCACGCGGATGATACGCTTGTGATTTATCTGAGCGATAACGGCATCCCTTTCCCCGGTGCTAAGACGAATTTGTATGACCCAGGAATGAATCTGCCCTTGGTCGTGCGGTCTCCTGATCAGAAACGGCACGGCGTGCGGACCGAGGCGATGGTGAGTTGGGTCGATCTGGTTCCGACGATTCTCGATTTCACCGGCGCAGCCGGGCCGGATTATCCATTGCATGGCCGATCGTTTTTACCCGTATTGGAAGAGGAACAACCTGAGGGGTGGAATCAGGTGTTCGGGTCGCACACCTTTCACGAGATCACCATGTATTATCCGATGCGGGTGATTCGCACCGATAAATACAAATACGTGTTGAATTTGGCGCACCAGTTGCCGTTTCCGTTCGCCTCGGATCTACACGACTCGCTGACGTGGCAAGGGGTGCTCAAGCGGCAGGATTCCTATTACGGCAGCCGCAGTGTCGACGCTTATCTGCATCGCCCACGGCACGAACTGTATCACATCTCTGAGGATCCCAAAGAGATCGAAAACCTCGCGGACGATCCGGCCTATGCGGATGAGCTACGAAAGTTACAGGCGAAGCTGCGGGCATTTCAGGAACAAACCAAGGACCCCTGGGTGGTGAAGTACGACTATGAGTGACGACTAGTGCGTTTTCGTGTCATATTCAGCCAATCATTAGTTGAATTGCAGGTCGAGCAGCATCTGCTTCACAGCTGTCATGGGGATGTCGTTGCGTTCAATGGCTTTGGACGAACTGACAAAGATTGGGGCTTCGGCAGCTTCGCGACCGGGCGTGGGCAGTCGGCCATGCGTGCCGCGAACGATGCTTGCATCCAGCCCGACGACATCCATGTAGTAGCGGAAACCGAGCATCTTTTTGAGTAGCCGAGACGCGATGCGCAGTTTGGGGGCGAGCAGCTTCGGATCGAGAAACAGTTCCACCGGGTCGTAGCCCGGTTTGCGGTGGATGTCGACTGTTCGCGCGTAGTCAGGTGCTAACTCGTCATCCAGCCAAAAGTAGTAGGTGAACCATGCCTGAGGCGCGGCGACAGCTACCAATTCTCCCGACCGTGCGTTGTCGATGCCAAACTCCGCTTGCTCTTCCCGGTCCAGCACCAGTTCAATGCCGTCGGTCGTGCGCAGTAGACTTTTGACGGTGGGAATATCTTCGGGACGCTCCACATAGACGTGTGCGATTTGATGATCGGCGACGGCAAACGCTCGGGAGGCTCCGCAGTCCAACGTTTCCCAGCCGAGCGGTTCCATGCGAACTTGCAGATAACCCGAATCACGCAGAACGCGGTTGATGTGGACCGGCTTTTGCGCGGCGGTGATTGCATATTCCGAAAGCACCACGACCTCCGCGCCGCGCGCGCGGGCTGCGTCGATCACCTTGCCCGCTTCGGCATCGACCAATTTCAAATCCTCAGCGATAGCCGGGTCGTCCGGTCCCAGTCGCTGCAGGTTGTAATCTAGATGCGGTAGATAAACTAACGTGAGTGACGGGCTGTGTGTGGTCATCACCTCAACGGAGGCATCGGCGATCCAGCGCGAACTGGTGATGTCGGCTCCTGCTCCCCAAAATCGCAACAGGGGAAACACGCCGAATTTTTCTTGCAGGCGGTCACGCAACTCCGGCGGCTGGCTGTACGAGTCGAAGACCTTGCGGCCGTCCGCCGGATAGCTGGGACGGGGCGTCATGGACCAATTGGCCCGCGCGTACATGTTGTACCACCAAAACATGATGGCGGTTGAATACGCGGGATCGCGGCGGAGGCCCGCTTCGTAGATCCGCTCACCATGCACCAGACGATTCGATTGCCGCCACAACCAGACTTCGGAGAGGTCGCGAAAATACCAGCCGTTGCCGACAATCCCATGCTCGCGGGGCGTCAACCCGGTGAGCAACGTGGTTTGCGCAGAACACGTGACGGCGGGGAGGACTGTGCCCAGCGGTTGCGCAAATCCATCGGCAGCGAGCGCTGTGATGTTGGGAGTGTGCGGACCGAGGTGTTCATGCGTCAGTCCGACGACATTGATGACCACCAACGGCTTGGGCATGAGTCGTTCCTGTTTGGTCTATTGCAGCAGGTCAAAGAGAAAACCCATACCGCGATGCGGAATGGGCTTTCAGGTTGATTCCGTAGTTTGGCACGTTGCCAAACGGTCGCTTAGACCATGTCCTTCAATCCCTTGAGCGGCAAAATCTTGACGACGTTGCGTGCTGGTTTGGCTTTGAAGATTTGTGGTTCTTTGGTGAAGGGGTTGATGCCTTCGCGTTCTTTGGTAGCCGGTTTGCGGACAACCTTGACCTTCATCAAGCCGGGAACGTTGAACACGCCCGGGCCTTTTTTGCCAAGGCTCGAACCGATCAGGCTGCCAAGTTCCTCAAGAACGGTGCCGACTTCCTTCTTCGTCAAGCCGGTTGATTCTGCCAAGGAAGCGAGGATCTCGGTCTTGGTCAACGGCTTCAGGGTTGCTGCTTTCTTCGCCATGTTTGCTCCTATTCCATCGGGGTCAAGCGGATACCGCAACACTGGTGGGTAATCTCATTTGTCTTGATTTCACGGCAACGAATTCCACTCGCCCATCCAAGGCCAATTCGCCGTTGCGCCCGCAATATCAAGCGTCATTGGTGTAGTAGTTAAGTCTCGTGCAAGCAAGTTGTCAATGTACACTCGCACGAATTTCCGCCTTTTTCCCGCAGAAAACAGGGAAAAAGCGTCGTTTTTCCCTGTCCACGCCCCATGGCGACCAACAGCGGCGGTTTACGAGCCGATACATGATGCACATTACGCGTCGAAGATTTGCCTGTTCTTCATGGTTGTTGCGCGTTGATTTGCACGTCTATCAGCACCACTGTGACGCTCTTTGATAGCGACAATCCCTCGCCCAGATCGCGACGCTTCGGTCGATGATTTTTCGCACCGCGACACCACTGTGGTGGATGTGAGTGGGACGAGTATTTAGGTCGTCGAACCAGTTCCATTGCGGCGGATGTATTGGGGAATGAACCTATCATTTGATCGCGTGTAAGGCACGTCGTTTAGCACATCAGGCGTTCCATGCAAAAGAATGGCCAAAGGCCATTCGACACCTTAGCCTGGGGCATCGCCCCTGGAATGCGATCCCAACCCAACATTGATTTGGCCACCGGTCAAATTCACAGGACTGCATGGCCAGCGGTGTACATGGCCTTCGGCCAAACGGGACCTATTGATTCTCCCACCTGGGGCGTTGCCTCAGGCTATGGTGGAAAGAGGCCTTCGGCCAAATGATTCCGAGCTGCGTCTGATGTCCGTCCTTAACCTTCTCGTACAACCGTGACGCCATTGGGGACTTCAAAAGCTAAGCGAACCTTTTTCTGAGGTGCCACATTGGCAAGGTGACCCCACACGCCGTGCGCCAATTCCTGGCGGCTCATGCCAATACGAAGAGTCACGTTGCTGATCAGGCGACCGTCGCGATGACTAATGTTTACGTCGCAAAAGTCGCGTCCGATGGCCGACACTGTCGCCGCAATGTCGCCATTGATCATCACCTTTTGCCCCACCTCGCGGGTAAGCACTAACATTGATATTTCTCCCGACGCCGCAATATCAACTGATTGGTGTCGCGTGCATTTTGGGCAAGCGTCGAAACTGTCGCCGGATCCAGATTAAGGGAAATGGGGCTAACAGCCCGCACACAGCAAGAGTCCAAAAAAGAGTTTGGTGTGGCGGAGGTGAAACGGCTTTCGTCACAGCGGGTGTTGGTTTTGGAAGTGTTCCAATGTCGGATATCTCATAGAGAGCCATTTTGTTGGCATAGTAATCTTTTGTGGGCGGGTGGGCATCGACAAGCTGTACGGCGACCGTACCGACCGCGTCACGCACAACGATTTCCGAAAAGTTAATGTCGTCCCAATCATAGTAGACCCGGCGGCGCGCACCGGGAGCGATCGGTAGGTCACGAGAATGCCATGCGGGAATCGCTGGGAAAGCCGCCATTGATTGGGGTAAAACAGCCTTGAAGCCGGAGTTGAATGTCCCCACCGGTGTGACCCAGATAGTCTGTTGCGTTTTATTCTCGATCTCGAAATCTGAGATGAAGGCGAGTTGCATGGGGTTAATACAGTTCAAGAGGAACAGACCCCAAATTATCGTAACAACTAAGAATGGCATCGTGCCGATCAGCGCGATCCATAACAGTTTTCGCTTGGTTTTAATCAGCATCTCTTCCTCATCCAATTGGAAGTTTCGGGGCGGCGCTCGCTACTGACGTGTCCTTAACATATACGGGAATTCGAAGGAATTGTATATCGATATTTGTGATTGCTGACCTATGCGGCCCCTTCGCGCGAAGGCAAGTGCTTCCCACATCATTCGTGGAGGTCGCACAACCCGGTAACAAATTCAACCAAACATCCATTCGGCCAAATGATTCCGGGCTGCGGCAGGCAGCCGTCCGACCGAAGAGCTATCAACAATTGATGCCGTATTGCCAGCAAATTCCGCATAACCGTTCTTCGGCGCCGTGAGGCCTGCTGCCAATCCCGCAAAAAACTCTGCGGGATGCGCTCACGCGACATACGGTTCAGCGTGACTGGTGCGAGGAGATGCTGCGCCGTTTTCTCGCTTCGCTAGGCAAATCTCTGCGGCTCTTGATCAATAAGGAACATCGCATGGAAATCTTTGGAATGACGTTGTTTTATCTCGGCATGTTGGGCAGCATTGCCGGGGGGCTCTGGTTTTTGTTTGAAGCGTTTTCGGAAAACATCCTGTGGGGCTTGGGCTGTCTGTTTTTGCCGTTTGTGTCGCTGTTCTTTTTGGTCATCCATTGGAACAAAGCCGGCCGGCCGTTTTTGTTGCAAATCGCGTCGATCGCTCCCATCGTGGCGGGGATATTTTTGGGCTTCTCGCCGTCGTAGTGACGCGCTGGTCCAATCGTGGAATCGCCGCTTGCAGTTGCAAGCGGTTTTTTTGTGCGCTCAGCGGGGCGCACGGAAAACAATCACTCGGCCGTTTCAGTAGCGGGACGTTTTCGCACGATCGGGTGGGGAGTTTCGCCTTCAGTGATTTCTAATGTATGACCGACAGCGACGTCCGTGAAGACTTGTTCGTGGCCGGAGGGCCAGTGGATTTGTAAGCGATCAATCGTTGAATGCCGGCCCAGGCCGAAAACGAGTTGCCGCTCGTTACTGGCTTGGTAGCCATCGCCGGCGGTGAGTTGTCGTTGCCAAGTTTGCTTCCCAGCGGTCAGCATGACGGTTGTCCCCAAGGCGTCGATGGGGGACCCGGTCGCGCGGAGGCGGAGGGTGAGGGAGTTGCCGGGGCGCGGGGTTGTGTTTTTGAGCAGCACGACTGGTGCGTCGAGATGGGAAACGAGGATATCCTCCAGGCCATCGCCGTCGAAATCGATCTTGGCCAGAGCGCGGCCGAGATGTGAGGCTTCAAAATAGGGGCCGAGGCTTTCTGCTGCGGATTCCTGAAACCGGCCTGTGCCATCGTTGCGGAAGAGTTGTGGACGCATGTGATACGGTTTGGGGTCGCCGGGAGGATTGTCGACATGACCATTGGCGATCACTAAATCCAGGTCGCCATCCAGGTCGGCATCGAGGAACTGCGTGCCGAATCCCAGGAACGGCAAGCTCACGATATGCAGGCCGGCGCGGCGGGTGGCATCCTCAAAAAATCCGGCGCCGCGTCCCAAGTACAGCGTGTTGGATTCCTGATAATAGTTGGTGACAAATAAATCGAGTTGCCCATCGCCATTCACATCTCCACAGGCAATGCCCATGCCGGCTTCGGCAACCCCCTCGAAATTCAAAGCGGTCCCCGAGGCGAGTCCTTGTTCGGTGAAGTGTAATTTCTGGCTGTCGGTGGGGGTGGTGTTGCGAAAAAAGAAATTGGCAACGCCGTCATTGGCGACGAAGATATCGAGTCGTTGGTTCCCCGTAAAATCAGCGACCAATAGCCCGAGACCTTTTCCGTGGGGGACCCCGATACCGGTCTCGTCGGTGGCGTCGCGAAATTGGCCGTCGCCGGTGCCCAGGAACAGACGGTCTTGTTGTCCCTCAAATCGTTGTGGGGGACACAGCCCGCGATAGCCGGAGGGGAACTCGCATTCCACGTCGTAGATGTCCGCAGCGGTGAGGTAGTTGACGGCATAGATATCGGGGTGGCCGTCGCCGTTGAAATCGGCGATCGCACAACTGGTGCTCCAGGCTTCGTCTTGCGTGGCGATTGAATCGTCGACATCGCTGAACGTGCCGTCGCCATTGTTTTTGTACAGATGATTACGGCCGATGTTGGCGACGAAAAGGTCAGTGTGTCCGTCGTTGTTGTAATCGCCAGCGGTGACTCCTTGGCTGAAGCGGTCTTCGACGATTCCAGCGGCGGTGGTGACATCCTCGAACGTGCCGTCGCCGCGATTGCGATACAGGCGGTCGAGATACTCGGTTTGTCCCGCGACCGGCGGCCAGGTGCAGCCTTGCGTGAAATAGATGTCGGGCCAGCCATCGCTGTCGTAATCCAACACGGCAATGCCGCCGCCCGTGAATTCGTACATCTTCTTTGTTTCCTGAGTGGCATTCCCTCCGTTGAAGTATGTGAAGTTGATGCCGGCCGTTTTTGTAACATCGGCAAAAGTGATCGTGGCGGTACTGTTGGCCAGCGACGGGCGGCGACCCTCGCTGGGGTTCGTGGCATCACTCTGGGGTAACGGGTAATCCGACAGGTTGATATCGGAAACCGGTGTCGCTGGACGATGCGTTCGGGGGGGAATTGTATTCAACGCGACTTTGGTCTGTTCCACAAACGGAGTGGCCCATGACAAGTCAGCGCCGGCAGCCACGGCATGGTTCGCCCATTCGTAGCCTTCCCAGTAACGGCCGACCGATGTGCTGAGTTCAGCCGCACGGCGCAACAGGTCCGGATCAGCGGTGCGGTCGGCCGCGTGATAGATCTCAAACAAAACCTGTTCCAATTGTTGCATGACTTCAGAGCGTGCGAAAAACGGTGCAGCCTCCGAGGAGCGGTCTAAAGCGGTCAATGTTTGGCCCAGCAGGTAGTTCGCCTGACGATGATTCGGGTCCAGACGCAGCGATTCGTAGTAGCATCGGGCAGCTGTTTGCATGTTGCCTGTTTGTGCGGCGAGATTTCCCCGCACAACCCAAATATCAGGATGCCGGTCCGCTTCGGAGGGCAACGCTGCTTGCCAGGCTTGCCAAGCGGGCAAGGGCGAGGATTCCTGCCGCAGGATGCCCAACTGCGCATGGGCTTCGACAAGCTTGGGAGAGTTGACAATCAATTCCTGTAGCAAGGGTTCCGCGACATCCCACTCTTGTCGACGGACCGCCTGTTTGGCGATTGCAAGCACGACGAACGGATCGACCGAGGAGCGAGAGTTATCAACTTCCTCGTTGTGTGGCAAGGTGAGCAATGTTCGGCGGTCGCCTAATAACAACAGTTCGTCCAAGTTGGCATTGCCGGTTCGCACCAATTGAAAGAGATACCGTTCGGCGGCCCAGCGTTGTCCGGAGATGTCCAGCACAAAGGCCATCTGCCGTGCCGCGCGTTGATCGGCGGGATCGATCAGAACCAAACGCCGCAGCCGCGCCGCTGCATCGGCAAGTTGTCCGCTCTTCAGAAGGATGTCGGCCGCGGCGGCCAGTCCCAACGGGGCGGCCGGATCCTGTTCTGGGATTAGACCATAATAATTGACCGCATCGCCATAGCGGCGGAGTTTGGCGGCCGCTTCACCGGCGATCATCAGTGCCCGGCCGGACTGCGGGTGAATGTCCAGTACTAGGTTCGCATGGCGTTCGGCGGCGTTGTAATCTTCGTCCAACAACGCCTGCGTGGCCCGCTTGAGCGTCTCTTCGCCGGGCGGTTGCTGGCGTGCAAAAAAGGCATAGCTGCCGGCAGCCAAGCCCGCGACAAGCACCACGATCACGAGGGTTCGTTTCCGCCAATTGGTAGCAGCGCGGGCAGCGGTCGGCGAGGCAGCGTGGAAACGATCGTCGTTCATGGTGTTGCGAAGAGAAGAAGTGACCGGTAGCCATAGGGAATAGCGCACAAAGTGAATCGTACCTAGGGAATTCCAAGGTCACAAGCAGAGAACGTAGGGTGCCTCGCGACGCACCTTTCTCACGTAGGACAAGTGATTTTCCCAACTCCAAGTCGGAAAACTAGCCAACAGCCCAACACTCACCCAGACTGCATTACCTCACGCCTGTCCCTTCACGCCTCACCGCCAACTCTATGAGCGGAGATCAAAGCAATCGGTGCCGGATTCGGCGAGTGTGGTGCGGAGTTTGGCCAAGGCGCGGGCGACGATTTGCCGGACCCGTTCGGTGCTGATTTCCAATTGACTGGAGATTTCGCGGAACTTCATTTTGGTTCCCGATCCATCCAGCCCGAAACGGGACATGACAATCGTCCGTTCGCGGTTGTCGAGACTGGCCAGCATGCTGGAGACCAATGTGGTCATTTGGCGATGCTCGCGTTCGTACTCGGTGGGGCTGATGCCTGCGTCGGAAAATTCTTCGAATAAGTCCTGGGTCCCGGTGAGATATTGCGCCGAACGCCGCCGACTGCGCGGCGTGAACCGTACGAAGCTGTTGCGGATCGCCCAGGTGGCATAGGTGCTGAAACGGTAGCCCCGCGTGTAGTCAAAGATTTCGACGGCGCGAATCAAAGGTACGTTTCCTTCGCTGACAAGGTCTTCGAACGAATTGGCCGTATCGACAAAACGGCGGGCGATCGAAACGACCAATCTGAGGTTGGCTTGCACAATTTGATTGCGAATCGCGTGCGCCTGCTGAAGTAGCCCTTCGATGGTTTCGAGTTGCCGGTAAGTGGCGGTGTCAGCATCGACAGCGGCCCGCAGTTCGGCTGCCCGGTAGTTGTAGAAATTCATTTTCCGGAACAGGTGGAATTCCTGTTCGGGAGTGAGTAGCGGCGTCTCGTAGAGACTCGCCAGATAGGGGGGGATGCCGGATGGGGGTTTCTTTACCGATTCGTTCAGGAATCGTTCGTGGGCGGTATCCTCGGCGAGCGGTTCCGGCGCTAGAATCTTTTCCTGGGCGGCGGGGATGGAGAACATTTCGCAGGCAACGAATTCGATTTTGATGTCGGAAATTTTTTGGTAGAGCGCAGCACAATCCGGGTGCGAGGCTAGTGCGGTGCTCGGGTGAAATTCCAAGCACTTTGATTGCGGACGGGGCGCATGAAACTGTGAAAGATTGCTATTCATGCGGTTCTCCTACGCCAAAGGTTCAATCCATGAACTTTGCTGAAGTTTTCTCTGAGATGTGATGATCGTCGAACGCTACGGAAGATTACCGGCGAACATTTCTATGAATACCGCTGAATCGGCGGTGACGAGATTTTTAGAAAGTGAACAATCCCATTGCGGGATGGCAGGACCAAGCGTGCCGAGTCAGAACAATCTGTTTGCGAGAGCAGAACGAACTCATCTGCGTTGCGATTGGCAATGGAGACATCGCCTTGAAAATCGCGACGCGGTTGGAAGTCTGAAAAGAGGTCCACCGTTTTTGGAAAGCCTCTTTCCGGTACCGTCCTTGCATCTGGAGTGCCACATGAGACACAACATCTTGCTGTTATTGTCAAAAACGACAACCACAAAGTGCAGTCGTTTGTACCAAAATACCAGCCTATGGCAACAAAAAACTTGAAAAAATGCACCTTTCCTGTTGTTCTGTCCCCCAGCAATGACAGGAACAACCGTGAGAGAAGCAGCGGAGCCAACCGGCACTTGATGAAAAAGTTGGGCCTCATCCCTTTTGCAACTACGCGCTGGCGTCATTACAATCGTCATTTGATAATCTATTGATGCTACGACCAAGGAGAGTCCCGGGGACCAACAACTATTATGAATGCAGTCTCCCGCGAGCCAGCTCGCGATGATCAATCGTTTGACCCGGTATTTCTCAACGCCCGCCGTGAGGCATGGATCATTTTTAGTGTCTGGCTCATTTGTTTAGCTTGGTCCGTTCCCTACTGCTACCTCTACGGTTATCCGCCGAGCGATGAGGAGTTCAATCCGGAGACCTTCTCGACCTACATGGGTGTTCCCAGTTGGGTCTGTTGGGGGATTTTAGTCCCTTGGCTGCTCTCGAATGTGTTTACGATTTGGTTCTGCTTCTTTTACATGCAGGATGACGACCTAGGCGTCGCGAACGAGGGAAGTGACCTCGCTGAAGAAATCTCCGAAATGGACGCGGAGCAAAAGGGAGCAAACCCATGAGCGACGGACTCATTATCACACCGGTTTTAGCAGCCGGTTCCAATGCGGCTCTGTACACGTTTCTGGCTTATACGCTGGCCGTGTTCGGGTTGGCGGCCATGTCGAACCAACTGCTCAAATCCAAAAGCTTCATGAGCGAGTATTTCTTGGGGAGTCGGAGTTTGGGCGTGTGGGCTTTTGCCCTAACGTTCGCTGCGACGAGTGCCTCGGGGGGAAGTTTTACTGGTTTTCCCTCGAAGATTTATTCCCACGGGTGGACATTGGCACTGTGGATCGGCAGTTACATGGTGGTGCCGATCTGTGCCATGGGTTTGTTGGGCAAGCGAATCAACCAAGTCGCCCGCATCTCCGGCTCGATTACGGTTCCCGATGTATTGCGCGATCGTTTTCACAGCGCGGCGTTTGGGATTTTAGCGACGCTGCTCATCGTGTTTTTCATGACTTTCAACCTGGTGGCGCAATTCAAAGCCGGGGCGACAATCCTGACGACGCTGTTGAGCGATGTCGAACTTTATCACGACGCGACCGCTAGTGTGAATGAGATGACGGCCGGCGTACCGTTTTTGGCTGCTGTGGATCCTGGCTATCTGATTTGCTTGTTCGCATTCGGGGTCGCCGTAATTATCTACACGACATATGGCGGATTTCACGCGGTTGTCTGGACCGATGTGATGCAAGGGGTCGTGATGGTCATCGGCGTGATGATTATGCTGCCCTTGGCCATTTGGCAGGCGGGCGGCATGCAGCATGCCACGGAGGAAATGTCTAAAATGACGCCGCCCCGGATTGGGACGGTGACATTGCAACTCTCTGAGCCGCAACAGGACAGTTTCGTACTGCAGGCACAAACTTGGCTGAAGGCTCCGGGTGAAGATCAGCAAGCTCGGTTGTTTCGCGTATCTAAGAACACCTCGATTCCACCGGGAGGAACCCAGGTGGAGGAAGTGGATGTCGTCGAGATCACCACGCCTGAGGAAATCGCCCGTATCAAAGGCCAGTTGGAACGCGATCCCGTCACCGATCAATTGCCAGTTGAATACCAACTCAGCGACATTGAGGTCAGCGAATACGAATTCGGCGCCGGGAAGCGGGGCGTGTATGTCGTCGGTCCCGGTCCGCACAAAAGCAACTCGAACGGATTTTTGCCGCTTTCCCTGGCGATTTCCTTCTTCTTTATGTGGGCAATCTCCGGAGCCGGGCAGCCGAGTAGTATGGTCCGGTTGATGGCATTCAATAGTTCGACAACGCTGCGACGGTCGATCTTTACCGTCACGTTGTATTTCTCCTTCATCTACTTTCCACTGGTGGTGATCTTCTGCTGTGCGCGGATTTTGCTTCCGGGTATGGACTCGACGACCGATCGCATCATGCCTGAGATGGCGATTCTGTTGACGAAAAATGTGGGAATGTTGTGGTTGGCGGGATTGCTGGTGGCAGCGCCCTTTGCGGCTGTCATGTCTACTGTGGACAGCTTTTTGTTGATGATTTCCTCTGCTGTGGTGCGCGACATTTATCAGCGGAACATCAACCCCAAGGCGTCGGAAAAGACGGTCAAACTGCTGAGTTATGCCTGCACATTTGTCGTCGGATCCGGGGCCATGCTTGGCGCCTTGAATCCGCCGCAATACCTGCAGGACATCATCGTTTACACGGGCGGCGGGCTGGCGGCCTGCTTCTTGGGGCCGATGGTGTTCACCCTGTATTGGCCGCGGGCCAATGCACCTGGGGTGATCTCGGGAATGTTGGCGGGCTTTGCGGCTCACTTGTCGATGTATGTGGCGGGCATCTTCATGTTTGAAGATTTCTTCCAGAATGTCCGCCCGTATCAACTCTTCGATTTTGATCCGGTCGTGATCGGGCTATTCGTTTCGTTCATTGCTGTCTATGTCGTGACACTGATGACGCCCCCACCGCCGGCGGAGTTAGTTGATCGCTATTTCCGCAAAAAAAATCTCCACAACACGCGTGTTGAAGAATAGGCTGCTCTCATGAAGTACATTGATGCCCATTCGCATATTTGGACACCCGACACCGCCCACTATCCGCTGGCGGCCGGGTTCCGGCGAGCGAACATGCAGCCTCCCAGTTTTACGGTTGAAGAGTTACAGGCGCAGATGAAGCCCGCCGGGGTCAATCGCGTGGTGTTGATTCAAATGTCGTTTTACGGTTACGACAACGACTACATGCTGGACACGATCGAACGGTTTCCCGATCAGTTTGTGGGAGTGGTGGTCATTGACCAAAACGCCCAGGATCCGGAAATCCGTATGGGCCGGTTGCAGAAGCAAGGCGTGACCGGTTTTCGCATTTATCCCAAAGACCAACCGGTCGAGCGGTGGTTGGACAACAAGGGACTGCGAAAGATGTTCGCATTCGGTGCGAAGCGAAATCTGAATATGTGCTGTCTGATCGACACGGATGCGTTACCCGCGCTGGATAAAACCTGCCGGGAATTTCCCGACACACCGGTGGTCATTGACCATCTATGCCGCATCGGCACCGATGGCAAAATTCGCGAAGCCGACGTGCGCGCCCTGTGCGACATGGCTGTTCACAAAAACGTGACGGTCAAGGTGTCCGCCTTTTACGCCTTGGGCAAGAAAACGCCGCCTTATAAGGATCTCGGTCCGATGATTCGGCAGGTGTACGACGCGTTTGGGCCAGAGCGGTTGATGTGGGCCACCGATTGCCCGTTTCAAGTGGTCGACCATACGTACCTGCAATCGATCGAGTTGATCGAAAAACAGCTCGAATTCCTCTCAGCGGATGACCGCGAGTGGATACTCCGCAAAACGGCCGAACGGGTGTTTTTCCGGAGCTAATCCGGAGCAAATTTCCCGCAGCCGGATGTGGCAAGCTACAGCTACCGGCGTGTGATCGAGACGACATCGTCGATGGAGAACGGTCCCAGTTGTTCGACGCGACGGTTCGCATCAGCCGCGGTCGCTATCAGCACGAGTTGACCGAGATCGCTTTCGCGGGCATCCGGGAATCCCGCAGCGGTGGTGCCGTCGTTCAGCGTGACGACGATGTTGACTGTTTCATCAATCCCGGATAACTCGTCGTGGACCAGATCGGGAAACCGGCTCCATGCCCAAAACCAGAGGGTTTTATGCGCATCGATCTTACCCGCGATATTGGGCCAATCCTGTAGGGCGGCGAGCAAATCGCGGCGGCAGGCTTGCTTGCACCAGGGAATGAGAATTCGATCAATCCAGTCTCGCCGTGAAGCAGCCAATTCGCTAAAAGTCCGCATATTGAACTCCGTTGACAGGCAACGGTTCCGTAGTTTGGTTTAGGAAAGGTAGTGGTTGGGATCGGAGCGTACCGTGGCTACCGGGCAGCGCCAAGTCGGTTTTGAAGGCGAAATGGTCAACAAAACCGGCAAAATCGGCGAATTCGTCGGTCAATTATTCCCCAGAAATTGGATTGAAAAACCTGGAATCGGGTTGTGGGTGAAGGCGGAATCGGTACGATAATAGCTACGACAGTTAGCAGTTTGGCACGTCGGGCATGGCCCGGCAGTTGGTCTTTCACAACTCAGTCGCACTAGTCGGAAAGGTTCTGAGGATGTATTCGTCTACAATGGTGGATGTCGATTTCGTAGAGGAGCTTCGCTTGCGGACGTGGGCACGGCAAAACTTTGTTTCCGCAGAAGATCGGGACATGGAATGGCATCCGGTCGTTCTCGAAGAAATGCGAAATATCGACGAAGAATCTCAAGACGACTGAACCCCCAAGAGACACTGTGAAGAGCCGGACGAGTGGATGAGTCCGGCTTTTTTCGTAGGCACAATTCTGCGCCGTCGTGCGACTTTTCTCATTTAGAAGACAATGAACCACGCAGGCTCAACATGGATGAAAAGCCAAAACCATCCGCTGCCACGGGTCGCCCTTTTTTGTCGGTGCACCTGAAGTGCTGCAACATCTATCAGCGGATTTACCCCAACGCCGCCGGCGACGCTTATGCCGGTTGGTGCCCCCGCTGCGCCACAGCCATCCGCGTGCCGATCGTCGAGAGCGGAGGAAGTAGCACCCGTTTTTTCACAACGTAGCTGCGACTGTTCAGAGTTGCGGCAACTGTTCGGCGATGGCAAATCCCCGTTTTGCATCGCGTTGCAAACGGGCAGCGGCGATGTCGGGGTCGTGATCGAACAGCGCCCACCAACCGTGTTCAGCGATGCGGCCCAGTAGTTCCGGCTTGGCGCGGCGTGTTTGCAGCAGGTCGATGTCATACGCCATGCACCACAGCGGCGGCAGATGCGCTGCCATGGGACAAATGTCGCCAATGAACACAGCGGTTTCTCCGCCACTTTCGATGAACAGCGACTGATGCCCATTGGTGTGGCCGCCGTTGACTTCAGCGCGGATGCCCGGCACGATCTCCACATCGCCATCGATCAGCAGCAACTGTCCCGCTGCGGCAAGGGGTAACAAATTGTCCTGTGGATACGCGCCTTGCAGTTCGGGGAAATTTGCCGTGGCATTCACCCATTCCAGACGCTGGGCCACATAGGTCGCATTGGGAAATGTCGGACGTGGATTACCCTGATCGTCCAATTGCGTCGCTCCCCCGGCATGGTCGAAATGCAGATGCGAAAGGATCACCATGTCGACTTGCTCAACGCCGATGCCGTGAGTCGCCAGATTTTCGACCAACGGATCCCCCGGCTCAGCCCCATGAATCCGCCGCTTCTTTTCCGAAAACTTGGACCCATACCCGGTTTCGATGAGGATCGTCTTTTCACCAGTCTCGATCAGCACGCAATTCGTCGCAGAGGTCATCAGGTTATTCGCATCGACGTCGACAACGCGTTGCCAAAGGACCTTAGGAACAACACCAAACATCGTCCCCGCATCGATACGAAAAACGCCGCCGGAAATTGTGGTGAGTTGAAAGTCGCCGAGGATCATGGATGTGGCATTCGTTTATGGAAGTTAAAAGTTCACCACGGAGGCACGGAGGACACGGAGAAAACGAGACAGTAGGCTTTAGACCGTAGGCCTTAGGAAGACACTCTGACTCGTTCCTAAAGCCTACGGTCTAAGGCCTCTTCCCGTCTCCGTGCCTCCGTGGTGATTTCTAAGTCACGCCGTTTCGGATTCGTTGAGGCCCAATTCGGCGATCATGGTTTCGCGGATTTTGAACTTTTGGATTTTTCCGGTCACTGTTTGCGGGAATCCTGTGACGAATTTGACGTAGCGTGGCACTTTATAGTGCGCCAAGCTACTGCGGCAGAATTGTTGTACGTCTTGTTCGGTCAAAGTTGCGTCGGGTTTGAGGCGGATCCAGACGGCGAGTTCTTCAACGTATTTTGCGTCGGGCACGCCGACGACGGCGACGTCTCCTACGGCGGGGTGGGTGTATAAGAATTCCTCGATTTCGCGGGGATAGATATTCTCACCGCCACGACAAACCATGTCCTTCATGCGGCCGGTGATGCGGTAGTAGCCGTTGGGTAAACGCACCGCCAAGTCGCCGCTATGCAGCCAGCCGTCGTCATCGATGGCGGCGGCGGTCGCATCGGGCATTTGGTAATAGCCTAGCATCACAACGTGTCCGCGAGCACAGAGTTCTCCCTGTTGTTCGTCGCCTAATTCCTCACCGTTGGCCGGGTCGACGATTTTGACCTCCACGTCGGGCAGCGGCCGGCCGACGGTTTTGACGCGTAGTTCCAAGGGGTCGTCGGTGCGGGTTTGTGTGATCACCGGCGAGGCTTCGGTCAGTCCATAGGCGATCGTGATTTCGCGAGCCCCTAATTCGTCGACGACCCGCTGCATCACCTCAATCGGGCAAGGACTGCCCGCCATGATCCCGGTCCGCAGAGAACTCAAATCGAGTGCGGGGCGTGTGGAGTGATCCAATTGAGCAATAAACATGGTCGGCACGCCATAGATCGACGTCGCCCGTTCGGCGGCAATTGCGGCAAGCGTCGCTTCGGCATCAAAATGTTCGGCCGGAATGATCATCGCTGCTCCACGCACAGCAGCTCCCAAGACACCCAAAACGCAGCCAAAGCAATGATAAAACGGCACGGGAATACAGATACGGTCAGCGGCGGTCAGTTGTTGGCACTGGCCGATGTAATAGGCGTTGAGCAGCAAATTGCGGTGGGTGAGTGTCGCCCCTTTGGGAAACCCGGTCGTACCGGAGGTGAATTGGATGTTGATCGCATCAGCGGGTTTCAAATGGCTTTCGCGCTCGGAAAGGTCAGCGCCTGTTACCGTGTCGGCCCCTTTGAGAAATAACTCCCAACTCAACATGCCGACGGTGGGCTCGCCTTGGATGGCAATGACGTGCCGCAGTTTGGGGAAATCTTTCAGTTGCACATTTTGCGGATCACAGCCGACCAGTTCGGGCACTGCTTCGTTGAGCATGGCGCGGTAATCGGAACCGCGAAATTTGTCTAATAAAAATAGCGTATCGATGTCGGCTTGTTTGAGGACGTATTGCAGTTCAAAGGCACGGTAGGCAGGATTGATCGTGACCAACACGGCACCGATCCGCGCGGTGGCGAATTGCAGCAAAACCCATTGCGGCCAATTCGTAGCCCAGACGGCGACATGGCTCCCAGTCTCGACGCCCAGCGCGAGCAAACCGCGGGCGACGTGATCGACGTCGGCGTCGAGTTGGGTGTAACTCCAGCGCCGGTCGAGTTGCGGAAAGACCAGCGCATCGGCATCGGGAGATCGCTGCGCGGTTTCGCGGAGCATCTCACCAATCGTCAGTCCGTCGATCCAGAGGGGAGAAGCGGCAGCCGTCATGGATTGCCTCCTGTTGGGAAAATCGAATGAGACGCAAGGAATAAATCACCGTATGACGCTTAAGCAAATTCTAGCCGGTTGGCGGCGATTGGTGTAGAATAGAATTGAAAGTCGCGCGGTGAATGTCATAATAGCCGCCGGAGGAGGATTCCATGAGCGCTTTGGCAGCATATCCAACCTTGCCATTGCCGGCCTACAAGTCCAAGTTGCAAATCGTTGAGGACGAATCCGGTCTGCACGTACGCCGCCGCGTTGGGTCGAACGGCATCGTGGTTTTTCTTTCCCTGTGGTGGCTGTTTTGGACATTTGGTTGCGGCGTTCTAGTTTTTCTGTTGATTGATCATCCGTCGTGGGGAACGGTATTATTTGCGATACCATTCTTCGCCCTCTGGGTAGGGACGCCATTCCTCATCCGCTGCGAAATGTGGGGTATGGAAGAGTTGGTTCTCGGCGAAGTCGCACTTTCGTACCGTAAAGGCGTTCGGAAGTTTGCTAGACAATGGACAGTTCCTCGGGTGGATATCCGCCGTGTGTGCATCGTTTTTGGCGATCTTCGCAACTCGGAAAACGAGCTAGAGCTATACGGTCTTTTGATTAAGACGCACGGAGAATCATTTATTTTTGCTGACGGCGCGCAATTGCCTGAATGTAAAACAATCCTTGAAATCTTGGCCGAGCGTTTGGAACAGGCGGACCGCGACGGTGACGAAATCGTCGATTGGGATCAGCGTCATATCGCCCCGGAAGACGTTGAGATAGTGGGGATCAGCGACGTCCCGCGAAGTCAGCCCGACGGAAGCCGCATCTGCTGCGCTCAAGCCGACGACACCTCGCAATTTACGTCGCTTCCCAATTCGCGGCGAGAAATCGTCCTGGCTGTGGTCGGCGTGGCATTTTTGAACTTGTTTTGGAACGGAATTGTGGGGGTGTTTATTTACAAATTGATTACCGATTTTGAATGGTTGCTATTCTTTTTTCTCATCCCGTTTGAAGTGATTGGCGTCTCATTGATTGGTTATTTTGTGTGGATGCTGTTGACTCCTTGGAAGAGCGTCTCGTATGCATTCACGTCCCACAATATCGGCCGCCGTTTTCGGCTGGGGCGATTCCGTCGCGATCGATACTACGACGCCGGCCGTCTCAATCGAATTGAACTTCGCTGGACCGACAATCCACAAGTGCTAGGCGATAGGGACAAGCACTCTTTTCACGAACTCGGTGATGATTCGCCATGTTCGCTCGCATTCGTCGACAACGACAACCGTGACACGTTGGAAATTTTTAGTCTCACCGAAGCCGAGGCCCGGTGGATGGCCGATGTGTTATTGCGGGGGTATCATGGCGACTGGTTTGAAAACTGATGATTCGTTCTCCCCAAACATTGATATCCCTCCATGGCTCGCTTTTTCAAGTACAAGTCCCCCAGTGACGTGACCGCCGATGCCGCGACGTTGGGGTATGACATTCCCGCCACCGAAGACCTTGCGCCGTTGTTTCAGCCGGTCGCGGTTGGTGACCGCACCGTGGGCAATCGGTTCGCGATTCATCCGATGGAGGGTTGCGACGGCACGTTGGATGGGCATCCCGATGAGTTGACCTATCGGCGGTACCTGCGCTTCGGCGCCGGCGGCGCGAAATTGATCTGGGGCGAGGCGACCGCGATCGCTGACGACGGGCGAATGAATTCGCGGCAGTTGTTGATCAATGACGCGAATGCCGCTGGGTTGGAAAATATGCTCGCCGATTGCCGGGCAGCGCATCGTGAATCGGTTGGCGACGATGCCGATTTGTTGCTCGGTCTGCAACTGACGCATTCGGGACGATTTAGTTTTCGCAAACCAAAAATCGCCTGCCATGACCCAATCCTCGATCCGATCACGCTGGATAAATCGACCGGGAAATTTATCGATGCGTCGTATCCGGTGCTGACCGATGACGATTTGAAACAGATTGAAGATCAATACTTGGCAGCAGCGCGGCTGGCGGCCAAGGTGGGTTGTGATTTCATCGACCTCAAACAATGCCACCGCTATTTGCTGTCGGAATTGTTGGGGGCGAAGCATCGTCCGGGCGAATATGGCGGGAGCTTTGAGAATCGGACGCGGTTGATTCGCAATATCACCCAGCGGATTGCGGCGGAACTGCCGGAGCTGATCCTGGCGACGCGGTTCAATGCCTACGATGGGATTCCCTATCGTTCGAGAGCCGAGGACAAAATCGGCGAGCCGTATCCTCACGAGTTGCCGTTACAGGTCGCCTTTGGAACCAACCCGCAGAATCATCGCAAGGAACAGCTCGACGAACCGGTGCAGTTGGCGGAGAATATGAAGCAATGGGGCATGAAATTGCTGAGTGTTTCGATGGGCAATCCTTATGCGAATCCGCACATTGTGCGTCCAGCAGAATTTCCGCCGGTGGATGGTTATCACTCGCCCGAACATCCATTGGACGGCATTGCGCGGCATTTTCGCATCGCGCAGCGGATCCAACAAACTGTCGGTGAGGTCCCTGTCGTGGGGAGCGGATACAGTTGGCTGCAGGATTTCGCCCCGCACGTCGGCGCCGCCAACGTGGCCAACGGCAGCATTGCCTTCGTGGGCTTCGGCCGGGCAACGTTGTCGCATCCCGATTTCGTCAAAACGATTCAAGAGACCGGAAGTCTCAATCGCAAGAAGGTCTGTCGCACATTTTCGTATTGCACGAATTTGATGCGCGCCAAGCACAACAAACTCGGCCAGTATGCAACCGGCTGCCCGCCGTTTGATAAGGAAGTCTACGGGCCGCTCTGGGACGAAGTGAAACAGTCGACCGATTCACGAGATGCCTAGCTGCGTGATCGCCAAAAGTTTACCACGGAGGCACGGAGCGGGAAGGACACGTGTGTGAAACGCGGGCCAACGACTTCTATCCGTGTTAATCCGTGTTAATCCGTGGCTAAGTTTTTTCAGAACTCAACGCTGGTAAATCGGCAAGAAGCCGTTCTCGAGTTGTAGGATGGTGGCGTTGATTGCGGTGGTGTAGACCGGTCCCACGTGCCCTTCTTTCCAGCTGCCGTCGGCTGATTGGCGGCGGAGAATGGTGTTGCTTAGGTCGCGGATGTATTTGTTCCATTCCTTACCGTCCAGCCGATACATCACCTGTGCGTAATAATAGTGCGCGTAATGCCAATGGCCGAAGGAGCGGGAGGAACCGCCGGTGACGGTGAGGTTCTTTTTGCAATAGGCCAGCAGCCGCTTTGTGTATTCCGACTCGTACTCGCCGGAATTGAACATGCAGGCCAATGCGGCGGCTGTGATGGGGGGACGGGCTCCGCCGCCGCGAATGGAGTATTGCACGCCCCCTTCTTTGGTCGTGCATTTTTCGATGTAGGTCACCGCCTTGTCGATGATCTCCTTGGGGACGGGAATCCCGGCATTGCGACAGGCCCGCAAGCCCTGCACTTGCGTGATACAGGTTGAACCTTCGTCAAAATCGTTACCGTCACGCGCGGAGACGTAACCCCAACCGCCCGATTTGGTTTGTGCTTTGCCGCAAAAATCGACAGCTTTGGTGAGGACGTATTTGAGTTCCTCGCGGCGCTGTTCCTTCTCTTCTTCGCCGAACACCTGCGACAAAAACAGCATGGAGAATCCGTGGCCGTACATATAGTGGTAATCGTTTTGGTAGCCGATCAAGCCGTTCTTGCGGGAACGCTCTATGAGATAGTCGACGGCCAATTGAATCTGCCGGGAATATTTTCCGCGCGTGGTGGTCGAACCTTCGCACAACAAGGCATTTCCCGCCAGGGCGGTCATGGCAACACGGTATTGGGAATGTTGGGCTTCCCAATAACCCTGCGGCCGTTGTTCGCGGGCGAGATAATCCAAGGCACGTTGGACAGCACCGGCCACTTTGGGGTCGGTTTTCCGTGCTGCTTGAGATTCGGCTCCAGATGCCAATACGAGGCAAAATAAAGTGAGTGCAAGTACGCGGTTCATCCAAGGGACCTCGCTGAGGAACACAAAACGGCGGGTGAGTTTTGTCCTCTTGCGGACACCCTCCCTAGTTAATGGTAGCTAGAAGCCTGATTCTCTCAAGCCCGGTTTGACCTGTGAGGTGGGAATCGGCCTAAAAGGGAGCGAATTGTGTGCTGCGAAATTCGCTCCGAATGGTTTAGCGAATCGGGGCGCAGTTCAATGAGATAGGGTCGCGCCGATTGCACGTATTCCGGAGGATATCCGTGCATGGAGAGATCGCGACAATCGAAATAATCGTCCCATCGCTAGCGGGATTCGCCCGATTACGGTCCGATCTCAATATTCGATGTGCCTGGATTCGTCAGATCGCCGAAAAAAACTACGTCTTACCCGAAATGACTTGATGGGCGACAAAAAATCCTCAAACCCAATGGCGTGATTCGCCTCCTGTGAACCGAGGGTGTCGCTCACGTTCGCATTAGCAAAATTAGGAGATGCTCTGATATGAAGTGGATGACCTTTACTGCGGCATTGATGATCTGTTGTGCCATCACGAGCCAAGCCGACGCCGGCTTGTTCGGTAAGCACAAAAATCGTTGTTGTGCCCCCCAAGCTTCGTGCTGTGCGCCCGCGCCTTCATGCTGTGCCCCCGCGGCCGCCTGCTGTGCTCCGGCTCCCACGACTTGCTGCGCCCCGACGACCTGCTGTGCTCCGGTTGATTGCTGCAACAGCTGCTGCTGCAAAAAGAAAAAGTGCGGTTGGTTCAAAAAGATGTGCCGTAAGTTCAAGAAGAAAAAGTGCTGCAACAGCTGCTGTGCCCCGGCCTGCTGTGCCCCGGCCTGCTGTGCCCCGGCTCCGACAACTTGCTGTGCTCCGGCTGCCTGTGCACCGGCTCCGGCGACTTGCTGTGCTCCGGCCGCTCCCAGCTGCTGTGCCCCGGCTCCGGCCAACTGCTGTGCCCCGGCTGCCGCTGGCTGCTGTGCTCCCTAGTTGACTGATTGGTTGATCGGATACAAAGCTGCCGGCTGGGATGAACATCCTGAGTGCTGCAAACCAAATCGGCTGCTTTGCGAACGTGAGTAGAATGCCTGGGGAGGAAAGCAATCGTGCCTTCCTTCCCAGGAACTCATCGCCAAATCCGCCAAACCAACTGATTGCGAAAATCACAACACAATTGACGCCGATGATCGACAGAGATTGAGTTTTCGCAGATGAATTGTATTGTCAAGAAGCGCCCGCATTGTCGGGCGTTTCTTGCTGCGCGGTGGGAATAAAACGCAGTCCAATTTCCACACCCTCCCGTCAACGTCACTTCACCCCTCCCGACGCGATTCTTGCGTCTGCAAGTTGTGGATCTCTATTGATCCTGGCACAAAAACTGCACTGCTCATCCCGCCTCTCGATTGTGCATGCGGAGCTTAGCAGTATTCTCCGCTTGTCGAATCTCTCTCAAAATTCCAGCGGGCCCGAACACGATGACCTCTCCCATGACCGACGCCGAATTGGCGGAAATCAAACATCTCCTCGAGACTGCCTATTGCAACCCCTTGTGGCGCAAACATGTTTTGTCGCTCATCGCCGAAGTGGACCGTTTGAAATCAATGGAAGAGGCCAACGATGAGGATTCGCGATCCTCGGGGACCGACGATCGTCACGACTTCTTAAATGACACGATCTTTCTCTAGTCGCCGCGTTGACTAAGCGCCGGTAGTTTGTAAAAACGACGTACTGCGCGACGATGGATTTTGGCGTTTTTTACATTCGATTCGCGATCTAAGATGCGGCCCGTGTTTGACGCAAAAATACGGAGCAAAATCGGTGGATGTAGAATGCTCTTTGAGTCGGCTGTGTCTCCGTGGTGCCTCAGCGGAATTTGACAACCACGGCGGTATTGTCATCTTTTTGAGTGCTGCTGGCGGAAAAATCATCGGCAGCTTTGAAGATGGTTTCAACCACCTCTAAAGCTGGACGGTCACGACTTTGTCGTGCCACTTCGAAGAGTCGCTCCTCGCCGAACAGTGTGCCCTCAGAATCAGTTGTCTCCAAAATTCCGTCGGTCACCAGTAACATGAGATCGCCGCGTCCCAGGTGAATCGGCTGGGAGTTGTTTATCACGGCGTTTTCGTCAATGCCCAATGCGATGCCGGTGGGGCTAAGGACCTGCCCTTCGCCGTTGGCCCGTAGTAGATAGGCATTGTGCCCGGCACTGGTGTATGTTGTTGTCGAGGATCCTGATTCCAGCCGCGCCATGAAGATAGTTACGAAGCGTCCTTCTTCGACATCCTGGGCGACGGCATGGTTGGCCAGTGTCAGGATCTCGCCGATGTCATTGCGAGTTTGGGCCAAGGACCGAAGAAACGCCCGCGTTTCGGACATCAACAACGCAGGACCGATGCCATGTCCGCTGACGTCAGCCACGACTACGATGTGGCTGCCGTCGTGCATGGGGATGTAATCGAAATAATCTCCGCTGGCCCACTCGGCCGGCTTCGATGCCCCGGCAACGTCGTAGTCTTTGATGTCGGGCGGTTCGTCGGGAAATAGGTTTTCCTGAATTTGCCGAGCGATGCGCAGCTCGTCTTCATTCCGCCGGACAACCTGCTCCAGCCGTTTTTTATCGCGTCTCAGCAACGCATCCGCCTTGTGGAGTTCAACAAATAGCGGTTCAATGAGGGCGATTCCAGCCACGAGCAAGATCGACACCAATAGGCTGATCAGGCTTTCGGTCCAAAATGCGGCGTCGGCCTCTGCATCAGCAAGTCGCTCGCCCCACGTGCTGACCAGGCTCGTACCACGGCCGATGGTCATCACGATGGCAGCTGCGGAGATAAATATCCATGCGGACCGGCGGCGGTACAATTGATTCAGCCGCAACGCCAAGCCGGCGGCCGTCAATTGGGCAATCACGCTAAGGATCAAGACAAGTTTTACGGCCATGGAGCGACGCTTTCATGCTCAACAACATCGTGCCGATCACGAGAAACCCTGGCGAGCATGTTCACGCGATTTACGTGGTTTGCGAGCGGCCAGACATATGTCATTCAGTCCCCAACTCGCCTAAACTAGTCGTTTGAGAGCGCATCATAGCGAGTGCCTTGGGCGATGAACAGTTGGCCGCCGTGCGATTTTTGGGTCGTTTTATCTCGGGGGACATCAGCGATAATGACGCATTCAGGACGGCGATTATCGCGACCGGCAGGGACTCATTGCGGAGAACTCTCTACGGCAAATCAACTCGTCTGCTCTGGATAAAACATCATAACGAGCCATTCTGCGACCAGTGCGGGTTTGTCTTCTCCCTCGATTTCGATGGTGTTTTCTGTTTTGACCAAGATACGTGATTCGCCGCGCGGCGTGACATCCAAGAGCCGGATGTGGCAGCGAATGCGTTTGCCGACTCGGACCGGAGCCATCATCCGCAGACGGTCAAATCCGTAGTTGATGCCGAATTGCGCGCCCTCGGGATAATCCTGACCGGCAGCCTGCCGTGACAAGTGCGTCAGCATCGCGATTGTCCAAAATCCGAAAGCGATCGTTCCGCCAAACGGGCTATCGCGGGCCGCCCGCTCCGGATCGGTGTGTAGCCAATCCTCGTCACCGGTGGCGCGTCCGAATTGGTTGATGTTCTCTTGCTCTGCGGTATGCCAATCAGAAACCAACTGGGATTCATAAAATTGGCGGATCTCTTCCACGCGTTGTTGCTGGCTCATTGGCGTTGCTCGATTGATAGAATTCTGAACTTCTCCCCGATCCAACTTCAGGCGGGACGGCGTTTAAGTGCTGTGGGATGTTTCCGGTTTCACACAATCCCAACCCCCCTCGGCACGTAGATTCTCGACTTCCGCGGTCGCCATTTCCCGCAAACGAACGTAATCGCTTTTGGCGACACGATTGAGCGGAAACGAACCGGGCGGCATCAACACGTAGTGCGACGGTCGCATGTAGGATGCGATTTCGCGTGCGTGTTCTTCTAAAGTATCGCGGCTCAAGGTGGCGTCTGGCTTTAGCTCGACGAACAACACGACCCCTTCGCTGAAAATTGCATGATCCGTTCCCACCGCTCCGCAGGTCGCGACGTGTTCCTTCATCCGGGAGAAATGTTCTTCGATCTGCGCTGGGTGAATCTGATACCCCTTGGGTTTGATCACTAATTTTGAACGCCCGGAAAATTTGAGCCCATGCTCGCTTTTTGCGCCCAAGTCGCCCGTATAGCAGACTCCGTCGCGGGAGACGGTCCGTTGATAGGCTTCGGGATTGCCGACATACTCCCGAAAGACTTGCGGCCCGCTGAAACAAATTTCGCCGATTTCACCATCGGGCAATTCCGGACCGGCCGTTCCGTCTTCGTTCATCGGCGCGCGGATCGTTAGCGGGGTCACGGGCATCCACCATCCGAGCGTTTCGGTCAATTGACGCACATCGCGGGTCACCGGTGTATACGTGACAAACCCGGCCATTTCTGACAGTCCCAAACCGGTCGCGGAGCTCGGGAACTCGGCCAGCACCTGTTCGACGAATTGCGTGGGAACTTGCTGCCCGCCAAACATCACCGCTTGGACAGACGACAAATCGTAGCTGTCGTAGTTGGGCAGCAAACGCTGCATGTTGAACATCGCTGGGATTTGTCCGAACAAGTCGACCTGATATTCCTGAATGGCCCGCAATGTTTTTTCAGCGTCAAACACATACAGGATCACAGCCGTGATGCCGCAAAAGAAACTGGTCATCAATTGTTCGGCTTGGCAACCGACGTGCGAAGGGGGCAGATTGACGAGTTGCCGCTTCGAGTGGGTCATATTAAAACCACCTCCCAAACACATGTTTTGGCAGGTGATGTTGCGGTGCGTCAGCAGTGCGGGCTTGGGCAGGCCGGTCGAGCCGGTCGTATAAATCACTTGTGCGCCGTCAGTCGGTTTGACCGCAGCAGTGATTTCGACATAGCGAGCATGCACGTCGGAGTCGGCGGGAATGGGTTGCGCGGCAAGGGTCTCGTAAGCCAGCGCGCCGGGAATGGTTTCGCCGGTTGGCGACATCTGAATGAAGTGCTCGACGAACGGGCATTGTTCCTGCACAATGCGGCCTAGGTGCGAAAGGTCGACGACACCCGTATCGCCTGGGAAGACGTAGCCCTTGGCCTGGATCATTTCCAGCGAGCGAACGATTTCCTCCTCTTTGAGTCGCAAGTCGAGCGGCGCGTGGATGACACCCAATTGAAAGCAAGCGTACTCTAAGAAAATGTGTTCGACGTACAGCGGCAACGACGTCGCTAGAAAATCACCGGGGCCGAAGCCGAGGTTTAATAGCCTGAGCGCCAATGCGGTGATGGCTTCGTCAAATTCCCGATAGGTATATTGATTGCCCGTCTCAGCATCGATGATCGCGATTGTATCGGGTGTTTCGACAGCCCATTTTCGAATCACCCCATGCAGCAAATGGCGGTCGGCGTAGTCGGTTTCATAATGTTCGAGTGTGTATTGCGGTACACCCTCGCGGTAAGTGAGTTCAGTCATTATAGCCTGCGAGATGAAACAGTTTTCGATAAAATGTGAAGACCGGTGAGCGATGCCTTCATTCACTATCCTCGCTCAACTCTGCCCATTGGGATGCTGGGGCGATTATAGAGTGAACGACAGTTGAATTGAAAATGACTCACGACAGATTTCCAGTTGCGTGCCTGAAAGTGGACAGCATACTATGCAGCTGTGAATTCAACGTATGACGAACGTTCTACTGCTTGATTACGCATGTCGCATACGTCTTGACGATACCGTTGCGTTCTCTATTTCAGTCTATTCATTATCGAGTTTCGATGGCGAATCCTAAGGAATTTTCCTACGATTTCCACGCGTGAATTCTGTGGGGGATGAAGAATTGGAGCGTTGGCTTTGCCGAGCAGGTGTTTGTCGTCACAAAATCCCCCGTATGCTATGGTGCGGTAGTCGATTTTGTCTTTCAATGCTTTCGATAGCAGGCCGTTAACAAAGAGTGCCACTGGTAGCTTGTCCGCTATTGCAAACGGCGTGACCGGCAATGGCACTGATTAACAGGCTAGCAGTGGTACCTACCTTGTAACGGTTTTCTGATTTCTTTAACGGGCTAATTAGGGGCTATTCATGCTGCGCACTATTTGTTTGGTGATCGCCACGTCCGGGATGTTGTTGATGTCCTCCGCTGTGGTTTATGGCGCGGAACTTCATGCGGGAGTGGCGCGAGTTGACCTCACGCCGCCGTTGTCGATGAAAGCGCCGTTGGGCGGTTATGGAGAGCGGCTCAATCGGCCGGCTACGGGAGTGCACGATCGCATTTTTGCCAAAGCGTTAGTGGTCTCCGACGGTCGTAAAAAAATTGCGATCGTAACGGCCGACATGTTGGGTTTCCCCCCGCCGTTCAAGCAAGCGGTATTGGATGAACTGGACGATCCAAGCTGGACGCACGAACGTCTGATGCTGTTGCCCAGCCATTCGCATACCAGCATCGAAATGAACGCCATCAATCCGTTGAACGTGTTTCAAATTCCTCAGATCGGTATTCACGATCCGAAACTGTTTGAATTCACGGTTGCCAACTTTGCCCAAGCAATTCGCGCGGCTGAAGCAAAATTGGTCCCGGTAACGATTGGAACAACGAGTACCCAAACGCAGGGCTACAATCGAAATCGCCGCGCACGACGCGGGAAGGTTGACCCAGAGTTGACGCTAACACGCATCGACCAAGCGGACGGCCGCGCGTTGGCGGTGTTGGTGAATTTCACGGCGCATCCGACATTTATGTCGGGCGAGGATATGTGGTTTTCCGGCGGTTGGCCAGGACACTTGCAACGCACGTTGGAGTCGCTCATTCGACAAGATGTGACGGTCATGTACTACAACGGCGCCGAAGGGGACCAATCGCCGATTGCCCGGCCGGGCAGCGGCGAAAGTCATTGGGAGCGCGCCGAGGCTTTCGGACGCGATCTCGCGGTCATCGCATTTCGGCAGTGGCGGACAATCACGCCGCGGCCCAATGTCATCTTTCAAACAGTACGGCAGACAATCACTTTGCCGCAGCGGGCATGGCATCCCAATTTCAAAGAAACGGGCGGCAAAGAGTACGGTTTGACCGAAGAGGTTTTGAAAGAGATGTTGCCGAAGATGTTTCCTACAACGTCGGCCAGCGTCGCTGTGCGTCTGGGGGACTTGGTGATCGTGGGAGTCCCGGGTGAATTGGCGGTGGAGTTGGGACTGGAAATCAAAAAGGATACTGAGTTGATCACCGGCGCAAAATATCCCGTCATAGGCGGGTTAGCGGATGAATGGGTCAGCTACATTCTCTCAGCAGAGGAATACGACCGCGGTGGATACGAGGCGAGCGTCAGTTTTTATGGACGTGATTTAGGACGGCAGGTCGTTGATGCCGCTCTGCAAGGAGTGAGGCGATTGCAATAACCAGAACCCGGCCTAGCGGATGTCGAAGAAACGTTCGGCACGTTGCACGATTTTGGGATCTTTCTTGCGCAGTTCAGCCAAATGCCGGCGGGCTTTTTCTTGCAGGCCGGTCTCGTCGCCGTTCGGTTTGCGATTGACGGCTGCGAGGACGTATTTGACGATCGCTACGCGGGCGGTTAAATCGTCGTAGTCTTTTGTGCCATACAGGCCAACCACGCGGTCCATGTCGTCCCAATCGTCCCAGCGAGCCAAGTCGCGTATTGCCATGTCGATGTGCTGCGGATGGTCGATCAGCAGTCGCATGGCTGCACGCAAACGTGGCTTGCTCACGCGGCCGTTGCCGTAAGTCCACATAAACCGCATGGCTTGCATGGCGGCCAGCAATTCGCCGTTGGGGATGTCTTTGTTTTTGAGGACTTCGGTTTCCAGAAAATCGAGTCCACGATCACCAGTGAGCAGCAGATAGCCCCCCATCACGCCATCGACCCCCAAGCGAAAATCAGACGCGCGTTCGCGGATTTTTTTCTCCAATAGCGCTGCGTCCGTTTCGTCGCCGCACAGCCCCAGCATCAAGCCGTACAGTCCGAGACGCGTGCCGGGGATTTGTTCGTCGAAAATCCACTTCCGCAATTTTTTCCGCGGCATGCGATCCCGAAACGAGACCACGTCTTCATAAGGCATCGAAGCGAATTCGGCGTAGGAGTCTTGAGCGATTTCGGGGTTTTTGTTTTCCAGTAGCGCCAAATAGTAATCTCCCCGTTTGGTGGCCGGTGCATCGACAGGAGGGGCGTCCATCACATACTTGATGACTTCGTCGGTCACCTCGATCATGTTGTCACCCCAGACTAGGTTTTCCGGATCGGCGCCGCGGAGCAGGTACTGTGCTCCCTCTTTGGGGGGATAGTAGCGGCGGATCACGATCTCATCGCCGACGACCGGCGGCATGGCGCCGGGTTTGGCGTCCGCTGATTGGTCGATGACAAAGGCCTTGGCCAAAGCGGTCGAGATATGCAGCACTCGTTCGATGCGGACCGTCGTCGTCCCCGGCTGCCCGTCTTGGCCTTCTTCACCAGCAACACGTTTCACGACCACGGTGGCATCGACCAGAAAAATCTGATTGGCGAGTGTGTCAGTCGGAGCACAAAACGGGCAAGCAACCGTGGTCGCGGCGCAGAGCAACACACCAACCACCGCCAAGCAGAAGACATATCCAGCCCGGTGAATTCGGGAGACAACGGGATCTGGCGATTGCATATATCAATCCATTTCCGGCAGCGCAAGATAATTTGGCTGCAGCGGTCTGTTCAATTGATGATGAAGAACCGTTCCGCTTCCTTGACGGTGCGGGGGTCTTTTTGACGCAAGACGGCTAAGGCCTTTTCGGCGTCGGCGGCGCGGGGTGGGGGTTGGATGTCTTCGCCTTGGCGATCATCTTTCGAGCAGGTCAGCAAGTAGCGGACGATGGCCCGTTTCACTGAGGGAACGTTGTATTCCTCGGCGTCGTAGAGCGCCATCAATTGTTCGAGCACCGACCAATCCTTCCACCGCGCCAAGTCAGCGATCACCAAATCGGCCAGCTCGGGGCGCTCCAGGAGAATTCGCATCGATTGCCGCAAACGTTCCGGCTCGAAGCGGTCATCCGCATACTTCCAGACGAATCGCAGCGCCTGCATGGCGGCATAAGTTTCGCTAAACGGGACTTTCTTGTCGGGGTTTTTGACGAACTTGGTCTGCTCGATCACTTTCAAGCCCTCTTCGCCGGAGAGCAGCAGATAACCGCCGATGATGCCGTCCATTCCCAACCGAAATTGCTCGGTCTCTTCGGTGATTTTGTTCTGCATCAATTCCGCGTCGGACTCTTTACCGCACAGGCCAAGCAATAGGCCATACAGGCCGAGTCGTGTGGCTGGGGTATCGTCGTTGGTAATCCATCCGGCGAGTTTTTCGCGAGGCAGTTGATCGGTCAGTTGCGCGATGTCCTTATAGGGAGCATTGGCGAATTCCGCATAGGCGTCGTTGGCGATCATCTCGTCGGGAAACTCTAGAAACTTCAGAAAGTACGCCAAACGTTTCTGTTGATCCGATTCCGGCGACGGCGCTTGAGCAATGTAGTTGAAGCTGGTTTCGGTGACTTCAATCGGGCTACCCCATTCCAGTTCGTTCCCCTGCGTCCCCAGGATCAGAAAAAGGTCGCCTTTTTTGGCGGAACGGAAGCGAGCCAAATCTATTTTTTGCCCTTTTTTGAGGGTCTTCTCTTTGGTGTTCCGCAGCACTTGGGTGATTTTGTAAGTGGTGCTAGCGGGAATAAGCTTGGTGGGGTCCTCAAGCGCCAAGCCATCATCGTCGAATGCGTTCCCTTTCTTAGCGGAGACCCATTGCACCAGGACCGCAGCGTCGGCGGTGGCGAGTTGTTCGCTGAAGGTCAACGAGGGGGCGCTGCAAAACGGACAAGCGAGTAGCGTCGCTTCGGCCGTCGATACGAACGTTGCGATGCCCAATGCTAACAACATAACCATCTGGCGGGCGATTCGCATGTGAAGTACTCCTTGTCCGAACAGGCCGAACCAACTGTGAATTCTGTGAAATTTTGTTGCAAAACCCTCAGTCGCTTTCCGCGGACGATTGACTGTCAGTCTCGCAAATAGGTGCGGCCGGGTTTTGAAAGTGGGATTAACGATCCATGACAATCGCGTCATCGATCAAATACAGCCCGTCGACTTTTTTGTCGTCGTAGGTCAGCATTTCAATATGAAACGTGCCAACAACATCAAAGGGACGGTTTTGAATGTATTTCGTGGTGACGCCTTTGCGCATCACGATTTGTATCACGTCATAAGGTTTGGGATTGCGGCCGAAGCAGCAGATTTCGTTGTCGCGCGCTAAGATGAACGACGGATTTTCGGTATCTGAAAATGGTGGGTACATAAACCCCCGCAAGCGGATGCGTTTGCCGTCGAGGTCCTTCAGCCATTTTGGCATCAAATCTGGAGCGTCTAGCGAGACTGGGTCCATGTTGAGGATCTTCAATAGGTCAACGTCGTCGTAAGAGACGCGCAGTGCTCCGTCCGGTTCCACTTTTTGAAAGGACTTGTCCGGGATGAGCAGTTTGACTTCTCGCGGTTCAGCGGGAATCAACTCCGACGGATCCTCACCGGTGATCTCTTCAGGCCGCATGCCATTGGGCAGCGTGTTCGCTGCTGTGGGAGGAAAGTTCGCCGTGTTGGTCGCTGAGGCGTCCGGCGCCGTCGATGCGGTCGCCAGTTGTAAGGAGGGATCTTCGGGTGGGTTTTTTGAGGCAAAGAGAGCCGGTGGTCGCTCGATGGGAGCGGCTTGGTCTGCGGTTTGCTTAGTGGCTTGCTCTGCGGCTGTGGATTCCGTCGGAGACGTTGCTTCAGCAGCGGTTTGTTTTTCCGCTTCGAGCTCAGCTAACGTCGACTGCATTTCCGAAGAATCGATTGTGAGCAGCGGTTTGTCGGGGGGATTTTTGCCGCAACCGGAGAGCAGGCCGGCACCCGTGACCAAAATCATGCATAACCCAATGGACTGCGCAGCGCAACGTTTGCTTTTCATCTCACGTGGTATCCTTCCAACGTATATACGGGTCTGAGGCCATCGGAAATACGGACGCGGTTGTCCAGCCTCAGTTTGCCGCCGATTCCAACCGGCGTTGTTTGTGAGCGCAAATCAATTTTCATGTCGTTTTGCAACTCAACCAAAATCATGTCTTCGATTTTCGGTTGTCCCCCAAAACAGCAATCACCCGAATCCTTAACGAGCACAAACGTATCAATATCCGTCGTCTTGCGTCCGGGAAACATATAGCCCTTGATGAAGATGTCCTTGTTGTCTAACGCTTGGATATCCTCATCCAATTGGAACTGACCGTTGACCACTTTCGGGGACTGACGGGCAAACCACTTGAAACTAATTCGCTCATGTCCTTCAGGGAGTTCAGCGATGTATTGGTAGGTCAAAAAAGTCGAACCACCGATCACGCTGATCAATGAAAGCGCTAGGCCCACCTTAGCCAGCATGCCGCCGCCCAACTCACCCCCGGAGCTGCGGATTTTCCATAGCGCTGCTGCGCCCATCAGAAAACCCATCGCCCCGATTGCCAAGGCTTCCCACGCCAAGAAACCGGCGGCCGAGCAAAGCCCAAAAAACAGCGCAACAGGCGCCAAGGGCGTTACGGGTCGGTAATCAAATTCTTTGTCTACTGCTGGAGATATCGGCGTCGCTGTAGAAGTCTCGACGGCCGTTTCCGTGGATTCTTCCATCTCATGATGTTGTGGAGCTTCGATCGTCGACATAATCGCCACCCTGTCGTCAGTTCAGGTCCTGGATTAACGCAATGAAATAACAAGATAAAACAGTTTGCCGGTTCTGGACCGTGAGCGGCCTCGCGAATCGGAGAAGAAACGTAAGGAAATACTACGTACTATCATATCATCAAACCAGCGCAGGACTACCCCTCGTCCGTCAAAACGTTGACTAACGCCGAGGTCTTTTCCTGCATGCCGCTGGATTTTGCGCGACACGTATCGCCGACAGAGTCAACTGTTAGTTGGACAGTGCTTTGGCCACATCCGTGCGATAAGCTGTCATCCCAGGCACCATTCCCACCAGGGATGCCAGTACAACCAGTGCGGGGATCAAAACCAGTTCAAACCATTCAAACGCCCACGGATTCATGACGATACCGCTTTTGGCTTCGACATACGGGGCTGCGGCGAAAACCAATCCGTGTCCGAGCAGAACGCCCAGAATTCCACCGCCCACACAGAGCAAAATCGATTCGGCCAGAATGATGGCAAACACACTGCCGCGTCGCGCGCCGAGAGCCCGCATGATGGCGATCTCGCGTTTGCGGTCCGACATGGAGTTGTAAATGCTCACAAAAATTCCCACACCCGAGACCAAGATGATCATCGAGATCAACACCAGCAGCATCAACTGCACGTTGTCGATGAACGTTGAGAACAACAGGCTGATCTGTTGAATCGGACTGACCGCCTGAGCCTCGGGTTGGTCGTTGATGAAGCCCTGCAACTGCGGCGTGACGATTGGCGATTTCGTACGAACGAGGACCGCCGTGACTTCCTTTTGCTCGTCGGGGATCGGTCCGTGATCGTGATGATGGTGCCCGGCATGAGCATCGTGCGATTCGTCGCTATGCGCATCGTCGCTATGCGCATCGTCGCCATGAGCATCGTCACCGTCTGCGTGGTCGTCGTGTGTCTCATCGTGCGCTGTTGCGGCAGGTACGGCTTCGCCTTTCATTTTCCTCAGAGCGGCTGCTTTCGCGGCGGCTTCGTCGGCGGGTTTTTCGTGCCCTTCGATCATGTAAAACCCATCGAGGTGTACGAAGACCCCTTTGTCATTTGGTGTGCCGGTACGACCGAGGACACCGACGACGGTGAATTCTTCATCATGCACGTGCGCATCGCCCGAGCCGTCGTCGACACCGTGGACCGGTTTGAAGGTGCTGCCGATGTCCCAGTTGTTCGCGCGGGCGACCGAAGCACCGATGACCGCGTCGAACGGCTTGGAGATATACCGCCCTCCCTTATAGACGCCATATTTTTTGCCCGGCATGTATTCGACGCCGAAGAACTCCGGAATGGTGCCCATGATGCGAAAGCCCCCCTGTTGGGTGGTATCGCCTAGCGCCAGGGGAATGGCTGCTTCGATGCGCGGGTTGGCTTTGAGGTCTTTGTAATACAGGTAGGGAATGTTTTCGACCGGTTTGCCGAGGTGGAAAATCGTGTTGAGTACCAATTGCAGCGAGCTGCCTTTGGCGCCGACGATTAGGTCGTACCCCGTGGCGGGCTGATTGAATGTTTTGAAAATCACGCCGTGCATGACCAGCACGGTCACCATTAACGTGACGCCCAGTGCGACGCTCAGTGCCGTGAGCGACGATGCCAAGGCCCGTTGCCGAATGCTTTTCCATGCGATTGTGACTAGGTTCATTTCGACCCTCCCGGTTTATTGAAATCTCCCAGTCGTTCCGTCCGGTCGAATTGACCGGCAACGTCCAGCGAGTGCGTGACCAGCAACAACGAAACGTTCCGTTCGCTGCAGGCATCGCGAATGAGCTTTAAGACCAACTCCTGATTTTTGACGTCGACATTGGCAGTCGGTTCGTCGGCTAACAATAAGGAAGGTTGGTTGGCCAACGAGCGGGCGACGGCCACGCGTTGCTGTTCGCCGACCGAAAGCGTGCCGGGACGGTGATTGAGGCGATGTCCCAAACCGACCCGTTCCAGAAGTTCCTGAGCGACTTTCTTACCGCCCGAGTTGCCGGCGAAGCTCATGCCCAGCATCACGTTTTCTAACGCCGTGAAAGCGTCCAGCAGATTGAACGTTTGGAAGACAAACCCAATCCGCTCCGCGCGAAACCGATCCCGTTTGACCTCCATCATGCCGGTCAAGTCGTAGCCATCGACGGCGATGCTGCCGGCATCGGCTTGGGTGATGCCGGAAATCACGTTGAGTAAGGTCGTCTTTCCGCCGCCGCTTTCGCCGACCAGCACGACCTGCTCCCCTTTTTCCAGCGCAAAATGCTCCACGTCCAAAATCGGCAGTTTCGTGCCGTCCGGCTCGGTGTAGCTTTTGCGGACCCCTTTAAGTTCTAACGACATTCCGGCTCCATATCATCCGGGAGTGACTGCGGACACGATCTCAGCCAGTTTTTAGCGGAGGGCGCATTTCGTAAGTGGTTCCATTTCAGCTGTTTGCAACGACCGTCAAGGTTGAGCGGCGTTCGTTGTTGGCCATCATCTTTGCAGATCCCGTTCGAGTCAAGCAGTCGAAGCAGGCAATAGTTGTGTTGCTACGGAAATAGTCTATCCGCAATTCAATTGCAATAACTACGCGATAGATTGGGGGAATGT
Organism: Symmachiella macrocystis; assembly: GCF_007860075.1. NCBI lineage: Bacteria > Pseudomonadati > Planctomycetota > Planctomycetia > Planctomycetales > Planctomycetaceae > Symmachiella > Symmachiella macrocystis. The sequence continues at coordinate 3,437,154 of NZ_SJPP01000001.1, forward strand.
TGGAAACGTTTTTTTGACGACGAGAAAAAACCGAAATACCTACTCTCCCTTGATCCGACCAACGTTTTCGTCCCATGATGAGCCTAAGAACCGCTCCTTGCGAAGTGGACAATCCGCCAACCTGCTCTCTCAGACATCAACGATCATGATTCCTATCGATTCCAAGACGACTTTTGTATTCCGCCGGTGTGCAGCGTTTTTGGTCCTGCTTGTGGTGCTTTCCGGTCCGCTGACTGCTTTTGCGGCTGAACCGCTGGTGCTGCCGTTGTGGTCGGGGGACGCGCCGGGGTCTGAGAATATTGACGAGGCGGAAATCGTGATGGATCGAGGTGCAGGCAAGGGGTATCGCGATCGCAGCATCGCTCAGGTGCACCAGCCGACCGTGACTGTGTTATTGCCGAAAGCCAAGAAACCGTCCGCAGCGATCGTGATTTGTCCCGGCGGCGGATTCTCGCGGGTGGTGATCGACAAGGAGGGCATTGATTTCGCGAAGTTTCTGAACCAGCACGGCGTTGCCGGCATTGTGCTCAAGTACCGGACAGCGGAATCGAAAGCTCATTTTTACGGGATCAGCGCGGCGACGGCCGACGTGCAGCGAGCGATTCGGCTTACGCGGGCGCGAGCGGCGGCATGGAACATTGATCCGCAGAAGATCGGCGTGTTTGGTTTTTCCGCCGGCGGATCAATCGCTTCGTATGCGGCCACGCATTTCGATCCAGGGCAACGCAGTTCCTTGGACCCGGTCGAGCGGCAAAGATGCCGTCCCGATTTTGTCGGGCTGGGCTATCCATTGGTCTCACTACGGAACGAAGTCACCGGCGGCCGTTATCAAAAAACGGCCTTCGGCAAAAACCCGACGCCGCAGCAGATTCGCCAATACTCCAACGAACTGCATGTTTCCAAGAACACGCCGCCGTCATTTTTGGTGCATACGGAAGATGACACCGCCGTCCCGGTCAAAAACACCCACCAATTCGCCGCCGCCTGCAAAGACGCGGGAGTCCCATGCACCACCTTCATTCGCGAAAAGGGGGGCCACGGTTACGGCATCAAGGATCGCGGCAATCCGATCAACCAGTGGCCGACGGCGTTTGTGGGGTGGTTGAAGGATCGTGGGTTGATGGAGTGATTATTTCACGTCGAGCGAACCACGGAATCACCGGGGGCCCGACTAGAATTGAGGAGTTTTACCCAATGTCTAGCGTCTTCCAATATTCAATTCCATTAGCAATCGTCTTTTTTGCTCTGACAGTGGTTTTAATGCTTCCTACCAAAGGAGCTGAACATTCATTGCGTGACCGGATTGGGCGCGGGGTGTTTTGTTTGGTCTGCGGCATGATTGGGCTGGCAATTGGGGCACTGATGGAACTTCTGTTGATGATGACACCGATAGGATCCATCGATGGTTCGAGCAACGACGGGGCTTTTTGGATAGCTCTGGGATTGTCTTTTGGAATACTTTGGGGATTTGTGTATCAAGTGCTTAGTTACTTGAGTTCGCGTAACAAGTGAAGTTGCTTTTGGTTCCCAAGCTCCGACTTGGAACGCCATTTCGCGAAGCTCTGTTTCGCTGATTGGCATGACTGTAAGGTTTGCTTTCGGGATGATCACTCGAAGCAGAGCTTCGAGAAATCGGGTTCCCAAACTGGAGTTTGGGAACCAGGGGGAATCAAACGCGAGAGTTGGTCGTCGAAAGTTCTTCGGTTGGCAACGCTGAAATTGCGGCTTCTTGCGGGCTGCGCCCGCCCCGATAGCTGGCGCTATCGCGGCCACCCTTGTGGTTGATTATCCAGGGTGGGCCGCAAAGTCTGCCTATTTTCAACAGGGGGCCTAACAGGTCAAACCCGTAGGTTGTGCACGATCGGCACTTTTGAGTTGCTGGGGGACCTCAAGTGGGGAGTGGGGAGGCGTCGAAAATGGGCTTAGTGTCATTCCGCTCGCCCAGTTTCATGCGCAAGGAAGCCGGAGTCATGAGAGTTCAGGCCAACGATTCGGTGCTCGTCACTGCCAACACGCAACGCGTTGCCGCCGAGCGGGGCGTGCAACAAGTCTTCACGGATATTTTGTCGTCCGTGGGCCGCAGCGGCTTTGCCTCCGCCGAGGCGAGCGACGGTTCCGCAGTGACTGCCGACGAAATTACCGACAGTTGGCACGAGTGGTTGAATGTCTCGGGTCACACGCGGTACACCACTTTGGATGCGGCTGAGTCGACCTTGGAGGACTTTAGCGAGTTAATGGTCCAGGCTCACGATGCCGGCGCCTATGCGGCGCCGCAAGCGTTTCTCAGTGGTCTCAGCGACGACCAATTGCAAACGATTCAACACGTTCACCATTTGGCCCAGCCGATCAACGTGGGCGCATTGTCGGACGAAGGAGCATTGAATCTTCTGTTGCCTCCGCCAGCCCAAGTCGACTTGAATCACGACGGTCTGACCCAGTCGGGCATTGGTTATTCGTTGCGTTTTCCCGACAGTCATACTCCGCGTGCGGTTGCTGATGCCTGGGAAGAGGCGACTGCTGGTTTGAGTTTCTCTGAGCGGATGACGCGCGAACTTCAAATGACATCGGAGATTTTGCTGGCCAACATACAAGTTGATGACCAGGGCCGATTTCTCAGTCGCTCCGAACCGGGGGATGCGGACTTCGTCAATCCGATGGCCAGTTCCGACTATTCCTATTTGAACAAAGCTCGCAAGGCGATCGAGTCGCTTGAGTCTTTCAAAAATCAAACGCCTCCCGATCAATACGCCCGCGACCACAGTTTCTGGACCGCCTTTGAATCCGCATTGCAAGACAACGACGCCGTGTAGATGGCCGATGACAAAGGGTGCCACATGAAACTACGCACAGAGGGCTTCTTTCGAGAGTTTGGATTGGGAAACAATGATGGCGTTCCCATGGAGAGTCTGTTCCGCAGCCACGCCGTCCAGGACGAAGAGAAAATTGTTCGGTACCTAACTGAAGGGCATTTAGTGGCGTTTTCCCCCGGTGGCCCGGGCGAGCAAACTGATCCCAGTATTGTTCACAATGTCACAGGGTTATACACAGATGGCGTGTACGTTTGGCCGGATGCGTTGTCTTTCTACGTTGCTGAGCACCATCTACAAATCTCGGATGAGTTCGTTCGGCACATGGAACGCTCTGGTTGGCGAATCCCGAGCGAGGATGAAATCGATTTAACCAGCCTTGAGGTCTGGTGAATTCGTGGCCACGTCCAATAGAGTTATTGGTCGCCGAAGATTGTCTTTGCTTTCAGACGTTGGAAATCGATTGAGCGGCAGTGGTCTGTTTCATACAGGCAGCCGATGTCGCCGTCGGGAAAGCGGATTAAACAACTGTATTCGAAACCGGCTGGGACGATTACGCGGGCCGGTTTCCAGGATTGGCCTTCGTCGCGGCTGATCATGATCGTGCCGTTGGCACGTTTGTCCTTGGTGTGCGGCAAGGTGTGCAAGAGCACACCCGTTTGCTGGTCGTTGGGCCAGGTATAGCGCATGACGCTGGACATGCATTGCGGGGTCAGTAGATCGGTAGCCAATCGATGCGGCGACCAGGTTGCTCCGCCGTCGCTGCTCACGGAGAGCTTCCGAACGGTTCCGCCTTCTTGATCACGGGCCGATAGGAGGATGCCGCCGCCGGCCAGTTCGGCCAACTGGGCTTCATTTCCAAATCCCTTTGGTCCCGGTTCGGCAATCGTACCTGAGAGTTTCCAACTGGCGCCGCCATCGTCGCTATACGAAACGCTATTCGCCGATTTTCGCTTGTCGCCGCCCAGATGGTAGACTTCGTAATTGGGGAACACGATGCGCCCCTGATGCGGGCCGCGGGTCAGTTGCAAAGCGGCGCCGGGGCTGCCGACGGAGATCGCCGTTTTTCGCCGCATGTCTCGCGTGACGTTGCGCGGTTTCGACCAAGTGGCGCCGTCATCATCAGAATGTGTCAAAAACAGGGACACGTTTTTCGGGCCCCCGTATCCCGGCTCGGCGATGACGGTGTGTTTGGTCGTGCGGGCATGCACGCCTTTGGGGAAATGCGTGTACCGTAGAAGAATACGTCCACTGTCCAGCACAACAACGCAAGGATCATTCAGCGAATCGCCCCCCGCTTCGGCAACGATTTGCAACGGCTGCCAACTGCGACCGCCGTCGAGACTGCGGCGCAGCACGATATCGTTTTCGGCATGGTCGTGCAAACCAAGGCGCCGTTCGGCAAACGCCAGCAAGGTTCCCGAATTGGTCCGTGCCAATGCAGGAATACGAAAACCAAATTCGCTCTCTTTTCCTTCGCCCAGTTCAAAGAGCGTGGTGGCATTTTGTGCCGTTTCGCTATCCGCAGCCCGCAGCGTGGTGCGCGACATTTCGGGTGCGGTGCAAAACGCGATCAAGAATAGGAGCGTGGCGAGTGAGATTCGTAAGTGCATGAGTTCCCTTCGGCAGCGGGTGCAGAAAGTTTGATTGAGAGGAGAGGCTATGGCTCGGCAAATACCTCGGCCGCTGTTTTGATTTGTTCGGCGAAGAATTTCGCGTCCTCCGTGTTGCGGGATTTTAGGGCGGCGAGGGCGGCTTCGTATTTTTGTTTGGCGTCGGCTGCTGCGTTCGGCGAGAGTTGATCTGCGAGCGCGGTGTACCCGGCGGCCATGAATTGATAATCGGTCTTGTTCGCCTTCGTAAATTCTACGGAAGATTTGTTGAATTCCGCAATCGCGTCGGCATGTCGATGGGCTGCCAGATGATGCGCGCCGACGAGCCAATGAGCATGGCCCAGTATTTCGGCGTCCCGTTTTAATTCACGGGCCAAGCGAAGGTTCAATAACGCAGCATCGTAGCCTGCCGCCCGATCCGATGCGGTGATCGTAATCCCCTCGTCCCGCCAACCGGGCCAGCAGTTCACGCCCAGGTTATAAGCGATCGTCTTGGCTATGCCGCGAAGTTGTTCTGCGGATTTCGGATTAGTGGTTTCGAGTTGCTTTGCTTGCGAGAGCGCATATCCAATTCCGCCGCGACCGAACATAACCATTTGCGGGACGTTCTTCTCCTGAAAATAGAATTGGCGGAGCAGTTGCGAGTAATGCTCGGCCACTACAGCTGGTTCACCAGCGGCTTCCAGTTCGGCCATGGCGGCATAGGTGTCGTCGCCTTGTTTGACGGCGGTCACGATTTGATTTAACAGTGCTTTGTCGACGGGGATTTTTTGTTCTTCAGTCATGGCGACCTGTTGCGAGCATGCGAGTAAAGTAGCTGTGAGGACAACGATTTGTGCGGTGGTTGAAACCGGCAATCGGAATGAGTGGCGAGCCATTTGTTTCACCCTTTGCCTGCGAAAGCGGTACAAACGTTTCGCACATTCTCTGCTGATTTCGGTTGCCTCCCCGGTTACGTTACGCGAGGATGTTGACTTATCGCAGGCTCTACATATACCGCAGTCGGAGACCAGAAACCATGGCCGGGAGTGCCCGGTATCTGGCATCGGAACTTGCGACTTGTTACGCTGAATGTGTTGTTGACGGTTTTTCTGTGAAACGCTCTGTGGAAGATATAAAGACACAGCGCCCGCTAAAGAACGATCACCATGAAAAAACACACATTGGCTTGTTGGATTTGTACGTTGCTCGCACTTTGCTTTTCGGTGCGAATCGCCGCCGGCGCAGAGGAGGCCGAAAAGGTCATCACGCCGACGGATGCTCCGATCGTGCTGTTTAACGGCAAGGATCTGACGAATTTTTATACCTGGTTGCAGGATACGAAACGTGAAGATCCTCGCAAGGTCTTCACCGTAACCAAAGAAGCCGATGGAACGCCGGTGATCCGCGCTTCAGGAGACGGGTTTGGCGGAATTGTGACGAAGGATAAATATACCAATTACCACTTGGTGGTCGAGTACCGCTGGGGTGAGCTGACCTGGGGCCAACGGAAAATGGCAGCAAAGGACAGCGGCGTCCTGTTGCACTGCAACGGCGACGATGGCAATTACAACGAGGGTGGTGGAAACTCACCCTGGATGGCGGGTATCGAGTGCCAGATCATCGAAGGGGGCGTCGGCGATTTTCTCGTGTTGGGAGGAACCGACAACGACGGGACCAAACGTGTCCCCAAACTGACCTGCGAGTTCGTCAAAGACCGTGACGGCGAAGCCGTTTGGAAAAAAGGCGGCGAGAAGCAGGCTTTCACCAGTGGACGCATCAATTGGTTCGGGCGCGACCCTGATTGGAAAGACGAATTGGGGATTCGTTTTGAGCAAGACAAAGACAGCCCGGGTCAAAAATGGACTCGGTTGGAATGCATTTGCGACGGTGGGAAGATCACCAATATTGTGAACGGGACCGTCGTTAACTATGGCGAGATGGCGGAACCGGAATCCGGCAAGCTGATGTTCCAATCCGAAGGCGCCGAGATCTTCTTTCGCAAAATCGAATTGCATCCGCTGAAAAAAGAATAAGCTGCGCCGCATAACGCTGTTTTGTTTTGATTCGCTCTTGACGAAAAACGCATCCAGATGTCCCATGCCGACAAATGGGCGCGCACGCGTCCCACGATCAGCGGTTTGCACGGCGCCGTCGCCTCGGCGCACCCCTTGGCCTCGCAAGCGGGGTTGGATGTTCTTCGCAGCGGCGGAAACGCGGTCGATGCGATTGCCGCGACTGCTGCGACGCTGGCTGTCGTCGAGCCGTACATGAGCGGACCGGGTGGCGTTGGGTTTCTACTGTTACACAAAGCCGACGGCACGACGCGGGTGTTGAATTTTAGCGGCAATACACCAGCCGCCGGCACGCCCGATCAATTCACTCCGGAATCACATGAGTGTGGTCCGCGGGCTTGTTTGATTCCCGGCAACCTTGCTGGTTGGCTGGAAGCGGTCGAACGTGAGGGGACTTTAAAACGCAGCGACATCTTTGCCGCGGCGATACGTCATGCCGAGGATGGGTTTCCGCTGCATCCGACGAACGTGCACTTTTTGAAGATTTGCACACCACGACTCAACGACACGGGGCAACGGGTTTTTGCGACGGTACCGCATCGTATCGGCGCGGTGCTCAAACAACCCGACTTGGCGAACAGCTACCGGCAGATCGTCGACGAAGGAGCGGAGACCTTTTATCGAGGCGAATTGGCTGGCAAGATCGCCGAGCATATTCAATCGCAAGACGGCCTGCTCAGCCGTGAGGATCTGGCGAACTATCGTCCGGAGTGGGAATCACCAATTGGGGTCGATTATCGCGGCACGCAGGTGAAGACCTGTCCGCCGAATAATGAAGGCTTTCAGATCCTGCAGCAACTGCGCATGTTGGAGTCGTTCGACTTAGGCGAAATGGGGCACAATTCGGCCGATTACATTCAGCTGGTCAGCGAAGCAATCAAACTGGCTGTAGCGGATCGTATTGCAAACAACGGCGATCCCAAGTTATGTGAAATTCCGCTCGAGCGATTGCTGAGCGACGACTACATCGCCGAGCGTCGAAGCCTGATCAACCGCACGTGGGCCTCACACAGTGAAGGGGAACGTTGGTTTGGTCCCCGCGATGAGGCAACCGTCGGTCCCGGGCGAATCAATGGCATGACCACGCACATGGCGGCGGTGGACGAAGCGGGCAATGTGGCCAGTATTACACAGTCGTTGGGGAATGGTTTTGGCAGCGGGGTGATGATTCCCGGTACGGGAATTGTTCTGAACAATTTTGCCTGGTGGTGCGAAATCGATCCCGCTTGTCCGACTCCGAATTTGATTGCTCCCGGCAAACGCTGGTCGAGTTGCATGGCGCCGCTGCACGCGTTTCGCGACGGTCGGTTTTGGTTTTCGGTGGCGACACCGGGGAGCTGGGGGATTTTGCAGACGACGATGCAGATGTTCTTAAACGTCGCCGAATTCGGTGCCGATCTGCAAGCGGCAATCGAAGCACCGCGGTTTCGCGTGTGGGAGCGGACGCGGATGCAAATTGAAACGCGGATTCCCCGTGCCGTTCGCGATCAACTCACACGTCGACACCACGCACTGGAACCGGTCGGAGATTTCTCGCCGTTGGTCGGTGGCGGGCAAGGGGTCATGATCGATCCGGAGTCGGGCGCACGAATGGCAGCCGCCGACCCTCGCCGCGACGGCTATGCGCTGGCGTACTAACTGTTTTGATGGCACTGTTGGACAAGCCAGCAGCGGCACCCAAAGCGGGTGATTTACGCGCGGGCTTCGAGTGATTCCCAGCGTTCGTAGGTCTCGGCGAGTTGCTTTTCTAGTGACTCCAACTCGGTGGTGGCTTGGGTGATTGCTGCGCTGTCTTGTTTGAAAAAGGCGGGATCGGCCATCGCATCGTGCAGGTCGGCGATTTGTTTTTCTAACCAGCCGAGTTCTTCGGGCAAGTCGGCCAATTCGCGTTGTTCTTTGAATGTCAGTTTTTTTTGCGGCGTGCGTTCGGTTTTCTTGGCCTGTTTTTTCGCCGGCTTTTCGGGCTGTTCTGCGGCAAGGTTCAGGTCACGTTGGCGGATGTAGTCGTCGTAGCCTCCCGCGTACTCCTTGATTTGCCCTTCCCCTTCGAAGACAAACGTGCCGGTGACGACGTTGTTGAGAAACGCGCGGTCATGGCTGACGATCAACAGTGTGCCGCCGAAGTTGTCGATCAATTCTTCGAGCAGTTCCAGCGTTTCAGTGTCGAGGTCGTTCGTCGGTTCGTCCAATACCAGCACGTTGGCGGCCCGCTTGAAGAGTTTGGCCAGCATCAGCCGATTGCGTTCGCCGCCTGAGAGATATCGTGCCGGTCGGCGGGCGCGTTCGGGGGTGAACAAGAAGTCTTGCAGATATCCATAAATGTGTTTTTCGCGGCCATTGATCATCAGTTTGTCCTGACCTTCGCCCACATTTTCAGCGACGGTCTTGTCTTCTTCGATCGTTTCCCGCAACTGGTCAAAATAGGCGACTTCCAACCGCGTGCCATGCCGCAGGCTACCTTGCTGGGGTTCCAAATCGCCTAGCAGGAGTTTCAGCAATGTCGTCTTGCCGGCGCCGTTGGGGCCGATGATGCCGATGCGGTCGCCGCGCGTGATCAGCGTTGAGAAATCGTCGACGATCGGTGTGTCGCCGTAGGAGAACGAGATGTTTTTGGCCTCGATCACCATCCGTCCCGATTTCTCAGCTTCAGAGACTTCCATGCGGACGTTGCCGACTTGGTTGCGACGCTGACTGCGTTCTTCACGCAGTTTCTTCAGCGCTCGCACGCGTCCTTCGTTGCGCGTTCGGCGGGCTTTGATTCCTTGACGAATCCAGACTTCTTCCTGAGCCAACTTACGGTCAAAGGCGGCGTTTTGTTTTTCCTCGGCTTCCAGCGCTGCTTGTTTCCGGTCCAGAAAAGTGGCGTAGTCGCAGGTCCAGTCGAAGAGTTGTCCGCGGTCGATTTCGATGATCCGAGTAGCGATTGCCTGCAGGAAGACCCGGTCGTGCGTGACGACAATTAACGTGCCGTTGTAGTTCTTGAGAAAGCCCTCTAGCCAGGAGATGGCTTCGATGTCGAGGTGGTTTGTCGGTTCGTCGAGTAACAAAATGTTCGGCTCGCGGACCAAGGCTCGTGCCAACAGCACACGGCGTTTCATCCCGGACGAGAGCGCCGCGAACCGGTCTTCGCCGTTGAGTTTCATACGAGAGAGCACGGTTTCGACGGAATGTTCGATTTGCCATTCTTCGACCGGCGGATGATTCGCCGCACCCGACTCCTCCACGTCGTCATTGAATCCGTCAGCGACGACTTCGGTGACGGTCCCCTGCTCTCCTTGCGGGACTTCTTGGATAAGCCGCGCGATCTTCAACCCACCGGCGCGGTTCAGTTCGCCATCTTCGGGGGCAAGTTCACCGGCCAGTAGTTTCATCAGCGTGGACTTGCCAGCGCCGTTGCGTCCCAACAGACCAATCCGCTCCCCCGGCTCGATCTCGAGGTTGACTTCGTCCAGCAATAACGGCCCGCCAAAGGCAAAGGAGACGCGGTTTAAGCTCAATAATGACATGCGGCTTCGTGAAGTTCGTTCCAAGGTGAAAAAATGTACCGAATCGTGTCCGGCGTCCCGGTCACTGTGTAACACTCCCACGACCGCCGTGCAATACTCGCGATCCATAATACGGGCGATCAACGGTCCGTCGCGCTTGCGAAAATCCCCCGCTGTCGCCAACATGGAATGCAGTGATGTTGACCCGACGCAACGCGCCCTCTCCTGAATCCCCCACCCGCGGAGTCCGAATATGGTTTCAGTAAAACACGTCCTTGTGTGTGCCTGCCTGACGTCAGCGTGCTGCGTAACGAGTTGGGCCGGCGAAAATTGGCCCAATTATCGCGGTCCCTCCGAACAAGGTTTGACCGATGCCGAAAACCTGCCGTTGACCTGGGGGGAAGACAAAAACATCACTTGGCAAACGCCGATCGAAGGCAAAGCTTGGTCGACACCGGTAATTTGGGGAGACCAGATCTGGATGACCTCTGCTCCGCTGGAGGGAAACCGGCTGCGGGCAATTTGTGTCGATAAAAAAACCGGAAAAATCGTGCACGATAAGATGCTGTATGCTGTCGCCGGACCGCAGTATTGCCATCCCTTTAATTCGTACGCATCTCCCTCGCCGGTGATTGAAGAAGGACGGGTTTACGTCAGTTTTGGTTCGCCCTACAACGCGTGTCTCGACACGAAAACGGGTAAGGTGATTTGGGAACGGGATGATTTTGTCTGCAATCATTTCCGCGGTCCCGGCTCGTCACCGTTTCTGTATAAAAATCTGCTCATTTTGCACTTTGATGGCAGTGACCGCCAATATGTCGTGGCGCTCGACAAGCAGACCGGCGATACGGTTTGGGAAACCGAGCGCACTGTTGATTTCGACGACATCGTAGAAAAGACCGGCAAACCGATACGCGACGGGGATTTCCGCAAAGCGTTTTCGACTCCGATGATCGCCGACGTCGATGGCCGGCCGATGTTGATCAGTTTGGGATCCAAAGCGCTGTATGCCTATGATCCGGAAACGGGAGAGGAGCTTTGGCGGCTGAATGCACCCGGCGTACATTCGGGGTCGTGCCGTCCGGCGCTAGGACACGGTTTGGTATATATGCCGATGGGCTCCGGCGGAAAACTGTGGGCCGTCAATCCCAACGGCAGCGGGGAACTTCCGCAGGATCATATCGCCTGGGAATACAAACAAGTGGTCCCCCGACGAGCCTCTCCGTTGTTGGTGGGTGATTTGTTATTCGTAGTCGACGACGGGGGCATCGCCGCCTGTATTGATGCGAAAACGGGCGAGGGGATTTGGCGAAAACGGCTGGGCGGGAACTTCTCAGCTTCGCCGATTTATGCGGACGGCAAAGTTTATTTCTTCGATGAGGACGGCAAAGCAACAGTCATCGAAGCGGCCCGCGAATATCGCCAATTGGCGGTCAATAAACTGGGGGACGGTTTTATGGCTTCTCCGGCGGTTTCAGGCGACTCCCTGTTCCTCCGTTCACGCAGCCAGCTCTACCGTATCGACGCTGAGTAGGCGTGAGGGAGGGAAACAATCATCGGGTGGCAGCGATTGCCAACGGCAATCGGTGTGCCGTCGGCACAAGATGCAGCAGTTTCAGCTGTCCCCGCCAGCGGTTCTCTGCTCATTTCTGGACGCGGTAATTGCGGCTTCTTGCGGGCTGCGCCCGACCCGATGTCTGCGCCATCGTGGCCACCCCTCAAGCGAGTTGATTCTCAAACTGCTTTGCGGAATCTCGTCTTCTCTAGTTAATACCGTAACGATATTGCCGGTTTTAAGGCGGTTTATCGCCGACTGACTACAGCCTATTTTCCAACGCAACTCTTGCAATAACGCATAATAACCGCGTATGCTGAACGTAACGGAACTCGTTGATGTAACCGCTAATTCCTTTTTGCAAAGGGCCTGTCGATGACCGATGCCAATACCGCCGATACTTCGCGGCGAAACTTTTTGAAAAACACAGGCCGCGTTGCAGCTGCGTCGACATTGGTCGCCGGAATGTCCCCACGGGCATTCGCCTCGGAAGACAACACGATTCAAGTCGCGTTAGTGGGTTGCGGCGGACGGGGAACGGGAGCGGCTGCCAATGCCCTTTCCGTGAAAAACGGACCGATCAAGTTGGTCGCCATGGCCGACGTATTCGAGGATCGGCAGTCAGATAGCTACAACGGCCTCGCAGCCAAATTTTCTGATCAACCCAATAAAGTCGACGTACCGGAAGAACGTCGTTTCATCGGTTTTGAAGCGTACAAGCAGGCGATGGATTGTTTGAAGCCGGGCGACGTCGTGATCCTCGCTACACCTCCCGCATTTCGTTGGGTGCAATTCACCTATGCCATCGAAAAAGGCCTGAACGTCTTCATGGAGAAGCCGGTCACGGTCGACGGCCCCACTTCGCGGAAGATGTTCGCCTTGGGTGAAGAATCGGCAAAGCGCAATCTAAAAGTTGGTGTTGGTCTGATGTGCCGTCACTGCGATGCACGCGCTGAATTGCACGAACGAATCCAGCAGGGAGAAATCGGCGAGATCTTGGAGTTGCGAGCCTACCGCATGGCGGGCCCCACCGGATCAGCTGCTGTGGGTCCCAAACCGGCCGACGCGAATGAACTGGAATACCAGATTCGCAACTTCCACGCGTTTCTGTGGGCCAGTGGCGGCGCCTTTAGCGACTTCTTGATTCACAATATCGATGAATGTTGCTGGATGAAGAACGCCTTCCCCATCGAGGCCAAAGCTTCTGGGGGGCGGCAATATCGCGGCAATGATGTCGACCAAAACTTCGACAGTTATTCGGTGGAATATACTTTCGAAGATGGAACGAAGTTGATGCTCAACGGCCGGACGATTCCCGGTTGCCATCATGAATTCGCCAGCTATGCCCACGGAACCAAAGGGGCAGCGGTGATTTCCACAGCTTCACACTCGCCGGCGAAATGCCGCATCTACAAGGGTTGGAATCTGGACGAGAAAAACCTCGTCTGGGCCTATCCGCAGCCGGAGAAAAGCCCCTATCAACTGGAGTGGGACCATTTGATCGATGCGATTCGCAACGACAAGCCCTACAACGAAGTGCAGCGGGGTGTCGAGGCATCGCTGGTGACCTCCATGGGTCGGATGGCGGCGCACACCGGAAAAATTATTACCCGCGACCAAATCCTGAATGGCGATCACGAATTCGCCCCGGTTGTCGATCAATTGGCTCTGGGAGGCGAAGCCCCGTTGGTGGCAGACAGCAACGGCAAATACCCCATCCCGTTGCCGGGACTGCTCCGTCGCGAGTACTAAGACGCACTTTGCTAGTCAGTACCAATCAAGCCACGAGTGACTCGTTCACTCGTGGCTTTTTTTGATGACGAGCCGTTGTACGTGCGTGTTATTCAAGATTTGCGAGGTTTGAGCGAATAGTGCCTGGCGAGATTTTTTTTGATCCAATCGCCATTTTTTTCTGTTAGCGAATACACAGCCTGGATTTTTTTGTAGACTCATACGTCTCGTCCGGCCGCACAGCCGCTTATTTGACCTAACGCCAATTTTAGTACAGAGAGTTATAACCAATGTCCAATGACAGCTTCAACGATGATATTGATGACGGCCGCGCAGCGAAACCGGGAATGAGTACCGGGGTCAAGGTATTGATCGGCGTTTTGGTTGGTGGTGGCTTGCTGTCGCTTCTATGCTGCGGCGGATTCGTGTTCTTTGGCTATACGATGGCCAAAAAAGCGGAGATCAAGGCGGCCCCCGAAGAGGTCCGTTCTGTTGCTTCTCAGATCGCGACGATCGATATCCCGGCAGAGTATGAGCCGAAGGCAGCCATCAACATGAACGTGGAGATGATGGGACTCACGATGGCGATGGCGGTATTCGCCGATGGGGACGAGAATGCCGGTGTGGTTTTGATGCAGGTGAAAATGCCGGACCAGCAATTGGAACAGGAACAAGCGCAGATGCAACTTGACCAGCAATTCGCAGGAATCAAGGATATGTATCAGCAGCAATCAATGGGCCAGTATTATTTTCCTGAGCCGCTAACAGGCTCGGAATCGGAATCGCGCGAGTTGACCGTGCAGGGAGAGCCGGTTGAATTTCAATTCACGAAGGGCCACGGATCAATGTCAGACCAGGACATGCGGCAAGTGGAAGGAACTTATACCGCTGATGGCGGCCGCGTCAGAATTATCGTGCAAATGCCCGAAGAGGATTACAACGAAGATGAGGTCGTCAAGATGATCGAATCGATTCAGTAATCTCGCCGTTGTTGAGCAGAGTTTCACCGAGCGCGTCGGGCATTCTTCTCCGGAGAGATTGTCATGGCCAAAAAGAAGCAGACGCGGAAAAAGGCGGCCAAACGTAAGGCGACGAAGAAAAAGGCCGCCGCACGGAAGCCGGTGGCTAAACGTAAAAGCGTCGCTAAGAAACCGTTGAAGAAAAAGGCGGCCGCTCGGAAGTTCAAGAAAAAGAAGGTTGCCAAAAAGCCGGTTGGCAAACGCAAAGCAGCTAAGAAAAAGGCCAAACGCGCCGCCTCGCTCGGCCGGCCGAAATTTACGGGCGAAGCGGCGCTGGATCAGGTCTTCAAGGAGGACTACCACGCCCGGCAGATCTTTACGTTTCTGGGCGTATCGTCACTGAAAGAACTCGAAAAATTCGGGCCCGAAGAAATCGTCGACCGGCTGTCGGCGCCGCTGGTGCAAACCGTACAGCAGATCCGCAAACGATTAGCGGATCACAACCGGCATCTAGCGGGGGACCTAGATTATGCGGTGCAGCGGAAACAGCAGCGCATGGGCAAATAAAATACCCCAGCGGAACCGGGGCTTGTGACGGGCAGATTGCCGCGTGAATGGGACGAGCATGCTGTCCCGCGACGATCATTCGGTGATCATGCCATCAACAGAATGGCCTGTGGGAATCATCGGCAGCACATGTTCCTGGTAGGGACACAGCACGTCGAGCAAATAAGGGCCTTCAGCAGCTAGCATTTCGGCGAGTGCTTCGGGGAATTCTTTTTTGCTGCGGACTTGGCGGCTGGCGACGCCGTAACCTTCGGCGATTTTGACAAAGTTGGGATACGAGTCGTCGACCCGTTCGGTTTCTCCCTTACCGGTCGCTTCGGGATGATGCACCGGGCCGAGATATGTATGTGCGCGGTTGCCGGAATGGAACCGATCTTCCCACTGCATCACCATTCCCAGGTGCTGATTGTTGAGCAACAAGATCTTCACCGGCAGGTTCTCGCAGTGCAACGTCGCCAGTTCCTGGATGTTCATTTGGAACGAGCCGTCGCCATCGATGTCGACGACAGTCTTGCCGGGATGTGCCGCTTGCACGCCCATCGCCGCCGGCAATCCGAATCCCATCGACCCCAGTCCCGAGCTACTCAACCAGCGCCGTGGGCGATCGAACTTGTAGTATTGTGCCGACCACATCTGGTGCTGTCCAACTCCGACCGCGATATAGGCATCATCTTCATGCGTCTGCCGCCACAGTTCTTCGATGGCGTATTGTGGCAGGATGAAATCGCCGGCGTCTTTATAACGCAATGGATGGTTTTTCTTCCAATCCGCACACTGCTTTTGCCAGACGGAAATATCAGGAATGTCGTCGTCGGTCATCGCATCATTCAGGGCGATCAACGTGGCGTTGAGGTCCGCATTGATCGGGATATGCGCTTCTTTGTTTTTGTGAATTTCCGACGGATCGATTTCGACGTGAACGATTTTGCCGTGTTTGGCAAACTCTTCCAGTTTTCCCGTCACGCGGTCGTCGAAACGAACACCGAATGCCAATAACAGGTCGGCATCGGCAACGGCATAGTTGGCGTATTCGGTACCGTGCATCCCCAGCATATGCATCGATTGTTCGTGCGTGCCGGGAAACGCGCTGAGCCCCATGAGCGTCATCGTGACTGGAATGCCGGTCCGTTCGGCGAAGACTTTGAGTTGTTCAGAAGCGCCCGAATGAATGGTGCCGCCGCCGACATACAGAATCGGTTTTTTGGAACGACGAATGGCGGCGAGAACCTGCTTGATTTGTTCCGGAGCGATATTGCGGATTTCCGGACGATAGCCGGGCAGATGCATGGGCGGATCGTAATCGGGCTCTTCGTCCAGCGTGGTGTTTTGGACATTCTTAGGAATGTCGATCAACACCGGTCCCGGCCGACCGGTCGTGGCGACATGAAATGCCTCTTTGACGACCCGCGGCAGATCGGCGATATCGGTCACCAAGTAGTGGTGTTTGGTAATCGCGCGGCAAACTTCGACGATGGGGGTTTCCTGAAATGCATCGGTACCAATCACCGACCAGGGGACCTGTCCCGTGATGGCGATGATCGGGCAGCTATCGAGCTTGGCATCGGCCAGTCCGGTGACCAGATTCGTGGCTCCGGGACCGCTGGTGGCGACGCAAACCCCCACCTGTCCGGTGCTACGGGCGTACCCTTCGGCTGCGAATGCTCCCCCTTGTTCGTGTCGGGGTAAAATTGTCCGCAGCTCATCAGCCCGCGTGGTGAGTGCTTGGTGAATCGGCATGCTGGCCCCGCCGGGATACGCGAAGACCACTTCTACTCCCTGGCGAATCAACGCGTCGACAAGAATGTCCGCTCCATTGATGGGAGTACTGCGGGTCTGGGGGCGTTCTTCTGCGAGGGACACTGGAATTCCTCAACTCACTAAAAAAGGCGTGTGTAATTCAAAAACAACAAATGGGAGAAAATTGGCTGGGCGTGGTCGCCGGAGTACGAATTTACGTCGCCTCTTCAAGCAGGAACAGTGTTGCTCCGTTGCCGGAAAAGTCGGCGCACGTCGAGACCGAATAGGAAAAATCGTGGTTCGACGCGCTTCGCCCCTCCAATCATCAGCAATGCCCATTCTAACCGGTTCCGTCACCGATGGCGAGATGCAGAACGGATTGTTAGGCCGTTTCCGGCCAAGAATGCTGCTGGGGATCGAAAATGGCGGTCGCGAGCCGTCTGGTGGTTTAGGGGACATTTCCGGCTTCAAATAGGTTCGCACAGACTTGTCGGCTGGTGTTTTTCCCTAGAAAAAAGCGAGAGGTAATGTTCGATCTCTGTTGATTGGAGTAGCGAGAGTTTGTTTGCACGGTTAGCATAATGTTTAGTGAAAAAACGTCAGGGTGTTTTTGCAGGAAACATTCCTGGCGGCACATCCATAAACGCTGTTGGCACAAGATGTTACTGCCGAGGCGTTTCACGAATCCGCTCTAGTGTGAATTTGAGCACAAGCGGCGGCATTTCATGTCGGCACGCTGTGGATGAGGGTTTTAGGGAAACAGATATCTATGGCAAGCGTTCCGACACGGCTTGGTCCGTTTGAGCTGAAAAAACAGATTGGCGCCGGCGGAATGGGCGTTGTGTATAGCGCCATCTATACCAAAAACGGCAAGAAAGTTGCGCTGAAACTCTTGCCAGCCGATTTGAATGAAGACATCCGGTTGGTGAAGCGGTTCGAGCGGGAATTGAAGGTGCTGCAGAAAATGCGGCACAAAAACATCGTGCTCTGTTTCGGTGGCGGTCGCAAAGGAGCGCAAAAATTCTATGCCATGGAATACGTCGACGGCGGATCGATGGCGGACTTGATCCGCAAAAAAGGCCGGTTGACCTGGGAAGAGACGATCGATTATTCGCTGCAGTTGTGCGCCGCTTTGGAGCACGCGCACGACCATGGTGTGGTTCATCGCGATTTGAAACCGGCGAATTTGTTTCTCACCAAAAAGGGAATGCTCAAGCTGGGCGATTTTGGTTTGGCGCGAACCAACGATGCCACCCAACTGACAGCCGCCGGCAAGACGATGGGGACATTCGCCTATATGTCGCCTGAGCAGATTTGCGGCAAGCCACCGATATCGCACAAGACCGACTTGTATGCGATGGGCTGCGTGATGTTTGAAATGCTGACCGGCAAACCGCCGTTCATGTCGGACAACCCGGCGACGCTGTTTCACATGCATCTGAGTGAACAACCCCCGCGGGTGCGGGCGGAAAACATGGACTGTCCGATCTGGTTGGAATCTGTCGTGCAGGACTTGTTGGCCAAGCCGGTCGACAATCGTCCGCTTGATGCACTGGCCGTGGCGACACAGTTGGAAATGGTCCGGGAAAAAGTCGCTAAACAGACGAGTATATTGGAAAATCAGGCGACGGAAAAAGCGACCGTGGCCGGCGGCGATATCGATACGGCGGTGGCGAAGGATTTATTGCGGAGAAAAAAGAAGAAAAAACGCAAGCCGCAGTTGGACACACCGATTTTTGAAAAAACGTGGTTCCTAGTCGGCGCATTGGCCCTGCTGTTGTTGGTCGTGACGTATGCGGTTTGGCCTGAAAGCCCAAAGCAAATGTTTGCCAAAGCCGAAGCGTTGATGAAGACCGGCGAGAGCGTCGATCAACGAAAAGCGCTCAAGGATTACTTGCTACCATTGGCCCAGGAGTATCCTAATGAGGAATTCTCGCCCCAAGTCCTCGTGTATATTGATGAAGTCGAAATGCGCAAAGCTGAGGAAAGTATTCTAACGCGTTCAAAAGTTGGACTCACCGAACCAAAGAGCGAAGCAGAACGGTTGTATGTGCGAGCCTACGAATTCGAACAATTCGGCGACCGTATCTCTGCCTTGGAGAGATACCAAAGCATCGTCAAAATTTTGGATGAGAACGATGAAACGGCACGACCCTTTGTGAATTTATCGCACCGGCAGATTAAGAAAATTGAAAGTGGAGACACAAACGACAACCGCGTGGAGTTGGTTCGAGACGCTTTAGACCGGGCAGATAACCTTTATCTCAACGGCGAAACCATCAAGGCTAAGGGGGTCTGGAAATCGGTCATTGCCCTCTACCAAGACAATCGAGAACTGGCTCCCTTGGTGCAACGGGCGCGGGATCGCCAATTGGAAGTCGATGGCGGCGGAGTGCCAAATCGGCCGGGCGAAAATGACGCAGCCTCGACTCAATAACTTTCGCTATGATTCCCGCATACTGAATTCTGCCAAGAGTGCGAAACAACCCGCACTGCAAGTAATCGCTACGAAACTATGCTCGCGTGGAGAGGCGATGACAAACAACGACACAACGCCGGTCAAGCCGCCGCGTCGGCGACCTTGGTGGCGGTCCCACTGGCTGATGCCGGTCCGTATCTATCTGGTGCTCCTTGTCATGTTAGCCGTTTTTCAAAGATCGCTGATCTACCATCCCCGAAAAGTAGACGACATTCTTCCCGTCGACAGCGGGTTTGCAGACTCGCAAGTGCATGAAGTCACCGTCACGGCCGATGACGGAACGGCACTGCATGGCTGGTTTCATCCCGCCGGTGCTCAGAGCTGTGTTAGCCACGCCGAATATTCCGAACAGCTACAAAGCGATCGGCCGGTGGTGATTGTGTTTTGTGGAAACGCAGGGCATCGCGGGAATCGTGACGATGTGCTGCGGCTGTTTTCAGCGCTGGGTGTTGACACGCTGATTTTCGATTATCGTGGTTACGGCGACAACGATGGTTCGCCGAGTGAATCTGCGATCTTGGCCGATTCCCGTGCCATTTGGCGGCATGTGACCGATGAGCAACAAGTTGCGCCGGAGCGGATGATCATATTCGGGGAATCGTTGGGCGGGGGCGTTGCGACGCAACTGGCCGCCCATGCATGTCGTAGCGGCGAGGTACCGCGGGCGTTGGTGTTGCAAGCTACGTTTTCTTCATTGGTGGATGCGGCTGGATACCACTATCCCTGGTTGCCGGTGCGCTGGTTGTTGTTGGATCGTTTCGATTCGCAGGCGGTGGTTCCCGAGGTCAATTGTCCCCTATTGCATTTGCACGGGACGGCCGATGAGGTCGTTCCCTTTGTGTTGGGACAACGGCTGTTTGCGCGAGCGCCGCAAGCCTCACACACCGGAGTGCCTAAGCAATTCGTGGAACTTCCAGATATCGGGCACAACAATATCGACCGCACCGAATTTTCAGAATATGGTCGTGCAATCTCCGGTTTTTTAAAGCAAATTTCGCCGTAGTGTGGATCTAATACTTGGGCGGCGGACTGAACGCTGTTCCCAGCAATCCATTGAAAAACAAAAAGCACCCATTGGGGGCTACCAAGATTCAGAGGTCCAGGGGTAAGGGCGAACAAGCCGATGAGCCAAATTGATATCGAGGGAAGCGCTCGTCTCTCAGCCGTTATCGCGAATTTTAAGACCCGGCCTGCATCACAGAGTTGGGAACGGGTTCCTTGCGGGGATTCGTCGCAGCAGATTCTTTGGGCCTGGTACAAGCCGTCCCATTTGCCATTCGGTGTCGTGGTGAATATCCCTGACGAGACCTTCCGCAGCTATCCGCAACGCCAGCAGTTGACGTTGCGAACGGTCCTGAGTTGGTTGGGACTGGAGCCGGGGTGCGTTTGGCAATGGACACAATATGGGGTTACCTATGACGCTCAACAGGGGGCGTCGGCGTATTTTGATCAACCGTTGACCGATCCGGTCCCTGGAGTGGATTCGGGAATAGCGATTTCATTACTCGCTCCGACCATGCCGGTTGCACCTCCCGCCGCATCCACTTCAGCTCCGCCATTCGCACCGATGCCCAGTGGCACAGTGCCGTCAGATATCGGCGATCTGTTTGAAAACATCGACACCGATTGGAAAGCGATAGTCAAAGCCGAGCGGGACTTGGCGCTCTGCCGCAAGAAATTGGTCGATACCCTGTCCCGTTTGGGCTCGCTGAATCGCGACTTAAACCATGAAGAGCAACTGTTCGCGGATACGGCGGACAAGGCGGCGTGGATGGACGCGCGGCGTTGGTTGCGCGAAACTGCTTCGCGGGTATCACGATATCTGAAGGATTGTGACGTGGGAGATACGACGTCGGCGCCCAAACGGGATTGGATGAAACAGACGTACGAGCAATACATCGTTCCCAAACAAGTCTTTGACGGCATTCAGCACGCCCAACGCGAGTTCGAAGGCTATCGCAAGATGGTGCAGACATTGTTCGTCAACATGAACGGGGCTCACGCTAGCGCGGTCAGCGATGGGGAGCGACGGGCACATCAGGTGTTGGCGCGCATCGCTGCGAAGGTTCGCAAGACTAAGAATTAACAGGGGGACGCGATAGACTTTTTCCTGTCAATCACTCCGCCTTCAATGCCGTTTCGAGGACTTCCAGCGGTGCGGGTTGGCCGGAGATGGCGGTGAATTGTGAGGCGAGTTGTTCGACAGAGATTTTGACCGGTTCGACGACTTTGCAGTACCGTGAGCGTGCTTCTTGGATAAACGGTGTGTCTTCAGGCATGCCGTCGAGGTCCATGACGGCCATCGAATCTCGCAGAAAACTAGCGGGCAATTTGGTTTTTCGCCCTGGTTCAAATTCGCTTTCGGTGGAGATGATCACATCGCACAGCGTGGAGAACAGGTTGGCTGTGGGGACGTAGCGGAGGTTGAACAATTGCGATAATAACTGTGCGCGTTTGTCGTCTCCGGCTGTGATGCTGAGGATTGTGTCGCGGCGTTTGCTGGCGTAGATGGCAGCACGGGCTGTGGAATTGCCGCCGACGACCAACACGTTGCGGTGATCGAGTGGTTTTTGATCGCCGCGCGCGGGGCCGAGTGTCGTTTCCAAGGCCTTGAGCGCGGACCGCCACAGCGTGCTGTAAGCTGTCCAACCTTTGTCGGACTTCAGCAGCATGTCGGCTTGCTGTGAGATCTCTGCCGAATTTTCAATGTGGTCGGCGAGACGCAGCATGGTTTCGCGATTCTTAGGGTCGAGCAGTGCTGCTTTGATATGCAGTTTTTCCAGCATCTGCATCATCCGTTCCAACAATTGTGTTTCGACCGGTAAGCAGCGGATGTTGAGATGTGAGTGGGCGAAGGCTGCGTTGAGGGCGCGTACGGTCTTTATTTGCGGCACATCAAATCCCATCACAGCCACCAGGTGGGTTTGCTGCGAAATATCTCGCCAGCGATACGTCGCTTCCAGTTCACGGACACTGATTTGCCCCTCTTGGACCTCCATACCCCGTTCGAGCGCGGCATAAATAAACGGCGATCCCAACTTGCAACTCGTCAGTGCCAGCGTCAGCCCGGCATCGCCTGTTCCGCTAACGATGACCGGCGCCTTGCCTTGGAAGTTCAGCGCCAACAGCAACGGCCAAGCGGCCTCGAGCGTCGGCGTGGGAGCGGTGAATCTCACCATGTCGGCGTCGGCATCACACGCCCGCTGGTAGATTGTCTTAAGGTCGGGCAACGAGCCTTGCGAATGCGTAAAACTGACGATCCGCATCGTCGGTCCGTAACGGGGAATCTTGGCGGCGATGTCGACGTCGATATCCACGAACTCCGGTCCATCAGCAATCGCTTGTCGTAGAACCGTCACGCGTTCCTGCTCATCGCGGTTCCAAGAACCACCATCCTCTTGACGGCGGCAAGAAATCATCACCGGTTTGCGGCGGCCTTCGATTAGCTTGGCCACATTGGGTGTCTTGTGCAGGCAGTCCAGCCGGATTTCAACGACGTCGCACTGTGGCTCGGCATTGTACAAGTCGGCCCGAGCCAACGTGTGCGATTCCGGCGCAATGGGGATACAGATCATAATTCGTACTCGAAATACAAAGGCCCGGTTGACTTCCCGTTGGTCGAATTCTTAGCCACAGATGGGACGCGGATAAAACACGAATGCGCGCTTACGCACCCACAATGGACACATGATCACTCGGCGGCTGATTCTTCCAGGATTTTTTTGTAACTTTCTCTCGCTTTTTGGTAGGCGTCGGCAGCTTGTTGTTTTTCTTCCGGGCGGCGAACACCGATGCGGCCTTCTTTACGATCCCAGCAAACGTCGACCGCATCCAAGCACCATTGTGCGCTGCGGCGGCTGGCGCGAATCGGTTTGTCGCCGACTTGCACGAACACCGGGTTGGTGTGCACCGAGGGCAAAATTCGCACAGCGATCCAACTCGATTTGTCGATCTTGACACCAAAACTCAAATGCTGCGTCTTGCCGTCAGCCACGATGTGTTTTGTCGCAACGGGATAGCCGTTGACGATGACTTCTACCGGCACGGTCCGTGTCTCGCCGACTCGTGCGCGTTCGAGATGCCAATACGGTTTTTCGTCGAGGCGTCGATTGCGGATTCGTTCGGTTTCGGGCGTTGGTTCTTCAGCTAGTAATGCGGAGACGTCAAACTCAACTTTAACCGTGCCTGCTTCGGGGATATCCAACTGGCTGATTTCTCCGCCGCTGCCCGCTTCGCCGACGCCGACATTGTTGACTTTGAAATCAACGATATGACTCAACCCGTCGCCGCAGTAACTGCGGCCATCCTTCAGGCCGGCAACCCAGTTGTCGTAATTCAGTTCCTGGTCTTCGGGGAGTTTGACATAAATGCGACCCAGTCCGACTTTGTCACCATAGATGCAGGGGAAATCGGTTTCGCCGCTGATGCGAGCGCGGTACCCGCAGTTGAGCGTGTGGTACCAGATGTTCAATTCCCAAATCGATGGGGTGTCGACGGCGGAGATGAAGTCGCAGACGTCGTGGGTGACGGTCACGATGTATTCGTTAGCGCCGATGCCGTCAAAGGGAGGCATCGCATAGTCGGGGAGCTTGTCCGCCGCTTTGCCTTTTTTGTTCGGCACGCGGTTACCGCGATCGTCGTAGTCGGGCAACTCCAAGCCCCAACCGCTGTGGCTGTAGCCGACGACGCCCCCTTGTTTTTTCCCCCAGGCCAAAACGGGCAACGTCCAACTCGGCCATTCTTCGATGAGTTCAGTCCCTTCGTAGTCGTCTTCGTTGAGCCGCAACAAGCAGAGATGTCCGGCATGGGACGAGGGGAATCCACTGACCTCGACGTCATACCGCATTAAATAGTTGGGCCGCGACAAGGCAGAGGTCTTGCCTTCGAAATATTGCTTTTGCGTGTACCAGCAAGGCCCCCAACTGAGTACGCAACCGACGTTGAGGTCTTCGCCGAGAATGTGTCGCATCATATCGGCCGGCGTGACCCCTTCGGTTGGGCTGTCGTAATGCGCGCAACCGGCGGCGTGGACGTGATGGTCGCCGGAGAACCAGCGTTGTTTGGCCGGATGCGTCCAACGTCGCAATTTGAAGTCGGCCTGTTGACTCTTCACGTCTGATTTGACGGTCAAGGGGAAGGTGTCGACATAATATTCCGGGCCGCGATTGAAGACGACTGTATACTCACCCGGTGGCAGGTGGACCGACTCGCCGTCTGCACGATAGATTTGATCGTGAAAGAAAAAGTCCGGCGCCATGCGGCGTGCGGGATTGGGATAGACGCGTCCTTTCTCGTCGCGAATGATGAGCGACGCTGTGGTCGGTTCGCCATCGAAGTCCTTGATACCCAACGTCACCTCGACCGCCGGCACGCTATCGAACAAGATTGGTACGGCATTGCGAAATCCGAGGTCCTGGGTCCCCTGCCCTACGTTGAATGCCAACTTGGCTTCTCGTTTGCCCACGTCACGGCTGTAAAGCTGGATGATCCGATACTCAGCTTCCAATCCTGAGAGGGTTGGTTTGAGTGGTTGTTTGTCGAACATGTTGATGTCAAGGAACCGTGACTCACCCGCACCGGCAGGAACGAGTTTCTGCTCGGTTTGTGGTCGCTGACGCGCCCCCTTGCCGCGCATATAGACCGGTTGGGCGTTGGGGCTGTCCGCGACCAGTTTAGCGGTGATGCCTGCTTCGTTGTGCACCTTGATGAGGAACGTCCGCCAACCTTGTTCGATCAATTCTTTGGGGGCCGGCCCTTCGCCCACCGAGACGCGGCTTTCGGCGTTGATCCGCACGGCTGCCAGTGAGCGTTTGTCGAGGACTTTTTGAATCGCCGCCACACAGTCACGATCATCGGGGAGTTTTTTTGCCGCTTCGATGGCCTGCAAGTCAGCGTCGCTCAACGGCACGCCGACGTATTCGAGACCCTCCAGCAAGCGGTCGGTCGCGGCGACAAAGGGCTGCTTTTCCACGGCAATGAATTCGGGGAAATTTCCCTCAGCCGCCGAAGCGGCATTATTCGTCGCGACTCCAGTGAATAGTACTGCTGCGAAAACCACTGTCTGGAAAAACCGTTTGACTTGGAGCATGATCGAAGTTCCTTGCCTGGAATACACGATGGATCGTCGTACGAATAACGCCGTTCGCCATTGTCAGCCTCAAGGCTGCGAGATTCAAGTTGGAAATGGACAATGGCCGTATTGGAAATTATTTCTCCGGCGGGGTGATGAGGTCGTAGTACCGTCCCATCCAATAGGGCATTAACCAAAACGCGGTGCTCCCCTCCCAATGCCCGCCTGCCCCATGGTCAACGAAATAGACGTTTCGATCCCAACGAAACACAGCCCGTTCGCTGGGAGGCAGCAGACGACGGGTTTGCCGTCGCCCCTCAACGGGGACTCCCACGACCTCCACATCCTCTCGCTGCGAGTTGTGAATGGTGTATTGAATCTGATCCAACGGCACGTCCCGCAGAAGTTCAGCACAGGCGCTGAGGTTTGCGTTCCTGCCGGAGAAGGCAGCATACGCGAAACCAAACAACGGACTATCATCCTGCCGCACCGGGGCGAACCAAGCTTCCATGCTTTCGCGATAGAGCACACGACGTGCGGGGTCTTGTTCATAGGTCAGCAGCGCCGGATAACAAAACGCCAACAACTGATATCCGATGTAAGTGAAATAGTCGTTGCCGGTTCTAAGCGGCTTGAGGATGTTTTCCGCGTAGTGCTCTTTGTAAAGCAGTCGATCAATTTCGCGATCATATTTTTCGTTGCCTGTGACATGCTTTGCGATCGTCAGATAGGTCAGCGCCTCGACCGAATTGACTCCCCGTTCCAACCACCAGTTAGGATCGTCGTTTAGCTTTTCGGGCGCCCAGACGCCCCAACGCGTCGCTTCTCCATCGATGTCGCGGAGGACGTATCCGCCCTTGATGATGTGATCCATAATCCGTCCGACCAAGGCGGCGACACGTTTTTTCTCGGCATCGTCGGCGACGAGGTCGTAGTAGATCGGATAGCTAAAGAAATGGCCGGTGATTTCGTCGGAACTGGTGTCCCCTTTCCACAGCCATTTTCCGTCGTCGCTTTTTCGCCAACGAATCTCTACTTTTTTCCAACGGGCCTCTCGTGCAAAGTGGTCGGCGGCTTCTTCGTCGGTATAAGTCCGGTTGCCGTCCGCCATGCGATTCCATTCGACAGGAATCACCGTGCGGGCTACGAATCCAGATGTGCCGGTCACAGTTTGTAGAAACTCCATAGCGCGAAACGCTTCGGTGGCGTTCGCCTTGGCATCGGCTGCTTTCGTGACAGCATAACGATAGGACTCGGCCGCCATATACAGGCCGGTGTACATGCCGTCGTTGTCGGTGTCCATCGGTTCGAACGTTGAGATATCACCAGGAACTGGCAGCCGGCAACGTTCCATCAGGCCGGGGGGACGGACGTGTCGCGCGCGGACGAGCTTATCAAAAAAATCCGCTTTCGATTCGAGTGTCATCTCCCGTTGGCGAATAATGCTGATTCCGTCCGCAGTGGCGATGACTGCTGAGCCGTCTTTCAAAAATTCAATGTCGCGCACATCGTCGTTGGGCAGCCAACGCAGGCTGTGCCGGAAGGACCAAGTCTTGCCATCAAACCGAGCGGCACCGATGGCCGTGCCCACCCAAAGTCGTCCGTCATGCCCCAAGTCCAGACACTGGATGCTCGTCGAGGGGAGTCCTTGTTCGGGGGTGATGGCGGAAACTCGACGACCGTCGCGATAGATGTCGATCCCCGCAGCGGAACCGATCCAGACATGCCCGTTGCGATCCGCTGCCAGTGAATTGACGCGGCGGCTCAGCGCCTGTTCCTGACCTTGCAGCCAGTCGGTCTTGCCGGCCGATTGGCGATACAACCCAGACCAAGCAGCAATATAAAGATCTTCGCCAGTCACCACGACGTCATAAATATTCGTAGCCCACGGCCCTTCCACCTTCTTCCAGGCATCGCTGGTTTTTTCAAACAGCCCGCGGGGAGTGGCAGCAAAGAGCCGTTTGCCTGTCCACCTGAGCAATGTCACCGGTCCTTCGATCCCCGTATCCTGCGTGACCTGACCGTCAGCGACCCGAAACAATCCATTCCATGCGCCAACCCACAACGAGCCGTCGGGATTTGCCAAAACCGCATACGTGGAGCCATCGACGGTCGCACCGTCTGGAGGGACCAATTGATCCTCCTGGACATGCATCAATCCAGCGGCGGTGGCTGCCCAGATCTTATCGTTGGTATCGACCGCAATTGCTCGGACATTGTTCCCTGACTTTCGAACGCCTTGACCTTTGGCGACGGCGGCTTTGATAAACGGGCCGCGATAATCTTGCAAGAATGGCGTATCAACAATTTTTTCGTCAGCGGCATTCGTAATCGCGGGAGCGACAGCAGTGACGGTTGCCGCCAACAGTACGACCCAGAGGGGCCCAAACATTTGCTTCATCGTGAACTTCCTTGAGGATTCGCTGGAATCAGGTCGGCCGGGGCGCGGCGTGATTGAAGTCTTATAAAAATTATGGCGTGATGGACTCTCATCATGCTCGTTCATACCTGCGCTGGCAAGGACGGCGACGAATTCCTACCGGTCGATGGGCCGATTTTCAGCGGTTTGCGACTCTTTCCATAGGTGACGAAGCTGTGATTGTGCCGCGCCGCCTCGCAAAGAACTGAGGGGCCGCATCCCATTTGTAGCGTTGTTTTTGTAGACTTTGAGTGAACAAAGCGGCAAAAACAACAAACCATGCAAGGGATACTGTGGATGAGCAATTTGTACGAACCCTTAACGCTCGATTTGGACGATTGCCGTCGGCGGCAACAACGTTTGTTGGTGGTGATGGAGCGTCTCGATATCCAGCGGGCCGTGTTGTTTCAGCCGGAACATGTGCAGTATTTCACTGGTTTTCGTCCGGGTGGATTGCTGAATGCCGCCGTGAGTTTGGACGCTGACGGGCATTGTCTGTTGGCGGCTCCCAACAGCGTGCCGGAGCATGCGGCGGCCGATGAGGTGGTGACGTTCGAGGCACAATGGCATTGCACATTGCGACAGGATCAGCGTGAGGCGATTGTAGCGATTCTCAGCACCGCCTGGAGCGGGCGGTCGGTTGTGAGTCGCGTTGGTGTGGAGTTTTCCAATGCGGGCCACCATTTAGATCCATTGTTTGCGGACATTGCCATTATCGACCTCGAACCGGAGTTGTGGGGCTTACGGCGGGCAAAAGATCCGGACGAATTGGCCATGATTCGACGTGCGGTCGCTTGCACCGACGCCATGTATGCCCGCGCTCGTGAGGTGATCGAACCGGGCGTGACCGAAATCGAGGTTTATAACCAGCTGCATGCCGCTGCGGTGGAAGTGGCAGGGGAACCGCTGACCGGTTTTGGGAACGATTTTCAATGCAATTCCCCCGGCGGCCAACCACGCAACCGCGCTGCCGAGGCGGGGGAGTTATTCGTGCTCGACTTGGGACCGGGATACCGCGGGTACTTTGCCGACAATTGCCGTACGATGCGCGTCGGTGCAACGATTAACGACGCGCAGCAACATGCCTGGCAAGCCATTGTTGATGTGCTGCAAATGGTCGAAGAAACGGTCCGTCCCGGTTTGAGCGCGCAGAAGTTGTTCCATCGCGCACAGGAGATGCTTGACGAATACCGCCCGGAGGCATTCTTTCATCATCTCGGGCACGGCATCGGCTTGTTTCCCCATGAAGGCCCGCATCTCAATCCGCACTGGGAAGACACGTTTGCCGTCGGCGATGTCTTTACCGCGGAGCCCGGGCTGTACGGACCGGAACTGCGCGCGGGGATTCGCCTGGAAGAGAATTACGTGGTCACAGAAACCGGAGTGGAACGTTTGACGGGTTATCCGTTGGAACTGTGAACACATTCTTAACTCTTCACTAGCTGTGAAGCCGCATGCAGAGTACCCGCTGGACGGGATACAACCGCAAGACCTGCGCGCACTAAGGGCAAGTGCCAATGGGCGAATCGTCATAGTCGCCCTAATCGTTATTAGCGGTCAGGTTCTGCATGGAGCAAACGTAATTCTCTAACACTGCTTAATTCTTGAGCTATATTTCGTCAGACGATGCGCTCCCGACCTGGACAATTGAAACGATCTTACGGTTGCCATAACAGACGACTGTTATGCGACTTGGAGATCGCTACCAAAGATTCGACAGTGAAGCGTTTTAGTCGTGTTGTCTTTGTTGCCGGGCAGTTCGTTGAAACTTTTTTTACTGATCTGCGAAATGAGCAAGGGATCTGAACGATGAAATTACTACTGGCCGACGACTCGGGAACAATGCGGACCATTCAAAAGCGGTGCCTGCTAAAATTGGGTTTGGCCGAAACAGATATCACAGAAGCTGAAGATGGACAACAGGCTCTGTCACAATTCGAAGCCGCGAATTTCGATGTTGTGTTGAGCGATTGGAATATGCCGAACATGGACGGTCTGACGTTCCTGCAAAAGGTCCGCGAGACCAACAAGGACGTGCCCTTTATCATGATTACCACCGAAGCCGAACGGGCGCGGGTGGTCACGGCAATTCAAGCCGGCGTGACTGATTATTTGGTGAAGCCCTTCACTCCGGACGACCTTCGGGCCAAATTGGAGAAATGGGTCGCGGCGCCCGTGTAGAAAAGTTGTGGCTAGTCAAATGGATTGAATCTATCGGGAAACGCCCTCAATTGTTCCTGTTTGTGGGAGCTGACAGGACCTGTCATGCGGGTTTGCCGAGGACGAAGTTTGCCGTTAACTCCCCTCATTAGACGGATTGTGGACAATCAGGTGTCATGGGTGATTTTTCCAACGGAGAGCAACTGAGGCGATTGCCGTTGCGTGCGCTGGTCGCATTTGCGTCACGCTGCGCGCGAAGGATTCAGCCTCACTATATCTTGGAGAATGAGCACCCCACCAAACAATCGAGCACAAATTCCATCAATGCGGCAATTCGCGTCGCCGAAGAGTTCGCTATGGGCGGCTCGGTCGATGCGAAAAAAGCAGCCACTGCTACGCGCGATGCCGAAGAAGCTTACGCCGCTGCCCAAGATCCGGAATTCGCCTCACCCGAGGCGGTGCACGCCGCCAAGGCTGCGTTGGCTGCTGTGGGGGCCGCCAATATCTGCTTTGCGGTCAAAGCTTCGCAAGGCATGGACAAAGAAGTCTGGGTGGCTGTGGAGATTGCCGGCGAATCGATGATCGCCGCTATGGCGGATGAAGAAACTGCTTCGCGGGCGTTGGCGTTCGATCTGGAGACCTTGGCGGAACTAGAACTCGGCGAATTTCCTGAGTGGGGAGAAACCGTCGACCCCATGGAGGACGGCCCTCTCGGCCCGCTGGTCCCGCCGAAGCAACGCCTCCAACAGACGAAGTCTCCCGCTTCCAATACAAAGCAAGACGCGGCCAAGGCAGGGGCTCCGAACCGCGCCATGCAAGCGCTGGAACGTATTGACGCCCTGCGGATGGAAATCGAAGAGGACGATCCCGAGGCTGCAGCCAAAAAACGACTGATGGCGCAACCGCGTCAATCCTCGAAAGCCGCCACAGCTGGGGCGGTGGATGATAAAGAGGTTGCACAACTGCAGCAGCGGCTTCAAAAAGAATTGGAGCGCGTGCTGGCCGCAAAGACGGCGCTGGATGAAGAACGCATTCAATTACAAACAGAACGCGAATCGTTTGAGTCGCGTTTGAAGAAAACTTCCAGCAATCGAGGTGAGGGGGGGATTGATACCGACCTTCGCCAATTGGCCAAAGAACGCCGGCAGATTCATGCCGAACGTCAGGTGCTGGAAGACGAGCAAGCGGCCTTCAATGAGGAATTGGAACAGTTTGAGATTGATCGGGCCAAATTCCAACAGGAGGAACGGCGGTTACAGCGCGAGCGGGAGAAATTCGAGCCCCAGCGTGAAGAGACGCGCGAGGAGCGCGCCCGCCTTGAGAAGCATCGCAACTGGTTGAGACTGAAACTTCAAGAGTTCAGGGAGCATCGCTCTCACCTCACCTCGGCCGACATCGATGGCTCGGCGTTGTGGCAGCAACTGCAGCCCGTACAACGGGGGTTGCAGGAAATCGACGAGGAACAAACAACTCTCAAATCGGAATTGCAAGACCTGCAACAAAGCATTGCCGATGTGGCGCAAGGCGAGAGATCTGTCGGCATGTCGGCAGAGGCTGAAGAATCGTTACGCCAGGACAACGCAAGGCTACAGGCGGAAGCCGAACAACTACGCAACAAACTGGCGCAGGCCGCCGACGAGACCGACAGTCGCTTGGAAGCGGAGCGGAAGAAACTGCAGCAAACGCAAGCCGAGCTGGAACAACGCGCGACGACGTTCCAGGAGAATGAAGCGGCCCTCAAAGAAGCACTCGTCCGCATCACCGAAGAACAGGGACGGTTTGCGATGCAGCAATCAGAGTTGGAAAAACTCAAGGCGGAATTGGAATCACGTCAACAAGCCTTCCAAACCGAACAGAGTCGTTTCCAGGATCTGATCGACGTCACTTTCCGCCGCTGATGAACGGCGTCCGGGCCGCTTTCCGCAATGCGCGTGAGCCTGCGGCTATCTGGCAGCTCGTGTGGGTAAGCATTGGCTTCAAGAACCGTCAGTACGTCCGGCAGACCGCATCAACAATCTGCTAGCGGGCCACTGGTGCGGCGTCACGGTTTGGATTATTCTAAGCGCCCGCTGTATTTCCCGATAAAAACGAAATCCATTCATGTCCGCCGAGCCGATTGTCTACCTCAACGGAGAGTACCTTCCTGCGTCGCAGGCGAGTGTATCGCTGGCGGACTGGGGCCTACACGGCGTCGCGGTGACGGAAATGACGCGGACGTTTGGCCAACGTTGTTTTCGCTTGGACGATCATTTAGACCGTTTGAATGCTTCGGCCGATCAACTGGGAATTGCCGTCGATTTACTCCGTGACGACTGGCACAAAATCACGGAGACCGTCGTCAACCACCACGCGGCGCTTGTGGGCAAAACCGGTGAGTTGATGGTCAACCACGTGATCACAGCCGGACTCAATTCGATGAATGCGGCGCCGGATCACCGTGGGCCAACGATCTACGTGCGAACAATTCCACTGCGATTTTCGCGGTGGGCGGCCAAATACCAAAAGGGTCAGCATTTGGTGGTTCCACAAATGCGACAAATTCCCGCGGAGTGTCTCAACCCGAAAATCAAATCCCGCAACCGACTGCATTGGTATCTCGCCGATCGACAGGCTCAAGAAATCGACGCCGATGCGTCGGCGTTGATGTTGGATTTCCAAGGGCATCTGACCGAAACCAGTGTGGGTAATGTTTTCATCGTGCGTGAGAATACTATTCTGACACCGCGGTCTGAAGTCACACTTGGGGGAATCAGCCGGATGGTCGTGCGGGATATCGCCCAATTTTTAGGTGCCGGTTACGAAGAGCAGAATATCACGCTGGCCGAGGCACTGGTCGCCAAGGAGGTATTTACCTCATCAACCGGGTATTGTGTGTTACCGGTCACGAAAATCGATGGCCAATCCATCGGCGAAGGTCGGCCGGGCGCGGTGTATCAACGTATTTTGGAAACATGGAATCTGATGGCCGGGCTGGATATTGCCGCCCAGGCTGTTGAGCAATCCGTAGTCGAATCACACTACAAGTAGTTTCAAAACCCTCTGACGCGTCCCACTGACACTGACTTGAATGTTTCGAGAACAATCGCAACCGGGTTTTGAAACTGGTACTAGCCAAAAAAATAAAATTGTCGGCAACATTATGAAACGTATGTTCAACGAGTACCGGGATTTCTTTCGCGAATTCCGCAGTCGCTTCGAAACCACTGGAGCCGTCACGCCCAGCGGTCGATTTCTGGCGGCGGCGCTGAGCGGTCCGCTGAAGAAGCACGACGGCCCGGTGCGGGTCTTAGAGGTCGGACCGGGCACCGGAGCGGTGACACGTCAAATCGTCAAGCATCTCAAACCGGGGGATCGTTTCGACCTCGTAGAACTCAACGACAACTTTGTCGACTCGCTAAATCGGTTGTTCAGCGAAGAGGATATCTTCCGCGCCGTCGCCGAGTTTTCCGAAGTGCATCTTTGCCCGCTGCAGGAATTCGAAGCCTCCGAGCCGTTCGATTTTATCATTTCCGGTCTGCCGCTCAACAATTTCCCGGCGGCATTGGTAGAGGAAATCTTCGAGAGTTATTGGCGGTTGTTGGCTCCAGGCGGAACGCTCTCCTATTTTGAATATATGTACGTCCGACCGGTGCGGCGATTGGTTTCAAAACCAGACGAAAAACAACGTCTGACCGACCTGGACAAAATTTTGGGCACACATTTAGGCAATCACCGCATCGCGCGGGATTGGGTTTTTGTCAACGCGCCCCCGGCTTGGGTCCAACATCTGCGCCGGCAGGAATCAGCCACGGCAGCCGACAGCACTGCGGGGTGATGGCAAGCAATACGGGGTGCTCGAGCAAGCGGAACGCATTATGCCTAAGCGGAAAATACTCGCGGCGGGAAATCATTTGCAACTCGTGTCGGTCGATGGCTGGGAATACGCCGAACGAACAAACTGTCGCGGAGTGGTCGCGGTCGTCGCTGTCACCCTGGACCGACAGTTGATTTTGACGGAACAATACCGCCCCCCGGTGGAGCGCCGCGTGATCGATTTACCGGCGGGACTGGCAGGGGATATTGCCGGCGAAGAATTGGAATTGTTGGAGCAGGCCGCAAAACGCGAATTGCGTGAGGAAACCGGCTATGACGCGGAGGAGTTCGAATATCTCTTTCGCGGACCGACATCGGCCGGTTTAACAAACGAAGTGATTTCGTTTTTCCGCGCAGGTCCGGTGCGCCAAGTTGATGCAGGTGGCGGCGACGAGTCAGAGGACATTGTCGTCCACACGGTTCCGCTAGTGACGATCGATGATTGGTTGGCGTCGTTTTCGCCCGCAACGACCTTGGTGGATCCCAAGGTATACACGGCGCTGCATTTTGCCCGCTGAGCTAGCGAAGAAATCACAATGGACGCCTAAGCATCACTACACAAACGCATCATCGTTCTTAGCGGCGATGCTTGTGCTTCGATGTTCCGGTGGCGACATGGAGTTGCGGGCGGGCGAGTTTGAGCTTCATCCGGCCTCGCCAATTGATCTTGGTTCCACCGATGTGCAACCACTCCAAGCGGTCGAATTGTTTAATTACTTCGAGTCCCCGGTTGTCGATCGGCGTGTCATGCAAGTCCAGTGCGGTCAGCCCAGTCATTCCGTGCAGTTGCAATAAGCCATCGCTGGTGACGTTACTGTGCGCCAAATCCAAGTGTTGCAGGTCGGAGAGCACTTGTTGATTTTCTATCAAACTCGCCAGCGATTCATCATCAACGTCTTTGCCGCGCCATTGAATTGCGATGAGTTTGTCTTTGATCTGCCCGAAATCTTCCCCGACCCAGGGGCGGAGACCTTCGATCCGTTGCATGGTGACATATCCGTTGCGGCTTTCGACAGCGGTGACGATTGCCAGTCGCGCGATATAGAGTTCCATTTCCTCGCCGATCCATCGGCTGCGTCCGGCGTGGAATTTGGCAAAATCGAGCGCTTGCTCGTAGGCATCGTGCAGGGCCGTATATTCAGCGGCGCTGCCCCCGGCATCGGGGTGCGCAGTCTTCGCCTTTTGGCGATACGCCTGTTTAATGTCAGACGGCGAATAGGGGGGCCTGAGTCCCAGTCGCACCATGAATTCCGGGCGCTGAAACGGTTCGACCTTAAAACCAGTCATCGTGTTGCCGTGGTCTCCGCATTTAGGCCGTTGCGACCGCCACAATTCGGAAAATCCGATCCTGGTAACGGCCTATTGTTTTGCAAGGTTTACCCAACTAAGTGTATACTATATTTGGTTGCCTGTCCCGGTGACTACCGGCAGCTTGCTGCACATCTCCCATTCTTGCTCGCCATTGGTTTCTCGACCTAGGAGGTTTTCATGTCCGGCACTTCCCAATTTTTTGAAGATTGGCATTATCGGCTGCGAGACCTACAGGAATTGGAAAACAATCCCCGGCATGCCGGTTGGGTGAGCAAACTACATGCCAAGGTGCTGCGGTATTTCATCTCCCGCTACGATTATCAGCCAATCCCCACCCAATCGTCCGTAACATCGCAGCTCTCCAGAACGCAAAACTCAGCCATCTGCTCCAAACTGGCCCTGCGGCTCAGCGAAGAGAACGAGGAGCGTTACCGCCGGGGTGCGGAATGTCGCAATATTTTAGCGGAAATCCGCGAGGCTAACACCCTCCGCACACGTTACAAGACCTAACTTGCCTCAGTTGAGTCCTTGTTTAATCGTCACGGCGGCAGCGGATCAATAGCGAATTCGTGATCGCCCTCTCGCGAAGCGGCCGGATCGCCTGGAATTCCGGATCAGCGATGAAGCCGTCAAAACTGCTTTGATCGGGCCAGCGGACCATAAAGATCAAGTCGGCATCCAATTCGCCGATCACGTTCGCCTCGGGGATGTACGATTCCAGCTTGACTCCGCCGTACTTCTTCGCGACCGGCCACGAGGCCTTCAGGTACTCACGATAACGCGCCGCACCGCCATCGGGTTGGAACCACAGGACGTTCAGCATATAGATCGGCTTATTGCTCATGTTGTTGTGCCTCGCAATCGGGACGCGGGGATCAGCTTTCTTGGGAAACGTTACTTATTCGTTTCGCATTTTATGACAAGCGGGCCGTTGGGGCTACTAGGTTTCCCTGGCTGACAACTGGTGGAATTGATAAAACGATGATGCAGAAGGTGGGCGGGTACCGATTTCGCGGTCGAGCCGGGAGTGTAGTATGGGATTGTTCAGTAAAAAAGATTGGAACGTGATCGCAGTCATCTTTGAGCGCCCCGATCTTTTTCGTATCAACGGAAATCGGGCGCAAGGGAAACATGCGGACGTCATTCGGGACGGTGCGAAAAATCATCAGCGGACGATTTATTGGGCAGTCTTTGACCAAAAACGGGCGTTCGTCGAAGGGGCACCCGGTCCGGGAAGTAAAAGCGTTGACACAGCTGTGGTCAAAGCCATGATTCGCGAATTGCCCAAATTGACCACCGTGCAAGAGGTGCTCAAGACTCTGGAGGCGGGCAAAGAGGAAAAAATTTCGCAGGGGTTGGTCTGGGACGGCTACGCAAAAGACCATTGAAAACGTGAATTTATAGTCGCAGCGACACGGAGCAATACGTCGTGCAGAATTTCGAGAAACTGGGAGCGTTTTATCTCGGCAAACTCTTCGACATGACTCGCGCGGCACTGCGCGATGAGTTGTTGCTCTACGACTCCAAAGATCTGACCACACACGCGGTTTGTGTGGGGATGACCGGCAGCGGGAAAACCGGCTTGTGTTTGTCGCTGTTGGAAGAAGCTGCCATCGATGGCATTCCCGCGATCGCCATTGATCCCAAAGGGGACCTGGGCAATCTGTTGCTCACCTTTCCTGATTTGGCGCCCGACGATTTTCGCCCCTGGATCGAAGAGAGCGCGGCGACACGCGCCGGTCTCACGCCGGATGAATATGCCGCCAAGACCGCCGATCAATGGCGCAATGGTTTGGCACAGTGGGGGCAAACGCCAGAGCGGATTGCCAAGTTTCGCCAAGCGGTCGATATCGGGATTTATACCCCGGGTAGCAATGCCGGCTTACCGTTGACGATCCTGCGATCGTTTGACGCGCCGCCGCAACAACTCATCGACGATAGCGATGCGCTGCGCGAGCGGATCAGTTCGGCGACCTCCGGTCTGTTGGCGCTGTTGGGCATCGACGCCGATCCGATTCGTAGTCGCGAACATATTCTGCTGTCCAACATTTTTGAACAGGCGTGGCGCGACGGACGTAATTTGGATGTCGCATCGCTGATTCGCGGCGTGCAAAATCCACCGTTTAAAACCGTCGGTGTGGTCGATCTGGAAACGTTCTTTCCCGCGAAAAGCCGCAACGAATTGGCGATGAACCTCAATAACCTATTGGCGTCGCCGTCGTTTGCAAGTTGGATGGAAGGCGAACCGCTCAACATCCGCAACCTGTTGTACACGGCCGAAGGAAAACCGCGGCTGTCGATTATTTCCATCGCGCATCTCTCCGATGCGGAACGAATGTTCTTCGTGACGATCTTGCTCAACGAAGTCCTCGCCTGGGTCCGCACGCAACCCGGGACGTCGAGTTTACGGGCGCTGCTCTACATGGATGAAGTCTTTGGATATTTCCCGCCGACGGCCAATCCGCCATCGAAAACTCCCATGCTCACTCTTTTGAAACAGGCACGGGCCTACGGATTGGGAGTCGTGCTGGCGACACAAAACCCGGTTGATCTGGACTATAAAGGCCTGTCGAACACCGGCACGTGGTTTTTGGGGCGGCTGCAGACCGAGCGGGACAAGGCACGCGTATTGGAAGGTTTGGAAGGGGCGTCCGCACAAGCAGGCACGGGGTTTGATCGCCAAAAAATGGAGGCGACGCTTGCGGGTTTGGGAAGTCGCGTGTTCTTGATGAACAACGTGCACGACGACGAACCTGTGGTGTTCCAAACCCGCTGGGCATTGTCGTATCTCCGTGGGCCGCTCACGCGGGGACAAATCGAAACGTTGATGGCGGACAAGAAACAACTAGCAGCCGAGGACGCCGCAGCGTCTCCTGAATTGGCGAACACACAGCCAACCACCGACGTCGCTGAGAAACGTCCGCATCTGCCGGCAAAGGTCGACGAACTCTTTTTGGTCCGTACGCATGCCGTGCCGCGCGACAGTCGACTGACGTATCGTCCGGCGCTGTTTTGCAAAGCCCGACTGCATTTCGTCAAGTCGACTTACAAGGTCGATCAATGGCAAGACCTGACGTTGCTGTCGACGCTCGGAGAAGAAATGCCGTCCGATGTGTGGGAAGCGGCAACAGCCATCGATGCCGCGCAGATGGAGACCGAAAGCGAACCGGAAATCGATGCCGATTTTGCCACAGTGCCGGCGGACTGCTTGCAGGCGAAAAGCTATCCGACATGGCAGAAAAAGCTGAAAGAACATCTGTACCAAAGCCAAGAACTATCTGTTTGGAAATGCGCGGCGCTAAAAACGTATTCCGCAGCCGGAGAAGCGGAAGGAGATTTTCGCATTCGCCTCGCACAGACGGCGCGGGAACACCGGGACCTGCAAGTCGAAAAAATACGTGACCGCTTTACCACAAAATTGCAGCGACTGCAGGGAAAAATCCAAACCGCTGAGGAACGCGTCGCACGCGAGAAATCCCAAGCGACCCGAGCGACAACCGATTCAGTGATTTCGATCGGATCAACGATTCTAGGCGCCTTATTCGGCCGCAAAATCGCCAGCCGCACAAACGTCGGCCGCGCCTCGACCTCGATGCGCAGCGCCGGCCGAGCCGCACAACAACGCAGCGACGTCGCTCGCGCCGAAGAAAAAGTCGAAAACCTCAACGAACAGGTAGAGGATTTGCAACGTCAATTCGAGGAGGACGCGGACCAACTCGAAGAGGCGTTTCAGGTCGATGCGTTGGAGCTGGAAGAACTGAGCATGCGTCCCCGCAAAAGTGATATCGACGTCGACGAGGTCGCGTTGCTGTGGACCCCGTGGCGCGTCGATGCCGACGGCACTGCGGAACCGGTGTTTCGGTTGGATGTTAAGTCGTAGCGTTCGCTTTCAGAGTATGAAGTTTTCAAACCGGGTATATTTACCAAGTGTTCACGATTTTAGATTTGCGTCTCTCGCCGTTTACGTGAGCAATTGAACGCAAGTCCTTTAACAAAGTTAAAATCTCGTGTACTTCAGTTTTGCATGGTGTAATAATTTCATGCTATGGTAGAGAACCCTACCGTGCTGACCATTAATGTTCCCGGCGAAAAACCACAGTCCGAAGAGTTGAACATCGCCGAAGGAACCACCTGGGGCGTGATCGCGCTACCGACCGGTGGGTACTTTGCCGATCAGCTGTATTGACTGGCGTAAACCGCGCTAGGGCGTCTGCGATAACCGGCATGGCATGCATGCTATCCTGCCGAATGGTCGCTCTATCATCGTTTAGGATATCGCCATGGCCGCGAGCAACAATCAGGCTTGGTATCTCATTCTCGGCGCACTTTTCTTCGCGGGTGTTGGCGCACTTTTTTACGCGCAACAGAAACCTGCTAGAGATCATGCAGTTGCGTTGAGCGCCGCGATTGACCACTTGGATCAGCAAGGGAATCTTCTCTATGTGAAACGCCATGACGGGGATTTTCAATTGTTCGAGGACAAGTCAAAACCGATCGTCGGGTTGTCGATCTGGCAAGACGAATTGAGCGATGAGGACTGGCGGTGTATTGATTTGCTCACGCAGCTTGAATTCTTGGACGTGGGCGTTGTGACTATCCGGGATGACGACCTAAGGCACTTGGCTTCCAAGGAACGGATGCGAACACTGAAACTATCTGGCCGCGAGATTTCAGGCGCAGGGCTTTTCGCCGTCAATGAACAATTGGAAAATCTTGACGTCAGCGGATGTGAAATCAACATCCACGGTCTGACGGCCATAGGAGGATTTCGCCAACTTCGCAATTTAAACTTAAGCCATTCGAGCCTGACTGACCTGCCGAGCGGGTCCTTGTCCGGAATCAGCACTGAGCTTCTGAACCTTTCGCGTTGCGAGCTCGACGAAAGCTCTTTCCGCGAGTTGGCGCAGATGTCAACGGTGGAGACCCTTTACGCTTCGAACATTGAGGTGAGCAAAGGTGGGGGGCGTGAGTTGGCAGAAATGAAAGGGCTGCGACGACTGGACCTGCTAGGAACGCGCATTTCCCACGACGACTTGTGTGCGCTCCAGGCATCGACGTCGTTAGAGCGGATCCGCATCGATGCGTTCGATGCCGACCCCGAAGTGATTAGCTCGCTGGGACAAATTCCAACTTTGACCGAAATCGTGATCGGCCGCCCACGGGCGCATGCATCTACGGATCCAACAGAAACGATCGAATGGCGTATGAAGAACGGAGAGCCATTTTTGATACTCGTCCCCGAAAACCGCCGAGATGCAGTATTGAAAGCGATTCAGGATCTCATAGCCAAACGGCCACTCATGGAATTTACGGACGGCAGGGGATGGGATGATCGGCCTGGGTTGCCTGGACAGGGAATCTGGGACCAGCCACCAGAGGGGATGGAACGCATCGATCAAGGAGATGGCACAGGCGTGTTTTAGAACGAGTTGGTCTTTCTCGCATGACCTAAGCATGGACCAACGGCATTGGTTTCGGTCCGCACAGCCGCCCCGATCTGCCTTTCTCGTTCGGTGGATCATCCGGCGGGGAACGGTTACCCTATTAGGCATAGACTTTCATCGCCGCTGTGTTTGACAGCGCGACTGCCGATACTCATTCCCCCCACTGTTCCTCCGGAGAATATCATGCCTCGATTGACCGCAATCCTTTCCCTCTTTTTTGTGATGGCGATTTCCATGACTGCAGCCGAAGCGGCGGATAAAGGTCCGGCCTATCTTGACGGCGAAAAAGCTGGTCCGGATTTTCAGGTTCAAGGGGAATACGAAGGGAAAATCGGCAAGGACACCAAAGTTGGCGTGCAAGTCATTGCGCGGGGCGATGGGAAATTCGACGCGGTGGTGTTTGGAAATGGTTTGCCAGGTTCCGGTTGGGATCCCAGACAGCCTAAGATTCACCTCAAGGGGGAAACCAACGACGATATCGTCGAGTTTACGGGGTTGAATTTCAACGGCGCGATCAAGGACGGCATTTTTGCGGGGATCGCCGAAGATGATGTGAAATTTGAACTGCGAAAAATCCAACGCAGCTCCCCCACCATGGGGCTGAAGCCGCCTGAGGGGGCGATTGTGCTGTTTGACGGCACAAATGTTGACGCATTGGCCGAAGGGAAAATTGAGGACGGAAAATTATTGGGGGTTCCCGTCCGTTCTAAACAAAAATTTAACAATTACACATTACACCTCGAATTCCGTTCCCCGTACATGCCCGAAGCACGGGGGCAAGGTCGCGGGAATAGCGGGATGTATTTGAACGATCAATATGAATGTCAGATTCTTGATTCGTTCGGATTGGAAGGCAAGAACAATGAGTGCGGCGGCTTTTATCAGATCCAAGAGCCGAAGGTAAATATGTGTTTGCCGCCCTTGTCGTGGCAGACGTACGACGTCGATTTTCAAGCCGCCAAGTTCGATTCAAAAGGTAAGAAAGTCACCCCGGCCATTGTCACGGTACGACAAAACGGGGTGGTGATTCACGACAAATTGAAACTGCCGCACACAACTCCGGGCGGTGGTCAAAATGACGAGAAACTTCCCGGCAGTCTGTTTTTACAAGACCACGGCGATCCGGTGCGGTTTCGCAACTTTTGGGTGGTGGAAAAATAACTCAACTATCACAAGTCGCAGAACGAGGACGTTGTCAGAGCACAATGTCGGACCAACGAGTTTTGATCATTGAGGATGAAAAGTCACTGGTTGACGTCCTCACGTATAACTTCGAAAACGAAGGCTTTGAAGTGTTGTCGGCGACCGACGGCATGGACGGCTTGAATCAGGCGCGGGCGCATCATCCAGATATTATTATTCTGGATGTCATGTTGCCTGTGATGGAAGGGCTAGAAGTTTGTCGGCAATTGCGGAGTGATTCTCGCACGAGCGACATTCCGGTCTTGATGCTCACAGCCAAGAGCGAAGAGGTGGACGAAATCGTCGGCTTCCGTATGGGAGCGGACGATTACGTCACCAAACCCTTCAAACTCAAGCCACTGATTCAACGGATCAAAGCGTTGTTGCGGCGGTCCAAGTCCGGCGAGCCGAGTAAAGAACTCGTCTCCAAGCACGGTATCGAAGTTGATCGGCTAAATCACCGCGCGTTGGCCGGTGGCGATGTTTTGGACCTGACTCCCACGGAATTCGATTTATTGTGGACGCTGGTCCGCAAACCGGGACGACCGTTCAAACGGGCCGACCTGATGGAAGCCTGTCGTGGGGAAGATGCTTTGTCGCTGGAGCGGACCATCGACGTGCACATCCGTTCGCTGCGGCAAAAGTTGGGTACCTATTCCGATCTGGTGGAAACCGTCCGCGGCGTGGGCTATCGCTTTCGCGAAACCGAACCGGCATAAAGACGCATTCTCGAGCAGAATTCGCGCCGGGTTCTGCCCATTGAATTTGCGGAAATTGCTGCAACGAACGTAAAAACTCGCTCATTCCCGCTGTTTCTACGCGGCAGAGCCGGAAAATCCACCTTTTGACCAGGACTTTTCTTGGTCGGTGGTGTTCAATAGAGCAGAGGCGGACTTCTCCGGTCCGCTGTCGTCGTTTCCTGCTTTGTGCTCCCGGTGCTTGAGGAGATTGTCTGCTATGCGGATTCGTGTCTCTGCTGTGTTGTTGCTAACCAGTCTCTTGTTCGCCGGGATGGTTGCGGCTGAGGATGAGCAACAGCCCGCCAAAATGTCGGCCGAAAATCGCGCCGCCGCTCGTGCAGCGCTGGAGGAATTCAATTCGCTGATCGGTGGCTGGCGCGGTGTGGGGCAAGTCCGGCGGGGATCGAATCGTGGTGCCTGGCTGGAGCAGGCTGAATGGGTCTGGCAACTCAAATCGGACCAACCCGCTTTGCGGTACGTTGTCGAAAAAGGCAACCAACTCAAGACAGCCAAGCTCACGTATGATCCCGAGTCGAAGAGTTACACTCTCGAAGCGGTGCTGCCTGATGGGGCCAAACGCAATTATGTAGGGCAAGTGGAAGACGACAAGCTAGTGCTTCAGTCCCCAGCCGACGCCGATGGGACTGTGTATCGAATCACCGTAACGCGACTGAATGAAAAACGGACATTGGTGCTGTTTCAAAAACGAGGCGCGAAGCAGAAACGCTTTGGTCGCGTCGCCGAGGTGGGCTACACGCGGCAAGGGACGAAACTTGCCGAGGTCGGTGGCGGATCACCGGAATGCATCGTGACCGGCGGCAAGGGAACCAGCACGATCGACTACAAAGGCAAGACGTATTACCTGTGCTGCAGCGGTTGCCGCGAAGCATTTTTGGATGATCCCGAAGGGATTATCGCCGATGCTAAAGAACGGTTGAAAAAGAAACGGGCTAAGAAGGCTGCGGCGGCGAAGAAGAATTCTTAATCGAGTAAGCGTGCAACACGCTCCACGGAATTGAAGTTGGGATCCGCCGATCGTTCGTTGTGCGGCAATGATAGCCGACGGCACAAGGCGCAGCAGTTTTAGTGGCCTCTGCTAAGTCGGCTTACTCTTTTTAGGCGATTGTAAGCGGCGGCTTTTCGTGGGTTTTGCCAGTCCCGATATCAAAGTCATCTCGGCACCCGGGAATTGCTGTGTATCTCAGCCAATTCAGACTGGGCCGAATACACGCATATCATCCATAGCTATTTTGAGAGGTCATGGGGTGTGTCGAATCAGCGGATTAAATTTAGTTCCGGACAGGATGAGGCCCGTAGTGCATACGTGACGTTACCTGATAATTTGGAGACGCCAGGCTCTGTCTCTAAAACGATCGGGCTTCACGAAATTATTGATGACTATCAAGGCCCGCTTGTTTACTTAGATTTCGATGGTGACAAACGATTAGTAGGAATTGAAATCTTGCTCAGCGTTGATGATGACGCAAGTGAATGATACCAAGTCGCAGGGGTGGCCGACCGCACGGCGGTTGCGCGTCGCAGGCATAAGTCACTGCTGTTTTATCTGCCGCTGTCAATGAGACCACCCTGGTCAAAGAGAGCGTAAATTGCGGCTTCTTGCGGGCTGCGCCCGCCGCGATAGCGGAGCTATCGCGGCCACCCTTTTGTTGTGGGGTATTCGTTGATTGTATCCGCATTGATTTTTGCAATGCGCTGCGCGATGATGCATCGACTATGAAAAATGCACCATTGAAATTGTTGATTCTCGGCGCGCATCCTGACGACGCTGAATGGCATGCGGGAGGTTTGGTGGCGCGGTATTGCGCTGCTGGTCATGATGTCAAAATTGTGTCGGTGACCGATGGCCGTTCCGGGCATCAGGCCATTCCGCCCGATGAATTGGCCGCCTTACGCAAGAAAGAAGCTGCTATCGCTGGATGTGTGATTGGGGCGACGTATGACGTCTGGGAATTTCCTGACGGCGAGCTACAACCCACGCTTGATGTGCGGCGAAAGATCATTGCCGAGATTCGCCAATTTGCACCCGATCTGGTGCTCACGCATCGCGTGAATGATTATCATCCCGATCACCGCGCCGTGGGCCAAGCCGTGCAGGACGCGTCTTATATGGTCACCGTTCCGCATGTTGTGCCGGAGGTGCCTGCGCTGCGACACGATCCGATTGTGGCCTATATGCCCGACCGGTTCACCAAACCGAATCCGCTCGTCGGCGATGTTGTGATTGATGTCGGGGAACAGGTCGAAATAATCGTGGCGATGCTGGCTTGCCATAAGTCGCAGGTCTTCGACTGGCTGCCGTACAATTTGGGAATTAGCGACCAGTTGAGCGATGACCCGGCCGAAAAATTGCAGTGGCTGTCCGATTGG
The DNA here is from genome assembly GCF_007860075.1 of Symmachiella macrocystis. Lineage (NCBI taxonomy): Bacteria > Pseudomonadati > Planctomycetota > Planctomycetia > Planctomycetales > Planctomycetaceae > Symmachiella > Symmachiella macrocystis. The sequence continues at coordinate 3,481,707 of NZ_SJPP01000001.1, forward strand.
TACCGCGAGCATCTACGGCCGATGGCAGACCGGTATCGCAATGAGTTGCTTGCCGCGTATGGCGAGGAGCGCGGCCGCACGATTGAATTTGCTGAAGTTTACGAGATCAGCGAATACGCGGGGACGTTTGACGAGGCGGAGCGGCAACGATTGTTTGGGTGGCTATCGGACCAAGGCTAGAGTTTGAATTCAAAACTCCGAATCACGCCCAGTTCATACACTGCCGCGACCACTTGAGATTCCGCATGGATGTGAAATCGCGTCATTGATTCGAGCGATCGAATTGCTTTCGGTCGATCAGTCAGCGCGAAAGTGTCACCTGAGAATACTCTGGGTTGGACGACTCTCAAAACAAGGATATCCATCTTGAATTCCTATTGAGAGCGCGGGATGCTGTAGATGTTCTGACGGTGGACTGCACTCAGTCAGTAGCGATCCATCGATATGCGTCCAGCTTCTACTCCCTCTTGTCGATTTGGAGACGCGCAATCATGTCTAGCTCCTGTCTCACGACGTCGGAAATCAGCGATCTGTTTGTCGAAGAAATTGAGTCACAATCGGGACGGATCACCGATACGTTTGACGACGGATTGCGACTTTTCCAACGATCCGTATTTCCGCGGTTCGAGGACGTCCAGCCCCAGGACCGTTTGCAAGGCGGTGTGGCCTTAAAGGCGACGCTGGATGAAATCTGCGTGTTTCCTTACGTCCTCCGCGAAGTTTGCAGCAACGGCGCCGTCATGGCGCATTCGTTGTACAGTTATCGACTTGAGCGATCCATCGACGAAACGTCGGAGAACTTAAGTTCAATTATTAGCGAAGCCATTACGGCTTGTTCTCAAGAGAAGTCTTTTAGAAATTCCGTGAAGCAGATTCGTTCGACGCTCCATGACGAAATCAACCTCGCACTCACATTGTTGCCAATGATTTCGAGGTTCCCGGGCGGTCCATCTGGAAACATCGTCCGTTTGATTCTCGAACGAGTCTTCGCAGAAGGGATACCATCAAAGTTCGGACTGATGAATGCTATTACGTCGGTGGCCCGCGACACCGAGGATCCCGAAGACCGATGGCGACTCGAGGAATTGGGAGGCGGCATCGCCGCAGGGATTTTTCCCAAGCCGCCAGTCAATGCACCTGGTGTTGCCAAAAGCTTTTCTCGCTCAGTGACCGTCAAATAGGCACCTTAGAAAAGGCCACTAATCCTGCGGTTGAGTAGGAACGATCTGCGGCGATTTAGAAAGCAGATTTCCTTGCGTCTCAGCGTTCCGAGCATTCTTGAAACCCAAAGAGACCAGGGGCAAAAAAATGCCCGGAAGCAGCGGGTCCCAGGGGGGCGAAAGACTCCAGCCACTTCCGGGGCGATTGGCTCCGGATATTCAATTGTCCGCTAATCTGTTTCAACTGCCTTTGATTGGGAGTGCCGTGTTCAGTCGTCGATGAGTTTTGACAACTGGAATCGGAATTGAAACTGAGGTGAGCCGCGATGTTTGTAGGAATGAACTGAGAAGTGATTTCCCGTCTGGAGGAAAACAGAAACCGCCCGCATCCTTGCTGACGTCTTCGTTTCTGCTTTCATCGGGCACATCCTTGTGCTCCGCTCCAAACGAGGCGGAACAATATGGATTTCCCGAAAACGCGTCAAGCCGGATAGTGACGGAATTCGCGTCCTCGATCATTTTTTTTAAGCCGTGTCAGGTTCGCGATTGAGATAAGCAGAAAACGCTTGTAGGCAAGTGGCAGGCGGGATTTGAGAGGCAACTTGCTGACCGATCTAGGCATCTGGACAGCTTTTTAAGATGCGAATTCTCTAAAATCAATTGCCGGTTGTGGGGCGAACCAACACAGAAATCTGCCGCTGTTGGAAGTATTCCTGAAAGCGCATGATGTCACTGTGGGCTCCCGCGGCGGCAAATGGAATCAGCGGCGTTTGCCATAAGAAATAGACATGCGCCGGTGTTTGCTTGGTGATGGGGATGTCTTTCTTGACCGCGCCGACGTCTGTCCAATTGGGTACGTCGTTCCAATTGGTGAACACATTTCCCTGCGCCGTCGGCCATGTGGCCCGCGCCAGATATTCGAGTTGAATCGGCGCTGCGTCGCTGGGGTCGGCCGAAACGATCGTGAATTGCGTGACCGGTTGTTCAAGTTTTAGCAGGGCATGAGACATGCGTTTCAATTCTTCGTCCGGAACACCCGCGCGGGGAACTGCCATGAATCCGGAAAGACAATGCCCGATCACGAGCATGACGACAAAGATTGATATCAGCAGTCGCGATTCTCGACGTTCATAGGGAGAAACGGTTCGGTATTCGGTGCGAAACGATGCGATCAAGGCTAACACGCCGATCAGCACAATCATGATGAACATCGTGATCAATCCCGTCTTCGCCAAATGCGCCGGCGCGTGCCAAATAAGATTCGCTGCGGTGATTAAACCGACGACGGCCACGGACCAGGTTGAGACATGTCCTTCCAGGATCCTCAGAATCCCCCCAGCGCCGAGCGTTAACAGCGGCACAAGCAGGAACCCCTTCCACATCAATTCTCCGGTGGCGGCGGTGAATTGATTGGTGCGGGCCAATTGCCAGCAGATTCCGGCGACAATGGTCCAGATAATCAGCAGTTGCAGGTCACGACATCGTTTGGGCTTTTCCCCAATTTGGATTTCACGGACCGCCATCCATAAGCCGTACAAAATCGGTCCCGCTAAAACGAGCATGAGTTCGCTGGCATCGCGCGGAAGAATGAAGGCTGAATTTTTGGCAACCGGTTTTAATGCAGTCGTATACCCTGCGTCGCCCGTTATCCAGGCGCGCCAAAACGGCTGACCTTGCGAATATCCCATCATCAATTCCCACCAGCCGCCCACGGCAAAAGCCGTGAGTGACATCACGCTCAGGGAGCGCAAGGTCGGAGCACGGTTGACAATTTGGCTGCGAGGCACAGGAGGCAAATCGGCAGCCCGTCGTAGAGGCCGTTTTAATACGATTGCATGCAAGGCTAACGTGATGACGACGACAATGGCCAGCATGCCGCCGGACAACAAACAAAAGCCCAACGCAATTCCTCCGATCAACAAATTGGCGGAGAGCGTTGTTTTTGATTTGTGGATATGTCCCACGAAAGCCCAGATGGTCAGTACGGCAAAAAAGAGTCCCACAGGAATTGGCGACACGGTTTGAGTGTTGGTGAGGATATTGACGTGAAATGCCGCCAAGCCGACCGTCAATAATCCGAGTTTGGCATCGCCGATGCGAAATGCCAGCGCATAGACCGCACCTAAGAAACAGGCGCTCGCCACAAAGGGAGCCAGCATCAGGGCCGAAAGCGACCACGTCCCGAACACATCGGTCGCCCACGCAGCCAACCAACTGATCAATGGCGGTTGCCAACGGTAAGGAATCGATTCGTCGTTCGATCCGGGAGCGACAAACGCGCTGACGGTCGGTGCGGAGGAGAGTTTTAGCGCCTTGAGCCCCCATGCCGCATTCGAGTCGGTCAACGGACGATACATCACCGCGATCAGCGCCGGTAAACAGGCCAGTACCACCACCCAGGGGACCATGGCCCGTGCGTGGTCGAAGACAGCAAATAGCGGGCGAATTGGTTCGGCCGCCATCCGCTGCAGTTGGTCATCGTCAATCTTTTTGAACTCGACGGACATGAAAAAGCGTGTCTTCGATCTGTTCGAAACTTAGCCCAATCTTGGGTCCGGTGGAGGATGAGGCGGCAATGCGACTGTGACCCTTGCGGCGGTCCGGCGCGGAAGTTAGGCTGCACTTCAGTTTGGCGACGCGCCTGCGGGCGCCCGAAGTGTATCGATTCGGCATCCATTCGACAATCTCGACATCCTGCGGTTAAGGATCGCGAGTTGGCTCGGTTAGTTCACGGTATAGCAGGTTTTTACTCAACTCGACACGAAAAATTGGCAGAACGCATTCATGTCTCAGGTTAAGACTTTGATTCAGGTCGGACACAGTCCCGATCCCGACGACGCCTTTATGTTTCATGCTTTGGCGAACGACAAGATCGAAACAGGCAATTATACCTTTACACATACCCTGCAGGATATCGAGACGCTCAACCAACGCGCGCTCAAGGCCGAACTGGAATTGACGGCCGTCAGTCTGCACGGATATGCCTATCTCACCGATACTTACGCAATATGCGCCTGCGGCGCCAGCATCGGCGACAATTACGGACCAATGGTCGTCGCCCGGGAAGCGGGAAGTATCGAAAGCCTCAAAGGCAAAACCATCGCCATTCCCGGCAAACTGACGACGGCGTTTTTGGCGCTGAAGTTATTGCTGGGGGACACATTCGAATACGAGATACACCCCTTCGACGAAATCCTCAACTTGGTCGAGGCGGGCAAGGTCGACGCGGGGTTGATTATTCACGAAGGCCAATTGACCTATGGCGAACAAGGTTTGCACTTGATCGTCGATTTAGGCGTGTGGTGGCATGATGAGACAGGCTTACCGTTGCCACTGGGCGCCAACGCCATCCGCAAGGATCTGGGCGAACAGGCCATGCATGAAGTGACCGCTTTGCTCAAGCAGAGCATTGAGTACGGTTTGGATCATCGTCAGGAAGCCTTGGATTATGCCCTGCAGTTCGGGCGCAATCTGGATCACGGCAAGGCAGATAAGTTTGTCGGCATGTACGTCAATGACTGGACGCTCGATTTTGGTCCCCGTGGCCGCGAAGCAGTGCAATTGCTGCTCAACCGTGGGCACGAAGCGGGCGTGATTCCCAAGCCGGTCGACGTGGAATTCATCGGATGAGTTGGCGGTGTCGCGCCGCCATCTGTTTGCCGTGGCTGAGAAACGACGATTATTTCTTCGGCTCGGCGTTGATTCATTTACGCTGGCCCGTTTTTGGGATTCGTTTGACGCAATGACATCGCACACTCCTGGGGATTACCTGCAACAAGTTTTCGGTCTGGAAGATCGGACAGCCGTGGTCATTGGTGGCACCGGTGTCCTGGGCGGAGCTATTGCCGCCGCACTCGCACAAGCCGGCGCCCACACATTGATCGTGGGGCGGAATGCCGAATTGGGCGCTGCCTGTGTCGCACGGATTACAGAACTGGGCGGCTCGACGGAATTCGTCGCGGCTGATTCCACCAGCCGCGCAGACCTCGAAGCCATCGTTGCGCATGTCACCAGCCAAAATCGCACAGTGGATGTGCTCGTCAACGGTGCCGGGATCAATTCGGCTACGCCGTTTTTAGAGATCAGCGACGACGAATGGGACAACATCTTTAACGTCAATCTTCGCGGTGTGCGACTCGCCTGTCAGGTCTTCGGCGCGCACATGTTGGAAAACAAAGTCAACGGTTCGATCATTAATATTTCCTCACTAAGCGGCATGATCCCCTTGTCGCGCGTCTTCACTTATTCCGCGACTAAAGCTGCGGTGATCAACCTCACGCAAAACCTAGCACGCGAATGGGCCCCGCAAGGGCTTCGCGTGAATTCGTTGGCGCCTGGGTTTTTCCCGGCGGAACAAAATCGCAAGGTGCTCACTCCCGACCGCGTAGAAAGCATCATGCGGCACACGCCGATGGATCGTTTCGGGTCGCCCGAAGAATTGGCCGGGGCCGTGTTGTTGATGGCCTCACCGGTCGCCGGAAGTTTTCTGACCGGCACCAACATAGCTGTCGACGGTGGGTTTACAGCAATGACGATCTGAGGCGGCAGCCCGGAGAAGGTGAGAATGTCGCCGCAATTGGGTATAGTGCGGCTGCACTTTTTTTCCGTTCCCTCGGTTTTGATAGAACGCGATCCCCGTGGCCGATATCAATTTCTCGCCATTGCACCGTTATTTGGTGCGGTTTCATCCCAAACGGATTCCGCATGCTTTCACCGATGTCTTGATTCTCGGGGGAGGAATCGCCGGGCTAAGCGCTGCGTTGGAAGTCCCTGCGCCGCTGCAAGCTACAGTGATCACCAAAGATGCTTTGGTGCAATCCAACAGCGTCTATGCCCAGGGGGGAATCGCCGGCGTCTTGGATCCCTTGGATGAAATCGCCAATCACATTGCCGACACAATCACCGCCGGCAAAGGGATGTGCGATCCGGATGTTGTCGAAATGGTCATCCGCGAAGCCCCGGAGCGGATTCAGCAGTTGATCCGACTGGGGACTCAATTCGATCGCGAAGATGGCGAACTGGCGCTGACGCGCGAAGGCGGGCACAGCCATCGCCGCATCGCCCATGCCTTGGGAGACGCGACCGGCAAAGAGATCATGCGGGCGATGATTGCAGAGGTCAATCAGTCGGAGCGGATTCAGTGTTGGCCCGAAACCTTTACGATTGATTTGCTGACCTACGAAGGAGTTTGCCGCGGGGCACTGGTGTGGAATCCGCATCACGGCAAAACTTTTGTGTGGGCCAAACAGACGATTCTAGCAACCGGTGGCGCGGGGTGTCTGTTTCGAGAAACCACCAATCCCCAAATCGCCACAGCCGACGGACACGCGATTGCCGCCCGCGCCGGCGCCGAAATGCGGGATATGGAATTCATGCAATTCCACCCCACCGTATTATACATCGCCGGCAGCTCGCGGCATCTGATATCCGAGGCGGTTCGCGGAGAAGGTGCGTACCTGCGCGATGCGACCGGGCATCGCTTTATGGCCGACTATGATGATCGGTTGGAACTGGCGCCGCGAGATGTCGTCAGTCAAGCGATTACGTTGCAGATGAAAAAGACCAACCACCCCAACGTGTTTCTCGACCTCACGCATTTGCCGCCGGAAATGATCAAAGAGCGTTTTCCCCATATCGGCAAAGTCTGTGCGGAATTTGGATTGAACATCGCTCACGATCTGATACCCGTCCGCCCCGGCGCGCATTATATGGTCGGGGGGGTGACCGTGGACCGGGATGCCCGCACCACACTGCCGGGACTCTGGGCCGCTGGGGAAGTCACGTCCACAGGACTGCACGGCGCGAATCGCTTGGCATCGAACAGCCTCTTGGAAGGAGTAGTCTACGGCCGGTTGGCGGGACACGGAGCAGCGGTCGCAGCAGCGGAGATTCCCGATCAATATCGCGCACTGCCGCTCGAAAGCGATTGGCCGACGGTGAGTATCGACGACAAAGATCAACTCGATCTGAAAGACCTCCGCAATTCGCTTACCAGCGAAATGTGGCGCAAGGTGGGTATCCAACGCGATGACACCGACTTGAACGAAGCGGGCCAGAACGTCGAGTTTTGGAATCGCTACGTCGCCAGCCGCGAATTCGCCTCTCCCGAGGGCTGGGAGCTACAAAACATGATGCTCGCCGCCAAATTGATGATCGCAGCCGCGCGGCAGCGCACCGAAAGTCGCGGCGTCCACTTTCGCCACGATTATCCCGAAACCGACCCAGCACAGTCATGCCACATTACGATGGTGGCCAAACGAACCGAGGCCTGAAGATGCAAATGCATTCAGGCTCTTGAATCTATTAACCGCTATTGAACCTATAACCACAGTGCGGCGGCAAAATCTGGGGCCCACTGTTGCCGTCGCTCATCGAGGAATCGTGACAACGCGTTGCGCAAATCGTGACCCGATATCGTCCAGTCAGCGGCATGGGCTTCGGTGAGGTCGTCGTCCAATAGCGTTTGCCGAAACGTCGGATCGTCTAACTTTTCCAGATATCGGGCATAGATCGTCGCGATCGCCGCCATGTCGGCATTCTCGGCTGATGGGCAGGACCAGGCCAATCGCTCCAGTGGCGTGAGACGCAGCATTGCCTGAAATTGTTGGAGCGGATCGTGCGGCACGCTGCTGCATTCTCCCAACAGACACAGCAGCCCCGCATACATCACCGTGCGGCTGTGCGCGTGTTTGAAGCTTCGCATCCGTTGAAAACCAGCGCCGTGCGACTGATCCCACTGAGCGGCGACGCACATCGAACGGTAATACCGCAGGAGATCATTCAACAAATACCGCCACCAGGCAGTTGTGGCATCACCAGAGGTGGCTGCCGTATACCAGCGGATCACATCAGGCAGTAATTGCTCATAGGCAACCGTGCCGTAAACTGGTTGCGCGTCGCAGAACAATTGGAACCGTTTTCCGAACGTGGGGATGTGCTCGTCGATTTTCCCACGGACGTCGACGTTGCAGAGAGCGGCGGGGGTGGTGGGAATGGAAAAAATTCCGCCGCGCCGCGAGTGGGGGAGCTGCAATGCTCCCAATGCCTCCCAGACAGAATCACAGGCCTGTTGCGCTTGTGGCGAATCGGTGGTGATTTCGTCGCTTAAAACGACAATCAAATCCGCGTCGGAACCGGCGACTGCTTCCATGCGGCCTAACGACCCCGAGGCCGCCACGGTGAGAATCCGCGGATCCAGTGCGGCCGCTTGCAGTTGGTCGCTGATCTGCTGCAGGAGTCGTTGTGAATTTTTCCAGGCGGCATCCAGTCGGGGGTGTTTGCTCAAGTCGAGGGCGGTTTCGGCACTCCAGGAACGATGTGCGGCAAATTTGTGGGGCAGTGGCAATACGGATTCCTTGTCACGATTGGGGGCGAATGGGTTGATGAATCGGTGGAGAATCCACTTTTTATCATGCAGACGGTGGCCGTCTGGTGGCCGTTACAGGTTCCCTAGATTCTAGGGTTGCCCGAATCCCACGTCTCTGCCAGAATCCAGACTGGTTGCCGGTCTCAAAACAAAGGACCGGATGGAGAGATCGACCCGCACCCCGCACGATTGGCGCGTGTTGCGGTGAATCCCGCGTAGATAAAGGATTGGCAGGCATGAGTAGGCTTTCACGATTTTCCCAGGGGTGGCTGTTTGCGTTTGCGATTTGCTCGATGTGCTTAGTCGGCTGTTGGGGTGGCGATGAGGACTCCGCTTCGACCACCGGTGACACGACAGCAACTGAGACCGAAGCCGAACCGGAAATCCTGCTTCATCCGTTCGATGCCCCGCCGCTGGAAGAACTCGACGCCAAGGTCAAATGGGTCGAACGCCCGGTGCTGGACACGCTGGAGTTATTGCGACTGCGGCAGGCCAATGAAGAAGTCTTGGCGACGACCGAAGAAGCACTGGCGTTGAAGAACAAATCCAAAGAAGACAACGCCAAAATCTTGAGCGCCCTGGGACGTCTGCCGGAATCGGACTCCGATGTCGATTGGGACGGGTCTATTTATCGCCGCGCCAGCGGGGACGTCAAAACAACAAATCCCTTGCTGGTCAGTTCTACGATTGAGTTCAACGTCGTCGGCCTCACAAGCTTTGGCTTGTTCGGTTTCGATTGGGATTTCAATCCATTGGCCTCGTCCGACACCGTCAAGTCGTGGCATTCCAGCGAGGATGGAATGTACGACAAAGTCGTGATGCGCGACGACCTCGTTTGGTCCGATGGCGTGCCGATCACCGCTCATGATGTCGTGTTTTCGTTCCAAACCATCATGAACCCCAAAGTGCCCGTCCCCGCTCAGCGGTCGGGAACGGATCAAATTCGTTGGATCGAAGCATATGACGATCAGACGCTGGTCTATTTTCACAAAGAGCCGTTGGCAACCAACACATGGAATTTGAACTTCAGCGTGATCCCCAAGCATATCTATGAAAAGTCGTTGCATGAGGATTACACGCTGCAAGATAGCAAACATCATGTGAAATATGAAAACGCACCGGTGACCGGTGGACCGTACGTGATTTCCGATCGGAAGCCGAAACAGGAAATCGTCCTGACCCGCCGCGAAGAATACTATATGTACAAAGGCAAGCAGGTTCGCCCCAAGCCGTACTTCAAAGAAATTCGTTTCCGGATTTTGGAGGAATCGAACACAGCACTGTTAGCGCTCAAAAACGGCGAAATTGAAGAGATGGAACTGCTGCCCGAGTTGTGGATGACGCAAACCGACGGCGATGATTTTTATAAGCACAATACAAAAGTCACCGGCGTGGAATGGGTCAGCTTTCACTTCAACTGGAATACGAAGACGCCTTTCTTTAGCGATAAACGTGTGCGGAAGGCGATGTCTTATGCGTTCGACCACGAAGAATTGCTCAACACGCTGCTCTATGGCTTGAATACTCCCTGCCTGGGACCGTTTCACCCCGATTCCAAGATGTATCCCAAGGAAAAACTTACGCCGTACAAACAAGACTTCGACAAGGCCGAAGACTTGTTGGAGGAGGCCGGTTGGGTCGACAACGATGGTGATGGGATCCGCGACAAGATGATTGGCGGCAAGCTGCAGAAGTTTGAGTTCACGATCTTGTGTGCGACTGCACAAGAACGGATCGATATGTGCACACTGCTCAAGGAGAACTTGGATCAGTTGGGGATCATTTGCCACGTCCGGCCGTTGGAGTTTCCCGTGTTGATGGAAAAAATGTTCAAGCACGATTACCAAGCTGCGTTTGCCGGCTGGGGAACCGGCGCCGATCCGGATACGAGCAGCAACATTTGGACGACAAACGCCATCAAAAACGGCCGGAACTACGGCAGTTATGCCAACAAGGAAATCGACAAGCTTTTCGAAGAGGGCAAACGGGAATTCGACCCTGAAAAACGTGCGGCGATCTACGCCAAGATCCACAAGATCTTGTGGGAGGACCAGCCCTACACTTGGTTGTACTACCGCAATTCGTTCTACGGGTTCAACAAGAAATTGCGGGGCTATAGTTTCAGCCCGCGTGGCCCGTATAACTACGGGCCGGGTTTCAGCAGCATCTATAAACCAGCCATGCATTGAGCCCACGCAACTCGGCTGCGCTTTGAATCCCTGTTTCTCTTCGGTCAAAGATTATCGTCCCCTGAAAGTTGTATGGTAAGCTACATCATCCGACGGTTGCTGCTGGGTGCCCTCACGTTGGTGCTGATCACGTTCATTATTTTTGCGTTGATCCGCAACATGCCGGGCGATCCATTGACGATGGACCTGTCCATGGTCGATCCCAGCAAAGTCATCAGCCCGCTCGAGTATGAGCGGATGAAAAAGTCCTACGGTCTCGACAAACCCTGGCCGCAAGCCTATGTGCAATGGGTGGGCAATTTGGTGCAGGGAGATCTAGGGCGGTCGCTGTCGTGGAAAAAACCGGTGACGACGGTGATCGGGGAGCATGTGGCGCCGACGCTGATCCTCTCCATCAGTTCGCTGCTGCTGGCCTATATGTTGTCCATCCCCATGGGGCTGGTCGGAGCGGTTCGTATCGGCAAGATGGACGAACGGGTGATGAGCATATCGCTCTATATGCTGTACTCGTTTCCAGCATTTGTGGCGGCCCTGTTTTTGCAGATTTATCTCTCTGTCAAACTGGGCTGGCTACCGCTGTATGGCATGACGACCACGGAGACGTATGACACGCTGGACACGTTCGGCAAAGTCAAAGACATCATGATGCATGCGGCGATGCCAATCATTTGTTACACCTACGGTTCGCTCGCCTATTATTCGCGATTTATCAACGCCAACATGCAAGAGGTCATTCGACAAGATTACATCCGCACCGCCAAAGCCAAAGGGGTCGGCCCGTCGTCGATTGTTTTGCATCATGCCTTTCGCAACACATTGATTCCGCTGGTCACGATGATTGGCATGACATTGCCGGGACTGCTGGGCGGAGCGGTGATCCTCGAACGAATTTTTCAATGGCCTGGCATGGGGCAGTTGTATTTCCTGTCGCTGACGTCGCGGGACTATCCCCTGATCATGGGATTGACTTTGATGTTCGCGATTCTCACATTGGCGGGGCAATTATTGGCTGACATCTTGTACGCGGTTGTCGATCCGCGAATTCGATTGAACTAAACGGCTTCAATTTCATTTTTTTGAGCACAATTGCGTTTCCATGAGTGAACCGACGTCAATGCCACCCGAAATCAAGGTTTCCAAATCGGTTGGATTTTGGAGAGAGGCCTGGTCCCGTTTCCGTCGCCGGGGAACGTCGATGGCGGCGTTTTCTTTCGTCTGCTTCATGGCCTTCGTTGCACTGTTTGCCCCGGCAATCGCCGGGACCAAACCGATTGTCTGCAAATACAAGGGACACATTTATTTCCCAGCAATGGGGTACTTCAAAAATACTTGGGAGAACCCGGTCTTTCAAAAGGATCGCTTTCGCAAACGGTATCCCGTCAACCTGAAAGAAAAAGATCCTCTCAGTTGGGCCATTTGGCCGTTGGTCTATCAAGATCCGTTTCGTCGGATCCGTGAAGGGGAAATGCCCGGGCAGCCGGCTAATCCGTCGCGCGATGAAGGGACGCCGAATCGATACAACATCTTCGGCACCGACACCCGCGGAGTGGATATTTTCGCTCAGATGGTGCATGGCACGACGATCGCACTGTTGGTGGGATTCGTTTCGATGGGGATTGCTTCCACCATTGGAATCACTGTCGGCGCGTTGGCTGGCTATCTGGGAGGCTGGACCGACATGATCGTCAGTCGGCTCATTGAGGTCGTGATGTGCGTGCCAACCCTGGTGTTGATTCTGGCGCTGATTGCCATCATTGATCGACCGACGATTTGGCATGTCATGGCCGTGATTGGCTGCACCGGTTGGACGGGCATTGCGCGATTGACGCGTGCGGAGTTTTTGAAACTCAAACAAACCGAATTTGTCTCCGCGGCGCGGGCCATGGGTTACAAGCCGCTACGAATTGTCTTCCGGCACATTCTGCCCAATGCCATGGCGCCGGTGCTGGTACCTATTTCGTTCGGGATTGCCTCAGCGATTCTCATCGAAGCGGGGCTGAGCTTTTTAGGGTTCGGCACTCCGCCCCCCAATCCCAGTTGGGGCACGATGTTGCAAACCGGGCGGAACAATCTCGATATGTGGTGGATGACGTTCTATCCCGGTATGGCTATTTTCTTGGCCGTGTTGGCCTATAACCTCATCGGCGAAGGTTTGCAACACGCCACCGACCCACGACTGCGGTCGAATTGACCGGCTAATTCGGCGAGCGGTATTGTCAGAGCGTTTTAGGCATTCTCGCTCAGCGTCGAACCGGGTAACTCGCCCGCCAAGAGTCGGCCGATCGGTTTGCCCGCATCGAACCGCATGAGCACGATCCGCAGCACGGCGGTCATCGGCACCGCCAAGATCGCACCAATCGCCCCCCAGAGCAGGCCCCAGAAGGCCAGCATGAGCACGACGGTTACCGGATGCAGTTCCAAGCCCCGGCCCATCAACTTGGGTTCGATAACGTTGCCCACCAGCATTTGCACCACACCGGGCCAGATGATGACGCCCAGCAGGGGCGCCCATTCTAGTGTGTGTGGGGCATCGGTGGCCCGGAATTGAACGAAGGCCACCGGTATCGGCAGCAGCGTGGCGATCACTGAGCCGATTGAGGGGATGAAATTCAGCATGAAGGCCAATAAACCGAAGATGCCAGCGAATTTCAGTTCGTAGTATTCGAGAATGCCCCAGACCACAATTCCGGTCGCAGCCGACAGGGCCACCTTGGTGGAAATGTACGCGCGGATCTTTTGGTCAATTTCGGCATAAATGCCTTTACGAATGACGTGTGGATTGCGGCCCGCTAAGAGAAAGATCACAAAGATCAACACAAAAAATCCTGACGACAGAACGTCGACGGCGGTTCCAGCAGTGCGTTGGGCCATGTTCGGAATACTTTTCGCCACATCGGCGGCCAACCCGTTGATGATTTGCGTCACTCGCCTTTCTTCGATACCAAACATCTCGGCAATATTGTTCCCAAATTCCTTGCCTAGACCTTCGACTGTGCTGCTGTAGTTCGAGGCAGCGGTGCCGACACGCTGGACAGCACCGAAGACAAACAAGCTAAAGATCGACACGAATGCCAGCACGAGCAACAGCGCGACCGTGACGGCGATTGAGCGTGGAAATTTGAGGTGAATCACTTGGTAGTCCACAACTGGCGAAACGATCGAAACGATAAAGATCGAAATCACAAAGGGGACCATCACCGACCGCGTAAAAATCAACACACCGGCAATGGCGACCGCTGCCAGGACCATCAGGCTGGAGGTGACGATGCGTTTTTGTTCGTCAGTGAGCGGGCTGATGGCCGGCATAGCGTGCATTCTCCCGTTGTGGGCGTTGTCGTTAGTGGACGCAGGACAATTCGAAGTTGCGAATATAACAGAATATGATGTGCGGAGGATTCTCCAGCAGCTGAAAAACGGTTGCAGTGTATCGTAAAAGCGACAAAAAGGGGTGCGTCAATTGAGGGGATACTGGTAAACAAATTGAAAACATGGTTCCGAAATGGTGATCCGTCGTCAAATTCGTTTGCAACGTACCGGTGAAATCATGATAATAGCTTAGATCAGCGTTTTCTCGTCGCGGCACATATCATCTTGACCTTTGTTCATTTCCGAGCCGATCAATTTCGAATCGCCTTCCAGCGCGGGGGAGGCGCCGCATTTTTGATCGGTCCAATGAGTGGCGTCGAGTGAGGGACTCATGCGAAATTTTCATCGTTTCCGCCGAGCACCGGGAGACCGCGCATCAGGCTCCGGGCGATCGGATGCGGATGCTGCGGCACATGATGCCGCCGCTCACCAGACCGCTGAACGCACATTGGACGATACAAAAAACGGTCAAGACAAAGCAAAAACACCGCGTAAGATCAACAAACCTAAATCCAAGCAACCGGCCCCAGCAATGGCGGACAATCCTACGCCCAAGAAAAAGAAGTCCACCCAAATCGGCGACTTCAAGCTCCTGAAGCGGTTGGGCAAAGGTGGAATGGGCGAAGTGTTTTTAGCCCACCAAGTCAGCCTGGACCGAAAAGTTGCTTTCAAAACACTTTCTAAGCAATTGGCTTCCAAGAAATCTTTCATCGAAAGGTTCTATAGAGAAGCTCGCAGCATGGCCAAGTTGGACCACCCGCACGTTGTGCGAGGTTATGCTGTTGGCGAGGCGGATGGCATTCATTATGTCGCGATGGAATTTATCGATGGGCGGAGCCTGCATGACTGGATGAAAAAATTCGCGCGCATCGAGGTAGGCGATGCGGTACACGTCGCCCTCCGGTGCGCCGAAGCATTGGAACACGCGCACGAACTGAACATCATTCACCGCGATATCAAACCGGACAACGTGCTGGTCACGAAATCGGGGATCGTCAAAGTGGCCGATCTGGGGTTAGCCAAGGCGCTTGACGATGATATGTCGATGACGCAAAGCGGCACGGGGTTGGGCACCCCCTATTACATGCCGCCCGAACAGGCGCGCAACGCCAAATATGTCGACGGCCGTAGCGACATCTATGCCCTCGGTTGCATGCTTTATTATTGTGTCACCGGTGCGCATCCTTTCGAGGGCGACTCGACGCTGGAAATCATTACAGCCAAAGAACGCGGCATTTTCAAATCGGCGCGGCGGGTGAATCCGGCTGTTCCGGAGCGGTTGGATTTGATCATCGACAAGGCGTTGGCCAAAGATCCTAGTCACCGTTATCAAACCTGTTCCGATCTGATCAACGACCTCGACAGCCTGCAAATGGATGTGGAGACTCTCAGCTTTGCCGAAGAGGCCGTTGTCTCGCCCTCCACGTCCCGGTCCGTACGGCATACCCCGCGTGCGCGGCGATCGTCGGCCCAGTCCTCACAGCCCGGTTCGACATCCCCACCAAGTGCGGGTAAGCCGGCGCCGCGAGAACGACGTCGCCCTGTCAAACCGAGTAGTTCGTCGTCCATGCGTCCCGTGACTTCCGGTAGTCAAAAGTCCACATCGGGGGGATGGTGGTACGTGCAGTACCGCGATTCGCAAGGCAAAAAAATTGTTTCCAAACTCCGCACAGCACAGGTGCAACAACAACTCAAAGCGGGAAATATCAGCACCCGCGCCAAAGGCAAAACCTCAGCGGACGCCGCCTACGCTCCCTTAGCATCGTTTCCGGAATTCTTGGAAATTGTCGAGCAAAAACTCATCACAAAACGAGCCGCGCAAAAACAAGAACAATTCAACCATTTGTATGATCGTATTGACCGAGAGGAACGCTGGTACCGTCGTTGGCGGGGACTCAGGCGCTTCCGCGATTCCTTGCTCGGTGGAGCTGGGTTGATTGTGTATTTGGCGATCATTGCTGCAGTGATCGCCGCATTGTGGATTGCCTTTCCCTACGCATTAGCCTACCTCCGTGAAACATTCCCCAATTTATTTATATAGGCAGCTGGAGTCGGTCTCCATCAATTCGAAACGAGATTCGGCCGATCTGCTGAAAAAGTCGTTTGGACAGGTGTTAGGGCGTTCCGATTACATCGGCAATTCCGGCTGTGGTGAAACCGCTTCGTCTTCGTTGCATTGGCCGCCGAAATCAAATGATACGGGCTCCCGGTCCGACGCAAGTGGCCGGCGAATTTGAGATAATTTCGTCTCCCGGCCCAGAAAAAACACTTGATGCCGCTGGGCATCGGGTCACAATAAGAGTAGGCGATTGCTGAAGTCGTCCCTGCGGGGGCTTGGCTACCCGGGTTCGTGGCTCAACCCGTTCGATTGCATTCATACGATAAAGAGGTGTGTCGATGACGTGTTTCACTGCGCTCGCAACCCCGCTGCGAGTGATTGTGCTCGCCGGATTGTGCGGCGCATGCCTCTCGCCGTTGGCCGCCGATGAAGTCACGCTCAAAGACGGAACCCGACTTGAAGGCCGCTCGACGCCGCTATTCGGACTCGGCACGGGCCCCAGAGGAGGCAAAAACCGGGGGCCAACGACGGTCTATAACGTCACGATGGTCGACACCGGTCTGGCTCGCTATTTTGTCCCGCGGACACAAGTCGCTCATTTGGTGCCGGATCAATTGGGCGGACAGAATCAAGTCTTTAAACTCCCGCAGCATGGCCGCAGCGGCGCAGTCGCCATTCAACAGATCGGACGGTTCCTCAAGGTGACCCCTTTCGACGAATGGGGGCGGCGGCAGATCACGATCAACGCCGGCGGAAAAGAGCGTGTTGTGATTCAGGCGATCACCGAAATCAGCCCTGATTACCTGAAACTTGAAGGCATGAATCATCGATGGGATTCAGGGATGGCCACGAGTTCCCTGCCCCGAAAAACGTTGGCGGCCCTCCTCGACAAAGCGACCAAGCCGGACGACCCCGATCACCGCATGGCCATCGTGCGTTTCTATTTGCAGGCCCAAATGTACCGCGACGCCAAGCAGGAATTGGTCGCAATTGAAAAGGATTTTCCCGAATTCGCCGACGACGTGAAGGATGTGCGTTTGCAATTAACGCAAATGCAAGCCAAGCAATTGCTCGACGAACTCAACTTGCGACGAGCCGCGGGGCAGCATCAACTCGTTTACCAGAGCTCGCTCAAATTTCCCTCCGAGGATGTGAGCCGTTCGATCCTCCGCGACGTGACCGAAATGACGGCGGACTATGAAAATAAAAAGCAGCAGCGCGAACTGTTTGTTACCAAGCTTCACGAACTTCCCGCTACCTTGAGCAATAAAGACCACGCGGATGCTGTGAACGAACTCGCCGAGCCGCTGATTGCCGCTTTCAATATTTCTACGATGGACCGGTTGGAGTCCTTTTTTCTGTACGCCAAAGATGGCGGCCTGCCCGCCGATGAACAATTGGCGCTGGCGATCTCCGGTATGGTCGTAGGTAGCAGTCACGCCGATACCGACTTGGACCGCGCGCTGCGATTGTGGAAAGCACGGGAGTTGGTCAGGGAGTACCTGGCCGTACTTCCCGCTGAGGCTTATCGGCGACAGGAGATCGTGGTTGCGTTGGATGAGCTGGAAGGGATCGATGCGGCCAGTATTGCGCGGATCCTGCCGTTGCTCCCCTCAGCCGTGAAGACTCCAGGGGCTGTCGTGGGAGCACCGTTTGAAGTCGCCCTTCCCGCTGAAGAGGAGGAACCGGCTGTTAACTACACCGTGATACTGCCGCCTGAATACCACGCCGGCCAAAACTATCCCATGATTGTCGCTCTCCACGAACAGGGAAAGACCACGCAACAAGAAGCCGAGTGGTGGGCTGGTACAGACGAACGAGCGGGACAGGCCCAGCGTCACGGGTACATCGTCATCGCCCCCGAATATGCGGCGCCGGGCGCGTTTGCCCACACCTACTCCTCCGACAGTCATCACGGCGTGATCGAATCGATCTACGATGCTTGCCGCCGGTTTCAAGTCGACTCCGACCGGGTTTTTCTATCCGGCCACGGCATGGGGGGAGACGCCGCGTTCGATATCGGATTGTCTCATCCCGACATGTTTGCCGGGGTGATTCCCATTTGCGGCGTGATTCGCAACAACTGTCAGTTCTATTGGAGCAACGCCGAGCATCTGCCGTTGTACGTCATCGGCGGCGAATTGGACCGCGAAGTCCCCAAAGAAAATTCCGGCGTACTCATGCGGATGATGATGCAAGGCTATGACCTGATCTACGTCGAATACATCGGACGTGGTCGCGAAGGTTTTTATGAGGAGATCCACAAGCTGTTCACGTGGATGGCCTTGCAAACTCGTCCGCGCACGCTGCGGGATTACGAAATGAAGACGATGCGGGAAACCGACGGCCGCTTTTATTGGTTCGAAGCACAGGGCCTTCCCGATACCATCGGCGTGACCGATTGGTCGAACCGCCGCCGCCGCGGTAAGCGCGCCATGCCGCTGAAGGTTCACATTTCACCCGGCAACACGATCAGTATTTCATCCGGAGCGGAACGTAATACCGTGTGGCTGTCGCCCGATGTCGTCGATTTTGACAGCCGCCTCCGCGTGAATATGAAAAACCGCATGCGATTTAACGACTTCCCCGAACCGGATATAGAAACGATGCTCGAAGACTACCGCCGCCGCGGCGACCGGCAACAGATCTTCTGGACACGGCTGGATTTTTAGCGGGCGCCCCATCTAATTTGCCGTAGAAATCGCCGTTAGCTTTCCCTCCCGCTTGACGCTATCGAGGAGTTAGGAGAATGGCCGACGCAACGAATTCAAAAGTCGATTATTGGCAAGCGTCTCAGAAACTGCTGGGAGGGAGTTTCTTTTGCGGTCTGGTTGGGGCGATGTGTAACGCGTGGATAGGTAATGACAGCCTTGTGGTCTCAATGATGATGGACGGAGCCATAGGCGCCCTTCTCGGCACGTATATCGCCATGTCCTTTGAAGGCGTCTGTGCCAAAATGACGGCGATGCTGTTCGCGAATCACTCATCGCAGGCAAATGCAAAGCCACCGACAGTCAGCTTTGCCCGTGGTGTGAATTTGGCTAGGTTTGTATGCTTGTTTTTAATACCGCCATTTCTAGTCGTTTGCTCTTTCGCCCTAGTTGGTTTGTCATTTGCCTTTGACATGTTTGGCAATGGTCATAATGGGACGCTTGAACTCGCGCAGGGTCTATTTTGGTTCGTCGGCTTGTATTTCAGTAATACATTTTTGGTTGCGGCCGGAACATGGATTGTTCAAGGCATCTGTTGGATACGGATTCGTGGCCAAAACCATATCGTCGCGATACCAACGCAACGCCAACCGCCCCAAGCCTGACTGCAGTTTTCGGATTTGTGTACATTTGTTCATTTCGGCTTGCGGTCCGTGTCGTTTCTCGGCACAATGGGGACATTGCGTCTCAGACAACTTCCCTGACCGTTCCCGCAAGCACGCTCTATGCTCGCTAAACTCTTTACCTACTCGCTGTTGGGAATCAATGCCGAGCCGATTGAGGTGGAGGTTGATATCTCCCCCGGCGCGATGCCCAAGACCATTCTTGTTGGATTGGCCGAGGCAGCGGTGCGGGAGAGTACGCATCGCATCGAACGTGCGCTGGTCAATAGTGGCTATAACCGGCCGATCGATCGCATCGTGATCAACCTTTCGCCAGCCGATCTTCCCAAGGACGCTGCCTCGTTCGATTTGCCGATCGCCTTGGGCATGCTGACCGCCAGCGGGCAGTTGCAGTCGGAGCGGTTCGAAGAATATGCCGCAGTCGGAGAGTTAGCGCTCGACGGGGTGATTCGCCCGGTCAAAGGGGTGCTGTCGATGGCCATCGCCGCTCGCGCGCAGGGCAAGCGGGGCTTGCTTGTGCCCGTGGAGAACGCCCAAGAAGCGGCCGTCGTTGGCGAGATTGAAGCAATCCCCGTCGGCTCGTTGGCCGAGGCAGTGGGATTCTATTCCGATCGCTTGGATGTCCAGCCCACACAATTTAGCTGGGCACGCGCGCTGAGCGAATTGGCCAAATATGAAATCGACTACCAGGATGTCAAAGGCCAAGAGCTTGCCAAACGCGCCGTCACCGTTGCTGCGGCCGGTTCCCATCATCTGCTAATGCTTGGTTCACCGGGGACGGGAAAAACGTTATTGGCTTCCCGTCTGCCTACCATTTTGCCGCAACTTAGCCCCGAAGAGAGTTTGGAGACCACGCAAATTTATAGCGCGGTCGGCCGTTTGAATGCGGGGGAATCGTTGATGATGACGCGACCCTTTCGCGCGCCGCACCATACGATTAGCGAAGCAGGTTTGGTTGGCGGTGGCAGTACCCCGTCTCCGGGCGAGATTTCGCTGGCACACAACGGCATTTTGTTTTTGGACGAACTGCCCGAGTTCAATCGCCGGACCTTGGAAGTCCTACGGCAACCGCTGGAAGACGGCAACGTCACGATCTCACGTGCGATGGGCAGCATTACCTTTCCGGCGAGTTTGATGATGGTGGCGGCGCTCAATCCCTGTCCGTGCGGATATCGCGGCGACCCGCGGCGGCAATGCAAATGCAATCCCCTGCAAATCGAACGCTACTTGGGCAAGATCAGCGGCCCGCTGTTAGATCGCGTGGACATTCACCTCGAAGTCCCTTCGGTACCGTTTCGCGAACTTTCGGACATGGCGCCGGGCACCGGCACCGGCGAGATGCGACAGCAGGTCGAAGCGGCTCGAGAAATCCAAGGAGCCCGTTTTCATGAGCACCGTATCAAGACCAACGGCAAGATGGCCCCGCGACAAATCCGCAAATTCTGCCGTCTCGATTCCGATGCGGAGACGCTACTGAAAACGGCCATGGAAGAAATGGGCCTCTCGGCTCGCGCCCACGACAAAATCCTCCGCGTTAGCCGCACGATCGCCGACCTGGACCGCAGCGATAAAATCACCGCACTGCATTTGAGCGAAGCGATTAACTATCGCACGCTGGACCGGAATTATTGGGCGTGAGTGTGTTTTGGACCGAGGGAAACGACGACGAGATGATCGCACCATGCGTGGCTAAATTTTGGCGAATGGCAAATACACTCGAACCTGCCCTACGATAACCCCGCTCGTGAAGTAGAGTTTGAACTCACATGGCTCTGCAACTTGTGCCTACGGCAACCAACCCTAGTTCGGTAGGGTCCCACTAACTAAACCTCATACACAACCACACCGGCCACTAGCACAGTCCGGGCACGGCCGCGGACTTTCCAGCCGTCGAATGGTGTGTTGTGGCCCCGCGAGCGAAATTGGGTAGCGTCGATGGTCCACTCGACTTGCGGGTCAATGATTGTCACGTCAGCCTCAGCGCCGGTCGCCAAGGTCCCTTTGGGGATGCCCAGGATATTCGCCGGGCCGTTGGTCAATTTCCCAATCAATTGCGGCCAGTCGAGGTGTCCCGGTTCGATCAAACTGGCGATGGAAATCGGCAGCAGCGTTTCCAAACCGGAGACGCCAAACGGAACGAGGTTCAACTCCCGGCTTTTCTTTTCTGGCGCATAGGGTTGGTGATCCGAACAGATCGCATCGATCGTGCCGTCCTGAAGACCCTCGATACAGGCAGCCAGGTGGTCAGCCGTCCTTAGTGGCGGATCGACTTTGTAGTTGGAGTTGAACGTCCGCAGCCGCTCATCCATCAGCGTAAAGTTGTGTGGCGAGATCTCAGCGGTAACGCGCAATCCGGCTGCTTTGGCGCGGCGAATTTGATCGATGCTGCCGAGGCTGGAAATCGTTTGCAGGTGCACGCGTCCGCCGGTGACTTTGGCCAGGGCGATATCGCGGCCAACGGAAATATCTTCCGCGGCAGCCGGCATGCCCCGCAGCCCCAACTCGGTCGAGACGTAGTCCTCATGCATCACCCCACCATGCACCAACTCAGGGACGGCGGGGTGGTTGAAGATGGGGCGGTTGAACATGCCGCAATATTCCAGTGCGCGGCGCATGATTTCAGCATTGGCCAACGGCCGGGTCGCATCCGAAAAGGCGACGACACCCGCTTCGACCAATTGGCCGATCTCGGCCAGTTCTTCACCGTTGCAATCTTTGGTCACCGCTCCCAGTGGAAACACATTGGCCAGTCCCGCTCGTCCGGCTTGGAGGATGATGAATTCGGCGGCAGCTCGATTGTCGACAACCGGTTGGGTGTCGGGCATGCAGGCCACACTAGTGATCCCCCCGGCCAGCGCCGCCGCGGCTCCAGTGGCGATCGTTTCATCCTCTTCAAAACCGGGTTCGCGGAGGCTGACATGCATGTCGATCAGGCCGGGGCAGACGATCATGTCGGTGGCATCGATCTCGATATCCGCAGCGGCGGACGATGTGCCGATGCTGACCACCTTCCCATCCTGAAGAACTAGATCCGCAACGGTATCGATACCCTGGCTGGGATCGATCACGCGTCCGCCGCGAATTCGTGTGCTGGTCATGGTCTCGTTTCTCCGGTCGTCCCGCTGCGGTTTCGGGGGTGTGGGACGGTTGTCGATTAAGCCGCTCAACCCGCGTTTACGGGCTGTTTTTGGGATTGAGAAGATACAAACAAGCCATGCGAATCAACAGGCCGTTGGTGACTTGGTCGAGGATGACTGAATGGCCGCCGTCTGCCACGTCCGGTGTGATTTCCACACCGCGGTTGATGGGGCCGGGAGCTAAAATCATCACGTCGTCTTTGGCCGTCTTCAATCGTTCGCCGTTCATGCCGAACAGATGTGCGTATTCAGCAATCGAGGGGAACAAACCGCTGCGTTGTCGTTCGAATTGAATCCGCAACAAGTTGATGCAATCGAGTTCGGGAAGGATTTTGTCGAGGTTCGTGGCGACTTCGACGCCCAGTTTTTCCACGTGCTGCGGAATCAACGTAGCCGGACCGCAGACGATGACCCGCGCTCCCAGTTTGGTCAGACCCCAGATATTGGACCGGGCGACGCGACTGTGCGAAATGTCGCCGACGAGCGCGACGGTCAATCCTTGCAACGTGCCTCGGTGTTCACGGATCGTAAAGATGTCCAGCAGCGCTTGCGTAGGATGTTCGTGCGTGCCATCTCCGGCATTCAGGACGCTGGTGTTCAAGTTTTGTGCGAGAAGGTGCGGGGCGCCGGGCGTGCTGTGACGTACGACGACTTGATCGACCCCCATGGCTTCGATATTGCGGGCCGTATCGATGAATGTTTCGCCTTTGACCAGACTGCTGCCGGCAGCGCTGAACTCAACGGTGTCGGCGCTCAGTCGTTTGGCGGCCAAGCCAAAACTGGTGCGTGTGCGGGTCGAAGGTTCAAAAAACAGATTGGCGACCACCGTCCCGCGGAGCAGTCCGAGTTTTGTTTCACCTTGCTCGGCGAGGCGTTTGAACTCGGCGGCCTGATCTAAAATCATCGTGATTTCGTCAGCCGAGAGGTATTCCAACCCCAAAAGATGTCGTTTGGTCCAGCGTTTCTTGATTGAATTGTCTGTATCCGTAACGAAATTCATCAGGGTCTGCCCGGCAAGGCCGTAGGTGACGTAGCGGCAATCCGCGACATGCGATTGTGTGTGATGATCCTACCAGCGAAACGAACCGGGTTCAACGCTGCCCCGCTGGTTTCGCCATGATGGCAAATGTCTCTATGGCGGGCCAAGTTGGAATGCTGCGTCGGCTGTGTCATCTGCCAACCAGCGGCCGGAATTCCGCGAGCTGAGTTTGCTGCGGAGCATTGGGCGGCGGAGCATTACCGAACATGATATCCGGGTAATTCCTCGGAACGTCGTGAAATACTGGCTTTGATTTCGTCCAGTTCCGAATCGGCCGGGCGAGTCGTCAGGTCTCCACGAAATGTATACGGCACGGCAAAGACCCCTTCGACGTACAGCTTTTCGTCGGCCAACGGTGTGAGCTGCCCGGTTTGCCGGTTCAACCATGTCACTAATCGCGTTTGCGGCCGGATGATCGTGTCGACACCGTTCAGCGCGATCAGATCGCTCCAATCGTTGCTCACGTCGTCGCCTAGGAACTCAAACAATGCGGTCTGTTGATCCGCTGCATGGAACACGCAATTGGTCACATTGATTTGGACTTTACCCGGTCGGCGGTTTTTGTCTGAGAATCGCCAATTCCACAACGGACCACTGTCGCGACAGGTCACCGAATTCAATTGGACTGTCAGTAGACTTCCTGCCGGCGGAGGGCTGTTGAGCACAAACATAGTGCCGCCTCCCAACCGCAGGCAGTTTTTTGCCTGTAGTCTTTGTGGCGCGCTAGCCAGGTGCAGTGCGGTTCCGACTCCCACAAACTGCGTATCCCGCAACCGAATCATCCCACCGGCCGACGTGCCCAGGTTTCGCCATGCCAGCGCGATCGGTTTGATGGAGAGGCGCGCCGCCGGGGTAATTGATTCCGGCGCGAGCGAGTCCAGCGCATGAGTGTGAAACTCGCAGCGGTTAACATCAAGCCGATCCGTTTGCAGCAAAACCAGCGAACCAGCGGGGGTATGCCCGGTTTCTGAGGCGATATTTCGTAGACGGACGTTTTCTAGACGGACCGATTCGGCGCTAATTTTTAGGGGAGCCGAATCGATGACGATTTCCGACGGCGCGCCTGCCGTTCCACGGATGACTAACGGCCCCACGGCTGAAATGGGCCGTATGCTGTAAGGACCGGGCGCGTTGAGCACGATTACTCCGTCTTGCACTGCGGGCAGTTCCAGGTATTTTGGCTGAGCGGTAGATGTCTCCGGTGGATCGGCCTTTGCCGCGGGGGGCGACTTGGAATTCTTGTTGTCCTCCAAGCGACTCAACGAGGGGGCAAGGTCGTTGACCATTTGTAGCATCGCATTCCGCGCGCCCTGGTCGGATAAAAAGGTTGCTAATCCGGAAAGCAAAAACACGAGCACAAACATCGGTGCCCAGCGTCCAACTGTTGTCGCGGCGCGACCTTCACGTGAAGCGCGGGCTGGGCCGCGGAAGCCGGCGACAAATCGTGAGACTTTGCTGCGGGCCATGCGGCTCGGTTTGCCCCAGACCTCTATGGCCGCAGCGGCGGACGACGGGCGTTTGGTCGGATCGGGGTCGGTGAGTTGTGCGATGGCCTCGGCGAGTTTTGGCGGCGTATCGGGCGCCCATTCCCGCACATCGTCAACCGTACTGGTTTGGTGCGCGGCAATTTTGGCCAGTGGATCTCCCCCCGGGAAAGGCGGTCGTCCCGCCAACAACTGCCAGAGCAGGCAACCCAGCGCATAGAAATCGGTCGTCGGGGCGTGGCTGCGGCCGGTGCCGATTAACTCCGGTGCGATTCCATCAAACCGTTCCGGTGCCGCTGCTGTGTGGATGGTGAGGTCGCGCTCCACCACCGGTCGGACTCCGGCGTCGACCAATACGGCCACCCCCGATGTAACCAGCCGTACGTTGTGTGTGCGGATGTCACCATGCATCTGGCCGCTGGCATGCAACGCGGCGAGACCGTCCAACAGTTGTCGCCCAATTTCCCAGACTATGTCGGCCGGAAAACGGCCGCGCCGGACGAGCAATTCCGCCAAATGCGGACCGGCGATGTGTCGACTGACAACTACGATACGATCACCCAGGCGGTCGCACACCTGCGGTCCGACGACGCAGGGATGATTGATATCGGCAATCTTCGCGACGACCGATTCGAATGCCGAAAACTCCTCGACGGAATAGCCATCACGCGGTGCGACTATTTTCAGTACGCAGATTTGCCGGCTCGATTTGTGTTGCGCTAAAAATGTTTCCCCCCGCTGCCCACCACCCAAGCGATCAAGCAACAGGCAGGGACCGACGACGATTTGCCCGGGAGGGGTGGAATCCAACAAACGGGCTTGAAACGGCGTAAGTATACGAGCCTGCAACAGCGCATCGATCCACACCGAGTCAAACGCCGGCAGGTCGCGCGTGAGGCGTTGTACTTGCTTGCGGCAGCGACTGAGGTCGCGCGGCGTGCAGAGTTGATTCTCGTACAGCCGTTCGAGCAATGCTTGTGACGGTGGGTCCAACAACGGGCAGGCGTCCTTTTCCCGCGACGTGGGGAGTGTCGAGCTGACAATTTCGAAGGTTTTCCTGAATCACGCGCAGAGTGACGTTATTGTTCCTGTCTCTCCCGCGCAGCGGAACTATGTCAGATTCATGAAATTGCCTCAAGTGCGGTCCGGTTCAGGCGAGAACGCCGAATTCGGGAAACTGCCTGTAGACAGGATCGGAGTTAGCGAGCTAAGATAATACTGACCTTGAAAAATTTCCCATCTCGGCGCCCTGGGCCGGGAGTTTCAGTCAACCGCGCAACCCGTGCAAAGGCTACAATCATGAACCAAACCGATGATTTCGCCCCCCGCCCTCATTACGACGTCAACGACCTGTTCGCCGCCGATGCCGCGGATGAAGCCCGCGCGAAATTTTTGCGGCTGACCTACGGCCACCTGATGCTGGCGATTTTGGCCTTCATGGGGCTGACGTATGTGTTTCTGAATACACAGGCCATTCTGGAACCGATGGTTCGCATGATTCAAGGCGGCCAATGGTTTATTGTATTGATTGCCTTTATGGCGGTGAGTTGGATCGCGGATCGTTGGGCGCGCAGTGATACGTCGATCGGCATGCAATACCTCGGATTGGCACTCTACACGGTTGCCGAAGCCATTATTTTTGTACCGCTGTTGTACATCGCCCGAGAGACCGCCGGTCCCGATGTCATTCCCACAGCCGCAGGGCTAACGATGTTAGCGACCGCAGTATTGACCGCCGTGGTCTTTATCACGGGTAAGGATTTTTCGTTTCTCCGTACCCTGTTAATCGTGTTGTCATTCACACTGCTAGCGGCATTTGCCGCATCCGCGTTTTTTGGACTCAACATGCCGGTCACAATGTTCGCCGGAATTGGCGTGGTGCTGGGTAGCGGCATGGTGCTCTATAGTACCTCCAACGTTTTGCATCACTACCGCACGGACCAATACGTGGCGGCTTCATTGAGTCTGTTCGCGGCGATCGCCTTGCTGTTTTGGTACATTTTGCAATTGGTCATGAGTCGTGATTAACTGTGACCTTCACGGCCATGCTGGTGAGAACCTCGAAATCCTTACTGTGAGGGAATAGGGGGAATTGCCAAAGTTATCGGATTTTTTTATTCAGTCGGACTTTCCTAAAAAGATCCAAATTGCAACAATGACCTGCTGACGCCGAAATTGACAAACCGTGTGCAACTTGCCCATGGATTTTTGGACATAACCCGTTACAATTCAATAGGTTGTCGTTCGGAGTCACGCTGCGAAAGCTGGAATCGATGGACTTACGCGAAATTCTGACGACGACGCGGATTGGCCAATTGGCGATCAAGTCGGTCCCGATCTTGTCTCCGCAAGACAGCGTGCACCATGCAGCCGCTCAAATGCGAAGCCATAGCCACGGTTCGGCGCTGGTCTGTGACAACGACCGTTTGGTCGGAGTCTTTACCGAGCGCGATCTACTGCGGTGGTTAGCCGACGGTCGCTCGCTGGATGATGCCATTGCCGAAGCCATGACGGCCAACCCCCAAACGGTCACCTCAGACGACGCGCTCATGTCGGCGATCGGTTACCTGGATCAAGGGGGGTACCGTCGGATACCCGTAGTCAACGCAGACGGCGCTCCGATTGGGATTATCGACGTGAAAACCATCGTGCATTTTTTCGTCGAGCACTTTCCCTCAGCGATTTACAATCAGTCCCCTCAGTCCAAGCAAACGACTTCAGACCGCGAAGGCGCGTGACGAATGGCTTTGGATTCCCTCCATGATACGAATTCACGCGTTTTCCAGACCATGTCCTTAATGAACCGTTTCCCGTGGGCATAACGTTCCGGTCGGTTTGAAGAACTTAAAATATAGGAGTGAAAAGCGAATGGCTGCGACAGACGCCGCCACGTCCGAGTCCCCCGAGCAGAAGCCTCTTGAAGAGGTCGAAACAGTTGTTGTTCGATTTTGCGGAGATAGCGGCGACGGCATGCAATTGGCGGGAACACAATTAACCAACGTGTCCGCCGTATTTGGCAACGATGTGGTCACGCTTCCTGACTTTCCCGCGGAAATCCGGGCTCCTGCCGGAACGCTGGGTGGGGTGAGCGGATTCCAGATTAGCTTTTCCAGCGACGATATTTTCACTCCGGGGGACGAGGTCGATACCCTGGTCGCCATGAACCCGGCGGCGCTGAAAACCAACATTGCTGATCTCAAACGAGGTGGGACGTTAATCGTCAATGAGGATGCTTTTGAAAAAGGCAACCTGCAAAAGGCGCATTACGACCACAATCCGTTGGAAAACGAAGTCGAACTGTCCAAATTCCGTGTGCATAAAGTGCCTATGACACGGCTGACACGCGATTCCGTGGCTGAATTGGGACTGTCGCTGAAAATCGCGGACCGCTGTAAGAACTTTTTCGCGCTCGGTTTGGTCTTCTGGCTGTATGACCGCGACCCCAAACCGACGACCGATTGGATCACCACCAAATTTGGCAAAAATCCGGCGATCGCTCAGGCCAACATGAACGCGCTCACAGCGGGTTCCAATTATGGCTTTTCGACTGAATCGTTTACCGTCCATTATCAGGTTCCGCCGGCTAAGTTACCGCCGGGCAAGTACCGCAAAATTACCGGCAACGAAGCGACCGCCATTGGGTTGGCAACAGCTGCGAAATTGTCGGGCAAGAAATTGTTTTATGCCGGGTACCCGATTACACCCGCCAGCGATATCTTGCACGAACTCTCGAAGTTGAAGAACTTTGGGGTACGCACCTGCCAGGTGGAAGACGAAATCGCCGCGATGACAGCTGTTGTTGGCGCCTCCTATTCCGGTGAACTAGCCGTGACCGCGAGCAGCGGACCGGGGATTTGTCTGAAAGCTGAGGCGATGGGCCTGGGCGTGATGACGGAATTGCCGATGGTGATCATCAACGTCCAACGTGGCGGACCGAGTACCGGCTTGCCCACGAAAACAGAGCAATCGGACTTGTTATTGGCCATGTACGGTCGCAACGGCGATTGTCCATTACCGATTGTGGCTGCTGCAGCACCGGCTGATTGCTTTAAGATGGCTCAAGAGGCCTTCCGTATAGCGACGGAGTTTATGACGCCGGTGATCCTATTGACCGACGGTTATATCGCCAACGGCGCCGAACCGTGGCGGATTCCTGAGATGTCGGAGTTGCGGCCGATCGAGATTCTACATCCCGAGGGAGTGACCAACGGCGATGAGGAGAAATTTCTCCCCTATTCGCGCAACGAAAAATTGGCGCGGCCCTGGGCGATTCCGGGAACCCCGGGATTGCAACACCGCGTCGGCGGTCTGGAGAAATCCGACGGCACCGGTAACGTCGACTACTCGCCGGAAAACCATGAGCACATGGTGAAAACACGGCAGTCTAAAGTCGATGGCATCGCCAATTTCATCCCTGAACAGAGTGTCGAGGGCCCCGAGGAGGGGGATTTGCTGGTATTGAGTTGGGGCGGAACCTACGGCTCAACACGAACCGCCGTGCGAGAATGTATGCGAGCCGGTAAATCAGTGGCGCTCGCGCATTTGCAGTACCTCAATCCTATGCCCCGCAACTTGGGCGAAGTGATTTCGAAATACAAAAGAGTCTTAATTCCTGAATTGAACACCGGGCAACTGCGATTACTGATTCGCAGTTATTTCCTAGTTGATGCCGTGGGTTATAATAAAGTTCAGGGAAAGCCATTCTTGGTTAGCGAGTTGGTAGCCAAGATCGACGAAGTATTGGCAGATTGTCAGGATACCTAAATCGCGGCTATCGAAATTCTCAACTACTAACAAGTCTATCCGATTCTTGGCCTCTTTTGAGGTCGTGATGTTGTTTGATACTGGATAAGGCGTCTGAGAAAGTTTAATGACCAATGAGCACTGATTCGTCAGCTTTGCCGGTTCTCACTGCGAAGGATTTCGCGAGTGACCAGGAACTTCGCTGGTGCCCCCGTTGCGGGGACTATTCCATCTTGGCGCAGATGAAGAAGGTTTTGCCCAAACTCGGCATTCCTAAAGAAAACTTCGTCTTCGTTTCGGGAATTGGATGCTCCAGTCGGTTCCCTTATTACATGAACACCTACGGATTCCACGGAATCCATGGACGTGCTCCCGCACTGGCCACCGGAGTGAAGGTCAGCCGGCCGGACCTGAGTGTGTGGGTCATTACCGGCGATGGCGACGCGCTCTCGATCGGCGGCAATCACTTGATGCACGCCATCCGTCGGAACATCGATCTGAAGATCATTCTGTTCAACAACCAAATCTACGGACTAACCAAAGGGCAATACTCGCCCACCAGCCCGCTTGGTTCACGGACCAAAAGCACGCCGATGGGCTCGGTCGATAACCCTTTAACGCCGCTGTGTGTTGCTATCGGCTCCGAAGCGACTTTCGTCGCGCGGGCCGTCGATGTCGACATTAAGGGGTTGGTCAATACGCTGGAACGTGCCGCTGCTCACAAAGGGACTGCGTTCGTCGAAGTCTATCAGGACTGCAATGTCTTCAATCCCGGTGCGTTCGAGTATGCCACCGACAAGAAACTCAAAGAAGACAACCTGATTTATCTAGAGCACGGCAAACCGTTGATCTTTGGTAAAGATGGTCAAAAAGGGATTCGTCTCAACGAAATGAAGCCGGAGATTGTCGAACTCGGCAAGGGGATTTCCGAAGACGACCTGTTGTTCCACGATGAAAAAGCGGAAGAACCAAGCTTGGCGTTTCTGCTTTCCCGCATGCGTCATCCCGAATTCCCCGAACCGGTCGGTGTCTTTCGCGATGTCGAAAAACCAGTGTACGACGATCGGGTCAATGCCCAAGTCGACGCCGCGATTCAGGACAAAGGCGAAGGCGACCTCGAAGCCCTCTTTAACAGTGGCGATACTTGGACCGTGACCTAACCAAAATCGCGGTTTGAGCCGTAATGCGGTTTGCGATCTATTTTCCGTTCCATCACTGGGTGCGATGCCATGATTTGCCCCGATTGTCACTGCGATAATATTGTCGGCGCCGATGTCTGCGAAGGTTGCGGAGCCTCACTGACTCACCGCGAAGAGATCACCAATGCGCTCGAACGGGGAATTATCGCACATTCGGTCGACGTGCTGTGCGCGAAGCGGCCCGTTTGTGTTTCCGCAGCGACATCGGTGCGTGAAGCCATCGACTTGATGTTGAAACATCAAACCGGTGCGGTGCTGGTCGAATCCGATGGAGAAGTGGCCGGTATCTTCACTGAACGCGACGTCCTGAACGATGTGAGCCAAGATATTTCGCAAATGTCGGAAGGCTTGGAGCATCACATGACCGCCTCTCCGGAAACCATCACTAAGAACGATTCCATCGCCTATGCCATGCATGCCATGGACGTTGGCGGGTACCGGCATCTGCCAGTCGTCGACTCGAACGGCATGCCAACTGGTATCGTCTCCGCTCGTGACATCATGCGATTCCTCTGTGTCCGGTACGCCAATTCGCGCGACGACGAATAGTCCGGCCGGTGTTTCGTTTTCTTTGAGCAAGAACCCGTTTCAAAACTCCGTTGGGCCTGCTGTTTGATGTCGAAATCATAACCCCGACGTGACATGTCTGCGAATGATGAAACCAGTGACAGGTGGCCAGCCTATGGATCGCCCCTTACCGACGCTCCTGTTGGTTGGGAATGCCGGGCACGCGGAAATGGATTCCGTAGCTGAGACCGTGGCAACACTGGTCCCGACGAAACAGTTGTTTCGCGCTGCGGCGATCGCGGATATCGAAGCGATCCTTGCCGTTAGTGGGGCATTTCCTGATCTAGTCATCGTTTGCCAAACTTGGCCTGATGAATTCACACGTGGCGAAATCTCACATCTGCATGAGATGTTTCCGCTGGCCACCGTCCTTTGTTGTTTCGGATCGTGGTGTGAGTCCGATGGCCGTAACCGTGATTTGTGGCCACCGGCGACCCGCACTGCTGTGGCGGAATCAGCGGGACTGATTCGCCGGATCTGGGAAGATGCCGCTGCCGGCCGCCCCCCGTTGCCGGCCACCGCCTCGATCGAAGAGGTCTTCCAACGGCAACACGCAGGGGCAATCGGACACCTGGGACGCGCCAAAACTGGGAGTGTCCACGTCGCCTCGGCCGATCCTGCAATTCGAGCCTGGCTGAATGACGCGTTAGTCGCTGCAAGCTTTCAAACCGCTTCCACTAAAGCGACATGGCAAGCTGCGATTTGGGATGCCCCGGTGTGGGACGACCGCGCGGCGCAGCAATTGAAACGTTTTCATGATGCTCATCCCGACCAAGGGGTCTTGGTGCTCATCGGCTCAATGCGTCCCCATCAAGCACAGCAGGCCGAGGCGTGCGGCGGAGATTGCGTGCTGCCCAAAACCGCGCCGATTGATACCATTTTAGAGAGCCTTGCCACGTTGCTGGACGACGCCGACGTGGTTCCCGCCGGTGCGTAAGAACGTGCCGTCCCAGCGCACGGATTCGCATCGCTGCTTGATCTTGCCTTGCTGATTATCTCGGGCATGCAACACGGTTAGCTGATGGTGTACATGATGCGGAACACGGCGTAACAGCCGGTTCCTAGTACGGTTGCGAGCAACAGCGCGATGGCCCCGATTTGGACGACCCCCCAGCCGACGCCGGCCAGGATGATCAGAAACAGGATCCAGATACCGAGCGCGATGAGTGGCCGTTTGCGTTTACGGAGGGTATCTGTGAGTTTCATGGGCGACTCGGTGCGGGCAACAGTTTATTGACTGGGGGGAGTTTGTTTGGTCATTGCCGACGGGATGTAGCCCACGGAGATTTGGATCGAATGTGTGCAAGAACATCCGGCGCTCGATTCTGGTGCGAGCATTAAACCCGCTGCGGGAATTTGGCCCAACCAGCAGCCTCCTCGGATGCCCTGAAACTCGCTTTGAGTATTGGTCTCCAAATCCCACATGCCGTGAAAACGGTGTCGGTAAAAGAACGCGTAATTCGACGCCGCCATCGTCCCGCAACCGCGCCGCTGGGGCAAGTCGGTCCGTTCCAATTTGCCGGTGCGGAGATTGTAGCCTCGCAATTCGCAGTACAGCGTGCTGCCAACCGCCACGGGATGTTGAATCGCACCGCCGTGATCGTCCTTTTTCATGGCAAACGATTCTTTCCAGAGCGGTTTGCCCTCTTTGTTGTTGAAGGCCCAGATATGGTATTTCCCGTTGGAGGATCCCGTCACGGCCAACGTGTCGTCGGTATGCACGAGATAGATTACCCGTGAGGCATCGCTGAGATCGGTCGGTTGCTCCCACAATTTTTCGCCGGTTTGTAAGTCCACCGCGACCAAGAACTGTCCGGTTTGCACTTCATCGACCAAACGGCCCGCGTTGCTGTCCAGGGCGGCGGGATTGCGGCTTTCTACAAAGTACACGCGGCCGTCAGCCACCGTGAGCGTAGAGTTGATGATCACGCCGCCTTGATAATTCCACTGCGCTGCTCCCGTGTTGCGGTCGAGGGCAAAAAGCCGGCGACTGGTGACTTTCGCAATCGATGTCGGCTCGCTTTTATCGTACCATTCGCCGAAATCCCCCAAATATCCCGCCCCTGATTTCTGAACAGAGCCGAGCAGCGTGTCGCCGACGCAGGCCAGGTAACCCCAATCGACTGGTACTGCCTCATCGCTGTCAGGAAGTTGCATCACAACGGCCGGCTTGCCGGTTTGGCCGTCAAATTTGAGCACATGATCTCCTTCGACGACGTAAAGCGCATCATCAGCGGCAACCATGTTGCTGCAATCCCGCGGCATGTTGGCGCGGCGGATGGCCGGGACCTGTTTCGACCACAAGACGGTGCCGTTATAAGCATTCAAACTGAACAGGACGCGGTCCCCTTGAATGTAAAGTCGTCCCCCGGCAGAGAGCGGCGCGGGATTGCGGGGGCCACGGTCAGGCATCGGTCGGGGACCGGGGCGGCCCCACCATTGGACGTTCATCTTGCCCCGAACGAGAAAGTCCTGACTGCACGAGGCGTTGTCCGCTTGTCCATATTGATGTGTCCATTGCCCGGCACCGGTCAATGGGCCGCGACGGACCGAGGCAAAGAGGCCGCCATTTTCGTCGATTCGGGATTCGTCGTTGGGATCCTCGCTGAGCCATTTCTTCAAATCCGTTTGCGTGACCTTGACCCTGCGCTTGTCCGATTGCCCCAAATAGGCGGTGCCTCCCGACGGACTGAGCACGCGATACATTTCCCCAGGATCAGCAGCGAGCTTGCCCCGCCTCAGCAGGCTGTCGGAAACGACCAGATTGGCGAAGTATTCACCATAAGGTAAATCGGAGAGACTACCTTCGTGGATGCTGATTCGCAGGCCGTAATAAGGTGTCTCGCCCAGAGCGGCGCGAGCGGCGGCGACGTTGGCGGGATTGTCGTCGACGGCGACAATTTTCAGATTCGATCGCTTGGCCAATTCATACGCCAAGCGGCCTTGCTCGACGCCCAGCACTAAACAGTACCCTTGCGTAACGCCGGTTTCTTTGAGAATCCGCTCGGCAAACGACTCATACAATTCGGTCAGTTCGTCGTGTGGATAGGGGGATTGATCGTCAACGACCGTCGGCAATGTGTAATTGAAATGCGAGTCAAACACATGGGTTTTCCCCGCAGTTTCTTGTTCGTTGTCCGTGCCTCGGATTTGAAAAGAGTAGATGGAATCCGGCGCGATATCGTCCAGCGTGACGCGATGCTGAGTCGTCGGTTGGGCGTCCGCGACGCGGTGGCCTAGTTGTTTGTCGATACCATAGGCAACGACCGAGGGCATGGGTTGGGCGGTTTCCCACTCCACAACGGCGGAAGTACGTGAAAGGAATTCAACGTGCGGGCCGACTGTGATTTCTAGCGGGGCGGGGAACGCGGTTGCCTTACTGTCGTATTGTCCTTGGAAGGCTGCAGCATCGATCGCCTGTTCATAAATGGCGATTTCGTGAATCATGCCGTGCATGTGGACAATCTGGTCTCCGTCCCGCGCTGCGCCGATAACAAATTGCAGTCCGGGGAGGGCGACGTTCTTTTCTGTGGGGCTTTCGGCGGAGGCTTCCTGTTGTCCGTTGACGAACAGCTTTTGTGTTATTCCGTCATCCGTCGCTGCAACGTGATACCAACGGCCGGGTTGGAATCTCGTTCGGCTCATGAGCGTCTTGCCCGTGGAGGCGGGCCCGGAAAACGTGAATTGATCGCCTTGATACCCCAGCAGCCAAGCGGTGGCGAATGGTTTTTCTTTTTGAATCAGCCCAGCGATCCCGCCATGGTCGGCCGGTTTGTCGATCGTGACCCAGGCAGAGACCGACAGCGTTGGGGGGGCTGACAGGCTTTTCACTGGTTCGGCGACGATCCTGTTGTGCAGGCCGTCGAATTCCAAAGCGGCGATGTTGTTCCCATGCCAGTGACTCACAATGCCGTTGATCTGCCCGGCATGCGCGGCGGCGGCATCTTTGATGGTCAAGTGGTCGACATATTCAGGCTGCAGCAACCAATGCATCACCGGCTTGTCCGCCGCTTGAGCGGTTACAATGCTGGGAAAGCCAACCAGGAAGAGCAGAGTGTAGGCCAATTTCATCGCTATCTTTTGCATTTGAGTCTGCGTCTCTTGTGTCTTGGGAAATTATCCGCCTCAAGTTGCCGTATTATTGCGCCGCTTGAAAACAGTAAATCCGCCCCGTATCAGTACTCGCAAATAACCGTCCACCGGCAACAGCCAGTCCGTAAACATTGCCGTCGACTTTGTGTTTCCACAACTGCTTTCCGCTGTCGCCCCCATAGGCAGCGACCTCGCCCGTGCCGCCGGTAAACAGCATGTCGCCGGCGAGAATCAACGATAAAGACTGGCCGCACAGCTGATTGTAGAGGATGCATTTTTTGAGGTCTTCGGCGACCTCTTGCAACCGCGTCGAGATCCGTGCCATTTCCTCTTTATGTTTTTTGATCTCGGCCTTGTCCCCGTCAGCTCCTAGCTTTTTCAAAGCATCGCGATGACCGCGGTGTTCGCCCATCAATGCTTTTCGTATGCGGGAGTGCGCCAAGTATTGCGGGCGATCCAACCCGCTCAGATGCGTGTCCGTATGCAGATAGGACATGCTTGGTGTGACGATCATGTGATTTCCAGCAAACTGAGCCAACTGATCTTGTTGGTCCCCTTCGACCAAACCTAGTTCGCCCGTCTTGCCGGGGCCAAAGACAATTTGGTTGCCGGTCAGCAGAGCATACGTACCCCCCTGCCCTTCCACGACCCGCAGCCGTTTTCCATTGCCACGATCAAAGACGATGGGATTGTTCCGTCCCGAAGGTGTATACAACCGCGTCGACGATGCGAGCAAATATCCTTGCACCGGCAGATCGCTTTGCGGAGTTTTCCAGGCTTCCTCGCCGGTCGCCGGGTCCAGGGCGAAGACGTAGACCTTTTCCGAGGGAAACATTCCTGCCGCGCCGTGCAACAGACCGTCCTGTAAGACCAACGACCCGCGGACCGGCCAGACGGAGATCACGCGGCCGTTGCCGGGAATCCGCCGCGGGTGCGGACCGGGCCGGTGCTTCCAGACCAATTTCCCATCAGCAGCTTCAACGCAGTACACATACCCATCGTCGCTGCCGAAATAAACGCGTCCGTCGTGCAGCATCGGTGCGAGTCGTACAGGGCCTTCGGTGAAAAAAGACCAGCGTTTTTTTCCAGTGGCCGCATCCAAGCAATAGACTTGATCGCTCGAAGATGAACCGAAATAGACGGCCCCCTCCCCAACGGCGACATGATAGACACGGTCAAAGACCTGCCGGGTTTTCAGATTGTAAGTTTTCGACCACCCGTCCCACTTGGCCGAATCGGGCCATGCAGGTTGTGGCGGCAGCGGCGTGGAATAATCCCATGCCAACCGTAGTGGAAGTTTGAGCGTTTCATCCGAGACGCCACTGCGGGCGTTGTCGTGCATGTACGTCGGCCAATCGTCCGCTGCAGCCAGCGATGGCGACAAGAACGTTAGCAACAGGCCCAGGCCAATGGTTCGTTTCACAGCCGCATCCTCAAACATCTTTACAAGTCGTTTCAAAACCCTCTGACGCGTCTCACTGACACTGATCTGAACGTTTCGAGAACAAGCACAACCGGGTTTTGAAACTGGTTCTAGCCACGTCTTATGAAGGTGAGCGTTCTTGGCAGGTGAACATCTGCAGCAAGCATATTTCTCCTGCAGTTTCTCACAGCCTTCATGGTAACTGCTGCGGGGATCTGATTCCAATGCACTGCGAGGATCTGCCGCTCAAGCGTGCCGCATTAGGGTGGCTTTGTCGAGTTCGCAGTTAGAGAATTCGGCCGTTTGTGTTCCGCGGCGAAAGACAGCGATGCGATCGGCGTGCTCCAGCAGCAATTCCGGCTCGGTTGAGGCGAGAATGACCGCTGTGCCCCGTTGTTTCAGCTCAGCGACCAGTTGCATGATTTCTTCCTTGGCGCCGACATCCATTCCGCGCGTTGGTTCCTCAAGAACCAAGACCCGCACGTCTCCCAACAACCATTTACTGAGCACTACTTTTTGTTGGTTGCCGCCCGACAAATCACCGGCCCTCATTCGCGGCGCCGCGGGCTTGCAACCGACACGTTCCAACAGTGGATTGACTGCTGTGATTTCACGCCCCGAGGTGACCCATTTATCAGCGATCCGTTTCAAATGCGCCAACGTGGCATTTTTATAAATTTCCGCCCCACCCACTAAAGTCTGCCCCCGATCGGCCGCGACGAGGACAATTCCTTTTTGGACCGCACGATGCGTGTTCCCCGGTTTCATGCGGCAGCCGTCAAAAAGAATCGTGCCTTCATCCTGTTTGCGGGCACCGGCGATGACGTGTGCGAGTTCCTGGTGCCCCGCTCCCACAAAACCATACAAACCCAAACATTCTCCCGGAGCGACTTTGATGCTCACATTGGAGAATGTGCCCGCAAGTTGCAAATTCTCACTGATTAGTACGGAAGGCGTCTCCGTCTGCGGCGGCAGTGTAACGGCTGTTTCACAAGCTGTTGCCGTTCGATTCAATGCATGCCCCAGCATGGTGTGAATCAGGGTATGCTTGTCGACCACTTCAGAACGTACAGTTTCCACGCGGCGGCCGTCACGCAGGACGGTCACGCGGTCGCAGATTTCCAGCACATCTTCAATAAAATGGCTGATAAAAATCACGGCAACGCCGCGCTGTTTCAGTTGTGCAATCAAATCAAACAAGCGCCGAGTCTCGGGCGGGCTCAAAGCGCTGGTCGGTTCGTCGAGAATCAATATCCGTGCGCCGCTATGCAGTCCGCGAGCGATCTCCACCATTTGCCGGATGACCAACGGATGGCTGTCGAGTCGGCTGCGGACGTCGACATGAATATCAATCTCCGCCAAATACTCCGCCGCCTGTTGCCGCATGGCCTTCCAGTCGATGCGTCCCAGCCGCGTCGTCGGTTGGCGGCCGAGAAACAGATTCTCGGCGACGGACATTTGTCCCACGCCGGAGAGTTCCTGATAAACCATCGCGATGCCCGCATGCTGCGCTTGAAGCGGATTCCCCAGCGTCGTTGGTTTTCCGTTGAGCAGGACTTGTCCCCCGTGATCGGGCAGCGCGCCGGCCAGGATTTTCATCAGCGTGCTTTTACCCGCACCGTTACTGCCGACCAAGCCATGCACCTCGCCGGTTTGCAGCGAAAAATCGACGCCATCCAGCGCGGTTTCGCCGCCAAAGCGTTTGGTGATGGCTGTGCATTGCAGGAGCGGAGTGGCGGTTCGGATCATTTATCGCGTTGTGTCTCAAGGGGTTACGTCTTGTGTCGCGCGGCCCTCTCGCAGAGGGAGCGGGAGAAGGGTTTGGAGGCGATTGTTCTTACAGTGGGAGTCCGCGCGATTTATCAAACACAAATCAAACGAGGCAATGCGCTGGGTCGGCGAGGTAGAGCATCGTCTCCAGGTTTCCGGTTTCCGATGTGACCAGCGGGCCGGGCGTGATGACTTCGACGGGAACGTCGTCCATTTTTTCGTTGTTGCGAACGTAAAACTGGCCCAAGGTCAGGGCGGTGCGGTGGATGCGGCAGACCGGGTTGACTGTGGTCCCGGCCAGTCCGCCATCGCGTACCGCATGCAGGCCTTCTTTTTGCCCGTCGACCGCAGTGATGACCATGTCCTTATGAATTGTGTTTTCAATGGCCGACACACAGGCGAGCGCCATGTCGTCGCTGTGGAAAAACGCGCCGGCAATCGGTTCTTTCTCTTGTTCCAACAACGATTCGAATTGATTGCGGGCCATTTCCTTTTTCCAATCGCACCATACCACTTCACCGCCGTTCAATACTTCAATGTCAGAATATTGTGATGCGATGTTTTCAAACCC
Organism: Symmachiella macrocystis; assembly: GCF_007860075.1. Classification (NCBI taxonomy): domain Bacteria; kingdom Pseudomonadati; phylum Planctomycetota; class Planctomycetia; order Planctomycetales; family Planctomycetaceae; genus Symmachiella; species Symmachiella macrocystis. The sequence continues at coordinate 3,521,206 of NZ_SJPP01000001.1, forward strand.
GGTCCTGCGGTCCTGTGCGCCGCTGTGAGCGCTGAGACCGCCGATATGGATCACCTTGCCCTTACCGCCGATTTTGTCGACCAGATGTTTTGTGCTCGACTCGGCCATGAAAATATGGTCGGGAGAAACCTGGGTCCAAACTCCGGTTTTGCGCATTTGGTCCATCGGGACCAATAGGGTGTCCATCGAGATCACCGGAATGCCACGATCGCGGAGGATTTCGGTCGGCGGCGCTAAGGCATCGATGGCGACCGCTTGGAAACAGCAAAAATCCCAGTCGCGGTCGACGATCTGGTCGATTTTATTGCGTTGTTTTTCCGGATCGAATTCGCCGTCGAACCACTCGATTTCTACGTTCAGCAATTTGCCCCACAACTCGGCCGTTTGTTTGCCCAGCGCGCACCAAGTGCTTTGCAGCCCGGCATTGGAGAAGGCCGCCTTGAGCGGTTTTTGTCCGTCGGCACCACCGGCATTTGTTTGTTCGTCTTGTTTCGCACAACCGGCTGCGAGTCCAGTCAATGCGGCGGAACCGCCCAGTGCCATGTTGCCCAAAAAATTACGGCGTGACGAGCTTTGTGGATTCGTATCGGTCACGGAATCTGTTCCTTATGATTGCCTCGGCAGGTATGGAGAGCCGGTGTTACTGCAAGTCGTTCCTAAACCCTCTGATGCGTCTTGCCGACACTGCTCCGCAAGTTTTCAGAACAAGCACAATTGGGTTTTGAAACGGGTTCTAAAGGTTGTCGCCAAAATGGCAACCTCTATGGTGTCCGGTCGGCCAACTGAACGCAAGTGTTGCCGCCATAGATGACGTTGCAGTTCCCACGAGACGGCGAGTTTCAGCCGGATTTACAGGCGGATATAAACGCCCTGTTTCTCCAAACCGCGCACCAGAAGATACACGACCGCCAGGTACACAAACAATCCGCTCCAATACAGCCAGGCAGCGGAGTTCTTGGGGACGACGTGAAATACCACGTTCATCAACACCAATTTGTGCAACACATAAGCGGCTAACGGATTCATGCCGAATGTGCGAAACACGCCGATCTGAATGCCGCCGATATCTGTGATCACCACAAACAACGCCAACAGCACGAATGCGAGTCCCGAGACGAAAACCACATACGGCAACGAGGCAAAGCGTTTTTGCATCATCCAATAATTCACCAACCGGTTCTCAGGACGAGCTACGAACGGCGGCTCCGCAAAGAACGATGTGAAGGATCGGCCTTGCACTGCTCGCCAATCGGGAATCACTGGTGAGGCTGCCAGTTGGGCTCGCATTCCTCCCTTCGCATTGCCGCGCGAATTCGTAATCCGTTTGTCCGCCGCAGCGGGAACAAACTGGGTGGTCGACTCCGGATCAGCGGGCAGGTCGTATAAGCACGAAAGACAAGACATCGCATAACCAACGCAGAGAAACACCGTGCCCCAGCGCAGTAGATTTTTAATCGTCTGCGACGAGGTGTTTCCGGCCATCAAGTCATAACACAACGTGCCGGCCAGCATGGCAACGCTCCAGGTGATGATCCCGCATATCCCGCCATCCCAACTGCGGTTGGACCCGGTGCCCCAGATTTCGCCCATCCAGTTGTTCAGGCCGCTGGGCAGGTCGACATAGCTGCCGTCGATTGTGTAGCCGTAAAAGAATTGCCAATTGAACCATTCACTGAGCGCCACATGCGCGGCTCCAAAAACAATCAGCACAGCAAAGCGATACCAAAACCGCAGGTTCGCAAACGGCAAGACAAACAGTTGCGTGATGCCAATCACCGCCAAAGTTTCCCAGAGATAGGACTTGGCGATCAACTTGGCTAACAGCCACCAGTGCTCTTTGAAGTGTGGCGGAATGGTTGCCTCCGCATCGCCCGCAACAAACTGATCCCACGCGGCTTGGTCAATGGCTTCACTGTCCGGATCGGTGAAAAACTCTTGATAACTGTCGAAGTCCTGGCCAATGCCGTACATCGCCATCGAAATCAAACAGAGCGCAATGCAGCGTTTGAGGTAACTCCAATAGGTCTTCAGGTAAGCGCCACCGGCCAGCCGTTTCAAAATCGTTAAACGAAACGAGATCCCCACAGCGAACATGAACGAGGGCATGATCGTGTCGGCATAACTCAGAAAATAGTCGTTGTGGTGAAAATTATAGTGGCAGCGGTAATGCCCCAAATAGTTCACGACAAACATGCCCAGCACCGTGTACCCGCGAAACTGATCGATCGAATGGATCCGACCATCCGGCGAGAGGGCCGGCGCCGCATTTCCAGTTGTCGTTTGCTGAGTCGTCATTCGGGAACATCTCGAAGCCTAGGAGCAATCGGGCGACCAACCCCAGTCGCTATCTCTGCAGCACCCACTCTAGACAGCGACCACAGACGATGCAAACATGAAGCGGAAGGCCAAAATTCGAAACAGACGCTCGACCGTGAGCCTCAGCAATACAACACGATGCAAAAGTGTCTTTAGGGAAAAACCTGTTATGCGAAACCTTACTCCACTCCTACGAACATGCTGGGTCATCGTCGCTACCCTGTGTCTGTCAGCGGATTCCAATCGCAGTGTCGCTGCCGATGCATTGGATCGGTTGGATATCGATAAATTACGACAACTCAAAGTCGCCGTCGAAACGCTCAAAACCGACCGACAGCCGGTCACGCGCACAAGTGAATTCACCGACTATCGGGCGTGTCTGCATGTGCACTCGTTTCTCTCGCACGATAGCAACGGCACGGTTGAGGAAATCGTCAAAGCCGCCAAGGAAGTCGGCGTGCGCGTGCTGATGTTTACCAATCATCCGGCGGCCGATTACGACTTTTTTACCGACGGACATCGCGGTCTTGTTGATGGCGTGTTGCTGATCCCCGGTGCGGAGACGACCGGGTTGTTGTCCTTTCCCACGGCCAGCGTGAAGGACAAACTTGGTTCTGAGCCGCAGGAATTCGTCGATGCCGTGCAACCCGACGGCGGAATGTCGTTTTTGTGCCACCTGGAAGAACGGATGGATTGGGAGCTGACCGGATTGACCGGCAGCGAGATTTATAACACGCATGCCGACTTCAAAGATGAGGCGCGGTTCATTCGCGTACTTCGCGATCCGTTGGCCTTGATGCTCAAACTGGGACCGGCGTTGCGAGAATATCCGCAGGGCGTTTTTGCCGCTCTGCAAAACTATCCGGCGGATTACCTGAAGAAATGGGATGCCATGTGCGCCATCAAACCGCACACCGGGGTCTCGGCCAACGATGCCCACCATAACCAAGGACTCAAAGCCACCATTGAAGAGGATGGAAATATACGCATCGACGATGGCTTGGGCGAAAAAGTCGCCCTGATTGATCCTGAGAAGTTGCCGTTGATCAAGCCGCTGCTGTTGGGCAAAAAGGCGGGGGACGTGGTTTTTGACCTCGATCTGGACCCCTATGCCCGCAGTCTGCACCACGTCAGTACGCATCTGTTAATGAAGGAGCTCACCGAGGCAAACGTACGCGAGGCCTTACAAAATGGCCGGGCGTATGTGGCGTTCGACTGGATCGCCGATCCGACCGGATTTGTGTTTCAGCTTGAGACCGATGGCAATAACTACGAAATGGGGCATGTGTCGCCATTTGTTTCTGGTATGACACTTCACGCCGCCGCGCCGTTGGTCGGTAGCTTTCGATTGATTCGCAACGGCGTCGAAGTCGCCCGCGAACTGGGCCGTTCCTGCGAATTTTCCGTCCAGGAACCAGGAATTTACCGCGTAGAAGTCTGGTTGAACCTTGAAGAGGAGCCGCGAATTTGGATTCTGTCCAACCCCATCTACATTCGCGAGCCGGAATCGAAATGACCCGATGTACAAATTCATGGACGATTGGAATTGACAGTTGGCTGCTGGGGAATTACCAATCAATTGAGACTTGGTCTCAACTTGTTAAATCGGGTGAAAATCTAGCAGTTCTCAATGTTCACGGGCTTTTCGGTTTGTAAACTTGCTGCAACAATGCCGCTGAGAAAAATCAGCAGAATCGTTTCTGTCAACCGCCTTCGGATGCCGACTTGAAATGATAGCTTATTGATTTTTGAACCGGTTTACGTTTGTTTTATTTAGAGATGTTCAACGCTTGAGAAAGGGAGTCAGATGACCCACGTTGTCGCCGAACCTTGCTTTGGCTGCAAGTACACCGACTGTGTGGTGGTTTGCCCGGTGGAATGCTTTTATGAAGGCGAGTCGATGTTGTACATTCATCCCGATGAATGTATTGACTGCGAGGCTTGCGTTCCCGAATGCCCCGTCGAAGCCATTTTCCATGAAGACAATCTTCCGGAAGAATGGGCCGAGTATACCGAACTCAATGCGGAACTTGCCCAAACTTGCCCCGTGCTGACCGAGAAAAAAGAACCGCTGGCCGGCAACGACAGTTGATCGTTCCCGCCGCAACTGTTTTCTCACCTGGAAAACCTCAAACGCCTCGCGTTGCAAATCTTGCAACGGTCGGAGGCGTTTTTTTTATTACCCGCACTACTGATCGACTCTCAAAACCCCCGACGTCTATTTCTCAAAACCCTCGACCGCAGTTCGATCACGTGCAATGGGGCGCTGGATCCAACTCTGGAAAATCTCACCACAATCCCGGAAAAAAGTGGAAATCCAGATTCTCAAATGGCAGAATACGGGCCGTTGCCTAATTGCCCTGTCATGTTCCAGAGAACGCTCCTATGTACGATGACCGCAGCCAAGACCGCCCGCCGCAGCCAACCGAGGACTTTTACGAAGCGGATTCGGAAGTCCCCGAGACTTATGATGAAGCCGAGACGCATCATGAACCCGAGGCGTATGATGCACCCGTAGATTACGATGAAACCGAAGTCTACGAGACACCCGGGCATTCCATCCCCTCAAGTGAAGGATCGCAACCTGGCGAGTTGATTGCCCAGTTACACTCCGGCGCCAATTGGTTCTATTGGATCGCAGCGCTTTCGGTCGTGAATTCGGTGATCATAGCCTGTGGGGCGGACTGGAATTTCGTGGTTGGTTTGGGCGTCACGCAGATCATTGATTTCGTGGCTGCGGGGATCGCCAAGGACTTGGATCCCACGGCTGCGATGGTTTTAACAGGCATTGCGTTGGCGATCAGTATGACCATTGCCGGAATGTTCGCCGGCATGGGTTATTTAGCTAATCGCGCGCACACTTGGGTATTTATTATTGGCATGTTGGTCTACGCGGCTGATGGGCTGATCTTTCTTCTATTTCGAGAATGGCTCAGCGTCGGGTTTCACGCCTTTGCGCTGTTCGGCCTGTTCTCGGGGTTCAAAGCGGCACAGCAACTGAAAACGTACACCGTCGACCAGCAGTTTCAATTAGCGCCCGAAGCGAGTTAACGACGAACTCACCGGCTTGGGATCGCCGTCGCGTGCAGCTTGCGATAGACCTCCAGCGCCTGCTCATATTCGGCCAATTCGTCGTCGCTCAGTACACCCCGATTGCGTACGAGTTCCTGCTTCACGAGATTCGTGAGAAACTGCGTCTCGAATCGTCGTGGACGTAGAGGGCGGTCTTTGATCGTGATATGCACGGGGGCGGTATGCGCAAACCGGCGGCGGTCGCCTGTCGGCGGGCGAGAAAAACAACGTACTGCAATCCACGACGTTTCCTCGACCGGGATCGTTTCGTTGACCACCTGCTCATGGTGATTGCCAACCACGGACTCATCTGTCGGTGCAATCGTGCGAATTATCTCACCGTTCTTGATGATCTCGACCGATTCCAGCGGCGTATCGCTCAGCACGGTGGCTTCGATACGGACGGACGTGGGCGCATCGTGCACGAACGTCGTCCCGGCCAGCTTGCCGTTGAACGTGGCGGGCAGCATCGGACCGGTGGTGACAAAACTGTGTCCCGCATCCAATCCGGCCATCCATTTGTCGTAATGAAAACCGTCGGGCAGATGCACGTATACGCGACCAAATCCCAACGGCACAGGATGCACGCCCGAGGCCGTCCCCGCTGTCGGCCGCATGTTAAACCCGCAATTCAGCAACGCATAGTACGTCTTCAATCCAAAATCGGTCCAACCCCGTTCAGTAAAACCATCGCCGTCGGTTTCGATCTCCCAGCCGGGGGGAAGTTGGTCGATTGTCCACTGCTTAAAATGGAACTGCGTCCGCCAAATGTGATTGTTGGACAGCTCAAATAGATCCACGTCCATCACCGGCACCAGCATCATCGACCAGGGCCAGGAATGTTTGTCCAAATCCAACAGCGCACCTTGTCGCCGTGCTTCGGCAGCAATCGGGGCAACCGGCGGCGCCGCTAGTCGTAGCGGTTGTTTTTGATTCAGCACAAACACCGCCCCCAACGTGTGCTGTTTTCCATTGACGGAAAACAGTTCGTATTCCGTGTTCAACGGCCAAATCACGTGCGTCGCATCGACGCGGATTAACTCCGCCTTTGCCGGCACGGACTCATCCCCTTGCGCTGGGGGTGTATAAGCTTTGAGAACCCAATACGACAGCGGCAATGCTACGTTGAGATCCTCAGCCAGCATCACATTGGGCAGCTCCGCGACAGTGCGATGCACATGAGTGTCGCCGGAATACCAGCCCCGCTCGGCCATGTTCACCCATCGTTGTAACCGGATAGTTTCCTCAACCGGCGCGGTTCCCACGGTGATCGTTTTCTTAACGGGACGGTACTCCTTACCCCGTTCCACCGTAACCGTATAGTCGCCCGGCGGCAGATCGGCCGTAAAAGGATGCGCCGAAACAGTGGTATGCTTTTCAAAACTTTCCGCGGAACGTTTCACATCGTACGTCACCGCACTCCCAGCCGAGTCAGCCGATTTGACATGGTAGTACGTCCCCGCAGCGGACCGGAGATAAACGCGGCAAGGCAATGGCGTGTTGCTGTCCGCATCGACGACCTGGAAACGGACGGGCGTGGTCTCATCGGCCATCGCTGCGAAGAGGTTGGCCAAGAGGCATATCTGAGCAAACAGCAAACACGTCCAACGGTGGTTCAAGATTCTCATCACAGACTCCTGGTCATGGTGAACGACGATTTCAGCGAGGAGGTCAGGCAGCTGCATGACCTAAGTTACTGATCATTGCTCTTTTTTGTAGCTCGAATTTCCAGAGTCTTGGCGTATTGTTGTTCATGGCTTATCCATAGTAGTGGTGTAAAAAAGAAGTGCATCAGGAAGGGGAGCCCAAACATATAGAAAATTACACCACCAGGCAGCATCAATCGCACCCACAGAGGCGCGATTTCTGTGTACTGTACCACGGCCAGGATCGCGATCGTGATTGCTGCAACTTTTGAATTGATGATGAAGCACTTTCGGCGAAAGTAGCTGATGCCACGCGATCGGACATCCGTCCACTCATCAAATTCACTGTCAGTCATCGGGCGAATATCTGTAGATGAGTCAGACATGAATTTGCTCGACAGAACGTTTGGTGTTGCTACTGGTATCGATTCAGCTAGTAATTCGCAATCGCGACGCTTCCGCCGACAATCACCATCATTAACGACAGTGCCAGCAATGAAAAGTCGAAGACGCTGGGTTGGCTTACGAATTCTTCTGATTCACGGTCCTTCAATGTCAGTCTTGCATGAGTGCCACGGCTGATTCCCATCGAAACGCCAATCAATACAAATGTGGTAATGGCTGCAGCATCGGGCGCATGGGGCTTGAGCCAAATCCAAAACGCGATGTCCAGCAGGAATAGACTCAAGGCGAACCATGCCATTCCAATGGCGAGCAACACACATCGACGACGTCTTCCACGAGGCAATTCCCGGAGGCGGACGTGGTGTTTGTCACGTGACATCAAGAGCGCCTCCCCGGTCTGGCATGACGACCACGTTCACACGCGGGCGCGTGTGACATTGCATTCAAAACTGCAGTTGCCGCCCACTTGCGCCCAACGTTTCATTTTTTGCAGTTTATTCAAATTCAGGATACGTGCCAATTGCAGTGATTCCCTCATCCGACACTTGAAGGACATCTTTCGTGATCGGATGACCGGAGTTGCGATATTCTTTGATTACGACGCCACCGAGACGAGCCAGGAAATCACGATTGTCGTTGCGAATAACGTAGACGAAATCGCGACACGGAACAACGGCACAAACCGGCCAGCCGTGAGTTGGTGAAACAAGATCGCGGAACGCGGGGGACAAAATAAGGGAAGCCTTGAACGGTGTTTCTTCAGTGGAGATCATCCTCAATTTGTTGACAGCAATGTCCTCAACCTCGATTTTGGTTTCGGCGACGATTGCCGCCATATTTTCTTCAGCTCGTTCAACGACTTGTTTGCGAGTGACATCCCAGTCATCAAGCATCGATTCGTTGATCCATGTAATTTGGGTGCCGTCGGTGGATGTGAAAACGAATACCTGATTCAGCTGGTCGGTGATGGCAGTAAACAAAACGTCGTCAAAACCCGTTTCATAGTCTGACGTTTCCAGTGAGTACCGGACATACGACTGCACATCATCCCATGACGGTATTTCAGCGAAGAAATCGGTGTCAACATTTTCGACGAATCGCACAATGGCATCAGCATCGCCGTCACGATCGTAATTGCGGCGGATGTTTTCGAGACTAACTGTGACTGTTTGGTCGTTGATTTGAATCTCGTAAAGTCCTTCCGGCGTCACGGAGTACCCGATGCCGCGTTTGTCGAGTTCGGAGCAATAGATTTCGTCAGCAGTTCGCATCTGCGGTTCAGTTGAGCAGCCAAGTATCGGCAATAGGCATAGAATTACCAGCGTTTGATACACGGTCGACCTAGGCGAATAGCTTGGTTTTGGCATGATCAGCATATCACCTGCTAGTCTGCTAGTCTGCAAGTTTGCAACCTCATGCACAGGCCACCGTTCTTCGTAAGTTGCATTTTACCAACGATTTTCTCGTTTTTCACACGTCTTGGCGCGTAATAGGCGGTTTCCGTCTAACGCTCATCCGGCCGATCGACCAAACCGTCAGCGAGTCTAGGACCACCTCGCCTACTGACAACGGCTTGATCTTTCACCCCCCCGGTTTCAAAATAGATTGATGGGTGTGCGGGGGCTGGCATGAATGTCTTGTCGCAAGGTCCGAAGTTAGAGAGTTGAACCAGAGATGTAGGTGAGGCAGCTGCCCGACACAACCTGCGTTTGATAATCATACTCGCAGGACATCAGACCACCGACTGATCCTACAGGTTGATACAGCAAGGCGAGTGCGGGGTAGACGTTTCTGGCCGGTTGTCTCGAAGGCATCATGCGGATTCCTTCGGTGTTTGCGGTCAACCGCCGCCGATGGCTGGTAGAAAGTGCAGTTCGCTGTCGGGTTTTAGTTTCTGCAACATGCCTTGGCTGGAGACGTTGCCATCTACGGCGACCGCTAGTCCCGGTTTGATTGCCCCATCAGCGGTCAATCGTGCCTCGATACCCGGATACCGATGCTCCAACTCAGTGATCGCCTCACGGACCGTCTGCGCTTCGATCGTAATGCGATCATTGTCGCCGGTGAGTTTGCGAAGCGCGGGCGGCATGAAAGCTGTGGGCATATTTCGTTCCTTAAACTTCGCGTGCCCCCTGTCAAAACCCACGACTTCCCCAAGCCTCATTGCTGTTTGAGGATTTCGTGCATCACTTTCGGCGGAGACATGGGCAGCTCGTGCATACGAATGCCAATGGCATCGTAAATCGCGTTGGCCAATGCAGCCGGCGGGGGAACGATGGGGACTTCTCCGACTCCGCGAACTCCGTAAGGGTGCCCGGGGTTGGGGACTTCGACGATGATGGTATCGATCATCGGCAGGTCGTACGACGTGGGCATGCGGTAATCGAGATAGGTCGAATTCCGCATCGTGCCTTTGTCGTCGTAGTAATACTCTTCGTTGAGTCCCCAGCCGATGCCTTGGACCACGCCGCCTTGGATTTGTCCTTCGACATAGGCGGGATGGATCGCCGTGCCGGCGTCCTGTGCGGCGGTGTATCGCAAGATGGTGACCTTGCCGGTGTCGATGTCGACTTCGACGTCGACCAGATGCGTGCCGAATGCGCCACCCGGTTCTTGCGGATCCGCCGATCCGCGACCGATCACCGGTTCGCCGACCGTCTGCGCCTCAGCGGCGATTTCTTTGAACGAGAAGCGTTTGCCATCGGGACCGACGACCGCGCCGTCTTTGTAGTCGATCTTGGCGACATCGCAGTCCCAGATTTTGGCGGCCCGTTCGATCAACTGGCCTTGAATGTCCTTGGCTGCCAAATAGGCGGCCCAACCGGTGGCAAATGTCACGCGGCTCCCGCCGGTCACGTCGGTGTAGCCGATGCTATCGGTGTCGACCACTGTCGGCACGACATCTTCGGCGGCGATGCCGAGTGTTTCAGCCAATTGCATGGCGATACCGGCCCGTGAGCCCCCGATGTCGGTGGAACCTTCGATCAATGCGACGGTCCCGTCGGCATTGACGGTGGCTTGAGCAGTCGATTTGAGGCCCACGTTGAACCAAAAGCCGCTGGCCATTCCACGTCCTCGGTGTTTGCCTTCCAGCGGGGTCTGGTAATGCTCAGAATCGCGAATCGCTTCCACCGTTTCGATCATGCCAACCCGTGGGAAAACGGGGCCATCGACTCGACGGACCCCTTCCTTGGCCGCGTTATTGATGCGGAACTCGACCGGATCGAGCTTCAGCTTTTCGCAGAGTTCATCGACCACGGTTTCCGTGGCGAAGGCGGCGTTTGTCGCGCCGGGGGCACGATAGGCGTTGGTTCGTGGTTTATTGACCACAACGTCAAAGCCATCGACCTTGCCATTCGGAACGTCATAGCAGGCGAAGACACACATCGCACCGGCACCGACCGGCGAACCGGGATATGCCCCGGCTTCATACGCCAGCCAAGCTTCGGCGGCGGTGATGCGGCCCTCGCTATCAGCTCCCATTTTCACGCGGATTGTCGAGCCTGAGGTGGGGCCGGTCGCTTCGAAGACGTCGGTGCGGCTCATCAGCATTTGCACAGGACGTCCGGTTTTCTTCGACAGAATCGCAGCGACGGGGGGCAAATACACAGAGATTTTTCCACCAAAGCCGCCGCCGATTTCCATCGGCACCACTTTCACGCGGGAGACCGGCACATCCAGGAGTTCTGCTGTTTGTTGGCGGGCCGTGAACGTGCCTTGTGTGCTCATCCAGATCGTAATATGGCCGTCGGCATTCCACAGGGCGGTCGCGTTGTGTGGTTCGATATAGCCTTGATGAACCGTGGCAGTGTGAAATTCTCGTTCGACAATCGCATCCGCTGCGGCGAACCCCGCTTCGAGATCCCCTTTTTCAAAACGGATGTGCGTGGCAATGTTGCTAAGTTGATCCGCAGTTTCGCCTAGATCGTCGGTTTTGATGTCGTCGTGCAAAAGCGGCGCATCGGCCTTCATCGCATCGAGCACGTTCATCACCGGTGGCAACAGATCGTATTTGACCTCGATGAGTCCCACCGCCTCTTGGGCGATGTGAATGTCATCGGCGGCGACGGCGGCAATTGCATGACCGCGATAGAGCACTCTATCGCTGGCCAGGACGTTATCGCTGAGGTGTTTGAGATTGACCGAGCCTTCACCCAGGTCCGCGATTTTGTCCGTTGCGTCCGGCAAGTCGGCTGCCGTGGCGACCGCGCGCACGCCCGGTAGTGCTTCGGCTTTGGAGGTGTCGACCGAAATGATCTTCGCATGCGCATGGGGGCTGCGGAGCACAGCGGCCGGCAACATGCCGGTCAGCCGCGTATCGCCTCCATAGCGGGCGCGACCGGTCACTTTGTCGACCCCGTCGTGACGAATCGGGCGGGTGCCGATGACTTTGTACTGGCCGTTTGTAGAAGGTTCTTGACCTTGTGTTTTTTCGACGGAAGCCATCAGGCGCTCACCTCCTCGCGAGATTCCGCAACGTCCAAGACGGCGCGGACGATTTTGTCGTATCCAGTGCAACGGCACAAATTGCCGGCCAGATAAAAGCGAATTTCATCTTCTGTGGGATGCGGATTGGATTCCAGCAGCGCTTTGGTCGCCATGATGAATCCCGGCGTGCAGATTCCGCATTGCAAGGCGGCGTTTTCTAAAAACGCGGTTTGAATCGGATCCAGTCCGTCACTTGGAGCCACCCCTTCGATCGTTTCCAGGTCGGCACCTTCCGCCTCGACGGCGAGCACCAGACAGGAATCGACCGGGCGGCCGTCCATCAGGACGGTACAGGCGCCGCAATTGCCGTTGGTACACCCTTCCTTCGTGCCGGTCATATTCAACACGTCGCGCAAGGACTCGAGCAATGTCTGCCGTGGTTGGCAGAGAAACTCAACCTGCCGGTCGTTGATGGTCGTGGTGACAACTCGTTTTTTCGCCATGAGGAAATCCTGAAGAACATCAATTGAAGGATTGTGGGCGTGACTCTATGAAAATACAAAAACCTAGTCGGCGTTATTTTCCCGTATTTGCTCGGGCACGCTCAATCGCTTTTTCCAAAGCTCGGCGCGTCAAAACGCCGGTCACATGTTTGCGAAATTCTACAGTGCCCCGCATATCGTTGATCGGCGTTGCAATTTTTCGCGTGGCAGCCATTGCCGCTTCGATCGCTTCGTCTCCGACCGGTTGACCGGCCAATAGCTCGCTCGCTTCTTCGGCAAACAGCGGAGTGGCGGCGACCGCGCCGATAGCAATCCGCGCTGAAACAAAATTTTTGCCTGATTCGTCCAACAGCACCGAAGCCCCTGCCCCGACTACGGCAATGTCCATTTCGTTGCGGGGAATGAACCGCAGGTAGTGCGATCCGCTGTGGGCAGGCCGCGCGGGCATGACCAGTGCGGTCAACAGCTCTCCCGGTTCCAGCACATTTTTTCCCGGTCCCGTGCAGAATTTTTCGACAGGCACTTCGCGTGTTTCGTCCGGTCCGGCAATCACCGCTTGCGCTCCCAATGCGATCAATGCTGGCGTGGAATCGGCCGCGGGTCCTGAGTTGCAAAGGTTGCCGCCGACCGATGCTCGGCTTTGAATTTGCGCACCGCCGATAATCTTTGTCGCATCGGCCAGTGCCGAATAGTCGCGGCAAATCATTTCGTTGCCGTAGATCCGATAGCAAGGGACGACGGCGCCTAATTTGAGTCCGTCTGCTGAGATGTCGATGCTGTGGAGGGCGTCGACCTTTTTGATGTCCACGACCACATCCGGAGCGAATCGCCCCATGCGGATTTGATCGATCAGATCGGTGCCGCCGGCCAGAATTCGAGCAGATCCGTTGTGCTTGGCCAGCATTTTAACGGCGTCCGCGACGGTCGTGGGAGCTTCGTATTCAAAGTCGTGCATGGTGAATCGCGTCTATCGAGGAATATCGGTTGGGAGCGTGGCTCAAACGAACCAACGAGTGCACATCTTTAGATTAACGCCGGAAAATCTGACGGCAAGTCCGCAGAGAAAACTGAACGCCGATTTTGATGTCGGCGCCGCGACCAAACACCGTCAAACGGTAGCAGTTGGCGGCGGGCCGCTGAGCGCGAATTATTCGCTCGGCTGAGGGCTGGCAGCGGCGGTTTCACCACGCATGGGCATCAACCGCACCCGTTCGTTGTAGGTCTGTAGCTCAATGTACTTGCCTGGTAAGTTGACATGAGCTTTTTGGAAGTTGGGTTGCATGTGAAGTGTCGCATCCAAGACTTGTTCGCCATTGCGTTTGTCGATCGCCACCAAATTGACCTTATTGATCATCTGCCGAGGACGCCGACCGACTGTCTCGGATTGGGGACGCGCCAGTACGAGCAGCGGAGCGTCCTGTAATCCCGATAGCATGAGCAGTCGCGGCTTATCCACTTTGTAAACCCAACGGTCGCTCGGGTCGTCTAGGTTAAAAGCGAAAATTTTACCGGAAATCCGGATGGTGGCAAGATGATTGCCACTATAGCGGTCCCTCGATCGTCGCGCAGCCCAATCGATGATCAAATATGCGTTTTGGTTGTCCGTCACGCAATAGACGGTTCTGCGACTCTTCAAGACATCCAAGTCCACTTCGCCCAAGAGGCGTAGCTCGCCGGTTTTCAGATTTAATTGTGAAAACTTGCCATCGGGGGTTACGACGAAGAGTTGGTGTTCATTGCTAAGTACCGACAGCGACTTGGCTGGGAATTCGCGGTTCCAGACTTCCGCGTCGTTGAGCGGATCCCTGAGGGAGATTTGCACGTTCTTATCGGATTTCTTGGTGAACAATCCGTACCGTCCCACAAATCGTTTCGCGCGGCTGGAGGTGACTCCACTGGTGAAATCTGCCAAGTGCGGCAAGTCGATCCGTTTACCGTCCAGTAAGCGGATCGCCACCAGATTTTTTTTGTTTTTCCCTTCCTGCTGATAGAGCAACCCATCGCCGCCGAAGAACTGGGCGTCCGACGGCACGTTTTCCATTGTCCAGCAAATTTCGCCGGTCAGCGTATCGACGACCGTCAGTTCCCGACCCGATCGCCAGATAAAATGCCGATCGTCGAACAAATTCGTCGACTGCGGTTGGCGGCCCCCGCGTTGTCTGAGGGCTGTATCGAATGAGGTCTTCATCCGCATATCCGCGTTAGATTCGGATTGGTAGGTCGAGTGCTGCGGCGCGACTTCGACCGGTTGAACCCAACGAACTTTTTTCTCCAATGGCGAAATGCTATGGAGCATGCCTTGGTTCACCAGCAGGACATGATGCCCGCGGCTGTGTGCCGTCAAACTATTGTTTTCGCGTCGTGAATCGCCCCGCAACGGAATCGAGGCCAGATACTTGTCACTGTCGCCTCGCACGATCTCTAGTCTTTGCCGCAAGCTACGCACGTGCAATTGATGTCGGCTGAAAAACGGCGTGTCGAGGTCCAGGCCATCCAACGGCAACAGGCTGTCTTGTTGCGAATAATCATGGCCCATCCGCACTGCAGTCATTGGCCCATTTCCCCAGTCGGGAGACAAATGTCGTTTGAGTTCGTGGGGAGCGTTTTTGTCAGAACGGAACGCCTGCGCGACCTCCGCAGCGGTTTTTCCATCGGGAAGTGGGGTCGCTCCGTACCGTTGTTCCAGCTCAGCGTAAGTGTCTGCAGCCGCATCGGCGGCGCCGGCGCTGAGCAACAACTCCGCTTTTCGCCGCACCGCTTGAGCGGCAATTTCGTCTGAAGACCGGTCGCGAATCTGATTCAACAGATCCTCCGCTGCTACGAGATTGCCGTTGCTTGCGTAGTACTCAACAAGTTGCTGTTGGATTTTGAGTGCTGCCGGGTGAAAGCCAAACAGCGTTAACCACTGTTTTTGTTCCTCGATGGACTCTGCGGCCACCTCATCGGCGAGTGTGGCGACACGGTTGTCAAAATCGGGCAGCGCGGCGGAGGGGATTTGAGCCCAAAGATCGGTAATGCGCCCCGCCAGCCAAAGGTCCTCGCGGACTTTCATGCGCGAATCAGCGACTGGTTGAATCATGTTCGGTGCAATCGACGCAGCCAACTGGACATAACTTTCGAACGCGTCTTCGATCTCACCCCGCGCTACGAGGCGGTCGGCAACTAATCGCAAATAGGCCTGACGTTCGTCACGCGTGACGGATAGCTGCTGCAGCTCAGCGACAGCGTCATCATGTTGGGCATAGTCCGACTGGATCAACCCGGTCAATGCGCGAATGTACAGGTCGTGAAACCGGGTTTGATCAACCGGCGATAATGCGTCGGCATCTAAGGTTCTGGCTCGATCGAGTACGGTGGTCACATCGCGATTTAACTCGGCAATTTCCGCCTCGCGCAGCAGTGCGACGGCATCGTGTGGGTCTCGTTTTTTGCGTTCCGCGATTTCTTGTTCGATGGTGTGCCGTTGTTCAAACGATTCAACACCGAACGGACTCAGTGAAATCACCGCGCCGCGATACAGGGCCAAATTGCCAAGCCCGCGGCTACCTACGGGGCGCGAGAGGCTTTCGGCGATCGAGCCGGTCTCTAATTCGATTCCCACAAGTTCGCCCGTTTGGCAGGGCACGTAGTACCGGCCGGCAACTGCCACACCCCGTCCGCAAGGGGGCGAAGGGAGATCGATATCCCATTTATCATCAAACCCGTTGTGCAGGGCATAGCACTTCACGTGTCGTTTGCCGACCACAACGACGTGTTGATGAAACACGCCCGCCAGATACAACAGCTCCATGCCTCTGGAGGTCTTGGGGGTCTTCCAACCCCAGCCCGCTTGGTCACTGCCGGTGATCAAGTCAAGGCAGTACAACGAGTTACTACGGGGTGCGGTTATCAGGACTCGATTTCCGGCGATGATCGGCGGAGTCGGGAACCAGCGTTTGTTCAACGGTTCAGTGGGGGCGACGTCCTCCTGTTTTCGTCCACGCCTACGGCTTCTGTTCGACGTTTTCGATTTTGCAGTATCAGCCGACCACAACAAGGCGTGGGACCGACGTTCCACCGCTGCGATCAACCCCGTCGTGGTTTGGCAGACAATCGTTCCGTTGCCGACGGCAATCTGCCCACCGTACCAACGCCGCACGATGTCGCGTTCGATTTTGGCAGTCGGTTGCGCAACGGCCTGTTTCCAGAGAACTTTGCCGGTTTCCGCTTCTAGGCAAATCAACTCGATCAACCGTTCTTTTTCACCGATGACAAACAGTTCGTTGCCGTCGGCGACTGGCGCGCCATGGAAGAAATATCCGGCTAATGGCAATTCAAAAGTATCGCCATGCAGCGTCCCGCCGATTTCCCATTGCGGGCGCCCTGTGTTGAGATCATATGCCACGATTTTGTTACTGGACCAATCTTGGCCAAACCGGTCGCTCGATTCCTGCGAGGAGCCCCAGTACTGCTGCGGCTGTTTGGTCAAGATCGCCAAGTCTTCGATCACAAACAGCCGTTGGCCATCGCTGCTAATGATGCCGTAGTTCGCGTCTTCGAACAGCAGATAGGCGAGCGGGTTTTTTGTAATCGATTGCGATGAGTAGCCCCGGAAATTGGCAAAAACACGCCGCCCGCTAAAGCCCCATGCCCCATTCAAATTATCGTTGGACAACAGGCTTTCCGCTGAAACCCGATCTTGAGTTTCCCACAGGGGAGCACCCGTTGCCGCATCCGCCACCCGTACCCCCCGCAAGGTGCGATAGATGAGTTTGCCATCTACCATTAAGGGGATCAGCGACGGCAGCATGGCAAAATCTTCGTCGCCCAAGTCCTCAACGAGGTCTTGGATTTGAGTTTCAATACGATGGCTGCGAGTCAGCGGTTCGTACCACCGTGATAGCAATAACGGCTCGCCACCGTCCGGCATACCCGTCCGACGGGAATTGCCCATATACATCGGCCATTCCGACAGCGCGGTCTCCGGACGGGGAACCTCGTTGATTTCGTCCAGCCAAGCAGCGAGATTTTGCTGTTCGCCACCCAATCGAGCGGTATCATCCTGCTGGACCTCCACCGCCAATGGGGACTGTGCTCCCTGAACGGCCACACTCGACAGCTTGGCCGCCAGCGCGGCTTTGGCACGCCAAGCCGGGGATGACGTCATGTCAGTCTCAGGTTGGAGCAATGCCTGGAACCAGTGATTGGCTAACCCAAACTCGCCGCGATCCAGATAGTGCGAAGCAACAATATCGGCTGCCTGTTGCCCCGCTTTGGTGTGGAAGTATCTGCGACCGACCAATGCGACCGCATGGAAATCGCCGGCGGCGACTGCCTTGGCCAGTTGTTTGGCGGCGACCCCGTCATAGGCGGCACGATAAGTCTGCAATTCCTCGGCCGGCATGCTCCCCAGTAGCTGTCGAGCGTCGTCCTTCAGCGAAGTCCAGGAACGCCCGTTGCCTGGCGTAAATGCATCCTCCGGCAAATCCAAAATGTATTGGAGTTGGCGGACGGCAATTTTCCAGTTTTCACGATCAATGCTCAGCCGAGCCTCTTGCATCGCCTTTCGCACCGTACGCGGGTCAGGGATCCGTGGATCGCTGGGTTCGCTGGTTGACGTATGCTTGCGCGGGTCCTGAATCGGGCGTTGTGGTTGCTTGCGGGGCTGGGGGGGGCGTTTTTTCTTTTCAGCTTTCTTTGGTTTATCAGTCTTTCCTCCCGGCGTCAGCACGTCGTTGAGGAAATCCTTAAACGGGTTTCGCAATTTCGGTTCCGGGGCCGGCTTGTCGGCCGCCTTCGGATTTTCAGCCGGTGTTTCCTCGGCCGCTTGCGGCTGCGGTGCCGCTGGATCGGACTCCTGGTTTTCGGTCGGAACCGAGTCCCCTTCGTCGGCTGTCGTTGCGTTAGACCACCATAAACCAAAACCGCCCGAGACGACCAAAACGGCAAAGGCCATTCTCATTGTCCGAGCAACCGGCGCGCTCCGTGTCATACTTCCCAGACTCCCGGCGAGACCATCGGGCCTCACCCATTATCAGGTGATGTCAATTCGTTGACGAGCCGCTTGCCAACCATGCGGACGCATGACATTTCGAATTCGTCATTCCCCGTGCCCAAACCAATGCAACGCAAACGTCGACTGTCTCGTCATTCGCGTTCGTCGGGCGATCCCGACCCCCATCGGCTCAAACTGTTGGCAATGTCATTGTCGAGTCTGCAGCTCCAATTGGCAAGTAGCAACTAGCTGAACCCTTTTGATTTCACGGCAACGGCACGCGGTGGTCACAACCGCCAAAACCCGCAATTTACGACCAAGGCTTGTTGTCAATCGTCGTAAAACTCAAGGGTTTCTCGTAAATCAGTTTCTCGGTAAGTTGGCGTTCTTGCAGTCGCCTGGCGGCAATCTGGTGACAAATGCGTGAATCGTGGATCCGTTCCCCAGTCCTAGCCGTCATAATCGGCAAGAGCCGCATGTTGCACCAGCCGTAAGGCGTTATTCTCCCTATGGTTATCGGCGCTCGCCCCCTCGCGACGCCACCGGCATGAAATTCCCCCGCAGAAACAGTACTGATTCTCACTCGACCGCTTGCAGAATTGGGGGGATGTCGTTATTTTGGCGAATTCCCTCCGGTCCTCCGGAAAGCCTCCCCGCGCAATGGCTTAGCGTGTAGAGTGCGTACTCGGCGGGGGGAAGTATGTAGGGAGAACCTTATCCTAGGTGGCGCTTCACTGGGGTGAGTTTCGGTCTGAGCGTGCGAAATTTCGCGCACAAGCGGCCAGAATGGCCGTTATGCACCCCGATCGAAAGTGAGAGGGTTGAGGTTTCGTATCCGCATTGATGGCCGGTGTGTGTCTGTCAAAAATAATTCCACGACGCAATTCAGAACGACGTTGGACAGTAAGGCGTTTGCATAATGTCGGATAATACAAAACTCGCAGTTGATCTTCGCGAAAAAGTTGGCACGGCAGCGACTCGTAAGCTGCGGGCCACAGGTCGAATTCCAGGAAGTTTGTACGGCCTGGAAAAAGATACCATCGCGCTGAGCACGACCGAAGAGGCTCTGCGACCGCTGATTTATGGCGGAGTACAGGTCGTCGACGTCGAAGTCGGCGGTGAAAGTGCCACAGCAATTTTCCGTGAAGTCCAGTGGGACACATTTTCACAATACGTACAACATTTCGATCTGCAGCGTATCGATCCCACCAAGCGGCTTGCGGTGGAAGTGCCGGTGGAACTACGGGGTACCCCCGAAGGCGTGATCGGCGGCGGCGTGCTGGATCAACCGCATCGGACGGTCAACTTCGAATGCTTGGTTCATCAGGTTCCCGATCACATCGTTTTGCGGGTCTCGGAACTGCAGATCGGCGATGCCCTGCATGTCAGTGATTTGGAGCTTCCCTCGGGGGCAACGCTCCTGGATGATCCGACCGCACTGGTCGTTCGTATTAACGCGCCAATGTCTGAGGAAGAAATCGAAGAAGGAATCGCCGGTGGCGGTCCCGTCGAGCCGGAACTGGTCGGAGAAGAACCCGAAGGCGAGAGCGAGGGCGAGTAAGAACGGCAGTTTTGTATTGCGGTTGTTCGGCCCTGCAGTGCAGTGCAGTGCAGTGCAGTGCCGGGCCTGGCTGAGTTTAATGTGTAATGAAACTTGTGGTCGGACTGGGGAATCCCGGTCAAAAATATGCGGGAACGCGACACAATATCGGATTCGATGTCGTGTCGGAACTTGCCCGTCGATGGAATGCGGCCCCGTCGAAGCTAAAATTTGAAGCGGAAACCACCGACGTCCTGATCGGGACAACTAAGGTTTTGTTGTTGGCTCCGCAAACTTATATGAATGCCAGCGGCCGTAGCGTACAAGCGGCTGTCAGTTTTTATCAAATAGAGTTGGTAGACGTGTTCGTCATTTGTGACGACATGAATCTGCCCGTCGGACGAAATCGGATTCGCAAGTCTGGTTCCGCCGGAGGGCAAAAAGGGCTGAAGAATATTTGCGATCACTTACGCTCCGATGAAGTCCCCAGACTTCGTGTCGGAGTTGGGACTCCGCCGGGGACTCAAAGTGGAGCGGACTTTGTTCTCAGCAAATTCGCCAAGGCGGAACGTGCCGAAATGGATTTGGCAGTCGCTCGCGCGGCCGACGCCGTCGAGTGCTGGGCCGAGCAGGGAATTGCCGCGGCCATGAACGCGTTCAACGCAGCGGATAAATAAGTCGGGCAGATAGCAGAGACGGGCAGAAAGACAGTTCGGAAACAACATAACAGCGATTCAGTGCGATCTGGCGGCGCGACTGGGACAGTTTTTTAAAACTTCATCCCGTGTAAGTCGCACGTTCAGCAAAACCTTTTGCCAGAGAAATTAGGACAGGGAGACGCGGCTGTGGCGGTCAATACCTACGAGGTGATGTTCCTCATCGACAGCAATAAGTACGCCGGCGATCCGGACGGCTCACTGGGCGAGATCAATAAGATCCTCGAACGGGTCGGCGCGGAAACCTTAGCGGCACGGCCGTGGCAGGACGGCAAATTGGCTTATCCCGTCGAAGGCCGCCGCAAAGGGCTTCACTATTTGACCTACCTGAAAATGGAAGGCCAAAACCTGGATGAGTTAACCCGTCTGTGCAAGCTGAACGACATCGTTCTGCGGCACCTGGCCATCAAACTCGACGCAGCCTTGGTCGAACCGATGGTGGCAGTCGTCAATGGTGAATCCCCCACCGCATCAGCGGAGAAGGCGGCAACAGAAGAAAAGGCTGCAACAGAAGAAAAGGCGGCATCCGAGGAATCGGCCTCTAAGGAAGCCACAGGCGAAGCGTCCGAGGAAGTCACAACTGCTTGATCTTGCGATTGCCGAGGTCTAGGACGCATCGACCTCGCATGACCAATAAAAATGGGAAAACCGTCTCATGGCGAGTTATAACCGAGTCATCCTGATCGGGAACTTGACCCGTGACCCAGAAGTCCGCTATATCCCCTCGGGGACAGCGGTCTCTGAGCTTGGGTTGGCGGTCAACCGTACCTGGTTCGACAAGCAATCCAACTCGCGTAAAGAAGAAACCACGTTTGTCGACGTGACCCTTTGGGGACGTGAGGCGGAAGTGGCTGGCGAATACCTCTCTAAAGGCCGTCCCGTCCTCATCGAGGGGCGATTGCAACTCGATTCCTGGGAAGACAAACAATCCGGGCAACGCCGCAGCAAGCTGCGCGTTGTTTGTGAACGGATGCAAATGCTCGGTTCCCGTGGCGATGGCGGCGGGGGGGGTGGCGGTCGTAGCGGCGGCGGCGGAGGCTACAGCGGGAGCAGCAGCCAATCCGGTTACGGCGGCGGTGATCCCGGTTCACAGGCTCCACCACAAGGCGACGACTTTGGTCCTCCCTCCGGTGGTGGTGGCAACGTTCCGGACGATGAGGTGCCGTTCTAGGGCCGAATTGATCCCAGCCAGACAAATCGTCACTCAGTGACACGGCCCGCGGCGATTGAGACGCAGTGCCACATCGACACAACAGACAATCCACAAATTTTTGAAGATTACCATACGGGAAATTGACACTATGTCCAAAAAACGTCTCCATGCCATGCGTTCGGGCGTGCCCAAAGGGAATGCCGAACTGCTGTTGGCCGAGGATGTACCTGCACTCGGAAAGCAGGGGGAAATCGTACGCGTCAAGTCAGGTTACGCTCGCAACTATCTGGTTCCGCAGGGACTGGCCACGATCGCCACCGACGAAAACAAGCGGATGGTCGAACGTCACCGCATTCGATTAGCCGAACTGCAAAAAGATCGCATCAAGTCGATCCGCAACTTGGCCGAACAGCTCAGCGAATACAGCGTGACGCTCGAAGCCAACGCCAATCCCGAAGGGCATCTGTACGGATCGATCACCGCTCCGGAAATCAGCAAAGCCCTCAAAGCGGCCAAATACGATATCTCCCCCGAACAGGTCCGCCTCGAAGGCCCGCTCAAAGAAATCGGCATGTACACGGTGAAAATCCACCTGCACACCGATGTCGAAACCGACGTCAAGGTGTGGGTCGTCCCGACGTCATCGACTTGAGACGTCGCGGCTTCCTGAATTCACAGGCACAATCGAAATCCCCGTAGCCGTTTTGGCTGGCGGGGATTTTGTTTGCGCGGCTCGAGATAACAAGCAGAATGCATTAACCACCAAACCCCGTAGGTCCGGCTGTGCCGGACGAATCCGGGTGCGAATTTATATCAATCGTACAACGTGATGTTGCGGTGGCTTTTTGATTAGTTCCGGCCGGTAGAACCGGCCCTGCGGAGGACGTGGGTCCGTTCCCAGTTCTAGCTGGCCTTACTCACCAACGGTTGCGTCAATGCTATGAAATCTGGGCTGGTTTGATGTCTCGCATGCCCAATTTACGGGATAGACTCCACGACGCACCCAGCGATGAAAGCTTGACCATGGCCATTCGCTTGGGCACTCTACCAATCCATGCTTTACAGGATTGAAGTGGATATAGTCGAAATGGCTCTGGAAATCATCTTCTGATTCAATCGTGTGCTCCCAAAACTTGGTTTGCCAAATACCGCGTCTCCCATCCCGTTTTTTCCCCGCCGAA
Organism: Symmachiella macrocystis; assembly: GCF_007860075.1. Lineage (NCBI taxonomy): Bacteria > Pseudomonadati > Planctomycetota > Planctomycetia > Planctomycetales > Planctomycetaceae > Symmachiella > Symmachiella macrocystis. The sequence goes on from NZ_SJPP01000001.1 coordinate 3,544,140, forward strand.
GTAGTCTGTTCCCGCCCGTCAACAGAAAGCCAATTCTTCGTGAATTCCTTTTTGATCCATGCCCAGCGCTTCGGGTAATTGCTATCACCGGTTGGCAAAGTCCAGATCGCGTGTAAATGATCGGGTAGTAAGACGATCGCATTCACTTCAAACGGCCACGACTGGCAGCACCGACGAATACAATCGCCAAACATCACTCTAGCATTTTGTGAACGGAATAATGGAGCGCGATATTCCGTTACGAGTGTAAAGAAAAACGTTCCTCCAGGGACGTGAGCGCGACGCCAGTTGGGCATGATGCGGCCTGACCTCCAACCAGAATTTCCGGCTGTGCGCATTTAACATGTGACTGCTAAATCGCGTAGGTCCGGCTGTGCCGGACGAAACCGGATATGAATAGACGTTAATCGTACATCGTGTTATTGCGGCAACGTTTTGAATAGTTCCGGCCGGTAAAACCGGCCCTACGGCTAAATGCGCTCCCACGTCACGGCAACAACCCCAGCGTCTCCTCAAATCCGCACACCAAATTGAAATTCTGCACCGCTACGCCCGCTGCTCCTTTGATCAGATTGTCGGTGCAGCTGAAGATGATTGCGTTGTCCCCAACGCGGCGGACGGTGATGTCGCAGAAATTGCTGCCGGTGACGTCTTTTGTGGCCGGCAGATGTTCGACGATGCGGACGAACGGTTTGTCGCTGTAATACTTCCGCATCACGTCCAGCAATTCATCTTCGGTGATCGCGCTTTTGAGTTTCGTATAGATCGAGCACAAGATACCGCGGTCCATGGGCATCAGGTGCGGGGTGAAGACCACGTCGACCTTGCAACCGCCGACTTCACTGAGAATCTGGTTAATCTCCGGCGTGTGGCGGTGGCGACCCACGGAGTAGGCGGCGACGCTTTCATTGCATTCGGGGTACAAGGTCGTCAATTTTGGTCCACGACCTGCTCCGGAAATACCGCTCTTCGCATCGATGAAAATACCCGTCGGTTCGATGTGCCCCCCGGCGATCAGCGGCGCGAGTCCGAGTATCGACGTGCTCGTATAACAGCCCGGATTGGCGACTAATTCTGATCCGGGAATGCGGTCGCTCCAAATCTCGGGCAAACCGTACACCGTGTTTCCCAGTCGCGTGGGATCGGTATGGACCTCGCCGTACCATTGTTCATAAACGCCTGGATCATTCAGGCGATAATCGGCGCTGAGGTCGACCACCTTGCAGCCACCAGCCAGCAATTGCGGAATGACCTCCATGCTCGCCTTATGGGGCAGTGCACAAAAAACGACGTCGGCTTTTTCGCAGATTTCATCCGTCGTCAGATTGTCGCAAGTCAGGTCCAACCGGCCGTGCAAACTGGGGTGAATGGTTTGGACGTGCGGACTTCCCTCCTGCCGTGTGGTGAGGGCGGTGATCTCCACTTCGGGGTGAGCAAGTAGGATTTTGATCAACTCCAGGGCGGCGTAACCCGTCGCACCGAGAATGGCGACTTTTACCATGAGGGAACTTCCCAAAAAATCAATGACTTGCAGAATGAAAGCGCAGGGGGACGAATCCGTATATTTTACGGGACACCCGTTAGCGAACAAGGGTTCAGCGCTGTGTTAAAACCCGCCCATATCGTCGTCACCGAAATACCCGCCGTCCGGTTCGGCCATATGGCTGTAATCGACGAATCGCATCGACTCTTTTTGCCAGGTCAGGTCCACGATTCCGGTGGGACCACTACGGTGTTTGGCCACAACGACTTCCGCTTTGCCGGGCGAATCCTCGGGGTCGTAGGCGTCCGGACGATGCAAGAACATGACAATGTCGGCATCTTGTTCGATCGCTCCACTTTCCCGCAAGTCCGCCAAGCGAGGCCGCTTATCCTCTCGCAATTCGACGCCACGGTTGAGCTGTGCCAAGGCGATGACGGGGACATGAATTTCTTTAGCCAGGAATTTCAGCCGCCGTGTAATCAGTGAAATCTGTTGTTCCCGCGGCGCGCGTTTGTCTTCCGGTTCGATCAATTGCAGATAATCGATAATGATTAAGCTGATATTCTGCTTGCGTTTGAGGCGACGGGCGATGGCGCCGATTTCCGACATATTGCGACCCGGTTTGTCGTCGATGTACATCGGCATGCCGCCCAACTCCGACGAGGCTTCCATCACGCGATCGTATTCGCCATCGTCGAGGTCGCCTTTGCGCATTTTGTGCCCGTCCAGCTTGGCGGTGATGCATAAAAGCCGTTCGGCCAATTCTAGATTAGACTGTTCCAGGCTAAAAATCAGCACGCCCCCTTCAGGGATTGTACCGTAGGGTAACTCTTCGCCGCGTTTTACATATTCGTCGCGCAAGCGATCACGAGCTTGGCGGGCGACAGCTTCGGCGATGTTCACCACAAACGCGGTTTTTCCCATACTGGGCCGTGCAGCGAGAATCACCAATTCCGAGGGTTGGAATCCGTTTGTTTGGTTATCGAGATCCGAAAAGCCAGTGCTCAGGCCGCTGATGCTCCCCTCTTTTTCCCGCCTCTGTTGAATGCGGTCGAACGCATCCATCAGAATATCCTTGAGCACCATGTTGTCGGTGTTTTCCTGCTGTTCGACGATTTGAAAAATCGTCTGTTCCGCCTTGGTGAGGATGTCGACCGTATCCTGAGAACTGTCGTAGCTTTCACTGAGAATATCGGTGCAGGCGTAAATCAGGTTCCGCAAGATGCCTTTGTCGCGGACAATTTGTGCGTAGTATTTTGCGTGGGCTGCGTGCGGGACGGTGTTGAGGATTTCGCTCAGATGTCCGACACCGCCGACCTCGTCGAGCTGGTCGGTCCGTTGCAGATGTTCGGCGACTGTGACGACGTCGATCCCGCGATTGCCCGATTCGTGCATGCGATAGATCGCATCGCAAATCTGCATGTGGGCTTTTACGTAAAAGTGATCGGGCGTCACCAACTCGACGACTTCGTCGATCACGTCGTTGACCAGTAACATACTACCCAACAAGCTTTTTTCCGCCTCAATATCCTGCGGGGGCAGGCGATCGGCTTCGTTGGTTTTTGGCGTGACAGTTGCCATGAAATATCCTCCCTGAATTGCCAAAAGCACTTTGCATTAATGCATTTAGCACGTTGTTGACTACTGAGGCCGCACGGCCGAGGTTGCCACGGAAGCTGTCGGAAATGCACGGCGGAGAGGTCCTGTTATGACCGGTCAACAGAGCGATAGCAAGTCCACAAATAACGTTGTCGCAACCTGTTGTCCGGACGCGTGATAGTGCAGCGGCTGGTACTCGATCATTGCCCGATGGTGGCCTTCGAAGGAGAATTGTGATGGCCAAACCAGCGATTGAGCAGTCGTGTATGCCGTTTCTGCCGAAGCAGCGTTTGTCCGGCGAAGTTCGGGTAAAAATCGAAGTTGTGGGCCGCGAGATGGCGAAGGCGGAGCGGATTCCTTAGCATGGAGGCAAATGAACTCTCACCTTGCCTGGGAAATGTCTAATGCAGCGCGTTTTCGGATCAACTCTTGCCTGTCTGGTTTTGGCAATTCCGCTGATGGGTTGGATCACATCTCCAGGCCCAGTGCGTGCAGATGATTCCGTTGATTCGCCGGCAAAACAAAAATTGCCGCGCATCGCTGCTGTGGTCACTGAATATCGACATAACTCCCATGCCGACGTCATTGTCAGCCAGTTGATGCAGACCAAGACTCTCGATGGAAAAGGCGAGTTTCCCAAACTACAACTCGTTTCGCTGTATACCGATCAAGTCCCCGAAAATGACACGAGTCGCCGATTGGCCAAAGAACATGGCGTGCCGGTTTTCGAGACAATCGAAGGAGCTCTCACGCTGGGAACGGGGGAACTTGCCGTCGATGGCATTTTGTTGATCGCTGAGCATGGTCAATATCCGAAGTCCGACACCGGACAGACGATCTATCCCAAGAAACGACTGTTTGCTGAAGTTCGCAAAGTCTTTGAAAGCAGCGGTCGGGTAGTCCCGATTTTTCATGACAAGCATGTCGCCGACAATTGGGCCGACGCCAAAGAGATCTATGATGCGACGCAGCGGCTCAAGATCCCCTTCATGGCGGGGTCTTCATTGCCCGGTTTGTGGCGGTATCCTCCGGCGAACACCAAACGAGGGGCAAAGCTGAAAGAGATCGTCGCCGTCTCTTACGGTTCACTCGACGCGTATGGTTTTCACGCCTTGGAAATGGTGCAATGCCTGGCCGAACGCCGTCAGGGGGGCGAGACCGGCATCGAATCGGTCTATTGCCTAGAAGACGATGCGGTGTGGGAAGCCGGTGAGCAGGGCGTGTATGATCAAGAATTGTTTCGCGCCGCCTTGTCCCGCCAAAAAGCACGTCCGATTTCTCCCGACCAAGACATGCGAGAATTGGTTCCGCACCCGGTGCTCTTTGTGATCGACTATCGCGATGGATTGCGGGCGAGTGTGCTGCAACTCAATCCCGCGCTGCAAGGGTGGTCGGTTGCGTGGCGCGAGGCGGACAGTGACGAAATCACCTCGACATTATTTTGGACGCAAGAAGCCCGTCCGTTCGCACACTTCAATTTTTTGTTGGAGGGGGCGGAGAAAATGTTTCATACTGGCCAACCGACCTGGCCCGCTGAGCGGACCTTGGTTACTAGCGGTGCGTTGGACGCGTTGCTAATTTCTAAGTTACAAGGGGGTAAACCGGTAGAGACCCCCTACTTGGATATTGATTACATGACCGAATGGGATTGGCAACAACCGCGCAATCCGCCGCCAGGTCGTCCGATCATGTCTCAGTAAAATCGAACGATTCCTATTCGTTTTTCTTACGGTCCGCATGATGTCCCGACCGTCAAAATAGAGATAACCTCCAAAAAGTATTATTCCCGAATCTCGGACTGAAGGCGTTGTCATTATGAGTTCTCAACCGACACTTGGCCGTGTGGATTCCATGGACCAGTTTCGCGGCTTTACCGTGCTGAGCATGTTCATTGTGAATTTCGCTCACTTCCAAGCCATCAGTCCGTTTTGGAAACATAACGACAACTACGTCACGTTCGCTGACTGGATCATGCCGGGATTTATCTTCGCTGTCGGATTCTCCTATCGGTTGACGATCCTGAAACGCCTGGAGAAGTTCAGTGCGATGACAACGTATTCGACATACTTTCGCCGCTCACTCGCGTTGATTTTGGTGTCGTTGATGTTGTACGGCTTTGGAGGCGATTTTAAACGCTGGAGCGATTTCAGCGCAGAGGAAACCATCCAAGTGACCAACGCCGAAGGCCAGATGGAAGAGGTGCAAGTCAACAAGACGTTTCAATTTGTGATGCGGTTGATCAAGTCCAATCTCTGGGAAGTGCTCAGCATCATCGCCGTTTGTCAGATTTTTGTGATGCCGGTGATCGCCGCTGGACCACTCATTCGTTTCGTGGTCATGCTTGGCTGTTTAGGGGCGCACGTATTGATTTCCGTTTGGTTCAATTGGGCATTCGTGCATGGTGACCAAACCAATTGGATGGTCCAATTATGGCACACCGGCGGCAATCGGTGTTGGGATGGTGGATTTTTTGGCATCATGTCCTGGTCGGTGGCCATGCTGGCCGGTTCGTTGGTCTACGATATTCTGGCGTCGAATACCCGTAAAAATGCCGGTGGCAAGATCTTTCTGTTTGCCGCTGTATTCATGATCATCGGCTACATTCTCTCATGCGGTACGCGGTTTTACGATATTCCTCTCGATGAACCCCAGCCCGATAAATATGCGTCCGACCCCATGGTCCCTGATTTCAGCAAGGCTGCGGGACGCGGGTTGTCAGGCCTGTTAGCCGAACCGCCGTTTATCATGCCGCCGCACCCTGACCAAAAAGCAACCAACGCCCGCCTCGAAAAGAAAAAAGAATTAGAAGCGTTGCCGGATTTGGATGAGAAACAACAAAAGGAATTAGAAAAGCTGTCGCGGAGTTTGTTGGGTGCGCAGCACTACGACTACGGACGGCAGTGGAACTATTGGATGATGTACAAGCGGATGGTCAGCGTTTCGTTTATCCTCTTCGCCACAGGGGTCGCGATTGCGATTTATGCGTTGTTCATTCTGCTGTCGGATATCGGTGGCATGCACATCGGCGTGTTCCGTACGTTCGGTATGAATCCACTGGCCGCCTATGCGATTCACCACGTTGTGGGACACTCGATGCATAGCCTCGCACCGAATGATTCGCCTTTGTGGTACTGCTGGTTTATCACGTTTGTCTTCATGGCCATTAACTACCTGTTTGTACGCCATCTTGAGAAGCACAACATCTTTATCCGGCTCTAGTGATGTGGGACAGCGGTTGAAGCGCGTTCTGTTTCGCAAACTGTCACGAGGAACCTTCCACCTTGAGAGGAGACAACCATGACCGAAATCGCCAACGGAAACGCTGAGGAGACCGTTCGGGCATCCGTGCCCGCCGCTCGATTGGGGCGCCGTTCATTTCTGGCCACCGCTGCGGCAACTGCGGCAGCAACGGCCAATCTCGCCTTTGGACGTGATTATGGTCCCGGCGCGGCACCGGTCCGTTATCCAGATCCCGATGTGGTGGTCCTTGATCCTCGATTCGCCAAATACAAATTGGGCAACGCGCCGATTCAACGGCTGTATCGCGGCACGTTGTGGGCCGAAGGGCCAGCCTGGAATGGAGTCGGGAAGTATTTGTTGTGGAGTGACATTCCCAATAACGTCCAACATCGCTGGCTGGAAGAAGACGGACACGTCAGCACGTTTCGCAATCCGGTGGGAAACAGCAACGGCAACACCTTCGACTATCAAGGACGGCAAATCTCGTGTCAGCACGGACACCGCCGCGTCGTGCGATATGAATACGATGGCAGCATGACCGTCTTAGCCGACAAATGGGAGGGCAAACCGCTCAACGCTCCTAACGATGCGGTCGTGCACCCTCACGACGGGGCCATCTGGTTCACCGACCCGGGTTACGGCAGCTTGATGAATTATGAAGGGGTCAAGGGGCCGCTGCATATCAAGGAAGCGGTCTATCGTATCGACGCCAAAACCGGCAAGATGGACAAGGTCGCTGACGAGATTTACAAACCCAACGGCCTCTGCTTTTCACCCGATTACAAAAAACTCTACGTCGCCGACACGGGTGCGTCGCACTACCCCGACGCGCCCAAAGACATCAAAGTCTGGGACGTCGTTGACGGCAAGACGTTGGCCAATCGCCAAGTGTTTGCGTCGATGGAACTCAACGGCAAGGCGGGCTTCGCCGACGGGATTCGCGCCGATGAAGACGGCAACATCTGGGCTAGTGCCGGCTGGGTTGGCGAAGGCTATGACGGCGTGCACATTTTTGCTCCCGATGGCGACCGTATCGGGCAAATCCTGCTGCCCGAAATTTGTTCCAACGTCTGCTTCGGCGGCACGAAACGCAATCGCCTGTTCATGACCGCCAGCCAGTCGCTGTATGCGGTGTATGTCGAGACCAAGGGCGCGCACGTATCGTAAGCGGAAAGGCTCATCTGACGGTGTCTCTCGTTTCCAAAACCGTGGCTGCCTTATGCGCGCTGGCCGCCTGTACGATGACGGTCGATGCCGGGGAACTGCGGGTCACCTCCGATTTTCCCGGCGGATCGGCTCAGGTTGTGCAGATTGATCAAGCCGCACGTCGCGTCTCGATCCGCCCCGCCGGAGATCCTCAATTCGGTTGGCCCTGTTGGTGGTATTTTCGTCTGGACGGAATTGAGCCGGGCGAAACGATAACCTTGGAGGTTGTGGCGGACCAACTCAAACGTGCGAACGGACAAGCGCTCAGTGCGAATTGGGCTTTGCCGAGACGCGCGGCAATGAGCATCGATCAGAAGCTGTGGTTACAAACTCAGCCAGGTGTGCGCGATAAGAATCGTGCAGTCTGGACCGCAAAAATTGATGCAACCACCGCGTGGTTTGCTTGGGGGCCGCCGTTTCTTCCCAGTGACGCCGAAGCCTTGACCAAAAAACTGGACAAGTCGTCCCCGCACGCAACGGCGTTTACGCTTTGCCGCACACGTGCCGGTCGCGCTGTGCCTGCGATAACAGTCACCGAAGGTGGTGACGATGACGGCACACGAATGGCTGTGTGGGTGCAAGCGCGGCAACACGCGTGGGAATCCGGCGCGAGTTGGGTCGGACGTGGTTTTGCTGAATGGCTCATTAGCGATGATCCCCGTGCTGTAGCGCTGCGTCATCGAGCGGTCGTGTATTTCGTGCCGATCATGGACATCGACAATACGGCGACCGGGAATGGCGGGAAGGAACAAGTCCCCTATGACCACAACCGTGGATGGTTTGCCGATACGCAATGGAATGCCATTAAAACTGCCAAGCAGAAGCTGGAGGCGTTGGATCAACGACAGCGCCTTGTCGCGTTCATCGATTTACACAATCCAGGGGCCAATTCACCGAAGCCGTTCTTCTTCGTTGCCGCACCGAGCCTAGTATCTAAGCAACGATATATTCACCAAGAACGATTCATCAAAGCCTGCCGCTCGGAATTTGTCGACCCTTGGCCTTTGGAAAAAGAGTTAAAGACCACCGGCCCGCAATACGATCCATTGTGGAAACGAATTTCGGCGAATTGGATCAATCAGAATACGCAGAATTACGCCGTCGGCATAACGCTAGAAACCGCTTGGAATACGCCACACAGTAACACAACCGGGTATCAGATGATCGGTCGGCGATTGGGGCTAGGGCTGGAGCGTTACTTACGGACCGATCCTCGAGAAAACGGCCCTAAGCAACAATAAGCAATAGTTTTTCGCTGTTGTTGTTGGCGACGGAGCTCAACGTCCCTTGCCCAGCGCCAGCACGGCGGCGACGGCTCCGGTGGAGAGCGTCGCATAGGCGGCCCATTCGGGGACCGCAATCTCGCGGCGCGGGGCGACGGCTCCGTAGAGTATCGCTCCCAGCGGATCGCGACGGGGTGCTTCCCACTTCATCAGCGCGACCGCTTCGCGTTTGGGGAAAACTACGATTTTGTCGGTCATGAGGAACGCGGTTCCACAGAGGGAAACGAAGATTCCACAAGCGAATATTGCAGCGCGTAGCATCATGCTACCTTTGGGGTTTAAGGTGTCGAGGAGAAACGGTGACTTCAGCACCGAAGTGTACGCCATGTTTTCTGGGTGCGTGAGGGTTTCCCGGTATTTTTCAGCACATCCGACAAGTCAGCGTGTACTTTTTGCGGACTGCGGGCCTATAATAAGATCTAACCCTCCTAAACATGGCGTTGGCCTGTAAAACCCGTTTTTTCAGGCTCCCCCCGCGCTGATTCCCTGTGGCGTTATCAGGCGCTCTCGGTCCGTTCCCGCGAATTTTACATCAACCTCAATCGACAAATTCCGCATGTTCCGTATACCGCGAAACCACCACGGTTTGACAATCCAAGTCGGGCGTAAACAATTCTCCCGCAGCCGGAATATCATTGCCGCCCTGGCGATGGTGTGCCTCCTGGCGGGATGCGGAAATCAGGACCAAATCCGTCGTTATACGGCCCCAAAACAACCCAAGTCGGCGCAGCCACCCATGCCGCCTTCCGCGCCCGCAGCGGCTGAGAAATTGACGTATGAAGTTCCAGAGGGTTGGAAAGAGATCGCCGCCGGGGGAATGCGCAAAGCAGCCTTTGAGATTCCCGACGGAGACAACAAAGGGGAAGTCACAGCCATCAGCCTTCCCGGTAATGTGGGTGGCCTCTTAGCGAATATCAATCGTTGGCGAGGACAAGTCAATTTGCCCGACACCACCGAAGATGACTTGAAAGCCGATTCCACACAGATGTCGATCGGCGGGACGGAAGGATTGTTTGTCGAGTTGGTCGGACCGGAATCGGCGACGAAACAAGAGACAATTCTAGGAGCGATTGTTATGCGTGCGGGCAACGTTTGGTTCTTCAAATTGCGAGCCCCGGCTGCCTTAGCGGCGCGCGAAAAAACCGCATTTGAGACGTTCTTGCGATCGATTCAGTTTTCCTCTTCTGACGGAGCCTAAAGTGGCCGGTACCACAACCCATTCTAAGAACGTGGCACTCGACGATGATCGCCTGGACTCACTCTCCGTGCGCGCCAACATCAACCCGCTACTCAAGCCGTTGGCCTCGCTGAAATTCACCGTGGTACTGTTCGCTTTGGCGATCCTGCTGGTGTTGATCGGCACGTTGGCCCAAGCACAGGATGATATCTGGCAGGTGATGGATGATTACTTCCGCACTGCGATTGCTTGGGTCCCGCTCAAGGTCTTGTTCCCTCCCTCGTTCTTCCCCGGTTGGGACATTCCCGAGTCGCTTCGCATCTCCGAGACCGTGAGTTTGCCGCTGACCTTTCCGTTTCCCGGCGGGTGGTTGATTGGCGGATTGATGGGCATCAACTTGCTCGCCGCCCACGGCATTCGCTTTAAGCTGCAAGCCAAAGGTTCGCAGCGGATCGCGGGATTCGCATTGCTCGCCGTTGGCATGTTTGTGACTTGGCTGGTAATCGCCAGTGGAACCAATCAAGCTGGTTTCTCAATCGCTCCTAAATTGGAGTGGAAAACATTGTGGTATCTCTCGTTGGCCGGACTGGGCGCAGCCTGGTTGGGAACGGGATATGCGCTCTTTCAAGTCGGCACGCAGCGCAAATTGCTGTGTTGGGCGTTGGCGATTGTCAACGTCTCTATTGGCGGCCTGTTCCTGTATTACGTGTTTCAACCGGACGCCGGATTTCTGGGTGAATCGGAAATGCGGATTTTGTGGCAGTTGATCAAAGCCTCGTTCGCCGGAGTGGTGTTGTTGGGGGGATGTCTGCTGCTGTTTAAAAAACGGGGCGGGATCGTCTTGTTGCACTGGGGCATCGCACTGTTGATGTTCAACGAGCTGTATGTCGGCTTGACCAACGAGGAAGCGCAACTCACGGTCAGTGAAAACCAATCGGCGAACTTCGTCCGCGACATCCGTGAAGTGGAACTCGCCGTCATTGATCCCTCGGGGAAGGAAACCGACGACGTCGTCGTGATCCCTAAATCGATGATCAAAACCGGCGCGAAAATCAAACATGAGTTCTTGCCGTTTGACATTGAAGTCGTCAAGTTTTTGCAAAACTCCAATGCCCGCAAGCTCAAGCCGGGCGAAAAATCGCCAGCGACTGCGGGTGTGGGGCAGCAATGGACGGTTGATGAAGCCAAGGCAAGTACCGGTGCGGACAGCAACAGCAGCGTCGATTTGACCTCCGCCTATTTAAAATTCACAGATAAAAAAACAGGCGCGGACTTGGGGACCTACCTCGTCGGCCTGTTCTTATCGAACGTCGATTTCAGCGATTCGGTGACTGCTGGCGATGGGAAAGCCTACGACGTGGCGATGCGGTTTAAGCGAACCTATAAGGACTATCAGGTCACGCTGCTCGATGTCCGCAAGGATGACTACCTCGGCACCGATACCCCGCGGAATTACTCCTCGAACATTCACCTCGTTGATAAGTCGCGCAAGGTGGATCGTGAAGTCAAAATCTGGATGAACAACCCGCTGCGGTTTGCCGGCGAAACGTTTTATCAAAGCGGCTACTTTCAAGACCCCCGGACCGGAACCGAAACGACGACGTTGCAGGTCGTCAGCAACCCAGGCTGGATGATTCCCTATGTCTGTTGCATGATCGTGGTCATCGGCATGTTGGCGCAGTTCGGCATGGTGTTGATCCGTTTCATGGATCGCCAGTCCCGCCCTGTTGCCACGGCCAAGGCGGTCGAGAAGTCCTCCTCGAAAACGGATGACGACGGCGTGCTGCCTCCGCTTGAAGAGCCAGACAAGACCTGGGCCGGGATGGCCGCGCAGTGGTTCCCGGTGTTGATTGTGGGGATTTGCGCACTGTATCTGCTCCGCGTCTCGATGCCGCCTCGGACAGCTGAGGGCGAGATGGATCTGTACGCATTCGGCAAACTGCCGTTGGTCTTCGAAGGCCGCGTAAAGCCGTTTGACACATTGGCCCGCAATAGTCTGCGGATCATTTCCAATAAGCAGGATTTCAAGGACAACAACGTCAATCGTCAACCCGCCATCCGCTGGTTATTGGATGTCGCAGCGGGGACCGAAGCGGCTGAAGAACATCGGGTCTTTCGAATCGAGAATCTCGAAGTTCAACAGAATTTGGGTCTCAAACCGCGCAAAGGGTATCTGTATTCGTTGTCGGAACTGCGGCCTAAGGCCGTGGAATTCAACGAACAAGTCGATAAAGCACGGGAAGTCTCGCGCGATAAAGGGGCCGAACACCTCAGCGTTTTTCAGCGCAAGGTGTTGGAGCTCGACAAACGAGTCCGCCGCTATACGTTGCTGCAAGCCTCATTCGTAGCTGCCGAGTTCCCCAGGTTGCCGACGGAAGCGGAGTTCAAGAACAACCGCGAAGCGGCGTTGCAAATTTTGGTGCAAACCAGGGAAGTCTTGGAACGCGCCCGCGCGGCTAACCAGGCCCTCAGCCGCATGCAGCCGCCGCGCTCGGTGCCAACCCCGCAGTCTGACGAGGCGACCAAGGACGGATGGGAACCATTTTCGATGGCATGGGTCAACCATTTCATGACCGTGGATTTGCAGCGCGAAGCTGGCAATCCCGCGACAGCGGCGCTCAAGGGGATTTTTGATGCCTATAAAGCCGGAGATGCCAAAGCGTTTAATCGTGGTGTAGAAGACTACAAGGAATTGTTAGGCACAGACCGCCCGGTCGATTACCGCTCTGCGAAGGTCAATGCCGAGGCGTGGTTCAATCACGCGTCGCCATTCTATTATGCGGCAGCGCTGTACATTCTGGCGTTCGTGCTGACGGCACTCTCTTGGCTGGGCTGGACCCGTCCCTTCAACCGCGCCGCCTTTTGGTTGATCGTCCTGCTGTGCGGCGTGCAGATGGCAGCAGTCATCATGCGGATGTATATCTCCGGCCGTCCCCCGGTGACCAACCTGTACAGCTCGGCGGTCTTCATCGGCCTAGCGGCTGTGTTGATGGGGATTGTGTTGGAATTGATCTTCAAAATTGGTGTCGGCAACGTGATTGCCTCGACGGCCGGTTTTGTCTCTTTGGGAATCGCTCACATGCTTTCCAACGATGGCGATACCATTGGCGTGTTGCAAGCAGTGCTCGACACGCAGTTCTGGTTGGCGACACACGTGGTCTGCATTACGTTGGGCTATGCCACGACGTTCGTGGCCGGCATGTTGGGGCTGATCTATGTGATCTGGGGTGTCTTTACCACTACGTTCACACCGCAAAACAGCAAGACGGTTAGTCGCATGATTTACGGCACGGTTTGTTTCGCCCTGTTCTTTAGTTTCTTCGGCACGGTGTTGGGCGGGTTGTGGGCTGATGATTCGTGGGGACGTTTCTGGGGTTGGGACCCTAAAGAAAACGGAGCCTTGATTATCGTGTTGTGGAACGCGTTGATTCTGCATGCCCGCTGGGGCGGAATGGTTAAAGATCGCGGGCTGGCCATGCTGGCCATCTTCGGCAACATCGTCACCGCTTGGTCCTGGTTCGGCGTGAATGAATTGGGAATTGGCCTGCACTCATACGGCTTTACCGACGGTGTGCTCAAGGCATTGGCCATGTTCTGGGTCAGTCAGATCGCCGTCATGTTGCTGGGAGCTATTCCCCGCAAAAATTGGCGCAGTACGGCTTAGCACGTGTGACTGCAAACCTGACCGTAAGCATTGGGCTTGCGGAGCGAGTTTGGTTATGATGTGAAGTCGGTGAGTTTTCACCAGTCATTCAATACATGATTCAATTGCGAGCCCGCTCGATGAGCCAAACGATCGAAGAGAAGCTGCGAGAACTTGGTTACGATCTCCCCACCCCGCCTGCGGCGGTTGGCAACTATGTTCCCGTGCTGCGGACCGGCAACCTGGTTGTCACCAGTGGTCAATTGCCCTTTATCGGCAAAGAGATCGTCTTTAGCGGAAAACTGGGGAGTGAACTGCACGAACAACAAGGGATCGATGCTGCTCGGATCTGTGTGGTCAATGCACTGGCGCAGATCAAAGCCTGCATCGGCGATCTGCAACGGGTGTCGCGGATTGTCCGCGTGGAAGGTTATGTCCACTCCGCACCGGGATTTCAGCATCAGCCGCAAGTACTCAACGGTGCTTCGGAACTGCTCGTCGAGTTATTCTGCGACGCTGGTCGACACACACGCGTGGCCTTAGGGGTGAGTGAAATGCCGCTGGACGCCGCCGTGCAATTGGCCATCTGGGCCGAAGTCACTGATTAAAACACAATAAACTGTCAAACTAGGCGCGCACTTTCCTCAGGCCTCACCCCTCAAGCCGCAAGCCTAATTCGTCAAGCTCCACCGCAGGTAGCTTTCGATAAACGCATTTAAGTCGCCGTCCAAAACGCGGGTCGGGTTGGACGAGGTATGCATGGTGCGGTGATCCTTGACCTGTTGTTGCGGATGCAACACGTAGGAGCGGATGGTTTCGCCGCCGAATCCAATACGGGATTTGTCCCCCCGCTTGGCGGCCAATTCGCTGTCCCGCTTTTCCTGCTCGATTTGGTACAGCTTGGCCTGCAACATTTTCCGCGCTGTCGCTCGGTTTTTGTGTTGGCTGCGATCATTTTGGCATTGCACAACGACACCGGTCGATTCGTGCGTTAAACGGATGGCCGACGAGGTCTTGTTGACGTGCTGTCCCCCTGCCCCGCTGGCGCGGTAAGTGTCCTCCCGCACATCTTTGTCCCAGTTGATTTCGATGTCGAGATCGTCCTCGATTTCAGGCACAATATCGATGGCAGCAAAGGATGTTTGGCGGCGTCCGGCGGAGTCGAACGGGCTAATACGAATCAGTCGATGATTGCCGACTTCCCCTTTGAGATATCCGTACACATAATCGCCGCGGATGGCAATCGTGGCGCTGCGGATTCCGGCTTCCTCCGCTGCGGAGATATCAATCAGTTCTGTGGAGTAGCCATTGTCTTCGCTCCAGCGTTGATACATGCGTAACAACATCGCCGCCCAATCGGACGCGTCGGTGCCGCCTTCACCGGCTTGGATACTGACATAAGCGTTGCAAGCGTCCTCGGGACGGCTCATCATTGCCTTCAGTTCCATCGCCTCCAGGCGTTTTTCAACTTGCTTGGCAAGCCCTTCCAATTCGGTGGTACTCTCGCCCGATTCGTCCTCCTCGGAGAATTCCATCAGCACTTCCATCTCTTCGGAGCTTTCTTCCAACTCCGCCAACGGTTTGATGGTCAGTGTGATCCGGCGCAATTCACTGACGAGTGTTTGCGCCTTCTCCTGGTCGTCCCAAAATCCGGGAGCCCCCATCAGTTCGTTGATTTCCTGCGAGCGAGACTGTTTGCCAGCTAAGTCAAAGAGAGTCTCTGAGCTGAACAATGCGATCCAAGATTCCTTGACAGGTGCCGCGTAATTCGTTGTCCATCGACTGGTCACTCCGTTTTATAATAGGTGTCCGGCTGCGCCGAACGGCCTCAAATAGATACTGTCTATGGGGCGCGCCGGGTGCTACTGCTGGTTAGTCCAGCACTGTTTTTCTGGTTAGGCAGTTTGCACTGGCGGACAAGCCGCCAGTGGCACCCCTATTCCATCGGGCGATTAACGCAGGCCGATGCCCTCGTAATGAAATCCGTGATCGCGCATCTTAGCGGGATCGTACAGATTTCGCCCGTCAAAAATGACCGGTTGTGTCAGATTGTCGGACATCAGGTCGAACTTCGGATTGCGAAACTCGTTCCATTCCGTATTGATCGCCAACGCATCCGCCCCTTCGAGCGCAGTGTATTGGTCTTCCCAATAGGTGATCTTGTCGCCGTAGATTTGTTTGACTTTTTCCATCGCCACGGGATCGTGGACCCGCACCTTGGCACCCTCGGCCAACAATTGATCAATCAATACCAGCGCCGGGGCTTCACGAATGTCGTCGGTACGTGGTTTGAATGCCAAGCCCCAGATGGCAATAGTACGGCCGGAGAAATCGCCTTCGAAGTACCGCTGCAGTTTACTGAACAGTACCGTTTTTTGTGCTTGATTGACTTTGTCGACGGATTCCAACATCTGTGACTCGACGTTGTGCGCTGCTGCCACCGCTGCCAGCGCCCGGACATCCTTGGGGAAACAAGACCCGCCGTAACCCACACCCGGGAATAGAAACGAAAAGCCGATTCGTGCATCGTGCCCGATGCCGCGACGCACATCGTTGATGTCGGCGCCCACACCGTCACAGACGTTCGCCATTTCATTGATGAAGCTAATTTTGGTGGCCAGCATGCAATTGGCCACGTACTTGGTCATCTCCGCACTCTCCAAACCCATGGAGAGGAACGGTTTTTCGGTGCGCAAAAATGGTTTGTAGAGCTCTTTCAGAACTTCAGCAGGTTCGGGCCGCTCGACCCCGACAACCACGCGGTCCGGTTTGGTGAAGTCATCAATCGCGCAGCCCTCTTTGAGGAATTCGGGATTGGAGACAACGTCGCAGACACGACCGGTCAATTCTCGTAAACGTTCGGACACCGCACGATTGGTTCCTACCGGGACGGTGCTTTTCACGACAACGATACAATCGTCGGGCAGGATTGGTGCCAGTGAATCAACAACCTTCCAAAATGCGCCCATGTTGGCCGAACCATCGTCGCCCTGCGGGGTGCCGACTGCGATGAATGCGCATTGCGAATCGGCAACAGCTTCGGAGAGCTGTGTGGTGAAATGCAATCGTCCCGCTTGAGCATTGCGCTTGACCAGTTCTGTCAAACCTGGTTCGTAAATCGGCACTTCGCCACCCAGGAGCATGTCGACCTTCTTTTGGTCGATGTCCACACAGGTCACATCGTTGCCGCTCTCAGCAAAGCATGTCCCGGTCACTAAACCGACATAGCCGGTCCCCACCATTGCAATCTTCATGTGTTGTCGTCCTCGTTGCCTTGACCGTTCGTTTTATTCGGATGGGGGACCGCCGCCGCCCCGCAACTTAGCAGCCGGCTGTTCTAATTAATGCTAGTTTTCAGAATGGGAGGGCGAGGCTCCCGCCGAGCCGCGATGGACCGGGACGCTTGCCAAACCCATTCGCTCGCTTCACGTTAAAAGGGAAAAACGGCTCAGCAGGAGCTTCACCCTCCCGCTGCGCTGAAAGACAATCGCGAAAACTTATTTTGAAAACATACTCTCAGCTCTTATTTAGTTTTTTTTGAGAGAAGCGTTTATTCGAGTCGTTTGCCGTACTGTTCTTCGTAATAGGTTTGGTATTCCCCGCTCTTGATGTGGGAGGTCCACTCGGCCTGCGACAGGTACCAATTGATCGTGTCTTGCAGCCCTTGTTCAAAATTGACCTGGGGCTGCCACTGCAATTCTCGCTCGGCCTTGCTGGAATCGATGGCGTACCGCAGATCGTGTCCGGGGCGGTCGGTCACGTAGTGGATCAAGCTTTCGGGCTTGTTCAACAATTTCAAAATGCCATGCGTGATTTCCAGATTGGTCCGTTCATTGCCGCCGCCAAAGTTATATACCTCGCCAATGCTCCCGCGCCGCAGCGCCGCATCGATTCCGCGACAATGATCCTCCACGTGAATCCAATCCCGCACATTAGTACCGGTTCCGTAGACGGGCAATTTCAAGTCTGCCGCGGCGTTGGAGATGAATAGCGGAATCAATTTTTCAGGAAACTGATAGGGGCCGTAATTGTTCGAGCATCGCGTGATAATCGCCGGGAAGTCAAAGGAATGGTGGTAAGCATTGACCAATAGGTCTGCCGCGGTTTTGGATGCCGAATAAGGGCTGCTCGGCGCTAAAGGGGTCTCTTCGGTGAACAAACCGGTCGGCCCCAAGCTGCCGTAAACTTCATCGGTGGAGACCTGTACGTAGCGCTCCACATTGGCGGCTCGGCTGGCGTCGAGGAGGATTTGTGTCCCCACGATATTTGTTTGAATGAACGGGCCGCTATCGAGAATCGAACGGTCGACATGACTTTCAGCGGCGAAGTTGATCACCGCATCGACCGGCTGGCTCTCCAAAATCTTGTTCACACATTCGCGGTCGCAGATGTCGCCCCGCACGAATTCGTAACGTGGGTTGTCTTCGACATCGCGGAGATTTTCCAAGTTGCCCGCATAGGTCAGCAGGTCGAGATTGACGATCGAGACGTCGTCATAGGTCTGCAATTGTTGGCGTATGAAATTCGATCCTATGAACCCACAGCCACCGGTTACTAGTAGACGCATCGCCTCATCCTTTTCGAAGTCAGTCGTATTTGTAGAAAATGAGGCGAACGGTCACAGGGATGCCGGGGAGCTTTAGGGAACCACCTTGTTGCAGGCAGTGGGTCTACACCTATTCTTCCTCAGCGACCGCATCCTCGTCAATCTCTTCTTGGGGGACGCGGGCCAAAGAGACCAGTCTGTCGTCTTCGCCCATCCGGATAATCCGCACCCCTTGCGTATTGCGTCCGACTTGCGAAATGTCGGCAACCCGCACACGCTGGATCTTGCCACCGGCGGTGATCATCAAGACTTCGTCCTCTTCCGAAATTGCCGTCACGGCAACCACTTTGCCGTTGCGTTGCGTCGTACGAATATCGATGACCCCCTTACCTCCCCGTTTTTGCCGGCGGTATTTCATGCTACTGCGGACCGTTTCTTCCGACGCGGCTTCGGTTTCCTCGGGTGCGTCCTCAGCAGCTTCGTCTGCAGTGGTTGAATCCCCGGTGGCTGAATCCGCAGTCTCCGCATCTGATTCTGGTTCGCCCGATTCCTCGGTCTCTGGCTCGTCATGATCGACGACCCCGATCGGCGTTCGTTTTCCAAATCCATTTTCACAAACGGTCAACAGGTTTAATTCTGGATCGGCGACAACCATGCCGACGGCGTAGTCCCCTTCGCGGAGGCTGATGCCTTTGACCCCGCGCGTATTGCGGCCCATGCTGCGTGCATCTTCTTGAGCAAAGCGAATCGCCATCCCGTTGGCCGAGGCGAGTAGCAAATCTTCTCCCGGCCCAACGATCGCCACGCCGATCAGTTCGTCCCCTTCGTCCAATTTGACGGCAATCAATCCGCCACGCAGCGGGCGACTGTAAGCGGAGAGGGCGGTTTTTTTGACGATGCCATTGCGGGTGGCCAGCACCAGTTGCCGTTCTCCGTCGAAATCGCGCACGGCCAGACAATGGAAGATCTTCTCGTCCGGTTCGAGACGTACAAGATTGACCAGCGCGCGCCCTTTGGCAATGCGGCTACCCAACGGCAGGTCGTAGACCTTCTGCCAGTACACCTTTCCGCGATCCGTAAAGAACATCAAATAGTCGTGCGTACTGGCAACAAAGAGATGTTCGATCGGGTCCTCGTCATCCGACTTGGCACCCATAATGCCCTTGCCACCGCGGTTCTGCGCTTGATAGCTGTCGAGCTTGATGCGTTTGATATATCCACGATGCGACAGTGTGACCACCATGGTTTCTTCGGTGATCAACTCTTCTTTGCTGACGTTACCGACTTCTTCATCGTTGATTTCAGTTCGCCGCGTGTCACCGAATTTCCCCTTGAGTTGATCCATCTCATCGCGGATGACGGCCAACAGGTGTGCTTCGTCGGAGAGCAACCGCAGGAATTCATCGACGTCATCCAACAGCTTGCGGTGTTCTTCACCGAGTTTTTCTCGTTCCAACCCGGCCAGCGAGCCGAGTTGCATGGCGACGATCGCTTCGGCCTGTTTAGCGGTCAGTCCGTAGTTTTCCTGTGCGACCGGCGCATCCGTTCCGGGATGACGTTCGGCCAAGAATGACTGAAATCCATGATCCCCCAAGGCGCGGGCGATCAATTCGCCGGCGACTTCCAGACTTTGGAGTCGCACACAGGCTTCTTTGCGATCGGGTGACTGCCGAATAGTGTTGATCACGTTGTCGATGTTGATTTGGGCGATCAACAAACCTTCGACGGTGTGCTTGCGTTTCTTGGCTTCGGCCAACAAAAACTCAGTCCGCCGCCGCAGCACGGTCACGCGATGCCGCACAAATTCTTCGAGAATCTCTTTCAGCGACAACTGTTTCGGCCGGCTGCCGACCAACGCCACGAAATTCAAGCTGAGCGTCGTTTGCAAGGGGGAATACTGGAAGAGTTGATTCAATACAACTTCACGATCCGCATCCCGTTTGAGGATAATATGTAGTCGCACTTGCCACGCGGGAATCGTGCGGTCGGTGAGATCGACGATCTGCGAGATTTCTTTAATGCGGCCTTCGCGGACCACTTGCTCTAGCTTTTCCCGAATCCCGTCCCGCGTCTGCAGGTAGGGGATTTCGGTCACGACGATCACGTCGTGGTTTTTCTCTTGCTCGAAATGTGTGCGAGCCCGGACGGCGATTGTCGAACGTCCATCCTTAAACGCCTGCCGGATGCCGAGTTGTCCACAGATGATTCCACCGGTTGGAAAGTCCGGCCCTTGAACGCATCCCATCAGATCGTCGAGTGTGGCGTCGGGTTCGTCGATCAGCAATTGCACGGCATCGCAAACTTCGGCCAAATTGTGCGGCGGAATCATCGTCCGCATACCGACCGCGATCCCGTTGGAACCATTCACCAACAAATTCGGAAACCGCGAAGGCAATACGACCGGCTCGGTCAGCCGTTGATCGTAGGTCGGCACGAAATCAACCGTGTCGCGGCGAATGTCATCCAGCATTTCCGTCGCCGCGGCCGAGAGCCGGGCTTCGGTATAACGCGCGGCAGCCGGTGGTAATCCGGCCAGCGAACCGAAGTTCCCCTGTTTGTCGACCAGGACTTGGCGCATGTTCCATTCCTGCGCCAGGCGCACGAGCGTTAAGTAAACCCCTTCGCCACTATGCGGGTGATAGTTTCCCGACGTGTCGCCGGAGATTTTTTGACACTTCACCCGGCCGCTGCTCGGCCCTAGGTTCAGGTCATTCATCGCCACCAGGATGCGACGTTGCGACGGTTTCAAACCATCTCTCACGTCGGGCAACGCGCGGCTGACGATTACGCTCATCGCATAGGTCAGATAGCTATTCCGCATCTCATCGCGAATATCCATCTGCTGGATGTTCTCTGCGTCTCCTGTCGACAATTCCTGGCCTCCTTGAGGGCTATACACTTATTTTTAATTCGGTTAATCGATTCGTAAAGGAATCCATTCGCCGCGAAATCAAAACTGATAGCGAGTCGGTTTCGACCGCTGGTTCCACCGGTTCCAGGGCGTCTGATACGCCGCTATTATTTGCCGGGCTTGCTAAAATTCCCGGCCAACTTTCGTGCGAACTTCAGCCTGAAGAACGCCAAATGGAGAGGTGAAATGTGCCGAATTCGTCGCCGGATCGAGGCACGCACACATCTCATCGTGCCCGGGAGTCTTGCTGCCAATCCTTCAGCAAAGACGTGTTTCGCAACCCTTTTCTACAAAATAACTTGCGACGCGGGTTTCGCTCAGCTGGTTCGGCGAAAAACCGACATGGCAACAATGCCGATTTTAAGCGATTTTGAGGGAATTATCAACGAGGTGAGCAGTACAAAACTCGATGAAAAATCCGCACCGCCGTATCTGCAAACAGCCATACGTTCAGCAGCCCCCGGCGCGACAAACCGACTGGTCGCCTGATTCCCGCCGTGGTATTGTGTCGGAACGTTTGCGTGAAAAAAAACGGCCTTGCGAGTTTGAATGAACGCCATGATCCAACTGAAAAATATCCTGTTGCCCACCGATTTTTCCGAGCCCGGCCTCGAAGCAGCTAACTATGCTGTGGAAATGGCGGAGCGTTTCGGTGCGACATTGCATTTGCTGCACGTCATCGTCGACCCGGTGATATATCTGCCGATGTTTGAGAGTTATCCCATGCCCTCGAAAGCAGAATTCGAGCAATATGCGCAAGAGCGCATGGAAGGGTGGCTGACCGACGACGATAAAAAACGCTGTAACGCCCAATTGCACTGGGTGCATGGCACGCCCTTTGTGGAGATCATCAATTTCGCTCGCGAGAATGAGATCGACTTGATCGTCATGGGGACACACGGCCACGGAGCGATTGCACACATGCTGACTAGCAGTGAGGCCGAAAAGGTCGTCCGCAAAGCCCCCTGCCCGGTACTCACCGTCCGGCCCGAAGGGCATCAGTTCGTTCATCCTTAAGAATCGAAAATTTTCAGTCGAACTGCCGCAATAAGGAAACTCCGCAGCTCAATGTCTTCCAATGCATACGAGGCAATGCCGACACCGGTAGGGCGGACCGGATTGGTGTGCGGACCGCTGCTGTTCCTGGGCGTGTTGTTCAGTCCTCTCCCCGAGGGCATGTCGGTCGAGGCGCATCGACTCGTGGCGGTTGTTCTGTGGATGGTCATGTGGTGGGTCACACAAGCCGTTCCCATAGCCGCCACCAGCTTGCTGCCGTTGGCCCTGTTTCCTCTCTTGGGGATTCAACCCGCTAAGGAAGTCCCCACGGCCTACATGAACCAAAGCATTGTATTGGCAATGGGCGGGTTCATGATCGCGCTGGGGATTGAACGCTGGGGACTGCACCGGCGGATCGCTTATCATATCGTCCGATTACTTGGCACAGGCCCGCGACGGATTGTGCTTGGTTTCATGTGCGCCACGGCAATTTTATCGATGTGGATCAGTAACACCGCATCGACACTCTTGATGCTGCCCATTGCTTTGGCCATCTTAACATCACTCGAAGAGGTTTTATCCGCTAAGCAAGAATCGGGCGAGCGGCCCGATTTGTCGCGGCTCTCCTTGGCGCTGTTGCTAGGAATCGCCTATGCCGCCAGCATGGGAGGCTCGACAACCTTGGTGGGCACGCCGACGAACATCGCCTTTTTGGGTGTCTGGGACCAGCATTTTGCTGAGGGACCGGAAATCACCGCCGGGCAATGGATGATGGCGTTTGTGCCGTTGGGGATGCTGTTGATTTTCTGCGCATGGGTCTTGTTGACATTGCGAATGCCACCGCAGCCGCAATTGGCGGCGCTGGGACGCGGATTTTTTCGCGACCGCATTCGGGAGTTGGGACCGCCCACCGTTGGCGAATTGCTGATGTTCGGCGTGTTTGTCATGACTGCCTGCTTGTGGGTTTTGCGGGGCAAATTCCAGTTTCAGGATCACGTGTTCTTTGAGGGTTGGGCAACCTGGCTAGAAAACTGGTTGACCAACCATGAAATCGGCGGTTCGTTTACGCATCGTTTTCTGCATGATTCTTCCACGGTGATGGCCATGGTGGTGCTCATGTTCTGCCTGCCTGGTGGGCGCGATGATCAAGGAAAGCTGCGGTTCCTGATGGATTGGGAGACAGCATCGCGACTTCCCTGGGGATTGCTGTTGCTGTTTGGAGGTGGTTTTGCGATTGCTGCAGGATTTGAGAATTCCGAGCTCTCTGTTTATTTCGGGACTCTGTTCACCGAATATGCTGCCGGAAGCCATCCTCTGGTCATGGTACTGGGGATTTGCCTGCTGTTGACGTTTCTTACGGAGTTCACTTCCAACGTTGCCACAACGCAAATATTTTTGCCGATCTTGGGAGCAGCCGCTGTTAGCTTGGGAATCGATCCCCGTTTGTTCATGCTGCCGGCAACGGTCTCCACAAGTTGCGCTTTCATGTTGCCGATTGCCACGCCCCCCAATGCCATCGTATTTGGCTCGGGCCGGATTCGCGTGCTCGACATGGTTCGCTACGGCATCCTACTGAACCTGCTGGGCGTCATGCTCATTACAGCGGTCACCTATTTATTGGTGATCCCCATTTTCGGCATCGACTCCCAGGTGTTGCCGTCCTGGGCAAAGTGAGATGCCGCTGCGACGGTCAAGGTCCGGGATTCTGAGGAATCGCCGCGCAATCAGCTGCGCGACTTACCCGGCAGCGTCCAAACTCGCCCGGAATTCGGTCATTTCGCCGACAGCATGCTGGTCACCGATTCGCATGGCGGTTTCGATTCCCGTTGTCAGGACATCGCGCGCGTCGGTGATCCGATCGAGTTCCGCGTACACCTCGCCTAGCCGAAAATACGTCGGTACGTAGTCGGGCGACGCATTCAACAAGGTTTGAAATCGTGCTTCGGCAGCCTGCAGATCACCCTCGGACCGATATTCCATGGCGACACTGTATTGCAGGAAGGTATCGGTGGGATCCGCGGCCAATAGTTCCTCGAGTTTTTCGCGACGGGACATGGCGGGTTTCTTTGCTGTTCAAATGAGGGAAACGGGTTTGTAGTTGCGGTCCTGCAAACGGGCCGTTTGGGGTTAGGCGTTTTGAGTTGCCGGCACGAATGGCTGTATCTCGGGGGAATTGAGCTTTGCCGCGTCGGCATATCAAAACACCATTCTAGCGAACGTTGACTTGAGAAGAAAATGTTTCGAGATATGTGGATTCACCCAATTAGCGAATTACCTAATCGCTACAGACACTACGTGCCGACCCCGCAGCGGAAGGGTAACCAATTTTGGGTTGGCTGGCCGATTGGAAATTCTAACGGACATCGCCCCGACCTTTGGTATCGAGATACAACGGATCTGAGTCTCGCCTGCAGTTTGATGACGCTGCCATTCGTTGAACCGGAAGTTGCTGGATGCAACCTCGGTTTGAGACCCCCGCGCCGAGAAGAACCCGACTTATGCAACCACGGATTCAAATTACCGGACTCTGTTGTGCGCTCCTTTTGACATGGTTGGCGAACAACGGCGTTGGATCGGAACGCCGTAGTACCCCGCTGGTCAATGCGGTCCAGCGTGTCGAAAAATCTGTCGTCAATATCCACACCGAGAAAACCCAATCCAAAGACCCTGTGTTCGGCTCGCCGAAAAAGGTGAACGGCATGGGAACCGGTGTGATTGTCGACGAACGAGGCTACATCGTTACCAATGAACACGTGATTCACAACGTCGACCAAGACGCGATTCGCGTCGAATTGATCGATGGCACGCAAGCCAAAGCCAACGTCATCTCCTTTGACAGCCGTCAGGACTTGGCGATCATTAAAGTCGATTTCGGACGCTCGTTGCCCGTCGCTCCCTTTGGGACGTCCTGTGACTTGATGCGTGGCGAAACCGTCTTCGCTGTGGGCAATGCGTTTGGATACACTCACACGATCACTCGCGGGATTATCAGTGCATTGGGCCGGAATGTCGAAGTCAATGAAAAGATCGGCTACAAAAACCTGATCCAAACCGACGCCAGCATCAATCCCGGTAACAGTGGTGGACCGTTGGTGAACTTGGACGGCGAAGTCATCGGTATCAACGTCGCCATTCGCGCCGGAGCACAACGGATCGGCTTCACGATTCCCATCGATGACGCCCGTCGCACGATTTCGCGATTGCTGGACAATGAAAAATTCGGCACGTACCACGGTTTGCTCACCAAGGATGTCCGGTCACCTGAATCGAAGAAGATGGTTGTTAGCGGAACGCATTCCGACAGCCCGGCATTCCAAGCGGGTCTGCGGCCCGGCGACGAAGTCCTCAAAGCGGGCAAAGTGGCTGTGTCGGATCGGGCGGACTTCGAACGCGCGTTGTTGGGAATCAATCCCGGAAAAGAAGTGCCGGTCACGGTACGACGCGATGGCGCTGAAGTCGCTCTGCAACTTCGTATCGGACGCAACGGCGAACGCCCTCTCACGAATATCGTCGCCCGTGCCAACAATAGTGACACGACTTCATACCGTGGTGATACGCCGCAACAAATGGTCTGGCGGATTCTCGGTTTGCGATTCCGGACAATCAGCCAAAACCAACTGCCCAACAAATACCAAAAACACTATAAGGGCGGATTACAGGTCATCGAAGTCCGTTCCAACGGCCCAGCGGCTGCCAAAGGGGTGAAGTCCGGCGATGTGGTTGTTGGCTTGGCGTTGTGGGAAGCCTACAAGATCACGCATGTGACGTACGCCTTCAAGCAACAACGCAAATCGCTAACCGCCAACTCAGCCGCCTCGGATATGGCACCTGTGAAGTGCCATATCATTCGCGGGGAGCAAATCATCGAAAAAACATTGAGCCTTCCCCTGCAAGATTAATGTCGCAGACGGTATGCACACGAATGAAAGTCGCTGCCTCTGCTGTGTGATACGAGGACTGTCATCACCTCGATTCACCGGCCGCAGCAAGACGTCCAACGCCGGATCCCAGCGCCGTGGCTAGCTGGGGTCCGGTGTTTTTATGCGCCGAGCCGACCGGTCCTTCCCAGCGCGTCGGTGCGGGCCTACAATTCGGGCGAGACTCTCTTCAATCTCAATCAGCTAAGGTCCACTCGGGTGAACACCGGCCGGCATGAATTTGAACTGATCGCATGGATTCGCCAACAGACCCGCGCCCACGACCGCATTCCTCTGGGAATCGGCGATGACACCGCAGCGTTGGCCTTTCCCAATCCGGCGAACTGCCTGGTCACCGTCGACATGCTGATGGAAGGGGTGCATTTTACGATGCCCCCGGCGACGCCTCGACAAATCGGTCATAAGGCATTGGCGGTCAATCTCAGCGATATTGCCGCAATGGCCGGACGCCCTTTGGCAGCCGTGATCAGCCTCGCCCTACCCCGTGGCGTCCCCGCGAAATTGGCCGAGGAACTGTACGCCGGCATCGAGGAGTTGGCCGACCAGTTCGACGTCGCCATCGCTGGCGGTGACACCAATAGCTGGCAAGGTCCGCTGGTGATCAGCATCACCGCCTTGGGTGAAACAACTGACCGCGGCGCCGTAACACGCAGCGGCGCTCGCCCAGGTGACGCGATATTTGTCACCGGAGGTTTGGGCGGCAGTCTGGCGGGAAAACACCTCGACTTCACGCCTCGCATCAACGAAGCCTCGAAATTGCATGAGGCCGTCGATCTGCATGCCATGCTCGATGTTAGCGACGGCTTGGCGGCGGATTTGCAGCACATTGTCGAAGAAAGCGGCGTGGGAGTTATTTTAGAGGAGTCGGAAATCCCCATCAGCCCAGCCGCCCAAACCGCCGCCGAGGAAGACGGTCGTTCTGCTTGGGATCACGCCCTCTCCGACGGTGAAGACTTTGAGTTGTTGTTTACCGTCTCAGGCGATGACGCTGCGCGGTTATTGGCCAACTCGCCGCTAGAAATTCCCTTGTCGAGAATTGGCACGGTCGTTGATGGTAACGAAATGCAGTTACGCACCGCAGCCGGAAAGGTGATCCCCTTACCGGTGTCAGGCTGGAAGCATCTGTTATAATTGCCGACAGTTCCGTTCTCCGTAACTACCGCTGATCGAGAAAGCCCCACTGTGCCCGGCTCCGAATCGTCCCTCCCGACAACTTGGACGTATACGTCGCATTCAGAAGTAGAGACCGCTGCATTAGGCGCCGCCGTAGGGCACGCTGCTCAAGCGGGGGCGGTGATTGGTTTGGTAGGCAACCTCGGTGCGGGAAAGACGCGTCTGACTCGTGCCGTTGCCACGGCGCTTGAAGTCGACGAAAAGTTGGTCACGAGCCCGACATTCGTATTGATCCAAGAATACGCCGGTCGGCTGCCGGTATATCATTTCGATACGTATCGGTTGGGCAGCGTTGACGAGTTTCTGGATTTGGGCGTCGAGGAATATTTTGAGGCCGGAGGCGTCTGCTTGATCGAATGGGCGGACCGCGTTGCCGGTGTCTTGCCTGACGATGTGCTACGGATCGAAATCGACATTACGGGAGAAAGCACCCGCGTTTTCAAGTTCGCTGCCCAAGGACCAATCGCACAATCGATGCTCATCGACGTTGCTCGCAACGTCGCCGACGCGCATAAAGAAGGTTGAAATTGTGGAACTTGCGCCGGGCGTTAGAGCAATTCCGAAATCGGGGTGGGATCTTCCAGGACCGGGGTTGGGCGACCGCGATGGTCTAAGAGATGCAACGCCGGGTTGAGTCCCATGGCACGATAGATTGTGGCGTGGATATGTTCCGGACGAACTGCGCGGGTGAGCGGTCGATATCCCTTGCTGTCGGTCGAACCGATAATCTGCCCGCCACGAATGCCGCCGCCTCCCATCAGGCAGAACATCGATGCACCCCAGTGATCGCGACCGGGCGTCCCCTTACTCAACGGAGGACCGCCATTGCCGCCATCGTTGATCCGTGGCGTGCGGCTGAATTCACCGCAGAGCACAACCATGGTGCTTTCCAACAGACCGCGCTGGTCCAAGTCTTTGAACAAACCATACACGGCAGCGTCGACGCGCGGTAAATAGGATTGCATGCCTGATTCGAGATTCCAGTGATGGTCCCAGCCGCCGAAATGGCAAGTGACAAACCGCGCGCCGGCTTCGACCAACCGTCGCGCCAACAACGTGCTTTGGCCCCAAGTATGCCGTCCATAGAGATCGCGAATCCGTGGATCTTCACGGCTAAGGTCAAAGGCTTCCCGCGCGCGTTTTCCAGAGACGAATTCAAATGCGTTTTTATCGAACCGATCCATCGCATCGAAGGTAGCGGTCTTTTCGACGTTGCGGGGAATCGTGTCGAGTTGTGTCAACAACCCGCGGCGATCCTCCAACCGCGACAGAGACAACCCTTTCGCCAGATTCAGGTTTTTGACTTCGAATTTATCTTTGTTCGGATCCCCACCCGTCTGAAACGGATCGTGTTGCACGCCCAACCAGTTTCCGCCGAAGTAGCCTGGACGCAAGCCGATGCTACTGGCTACCGGCACGCTGATGTAGCTGGGCATGCCCGGACTTTTTGCACCTAACTCGCGCGTAATCACTGAACCGAGAGAGGGGAATTTACCCGTATTGTTCCCACCGCTGACACCCATCGCTTTGGAAGTCAACATACGATGGCCGCCGGCGAAGTGATCGCCCGTGCCGTGATGTAGCGAGCGGACGATCGAAAACTTGTCGGCGATTTTTGCTTGTTGGGGAAACAGTTCGCTGATTTCAAATCCCTGTACGTTCGTAGGAATGGGATTCCACATACCGCGAATCTCAGCCGGTGCTTCCGGTTTGAGATCGTATAGATCCAAGTGCCCCGGTCCGCCGTCGAGCCACAGCAAGATAACTGAGCGATGCTGTTTACCCTCCGCTGCAGTTTCCTTGGCACGCAACACGTCCGCCAATCCTGCGGTGGCCATGCCGGCGACGCCCAACTGCACA
Organism: Symmachiella macrocystis; assembly: GCF_007860075.1. Lineage (NCBI taxonomy): Bacteria > Pseudomonadati > Planctomycetota > Planctomycetia > Planctomycetales > Planctomycetaceae > Symmachiella > Symmachiella macrocystis. Next base: position 3,573,195 of record NZ_SJPP01000001.1, read on the forward strand.
AAGCTGCGACGACTCATGCCGTCACAGTACTTTCCTGTGTTTCCCATATCGACTTGCAGCATCGTCGGTCTCTCCCAACCAAAATGGGGGCAATCGTCCCGCGTCTTTGCGGGGCTCACAACGCATCACGCTGTATTGATGTGAATTCTACTCAAATCATTGCAATCCGTGCAACGTGATCTAGGGAATTTACCAGGGTAGTCGGCTGTGCAGAGTGGCCAGTGGATAGAGGCCAGTGGCCAGAAAAGGGGGAGCGATTACCCGCGATCAGTCACTGGGGCAGAAGCTCAAAGCCTAGTCCGCCAGTTTGAAGTGGACATCCCGCACACCACCTCAAACCTGTCGCTTTACGCCTGTTTTACTCAAAAATAGACAAATTCCGCTCCCAATCGTATCTTCCTAAACAGTCCGCGATTGAGCATTTCGCAGTTGTAGCCAAGTCATTGCGTGATAAAATGGGAAATCGAGATTTCTTGCTCGCCGTGATTTCACAGGCAGGGCCCGTGTCGATCGACTCTTCCGTGAGTACTCACACTTGCGTGATACGGGTAAAAAATACCGTTCGGAATGCGTTCTCTAATACGAAAAGGTAGTCTCACATGCGCTCCATGCATCGCATATTTCTGTCAGCCGTTTGCGGGTTGTTGCTCAGCGGATTGCCCGAACTCTGTCATGCCCAAGATGCTGTTGTCGTCCCCTCTGGAGTACGGGGTCGACGGTCCACGCCCTCGCAACCGGGGCAGCCTGGCCAACCTCAACCGGGACAAGCAAAACCGGGTGATAAATCCAAGCCGGGTGACGACAAGAACAAAGACAAAAAACCGGACGAGAAAAAAGAGGAACCGGGAACCTCAGCCGTAAAGCGGCCCGCCAAACCGGATGAGGAGCCGAAGCCGGAAGATCTCAAACTACAGAGACTGGGCGACGGTGAAGTCCGCTTCAACTTCCGCGGCGCTCCCTGGCCGGTGGTGCTCAAGGAGTTGGCCGACGTCGCGCATCTCAACTTGGACTGGCAGGAATTGCCGGGCGACTATTTGAATTTTGTCACAACCCGCAGTTACGAGGTCGACGAAGCCCGCGACGTGATCAATCGCCACCTGCTGGCGCGGGGTTACACCATGATCTTGCATGAAGAAATGCTCTCGGTGGTCAGCCTGAAGAAAATCAAAGAACTCAACCCGGCCGTTGTACCGGAGGTCACGCCCGAGGAACTTGCCAAATTGATGCCCCACGAATACGTCCGCACGTCGTTCGTGCTCGATACGTTGATTGCCAAAGAATTGGCAGAACAACTCAAACCGTTGATTAGCCCCGAGCATGGCCGTCTGAACGCGGTGGAGTCGCTCAATCGTCTGGAAGCGATGGATACGGTCGCCAATTTGCGGCAGATCCAATCATATCTATTGATGGAGAAATCCGACATCGGACAAGACCGAGTGATGCAGGAGTTCTTTCTCAAACATACCCGCGCCTCAGAAACGTTGGTGCAATTGCAAGATCTGCTGGGGATCAAACGCACGGCCGAAGTCTCCGGCGCCGCGAATCCGCAGATGCAGCAGCAAATGCAACAAATGATGCAACGCATGCAGCAACAACAGCAAAAAAAGGGTGGGGCTGCCGGTGCTAAGGCCCCCGAAGAGGTGCGACTGATTGTCAATTCCCGCAGCAACAGCATCATGGCGACGGCACCACCCAACAAAATGGCCATCATTACGCAAGCCATCAAATCACTCGATGTGGCTGCCGATCCGGCCGACTCGCTGTTTAACAACATCGACCGCATGCAGACTTATCGTTTAGCGGCGACCGACCCCGAAACGTTAGTAAATATGTTGGAAGACCTGGGGGGCTTGGATATCGGCACGCAATTAGAAGTCGATAAAAAGAATAAAGCCATCATCGCCAAGGCCTCTATGACCGACCATTTGATGATCCGCAAACTGATCGCCAAGCTCGACGGCAGCGGCCGGCGGTTTGATGTGATCAAATTGCGACGACTAGACGCGGTCGAAGTCGCCGGCTCGATCAAATTCATGATGGGCGGCGAAGAAGAGAAAAAGGACAACAGTCGCTCGCGGTATTCGTGGTATGGCGGCTACGGATCGTCCAATCAAAAAGAGGAAAAGGAAGACAAATTCCGTGTCGATGCCGACATGGACAACAACCGCCTGTTGCTGTGGGCCAACGACATTGAATTGGACTCAGTCGAAGGGTTGTTGGTCAAGTTGGGTGAAATCCGGGCTCCCGGCCAAAACCGCAGCAAAATGCGGTTGATGGAAGCGGTTTCCCCCGAAGATTCCGAAAAGGTCTTAGAACGCCTGCGGAAGATTTGGCCGAACATTGCCCCCAACGAATTGATTCTCCCCGAACCGATTGAAACTCCGGAAACAGACGAACCGACTAAGGAAAAAAAGGATGCAGCGGCCAAACCCAAGACCGCTGCCCTGCCGATTCAACCACGTCTGCAGTTGGCGAATTTCTATGAAGAAAAGACGGCGGCAAAAGAACCGGTCGAGGCCGCCGCAGCTGATGCGAGCGACAATCAACAAGCCAAACGTCCTGCGGGCACCCGCAAAGCCGAAGCGCCTCCCATCTCGATCCGCCGCACACACGATGGCCGTCTCGTCATCAGTTGCGACGACCCCGCCGCACTGGATGTGTTAGAAGATTTGATGGTCGACATCGCTCCGCCACCAAAGACTTACAAAGTCTTCTTCCTCAAATATGCGTCCGCCTATTGGGTCAGCTTTAATCTAGAGGACTTCTTCAAAGAAGAGGACGAAGACGACAAACCACGTCGACCCTACTGGTATTACGACTACGGTTCCAACGATAAGAAAGACGAAACGCGAAGTTTATCCAAGCGCAAGAAGTTGAAATTCATCGTCGATACCGACACGAATTCGATCATGGTCCGCGGCGGGGATTCCAGCCAATGGAAAACTGTTGAGGAATTAATTGAAATGTACGACAAGGCCTTGCCGCCCAACTCGCGTAATGTGCGACACGTACAAATCTTTAAGCTCAAACACAACAGCGCTAAGGACGTTTCCGAGGCGATCAAAGACGTTTATCGCGACCTGCTCAGCGCTAATGACAAGGCGCTTGAAAATCAGCCGAAAAAACAAACTAACATTCGCTACGCCGACTATTATGGCGACGATGACAAGGATGAATTGAGCCAAGGCCGTTTCAAGGGGGACTTGTCGATCGGGGTCGACCCCAAGACGAATACGTTGATCGTCTCAGCCACGGAGGCCATTTTGCACAACGTGGGACTCATGATCAACGAACTTGAGACATCGGCGGCACCGCTGGAATCGAATATGCAGGTCGTCAAACTCAAGCCGGGAATGGATTCTGCGGCGATCCATGAGAACCTTTCCAAACTGCTCAACCCGCGACCGTCGGACGAAGAAAAGCAAAGACAAGAAGCGGAGAAGCAAAAACAAATGCAACGAAAGCAACAGCAGCAGCAACAAGATGCCGCAGCCGCAGCCTTGCTGAACTGACTCGCTGCACCGTTGGGTTTGCACAATCGGGTTTACACGTGACAGACGTATTCCCCCACCCCTCGTTTATCCGAGGAGTGGGGGATTTTTTATACGCGTCCTATTCGGCTTTCTCAAACCCGAAAATGTGACCCGACGGGGTGAGCATATATGCCTCCCCTTGTTCGTCTTCGCCGAATGACATCACCGGCAGTGGGTCGACCCCTTCCGGCCAACTGATGCTGCGGTTAGCAGTCACGACTTTTTTGTCGGCGTCGTACTTCAAGGCCCAAATGCGGCCGCTCACGTAGTCGGCATACAAATACGAGCCGACCAATTCTGGAAACTTCTTGCCACGATAAACCTGTCCGCCGGTGATCGACTTGCCGATGTCGTGATGGTATTCCCAAATCGGTTCGATCAAATCCTTGCGCGGCCCGACTCCGTTGGGGCCGAATTTGTGCTTCCCTTCACGAAGGTTCCAACCGTAGTTGCCCCCTTTGACGATGATGTCAATTTCTTCCCAAATGTCCTGCCCCACATCCGCCGCCCAGCACAGGCCGGTTTTACGGTCAAAAGACAACCGCCAAATGTTACGAACGCCGTAGGCATAAATCTCGGGACGCGCACCGGGGGTCTTCACGAACGGGTTGTCCTTGGGAATCGAGTAGTTCTTTCCGTTGGACTTGTGGTCGACATCAATCCGCAAGATCGATCCCAACCATGTCTTTAGGTTTTGTCCGTTCCCCATCGGATCATTACCGGCTCCGCCATCCCCAAGGGCAATGTACAAATAACCGTCCGGCCCAAAGGCGATTGTGCCGCCATTGTGATTCCAAAACGGTTGTGGAATGCGGAGGATTTCGACTTCCGTCTTGGGATCCACCTGCTGAGGATTGTCGGCGGAGACGGTGAACCGGGAGACGACCGAGGTGTGCGGAGCATCGGTCGTTGTGTAATACACGAATAGATGGCCGTTCTCTTTGTATTTGGGATGAAACGCAAAACCTAACAGGCCTTCTTCGTTTTGGTTGTCCTTGTAGACCACCTTGGACTCGATGTCGAGAAACGGGCTCGACTCGGTGGCGTCCTGATCGTTTTTGAAGACGCGAATCACCCCTTCTTGTTCGGCAACAAAAACGCGATCACTGCCGTCGCCGGCGTAGGTCATTACGATCGGACGCCGAAACTCCAAATCGATGAATGCCTGTGTCGCGCGGATGGCGAGCGGCGATTCATCAATTTCCGCCGCACGGCCGGTGGTGCTCAAAATAGAAACTGTCAAAGCCAGTGCGGAGAACACCAGCGTCATACGCGGAAACATCTTCATCAGCGGACCACCTGTTGCGTGAATTGGTTAAAAAATTTCTTGTCAGGCGCGCAACGCAACGCACCTGCCTGGGTAGGTCGTATGAGAATAGAGCGAAGCGGCCCCGATTTCAAAGCGCACGGCTATTGAAATAGTTTCGGATCGACCGTCCACTGGCCGAAATCGTTCTCGCCCGGCTTGACCGTCACGGTCACGAGGCCTTTTTTCCAGGTCTGTGGCGCGTCGCCTTGGGAGGCTGCCGTGACGTCGGTCGGGACTTCGTGCCACACATGAAACGTCCATTCACCGGCCGGGAGGTTTTTGATCGTAAAGCGGCCTTCCTTGTCGGTGACAGCCATATAGGGATGATCTTGAACGAGTAGCCAACCGGTCATCCAAGCGTGAATCGAACAACTGACCTTCGCCGGCGCCCGCTCGACACGGCGCGCCGAGCGGCGGTCTTCGGTTTCGGGGGGAGAAACAGCGTTAAACGGCAGATTCCGCTTCAAATACGCAGCTGTGTTATGCGCGATCTTGTCGTCATTTTTAATCAACAATATTTGCGTGGTTCGCAGCGTTGTTACGTGTGGCACGAATCGACAATCCTTGTTGGCCAACAAGACATCCGCCTTGGCCGATTCGGCATACGACTCATGAATCGGCGGCGTCTTACGTCGCGGCATTTCTAGCCAGATCACGACGTTGGCGATGCCGCGACTCTCTTTATCGACCCGTAGTTGCTCTGAATGCAGATCGAACGGCCCGCAGAATTCGGCGTCCTTGTTGAGTTCCAATGCTTCGGCCACCGGCGGTTCACCACCGTAAACGAATTGCCCGCTCAGGTCGCCCCATGCGTCGGCTGCATCATCTGCGGAAACCGTGCTCACCAGATCGCCGTGCGGAGAGCCAGTCCATCCGGCACAACAAAATGTGCCCACGACCAAAATGAAACCAATTGCCTTTGAGCCTGACATAACTAACGACACCTCGAATCAAGTTGACAACCGACAAAAGAATACGGTGTTATTTGATTGTATCGAACTTGGCGTCAGGAGGATACGAACGGCGGTGAGGTTACGGTTTGACACTGGTGCCATCCGCGCGGCGATAATTGCCCCAGAACATGTCAAACGGCGGGGCGTCGGTGATCGGAAACTTCGCTGCTAATGTTTCGTCGATGTCGATCCCCAGTCCGGGACCATCATTCACATCGTAATATCCATCACGCAATTCCGGGCAGCCGGGGAACACATCTTGCTCGGCTTGGTTGAATTCGTGGGCTTCTTGAATGCCAAAATTCGGGACAGCCAAATCCAGGTGGATATTGGCCGCATGCCCGACCGGCGAGACATCCCCCGGCCCATGCCAAGCGGTCCGCACGCCAAACAGCTCACACATGGCGGCCATTTTGCGGGCGGGGGTCAGTCCCCCGATTTGCGAAATGTGCACGCGCATAAAATCGATCAGTCGCCCGCTCACCAACGGTATCCATTCATGCGGATTGTTGAATAACTCTCCCATGGCAAGCGGGGTGCTGCTTTGTTGCCGCAACTGCGAGAAATAACCGGCATCCTCCGGACTAAACGGGTCTTCCAAATAGAACAAACGATGTTGCTCCAAATCTTTGGCCAGTCCCATCGCCAATATCGGCGGTACGCGTTCGTGCACGTCGTGAATCAATTCCACTTCGTCGCCCAGTTGATTCCGCAGATGCTCAAACAATCGCGGAATCGCCCGGACGTAGGGGCGTGGTTCCCAGATTTCGGTGCGGCGATTTTCGGGAACATCATCTGCACCTGTCGTCTCTCCACTGCCATAGGTCCCCATGCCGGGAATCGCGACCTGCGCCCGCACATGGCGGTAACCCGCCTGTAGAAATCCGCGGACTTGGTCCTCGACCTCTTGGAAATCACTGCCCGAGGCATGCCGATACGTATCGACAGCAGAGCGGCATTTGCCCCCCAGCAGTTGATAGACGGGCACTCCGGCGACTTTCCCCAGGATATCCCACAGCGCCATGTCGACACCGCTGAGGGCATTGTTCAGCACCGGACCATTCCGCCAATAGGAACTGACAAACGCCGACTGCCAGATGTCTTCGATGTCGAGCGGATTCTTACCGAGCAAGAACGGCCGCAAATACTCATCGACCGCCGTCTGCACGACCCGCGCACGTTGAGTAAAGGTCGCGCAGCCCAGTCCGTACAACCCCGGTTGGTCGGTCAGCACTTTGACCACGACCAGCCGAATCCCCGCCGGAGCAGTGAGGATCGTTTTCACATCGGTGATTTTCAACGGCACGCCCCTTTGGATCGATTGACATTCACAATCACTTCGACTTCGTTCGATAGACCGGTTTCAACCGCGGGATGCCGACCTCGTCGGCCACCTTCAGCATTGCTGCCAGTTCGTCGACCAAGGGAAACTGGACGCCACTTTCAAACAACTGCTGCACGACCTCCGCATCGTTAACACAACAATAATTGATCCGCACGTGGTGCATCGTGAGTTTTTGCGTGTGGTCGGGAGAAACGGTTTTCCCTCGCAGTAATTGAATAAAGCCCGCCCCCATGGCGATCGTTTCATCGACGTACTGCAGGTTATTGCCTTGACGCTCCATATTGCAGATTAAAATTTCCTCATCAACCTGACGGGCGGCTTGGGCGGCTTTTTTGTTGCAGGCCAATAATGCCTGATGCTGCCGCTCGTGAGCGATGATTCGTCGCGTCGTCTTCTCGGCCAATTCCGCATTCCCTTTCAGGTGCACGTTCAGCCAGATATTCTCCGGCATGATCTTCAAGGCTTCATCAAGCGTCGGGATTCGTTCTCCGGCAAACTCAGCCGACTTCCAACTTCCCGCGTCCAGTTTCTTGAGTTCCGCCAGCGTAAAGTCCCCCACCGGGCCGCTGCCGTCGGTGGTGCGATCGAGCGTGGGGTCGTGCAGCAACACCAGCTGTCCGTCCTTGGTGAGCGCCACATCGAATTCGATCATTTGCGCCCCCAATCGAATCGCCTCGCGAAACGCCGCCAACGTGTTCTCCGGATGCGTATTGCTCGCCCCGCGATGTGCGCAAATCCCCCGCTGCGGCATGTCAACGCCCTGGGGAGACTCGGCAAACGATCTACAAACCCCCGTTGTGGCGATGGCGAGTGCACTGAAAAACAATAGAAAAAACGGCTGTCGCATGGTTGGCCTTTCTGCCTACGTAGGAATTCCCTGAAAGCGGAGTGGATGAACGGGGGAGGATTACACTAACATCAATAACGGGGCGGTCGCCGCCATTCAAGATTCCTCTCGATCCATCGAAACCCTCCATGTCCGATCCTCCTGCCAGACCACAGGCACTACCACCGCGTCTCTCTTGGGCGCTCGGCATGGTTATTGGCGGCACGTTGGCCTATTGCATCGGCTTGCAGATGCTGCTTGAGGATCAATCGCTTTCCTCCAATATGATCAGTTCCGGCCTGTGGCGAAAGGTCGTCAGCATTTTTGGCGGCGAAGTCAAAGCCAATCCCGCCGCCAATGCACTCACAGCGGTCGTTCCCTTTTTCCGTTTGCTGCTGATCAATGGCACGGCGAGCGTTGTTACGTGGCTGGCTGGGGCGTTCTGGTTGAGTCGCAAACGCGGCGAAGAATACGTCGATTCGCTCGCCTATTGGGGCTGGCGAGGCTGGCCGTGGTTGTTGCTGCCGTTTGTCTGGCAAATCCTGTGGCTGATCTCCCTGGGTGGCACGTGGAATCCATTCGTCACCGCCAGCACGCCCTTCTGGTTGGCAATCAGCTGCGCCGGTTGGGGGGCCACATTTTTCACATTGGCTTTGCCGCGACAAGATTCCCAAACCATCGACGCCACTCCACCGCAGCGCGTTCCCTGGGCATTGTGGTTGGGAATCGCACTGTTCGTCGGCTGTTTCTTCGCCATGAACCGGCAACTGTATTACGGGCTGCAAACGCCACACGGCGATTCAGCGATGTACGAAGAGCATCTTTGGAATCTCACGCACGGCAAAGGCTTTCGCAGCTTTCTGGATTACAACACCGAGCGGCAGCCGCCGGAGTTTCGTCTGTTTTTGGGCGAGCATATCCAAGTCGTGCATGTGTTGTTGTTGCCGGTGTATCTCATCTGGCGTTCGCATCTGACGTTAGAGTTGTGCGAAACCATTGCCTTGGCCAGCGGGGCGTTGGCGGTATTTTTCATCGGGCGGCGACATTCCGGTTCGCGCCGTGGTGCCGCCCTGCTCGCCGGCGCGTACCTGCTCTATTTTCCGCTGCATTTTTTGGATATCGAAATCGACTTCAAAACGTTCCGCCCGATTTGTTTCGGCGTACCGGCGATACTTTTTGCGCTTGATCAATGGGAGCGCGGGCGTGTTAAGACGATGCTGTTGTTACTCGCCGTTGCTCTTTCGGCCAAAGAAGACTACGCGATGATTCTCGCCCCGCTGGGGATATGGATCGCCCTACACCGGCAGGCGGAGGCGGACCATCCTCTCCCGCGCAAACGGCTCTGGTGGCTGGGAGGATGTATGGCACTGTTTGGAGTGCTATATTTGATGTTGGTGATCAAATTCGCCATCCCCTACTTTCGGGGCGGCGATGTGCATTACGTGCGTTATTTCCCCGAAGATCTGGGCGCAACGCCCGGCGAAATGGTGCGCAATGTCTTTATCCATCCACTGCGAGTGGCCGGGTATCTGTTCACGCCGGGCAATTTGCTGTTCGCGCTGTATTTGTTGTTGCCGCTCGGCGGATTGCCGTTATTGTCTCCCACGCGGTTGGCGGTGGCGGCTCCGTTGTTTGGTGTGCTGTGCCTGAATCAACTTGCCCGTGATACGCAACACCACTTCCATGCGCCGTTGATACCGATTCTTTTCTGGGCAGCGGCCGCATCGCTGACGACCACTGCACGATTTCGGCCGCGGTGGGCATTCGCCTGCGCGTTGTGTACGGGATTGTTTTTCAGTGTCGGGCCGACGGGAATCGCATTTTGGGACCCCGCATCCGCCTATTATTGGGAGCGCTGGTACGTGCCGGGTGAACGGGCTGAGAAATTCGCGGAAGTGATCGAGCAAATCCCCGCCGAATCAAAAGTCGCCTCGACCGATTTCGTGCATCCACGCTTCACGCATTACGCGCGGTCGTATGACTACAGCGACTACCGCCCCGTCGTCCCGGATGACACGGATTACATCGTGATTGATACGCGGCATCGCTACAGCAACATCAAGCTGCCGAGTGAGGTCAAGGAATTTCGCGACAATCCGCAAACCTGGGAATTGTTACCTGATCGCACTGACGGTTACTTCATCGTGCTGCGTCGCCGCCGCTGACAGGCCGGTCATTCAACCTCGCTCGCTCAAAACCACTTCTCTTTGTCGGCCGGGGTCAAGAACTCTTCACCGTTGATGTAACGGCGAATATTCTCCAACAATGTTTCGGTATGTCGTTCGGCGATGCGCGGCGAGGCGGCCGCGACGTGCGGCGTGATGAGTACGTTTTCCATGCCCCACAGCGGATGGTCGGCGGGGAGCGGTTCGACTTCAAACACGTCCAGTGCTGCGCCGGCAATCTGTCCTGCCTCGAGTGCGGTGGTCAGCGCCCCCAAGTCGACAATCGCACCGCGTCCAATATTAATCAGATAGGCCGAGTCTCGCATTTGCTGAAGCTGTTCGGTCGAGAAAAGTTTTTCTGTCTCCGGCGTGTGCGGGGCGGCGATTACCACAAAATCACTGGAGGCCAACAGGTCGGGAAGTTGGCGGATCGGCCATATTTCCGGCAGGACATCGGGGATCTCACGGCGGACCGGATCGACGCCCAGCACATGCATGCCAAAGGCGCGGGCCCGGCAAGCGATTTCACCACCGATGCTCCCCACGCCGACAATCCCCAGCGTGCAATCAGCCAGATGCAGTGCGCCGCGGTCAATGGCATTGACTTGCCCCGGCCCGTTCACAAAATCGGCCCGGGCTTCTTCTCCACCGACCGGTGCCCACCGAGATTGCATTTGTTGCCGCAAATAAATATGGGAATTGCGCGCGAACATCAGCACGTAGCCGAGCACGTGATCGGCGATGACGTCGTAAAACAAGCCCCGCATATTTGTCAACTGGCAAGGATGCGCGACCAATTCTGGAAAGAGGTAATGCTCCAAACTAGCGGTCGGTGACTGCACCCAGTCCAACTGCTTTGCACGTGCCAACAGTTGTGGTGTCAGCTTTCCGAAGAACGCGGTTGCCTCGACGATTGCTTCGTCGGCGGTCGCTTGATCGGCTGCATTCACAACAACCATGTCTTGCGCCGCATCCTGAATTCGTTGCAGACGCAGATCGTCGACGGGCGGAAAGATGACAAGTTTTTTCATAGCGTATCGGTTCTGGTTGAGGCGTCAAAGCATTGCGTAATCACAAGCGCCGCGACTTAGTTTTGAGATTGAAATTTCACAGTTGTCCGGTCGGGTTCATTCCGTTCTCTACTTCGCAGCTTTGGTAATATGATACCACGTCACGTGGCTGTTGTTTCATCACTTGGGTGCGCGCAAACGTAATTTGTCAAGTATCGATTCCTAAAAATACAAAGACTTTTTTCATCCATAATCCGACGTTTTGGAGCTTGCTCTTCCGAGGACTGTTCGACAAAATGGGACACCAACGCATGACGTTCGATGCGTGTTTTCTGATTTCTTCTTTCGACTCTTATTCAGATTCAAGAGGCTGGTTGATGCAAGTCATCTCACGTGCTGAAAGCGAATCGATTCAGTTTGGCAAAAACTTGACCTTAACCGTGGTGGAGATCACCGACGAATACGTCCGCTTGGGCATGACTTCCACGGATGGCGAACTGAACTACTGGGAAGAGATCCTGTACCTGCAAACACAAGAGGCGGAATTGCAGCTCAATTAACACTTTGTGAGACAGCTCGAAATGACGCGTCCCTCTGCTGACCGGTATTACTCATGGAAGCTGTGCGTATCGTCAGGAAACGAATTGTCACGAGTTTCCTGAATGTAATTCCGCACCGATGAGTCGACAATGCTTCGCAGGTCCGCGTACTTTTTGAGAAATTTTGGTGCGAATCCGGGGGTTAACCCCAGCATGTCGTTGGTCACCAAAACCTGCCCATCGCAATCCGGGCCGGCGCCAATGCCGATTGTGGGAATCGTCAACGTGGCTGTGATTTCAGCGGCAATTTCCCGTGGAACGCACTCCAAAACAATCGCAAAAGCTCCCGCATCTTGCGCTGCTAAGGCATCGTTCAGCAACGGTTGTTTGTCACGCTGCACCTTGTAGCCGCCAATTGAGAGTACGGATTGTGGTTTGAGCCCGACGTGAGCCATCACCGGCACATCAGCGCCCGTCAATTTTGCGATGGTGCCCGCCTGGTTGACCCCCCCCTCGAGCTTGACTGCTGCTGCGCCTGTTTCTTTGATCAACCGTCCGGCGTTTTCCAACGCTTGTTCGGGGCTGACATGAAACGACATGAACGGCATGTCCACGATGACCAACGCCTGCTTGACCGCGCGGACAACCATCTCCGCATGGTAGATCATCTGCTCGACCGTGACCCGTAATGTGGAATTCCGGCCTTGGACCACCATGCCCAGCGTGTCGCCGACAAGAATGGCATCGATGCCAATTTCATCCAAGAGCTGTGCCCACGTGAAGTCGTACGCCGTCAACACCGTGAGCTTACGGCCCTGTTGTTTTGCCGCTGAAAATTGAGGTACGGTCCAAGGGGAAGCGGGCTGTCCGCCGTTGTCAGCATCTGTAGTCATCGGGTCGCGTCTTTTTTATCTTGGGTGATCTCAAAATCCATCCGTCGCGGCGATTCCCGGGGGATTCATGTCGCCACATGGAAAATGATTGCCGTCGGCACTCAACCCGTGTATCCTAACGAACGAGGTCTCCGAAGTCACATAGGTTCGCCATGCCCGCTTCAGCAGGCTAGCAGACCTGTTTATTATCACATCAGGAGCACAGATGATGCTGCGATCCCATAACCTAGGGCAGGCGATGCGGTACAGCGCAATCGCGGTCGGATTGGTCGCACTAGCACTGTTGGCTGCAGAGTCGGCGTTTGCTCAAGATAAGACCACAAAGCCCGATCCAGCAAATACGCTGGCTGGAAAAATAAAATCCGTCGAGAAAAAAGGCCGCACGCTGGTGTTGTCGATCGAGACGGAGAACGGGGAAACCGTCGAGCAACTGCTCACAACGCGTACGCCCTTAATGATCAAGGGAGCCGGGGATTCTGGCTTTCTACGACCCGGGGCGGTCGTCTACACGAAGGCTTACCAAAGCAAAGATAAGAAGTTGTTCGGCAAGGAATTCAAAGTCTACTTGGATGGCTCGCGGTTTCGCGGTGTCAAAAAGGGCAAGACTGCTGAGGTCCTCGAGGTGATGGGGGTGATCGCTCAGCTGGATAAAGAGCAGATGACAATCAACGTTGGACGCGGTGGTCCGGGCATCGTGCAGTTGGAGGAAGGCTATAAGGTCAATATCGAATCGGCTAACCACGCATTGATTGTTCCGGGAGCGGATGTCGTGTTGACTGGTAGGCCAACTCGTGGTCGTTTTAAGGCGACTGCTGTCGAGATCAATCTGGAGAAGCCGTTGAACGCCGAAAAGTATTTTGCGACTCAGGAGAATGGCTCCAAGCGCGGCCGCAAACGTTCACGCGGGGCATCCACCGCCTCGAAGTCGGACAAGAAATCAGAAGGGGATTCGGTCGCCAATCCGTTCGCTGAGATCGACAAAAAAGAGAAAAAGTAGCTCGACAGATCCGACTGAGCACAGGGTATGTGCACAAAGCAGCGGGCACAGGGGGGTTGGGGCGTGTGTTGCGATACAATGCAAATGGCGCAAAATGATACGCTCGATTCCGCCCGGTGTTTTATTATGGGACGATCCTTGCCGGTGCCCGTATCCACAGTCGCGTTCACCCAGGATATATGTCTTTTGAGTATGATGACTTACGTCCATTGACTCAAAACGGTGCGATTTGGCATCATTAATGCTTTATATAATCACCGCCGTGGTGGTAAGCGTTGGCCCGCACTTCCGCCATTGGTACACTGGAAAACGTTCCGCACCTTGTTGTGCGGAACGTTTTCTTTTTCTTTGTGCCTTCAAATCTTGTCCGGAAATCTCGTAGCCGGGTGAGCTATTGATTGATCCTGATCTGTGGATTCTGCGTTTTAAGAGAGGCGAATTCGCTCGCTCGCGGGTTCTTAAAACCAGTCGCTTTTGTGAATCGATCATACTCAGCTCAAAGGCCGCCGATGACCATCGAATTTCGTTGTGACTGCGGTTCTCGGTTACGAGTTTCCGACCAGCGCGCCGGTCAGGTCGTTCGATGTCCAGCCTGTGAAGAGCAGACGTTGGTTCCCAAGCTTGGCGAAGATGCTGACGCTTATTCTGTCGACGGCAGAACTCCCCTCAGTGACGATCTGGTTTCTGTACGAATGGACACGTCTCAGCGTTCCGCCGGGAAGCGATCCAAATCGACATACCGGGCGGCCCGGTCGAGTGAGCCGCCGACATCGATCGCCGCTCCCTCCGCTTGGCGGTCGGCATCGCGGGAAAAGCGACGTTCCCAGCGACCATGGCTGGCCAGTTTCCAGTTCCCCTTCCTGGACGAAAACAAATTCACGCTTTTGGGATGGGGAATCGGCTTTGCGTTCGTCGCAATCATGATGTCGATTCCGATCCCGTCGCTTGTTGCCAACATCGCTCGACTTTTCGTGCTGTTGATCGCTGCGGGATATTTTTTCCATTTTTTGAGCGAAGTCGTCCGCGTTGCCGCCGGAGGGGACAGCGAACTGCCTGAAACATCCTCCGGTGAGGACATGCTTCAAGATGCGGTCACTTGGTGTGGAGCCATTGTCTTGGGATTCTCTCCCTGGTGGGGATTTCACCTGCTCCGGTGGTGGTTTGCCTGGGATACGCCAGCGGAAGTCAGCGAAATCCTGCTGCTTCTCGGTGCGTTTTACTCACCTATGGCCTTGCTGGCCGCCACGTTATTCAATTCAGTGTTAGCCGCCAATCCGCTGTATGTATTCGGGGCGATTTTCAAATTGCCGCGGCAATATTTAACCTGTTGCTTGCTCTCAGCCAGTGTGATTGTCGTCTATTTCTTTTTGAGCGCCGTGATCATGGCCATGCTGGGGCCGGAAAGCCTGTTGATCATTTTATTCGTTCACACGATTTCGGCACTGCTGCTGGTTTATGTCTCCATCGTGGTCATGCATCAGCTCGGCACGGTGTATTACAAAAATCGCGCCAAAATCGGTTGGTTTCGCGATTGAGACCTCTGGGCCGACGCTTTTCCAATTGTCCAATCGCAGCTTTGGAAGCTGTGTTGCGGCGAAATGCTGATGCTGGTTGTCCTCGCGCCCGCTGGTGGAGTATCATTCCCCGCGCAAGGATTTTGAAAAAAATGAGCGAGTTTCAAGGACTTTTGGGGAGATACACCACGTGGCTGAACGCGTAGTCATTATCGGCTCCGGCCCCGCCGGATGGGCGGCCGCCATTTATACATCACGCGCCAATCTCGAACCGGTTGTTTACGAGGGGGCGGTGACCGAAGAGAACCGCTTGCAAGGGACGTTGCCGCTCGGGCAATTGGCCCTCACCACCGAGGTCGAGAATTACCCCGGATTTCCTGCCGGCGATCTGGGGGGCTACCTCGACAACTCGATCGACGAGTCGAAACGCAAATACATGGCCCCGCACCTCGAAGAAGGGGTCAGTGGGCCGGAGTTGATGGAACTGATGCGGCAGCAGTCCGTGAATTTCGGCACAAAAGTCGTGACGGACGACATCGTAGAAGTCGATTTTTCGGTGCATCCGTTCAAACTCAAGTCGCTGGAAGGTGCGGAGGTCGAAGCGCTCTCGGTGATTATTGCCACCGGAGCCCGCGCCAACTATCTGGGGCTCGATTCGGAAGAACGATTCAAAAACATGGGCGTCTCCGCCTGTGCGGTTTGCGACGGTGCGATTCCACGATTTCGTGACAAGCCGTTGGTGGTCGTCGGTGGCGGCGACAGCGCGATGGAAGAGGCGACGTTTTTGACGAAATTCGGCAGCAAGGTTTACATCGTGCATCGCCGCGATGAATTCCGCGCGAGCAAAATCATGGCCGATCGAGTCTTGGCCAACGAAAAAATCGACGTCAAATGGAACACCGTGGTTGATGAGGTACTTGGCAACGATAACGACGGGGTGACCGGCGTCCGGCTCCGCAGCACGACGGATGAGGAAAAAACAGAAGAGCTGGAAGCTGCAGGTTATTTCGCTGCTATTGGCCACACGCCTAATACCAACTTCTTGGCGGGCCAGTTGGAGATGAACGACAAAGGCTATCTCACCTGGACGACTCCGCAACGAACCTACACAAGCGTCGAAGGAGTCTTCGCTGCCGGGGATGTCGCGGACGATTACTACCGGCAGGCGATTACAGCTGCTGGAACCGGTTGTATGGCGGCCCTCGACGCCGAACGTTGGTTGGCGTCGAAGGGGTATGACTGATAAAAAGTGGCCGGTGGCGAGTGGCCGGTGGCCAGAGAAACAGAAGTGTCAGGTTGTTGCGAGATTGGCTTACGATGGCGCATCCTCAAGCCTGTCACCTCACGCCTCAGGCCTACAGTCGACGGCCTCCTGAATAGGAAAAAATGATGTTAACCAAAGCGGGATGTTTAGCGCGGCGGGCTCGGTTGTGGGCGAGTGTGCCGGAGAGCGTGGAATGGTTGTTGGTGGCGGATCCGCGCCACGTGTACTACCTCAGCAATTTTCTGGTGAACCCGTATAGCTTTTCCGGAGGCGAACGGGGGTTGCTGTTACTGGAACGGGGTGGAACAGCGACGCTCTGTGCCGACAATTTCACCGTGCGCTCCGCCGCAGGCGAACATTTCGTGGATCGGGTGATCGAAGAAACGTGGTATAACCACCAGCATGCGGTCATCAACCGGGACCATGCGTTGTTCAAGGCGCTGGAAGCGATTGATGGACACATTCTCGGCCGCAACGGCGCGGTCGAGGCGGAATGGTTGCCGTTAGCCGCTTGGGAAGTGCTTTCGCCTGATCGCGAACGGCATTCCGTACAAGAACGCATCGCCGATGCCGTTGGTTCAGGACGTCCAGCGATTGACCTGGGATCGGTACTGCGTCGTTTGCGGCGGCAAAAGGAACCGGACGAATTGGAACTGATGCGGGCCGCCATCCGTGCCGGCGAAGCGGGCCATGCGCGGGCGCGCGAAATTGTGCGTGCGGGGATCAGCGATTTTGACGTCTATTGCGAAATTCACGCAGCCGCCATGGAGGACGCAGGACGCCCGGTGATTCTCTATGGTGATTTTCGCGTCACCAATCCCAAGCAGTTTAAGGCGGGCGGATTGCCGACCGGAGAAATCCTTAAAGACGGCGATATGATGCTGATGGATTTTTCGGTCGTTATCGACGGCTATCGCGGCGACTTCACCAACGTGCTCAGCGTAGGGTCCCCCAGCGATGAACAAACCATGCTGATGGAGTTATGCCAAGCGGCCATGCAGAGCGGCGAAAAAGCGCTCAAGGCCGGCGCCGCTGCAAAGGATGTGCATGCGGCCACTGAGCGGCCCCTCAAAGAGTCCGGCTACGGCGACACGTTCAACCATCACGCCGGGCACGGCATCGGCTTGGCGCATCCAGAACCACCGATTTTGGTTCCGGAAAGTGAAGATATTTTAGTTGCCGGCGATGTGGTGACGTTGGAGCCAGGCCTGTATGTCGAAGGCATCGGCGGCATTCGCATCGAACACAACTACCTCATTACCGAAACCGGGTATGAGCAATTGAGCAATCACTTGATCTCGCTTGCATAACGGTACGTCCTCCAGTCACTCTTTTATTGTTCGCGCCGCGATTGTGTCGGCCGGGAATCGCGTTTTCACATGTCCAATGCGTTGCCCTGGATCAATGAAGAGTTAGACGAGATTGAGCGTCGTGGTTTGCGGCGGCGACGGCGGATGGTCGAACCTTTGCCGGGCGGCCGGTGCCGCATCGATGGCCGGGAGATGTGGAATTTCGCCGGCAACGACTATTTGAGTCTTTCGCAAGATCCCCGGGTAATCGCCGCCGCGCAACAGGCCGCTGCGGAAGCGGGGACCGGGGCCACAGCCAGTGCATTGATCTGCGGACGAACACAATGGCACGCGCGGCTGGAAGAGCAACTGGCTCAGTTCGAGGGGACCGAGTCGGCGCTACTGTTTCCGACCGGTTTTGCCGCCAATATGGGGGTGATTGTCGCCGTCGTTGGTCGCGAGGATGCAGTGTTTTCCGATCGTTTGAACCACGCCAGTTTGGTGGACGGCTGCCGATTGTCCAAGGCGGCCTTAACGATTTACGACCGCAATTATCTCAGTGCTTTGGGCGAAGCATTGTCTGCAGCATCGTCGGTCCGCCGACGGTTGATCGTCACGGATAGCATCTTCAGCATGGATGGCGATGCGGCGCCGCTGGCCGACTTGTGCGAATTGGCCGAGTCGCACGATGCGATGTTGATGATTGATGAAGCGCACGCGACGGGCGTGTTCGGGGCACAGGGGAAAGGTTTTGCAGAATTCGCGGGCGTCGAAGACCGTGTGCATTTTCGCGTAGGGACGTTGAGCAAGGCGGTGGGAGCGAGCGGCGGATTTGTCAGTGGCTCTCAATCGCTGATTGAATGGCTATGGAATCGCGCGCGGCCCCAAATCTTCTCCACAGCCTTGCCTCCGCCGGTTTGTGCGGCGTCATGTGCGGCAGTCGATATCATCCGAACGGAACCGCAGCGACGCGCGGAGTTGCTCCAACGGTGCACAGATTTCCGTGCCGCTCTGATCGCGGAAGGCTTTGCAACCATTCCCGCGGCCGTTGCCCCTATCTTTCCGATTCTGCTGGATGACCCTCAATTGGCGGTGCAGACTGCCGCTGCGCTGGAGGAGCGGGGGTTTCTCGTGGGAGCCATTCGCCCGCCCAGTGTTCCGCCCGGGACGTCTCGTCTGCGGATTACGTTGTCGTGGGCGCACGACCGGCGGGTGATTGAGGATTTCACGACCGCGTTGAGTGACGTCTTACGCGACGTGGCCCTGGGAAGTTGATAGACTCTTTCGCAGTTGTTTGCCGAGCGGGTTTTGTTGAGTTATTGATGCCGTTATGAATTCACGTGCTGGTTTTGAATCGGAATATCCGTTTGCGTCGAATTATCTCGACCTCGACGGTGCGCGCTATCATTATCTCGATGAAGGCACGGGCGAGACGTTGTTGTTCGTACACGGCAATCCGACGTGGAGCTTTGCTTGGCGGAATTTGATCAAGGACCTTTCGGCCGATTATCGCTGCGTAGCGGTCGATCATGTTGGCTGCGGGTTTTCCGACAAGCCGCAGGACTACCCTTACACGCTCGACCAACATGTGACCAATCTGACCCGTTTGATCGACACGCTCGATTTGAACAACACCACGCTGATTGCTCATGACTGGGGTGGCGCGATCGGCATGGGCGCCGCCACTCGATTGCCTGAGCGGTTTTCGCGGTTTGTGCTGATGAACACAGCAGCGTTTCGTTCAACATCGATTCCGCTGCGAATTGCCATCTGCCGTATTCCAATCTTCGGCACGCTCGCCATTCGCGGCATGAATGCGTTTGCCCGCGCGGCGATTTCGATGGCTGTGGAGAAACACGAACGAATGACGCGCGCAGTCCGCGCCGGATTTCTGGCCCCTTACGGCAATTGGGCCGACCGGATCGCCACGTTGCGGTTTGTGGAGGATATTCCGCTCAAAAAGCAGCATCCCAGCTATGGCACGTTGAAGCAGATCGAAGAAGGTTTGCAGCAGTTTCGTGAATACCCGGTGCTATTTCCCTGGGGAGAGAAAGACTGGTGCTTTACGCCGCAGTTCTTAGAGGAGTTTTTAAATTTCTTCCCCGATGCCGAAACGTTGCGGATTCCCGAAGCGGGGCATTATGTGTTTGAGGATGCCCATGAGAAGCTCATCCCGCGGATTCGTGAATTCCTCGCGGCGCATCCCCTCAAAACTGTCGGCGTTTGAATCGTGCGACCGAGTTACGATTTCGGTTTTTGTTTCTTAAACACGATGATGTGCTGCCACGGCAAAACGTCGATGGTTTTGGACCACTTCAATTGATGCTCCGGCAGGCCGATTTCTCGTTTGACCTGGGCCTCACTCATTTTATGGACCCGCTTGATCGGCACGCTGGTGTCCTCCTTGCGGTACTCGACAAACACCACGCGTCCGCCCGGTTTCATCGCTGCGGAAATCCCTTGGACCATTTCGTAGGGGAAATCGAATTCGTGGTAGACGTCGACCATGATCGCCAAGTCGACAGTGGCTTGGGGCAATTGCGGTGATTTTGTTTTACCGAGCACCGGCTTAATGTTTTTGATGCCCAGCCGATTGCATTTTGCTTTGAGGGCATCGAGCATTTTCTGTTGGACGTCGACTGCTAGAACCTTACCTTGGGGGGCGACTTTCTCAGCCATGAAGACAGAGATCACTCCACTCCCCGCGCCGATATCGGCGATCACCATGCCGGGTTTGAGTTGCAGCGCCTCAATTAATTTTGAGGTGGCTTCTTCTTCCTCGCGTTCGTCCCGTTCCAACCAGGGCATCCCGGCAAAGCCCATGACGTGAGCGATTTCACGATCCATGTAGAACTTGCCGATGCCGTTGGGATCGTGGTCCTTGCGAAACGAGTAACGCTCCCCCGGTTTTGTCGCATCCTTATTAGCAGCCGGTTCGTCGCCGCAGGCGACTCGCAAGTCGCTGGCCAAGCCCACGGTCACGAGGACCGCCAACAGCGCCCAGGATGAGAATTGGTGGCGGCAACCTGAGTTCGAATGCGGAAGTCTCATCGCGGCTTTCCTTTGTTCTGGACGCCGAGGGATTACGTGGCTTCGAGCGGTTTCCCGGTTTGTGGATCGCGCTGATGCCGCGCCATCACGGCCGACCAGTCTTCAGTCGACAACTCGACCGCTTCGTCGACCAGCATAATGGGGATATCGTCTTTCACTTCGTAACGCAGCCGCGACTGCGGATCCGCGCTCACCAATAAGGACCCGTCAAGCACGAGGTCTGCCTTGGTCTTGGGGCAAACCAATTTAATTTTTTCGAGCGTATCTTGCGTAAATGCCATGAATTTCCGGCGACGCTATTTTAGCGCGCCGTCCTTCGTAGGGAGTGGGGTGTTAAAACTTCTCAAAATCCACGGGCAGTGCGGATGTGTTCGAAGCCGCGTAATTCATAATCGATGCCGACATAATCCAATACCGAACAAAGTCCGCGGCAAGCGACGCCCAAACCGTCTGGTCCGCTGAATCCGCCGAATTGTCCGCCCCCTTTGAGGTGCGGTTCTAATTCCAAAAAGACGCCGGGGACTCCCAGCTTCTTCATTTTTTTGTCGAGCTTGGTGACATGCTCGCGGAAATCTCGCAAGATCGCTTCGTGACCGGTGTCCCCCACATTGGCCGGCACAAAGTTTTTCAAGCGTTCTTCATCGACAACGCCGGTCCAGGACAACGTCGGGTCGACGGCGTAGTCTTTGATGTGCATCCAGCCGATGTGCTTACGCATGGCCTGGTATTCATCAAAACATTCGACCGGTGTGAGATTCTGGCAGGCGAGGTTGCCTCCGTCGAAAATGCAGACCATGTGCGGGCTGTTGACTTTCCGCGACAACTCGGCCAGCAGCCGCCCGTTCTGTCCGATCAGATTGGCTTCAACTTCTAACCCGAAGATCACGCCGCCCGCGGCACAGGCTTCGACGATTTGCGCGAGTTGATCGACCGCTTGATCAACGTGCTCAGCGGGATCGGTCCCGGCGGGATGATAAAACGAGAATCCGCGGATCAATTTGGTGTCCAATTGATTGGCGCGGTCGATTGCCGTTTTCACGTCAGAGGCCAGATATTTTTTGAAGGGGACGAACTTATTGTGCGATCCATCGTCGACATCCAGCAGTTTGACCTTGCCGATCGGCGAACCGATGCTCGTCACGTGCATGCCGTAATCGGCGTGCAGTTTGTTGAGTTTTTTGATTTCCTGTTTGGTCAGCGCCATCACATTTTTGACTTCGCCGGAAACATCGACGAAACGAGGGCTGTAGTATTCCAGCCCCAAGGCGGACAACGTGGCCATTTGTTCAATGGCCTTTTTGGACACGGCACCTTCGTCGGCGAAGGCGCTCAGGATGACTTTGGGATTTTGCGACATCGTCGGGAGCAATCTATCCGTATCGGGGAATTCGTGGAGTCTGAGATCAACGCAGAAACAGCATCTGTTTCCCGGATTGTAAAGGATGAGCGCCCTAGGTAAAGCATGCGGCAAAAATGTCCGCCCCAGCAGGCCCTCAGCGGTAATTCTCGCTCTTCACACTCTGGGACGCTTGGGTTGTTGTTCCCGCCAGGATGCTCCACAATCATGAATGGGCGCATGGACGGTTTTTTAGCCTCCTCCTCAGATAGTCGCAGTCGCTAACCGCACCGAACAACATTGATTCACCCAAATCGGAAAATAGACCGGAATGAAGAAACGGATTTGGATAGGACTGATTCTCGCCGTCGCCATCTTGGCGATCATCGCGTGGCCGGCGCTGGATTGGTATGTCACCTTGCCGGAGGGCCGCACCGCGACTTTTGTGGGCCGGCAGTCCTGTATCGAATGCCATTCCTCGGAGTACAAAAAATGGCAAGGCTCGGATCACGATTTGGCCATGGACTTGGCGACGCCGGAATTCGTCTTGGGCGACTTCAATGACACGCAACTGGAACATCACGGCATCGTTTCCAAAATGCAGCGTCGCGGCGACGATTATTTCGTCGAAACCCAAGGCCCCGACGGCGAGACAGCGGAGTTTCAAGTCAAATATGTTTTTGGCTACCATCCGCTCCAACAATACCTAACCGAGTTGGAGCGGGGCCAAGTCCAGGTTTTGCCGGTCACGTGGGACACGGAGGAGAAACGCTGGTATTACGCCAATCCCGATGCCCCCTTCGGACCGGACGATCCGTTGCACTGGACCGGGTCCGCGCAAAACTGGAACCACATGTGCGCCGACTGTCATTCGACCAATTTCGCCAAAAATTACGACGTCAAAACCGATACGCATAACTATTCGTTTCATGAAATGGACGTCAGTTGCGAAGCGTGTCATGGACCGGGGAGCATTCATGAGGAGTTGGCGAATTCGAGTTCCCTGTTCTGGGACCGCCATTACGGATACGGATTGGCTAAGCTCAAAGGTCCCAATGCACGCGCGCAGCTAGAGACCTGCGCTCCCTGCCATTCGCACCGACAACACATTCATCCTGGTTTCCAACCGGGAGAGAAGTTTCTCGACCATTTCAATTTATCATTGCTCGAAGATCATCTGTATCACGCCGACGGACAAATTGACGAAGAGGTCTACGTCTACGGTTCGTTTCTGCAAAGCCTGATGTATCGCAAAGGAGTCCGCTGCACCGATTGCCACGACCCGCACTCGACAAAATTAAAATTCGAGGGGAACAAGCTCTGCACGCAATGCCATTTGCCGGCGAAATACGACGGCCCGAACCACCATCATCACAAGATCGGCACCGACGGTGCTTCTTGCGTGGAATGCCACATGCCGTCGAAAAAGTACATGGTCGTCGATCCCCGCCGCGATCACAGTTTACGCGTGCCGCGTCCCGACTTGACCGTGAAGATCGGCACGCCGAATGCCTGTAATGGCTGTCACACAAAACCAGAAGAATCCCCGCAGTGGGCGGCGGATAAAATTGTTGAATGGTACGGCCCGAAGCGGCGGCAGGATCCGCATTATGGTGAAATCATCGATGCCGGGCGAAAGAGTGCGCCGTCGGCGGTCCCCAAATTGGCCAAACTGGCTCGCAATCGGAACGAAGGGGCTATTGTGCGGGCGACGGCGGTGTCGCTGTTAGCGACCCGTTTTAATACCGCCGCAAGCCGCACCGCGGTTTACAAGGCGCTTGAGGATGGCGACCCCTTGGTCCGGACCGCGGCGCTGCGATTGTTTGAAGGCTGGCAACCACGGACTCGCGAAGAGGCGGACGAGCAAAAACGCCGTTTGGCGCCGCTCCTGAAGGATGCGTCCCGGTTGGTTCGGGTTACAGCGGCGCGACTACTGTCTGGATTGCCGCCGGGGGTGTTGAATTCTACTGAAAGCCAAGATCTCGCAGCTGCATTGGCTGAATACCAAGCCGGACTCAACGCGCATACAGATCAATCGGGAGTCCACCTGAGCTTGGGGCTGTTGTATGCCAACCAAGGCAAACCGCAGCAATCGGCCGAGGAATACCGCACCGCGATTCGCTTAGAACCGAGCGTTGCCGGGCCGCGTTCGAATTTGGCGGGGCTGCTCGAACAACAAGGGGAGACGGATGAAGTCCGCAAGCTCCGCGAAGAAGAAGCGGAGATCCTCGCCCGCGATGCGCGGCTGCTGCCAAACAATGCGACGATCCATTATCGTTTGGGATTGGTAAACTATTTGCTCGGGCGAGAGGAGCAGGCGACAACTGCGCTGGAGCGGGCCTACGTGCTTGACCCGACGAGTCCCGATTTTTTGATGATGCTCACCCTGCTCTATGAAAAGCAAGAACAATGGGACAAAGCGGTCGATGCCGCCGACCGGTTGATGCGATTACAACCGGGCAATCGGATGTTCTTGGACATGAAAACGCGGATCGAGCAAGGCGCAGCCCAGCGCCGCCGCCCGAGGATTGGTCCACCGGAAAAAGCGGGCAACTGAACTGAGTTTCACGCTTCCCCTCCGGGGGACTTTTGTGCAGGATAATGCTCGGGTGTTGTGGAATCTGTATCGATCAAATTTGAGGGAGCTTGTGATGCGCTATTGCTGTTGGGTATTGAGTCTTCTGCTTTTGACCGCGACCGGCTGTTCCCAGGAGGAACCGTTGCCCGCCGCCGTCGCCGATTCTCCAGTGGAGGAATCCGAAAAAGTGGCAGTGCCCTCCCAACCCGAGCAGGAAGCGGCGGTCGCCACACAGCACCGACCGTTGTCTCGCGCGGAGATTTCCGAGGGATGGATTCAACTGTTTGATGGCGAATCGCTGTATGGTTGGAAGGCGACCAACGACGTCAACTGGAGCGTTGAGAATGGCGAGATTGTCGCCACGTCGGGCGAACCAGGTTGGTTGAACACGACCACGCAATTCGCCGACTACGAGCTCCGCTGCGAATGTTGGGTCGAAAAGGGAGGCAACAGTGGCTTGTTTTTGCGCGCACCGCTCGAACCCCAGGACCCGGCAGTCGATTGCTATGAATTCAATCTGTGCGACACGCATGAGGCATTTGCCACGGCTAGTTTGGTGACACGGCAACAGCCAGCGCAACTGGTTGCCAACGATGGTGAGTGGGTGGCGTATCACATCACTGTGGGGGGAAATCAAATCATCGCAAAGGTCGACGGCAAAACGGTTCTCGATTTCACCGACGAGAGTCCTGATCGGCCGGTCACCGGATACATCGGGCTGCAATTTCGCAAAGGGATGGTCAAATTTCGCAATATCGCTTTAAAGCCGTTGGGAACGTTGCCAATTTTCAACGGCACGGATCTCACCGGTTGGCGCGTTGTCGAAGGGGGGAAAAGCACGTTTGAGGTCCAGGAGGGAGCCATTCACGTTTCCGATGGTCGGGGCTATCTGGAAAGTGAATCAACATGGGACGACTTTGTGTTGCAGGCGGAAATTATTTCCAACGGCGAACACCTCAACTCCGGCATCTTCTTCCGGGCGCTGCCCGCTCCCTCAGCCGATCAGATGAACGGTTATGAAGCGCAGGTCCGCAACGAGTGGAAAGGGGATGATCGCAATCAACCGGTCGATTTTGGCACCGGCGGCATCTATCGTCGTGTTCCCACGCGGCGGGTGGTCAGTACCGATCACGAGTGGTTCACGATGACGGTGATCGCGCAGGCCGCTCACGTGGCGGTGTGGGTCGATGGTTTTCCCGTGACCGATTGGACGGACGAGCGCGCTCCGGCCGAAAATCCTCGCGAAGGATTGCGCACCGCAGCCGGACACTTCAGCATCCAAGGACACGACCCGACCACTGACTTGTCCTTCCGAAAGCTCCGCGTCGCCAAATTGCCCCCGCCGCGAATCAAAGAAATGCCGTAGGGGATTTCGACCGGCACGATTGGACATCGTGTGAACGGGGCAGCGGATCCCTCTCGGCTCAGTACTGTTCCGGTTTGAGCAACCGTTGCATCTCTTCGGTGTTCATGTTTTTCGGCGTGGCGACGTATTCGCCGGTGACAATTCGTTTTTCCACATCTTCGCCCTGGAGATGTTTCATCATCGACATCACTGCTTCGTAACCCATCTTGACCGGGTCCTGCAGCACGATGCCGTGGACCTGATCGTTGGACAGTCCGTCAATCAACGGTTCGTTGGGGTCGAAACCGACAAATTTGACTTTGCCGGTCAGCCCCAATTGTTCAATCGCTTTGCGAACTCCTTCGCCGTTGGGTTCGCAGACAGCGAAGATTCCGTTGACCTGTCCTTCGTATCTCTGCAGGATCTGCGTGGCATTGGCAAAGGCTTCTTCCGGAGTGACTCCGGCGTATTGGTCCGAGGAAATCACATTGACTTCGGGATAAGCCTCTTTGAGTTTCGCCAGAAACCCTTCTTCGCGTTGTTCGGTAGATTCGCTGCCGGTCTTATACCGCAGCAGGATGACGTTCCCCTTGCCGCCGATACTTTCGGCCAAGGTCTGGGCCGCTAATTCTCCGCCGTGCCAATTGTCGGTCGCCACGTAGGAGACCGTATTCGATTCATCATCCAAGCCGCTGTCGAAAATGACGACGGGAATTCCCGCTTCTTTAGCGACGTTGACGTGCTCGATGAGCGCTTGTGAATCGAGTGGCGCCAGGCAAATGCCGTCTACGTTTTTGACGATGAAATCCTGAACCACATCGACCTGACCTTTCGTGTCGGACTCCAGCAACGGGCCTTTCCAGAGCACCTCGACATTTCCCAATTCGTCAGCGGCGTTCTGGGCGCCGGCATGGACAGATTTCCAAAACACGTGCGACGTTCCTTTGGGGATCACGGCGATCGTATATTGTTTCTCGCCGGATCCGGTGTTTGTCTCGGGTGATGAGGTGTCGTCACCGCCGCAGCCGACGGCTAGGGCCAAAATACCAACGAGGAAAATGCGGGGCGTCATGGGGGCTCCAACAAAAATCTCAATGAGGAATGATTCGACGTGTAGGGAAATCTATTAGCTGGTTGCATCGTACCAGCCTCGTGATGCGGCACCAAGTCAGCCGTGAATTCCGCAGCGGCCGGATGCTGTATTTGCTTGTTGAATACTTGAATTGCAGGTGTATCGAGCATTTATTGTTTCATTCTTAATTGCTGGAGTGCGACCGGTTTTGTTGGATGAAGACCCTGCTAATTTTTGGCGAATTTATCTGAGAACTTATCTTGCTGCGGATTTGGTGTTGAGATAGAATCGAGAGATTCGTTCGCTGTTATTTCTCCACTTTGCACCGAGAGTGCAAAGGAGTCGGTCGTGGCTTGTTTAAGCGTATACCAGGAAGGGCTTCGCGAAGCCGAGCGCCATAAGTGGATCGAAAGCGAAAAGCAGGGGTGGGACGTCGGATCTGTCGCCCTCGGGCAATGGTACGATCGCTATTGGCCCCACTATTGCCGCGGCAAATGTTTAGAGCATTTGACGGGCAGGCAACACTGGACGGAGTTCGGTGACAACGACTTCGGTCTGATTCCCCGACTGCTGGTCGAAAACGACCTACTGCTGGATCGCATCCTCGATCGCGTGCTACGCGGTTACGAAAACCTGGATGTGATTTGCTGGTCCTTGGAATGGGGTCTACCGATCGATCCCGTTATGAGCATTCTGCACCAGTTGAATATCAACCGGGCACGGCTCGAACCGACTCCCGCCCGCATCTGAGGCATAGCGACCGGTTGACCTCTGTGCAGAATCCCTCCGAAACTGCGGCTGAATCCGGTATCGTCGGTGGCGAGGCGGATGCTCCCGCTCAACACCGGCAACGGCTGTTTTCCGGACTGCGAATCGTTAGCCTTTGCACGCTGCTCAGTCGGGTTTTAGGTCTGATCCGCGACATGGGCATGGCCGCTTTGTTTGGTCTCTCTCCCATCGCCGATCACTTTGTCGTTGCCTTCAGCATTCCCAATCTCGCCCGGCGTCTGTTTGGCGAGGGAGCCCTCTCCGCGTCGTTTCTGCCGGTGCTCACGCGGGAACTGCAAAAACCGGATCGCGAAAACGTCTGGAGGCTCGTCAGCGCCGTCTTCGCGCTGTTGACTGTTACTTTGACAGCCTTGGTGCTTGTCGGTGAACTCGGTATTTGGGGACTGCTGAAATGGGGTAGCCGCGATACGGACATCCATATCCTCCTGGGCCTCACCGCGGCCATGTTGCCTTATCTGATTTTGATCTGCCTGGCTGCGCAGGTGAGTGCGGTTCTGCATGTGTTGGGGCATTTTACGTTACCTGCTTTGGTGCCGGTGATGTTAAATCTGTTTTGGATCGCTACGCTGTGGTTGGTCGCCCCATTATTCGCTCCCGATGCGCTCAGTCAGGCCTATGCGATCGCTGCTGCCATTATCGTCGCCGGAGGCGTGCAAGTCGCCATGCAGTGGCCGCTGCTCAAAAAATACGGCTATCACTTTCGCACGGACTGGAGCTCAGCCATGCCCCGCGTTCGAGAAATCGCGTGGGCCACATTACCGGTCATGCTGGGCATGTCGACCACGCTGATCAATACCCTCGCGGACCGATTGATCGCCTGGGGCTTTGCCCGGTTTTTAGAGAACCCGCCACTCCAAGAGGGGGCAGCGGCGGCGCTCTATTATGCCCAGCGGCTCTACCAATTCCCGCTCGGCGTGTTTGGTGTCGCACTGGGAACGGTGTTGTTCCCCCTGCTTGCGCGGCATGCGGCACAACAACGCTATGACCTCTTGCGGAACGATTTGACATTGGGACTGCGGTTGGTGGTCGCCATCGGATTTCCTGCCAGTGTGGGGTTGGTACTGATGGCACGACCGCTGGCGACAACCTTGTTTGAATACGGCGAATTTGACGCCGGTGACTCGGCGCGCACGGCTGGGTTGATTGCCGGATATGGCTGCGGCGTTTGGGCCTATTGCGGACAGCTCATATTATACCGGGCCTATTACGCGCTCGATGACCGCACGACACCCCTCCGAGTGGGGCTAGCCAGTGTAGCTGTGAATCTGGCGCTCAATCTGACATTGATCTGGCCGCTGGGCGGAGAAGGATTGGCGTACGCGACAACGATTTCCGCTACGCTACAAGTGCTTGTGCTGACGTGGATGATCCAATCCCGCGCCGGACAGATCGACGCTGGCCGCCTATGGAGGACGGTCTACAAAGCCGGCATAGCGACCGCCGTGATGTCAGCGGCTTGCTTCGTCGCCATGTGGATGTGCGGCGATGCCCAAGGAATTCCATCCCGCGTGCTGAGCGTGGTGATTCCCGTCGCGGTGTCGGTAATCACCTATTACGCCGCCGCGACGCTGTTGGGCATGAACGAACTAAAGATGCTCCTCCGCCGCAAGGTCGACGAGGAGCATTAGCTGGTGTAGGTCATACTACGTACGACGTTGATTGGGGGCATGTGATATCTGCGCGTTTTGACTCGCCATTTTCGAGAGTTTTTTACAGCGACGGTTGGCAGATGTTTCTGAGGATCAGCGATTTTGAACTCACCGATTTTGGCTGATCCACTGTGCGTTTAGAGGGAGGGAAATGCCACTGTAACTCGGCGTACTATTCACAGTTGTCGCTATCCTTCGAAGCGAGGTTAATGTCTTTGGCCATTTGCTCGTTCGTTTGCGGCATTGAATTAATGTGCAACTAGCGCACACGCGTCGCAGGTTTGGTTTGAACAGCCTCCGCCGAAGTGCCATGTCAGGCCCGTGCCGACCCAGTACGTGGCCAGTTCGTCTGAGGTGAAATCCCCAAAGGTCTCCGTGTCGCGAAACATGCCGCCGGCGAAGAAGTCCATATCGACGTTGGGAAGCAAGTCCTTAATCCCAAATCCACCTGTGAGACGATGACGGTTGAACGCCGGGAACTGCGCCTGCACGTAGCGGATGGCGGCTTGACCACCGGGAGGCGTCACGCCTCCAGCTGAATTCCCAACTTGCGTTCGTGTGGCGTTTTGAGCGTAAACATAACCCAGTCGCAGTTTGACGCGGTCGTTCACCG
Source organism: Symmachiella macrocystis (assembly GCF_007860075.1). Taxonomy (NCBI): domain Bacteria; kingdom Pseudomonadati; phylum Planctomycetota; class Planctomycetia; order Planctomycetales; family Planctomycetaceae; genus Symmachiella; species Symmachiella macrocystis. Next base: position 3,603,265 of record NZ_SJPP01000001.1, read on the forward strand.
AATATTGGCTGCCGAATTGGAAAACCCACTGGTCGTCGTAAACCGCCCCGAATAAATCCGTATCGGACCATTGCTTGAACAGGACGTCGGCTGCCAGCAGCAACCGCCCGTTCATCAGAGATTCATCAGCGATGCCAAGCCCGTAGTTGTTCGGCAGATCGACAAAAATGTCAGAAATGATGGGATCACGCAGGGGCACATCGAGAATCGCCGCGTCGTCGAAGTTGTAGCTTTGTTTCGTTTGATAGTAAAAGCCGACCGTCGTCGCTGGCGCAATGTCGTAGTCGACACCGACCGACCCCCGTAATGCATAGTCATAGGCAGCTCCAGTCAGCCCCACGAACGGGCCGTCCAAAGTTCCATTGCCGAGTTGCAGCTTAGCACCAACCGACAATTCTTCAGTCACGTCAACGCCGGCCGCCACGTTGACATCCAGAAAGGCGAGAAAGGCTGAGGTGCCGTTGCTTTCGGGGACTTGGCGAAAGCTGCTACCGACCCCAGCGGAGCTGATCAGCCCCACACCTAGCGTGCCGGGAACACCCAGAGGACGCAGATCTTGCGCGACGGCGATGTTCCCCAACAGCGACCCTTGGCCTACGGACTTTGCCTCAAAAGGCCCCACGAGTTGGGAAAATAGACTCCCCGCTGGCGGATTGTTCGAGATGTTAAAGGTCGACTCGACCCATGATCCGCTGAACCCGAATGTGGTTCCGGTCAACCGTGCGACCGTGGCAGGATTGCCGTTGATCGCCGACTGCACATCCTGCGGCCGTGCCAAACTCGCTCCACCCATCGCGCCGGACACGGGCATCATTGTGTTGTGTAACTCGACGCCGAAGGCTTGCGCTTGCGCATTTTGAGCATTGATTGCGATTGTGCAAACTGAAATTGTCAGCACGATTAACGCTTGCAGATTGCGGTGCATCGACGCTCCCCCGACTATGTTCTGAGATAGGCATTCACCAAGGCTCTCGTGAGCGAGGATAGAGCCTCAGGAAATTTGGTTGTGTCAATCAGGAAGAATCGGCAAAGTCCGATCCTTCGTCACAACTACTTCGATGCTTAAATTCGACCAATTCCAGAAACGGGCTATTGGAATAACGTCGAAAACTAGGTCAGAACGGCGGGATTAAGCGATTCGATCCGCAAAATCCGCAGAATCGATACCTTTTGACACTGACATGACATCCAGAACCGACATCAATTGGCGTCTTAGAATGCCAAGCAATGGGGGCCCAGAATGGGACGCCGGACATGCCGAGAAAATGTCTCATTGCGTAACAAATTATTCAGCATTCTAGCGAAGTAGAACGGTTGCTTGCTCTAGGACAGTCGATTGCTCAGATCTGCAAGAAGGTCGCCGTCTTCTCATGATCAACGAAAAAACCATCGACGTTTGCACGTCGACGGTTTGGATTCAAGATTCGATTAATAGGCAGCCTACTGCCGTCTGCGTCGGATCCTGTGACGAATTGAAGGGATGTTTCTAATTGGTTGTTCGAAACATCGGGAACGCTCAATCTACTGAAAAAGAGCCCTAGGATTGCAATCGAAGGGCTTTTGTAGAGCCGCCGAAGAGACTTGAACTCTTGACCTACGCATTACGAATGCGTCGCTCTACCAACTGAGCTACGGCGGCTTGGAGTGTAGGCAGTTCCTGCGGATTTTCGCGGAACGTCACAGCAATGGTATATCTTACGTTGGCCGGTTTTGCAAGCCGAATGGCGGGGGGCGGCAAACCCTTTGGGGGACTGTTGATAGGGTGGTTTTCGCTTAGCCGTTATGTGGCGGTTTTTTGTCTTCTCGCGAGGGAATCTGGCCGATTTTGTAGTCCGGCCAGCGGCGTTCGATGAGGTCGACAATCTCCTGCGGCATGTCCAATTGCGCCGGCCAGGGGCGTGATTGGGTCTCTTCTGGGAATTTCGTGGTCGCATCCAGGCCGATCTTGGCCCCGGTTCCGGCAATTGCATTGGCATGGTCCAGGTAGTCGGCTGGGCCGCTGGTCTGTAAGACGTCTCGCGCGGGATCTAGGTTCGCGCCGACTTGAAACCAGACTTGCTCCTCGTTGAGCAAATCGACACCCGCATCGACCACCACCACCAGCTTGCTGTACATCAATTGGTTCAGGCTCCAGATGCCGTTCATCACTTTGCGAGCCTGTTGCGGGTAGGTTTTGTTGATCGAAACAAAACAGATGTTCCGCCCTGCTCCGCTGCGGGGTAGGTGGAAATCTTCGATCTCGGGCAAGAACAATTTGATCAACGGCCGAAAAATTCGCTGGACTGTGCGGTTCATCCAAAACTCTTCACGCGGTGGTTGACCGAACACCGTCGTGGGGAAGACCGGATTGGCGCGATGCGTGAGCGCGGTGAGTTGTAACAGTGGTCGCGGCATGCGGGGTGCATAATACCCTGTTCGACTGCCAAACTCGCTCCCCGGTTGCAGTTCGTGCAGGGCATCGATGTAGCCTTCCAGGACGATTTCCGCATGTGCGGGCGCCTGCAATTCCACACTACGGCAGGCGACGACTTCGATGTTTTTATCTCGCAAAAATCCGCCGAAGACCAACGGGTCGCTATCGGCCGGCAGCGGCAGCGTGCAGACGAAATCTAGCAGTGGGTCGCCTCCCAGCGATACCGCCACGGGGGTCTGCTTGCCAAGCTGGCAGGTTTTTCGAAAATTTTGAAACCCGACGTCGTGTGGTGTCCAATGCACCAGCGCCGAGGTCGCTCCGCGGATCTCCAACGGCACGTTGCCGACATGTCGCGTCCCGGTCACCGGATCGACAGTATGAATCTGGCCGCGGGTAATAAACGGCGCAGTCTCTTTGGGACGGCAATGGAGTTGCGGTAACTCTCCCAGATCGATGTCGCGGCCGACTTTAACGACCTGTTGGCTGATCGCTGTGGCAACTGTTTTGGGTGGCAGATTCGTCAACTGCGAAAATTGAGGCAACAGCTTGAGTTTCTCCAACCAACCGTCGGGAAGTGCGGGACTGATTAAGCCGGCGACGCGGTGAGCCACCTCTTCGACATCGGCAACCCCCAAAGCGCGGCACATCCGTTTTTCGCTGCCCAATAGATTGACTGCTACCGGTAGCGCGGTCTGTTTGACGTTTTCGAAGAGGAGTGCCGGCCCCCCGTCTGCGGACTGTGTGATGCGGTCGGTGATTGCGGCGATTTCCAAAACGGGATCGACCTCAGCCGCCACGCGGATCAACTCGCCGGAATCGTGGAGGTCGGACAAAAAATCAGCGAGATGATCGTACGGCATATGTGTCGCTGCGAATTTAGGGTACGGAAGTCGAATCGTCTTGATCGGAATGGGGAGGATTATAACAACTTCCCCACCCGTTGACTTGTGCTCGCCCCCCGGATTTCAGTTGAATGGCGGCGGTGGGATGTTTTGTGCGAGCTGCCGCTCGAATTGGCAGCGGTCGTTTTTGGTGGGTTGCCTCTTACCTCCATGACGGCAGGCGGGAGCCCGCCCTACCGTTGCACTGTATTTATTGGTTGCTGCAACAGCGCTTCCGCTGGACTGCTGCAAACGTTCGCCGTTATGATTTTGGAAAGACCACTCAACGATATTAGGAGTCCTCGAGAAGTGCAAATTCGCTCATTGCTGCTGACGGCCGCTACCATTTCACTAATCTTTTCCGGTACGATCACGAACGCCTTTGCGGGCGACGGTGCTGATAAGAAGGCGATTGAAGAAGTGGCCTCCGGGAAACGGACAACTGCCAATGCCGCTTGGTGGGGTTTCGATGCTGAAGATGCCACCGATACGTTGCAAGCTGCGATTGATTCGGGCGCCAAAAAAGTGATTGTCCCCTACGTGGGGCAACCCTGGATTGTGCGGCCGATTCAGTTGCATGGAAATCTGGAGCTGGTCTTTCAGCCCGGCGTGTTGGTGTTGGCTAAAGGCGGGGAATTCCGCGGCGGCGGAGACTCGTTAATCCGCGCTGAAGACGTATCGGACATCACCATTCGTGGGTACGGCGCGACGCTCCGCATGCGCAAAAAGGATTACCAACAGCCTCCCTATGAAAAAGCGGAATGGCGAATGGGCTTGCGTATTGTCGGCTGTCAGCGGGTCGATATTTCGGGACTGCGTGTTGAAAGTTCTGGCGGCGACGGAATTTATATCGGTTCCAGCGGCAAAAACCGTTGGTGCACCGACATCACGATTCGTGATTGCGTCTGCCACGACAACCACCGTCAAGGAATTAGCGTGATTAGCGCGGAAAACCTGTTGGTTGAAAATTGCATTCTCTCAGGGACAGACGGGACCGCTCCGGAAGCGGGGATCGATCTCGAACCGGATAGTCCGGATGAGCGGTTGATGAATTGCGTGGTTCGTAATTGCGTGATGGAAGACAACTCGGGGCACGGGATTTTGGTGTATCTCAAACCGCTGTCTGCGGAGTCGGAACCGGTCTCGGTGCGGTTTGAAAACTGTCTCACGCGGATGGGCAAACCGGGCATGGCAGCGGATGATTTCACCGATCCCCAGATGCGCGGTTGGGCCGGCATGGCGGTCGGGACCGCGCGGGATGACGGGCCGCAAGGTCTGATCGAATTTATCAACTGCACCTCAGAAAATACCGGCAAGGAGGGGGCGAAGATCTTTGACAAATCAGCCAAGAGCGTGAAAGTCCGGTTTGTGGATTGTAACTGGCGAAACTCTTGGGTCGCACGGCACCAGGATTATGGTGGACCGCGGCCTGCCGTCTTCTTTCACCTACGGCGGCCCGAAATTGTCACCGCACCGGGTGGGGTCGAATTCGTCAACTGTCATCTGTACTACGACGCAATTGGCCCGGCTTTGGATTATGTCGATGATCATGGCGGGCATGATTTGCAGGACGTCACCGGAAAGATCACACTGCACCGGCAACACAAAGTCCCCAACCAACTGGGGGACGCGGCGAATCATGTTAATCTGCAGTTGATTGAAGTTGAAAAATAGCCACGGATTCACACAGATAAAACACGGATTCAAACCTCCCAAAGTAGGGTGCGTCGCGACGCACCTTTCAATTCAGGACGGTAGATTCACAATAAAAAAGTTAGCGTACAAAGACACGAAGCCGGAAAGAACAGGGAGCGGAGAGCCCCCTTTTTTCCCTTTGCAGCTCAGCGCCTTTGCGTGAGTTTTTCTTCTTTCGTTTTTAATTTGAATACGAATTATCACTGGCAAAACCTGGAACGATTCCACAATGACGACAACCGCTGAGCTAACTTTGAATGGCGTTTCCATTGTGGATACGTTTGCTGAGGCGTTTCCGACGATGGCGGCGCGGGTGATTGTGACGGCTGCCAATGCCCATTGGGCTGATGTGGCCGGGACGGTGATGACCGGTTATGCGACCAGCGTGATTGCCTGCGACGCCGAGGCTGCCGTCGAGCGTCTGCTGTCGGCTGATGAAACGCCCGATGGGCGGCCGGGGGTGAGCGTGTTGGTTTTTGCCTTCAATCGCGATGCCTTGGCAAAGGCCGTTGTCGGACGCGTCGGGCAATGCGTGCTGACGTGTCCGACGACCGCTTGTTACAACGGACTGTTGGATACGCCAACGGACAAACAGTTCTCCGTCGGCGGGCAATTGCGGTTTTTCGGTGACTCGTTTCAACAATCCAAAAAAATTGGCACGCAACGACTTTGGCGGATCCCGGTGATGGATGGCGAATTCGTTTGCGAGGATCGTTTCGGGTCCCTCAAGGGGGTCGCGGGCGGCAATCTCATTATCGCGGGACGTTCTCCCCAAGCCGCCTTATCCGCATCAGAAGCGGCGGTGACTGCGATTCGTGAGATTCCCAACGTGATCCTGCCGTTTCCTGGAGGGATTGTCCGCAGCGGCAGTAAGGTTGGTTCGCGATACAAAAAACTCAACGCCAGCACGAACGATGCTTATTGCCCGACACTACGAGGCATGACCGACCTGGCGATTCCCGAAACCGTGGAGGCAGTCTATGAAATCGTCATCGACGGCTTGGCTGCCGACGATGTTCAGGCAGCCATGCAAGCGGGCTTGCACGCTGCTTGCAGTGTGGAGGAGATCGAATTGGTAACGGCTGGAAATTACGGTGGCAAGCTTGGCCCGCACCATTTTTACCTCAAGGATCTCCTGTAGCCGTTCGTTATTTGAGACGAATCCGGTGTGCCTATTGCTATTGCGCTAATCCTTCTGTTCTAACTCGCGGCGCAGAGCGGCGAGTTCGTCTTCGATGGCGGGATCACGTCCGGTGGGAGCATCGGCAGAAACATCGTCGTCCGCCTCTGTGCCGAGGACTTGGGTGTCGTCCAGCAGATTGTCGACGGTGTCGTTGGCGGAGGATGCGTTGGATTGGCTGAGAATTTGTTCTTGCAGCCGCCGCGCTTCCGCAAGTCGTGCTTCTAGGGCGCGGCGGGTGGTTTCCAATTGCTCGCTGGTGGAGACGGCGGCTGTGTGTTGTTGCAGCAGTCCGGCAATCAAGTCTTCGACTTCCCGTTTTCGCATCAACGCTCGCCGTGCAGCTTCCTCGTGACCGGCTGACAGTTCCTCGCGGGCTTTGTCCTGCCAATGTGCGATGTGTCGGCGGTGTTCGTCGATTTCGGATTGAATCCGCTGTTGATTCGAGGTCGCGGTCGCGACGCTACGATTAGCGCCGGCGACACCCGCTTCCATTTCGCGGAGGATACTCAAGATGGCCGCATGTGGGTCGGCCTCCCGATCAAGCAATTCATTCAAATTACAGGTGACTATGTCACTGAGCCGGCTGAAATAGGTCATCGCCGCTACTCCGATTCCTTCATAACGCGTCTCAAAATCGTCTGCTGTTTGGTTGTGTTGATTCTGGTGAATTCCCCAGACCGTGCACAACCGAATTTTGAAACGGGTTCTCGTGGGCCGTTAAAAAAAGTCCCGATGCTTCGCTGGTGCGTCGAGAGCATCCCTTGGTAACGTCAAACCGCTGAAAATGGTTCACTCATCAGCTCATATTCCATCAATTTTTAATGGAATCTTCCCATCGCCCTCTGGGAGATGCCATCTGTGATCATTCTAGGCTGCGAGTGTTGTTTTTTGTCATCACATTTTTCTGAGATTTCGCTAAACGATAACTGTCGATCGTCAATAGTCTTCGGCCGGCCCGCGCACGCCGCGGGAGAGTAATTTTTCTTGGAGTTTTTCACGCGCCAAACGCAAGCGGCTTTTGGCGGTCGAAGTCGTCGTCTCTGTGGCATCGGCCACTTCCGAGAGCGTCAAACCAGCGTAGTGATGCATCACAAAGGTCGTTCGCTGCAGCTCGGGCAATTGTTGCAGCAAATTATCGACGATTTGCGCCAGTTCCTTCACGTGTGTTTGATCTTCAGGAGAAACGACCTCGCCTACCAGCCGCGCAAGAGCGTTGTCGTCTTCGTCGCGAGATTGCACTGCGCGAATCAGTGCGTCGTGTGACTGGCGGCGAATGCTGTCAATCATCAGGTTGCGGGCGATTCGATACATCCACCCGCGAAACCGTCCCATGGGGAGGTAATCCCACGATTGATTGTAGACTCGCAGTAGCGTTTCTTGCGTCAAATCCTCCGACATTTGTCGGTCGCGCGTATTTCGGAAGAAAAACCCAATCAGCGGTGCTTGGTAACAGACGACCAACTCTTCAAAGGCGCAGGAATTCCCGGCCTGAATTTCGATCATCAGGCGATCGTCGTTATTGGTGACTGTTTCCGGTTCCGGCACGGCATTCTTCTCGCGCTACAACTTAACTGTTGAATCTCCCAGACTGGTCTCCCGGCCGCCATACGCGCCGCCCCAGTTGACGTCTCAGTACTTCCCACTATAGTGGCGCCAGCGTCGGATGTCACTAATACGTTCCCGTAAGTTTCGTCCTCTGGCTGTTGGGTGTGTGGTGTTTTGAGGATTATTCGGCGAGTTTTTTACTGTGTCCATTTCACTGCATTACGGCCAACGCCGCGTTTATGAATGCGATTGCGATCCCTCGCAACTCCAGGCGCAACTAGCGCTTCCGCATCCCACGGCGGATTTTGGTGCGGATCTCAAGACGGCTTTCGAGCAGCCGCTCGATTTTCCTCCGCTGTCACAGTGCGTCGTGCCCGGTGACAAAGTGGTACTCGCCGTCGACCATCACACACCGCGGGCAGCGGAGATTGTCGACGCTGTTTGCGAGATCCTCATCGCCAGCGGCATCGAACCGGGTGATGTGACGATTTTGCAACCCGCGTCGACCGGCAATGGTTTATTGATCGATCCCCGCAGCCAGTTGGTCGATTCGATCCAAGCGCAAATCGAATGGGAAATCCACGACCCGGCTGATGAAAACCAAAACGCATATGTCGCAACGACGGCGGGAGGCCAGCGGATTTATCTTTCCCGCAATTTGGTCGAAGCCGATTTTGTGCTGAGCATCGGTCAAATCACCTTCGATCCGGTCATGGGATACCGCGGAACCAATAGCGTGTTTTATCCAGGTCTCTCCTCAGCCGATGCATTTGGCCGCGCGCAGGGACAAGGACACAGTGAACTCGGTCCCGATGAAGAACGTCCCTTTCGGCAACTCGTCGACGAAGTCGCTTGGTTGCTTGGCACGCAGGTGAGCGTGCAGGTGATCGCCGCCGGGCGTGGCGAAGTGTTGACTGTGTTGAGCGGAGCCAACGAGTCGGTTTTACGACGCGGCATTTCTTTGTTGGGTGATCATTGGCGACTGCAAGTCGATGAACGTGCCGAGGTCGTCGTGGCGGCCGTTAGTGCGGATGCGGGTGGGCACAGCTGGGAACAATTTGGGACGGCAGTGGCGAATGCCCGACGGCTGGTTACGCGGGGCGGCCGGATTGTGATCCTTTCGGAATTGTCCGCCGAGCCGGGCGATGGCATGCAGCTGATCCGTGGCAGCGACGAACCTCGCGATGCGATTCAACCGCTCTGTGATCTGTCCCCACCGGACCTCATTCCGGCCCTGCAATTGGCCGATGCTCTCGACTGGGCGGAGGTGCATTTGTTGAGTCATGTCCGCGACAGCATCGTCTCGGAATTGCATATGCAGCCGTTAGCCAGTGAGAGTGCTGTTGATGCGATCGTTGCCGAGGCGGGATCCTGTATTTTCCTGGATGGGGCGCAACACGCGTATGGGAACGTGCGGTCTTAATACATCCGTCTGGATTTCTTCGAAGATGGCGAGAGACTCATGACTGATCCGGAAACCCCGCTCGATGTGCTTGTCGTTGCACCGCATCCCGATGATGCGGAGATCAGTGTCGGCGGCACCATCCTCCTCAGTCGGCAACAGGGGCTGCGGGTCGGCGTCGTGGAATTGACCAGCGGAGAACCGACACCGCACGGCACACCGGCGATTCGCCAACGCGAAACCGCAGCGGCTACGAAAGTGCTGGGACTCGATTTTCGCGAAAATTTGGGACTCCCTAACCGCAGCCTGGAACATACTCTGCAAGCGCGGCGGGCATTGGCGGGTGTATTTCGGCGGACACGTCCGCAAACGATTTTGGCGCCGTACTGGGACGATGCGCACCCCGATCATGTGGTGGCGAGCGCTCTGTGTGATGCGGCACGGTTCTGGTCAAAACTCTCACGGACCGATCTGCCGGCTCAGCCATTTTGGCCGCCGCGCATCCTCTATTTTTGGAGCATCCATCTGCGGATTCATCCGAAGCCATCGCTGGTGCTTGACATCAGTGAGCACATCGAGACCAAAATGGAATCGATCCGTTGCTACGAAAGCCAAGTCCTCATCAACCGGCCCAAGGAATTCCCCACGATTCTTGACGACATTCAGGATCGCGCGCGGTATTGGGGATGGACCATCGGCAAGGGATACGGTGAGCCGTTTGCCAGCCGCGAGGAGATTGGGCTGGGCAGTTTGGAATCACTGATTTGAATCTCACAGCATGACCGCGGCTGCATTAAAACGGCAACGGTTTGCCGATTCGCTCTTGCGTTGCCAAGTCCAAGAGTTTTGCTGCCAGGGCGACATCCTCAATCGCCAGTCCGGTCGATTTGAACAACGTGACGCTATCCTTTTGCGGACGGCCTGTGTTGCGGCCGGTGACGATTGCTGATAGTTCGTGCATCAGCGGCCAATCGATCGCGTGTTCTGTGAGTGCCGCTGAGAAATCGCCCGCCTCTAATTGACATTGGGCAATGCTGTCGCAGGCAATGACATCGGCGCGGCGAACCGTGGTGACGTCGATTTCCGCTTTCTGCAAAAAATTCGAACCGACCACGTTGAGATGCGTCCCTTCGTCCAAAACGCGACCGTCGAACACCGGAGCCGAGCTGCCGGTGGCGGTGATCACAATATCCTTCTCCGTCGCAGCCGTGTCGGGCGCATGGACCGGTTCGACTTCGGTGTTGCACAATTCAGACATCTCGTCGGCGAAACGGCGGCGGTTTTCGTCGTTGCGGCTGTAGACTTCGACATAATCAATCTTGCGCGTTTCGCAGACTGCTTTTAACTGGGTGCGAGCCTGTTTGCCGGTGCCAAAAACACCAACGACTTTGGAATCGGGCCGCGCCATGTAGTCGGTGGCGACACCGGTAGCCGCGCCGGTGCGGAGTTGTCCCAAGTAATCGGCCTCGATCAACGCTAACAGTTTGCCGCTTTCGATCGAGTACAGACCAACAAGAAAGTCGACATGCCCGGGCCGGCTGGAGTAGTTTTTCCATCCGGCGACACCCAGATAGTCAGCCGAGGCTGACATGGTGTGCAAAAAGAACGGGCCAGGTGCGAAGGCGCGTGCGCGCGGCACGTTCTCCGCGGTTCCTTCGGCAAGAGCGACAAACGCCTGTTCCACGACTTCGATGGCCGTTTCCATATCCAACAGGTCGCGAACCTCTTCTTCAGTAATGAACAGTGCAGCCATGCCATCTCTTTCATTCGTGTGGGATGCGAAACTGCGAGCTTAAGTCATTCTAGCGGGGAGGGAACAGAGGGGCGCTCGTAAATCGTTAAAAAATGAGAATTCCTGCGAACAGATGCGTGCGGTTGTGTTTGCTCGTTTCATGGATTCGACATGATAAAAAACTATGATTCGACCAACTCGGCAATGGCCGCGTAGTTCTCCTTGAGGGATTGATACAACTTGCCATACAGGGGATAGGCGCGGTTGTAGGCGGCTTTGGTTTTGCGGTCGGGAGTGGTGCGGCTAGTTGTGTCGATGGCCGCTGCACATGCTTCGACGACGTCTTTATAGGCACCCGTTCCGGCTGCGGCGAGCAAGGCGACACCGAACGCGGGGCCCTCTTCGGCGTTGATGGTCATTACCGGCTTGCCATAAATATCCGCTTGCATTTGCCGCCAAAAGGGGCTGCGGGCGCCACCACCGGAGAGACGGATTTCGCGGACGGGGATTTTCATCCCCTCGATGATTTCCAGGCAATCCCGCATGGCGTACGTCGCGCCTTCCATCACCGAGCGAATCAAATGCGGTTTGCCGTGCCTCAGTGATAACCCAATCCAAGCGCCGCGAGCATGTGGGTCCGCGTGCGGTGTCCGTTCGCCGGTTAAATAGGGGAGAAAATACAACCCTTCGCAACTCGCCGGCGCCTGGGACGCCTCGGCGGTCAGCAATTCGTAGGGATCGATTTTTTGACGACGGGCGGCTTTCACTTCAGCGGCACCCAGTTGATTTCGATACCATTGAAAACTGCCACCTGCCGAAAGGACGACTCCCATCACATGCCACTTGTCACGGACCGCATGGCAAAAAGTATGCACGCGCCCTTGGGGATCGATTTGAACTTCGTCACTGTGCGCGAAGACAACGCCGCTGGTGCCCATTGTGGCGGAAATTACACCTCGGCGGACGATGCCGTTGCCGATCGCACCGGCCGCTTGGTCTCCCCCACCTCCAACCACCGGCACACCGGCGGCAAGGCCCATTTGTTTGGCGGCGATCGGCGAAAGCTTGCCGCTGACCTCTTCGGATTCAAATACCGGCGGCAGCAGTTCCTGGTCAATGTCCAATTTCTTGAGCAGCGGTTTACACCACCGCCGGCGTTTGACATCCAATAACAACGTTCCCGATGCGTCACTGACCTCCGTGGCGAATTCACCGGTGAGCCGGAAACGAACGTAGTCCTTCGGCAAAAGAATCTTCGCCGTTCGGGAATAGTTGCGGGTTTCGTGTTCGCGGAGCCAGAGGATCTTGGGAGCCGTGAATCCGGTCAGCGCTGGGTTGGCGACCATGTTGATCAGTTTTTTGCGTCCACCGGCCTTAGATTCGATCTCGGCGCATTGGGCGGCGGTCCGCTGGTCGTTCCATAAAATTGCCGGGCGGATGACATTGTGGTCGCGGTCCAAAAAGACGCTGCCGTGCATTTGTCCGCTCAGGCCGATCCCAGCGACCTCAGCCGGTTTGAATTTTCCAGCTTTGAGAACCTGCTTGACGGTGCGTACGGCAGCCTTCCACCAATCGGCCGGGTTCTGCTCGGACCATCCCGGTTTGGGGCTGTCGAGGGGGTATTCCGCTGTGGCGGATGCAACGATCTGACCGTCTTCTCGTATAGCCAACGTTTTCGTGCCGCTGGTGCCCACGTCGATGCCCAGATAAATTCCCATCGCTGTGAATCCTTGTTGCGAAATGTGACGGTCAATGAATGAAATGGTCTGCCCATTGGTTGATTGTCGTGTGGCAACTCGCCATTGCAGGGCGAAACCTGCCAATGAGATTCGCGCGCGCCACCGCATACAACAGAACATTTCTGGAGGAACGCCGTCAGCAAGATGCCGCGAGCGATTCTGCAGCATCGGCGACGAATTGTCCAGCAACAATACAGCAGTAGGGCCTACTGCCACCACGATGCCGCGTAAAGTGCCAAACATCGATCACGGCAACATCATCGGAAACAACCCCACCGGGTAGTCCGTATTGATGTCGGGCGGCGTGACTTCGGAGGCAATTTCTCCAGGGGCTCCTAGACCTTCGGAAATCAGCAATCCCTGCAGGCGGACGACGCTCAACCACAAGGCCGTTTGTATTTGCACCGCTGCGAGACTTTGGCGAAAATAGGTCCGCTGCGCGGTGAGCAATTGCAAATAATCGAGTTGTCCTTCTTTGTAGCCACGGCTCACCAGATCGAGATTCTGCTTGGCTTTGGGCAGGATTTTATCGCGATAACTCTCCATTTGTATCCGCGCGTTTTGATAGCTTTGAAACGCGGTGGCGAGACGGTCGCGCAGGTCCAACCGCAGACGTTCAATTTCGCGGCAGGCGCGAATATGCTCGGCTTGGGCGGCGGTGATATTGCCTTGATTGCGGTTGTGAATCGGGATCGGAAAACCGACTTGAATGTTGACGATGGTATAGTCCGTGGCGAAATCTTGTGCGATACCGAGTTGAGCATCCATGTTGGGAATCGGTTCGGCTTCGGCGCGTTGGATCGCCCACCGAGCGCGATGAACATTATAATACGCCGCCTGCAGTTCTGGGCTGTTTTCCGTCAACCAGTTCCAGACCGAATCGAATTCCAGATCCGGCGGGGTCTGGTCGAGACTGCCAACGAGGTTCTCTGGCTGTAATGCGGGGGAACCAACAGCCAGCGATAAACGTTTCAGCGAGGTTTGACGCACGACGCGCGATGTTTTGACCAGATTCAAATTACTCTGGGCTTCGATCTCGGCTTGCAGCACTTGCGAATAGGTCCCTTCCCCTGCTTTTTCCAAACTGCCTGCTATTTTCGCAGCCTGTTGCGCCAACTGTTGTAAGTCCAACGCTAGTTCCAACGTTTTATGTGCGCCGAGCGATTCATAAAATCGGCGGCGGACGGTGTTGATGACGCGATGTTGTTGCGTTTCTCGCCTCCAACGGGCTTGTTCAACAGCACTGCCTGCGACGGCGCGGTTCAATTCTAATTTACCGCCGCGAACAAATTCTTGCCCAATAAACAGTCCTTGTTGGCCGGCGTAACCCTCATTGCCGACTTCCGCTGCCTGATAACCCATGATCGGATTAGGACGTAGCCCGACTTGCTCACGCACACCATTGAGCCGCATGATCTCGGCGGCCGCTTGCTGTAATGTCGGATTGGTCGCCAGGGCCAACTCTTCCAATTCCGACAGCGAATAGGCGACCCCCGGTTCGGGCTGGATCGCATCCGGCGGAGACGATTTGATGGTGGACATGCTGGCATCGGAAAAATCGATAAACAAATCCGCGTTGGAAAGATGGACGACTCCCGAATCATCGGCCCGCGCCGCATCGACTTGACCAGGCAGCGGTTCATCAGCTTGTACGTATCGTTCGCGTGCTGGCAACGCCAAGACTAACGGTGCAGCGCTGAGGAGAACGAGTGCGAAGCGGCGCACGCGCTGGTAGGATCGTTCCATGGACTTCATCCCTGGGGAGAGGACGAGTGACTGCGGTGGGGTTTGGGTCATCTTACAACAGCGCTAGGTGCGGACCATGCGCATGACGTTTGTATCGACGGTAACAGTCATTGGGATTGAATGTTTCCTAAGGGTGGCTGGGTCTCTCTTGGCCGAGGTTGGCCAGAGCGGCGACAATTGTTGATCTTTTGGCTGCCACATGGTACAGACCCTGTTCACTCTCAAAACACGTGATGTGGAGTCGAGACTATGAAAATTGCCGGTGTGCAGATGGATGTCGCATTGGGACAACCCGCGGCGAATCTGACAAAGATTATCTCAAAATTGACCCAGACCGCCGCTGCCGGCGCGACGCTGACCGTGTTTCCTGAATGCGCACTGACGGGATATTGTTTCGACAGCCGCGAGGAAGCGCTCGAATCTGCCGAGACGATTCCCGGACCGTCAACGCAACGACTCGCCGAAGCGTGTGCAGCGACCAATAGTTTTGCCGTCGTCGGCATGCTGGAAGCAGCGGGGGAGAGTCTCTACAACGCTGCAGTGTTGGTTGGTCCCGCGGGGGTCTTGGGAAGTTACCGCAAGGTGCATTTGCCGTTTCTGGGCATCGACCGGTTTACCAGTTATGGCGATCGTCCCTTCGCTGTGCACGCTGCCGGCGGAATGAACGTTGGTATGAATATCTGCTATGACGCATCGTTTCCCGAGGCGGCTCGTTGCTTGGCATTGCAAGGGGCGGATTTGATCGCCTTGCCTACCAATTGGCCCCCCGGTTCCGAGTGTGCCGCTGCCAGCGCGATTAACACGCGTGCTTTGGAGAATGGCGTGTATTACATTGCCGTGAACCGTGTCGGTGAGGAAAATGGGTTTCCATTTATCGGACACAGTTGCATTGCCGACCCGACTGGAGCCACGTTGGCCACATTGCCTCACGACAACGAAGCCATTCTCTACGCCGAAATCGACCTGTCGCGTGCACGGAATAAACATTATGTTCGAGTGCCCGGCAAACACGAAATTGACCGCTTTGCTGACCGCCGTCCGCATCTCTACGGCCCGGTCATCGAGCCGCATGGACGAACGCCGCCGGGACGGACTGACGTCGATTGAGAATTGGCGAAAGGAATGCAGCAATCTCATGAAATCTACACTTAGCCCCGGGCGAAGGGATCGCCATTTTGTGGCTGCCAAGACTGGCGACAGGCAGCGGTTACGGTCGGCTGATACTGAGGCTGCGCATTGGACGCCGACTACTGGATTGTTGTAGGATAGGGGGGAACACAAATCTAGGTCCTTTGACGAATGCGGCCACCATGCTCCGTTTTTAGTCCGCGAACTTGTCACACAGTGAAAAACGTCGCTCATCTAAAGAATCATTTCATTCTCGAACCCCTCCCGTAAATGTCACCGCAGAATCCACAACTGCTCTACTTCTTGGCGCTGGCCGTCATTCCGGTGATATTGCATTTTCTGTTACGGGCCAAACCCAAAAAGTTGCTGTTTCCCGCGTTGCGGTTGATTCAGATGCAACGACGGGCCAACCGTCGGCGGATGCGATTGCGGCATTTATTGCTGTTGTTACTACGCATGGCCGTGATTGCACTGATAGTAATCGGGCTGGCGCGGCCCACGGTTCCCTCAGCCAATTATTCGCCGTCGATGAGTGAAATCGTGACGACGCTCTTCATTCTCGCAGCCGCGGCGGGCGGGTATTGGGCGATGTTGCGTTTTTGGCGCCGTAAACAATTACCGGAGTATGACTTGGCCCAGCGGCGGTCGTTTTTACGCGGAGGCGTTGCTGTTGGAACGTTGGTGCTGCTTCTGCTGCTTGTTGTTTGGCCCTTTCAACGGCGGATATCCGCGGCGATATCACAACCGACCATTCAACAGGCGGAAAACCTGCCCGTCGCAGCGGTGTTCCTGTTCGACACCAGTCTGAGCATGGACTTCAAATATGAAAATAAGACGCGGCTAGAACGTGCGGCAGAAATTGCCACGGAGCATCTGAATAACCTCCCCGGATCAAGTCGCATCGCCATTAGTGATACGGCATCCAATGAACCGATCCATTTCAGTCCCGATCGTGCTATCGCGCAAACACAGATTCAGGAATTGAAATCGTCAGCAATCTCCGCGGCCATCAATGACCGCATTCGCGCAGTGGTCGACCTGCAAGTGGACGACATTAGTCGCGGGCAAGGTGCGGTTGCTGACGGGGAGAAATTTGAAGATCAATTTGTCCGGGAATTGTACATTTTCACGGACTTGGCCCAGCACGCTTGGCAGCCAGAAGGAGCGCGGTTATTGCAAAATGAACTGGAACGCTTAGCGGCCTTGGGGGTGTATTTGATCGACGTTGGTGTCGAGGAACCCTCGAACACCAGTTTGACCGACTTGCGACTGTCCAGCCAAGCGGTTCCGCAAGGGGGTGTGGTGACGGTCGATGCAGCCGTGACCGGCAGCGGAACCGGCAGTGGTGTTAAGACTGTTGGGATTTCGATCCAAGGTCCTGGAGGTGAAATGATCGACCAGGGGAGCACCGACGTGCAGGTCGACCAAATCGCCACCCGCGCGCGGTTCCCCCTCAGCGGTTTGACCGGGCCGGTGGTCCAGGGAGAGGTCCGGTTAGAAACCGACGATTCGTTGTCGTTTGACGATGCCATTTCATTCACCATCGAAGTTCAGCCTCCCAAGCAAGTGCTGGTCGTCTCGGACAATTATGCGACGAAAGCCAATTTCTTCCGGACCGCTTTGTCGCCGGAGGAATTGGAACTCTCGGGGGATTCGCCGTATCGCACTAAAGTCATCGACTCGGCGAAGTTCGCTGCTGAGGATTTGAGCCGTTTCGATGTGGTCTGTTGGCTGGACGTGGGGCAGCCTGGATTCGCTGATTGGCGGGCTCTGCAACGATTTTTAGAGGCTGGCGGAGGGGCCGTTCTCTTTTTAGGCCCGAACGTCAACCAAGCCAGTTACCTCGATGAAACCGCTCAGGCTATTTTGCCGGCGGACTTATTGGCGAATCGTCCTTTCAAAGAAACCGAACAATTCGATCTGCGAAACCTCACGCATCCACTGTTGCGGACATTCGCCGAATGGGATACGAGCGAATTGGCGAGCGTAAACGTCACACGACACTGGCGGACAAAACCAGCCGACGATGCGACCGTGATCGTACCCTACACCGACGCGAACGAAACCCCGGCGATCATTGAACGCACCGTCGGCCAAGGCCGTGTCGTGATGATCACCACGCCGTTTGACCGCAGCGAATGGAGTAATCTAGTGACCTCCGTGAATGTCGCCGTGGTGCTCAGCGATCAGTTGGCGCAATACGTTTCCCGGCACGACGATGAGCGTTACAACTATACCGCCGGACAAATTCCCGTCATCAAACTCTCCGACGAATTCGAGATCAAACAGTTGCTGATCCGAAAGCCAGATCGCACACAACCGGGCAAGGATCTTCCGCCCGGCGCGGACGAAGTGGTGATTGACGATGCGCGGCTGTTGGGGAATTATCGCCTCATCCCTCGTAACGCCGACATTCAATTCGAACGAGGTTTCAGCATCAATGCCGTCGCCTCGGAAAGCGATCTTTCGCGTTTGGGCACCAGTGATCTTGATGAATTGTTCGGTGAAGGACGGTATGAAGCGGCCCGCGATATCGACAACCTCACACGACAAGTCCGGCAAGGCCGTGTCGGACGAGAAATTTTCCCTTGGGTGTTGGCAATAATGATTGGGATTTTTGTCGCTGAGCATTTCGTGGCCAATTATTTCTACGAAACCGAGACGACCGCCGCGGAAGATATCGCGCGCGGGATGTCATCAAACGCTGATCAACCAGCCGTCTAAGGGCCTACTGCGGATTCCCCATGTTCGACATCTTCCCCGACAACCTGCAACCCCGGATTGAACCCATCTGGCCCTGGCCGGTGGTGGTCGTGGTTTCGATTGTGTTGTTGGTGATCGTCCTGCGTTCCTATCGGCAGCGGGTCGCGCATTTATCACGGGGCACGCGATTCTGGTTGTTGGGGCTGCGAACGGTGGCGGCGTTGCTATTGATTTGGGCAATGTTCCGACCCTCGTTGGTTCTAACGGAAACCGATGAGCGCTCCGGGCAGTTGGTTCTCGTACACGAAAACTCGCGGAGCTTGGATCTCGCCGACGGTCCGGGTGGATTGACGCGCTGGGAGACGATTCTAAAAACATTGGCTGACAATCAAGACTTGTTGGACCAGATTAAAGAAAAGGTTGAGGTCGTACATTACGAGTTCAATAGCGAAATCACTCAGGTGGACAAGCCCTCCTCGGCCGCCGATGGGGAAATGACGGCCATCGGTCATGCCTTGGAATACCTGACCCGTACCCTGCAACCCGATGTCGTGACCGGTGTGTTTCTGTTTAGCGATGGAGCACAACGAGCGCTGCCGCCGTTCGACATCGATCCGCGCGGAGCAGTCCGCCAATACCGGGCGGCGCACAATGCGCCGATACACACCGTCGGCGTCGGTTCATCGAGTCTCACCGATTCGACGATGGATCAAATCGCTGAGGATTTGAAGGTCAATCCGACGGTGTTTGAAAAGAACCAAGTGCTGGTCGGAGCGAATATCCGCGCCTTGGGGGTCGCCAATCGCGATTTGACGGTCAAATTGATGGTCGAAGATCCCAGCATTCGTGATCCCAACAAGAACAACATGAAACTAGCGGCACCGGCGCAGAAGCTGCGCACGACACGCACACAAGACGTGCTGCCGGTCGAGTTTACATGGACGCCGCAATACGCGGGCGAATACAAAATCTCTATTGAAGTCGAGCCGCTTGAAGGCGAGTTGATTACCAGCAACAATGTGCTCACCACCTTTGTCACGGTGCTCAAAGGTGGGTTGAGCGTCGCTTACTTCGATATTTGGCGGCCAGAAATGGGAAAGCTGGCCGAGGTTGGCCGCTCTCCCGATATCCAAATCGACCGGCAAATCGTCCGCTATCGGGGCGAGGCTGAGCCGACGAAAATTCAAGACGAATGGTTCGAACCGGGCCGATACGACGTCTACATCATCGGCGACGTCCCTGCCAAGGTTTTTGGCGAACGGAACCTGAGGCGATTGGCCGAAGCTGTCAGTCAAGGTGCCGGTTTGATCATGACCGGCGGATTTCACAGTTTCGGTGCCGGCGGCTATGCGACGACACCGCTACAGGATCTGCTCCCGGTGGTGATGTACCCCACGGAGATCCTCAATGAGGATGAATTGGACGAGAGTTTGCAAATCTCCAATCCGGTACAAATGTTGCCGACCATCGAAGGTCGCGGCGATTTTGTGATGCGAATGGGGAATCTCGGCGACGAAAGTACCGGTTGGGAACAACTTCCCAAACTGGAAGGAGCAACCAAACTCACGCCCAAAAAGCTGGGACTGGCCCGCGTGCTGGCGGAAACTGAGACGCAACAACCGCTATTGATCGCCCAAGAATACAACCCCGGCCGCGTGATGGCTTTTGCCGGCGACACCACGTATCTGTGGTATCTGGCGGGATTCGCCAATGAGCAACAACAGTTCTGGCGGCAAGTGATCTTGTGGTTGGCGAACAAGGACTCACAAGGCGATGACTCGGTGTGGGTCAAACTCGAAGGACGGCGGTTTCGTCCCGGACAAAAAGTGCCCTTCACCTTCGGCGCTCGCGACGAAGAAGGTAAGCCGCTCACCGATGTCGAATTTCAAACACAAGTAGTCGGCCCGGAGGACAAACGATATCCCGTGGCTCCCCAACGCAGCGGTGATTTGAATTTCGGTGAATTCGCCGAATCCGCTTTGCCGGGTGAGTATCGCGTGGAAGTCAGCGCGGTGCGAAATGGAAAACCGTTGGGTTACAGTGCCAAAGCGCGGTTTGTGGTTTTCGAACAAGATTTGGAAATGTACAACCCGGCGGCCGACCCGTCACTGTTGCAAGAGATCTCGTCGGTCACGCAAGGACGGTTTCTATTGCCGGAAGATTTTCGCGGTTTTCTTGAGGAATTGATCGACAAGGGCATCAATCGCCAACTGACGCAAAACAAAGTGGTTTCGCTGTGGGACAACTGGATCTTATTGGTCTGTTTTGTCGGTGTGATGTCGACCGAATGGTTTCTCAGGAAAAAACGGGGAATGGTTTGATGCGGAGTTCTGATTGTCTCCGCCAACTCTGCTCAGTCGCCATGTGAGCGAAATCGCTATGCCAGCTAGAACATTTTCTGACGCAGAAGCCGCCATGCGCCGCGCCTTGGAAATCGCCGCCTGGGGGACCGGGCGGGTCGAACCGAATCCGCAGGTCGGGGCGGTGATCGTTGATGAGCAAGGAACGCTGATCTGTGAAGGACACCACCAACAATTCGGCGGCCCTCACGCAGAGGTCAACGCCATCACCGCAGCCGCCGGGAACACCGCCGGGAAAACATTGTTTGTCACGCTAGAACCGTGTTCACATCACGGGAAAACACCCCCCTGCTCCCAAGCGGTGATTGATGCGGGATTTGCTAAGGTCGTTGTCGCAATGCTCGATCCCTCGCCGCACACAGCTGGTCGTGGAGTGCAGCAGCTGCGCGAAGCGGGGATCGAGGTCGAGGTGGGGTTGCTGGAAACCGACGCCCGCGCATTGATCGCCCCGTTTTTAAAATTACTCACAACCGGTCGGCCGTACGTACACGCCAAATGGGCCATGACGCTCGACGGAAAGTTGGCGTCGCGGACCGGGCATTCCCAATGGATTTCCAGTCCTGAATCAAGAGCGATTGTGCATGAATTGCGAGGACGAATCGATGCGATTGTCGCGGGGGCGAAGACTGTCGCCGGCGATGATCCGTTACTGACCGCACGACCGGTCGGCCCGCGCACCGCGACCCGCGTTGTCGTTGATTCGCAAGCGGAACTGCCGCTCAATTCGCAGCTGGTCAAGACCATTTCCGAAGCCCCCTTGCTGTTGGCGACGCGCCACGAAGCCGCGCCGCAGCGCGTGGAACAACTACAAACTGCGGGCGTAGAAGTGGTCCAATTCGCCTCCCCTGCGGGAACCGGCGTTCCACTTGGCGAGTTGTTGGATGAATTGGGGCGGCGGCAGATGACCAACGTGCTGTTCGAAGGGGGCGGAACCGTGCTGGGATCGTTGTTCGATGAACAGCTCGTCGATGAAGTACACGTGTTCGTCGCTCCCAAAATTGTGGGAGGCCTCTCCGCCATCACCCCGGTTGGTGGCCTGGGTCTGGAACAGATCCCTGCTCTGCCGTCGCTGAATATACCGTCGATGACCATCGTGGGCGGGGACGTTTATATTCACGGGCGTGTGAACCAAGCCGATGCCTGAATGCCGCCGGTTAGCGTCGCAATTTCGCACGACCGTAGTAGAATGGGCTTGCTATTCATCCAGCAACGGCTAAGAGTTTCTCAGCCATCCTTTTATAGAATTCGTCTCCCTATGCGTATTCAACCTATCGTGATTGCCTTGTTGTTCGCGGGAATCACAGCAACGGCGCTGCCGGCAGCTGAATTTGATGTGGTCATTTACGGAGGCACCTCCGCCGCCGTCACAGCCGCCGTCGAAGCCAAGCAATCGGGCAAATCGGTGGTGGTGGTTTCGCCGGATAAGCATCTAGGCGGACTGTCCAGCGGCGGACTGGGCTGGACCGATACCGGAAACAAAGCGGTCATCGGCGGATTGGCTCGTGAGTTCTATCACCGTGTGTGGAAACATTATCAAACCCCTGAGGCTTGGAAGTGGCAACCTCGCGAAGAGTATGGCGGACGCGGACAGGGAACCCCCGCCGTCGACGGCGCGCAGCGTACCATGTGGATTTTTGAACCCCATGCGGCCGAGTCGGTCTTTGAAGATCTGATTCGCGAACACAAAATCCCGATGCATCGCGATGAATGGCTTGACCGCGAGAACGGGGTCAAAAAAGAAGGCGCAAAGATCACTTCGATCACCACTCTCAGTGGCAAAACCTACAACGGGCAAATGTTTATTGACGCCACCTACGAAGGGGACCTGATGGCGGCCGCCGGCGTGGAATATACCATCGGCCGCGAGGCGAAAAGCCAATATGGCGAGCAGTGGAACGGTGTGCAAACCGGCGTGCTGCATCACAAACACCACTTTGGTGCGGTGAAAACGCCAATCAGCCCGTACCGCATTCCCGGTGATCCACAGAGCGGCTTGCTCCCGCGGATCAGTCCGCAGCCGCCGGGGGAATATGGGGCAGCAGACAAAAAGATTCAAGCGTACTGCTTCCGCATGTGCCTGACGGACGATCCGCAAAACCGGGTGCCGTTCCCCAAACCGGAAGGTTACGACCCGGCGCAATACGAACTACTCGTGCGGATTTTCAATGCGGGTTGGCGAGAGACGTTTAACAAATTCGACCCCATTCCCAATCACAAAACCGACACCAACAACCACGGCCCGATGAGCACCGACAATATCGGTTACAACTACGACTACCCGGAAGCGTCGTATGAGCGGCGACGCGAAATTATCGCCGAGCATGAAACCTATCAAAAAGGGTGGCTGTATTTCATCGCCCACGATCCACGCGTCCCCAAAGAGGTTCAACAGGAGATGCAACAATGGGGATTGGCGGAAGACGAATTCGTCGACAACGGTCATTGGCCGCACCAAATCTATGTCCGCGAAGCCCGTCGCATGGTGGGCGATTTCGTGATCACCGAAAACGAACTGCTCAACAAACCACCGATCCCCGATTCGGTCGGCATGGGGTCGTATGGCATGGATTCACACAACGTGCAGCGGTACGTCACGCCGGACGGGCATGTGCAAAACGAAGGTGACATCGGCCGTTCCACCCGCGGACCGTACCAAATCGCCTATCGCGCGCTGGTCCCCAAACGGGGCCAATGCGACAATTTGTTGGTCCCGGTCTGCGTCTCCAGTTCGCACATCGCCTTCGGCTCCATCCGTATGGAACCGGTCTTCATGATCCTCGGCCAATCCACCGCCACGGCAGCGGTGATGGCGATCGACGAAGGATTAACCGTGCAAGATGTCTCCGCAGTAAAACTGCAAAAAGAATTGCTGAAACGCGGACAAGTTCTTGAAATTCCAGCAGAGTGAACGCACGCCAGTTGAGCGCCTGGCGGCTTCGCTACAAAAACTAAAAGATGAACCACGAAAAAAACGAAAGACACGAAAACGATAAAAAAGAAGACTAGAAATAACCCCTTTCTTTTTTCGTGTATTTCGTGCCTTTCGTGGTTATTTTTTTCAAACCCACTCCAGACGCCGCTTAACGCACAACCAAGTCATTAGTTTTTCGGCTTAAAGGTCCACCAGTATGTCATCTACCATCATCGCCGGTCGTTTTGTGAATCCCGAACGGGAATGGACCGGGCAAATCCGACTTGAAGGCGACACGATTGTCGAAGTTGGTGAGCGACTCGGGACGCCGGATGTGGAATTCGGTGAGGACTGCTATGTCTTTGCCGGGATGGGAGATATTCATATTCATGCCCGCGATGACCAGAGTGAGACGCAAACCTATAAAGAAGATTTCCGCACCGCCGCAGCCGCGGCTGTGAATGGTGGGGTCGTGCAAGTCGCCGATATGCCCAACAATCCGGTAGCGCCGATTGATGATGCTTCATATCGGGCGAAGCAGCAGCATCTGGCGGCGCGCGATGTGCCGATACAAGTCACGCTTTACGCAGGAATCGGTCCCGGGACGCGGCCGCTGTCATTTGCCGTGCCGTATAAGGCCTACATGGGGCCGAGTGTGGGGGATTTATTTTTCTCGACGTTAGCAGATTTGGATGAAACCCTCGCGCATTATCGTGGGCAGTGCGTGAGTTTTCATTGCGAGGATCCCGAACTGCTCGAACAACACAAATCAGCCGCGACGCACGAACAACGACGACCGGCAGAGTGCGAACTTTCAGCGACGCGGTTTGCGCTACAGATGATCGAAAAATATGAACTGCGCGGCAAGCTGTGCCATTATTCCGTGGGCGAAGGGCTGCCGTTGATACGTGCGGCGCGTGCCAAGGGGTTGGACGTGACGTGCGAAGTGACGCCGCACCATTTGTATTACGATGTTTCTGATCTCACCGACGAAAACCGCGGATGGATGCAAATGAATCCCCCCTTGCGAGACATTGCCGACCGCAAGGCGATGCTGGCCGCACTCCGGGACGGGACGTTGGATTATCTGGCCACCGATCACGCGCCGCACACGCTGGAAGAAAACACCGCCGGCATTTCCGGGCAGCCACACTTGGATACCTACGGCGAATTCGTCACCTGGTTGATAGCCGAGCAAGGTTTTACCGCCGGGCAGGTCGCCGCGTTTTGTGCGGAGAACCCAGGTCGGTTTGTGAATCCTTATACAGCACCGCTAAAATTCGGTCGCATCGAGCCGGGATATGTCGCATCACTGACGGTATTAAATCTCGCCCGCCCCACAACCATCCGCCGCGAGGACCTCAAAACCAAATGCGGCTGGTCCCCCTTCGAGGGAGTCACCTTCCCCGGCAGCATCGAAGCCGTCTACGTCCGTGGCGAATGTCTCAAATAAACAATTCCAAACCGAGGACTTGTCGTATTCGACGGGCATGATGTCGGCAGGCATGATTTTCAAACGGCGACATAGAATTTCGAGGACCGCATCACCCCCCGTTAAATCCACCACCCCGGAACGCCGCCGCGAAAAACCCCAAAGGGGTTTCACATCATAGCCCAGGGTAAGCGGCAAAGCCGCGCCACCCTGGGAATGAAAGCCGACATCAAACAAACCCTGAAAGGGTTTTTCAATCGTTGGGCTGACTGGCGATCCCTCCGCATTACAGTCGCAAAAAGATTTTGTTGCGGTAGAGCACATACAAGAACAACCAGACCAGAAAAATTTCGCCGCCGGCCCACATCGCGGGGTGGATTTTGTGTTGGCCTCGCTGGAAGAGCAACTCAAAGATGGCGGGGAAGTCGACGAATTCGCGGACCATATAAATCGTGATTGCGTTCATGCCGATCACGATGAAGGGAAAGGCCAATTTTTTCCAGCCCCAAACATCGACAAACAAATACGAAATCGATAAAGCGATACAACTCCAGCCGGTTGTGTACAACACAAACGAACTGGTCCACAGGTTTTTGTTGATCGGAAACCAAGGGTTCCACAATCGAGCCAAGGCAACACAGGCGACGCCGGCGGCAAAGAGCGTGATCGTTTTCTGTTCGCCTTCCTTTTTGCTCAACTTCAACCAATGCCCGGCTAAGACTCCGGTGAGCACCGTGGCGATTGCCGGAATTGTAGAGAACAAACCTTCCGGGTCGCGGACCTCTTTGTAGAGCACGCCCGGCATGATTATTTGGTCGATGTATCCGCTCAACGTGTGCCCCGGTGTCCAGTCACCGGCACCGAAGCCGGGGACGGGGATAAATCGCATCGCCGCCCAATAGCCGATCAAAATGCCGACGATCCAAATCACCTGCCCGCGGATATTGGTATTCAGTGCAATGAATGCGGCAAACATATAGCTCAACCCAATGCGGCCCAACACGCTGGCATAGCGTTGATTTTCAAAGTCGAGCAGCAGCATGCCGTTAAATATCGCACCAAAGAGCACCAGCAACAGCCCACGGCGTATCACGCGGGCATACAGTTTCGATGGTGGCGTTCCCGTATCTCGTTGCCGTAGCAACGAAAAGGGCATGGCGACGCCGACGATGAACATGAACAACGGAAAGATCTGATCGTAGGCGGTATACCCATTCCACTCGGGATGTTCGGTGAGGAACGCCACCTTTTCGCCCCATTCGGGTTTCATCGCAGCGGCAACGGCTTCGACAAATCCCGCGCCGCCGATGATCCAAAACATATCGAAACCGCGAAGGGCATCGAGCGACATCAGCCGTGGAGAGGGTTGTTCGGCAGCAGCTTTGGGGGAGGCAGCGGGCATCTTCACGGTCTTTCGCACGGGACAGCAGTTCTAAGGGGATCACGGCTGGAGATCATCAAGGTAGCAAAACCAGCCCCACCGCCGCCAGCGAATTCGCCGAATGCTAAGCGAAACTCACCACCGTGTGAGCCGCAGTCACGGCGGTCTTGTTGCGTCGATGCGGCGAAATACGTAACCTGAATAGGTTGCGATCAACGATTCTGACGATCGCGACCAGCTGCATTGAAACCAATGAGGAGATGACCGACCCGTGATTATTCGCTACGCGACCTGCTTATTTTTTGTTATTGCCACACAGATTCTCACATGCGTTGCCGCGACCGCTCAAGAAGCGGAATTTGACTACAACAATGTCCAAGCCCCGCCCAAACCGGCGCCGGGGTGGGTCAAGATGATTGACCAAGGGACGTTGAATCCCGAATTGGCCGGCTATCAAACGCCAGCGGGTATCAAAGTCGAGATCGTGGCGACGGAACCGGAAATCGTCAATCCCGTCGGCATGCGATTCGGACCGGACGGCACGCTCTACATACTGGAATGGGTCAAAGGCAAGTCGGCCGAGCAAACCTACTACGATGTGACCCTTAAAGATGGCACACAACTAAGCATTTTGCGGATGACTAAAGACGTGCCCGATGTGTTGAAAACGCTCCAAGACACAACCGGCGACGGCAAATATGATGCGGCGCAGGTCGTTTTAGATGATCTTGAGTTGTCCTCGTCGGTGGCTTTTCATGATGGCTGGACGTACTTGCCGTCGGTGGGGCACGTGATTCGTCGCAAGCAATCCAAAGCCGAGGGGCCGTTCGATCTCCAGGAAGAAGTCCTGCGTGGATTTTGCGGATTTCACCATCATCAAATCTCCGGCGTGACTTTTGGCCACGACGGGGGGATGTATGTCACCTCCGGCGACAATGACAATCGCGGCGAAGGGGTCGACGGGACGCGCGTCGATGTCATGCGATGCGGCGTGGTTGTCCGTAGCACACCGGACGGGCGGCAGTTGACGGAATTTGCTCGCGGATTTCGCAATCCGTACCGCGACGTGGTCTTTGATGAAAACTTCAACATGTTCCATGTCGACAACGACCAGGAAGACGGGTCGAAGTTCATGGGCGTCCGCATCATGCATGTGGTGGAAGGGGCCGATTACGGATGGCGGTTGTTTCCCGAGGTCGAATGTTGTCGCAGCGACTTTCAACGTGGAGCGGTCAATGGCGAGTTGCCCGGCAAGTTACCTTCGATGATCAAAACCGGTCGCGGTGCGCCGGCCGGGCTGTTGCATTACACCGGCACAGCATTTCCCGAAGAGTTTCGCGGCGTCTTCATTTATCCTGATGTCTATCGCAAATCGGTGCGTGGGTATTTCGTCGAACCGCAGGGAGCCACGTTCCGCATCACAAAAGAATTCACGCTGATGCAGTCGGACGACGATTATTTCCGGCCCTGCCAAGCAGCGATGGGACCGGACGGCGCGATTTATGTGCTCGACTGGCGGACGGACTCCGGCGGTGCGGGCAAATTGTGGGGAGACGGCGTGCATGGGCGGTTGTATCGACTGAGTTGGGCCGGCACCGACGAGATGCCGGCCATTCCACTTCAGCCGGCCGACAGTTGGGCCAAGCTGGCAGCGGCCGATGATGCGCAGTTGGTCGAAATTCTAAAAACCGGCGATTTCGAACAACGCAGCCGCGCGACGGACGAACTTGTCAAACGCGGTGAGAAACACCGTGCGACGTTTTTGAAAATCCTTGCCGACGAAAAAGCACCGATTCATGCCAAACTGCACGCGTTGGGAGGCATGCAGCGATTTTGGGACGC
The DNA here is from genome assembly GCF_007860075.1 of Symmachiella macrocystis. Lineage (NCBI taxonomy): Bacteria > Pseudomonadati > Planctomycetota > Planctomycetia > Planctomycetales > Planctomycetaceae > Symmachiella > Symmachiella macrocystis. The sequence continues at coordinate 3,631,358 of NZ_SJPP01000001.1, forward strand.
AAGCGTACAAGCCGCGCTGGTGACGGCGCTGCAGCATAAAGATGCGAACATCCGCCGGTTGGCGGCCGACGGATTGGGTAATCACTTGCGATATGCGCCGGAGGGCCAAACGCCGCAACATGGGTATTTGCCGGCCGATACGACCGTCTCTCGTGGGTTGGAATTACAATTCCGTACCGAGACCGATTTGGCGGTCAAACGGCAAACGGCACTGGCACTGGCCAAAATTTACGGTGCCCGCGTTGCCCCGTTGATTGCCAATGCCTTGTATCACGAGGACGCAAACGATGTCTATTACCGCGACGGATTGATTCGTGCGTTGGAGCATACTGGTCGAGCGGGGATTTCTAAGTTCACAGGCTGGTTGCAGTCCGATGATCCAGCAGCGCGGGAAACAGCTGTCCGGGTCTTCGAAGCGCTACGGACACGCGAGGCCGCCCATGAGTTGGCCATCGCCATTGAACACTCCGATAAACTGACGAGTGAGCAACGCATCCGCCTGTTCGCATCCTACCGCAACTATCAACTCAATCCGCCCATCACAGGCGATGCTGTTGCCAACTGGCTGGAGCAACATCCGGCCGCCGGCGTTGACGAAACTCTGGCGGGCCTCAATGCGGTTTCGCTGGTCGGGGGTGTTGCGCCGGAGCGACTGCAGGCGATGATTCTCAAGCTAATCAACTCCGACGAAGCAGACGTACGGCTGACGGTGATGCAAAGCATTCGTGATCTGGGGCTGATCGCCGCCATCGATGCGCTGGCGGCCAATTTGAAGTCCGAACAAACATCGCTGGAAGAAAAACGGGAAATCCTGAAAACCTTCGGCGCGCTGCGCGCCAATGAAACGATCGGCCTGCTGGTGGAATGGACCGAAAAAGAAGGTCCGCTTCGCGCCGATGCGTTGGAGGCGCTCACCGAAGTCGATTTCCGCCGTGCTTTGGCGGTCTCCAGCGAAACCATCGCCACCACCAAAGATGTGGCCTATCAAGCGGCTGCGATCCGCGTGTTGGGGAGTACCCCGGAACGGGCAAAGTTTGCCGGGACGCTGTATGCGGACCGACGTCTGCCGGTCAGTTTGTTGCCAGTGGTCTCCGAAGCACTCCGCAAACATGCGGACAAGGACCCGCAAGTTGCCGCTGTCCTCAAACGCGTGCTTGCGGGCGGCTTGGCGTTGTCGTTGGACCCCCAAGAGGTCAAACGCGTCGAAGAGATGGTGGCCACCGTCGGCCGTCCGCAAAACGGTATGGGAGTATTTTTGGACAAAAATAAGGTCAGTTGCGTCGGTTGCCACTCGTTGGAAGGGGTCGGCGGAAACACCGGGCCTGATCTGACCAAGATCTGGGAAACGCACTCGATCCCCAAGATTATGGAATCGATGATCGACCCGTCCAAGGAAATCAAAGAGGGCTATCAAAAGTTCATCGTCGAAACAGCACAAGGCCGCGTGCATACCGGGTTAAAAGTGCTGGACAACGACCAAGAAGTCGTGATCCGTGATGCGCAGGGCAAGGAGACGCGCATCGCTAAAACCGACATCGAGTTTTTAGAGCCGGATGAAAAAAGCTTGATGCCGGACAACGTGATCGCTCTGCTGAACTATCAAGAATTCATCGACCTCGTCGCGTTTCTCAAAGATCGCGACGCGCAAGAAACATTGCGGACACGCAATTTTCATTGGTGGGTCGCCGGGTTGTATCCGGGCGAATTGGAAACGGCCTATCCGCCGGAGCAAAATCCCGATCCCCAGCAACCGGTGAACGATGCCGAAGGCAATCCACTTCCATGGCGGTCGACACTCGTCTCGGCCAGCGGCTTATTGGATTTGGGGGCTATCTTTGGCGCGCAAGCGGACGTCTCGGCCTATGCGTTGACCTATGTGCATTCCCCTCAGGATCAAGACGCGGTCCTCTCGGTCGGATCGAATGACCAATGTCGCGTTTGGCTCAACGGAAAATTGGTTCACAAGCAAACGGCCGGCCGCACGGCACGCCCGGACCAGGACAAAGTCAGCATTCGCCTCAAACAAGGTTGGAATCCGATCTTGGCGAAAATCGTCAACGAAGGGGGCGCGCATCAGTTCTATATGAAAATTCTCGGCCCCCGCGATATCCGCTTCAACCGCGAACCCAAATTTCCTGAACCGGCTGCGAAGTGAGTCTGCTTTTTCTCGCTTTCCATCAGGGGAATTGGACGGATTTTTGGGCCACCGAGAAAACACAGATTGAACACTGAGAAAAACTTTGTATCGTTAATGTCACGGAGTCATTTCTAAATGACTTGCTGTTCAACATTTCATTTCTCGTACAACTAGCTGGCATATTTGATGGTTCGTCACGTCAGCGCTCGATGTCTCGGTCGTGCCGTGTTCGGTCTGCCCTACCGCCCCTGACTGCAAGCAGTCAGTAGGGAGGTCTGCCGGGTCACGGTTTCAAATCCATTTTTGATCTGTGTTCAATCCGCGGTGATGTGAACCGTCTCAATAGTTGATGCGACATTCACCACGGTCTGGATATCCTGTTGCCTGTTTTCAGACGCCGAGTTCCGCCACATCTCTTTACATCGGGAGTTCTCCCATGTTGCTGATCGTTTCACGGTCGTGCAGTTGGCTGGCCGTTTTGTGGATTGTGTTGGCAAATTCTTCGTTCGTCTCGGCCTATGAACCAGCCGACCCGCCGGAATTCGCCCCCTGGCTGCAACCACAGGAGTGGGAACGCGATACCAAGGGGCCGATCATCGAACTTGGCGAACAAGACGCGTTTGACGACATGCATGTCTTCGCACCATGCGTCGCGCTGGAGGAGGGGCAGTACCGCATGTGGTATGCCGGATCGCAGGGCAAGGTCTCCAAACGGGTTTTCCGATTGGGGCTGGCCAGCTCCAAAGATGGCCGCACCTTTGAAAAACATCCTGGCAATCCTGTCTTTGAATTCGGCGACGGCGAATCCTCGATACTCACACCGACGCTCTTGCGCTATGCAGATGGTTCGGTACTCCGCGAAGACGGAAAATTGCGGATGTGGTTTAGCGCCAGTCATCTATTTGGAAAGAGCGTACACAATTTGCACGAAACCCAAAGTCACGACGGCATCCAGTGGTCGCCCCCCAGCGATCCACAACTGAGCGGCGTTTATGCCCCCACGATCCTGAAGATCGACGATACCTATCAGATGTGGTACACCGACGTCTCCGCGGAACCTTGGAAAATTCGGCATGCGCAAAGCAACGACGGCCAAGAGTGGAAAGAGACCAAAGAGGCGGTGCTGCGAATTGGGCAAAAATGGGAACAAGGGCGGTTGTTCTATCCGACCGTGATCAAGTCGGGCGATTTGTACTTGATGTGGTACGGTAGTTATTGGTCCGCCTTCGAGGGGAAGACCGCGATCGGTTTTGCGGTGAGCAGCGACGGCATCAACTGGGAGAAGAATCCGCACAACCCTGTCTTCCGTCCCGATCCTTCGCGCGAATGGGAATCGCACTACACGACCAGCCAATCGATACGGCAATTACCCGATGGGAGTTGGCGGATCTGGTATGCCAGTCGCCAAAAACCACCGTTTCGCCACAAATACTTTGCTATTGGCACAGCACGCTGGCAGGGGATCGCGCCGGCGCAATAGATTGCCGCCCGCTCTGACAGTTTCTGATTGCATGCGCGGAGCGGCGCCGTAGAATGGAGTCAGAGGGGGATTGATCGATCAAGCGGATCCATGCCCTGGCTTAGCATCTAGGCGAGATCCGGTTTATGAATTCCAAGTACGCAATTATCACTTGCCTCATCGCCGGATGTCTCCCCGCGCCGCTATTTGCCGACGTCATCGTATTGACGAATCGCACGAGCGAAGCAGTCTCGTTCCAGGTCAAACACCAAGCCGGACAGAAGTCGTCTTACACAATTCCGGTGAAGGAGTTGGTCTCGATTCCCGTAACAGCGGCGGTGGAAATCCAATTCGGTTCTGAGGACGCCTCTCAGATTTTGCAGGTGGAACCGAATAGCGTTTGTTTTTTTCACCAACGCGATCAGGAACTACTGGAACTGAATCGCATTGGGTTTGCCGCGGACGTGGCAAACAAGGCCGTTGTGGATGACACGGACTCGAAACGGCAGGATACGGCGCCGCCTAAAAATGATAGCGATCCTCCGAATACGAAGATCTGCACGATTCCGGTGAAACTATTTGTGGACGATGAAGAGCCGTTTGTGCGTAAGCTCTGGGAGGCGCGTCTCCGTGCGCGGCTGGAGCGGGCCTCTAAAATCTTCGAGCAACATTGCCGTGTGCGGTTCGAAGTCGTGGGCGTCGATACCTGGGATTCCAATAACGAGGTGCGACAGTTTACAAAAATGTTGGCCGAATTCGAGCGGGAATCTCGCGTTGAACCGGCGGCTTTGGCGATCGGCTTTAGCAGCCAGCGCCGCATCCTGCAGCAGCGAACTCGGTTAGGAGGGACCTTCGCGCCGCTGCGGCAGCATATCCTCATTCGGGAATGGTCAAAAAACATGGGCGAAGCAGAACGACTGGAAGTCCTGCTACACGAGTTGGGACACTATCTAGGAGCGACGCACAGTCCGGAAAAAGATTCGGCCATGCGGCCCCAATTGAATGACGGCAAGGCGAACTTGCGGTCATTTCGGCTAGGCTTTGATCCGGTCAATACGCTGGTCATGTGCTTGGTCGGCGACGAAATCCGCGAACACAACGTCCGCTATTTGCACGAACTGACACCGAAAACAAGGCAACAGCTACAATCGATTTACCGCGAAATCATTAAGATCACGCCCGACGAACCGGCTACCGTGCGTATGTTGCAATTGCTTGGTGCGGGGACACCGGGTAAACCGTCCGCACCGAAATCGAGTACGGTTCCGAAATAGTCACACGGACCGGACGGCATGCCGCCGTGTGAAGGGCGTCACAAAGTCAGTACCTGCGGATGATCACTATTGATTGTCCCTCTCAGCATTCACAGCGAATAGGAAACAGCAGTTATGAAGAACTTCCTGGGAGGAGTCTTGGTTTTGATGGGGATTTCATTGACGGCACAGGGGGCGGAGTTCGGCGAAGATGGCTATGCGGATTCCGACGGAGTCAAAATCCATTATGTCACCATGGGCAAAGGGCCGTTGGTTGTAATGATCCATGGGTTTCCCGACTACTGGTATACATGGCGGAAACAGATGCCGGTCTTGGCTCAAGACTTTCAAGTCGTGGCCATCGATCAACGAGGCTACAACAAGAGCGATCAGCCTGAGGGTGTCGAGAATTACACGGCCGACAAACTCGTCGGCGATGTCCGCGCGGTCATCGAACATTTAGGAAAAGAGAAGGCAATCGTGGTGGGGCACGACTGGGGCGGAATGGTGGCATGGATGTTTGCCATGACCCATCCTGAGATGCTAGATAAATTGGTGATCCTCAACTTGCCGCACCCCCAAGGACTGATGCGCGAATTGCGCGACAATCCCGACCAGCACAAGAGCAGCGCATACGCCCGGAACTTTCAAAAGCGGGGTGCCGCCGCTGCGCTGACCCCCGAAGCGCTGGCCGCATGGGTCAAGGATCCTGAAGACCGCAAGAAGTACGTCTCCGCATTTCAGCGTTCCTCGATTGAAGGTATGTTGAATTATTATAAGGCCAACTACCCCCGCGCACCGTACGACGACAGCGAACGGACCTACCCCAAGATTCAAAGCCCGGTGCTGATGTTTCATGGCCTGGATGATTGGGCGTTGTTGCCAGGGGCGCTGAATGACACCTGGCAATGGGTCGACAAGGACCTCACCTTGATCACGGTCCCAGGCGCGGGGCATTTCATCCAACAAGACAAGCCTGATCTAGTCACCAAGCGAATGCACGCATGGTTGACTGAGGAGTAGAGTTCTTGGAATCTTTGTATGATTTTCTCAAAAACTGGAAGTCATATTAGGGTTTTCCTTGACAAACGCCCCTAAAATGAACATCCTGCAAGATGTGCCTCTTCCCATCTTTTAGAAAACCAACCGACTGGTCGGTTGTTACTCTGCAGTTCTGTGCGTATTCACGCTATTCATTTTTCTCCCGTTTCCGTCATATTGCATGAAGGAGTTTGCCCATGGCAACGCGACGTAGATCTGGTTTTACACTGATTGAGTTGTTGGTCGTCATTGCGATTATTGCGATTCTGATCGCTTTATTGTTGCCCGCCGTACAGCAAGCGCGCGAAGCCGCTCGCCGAACGCAGTGTCGCAACAATCTGAAGCAGATCGGTCTGGCATTTCACAATTACCACGATGTCTATTTGACCTTCCCGCAGACCTACCTTTCGAATGCCGACCTAACCGCAGGGACCGTGACTCCTTTGCCCGGATCAATGACTTGGCCTGCCGCTTTGTTGCCTTACATCGATCAAGGCAACGTTTACAAAGCAGTCAAAGCTGCTGGCGGTGTCCTGGATGACGTAGATGCTGCCGCTGCTGGTAGTCTCGTGGCCCAATCCACGGCAATACCGGGCTTCATCTGCCCGTCAGCGCCGCATTCTGCCAACGTGCTCACCGGCGGTGGTCCCTCCAATCCGCCCATTCCGGCTGTTGGTATTCCCTCAACGAATACTCAAACGGGCGGCGTTTGCGACTACATTACGATCATTGACCTCGACGGCGACGTTGAGGCAAATCATCAGGCGCTCTACCCGGGGGCCAACACCGCAGGAGCAATCCGCGGCGCTTTGTACCTTGTTGACGTCGGAGCCGGACCGATGGTTGCTATCAACAACAATGACGGTAACCGGATTCGTGACATGGTCGACGGAACTTCCAATACGTACTTCGTTCACGAACACGCAAATCGCGAACAAGGTTATACCGACGGTAAGGCCGATACGTTTGCCAACTCGAGTGTCGGCAGTAACGGTGGGATTTGGGTCAGCGCCTTTACGGGATCTGCCTTTGCCACCGGGACCCCGTTTAATTCGTTTGGTCTCATCGATAATGGTGTGCAAAACAGTGGACCGTGTGTGATCAACTGCACCAACGCCGTCGATGCACAGTCGGACGTTGCTGGACCTTATTCGTTCCACACCGGGGCGACACTCACTTTGCTGGGTGATGGTTCAGTCCAATCCACCAGTGAGAGCATCGACACCACTGTGTGGGCTGCTCAGAATACCCGTGCCGGTGGCGAAATCGTGAATCAATAATGGTTCTCTGCATTGCTACTGAGAATAAGACCAACCGTGACTCTTTCACGGTTGGGCTTTTCTTTTCTATCGAGAGTTTGGCCCGCCGAATCAAAAGCGTGCGTTGTTTCTTGCCTTTTTATTTGACGGCCAGCGAATGAATTCACTGTGTCCGTCGACCACCTCGGGAGATCAAGAAATCGTGAACAAGATGGAATCGGTGCCGTTTGGACCGTTGAGACTATTTAGTACTGTTGCAGTTTTGTGCTTACTAACCACGGGTTGTTCCAGTGCACGAACGCCGGAAAACGAGAAAGAAGTCGTGCCAGTCACCGGCATCGTTCATGTGGACGGGGCACCACTGGCCGGCATCGAGATCAGTTTCCATGCTGAAGAAAAGGCAACCAGTCACCGAATCTTTCCCAAAGCCACTACGGATGCGGACGGTAAATTCCAAGCATGGAGCTATCGCAAAGACGACGGACTTACCGCCGGTAATTACACGCTGACGTTTATCGACCATAGCGGCCCCAACCAACCGTTCCAAAGAGCGAGTGACAAGCCGGATCTCTTCAAGAAGAAATATACCAATCCCAAGAAGTCGGAATTCACGTTAGTCGTTCCCGAGGGTGGCGAACCGATCGACATGGGCATCATTGCATTGACGCGTCCCTGAATTGATACGCTGAGCAGGACACGATTAGTCGAGTACAGACGAGATCTACAAGTGTTGTTTCGCGATCGACGGCTGGTGACTTAGCCGTGTAAAGTCCAGATATGTAAAGCAGCCAAAACTCCGGAGCGTAGTCGCCTCCGGAGTTTTTTTCGAAAAATCTCAATAGGCCCGCGCGGCAAGCAGGATGCGCAGCGACTGTAGTGAAATACAGCAAGGCTGTGGTTAGGGCATGATGAATTCATGCCCAGCAGGCCGAATAGTCATGACGGGGCAGTGCGCCTTTTGGACGACCCGCTCCGCTACGCTACCGACTAGCAAGTGCGAAATCGGCCCCCAACCGTGTGTTCCCATGATGATGAGATCGATATCGACTTCGTCGGCATAACGAATGATCTCGACAAACGGGCGACCTTCGCGCATTTCGCGGACAATCGTCCGTCCCGCAGCCCAGTCGTCGGTCGCGATTTTATGCAATTTACGTTTTGCCGCGGGCTGCATATCCAACATCAAATCGCCCGGCGGCAGAAAACTCATGCCATGCTCTAGCGACATTTGGTGCGAGACATGGATGATATGCAATTCGGCATCAAACAGTTCTGTAAACTCGCGCGCATATTGCAGTGCGTGTTCGCTGTTCTCGCTGAAATCCGTCGGCAGTAATATTTTCTTTAGGTTGATCATCCTGATTCCCCAGCCTTGGGCATCACGCAATTTCGGCACGCGTTCTCGCGGTTTGGATCACGCTGCCACAAAACAGCGTCAAACTTTCGGTTCCCATTGCGGATCATATTCTCGCGACCAGAGTTCCATGGCTTTGTCGTCGCCCACGATGTGTCCGTCGTTGTTGCGGCAGGTCATTGCCCGGCCGGTCCGCTGGGCGATATTGCCGAGATGACACAGCAAGGTGCTCTTGTGTCCCTCTTCAATTTCCGCATTGAGGGCCAACGGTGTGTCGTTACGAATCGCCGCGAGGAAATTGAGGATATGTTCATTGTCCCCTCGGTTGCCGCCGACCTCTTTGACCACCTTGTCTTTGTTGTCGTATTGGATATACCCGCCGCCACTCTTGATGGAGAGCGTACCGTTCTCGCCATAAAAAGTGGCGAAATCGTCGACGTTGTTGTGTCGATTGCAACTCAGTCCATCCCAGGTGATCAGTTGCTTGTTGTCGAATTCCAAAGCCACTGAGGAGGTGTCGGGGGTTTGTTGATCGTCATTGAACACATACCGACCACCGGTCGATGTCACGCGAATGGGGTAGTCGACTCCCAACCCCCATCGGCAAAGGTCCAGGGCATGCACGCCGTTGTTGCCCAATTCTCCATTGCCCCAATGCCAAAACCAATGCCATTTGTAAGGGACACGGTTTTCCGCATACGGAATCCGCGGTGCGGGGCCTTGCCAGAGGTCATAATTCAACTCAGCGGGGACTTCGGCGGGGATTGTTTTTCCGGTTTCTCCGCGAGCACTGGCGTACCAACTGCGGGCACAATAGACCCTGCCGATGGCCCCTTCGTGTAACTTTGCGATCCCTTCGATGATCCCATCAGAACTGCGGCGCTGTGTTCCCATTTGTACGGCGCGATTATGTTTCCGTGCCGCTTCGATCATCATCTCCCCTTCGCGAGGATTGTGACTACACGGTTTTTCGACATAGACGTGCTTGCCGGCGGCACAGGCCAAGATGGTTGCTGGGGCATGCCAGTGGTTCGGTGCGGCACAGACCAGAGCGTCGACCTCGTTGTCGTCAAGAATCTGGCGAAAATCGCCGATTGCCTGCGGAGTCGGTCCGCCTGCCTTTTCGACGGCTCCGACAGCGGCTTCAGCGCGCGTCTTATCGACGTCGCACACATACTTGACTTCGCAGCCGGACTGCTTGGTGAACGATTGTGCCAATGAACGACCGCGACTCATGCCCATGACGCCGACGACGACCTTAGCAGAGGCGGCATTTGCAGCGAAGCTTGTTCCCGTCGATGCCGCGACGCCGATGGCCGCTCCCGTGAGAGCGGATTGATTGAGAAAAGAACGCCGGTTGAGAGCATCGGCCATAACGAAATACTCCTGGGTCGTGGTTGCGAAATAGCTGCAAGTTAGTATTGATGTTCGTTGATATGAGTGTACCAAATCACGCGACGATCGTCGAGTTGAAGCCTGTCCAATTGGGAATTCTCTGTCGAATCAACAGGGACGGGGAGCAGTCTTGCGAAACTATTCGGGGTGGGCGGTGTTCATACTAGGCAGGGTGATATGCTCAACGGAGAGCGTACGCCCTGCGGTTGTCTCCATCGAAACGAACCAATAAGGTTATTTAGGGGTGGCGGTCAGAGACTTTCCCTGCGAACAGGGACACGACAATCTGCGAGCCGCTTTTGAAATGTGCTTGTCAATTTTTTGTTAATTACGCTGGGGAAGCGACAATGAAAATCTTCGTCCCATGTCTGGTGATTCTCGCCGGTTTGTCGACCAATTTAATGGCGGAAGAACCCGCTGAACAACGAGAATTCAACTGGCCCGAATGGCGAGGTCCGCTGGCGACCGGCGTGGCTCCCCACGGCAATCCGCCGCTCAAGTGGAGCGAAGAGGAAAATGTCGACTGGAAAGTCGAAATCCCCGGACTCGGGTATGCGTCACCTATCGTGTGGGGCGACCAGGTGTTCGTTTTGACTGCAGTTGACACGGGAAAGAAAGGAGAACCAACGGCCAAGCCCGAGGCTGCCGCGGCCGAGGAGCAGCGGCCCGAAGGTGATCGCCCCCGGCGACGAGGACGCGGTCGTGGGGGACGCCGACGCCGGCCGTCTGAGGCTCCGTCGAACATTCACGATTTTGTGGTGATGAGCATTGATCGTAAAAACGGTGAGGTGATTTGGAAAAAGACAGCGCGCTCGCAGGTTCCCCACGAAGGGTTCCGCCCCGGCGACAACAGTTTTGCCTCCGCCTCACCGGTCACCGACGGTAAATATTTGTACGCCTCTTTTGGATCGTTCGGCATCTATTGCTACGACCTGAACGGCAAGTTGATTTGGGAAAAAGACCTGGGCGATTTTCACATGCGCAATGGATTCGGCGAAGGGGGAACGCCCGCGCTGTATGGCGATTGGTTGATTGTGAATTGTGACCAGGAAACTAATTCGTTTATCGTTGGCATGAACGCTAAAACAGGTGAAATTCAATGGAAAATCGACCGCGACGAGGCTTCCAGTTGGGGGACTCCGTTGATCGTCGAATTTGACGGTAAAACACAAGTTGTCGTCAACGGCGCCAATCGCGTACGGAGCTACAATATCACCAACGGCAAGGTGATCTGGGAATGCGGCGGCCAAACCGGAAACGTCATTCCAGCGCCGGTGCGTTTGGGCGACAACGTGGTCTGCATGTCGGGATGGAAGGGAACGGCCATCTTTTCGATTCCCTTGTCCGCCAAGGGAGATATTTCTGGCACCGACACGATCAACTGGTACTACGATCGGAGTTCGGATTATCGCGCGGGAACGCCGTATGTCCCGTCGCCGTTGCTGTATGGCGACGCGTTGTATTTTCTCAAGTCGTATAACGGAATCCTGACGCGGATGTCGGCGGTGACCGGTGAAGTCGATTACGACAACAAGCGACTGGGGAGTATTTCACGCGTGTACGCTTCGCCGGTGGGGGCTACTGACCGGGTTTATATTACCGGACGCGGCGGGACGACGATGGTGCTGAAACTCAGCCCCGAGTACGAAGTCTTGGCGACAAATAAGCTGGACTCGCCGGTTGACGCGACTCCCGCAATCGTTGGGGATCAGATGATCGTGCGGGGGCAAAAGTATTTGTATTGCTTTCGAGAGAAATAGTAGTCAAAGTGAGAGTTCGCACTCGGTGGTTTGGGCGGTTGGGCCAACGGTGGCTGCGCGCCTCAACTGCCCCTTGCCGGAGTCATCACAGGCACGTCGATCCAACGGTGGACGCGATGTCCGGCCCCATCTTGCCCGCTATTAAGGAGCACAGGATTCGTGAGTCATTTCCGTCCGATGTCCTGCAATCGCTCACGGCGACAACTGATCGTGCTCCTGTTCATGGCAGTGGTCACTTTCTCTTCGGCCACGCTGACGAATGCCGCCGAGGAAAAAACGAAACGCCGCCGCAAGTCCCGCAAGGCGGCCGCTGCAGAACAAGCAGCGGGCCCGCGCAACTATCGCTCCAAAAACTTCATCATGCATACCGATCTGCCTAAGAAGGAGGCGCAAGATCTTCTTAAGCGGATGGAGACCATGTTGCGGTTGATCTCCCGGTATTGGGGAGCTCCCTGTCGAAAGACAATTGAATGCTACGTCGTCAAGGATTTGCAAAAGTGGCCGCCCGGTTCATTGCATCCGCGAGGCGTGCAAAGTATTGCCGCCGGCGGCGGTGTGACGCTCAGTCAATCACAAGCCTTGCTGTCTAACCAACAGATTATCGATGCCGACGCCGTCGTGTATGCCGTGGCAAAACGCGGCGTACCGCTGCATGAAGCGGTCCACGCCTATTGTGCGTTGACCTTCGGCCGGACCGGCCCGACGTGGTATTCAGAAGGCATGGCGGAAATGGGGAATTACTGGCGGCAAAACGATTCCAGTGTCAAGCTGGAACCGATTGTGCTCCAGTACCTGCAGAATTCCGAGACCAAAAAACTGGAGGAGATCGTCTACGGCGCACAAATCAGCGGGGACTCCTGGCGGGAGTATGCCTGGAGGTGGGCGTTGTGCCATTTGCTGGCCAACAATCCGAACTATGCCAAACGATTTCGTCCGTTGGGACTCGCCTTGCTGAACAAACAAAACGTCGATTTCAAACAGGTCTATGGGGCCATGTTCCAGGAGATCGTGTTTGAATACGAATTCTTCATCCAGCATCTGGACCAGGGACTTCGGTCCGACTTGATCAGTTTCGATTGGAAACGCAAATTCCGAAAAAGCCGCGGGAATTCGCGGGTCCGTGTCAAAATCTCAGCAGGCCGCGGTTGGCAACCGTCGGGATTGATGGTGGATGCCGAAATCGAGTACCAATTCAGCGTCGAAGGACATTGGAAGCTCGCGAAAAAAGGTCCAGAACTCGATGCCGATGGGACGGTGATCCTCCCCCCACCAACACCTGACGGGAACGACAAAGTGATCGTCTCAGCCAAACCCGCACCCGAAAAGTCGGCTGATGCCAACGACGGCAATGAGGCTCCCGCCGCAGGACAACTGCTCGGCATCGTCTTGGTCTATGACGAAGATACCGGGTACCGGCTTTCCAAGCCGTTCAACTTGGGCCGTTACGGAACTTTTACCGCCCCGGCAACGGGAAACCTTTATCTGCGTTGTCATGACAAATGGAATGAAATCGCTGATAACTCCGGAACTGTGTCGGCGTCGATCAAGGAACAAGGAATGGGGGCCCCGTTGAAAGAGCCGAATGCTGAAGTTTTGCGGACTAACAAAGTGAGGTCCACCAACAAATAGTTGAATAATCTGCTCCGAGTTTTTTTGCGGGGCATGCTTCACCAAGATTGAATCGAGACACTTTAAAGAAAATTCGATGATGCTCACTACAACCACGGGACGGATAGCATTTAAGGAGTGGGCGGCGGTCTGCCAGACGCTGCGGACCGGTCGGCAAATCGCCATTTTTCGCAAAGGGGGCATCCACGAAGGGCGCGAAGGGTTTCGCGTGGAGCATGATGCCTTTTGGATGTTTCCGACTTACGAGCATCAATCTCGGGAAGGCCTCTCCGACGAGGCGGCCGATTTGCTGGAACTGTCCCAGGCGAAAAAACCCGCTGGAGGAGGCTGGGCCATCTCGCTGTGGGCCGAGGTGCAAAGCGTGGTCGAACTCTGCGACGAATCTATTTTACCACGCCTTTCGGGGCAGCATGTGTACGCGCCTCGCACCTTGGACGAACGGTTTCACTATCGCACGCCAGGACTGTTTGTGTTGCCGGTCCGTGTTTTTCGGTTGCCAGAACCGATCGTGATTCCCAATTCACCGCATTTCGCCGGCTGTAGCAGTTGGGTCGATCTGCCGGACAGCATCGCCACGGATGGAGTCGAGCCGGTGTTAAGCGACGACGAATTCGCTGTGCGGTTGCACGACCTGTATGCCGCATTGTCCCCGTCAGCGACAGCATAGCTGGTGGATTTAATGTCAGGCACGTTGGCGGCAGCGAATCAACAAGACGCCCTCGATTGAACCAGAATACTGAACTTCAAATACGACTTGAGAACCATGCTCGACACACCATTAACAACGGACGATATTGCGGCGTTTCATCGCGATGGATTTATTGTGATTCCGCACCTATTTGACACCGAGGAGATCGACCTCTTGGGGAAGATCGCCCGCGCGGATCAGCTGATGGCGGCCAATGCCAGTGGGCGTCGGGATGGGGAAGGCGGAACGGTCAAATTATCAATCTCCAATGAATTGGAAGAGGACATCTATGCGGCGTTTGTCCGTTGTCCACGCTTGGCCGGGACGATGGAGCAACTGCTCGGCGGCGAGGTTTATCATTATCACCATAAGATGATTCTCAAGGAACCGCTGATCGGCGGCGCTTGGGAATGGCATCAGGATTATGGGTATTGGTACAACAACGGCTGCCTGTTTCCGGACATGGCGAGTTGTATGGTGGCGGTTGATCGCTCCTCGCAAGCCAACGGTTGCCTGCAGGTGTTGCGGGGTTCGCATCTGATGGGACGTGTGAATCATATCACTGTCGGCGACCAGACCGGAGCCGACCCGGAACGGGTTGCGGTGGCGCTGGAACGTTTGGAGTTGGTCTATGTGGAACTTGATCCCGGTTCCGCTGTATTCTTTCATAGCAACTTGTTGCATCGCTCGGACCAGAACAAAAGTGTCGATCCACGGTGGACTCTGATTGCCTGTTACAACATGGCCCGCAACGACCCCTATAAGGAATCCCATCATCCACGGTACTCTCCTTTGGAAAGCTGGCCGGATGAGCGGATCAAAGAATTGGGGCGGACGCAATGGGAACAGATGCGCTCAGAGGTCTGATCCGGTGGAATTGAGCAGCAGGAAAACTTCACGAATCGTGGCGAAGTCGCCGGTATGAACTTGACGCAATGAGGCGCGCAGCGGCAAGATATGCTGAGTTAGTTATTGAGCTGCGCGAGGAATTGATGAGCGTTGTCGCTGATCGGTCCACAAGTGAAGAAAGATTCCGTTGGTTTTCGGTCATGGCGCTCCGTGATGGTCGCGGGCGATTAATGACATCAGCTGTTTCCGGGAGAGTCCTCATGAGTAAAGTCTTTGCGTTGTTGAGTACGACGATGATCGTCGCTGGTTTGATCACCGTGGCCACTGCGGCCGACGATGAAAAGCCGGTGGCCAAGCATTCCGTTAAAGAGGTGATGAAGGATGCCCACAAGTCGGGGCTCGTCAAGAAAGTCGTGGGCAAGACTGCCAGCGACGACGAACGTGAGCAGTTGGTGGAATTGTACATCGCCATGGCCCAGAACGACGCGCCGAAGGGGAGCCAAAAGGATTGGAAGATCCTGACATCCCGTTTGGTCGTGGCGGCGGCCGACGCGGCGGATGATCCCGAGAATGTCGACGCCTTAAAAAAGGTGACGAATTGTGGCGCTTGTCACAAGGTCCACAAGCCTGCCTAAGCAGATTGTGTCTACGAAGTTTTCGTGACCAGACAACCAACCCGTTGCTTTACGCAGCGGGTTGGTTTTTTTTATTGCAGCAACACGCTATTCCACGTCGGCATTGATGAACGATAGCGGGTGCGGCACAGTCGATGCTTGAGGGGATGCTTCCCATGACACTTCGTCGGGCAGGTCGGCTTGTTCTGTCGCGACTTCAGCCTTGCCCATGAACCGCTGAGCCTTGAGGACCTCGGCATGCAGGATTGGAAACTCCGGGATGTTGGCGTCCCATTCCAGCAGCGTCGAACTGCCGCCGGTCAGGTGGTGTGCCTCGCGGTACAGTTCCCACACGGAGTCAATCACATGACCGTCGTGCGTGTCGATGATGTGTGTGCCGCAATTCGTGTGGCCGGCCAGGTGAAACTGGACGACGCGGTCATGCGGCACGGCCTGTAGGTATTCCCGCGGATCCAAATCGTGGTTGTAGCAGGAAACGTAGATGTTGTTCACATCCAGCAGCAGTCCGCAATTAGTCTGCTCGGCCATGCGAGTGAGGAATTCCCATTCGCTGATCGTCGAGGCGGCAAAGGTGACGTAAGTGCTGGGGTTTTCCAATACGATCGGCCGCTCAAGCACATCTTGCACGATGCGAATCCGCTCGGTGACGTGCGCCAACGTCTCTTCGTTGAGTGGAATCGGCAACAGGTCGTGGGCATTTTGCCCGGCGACGCCGGTCCAGCACAAGTGGTCGGAGATCCACACGGCATTGATTTCGGCCCCGAGGCGTTTGAGCTTGGCCAGATATTCAAAATCGACCGGATCGGTGCTGCCGATCGACAACGAGACGCCATGCATCACCAGCGGATAGCGTTCGGCGATTTGGTCGAGGACATAACGCGGTCGGCCTTGCGAGTCGATGTAATTCTCGGAGATGATCTCAAACCAATCAACGTTGGGGTGGTGTTTGAGAATGTAGGGATAATGCACCGCCCGCAGTCCCACGCCAAAACCGAGGTTCGGATATCCCAGTCGCGGACTGCTCATCATGCTCTCCAAAAATCAACGCCGTGTAACCGCAATGCAGCGTTTGCACGGCGTGCTTATCCGTCAGCCCCCGACTTCGCCGGGGGGCCGCACATTGAATCTCCGATCCATTAACCTTTAGCGGGTGCCGCACCAACCGGTTCACCGGCAGCTTTGCGTTCTGCTTCGAATGCCGTGCGAACTTTTTCCCAAGTGCCGTCCATCAACGGGACAGCGCATTCGCCTTTGCCGGCACACTCGTTTTTGCCAGCAGTCTCACCGCATCCGCCTTCGCCCTTGCATTCATTTTGTGTATGGCAGGTATGTGCTTTAGCCGTAGCGCACGTGCCTTGTCCGGCGCAAGCATTGTTGCCATCGGCTCCCTGGCCCTTGCAAGCATTCAATCCGCGGCAGACATGTTTTTCCGCTGCAGCGACATCCGTCCCGGTTTCGGGAGTTTCTGTGCTGCCGGTTTCGCTACCGCCGGAGGCGGGGGCGGGCTCTTCGCTGCCGCCGCAACCAATGGCTGTCCCAGCCAGCATGCCACCAAACGCGGCGACGGTGAACTTACTGAAATCTCTGCGGTTCAATTCCGATGGTTTCATTTCGATCCTCACCTGGTAAATGTATGTCCGCCCGGCTTCCCAATCATAGAGTTCACGAGCGTCCGTATCGTATCAACGGCTTAGTCGGGTGTGTAGTGTTGCGGGAATTTCCATTGCCCCGAACCGCCGCCGCTCAGTCTCTCAGAGCGGTCCGACGATTTCTGTGAAGCGTCCCACAAAACGGCAGCGAGGTTCTCAGCGGCGTGTGGCGCAAAGCGGCGGTTATTCGGCGGCGTGCGGAATGTCCTTGCCTTCGAGCTCATGCAGCGCATTGCGGGCTGCACGTTGCTCGGCCTCCTTTTTCGTCGCTCCCCAAGCGGCGGCGTAGTTTTGGCTTTCGATCACAGCTGCGACCTTAAAGCTCTTGGAGTGGTCGGGACCTTGTTCGTCCAGCAGGGAATAGATGGGAGTGGCGCCCATGAGTTTTTGCGTGTGCTGCTGGAGCAGGCTTTTGAAGTTGCGACCGTGATGTGACTCAGAGGCCAAAGCGATTTCCGGGGCCATGAATCGTCCTACCAGCGCATGCGCCGGCTCCCAACCCCCATCGATATAGACACCCGCAATGATCGATTCCAACACGGCCGCCATGACCGATGTGGGGACTGTGTCGTGAATACTCAAGCCACGCCCCAGCAATAAAAAGTCTTGAAATCCCAACGCGGTGCTGACCTTTGCGCACGAATTCCGGCTAACGACAATGGATTTGATCCGCGTCATTTCACCTTCGGGGTAGTCGGGGAATTGCAGGTAGAGCATTTCGCAAACCACACCGCCCAGAATGGCGTCACCCAGAAACTCCAAACGTTCGTTGGAGGCCAACCGATGAGTGGCGATCGAGGCGTGTGTTAAGCAGTTGCGCAATATATCGCGATCGCGGAATTCGTACTGCAAAACCTCTTCGCAGCGGGCGAGGAGATCGTCGTCAAAAGAGGGTTCTGGATTTGCGGGCATCGATGTTCTACGTGGTGTCATACGGCCCGAGCGGCACAGAGGTTCTCGGGAGTTTGTTGCGTCGTAGTGCTAGGGTCGTCGTTGACACAGCGCGAACAGTTTTGAATTCGCCCATGCCCAACTAGAAAGATAAGCGACGCTGGGGCCGTTTGCTTGGTCTACTGTGTTGATTGCCTTTTAGGCATGAGAGTTGATGTCGCGAATTCGCGCTTCCGATCCGCTGGATTTTCAGGCGAAGTACATGACACTCAACACAGCCATAGAGCGTGGCTGTTCGTCTACTTTATTTTAATCACGCTCAACGATCAACCGGTAGTCGTTAGATGAAGTCACCAGTGGGGGCAAGCAATTGTTCGAGCGGGGTTATGGACGGCACTACCAAAGCGGTGTTGAGGGTCACTGAAAGAACGTGTTATCTCAATTCGGTTGGGGCGGGCGGGACACTTGGGAAATGAGATTTTCCCGGGTTTTTCCGCATGAAACGGGGGTTTCGTCCGGTTGAGAATTTTCAAACATTCCCAACACCCCGCCCCGTCTCCGTCGTAGTTAATAGACGTCAAGCCAATAGTAGTCGATCCGGCAAAATCGTCTGGCTGATAAACGACATTCAACTATAATGTCGATCCGCCGGTGAGTTTGGCGAATTCATTGATTCGCGAAGCATTGCTATTGGTGGAATCGACGAGTCCGGTTTGGCCGAATCCGGGTTGGCATACAATGAAGGATAAAATTATGACAAAATTTGTAAGAAATGGACAATGGATACTAGCGCTCTTCGGTGTGGCCTGTTTGGTTGGCGCAGCTGCCGTTATGGCCCAGCGTGAAACCGGTGGAGAGTCGCCGCTGGCGGCGGCGCAGAATTTTTCTGTCGCTATTCGTAATGCGTCTCAAAAATCGATGCCCAGCGTCGTGGCGATTGAAACAACCATCAAAGGGGGCGTGGCTCAAGGTGCCGATATTCAAGAATTGTTCAAAGGCACGCCATTTGGCGAGCAATTCAAAAATGATCCGCGGTATCGGCAGTTCTTCGGGCAAGGCGGAAAACGACAGATGCCTCGCCGTGAAGGACGCGGTTCGGGATTTGTGATTGATCCGTCGGGAATCATCATGACCAACAACCACGTCGTGCAAGATGCCGACAAGGTGGTCGTTCGCTTCCAAGATGGCCGTGAATATGTGGCCCGCGATATCAAACGCGATCCCAGTTCCGATATTGCAATCTTGAAAATTGATGCCGACCATCCGCTTCCAGCGCTCCCCATGGGGGATAGTGAAGACATTCAAGTTGGCGATTGGGTACTGGCCATCGGAAGTCCGTTTGGTTTAGATATGTCTGTGACTGCCGGAATTATCAGCGCCAAAGGGCGCGGCCAACAGATCGCGGAACGCGAATATTTTCTGCAAACCGATGCTGCTGTCAATCCGGGGAACAGCGGCGGTCCGTTGATCAATCTCAATGGTGAAGTCGTCGGCGTCAACGCGGCCATCTCGTCGCGTAGCGGTGGTTACGACGGTGTGAGCTTCGCCGTGCCGATCAACATGGCCAAATGGGTCAGTCAGCAATTGATCGCCAACGGGACCGTGCAGCGGGCCTATTTGGGCATCGCCATTCAGCCGGTCGACAATGATTTGGCTGACACGCTGAACATTTCCATTCGTGAAGGGGCATTGGTCTCCGATGTTTGGCCCGGGACACCTGCGGAAAAAGCCAAACTGAAACCAGGTGATGTGATCATCTCACTCAATGGACGCCGCGTGAACGGCACTCCGCTGTTACAACGAATTGTTGAGGAGTTGGAACTCGGAAAATCATATCCGTTGAAAGTCATGCGTGACGGAAAACAGCTCGAACTGACGATGGTCGCTGAAGCCATGCCGGAAAATTTTGGGAAACGGAGGATCGTCCCGGTTCGCGATCAGCAAGAATCCGCACCGGAATCGAAGGAGCAGAAAATCGTCGGCATGGACGTTCAGAAACTGACGCCCGAATTGGCCACACAACTTGGTATCAATGGTGACAACCCGCACGGCGTGGTGATTACCGGAGTCGAACCGGACAGTCCGGCCGATTACGCCAATCTAAAGCCTGGTACCGTCATTGAAAAAGTTGGCCCGACTGCGGTATCGACTCCCGACGAATTTGCGGACGCGGTCAAGAAAAACTCCACCGACAAGGGAGTTCTGTTGCACGTGCATCGTGGAGACCGCAAGTTTTTCGTAGTGCTCAAACCATAATCACAAGACGCGGTTAATCGCGTAAAAAACGACAACCGGGTTGCGGAGACATCGTAAGAGTCGACCGCAACCCGGTTGTTTTGTTTGAGTGCCGGCTTTAGATCGTGACCGGCTTGCCTAGCTTGCGCCGCAATACGGCCCATTGTCCGGCATGCATCACGGTGTGCATGCCTTGTAAGACCATGATGCTCCCGACCGTCGGGAAATGTGCGCGGAATTTTTCGGGCGCCGGTTCGTCAAAATCTGCATCTGTCATTGTGTCTAACACTTTGAGCGTCCCGGCCCGTTGTTCCTTCCGCAGCTTCATATATTCGTCTTTGGTGTGAAACTGCGCCGGGTCGTCGATTGAGGCGGTTTCCTTGGTATATTTATCCAAGAATCCCTCGGGCAGGTCCGGCATCGAACCGGGACGTAGACCACTTACCAAACTGTGCTCAGAGCAGATCAAATGCCCCAACTGCCAAGCCGCATGGTTGGCGCTGTCGGCCGGGCGGATGAAGAGTTCGGAGTCTTCGAGATCGCCCAAATACGTGTCGGCAATCATATCGGCCAGTTCAATCGATTGGCGAATAGCAGCTCTGCTGTCCATGTGTGTGTCCTTTGGTGATGGCAAAATTTGATGATGCGACTAATTTGATTGCGTGAGAGTTGCTTTCACAATAATTGAGGCCTCAACAGTGCGCGGGCAAGATCCGCTCACCGAGGTCTCGCTCGCAATCGTCGTCGATTAGTTCTTGACCGGCAAGTCCGCGAAATGAATTGTGGCGGGAATTTCCACAATCAGCGTGGGGGCGACATAAACGAACTCGTATTCGCTAAGCGGCTGCTTGAGGTTCGGAAAGGGATATTCCATCAGCACGGCCCCTGTGTCCGAATCAGTCGTGCGCTGGTTTCCCGCAAAGTCGATGCGTTTCCCCTCAGGCGTCTCCAGATAGACGTGATTGTGATTGATCCACGTGCGGTGCGATTCAAAGGCCGGACCTTGCGCATCGTACACGACAGCTGCATCGATTCGGGCATCATATGTCCCGTCCGAGTTTTCCGTGGTGGTGGCTTTGTTGAGAATCACACTGATCCCTCCCCGCCGTCGAGCGACACCATCGGATCGTTCCAGGTCACTAAAACGAATTCGCTGATCCCCGACGACAGTGGTCACGGTGAACTTGCCGTCCAATGCGATCTTGTCAATGGGTTTGTCAGTGTCTATGAAATCGATCGAAAGCTGAACTCTCCGGCCACCATCTTCGGGAGTGAATTCCAAGAATGCTCCAGGACTTACTGGGGGAAGCAGCAGGCCATCCGGTAGCTGAAGCGTCCAATTCTTCGCAGCGTAAGACAGGATCAAAGAACGCATACGCGGTTCGGCCGTGAGCGCCACTCCCACACGCACTTGATCGTATTCAGGCCGCCGTAGCTCGGTCGATGGGACTGCCACGCGAAACGGTCCGGAATACGTGACCGCAATCTCCGGCGAGACTTTTCCATCGGCCAGCAGCAACTGCAATGCTTCCATTCTATTTTCGAGGCGATGTCTCAACCCCAATTCCTTGCACAGATGATCGACGACTTTCCAAAACGGCGTCTTTTGAAAGTCAATCTCGACCTTGCCCTCCAACAGCGGCATCGGCAGCGCAGAGGCGTCAAATTGATTTCCCGTTTGGTCGGAGATCCCTCGCAGAATTTTATTCAAGGGAAATTTTCCCTGTAACGTCACCAGCGAGGCTGCTGCAGAGAGCCGGGCCTGTCGTTTTTCGAGTTGGATCCGCAGACGTTTCAGGATCTGTCGGACACCCGGTTGGCGGATCAATTCCGGCGGGGGCAGGTGCGGTAACACCGCGGGTCCTAATTTCATCAACCGCTCTTCGGCCGCACGGCGAACCGAGAGACGATTCGCATCCAAATCAGCGATGGCTTGTTTCACCTCCGCCGCTAAATCCGCTGCCGGCGGAGGCTCACCTGCCGCAGTGCGGAGCACCGTGAGGCAAACGCAGCCGCAAAGCACCCAGGCCGGTATTCTCGTCCGAAACGACACGACTGGATCCTTCTGAAACAAATGCTTGGAAATTGCCCACGAGCGATAGTTGCCCACAGATCTATCTTAGGAGACCACCGACCGCAGGAAAACAGTCAATTCCCGAATTGCCGCGGATGACCACGTTGCATTAATGCAACATGCGGCGAGTTGCAGCCCCCGTAGGCGAGATACGACCTATACTTTTCGTGGAACGGTTTTGACAGGGCTTCTCCCCTGGGCCTGCGCCTCGATTGTTACGTTTCGGACTCCCGCTATCATGCTCCACCGTCTATGGTTCACGTCGCTCATCTTTAGCCTGTTGGCAACTGCGGTATCTGCTCAAGGCGGCCAAAAAACGCAGTCCCTGTTGCGGGTCAAAGTCGGCAAAAATACTTATGAGGGGAAAGCCGTTGCCAGCGATAAGCGCCAGTTTTGGTTGATGAGCACCGACGGAGAACTCAATGCGTTGACGTTCGACGAAGTCGGCTCATTCAAAAAGATATCGCCCCGTTTCAAAAGCAATTCGCTTGTTCAGGTGCGCGATGAATTGAAAAGGCGGTACGGTAGAAAATTTGAAGTCGCCGCCAACGGGCACTATGTCGTTTGTGGGCCCCGAGGACGGGCGCGGGACTATGCAAAGTTATTCGAAGGCATTTACAACCGGTTTTATTCGTACTTTCGAGTCCGGAAACTCAAAGTGACCGAACCGGAGTTTCCACTTGTCGCATTGGTGTTTCCCGACCACGCAAGTTTTGCCCGCTATGCCGCGGGTGATGGCGTCCGGGCGGTGCGAGGTCTGATGGGGTACTACCACCACCATACCAATCGCGTCGCCTTGTTTGATCCCGGAGACAGTGTCGCAGCCTTGGATCATAGCGAAGATTTCCAGTTACCGGCATGGACCGGCTTCCCCCGTGAGCAGCGATCCTTTTCGGGCTTCACCGGCGCGATCGCGGCGGGCACTGGATCGTCGGAGAGTGGATTGCGCGACACCATGATTCATGAAGCAACGCACCAGATCGCATTCAATACCGGATTGCATTCGCGAATAGGCGAAAATCCCAAATGGATTGTCGAAGGCTTAGCGACGGTATACGAGGCACCGGGAATTCGCGACGGAGGTTCGCACACTAAGACTGCCGATCAAATCAATCGGGATCGATTTGTCTGGTTCATGAATTATGCTCAAACGCGTCGCCCCAAAGGGGCTCTGCGCAATTTTGTCGCCGGGGATGCCGCATTCAACGCCGCCTTGCTGGACGGTTACAGCCATGCCTGGGCGCTCAGCTTTTATTTGATCCAAACCCGCGCGTCGGCGTACGCCCGATTTCTCAACGCTGTGGCGCATCGCGATCCGCTGAAACCGTACGGGGCCGCTGAACGCCTGAAGGATTTTGAGGGGGCGTTCGGAAAAAACCTTGCTGTTTTGGATGCTCAATTCTTGAAGTACATGAAGAATTTAGCGGCCACCATGGAGCAAAGGTAACGTCTAGCCTCGCGAAACATGACAGCGCTACGTTACGAACACCGATACGCAAAATGTGCGACTGAAAAATTTGCCAGAACAGAAGTTCATGGCAAAATTGACCAAAGGGCTTTCACGGCTGAGGGAATTGTGGTTAAATCGAGTATTGAGATGTGTTGGAACACTATCGTGATACTTGAGAGGACTCGGGCCTTATGTTGCACTACACGTGCGATGCTTGTGGTGTGCGGCTAGACGAACAACGCTACGTGGTCAAAGTGGAGGTTGCGCCCGCCATCGACCCGGAGATCATTAGCGAAGCGGATTTAGACGCTGACCATTTGGAACAGATTGCCGAAATATTGGCCGCAGGTGACGACATTATCGCTGAGGAAGACCGGCAAGGTTTTCGTTACGATTTGTGTCCGAAATGTCGCGACAAATACTGTCGCGATCCCTTGGGGAAAAACAGTTGGCGGCAACTCAAATTCAGCGAGAATTAAGGTCGCTATTGCATGGTGGAATAGACGTGCGCATCTTTCACTAAGGTTTTCACCAGAGATTCAGCAGCTTAGTCCGAACAGCTGCAGTTCTTAGATGAGTCCCGGAGGCAGGGCGGACATGCCACGCAGGTTTTCTAGGCGCCGTCCCACCCCCCCGCTGCTGGCAGTGGTGATCATCATCCTGTTGGTCGTCGGACGCTGGTTGACCCGACCGCCCGAAGCCCCTCCACTCCCGCCCGCCGCATCTGGCGAGTTCGTCGTCAAGCGCGCTGTCGATGGCGATACTTTGCTATTGGCCAACGGCAATCGCGTGCGGCTGATCGGTGTCGATACGCCTGAAACGAAACACCCCGATCTTCCCGTCCAACCCTTTGGGCCTGAGGCGAGTGAATACACTCGGAACCGGGTCCAGGGAAAACGGGTGCGGCTGGAATTCGACAAGGAGCGCGAGGACGATTATGGCCGTATTTTGGCATACGTCTACATCAACGATGAGCTGCTCAACGAAGAGTTGATCCGGGGCGGATATGGCCGGGCGATTACGCATTTCCCGTTTTCTGCGGCGAAGAAACGACTGTTTCGCCAGGCAGAACAAGATGCCAAACGCGAACACCGCGGAATCTGGTCTCTCCAGTTGCCGGATCGTAATCCGCAGTCCAAACGACCAGCCTCTCAAAACGGCTCGACGCGATTCCGGAATTGATTGCGAACCGTGCGAGATACCTAAATCTGCGGGTCTATACGGTTAGGGACGCATCGTCTGTAACGGTTATGCGGGCTAGCCTGCCCGGTCAAACGCCTATTCCGCGCAAACCGCTGGAACCTGCAAAGTCGGGACAGTAGGTGCGACGATGACAAACGCCACGAGGCATAAGTTTCTCCGTCCTATGCGCTGTCACGGAAACAGCCGGGACTGAGGAATCTCGGGTATGTGATGGTCGATTCGCCAAGGATGTAGCGATGTCGCCCTCGCTGACCGAGTCTCAATGCGTATTACTTTGCGCCGCGGGCACTTTGCGGCGCTGACGAAAAAACTGCTGGACTGTAGCTGCCGCGACGGCTGCAACCGAGGTTTTGCAACCAGGAGGGTTCCATGAACTTCCGCATATTCGACAGACGGGTTCTCGCCGCCGGGCTTGTGCTGACAGCGATTTTCATCACGATTTCAACCGCTAATATTGTCAGCGGCGCAGAGCCGTATCAGTCTGAAACCGAACAACGATCGCGTTTGCATCCCAAACGTATTTTCAGCGGCCTGAAACGGGGCGTCTCCAAGCTGTTTGGCCGCGACCAGGAGGAAGTCACTCCCACGTCCCAACTGCCGAAGGCTCCTTTGCCGGTCGTCTCGCAACAGATTGATCAACAGCGGATCGCCCATGAAACCGCCCGCCGCACGCAGGATCCGTTTTTTCCGCCGCGTCCTGCTGGAGCAATCGCCAGCAAGTCGACACAGCCCTTAACGGCGCCAACCATTTCTCTGCCTAAAACTGTGCAACGATCTCTGCCCAAAACGGTGCAGCAAATCCCGCAGACGAATGTTGACTTTAGCGATGTGAAACTGCAGGCCGAAAAGGTGGTCGTCGCAGCCTCAGAAATCGAAACGGAAAACCCGTTTGCGGATTTCAACTTCGACGCGCCGCTGGACAAATCGGCTGCCAAAGTAATCGATGCAGCCGTGACTGCCGCAAGTCCGGTAGTGACCCGCAAAATCACCCGTGCCGCTCAACAGCAAGAGACGGCGCCGGAAGTCAAACACCTGTTGGGGTATTGCCCGGTCAATTTGCGGGCCGGTAAATTCCAACGGGGTAAGGCCAAGTTCAGCACCGTCTATCTGGGGCGCTCCTATCGGTTCGAATCCCAGGAAGCTCTGAATGAATTTGTCCGCAACCCGGATCCGTATGCCCCCGTATTACAAGGGATCGACGTGATCGAAATGCATCGTACAGGACGGCACGCCGAAGGCTATCTGTCATTCAGTTGCGATTATGACGGACGATTCTACTTGTTTCGCTCGGCCCAAAACCAAGAAGAATTCCTCGCCGATCCCACCCGGTTCGCAGTGCCCCGCTAACCGCTTGAGAATCATAACGAGTACCCTCTGAAAATAGACGAAGGCCGATCCCCAATGATCGGCCTTCGTTTTTTTATGGGAATGATCCGCGTGGTAGATTAAAAATTGGAGAAAAAAAGTCGAAATGGGAGGCAGCCTCTGTTAGGCTTTCAGGCTGGAGTCGAGCGATCAGCGGAATTGTTGCTGTACACGCAGAAATTCTAAGCGGCATCCTATCGGAGACAAAAATAACATGTCGGACAACCACAAAACCACCTCTAAGCATCTGCTTGAATTGTGGGGTGACAACGCTCTGCACAAATCAGATGACTACTTGTCGGCCGAGTACGTCAATCATCAAATGCCGGATGCCGCTGCCGGCACGTCGACAATGTCACTCGCCGAATGGAAGTTCTTGGTTGCCGATTTCCATACAGGTTTTTCAGACGTAAAGATGGAAGTCCTACTACAGGTTTCCGATGGGGATTACGTCTGTTCGCGATGGCGAATGACCGCCAAGCATACCGGGACATTCAAAGAGCTTGCGGCGACCGGAAAAACAACAAGTTGGACCGGTGTGCATACTGATCGTTACGAGGAAGGCAAACTCGTAGAGAGTTGGGTCGATTGGGATAAGTATGGTTTTCTCGAGCAATTGGGAGTGGTTGGGTAGAAATGAAACTACGTTATTTATCCACCTGCCCTTCGCGTCGCCCTTGACAGCAAGCAGTCAAGGGAAATGCCATAAAGCGTTGCTGTTGAGCAACGCACCCTCCTCGTTCCAGGGTCTTGCTATCCTCTGCGATTGATGAGTTCTTCAACTCCCGGTCTGGGCGAACGATAGCTGACGATGGCAACGTCGAGGTCGTAATCCGCATATTTGTCGAACGCGCGTTCCATAGCGGCGAAAATCCAGTCGTCGCGATTGCCGAATGCTCCGCCTCCCAGCAACGTGAGAAAGAGCCGCTTGTTGCCGGTCAATTCGGCATTCAAAATAGCGGCACAAAAAGTGGCTTCATAGGCCGCTTCGAGGACCAACTGCGCAAAACTGGCCCACTGATCAGCGGATAAGACGGAATAAGCCACCGGCAGCGCCGAGCAATAGGCTTGAGAGACCGTCTGCGCACTATTTCCCAGTGTCACTTCCGTTTCCCAGTGAATGCCGATTTGCAATCGTTCTCGCAGCGTATCACGTTCCGCTTCACTACAGGCTGCCAATCGAGTGGAAATCTCTTGCAGTCCGTTCTCCGAGGCGAGTGCGTAACCATTTCGCATGGTCCACAATTGATTTTCAGTATTCCCGATCGCGAGGCCCAAATCGTGCAGGCAATCGATTTGGTTGTCCAAGGTTTGTCCTGGGCGTCCGCTCACGTCAGTGAAATAATTTCGATATATCGTTCCTGCTCCACAAGCAATTGCGCAGGCGGGACCCTGTGTACGGTCGTTTTCGTAAATGCCCACTCCATATTCCGGCGTTGCGGAGGGGCCGACCATTTCTAACAGGTTGAATTGCGATGCGACTTGGAACAAGGCGCCGGCATGAGCCGGGTCTTGGTGGAGTTCTTGCACATCGCCCAGCACCTCCGACACTTTCAGCGCCGCTTTCGACCGCGGAGCGGACTGCACACGCGAACGAAGTTCCGCCAAATTGGGTGTTTCTAGCCGACCGAAGGTCATCTGTCGCCCATTGGCCGCCGACGTCATGGTCGCGCCGTCGATCGTGATGTTCGCACGAACGTGCTCAGCGGACTCTTCTGGAAATCCGGTGAGCGATTCAAACCAAGTCATGCGGAGCGCTCCTTGTTTCCTACAATTGGTTTCAAAACCCTCTGACGCGTTGGGGGGACTCTTGGATATAAGTGTCTAATACAAGCGCAACCGGGTTTTGAAATTGGTTCTAAACACCGTCGCTGTGTAATCGGATGTGGCCATTCAATTTCATCGCAACCCACAATATTCGCGGGCGTCGGTCGGCAGGGACATTAGTCAGGGGGAAGTCCCGTCTCCAGGGACGACATTTTTCCCAAACGGCGCAGATGACGTTCGGCTTGGCTGAATTCGGCGGATAGGAACGTGCGCGTTACGTCCCACGCGACCGCTATGCCGACAACGCGGCCACCCATGCAGAGGATGTTGATGTGATCGTCTTCGACTCCCTGTTGAGCGGAAAAGTGATCGTGAATCAGAGCGGCGCGGATACCTGCGACTTTGTTCGCACAGACGGAGACGCCGACGCCGCTGCCACAGAGGGCAATTCCACGCTCCATTGTCCCAGCGGCCACGGCTTGGGCCAGCGGGATCACAAAGTCGGGATAGTCGTCGTCCTGGTTCAGACTGTGGGCACCAAAATCGGTCACCTCATGCCCTGCTCCGCGGAGTTGGTCGGCCAGATATTGCTTTAATTCAAACGCTCCATGATCTGCAGCGATACCGACGCGCATATCTGTACTTTCCAGTATTCGATTGTTGAGAACGCGGTTGTGGGCTGTGCGCCGACGAGAAAAGGAAAACGGTGCAACGCTCTTGGTCCGAACGGCTAATCGCCGCGTTGCATCAGTTCGTTGGACGGAAGTTGTGGATCCTCAAATTTGCGGGCCTGTTCAACGCCTGCCACTGGGAGCCCCGAGGGATCAAGCAGCCCAATCTGCGCCAGGACCGAAGCCTGGTCCCAATAAATTCGTTCACAGGCGATTTTATCTCCTTCAAATTGCACGACGACCACCAACGGCACTTCGACCTTCCGGTGAGTCGGCGCAATTCCCGGCAGCATCCAATCCATTTCAATATCGTGTGTGAAAGAAAACACGAATTCATCAATCAACCGATCCTTTCCCACCGTCCGCGCGAGAACCCGCTGCGTGGTATCGGCCGGCATCTTGGGAATGAAATGTTTGCCATAGAACTCAATCATCTCGTCATGACCACGCCCGCCGGTCATCGTGGGAACATGATTCACATAGTTGCCCGGCGCCATTGTGGCAACGGTGGCAACGGCATCTTTCGTTTCAAATTCCAGTTGCGTATGCAACTCCCACAGTCGCACCATTTCGGCTTCCGACAAATTGGTCGTCATTGTGCCCTCCTCCGAAAGAATTGAAAACTGAATTTTGGATGGTTGCAGGCATGATACCAAATTTTTCTGAGCCTGCCCGGAATCCTACCCGGCTAGTCCAGTCCGGTTATTCCAGCAGTGTTTTAGCAAGGACACGTTTGCAATGGCGGACAAGTCCTCACTGGCCCCCCTTTTTCGATGGGCAGTTTAACAGACGTTGCCGGCAATTAATTAGCCACTTCGATGCGGAAAAATGTCCACTGGCTCTGCACTCCGGGAGATCCGTCCACGGCGGGGAATCGAGTGTCGTAGTCCGAGATCATTTTTCGTAGTTCGCTGGCAGAAGTCTGTCGCGCCGTTGTTGCTCCGGTGCGATGAAAGAAGCGAACCAGTTCCAGGGAAGAGGGAAACCGTTGTGTATGACTGTGTGAGTCGCTTCGCAGTACCTTCCAACCGGCTTCACGAAAACAGGCAATCCATTCCTCAGCACTGCGCCATCGAATGGGCGATCGGCTCAGCGCAATGGTTTGCCATTCATTGAGCGTGGGGGCGACATAAAACCCATGCAGCATGCGCGTCCCCGGTTTGGCAAGAGAGTGCCAATTGCTCAGCACCGGCACGGGGTCGTCGCACCACTGGAGAAAACTAGCGGAGTACACCCGATCGAATGCGAGACGCTCAATCTGCCATGCGTCAGCCACCTCCCACTCCACGTCTGGCAATGCGCAGCGACCCCGCTCGACCATTTGCGGCGCGTTATCCACAGCGGTGAGAGAATCGAATCGCGGAGCCAGCATGCGCGTGAACAGTCCATCGCCCGGCCCCAACTCCAATGCCGTCAGCCAGCGCGTCTGCTCAATCGGCTCAATCCATTCCGCAAGCCACGTCGCTAGAGCCTGCTGCACCACGGCCGCTTGAGTATAAGAATCGGCCCGGTCGTTGAATCGCGGCAGGAGCGCATCAGAATCGGAAACGTCGGCAGTCATCGGTGTTGCAAATCATGGTTGAATTCGGCAGCCCCACAGGACGAAACAGCAGGCCTGATTCCAGCGGATCACTAGGATCAGTGGGGACTGCCGCGCAGGCAAACGGAGACTGACCGCAGCAATTATAGCGGCCGGACGGCTGGTGTGTAGTCAAAGCCATCGACGCTGGCGCCACTAGTAATTGGCCATCATGCTAGTCGCCTCCCTCGGTTCACGGTGGGGTGGTTTGCTGGCAATTACTCATCTCTGCCCTGCGAGATACAGCCACCCACAATTGCTTACACCAACTTGCAGCACGGATCGGATAGAGTTGATATGTGTGATCGGACTTGAGATCATGTTCCATGCCGATAAAAACTCCGTCTCGAGATTCAATAAGTAGCTTATCATGAAAACAATTTCTCCGTTCACGCGTTTGGTTTTGTGCCTATCCGTTGCCTTGACTGCCGGGTCGCTTTCGGCGGCGGAATTTGAGTCGATCTTTGACGGCAAATCATTGAAAGGCTGGAAGGCGCTGGAGATGAGTTACTGGTCGGTGCGGGATCATGCGATTACAGGGCAATCGACGCCTGAGAACCCGTGTACCTCAAATCAATTCATGGTCTGGCAGGGTGGCGACGTCGCCGATTTCGAACTCAAACTCAAATTCCGCGTGAAGGGAAACGGCGGGAATTCGGGAGTTCAGTTTCGCAGTCTGCTCAAGCCCAATGGACTGGCAGTCGGCTATCAGGCCGATATTTATCAGAGCGGTCCGTATCTCGGCGGCGTTTGCGATGAAATGCACAATCGCAAAGGCCACGAACTGTTAACCGCCAATGGCACAAAGACCGTCATCGACGCGGCGGGCAAACGAACAGCCACCAACCTGGACGCGAAGGCGACCATGAAACCCGAGGGAGAATGGAACGACTATCACATCACGGCCAAAGGCCAACACATCATTCTCCGGATCAACGGTGTAAAGTGCTCCGAACTGATCGACCAGGAGAAAGGGCACTTCGACCTGAAAGGCTTCCTCGGATTACAACTGCGATCCGGCAAGCCCATGACCGTGCAATTTAAGGACATCTACCTCAAACAGCTTTGAGCGTTACAGCTGCGTCCCCAATGCGAAGTCAATTGTTGCCCGCGCACATCCAATATCAAACTTTGACGAGAGTTATCGAACCCCCAAAACCATTTAATGGCTGGTGCCCTCACTCTGTCCATTCGCGGTCTATTGTGTTTTGGGGA
The DNA here is from genome assembly GCF_007860075.1 of Symmachiella macrocystis. Lineage (NCBI taxonomy): Bacteria > Pseudomonadati > Planctomycetota > Planctomycetia > Planctomycetales > Planctomycetaceae > Symmachiella > Symmachiella macrocystis. The sequence continues at coordinate 3,662,916 of NZ_SJPP01000001.1, forward strand.
TTTCACTTTTGGGGCTTCATCGAACTATCCGATCGAAGATGTTTCAAACTCGGCGACAATTTCTCTTAGAACTGCGACGATCCTGTCAGCCAATTCGATTTCAGTGATTTCTAGGTCAATAAATTCATCCATGCCAGCATAATACTTCCGAATCGCTTCACTTTGGTCTGCTTTCTTTCGGCCCTCAAATATATTTTCCGACATTGGGCGTTTTCCCAAGCTCGACAACACTTGGTTATGAACTCTCGTGTTGCGGGATGCCTCGATCGCACGATCAAGTGAACGCTTCAATGAGAGTAAATCCACTCGACCAATTTCACGAGCTAATAGGTCGATCGATTGCAACCGTTTGCCTGCACTCATGATGTCGAGTTTGTCCATCGCATAATCCAGAGCCGTATCCCCATCGTTATCTTTGTAAGTTGCGTCGGCTCCATATTTGAGTAAACTTCGCACGATTTCAGAATTCTTCGCACCAAGCATGAGTGCCGTGCAACCGTGGGGGCCGCGCAGACTGATATCCGCGCCGGCATTGATCCAGAATGGAACAGTTTTTTCCATGCCTCCGGCGCAAGCCTGCATAATTCCCGTCATCAAATCGGCCCGTTTCGCATTCACATCGGCACCGGCGAAAATCAGTTTTTCAAATTGTTCGCGATTGAAAGGCGGAGATGCCGCCATCATTAAAGCAGTTTGTCCGGTTTCGTCACTGGTCGAAAGGTCGAATCCAGCTGCCACTAATTCAGATAGCTCTGTCGCGGACAATCGTCTGAGTTGGTTCGCAGTGTAGTCGCGCTTCTCTTTCACAAATTCGGTTTCTTCGCCGTGTATCGTTGCATCGGCCAACTGATTCATAGCCTCATTGAACTTCGCCATCTGTTGCTCGTACGTTTCGATGGGGCGATCATCCGGCACCTGCTCTTGTTCGCGTTTCTCGAACTCGGCACGAATTTCATTTTCAGTATCGAAAATGCGACTCGATGATTGAAGCCTTTCTTTGAACATCCAACCGTCAGGCAGAATTGCTGCTAACGCAATACTGATTTCAGGGTTGAAGTTGTCAGAACCATCTTCCCCTTCGATTGTCCATGGCAGAAGATGCGCGCGATTAGATGTCGTTCTTATGCGCCGGAGGTCATGGTCGTTATTGTGCAGCTCGATCAGCATCGTCGGCGAGTCGTTTGTTCTGCGACTACCAAAATGATAATCAAGCTCGGCCGTTGTTCTACCAAACCGAATTGGGTCAGGTTCGGTCGCGATGTCATCAATCGCGTTCAAGAAGCGAGTAATCTGCCCCTGCGTCACAGTACTTAGCGCAAGCGTGACTTCATCATGCGAGGTCCAATCACCATCCGCCTCCTGCCGCAAGACAAGCCGGCCTGACGTCTGCGGTGACGCAAACCCTGTCCACAAGGCATTAATCTCGATCCGAGTCGGTAATGAAGTAGAGCATGGCATGACTGCATTGTAGAATGGTAGAAATTCAATTGCCAAGAGATCAGCGTCTTCCTAGATCCCGCCCCATTGGACGCCAACGGCCGTTGCCGGTAAGTTATGCTGAAGATATTCCCCGAACTCGCCATCCATCGCGCCGCTACTGAACCATGTCCGATGATCCTCTGCAAACACCGGTGCAATTCCTGAAAGGAGTGGGGCCGGCGCGCGCGGAGTTGTTGGAAAAGCTGGACGTTCGGACGGCTGAGGATGTGTTGTTTGATCTGCCGCGGGATTATCTCGACCTGACCGTCGTTAAGCCGGTGGCGGAGTTGGAAGAGGGGCAGGTGCAGACGGTCCGCGGTCGCGTGGTGGATCTCGACGGCAAGAAAATCTCCGGCAATCGCACACTCTCGGCGGTGTTGCTGGATTGCGACGGGGATTTCGTCCGCGGCGTGTGGTTCAACCAGCATTGGGTGCTCAAGCGATTTCAACCCAACGATCTGGTGCTGTTTTCCGCCAAGGTCAAACGCGCGTCGGGGCGTTGGGAAATGTCGCACCCCATGATTCAATGGCTCGACGAAGAGGATGCGGAGGCCGGGGGCGGGGTGTTGCCGATTTATCGGCTCACCGAAGGGTTGAACATGCAGGCCATGCGGCGGATCACACGCCAGACCTTGGAATCGCATGCGGAGTTTGTGCCGGAAGAATTGCCGGAGAAATTTCGCCAATACACGGACTTGATGCCGATCACTGCAGCGCTGCACGGCGTCCATTTTCCACAGACGATCGAACAGCGCGATGCAGCACGGCGGCGGTTGGTGTTTCAGGATTTGTTAGAGTTTCAATTGGGACTGGCGCTGCGCCGCCGATTGCGAACCCAACAGCCGATCTCAGCCAAAATGCCCACCACGTCGAAAATCGATGCGCGGATTCGGCGGTTGTTTCCCTTTGAATTCACCGCCGGACAAAACTCGGCGGTTGCCGATATCGTGCAGGATCTCGATTCGGGACACGCCATGCACCGCTTATTGCAAGCCGACGTCGGTGCGGGGAAAACCGCTGTAGCGATTTATGCAACGTTGGTCGCTATCGCCGCCGGCTATCAAGCGGTGTTAATGGCGCCGACAGAATTGCTGGCGACGCAACACTGGGGGACCGTCGAAGCTATTTTAGCGCATAGTCGCGTGAACCGCTTGCTACTAACTGGCAGCTTAACTGCCGGCGAACGGCGGCAGGCATTGGCCGACATTTCTTCCGGTGCGGTGCAATTGATCGTCGGCACGCAAGCGGTGATTCAGAAAGATGTGAACTTCGACAATCTGGGGCTGGTGGTCATCGACGAGCAACACAAATTCGGCGTGATGCAGCGGGCGCATTTTTCCAGCGGCGATCGGGTGCCCCATGTCTTGGTGATGACGGCCACCCCCATTCCGCGGAGCCTATGCCTGACACAATTCGGCGATTTGGACCTGTCGGTTGTCTCCGATATGCCGCCCGGTCGCTGCAAAGTGACATCAAGCCGCGTCTATACCGCCGCTGCACGCAAGAAAGCCTGGGAGTTCATCCGCCGCAAACTGCAATCGGGCCGCCAAGCCTACATCGTCTGCCCCCGTGTCCAAGCGAACGAATCAGATGCCGAAACGGAAGACGCCAGCGCCGAAGCGGTGTTCCGCGACTTGAGCGACGGCGAACTGAGCGGCTTTCGCGTGGGCCTCGTGCATGGCCAAATGGATCGTGAACGTAAAGCAGCGGCGATGGAGGCGTTTCGTAGCGGAGAGATTCAGGCAATCGTCTCCACAACTGTGGTCGAAGTCGGCGTCGATGTGCCCAATGCGACGCTGATGGTGATTTACCAGGCCGAGCGGTTCGGACTGTCGCAATTGCACCAACTGCGGGGCCGGATTGCGCGGGGCCGTTTCGATGGTTATTGCTTTTTGTTTTCCGAAACCGACAACCCCGAAGCAGTCAGCCGGCTGCAGGCGATGGAACGCACGGTGAACGGCTTCGAGATTGCCGAGACCGATTTCGAACTCCGCGGCCCGGGCGACGTATTAGGCACGCGTCAACACGGCGACCTTCCGCTCCGCGTCGCCGACCTCACCACCGACGGAGCCGTCCTTCGCGAAGCCCGCAAAGTGGCGTTCCAGCTGGTCGACTCCGGGCGATTCGACGATCCCGATTATGCGCCGCTGAAGATCCGCGTGTTAGAGCGATTCCGCGAACAGATGGATCTGGTCGGCAGTGGTTGAACTGTTCGGCAATGGGTTATTTCGGCGTCGGCATCGGAGCGTTCACGCTTTTCCGCCACTGGTGCAATTGGTCGCGCAACGCGTTTGCCTTGTCCGGCATCTTGGCTGCTAAGTCCTGCTTCTGGCTGAGGTCGTCGCGGAGGTTGTACAGCTCCACGTGATCATCCTCGAAGAACTCCAACAGTTTGTAATCTCCCACGCGGATCGCACCGGCGGGGGTGGTTCGCCAGGTGCCTGCTTTGACATCGGCTTGCAGGTAGCCGGGGAAATGCCAATAGAGCGCCTCGCGATCCAGTTTGGCTTTCCCGCCCGATTTGAGCAGCGGCAAGAAACTGATGCCGTCGAGTTTGTGCGCCGAATCGGGCTGGACGGCGGCCACTTCTAAGAACGTGGGATAGAAATCGATAGAGATCACCGGCTCGTCGCAGACCGTTCCTGCCGGAATCGGTTTAGGCCAACGGATAATCAACGGCACCCGCACGCCCCCTTCGTACAACATTCCCTTGCCGCCGCGCAGTGGAGCATTGTTGGTGATGTTCCGCCCGGTGGAGCCGCCCAATTCACCATATCCGCCCAACCCGCCGTTGTCGGAATAGAAAATCACAATCGTGTTGTCGGCCAGCTTCAACTCATCTAACTTGGCCATGATCCGCCCGACCCCTTCGTCGACGCTGTCAATCATCCCAGCATAGACCGGATTGTGATGTCCGCCGATGGGTGGTTGGCCTTGGAACTTGGCAGTCGAAGTCTCCTTAGCGTGAATCGGAGTGTGGACGGCGTTATGGGGCAGATACAAAAAGAAAGGCTCATCACGATGTCGCTCGATGAACGATACTGCTTGGTCGGTTAAGAAATCAGCCAGATACTCGTCTTCGTCGACTGGCACTGCGGGATCGGTTGTGAAATTAAAATGCCCCCGTGACGCCGAGATGGCCTCGTCGAATCCGCGCTGCGATGGATGGTATTTAGGGCCTTTGCCAAGATGCCATTTACCAAACATACCAGTCACATACCCCGCCTGTTTCATGGCGTCGGCCATGGTAACTTCGCTAAGCGGCAGGTCGGTGATATTCTCGACTGGAATCATCTTGCGGAATTTGTCATCACCCCGAGCGCCGGTACTGACGGTATAGATGCCGTGCCGGGGCGAATAGCGTCCGCTCATCAAACAGGCCCGCGTGGGGGCGCAGTTGGGGGCATTGGTATAGGCACAGGTGAATTTCAGCCCTTGCTCGCTGAGCTGGTCGATGTGGGGCGTTTTGTAGAACTTGCTCCCGTAGCAGCCCAGATCGGTCCACCCTAGGTCGTCGGCGAAAATGAACACAATATTCGGCTTTTCCGTCGCCGCGAAAAGTGGCTCGGTCCAGCCAGCGATCTGGGAGATAACGATAAATATTAAAGCGGCACGGAAAGACATGGCGGTCGAGCCTTTTTGCAGGGGAAACGATGTGGCAACACGACTTAAAATTAGCATGCTCCCAGTCGCCGCACCAGCTTACGCAGGCTGATTTCCCTCTGGAATCCTTTGCCCAACGTGATACCGGAATCTCACGCCAACCAGCGACGACCTCATTCACGTTTGTTAGACTATGAGGATAAAGGAGCGTTAGCGATGTCTGAACCCGACTCCCGCAAATCTCGTATTCCTCGCACCGGGCTATTGATTTTCATTAGCTTAGTGGCGTTGGTGGTTGCCGTCGTATTACCGATCTGGTGGCCGCACTATAAAGAGCAACAGGCGATTGCAGAGCTTGAAGGATTTGTATCCACAGAGCTCGAACGTCCTGCGTTGATCCCGGATGCGGTGGACGAAAAATATTTGCAGGCATTGAATCATGCCGACGTTGTGTATTTAGATTTTCAGCCGGTTACGGCCGAACAACTGAAACGTTTGCAAGATATGCCCAAATTGCGGCGTCTGGGACTGAGTAGCACACCGATTACTGATGCCGGGCTGATTTATATCAGCGAACTGTTGGGGCTGGAACGTCTCTCACTCAGAGAAACCAGCGTCGGTGATGCGGGGATGATTCATTTACGTCAATTGAATCACCTAGCAGCGTTAGATCTCGCGAAAACAAAAGTGACAGATGCCGGGTTGGCGCAGCTAGCTGCGTTGTCGTCCCTGCAAGAATTGACGCTCAATCACACTCAGATCACAGGCAAGGGGTTCTCGCATTTTCATGGTACGACGACCCTCAAACGTGTGAGTCTTGAGAATTGCCCCGTCACAGATACCAGTCTGGAACAAATGGCCGGGCTGACCAGCATCGTCACACTCAACCTCTCCGGTACAAAAATTACCGACGCAGGACTAGCACATCTGGCCAAGTTCACCGAGCTTCAGTCATTGCGTTTGGATTGCAATCAGATATCCGATGCTGGCGCAGCGCATCTAGCAGGCCTCACCAAGTTAAAACACCTGTCCCTGGAAATGACGCAAGTCACGCAGCCTGAGATGGATAAGCTAGCTGAGTCCCTCCCTGGATGCTCGATGGTTTGGACATCCTCTTCGGTTTGGGGAGCTTGCGCGGGAAACGAAGCACCGTAACGCTTTGCCGCAGGTTCCCGCGGATGCTAAATTGGAATCAATGAATTCACAGTGGCCCCCACCTTCCCCCAAGATCTCACCAACGCCTATGTACACCACCCTGATACGCAACGTTTGGATTGGTCTCTCCCTCTGCTTTGGCATCGTCGCGGACAACGCGCGTGCGGCGGGGAATTTTTCGATAACCCAGGCAAAAGACTCGATTACGGTTGCTGACATCAAGGAACATGTCAATGTGCTGGCCAGCGACACGTTCGAGGGACGGGAAGCCGGATCACAGGGCGGGATGGCTGCGGGGGTTTATTTGGGCGAGCAATATCGAAAATACAAATTGGCAGGCGGCACCAAAGACAGCCGCTATTACCAATCCTTCAACGGCAACTACCGCAACATTCTAGGCATGATCCGCGGTACGGACCCCGTCGTTGGGGACGAAGTGGTCATGGTCAGCGCGCATTACGACCATGTGGGATACGGCAACAGCGGAAATAGCCGGGGACCGACCGGCTACATCCACAACGGCGCGGATGATAACGCCAGTGGGACAGCTGCGCTGATCGAATTGGCCGCGGCGATTTCCAACCTCAACACACCACCGCGGCGGACAATACTGTTCGCTTTATGGGATGCCGAGGAAAAAGGATTGTGGGGTTCGGAGCATTGGATCAAATCGCCGACGGTACCCCGTGACAAAGTGAAAATGCTGATCAACGTCGATATGATCGGCCGGTTACGTCGCGGCGTCTTGACCTGTTACGGCGCCCGCACCATTCCCGGACTACGGCGAATTATCAGCGACAACAACCACGTCGAGTCCTTGAAGTTAGATTACACCTGGGAGTTGCCCGACAACAGCGATCATTGGCCGTTTCTGCAGAGGCAAGTGCCGGCGATGATGCTTCACACGGGATTGCACAACGATTACCACACGCCGGCCGACGATCTCGACAAACTGAATTACGACGGAATTCGCGATATTACGCGATTGATGTTTCACGTCACGTGGGACTTGGCCAATCGAGAAGAAATCACCCCCTTTCGTCGCTCTGTATTGGGTGAAACCGTCGCCGTACAAAAGCAAACCGAGCGTGGACTTCCGCCGCGCCCTAGTCGACTGGGGGTACGCTGGAGTGAAGTCGACGCACCATCAGCTGGCATACGCGTGGACCAAATCCGCCCCGTCTCCGCCGCCGCCCGCGCAGGGCTAGTTGTGGGGGATGTGATTATCGAGGTGGGAGGAACAGCGGTGACCAAAGGCAGCGAGTTCCTCGTCGCTGTCTTAGCGGCGGCCAGCCCAACAGAGTTTGTGATTCACCGCGGCGAAGACTCTGAACCGAAAACGATCTCAGTCGCATTGGAAGGGACGCCGACACGGTTAGGGATCAGTTGGCGGATCGATCCCGCCGATCCCGGCTGTCTGGTCCTGACCCGCGTAGTCCCCGGATCACCAGCAGGGCAAGCCGGGTTGCGGTTGAACGACCGAATCTACAAAATTGGGGAACGGGAGGTCGCCGATTTCGAAACGATCGGGGGCGACGCATTTTATCAAACGCCGCAACTGGAATTGCTCGTCGAACGCCATGGCTTTTTAAAATCGCTCGACATTCATATACCGGAACTGCCGAATCGTTGATGTTGCGTTGCGTCAGAGAGGGTAACGGGGTTGTGGAAATCACGGCAGGCGGGAGCCTGCCCTACTTGAAGTGGGGGAGTCTTGGTTATGTGGAATGGGTTGATGAAGGTACTGGCCTTGGTGCTGTTGTGTGTTGCGGGACTCTGCAGCGGCACTGCCGATTTGCGTGCGGCGGAGAAACTCAACATTCTGATCGTCGATGGCCAGAACAATCACGACTGGCATGTGATGACGCCTTACATGAGTCAGGTCTTGGAAGACACAGGTCGGTTTTCCGTGGACGTTGTCACGACGCCTCCCAAAAATGCGCCGGCGGCTGCTTGGAAAACTTTTCGGCCGGAGTTCTCAAAATATGACGCTGTACTGAGCAATTACAACGGCCAACCTTGGCCACAGCCGGTGCAGCAAGATCTGACCGACTACATCAAAGGGGGTGGAGGCTTGGTGATTATCCATGCGGCCAATAACGCGTTTCCCAAATGGCCGCAGTGGAACGAGATGATCGGCCTGGGGTGGCGCGGCAATGATTTTGGTGAGCGGGTTTCATTGGATGACAAAGGTAAAATCAACCGCGCCGCTGCCGGCAAAGGCCCTGGAGCGGGACATGGTCGGCAACACGAGTATGCAATTGTGACGCGCGATTCGGACCATCCCGTCACGCGTGGCATGCCTCGTGAATGGATGCACACCAAGGACGAGTTGTATCACGGTCAACGAGGCCCGGCGCTGAACATGCAAATTTTAGCAACGGCCTATTCCGACAAGGAGACCGGCGGAACTGGCACGCATGAGCCGATGGTCTGGGTGATTCCCTACGGCAAAGGACGTGTTTTCACCACGGTGCTAGGACACGTCGGCGGCGAGGACATCACGTCGCTGCGTTGTATCGGCTTTCAAACGGTGATGAATCGTGGTTGCGAATGGGCAGCAACGGGCGAAGTGACGTTGCCGGTTCCGAAGAATTTCCCCAAGCCGGACGTGGTGAGTGTCGATCCTGGCAAGTGATTTTCGCGAATACGCTGCCGGATTCACGAATTTCCGTACGCGCCCAATTGACAGTCCCAGGTTGCCTGTCACAATTTGTTAACGCCGCTGAAAATAAAATGCAGGGTCACAATTTAGCCGTCTGAAGCATTTTAGGCCGAAGGCCTTTTTCATCTTAGCCAGGGGCAACGCCCCTGGATGGTGAGGCTCACGAAGCGGCTTTGGCCGACGGCCATATTCACAAATGGCCTGCCCGCGAAAATGGCTGGAGTTTTGAGTATGACCTTCGGCCAATCGACGATATAACCGATCCGTCACCTAGGACGATGTCCTAGTATTTCAATGCAGGTTTTATTCTAAGATGAGAAACCACTGATGCCGGAAATTGGCTGGCAATTTGTTGTGTGCGGCGTGATTGTCGCGTGGGCGGTTTATTTACTGACCCGCGATTTCGTGCAGTTGGCGCGGGGACGCTCGGGGGGCTGTCAGTCCGGAGGCTGTGGGGATTGTCCATCAGGAAGTACAACTGCAGCGGAATCCTCGCCGGGGTTTGTGCCGCTGCAGGCACTGGATAAGCCGGCCACTGAGGATCGGCAGGAGTGATGAGGTTGAGTAGTTTGAAAACCCTCACCCCAGTCCTCTCCCAGGGGGAGAGGGAGTAATCTGTTATTGCCCTTCTCCGCGCGAGAGGGAGAATTTATTTGCGGACTCTTCCCTCTTAGTAAGGGAATCAACGTTGTTAAAGGTGACCGTTCTTTGTCGACTGAACAAACGGAAGCGATTGTGATTCGGTTGGCGGATTTCAGTGAAAGCAGCCGCGTGGTCACCTGCTTTTCACGGGAGTTTGGCAAGTTCTCGGCGGTCGCCAAAGGGGCTAAGCGCGCTAAGAGCGCGTTCGAGGCTGGTCTTGACCTGTTAAGCGTTTACAATATAGTGTTCATCCGCAAATCGTCCGGCGGGTTGGACATACTGACCGAAGCTCAACTCAAAAGACGATTTCAGTCAAACGACCGCGACTTAACCGGCCTGTACGGCGGGTATTATGTCGCGGAATTGCTAAACGGACTGAATGAAGAATACGATCCGCATCCTCAATTGTACGACGATGTGGTCGCGACCTTAGAATCGTTTTCTGTCGCTGGAAATGCCGCGACAGCTATTTTGCGTTTTGAGTTAGGCCTGTTGCGTGAAATCGGCCAGTTGCCCGCATGGGATATTTGTGTGCGGTGCGGACGGCAGGTAGAACCAGCGGCTTGGTATGGAATGAAATCCAGTTTGGGCGGCGTGGTTTGCCGTTCTTGTCTGGCACAAGAAGAATATTTTCACCGGTTAACCGCCGGAGCGGTGGCTGTTCTGCGACGTCTGTCGGAAGAATCAACATCGCCACAATCGCGCGTTAGCGTAACACGTCAACAGTTCACAGAAATTCGCCACGTTCTTGACGGAGCCATTCGGCAAGCTTTGGGACGGCGTCCTAAAACGTTGAAGTTTTTGAAGTTCACCTAACACACGATTCCAAAAAGCGTTTCGCCGCAGATTTGCGGCACACTCTCATCTCTCCCCGCGACCCAAACCTGTTCTCCCCATCTCACTTCTCGATTTATTTAATCTCACCATGTTCGTATGGCCGGCGTTCTTTGTGCGCTTTGCCCTGGCGGAAGTTCCGTCAATCGCAGTCGAAGCGCAGCTGACGTTGGGCCGCACGATTTAAGAACAGGCGTTGTCGCCGCCGTGATTGTCATGCCCAAAAACCTAAAAAAACGAAACTTGCTCCCTCATTTCTTCTTGATGGTGGGATGGGCCAGCATAGGGCTACCCTATCTGGCTGGATGTTCCACCGTCGAATCGGGACGCGAGAAAATCGGCACCATGTTCGGGTCGAGCACGAGCTCCGCTGAGGAACGTCTGTTGGCCGACGGTTCACTCGCTCCCATGGAAGGTCAGGACGAATTCGACGCGGCAAAGCAACTGTATGCCGCCAAAGATTTTGAGGAAGCGGAAAAGGCGTTCAAAAAAGTTACCAAAAAATATGAAGACCGCCCCATCGAGGAAGAAGCCCTGTTCATGCTGGCCGAAAGTCAGTTTCAGCAGGAGCGGTTTCCCAGAGCGGAGGATTCCTACAACCGCCTGTTGAACAAATACGAAGGCTCGCGCTATATGGACCAGGCCACATTCCGCCTGTTCACAATTGCGCGGGACTGGTTGGATGGCCCCGCCCCGGTTCAGGAGCAAGAAGTCATTCAGGCCTCGGGTGGCGAAGATCCCGAGTCGGGAGTCGTCAGAATCGACAAACAAAAACGTCCGTTCCCATTAATCCCAAATCTCACGGATGACAAACGACCTGCGTTCGATACCGATGGACGCGCCTTGGAAGCGCTCAAGTCGATTTGGCTGAATCATCCCACCGGGAAATTGGCAGACGATGCTGTGATGTTGTCAGGCGTGCATCACTACCGCACCGGTGACTATTTAGAAGCCGGCCATTTCTTCGAAATGCTTCGCGAACAATACCCCAACAGCCCACACGCAGCTAACGCCTATCAATTCGGAGCACACGTCGAGCAATTGATCTATCAAGGCCCTGCCTATGACGGGAGAGGGCTGGACAAGGCGATCGAGCTAACCGAGAGCACGCTGAGCCTGTTTCCGGACAAGGTCAATCGAAAGCGGCTACAAAAATCGTTGGCCTATATCAATCACGAAAAGGCGCGCAAGTCCTGGGAACGGGTTCAATACCGTTTAGGCAAAGGGCAACGGGAAGCGGCCGAAATCAACTGCGTGGCATTGTTGCAGGACCATCCCGATTCGGCATTCGCCGAATTGGCGAAACAGACGATGGAAGAATTGCGAGCGGAACGATTGAAACGCTCCGGCATGGATCCACAAGAAGAACTGATCCAACCGGAACTGCCCAAATACGAGGAATCGTATGACGGCGATGTCGGTGAAATTTACATCGGGGATATCCAGGAAGGCGAAACAGTAGAAAACGAAGATACGATTGCCCCGCCCGATTTCTCGGACGTCCCGGATCTATTTGATAACTTACCGACGGAATAACACGAAACTCATTCCTTCCCATCCCCTGACCCAATGGTAAAACTTACCGTGATTCGCACCGTTCAACGAACCGTAGGCGCCGCGACGTTAATGCTGATGGCATTCACGCTGAGCGGTTGCGGCTACGCGGTGGGGCCGGCGTTTGACAACGAGGTTCACACGGTCTACGTCGAAACTTTCAACACCGATTTGTTTCGGCGCGATCTCGAGTTTCAATTGACCGAGGCGATTCAGCGGCAAGTTCAAACGCAGACGCCGCTCCGCCTAGCAAGTTGCGCTGATGCCGACACCAAACTGTCGGGACGGATTGTCAGCTCCAGGAAGCATACGTTGGGGCAAAGCAGTTACGACGAGGCGCGGCAATTGGAAATCGATTTGCGGATCCACGTCACCTGGGTCGATCAGCGGACGGGCGAGTTGCTTCAGGAACAAGAAGTGGCCTTGGCGCCGGACGTGGTGCACCTGATGTCCGATGGCGATTTCGCCCCGGAAGTCGGGCAGTCATTAGCAACAGCCTATCAAGTCGCGTTGGACGAAATGGCCCGCGAAATCGTGCAGATGATGGAAACCCCTTGGTAGGCACGCTCCCGGGAAATTCGCTGCTTCGTCGGCCCGCCTGCAGGACTACTCTCGGATCTTGACCACCATCAAGGTCCGGTCATCGGGAAGCGAATCGCCATCGCAATGCGCCTCGGCGCGCCCCCAGATATTTTGCAGGATTTCAGCTGCCGTACCTTCACGGCATTCGCGGACAGCGGCGATGATGCCTTTGGAGCGGAACAATTCCCGCGAACGATTCATCGCTTCGCTAATTCCGTCGCTATAGATCACCAGCACGTCGCCAGGTTGCAGATCGACCACCGAATGTCCGTACTCAGTATCGCCCAGCACTCCCAACAGCAAACCATGTGACTCCAACGTGGTGACTTTGTCTCCGCGGATGAAGATTGGATTACAATGACCGGCATTGGAGTAGGTGAACGTGCGCTTATCAGAATCGAGCACACCGTAGATTAGGCTCATAAAGTGCTGCGAATGTGTCAACGTGTGCAGTGCGGCATTCACACGCTGCATAACACCCGCAACGTCAGGATCTTCCACTTGCTGAGTGCGTAGCGCCCCCCGCGCGGTCGCCTTCACCATGGCAGCTGGGATGCTATTTCCCGAGGCATCGCCGACAGCGATCCCTGTGCGATTTGACGACAGCGGAATTGACTCGCACAAGTCACCCCCCAGTTCATGCGCGCTCATGCAAAATGCGGCGACTTCAAACATCGGATCATCAATGGCGTGGTTGACGAAATCGTCTGGTTGATTCTCCGAGGCGACCTGCAATTCGCGCGACAGCCGGTGTTGGACTTCGCTTTCCCGCAACAACACCATGCGTTCCAAAATGGCAGCGGTTTGAATAGCAATCGACTGCAAAACGTGGATCTGCCGGTCGGTAAATTCCCGCTGTCGTCGGTCATAGACCCACATCGTCCCCAACGGCACATTTTCCGCCATCACCGGGACGCACAACCCTGAAAGCGCATCGGACGGCAAAAGTCGTTCGCCGTGCGGATGGTCGCGTTGCACCACGATCGGACCCTGAATCAATGCCTGAAAGTCCGGTTGGTCGGATCGTAGTTCGCGGGTCTTCAGCGGAATCGTGTCCACCCCTTGGCGAAAGACGGCACGCAAGCGTAGCGAGTTCGTGGTGGGGTTGAGCAGAAAGAAGGTTGCCCCCCACGATTCGGTCAATTGAGCCGCAGCGGTCAGCAAATCCGACATCGTGCGAGGTAGATCTGTTCCCTCGCGGACTGCGCACTTTAAGTCGACCAACGTCGACAGGTCGCGTGAGGAGGCATCGATCTGATGCGCGGCGGAGACTAATTCCGAAATCAGGTTCGCCAACGTTTGCCCCAGCGCAGTCACCGATTCCAGCGACGAATTTGGTTCGTTGAATTGCGGAACATCCAGATGCAAGTAGCCGGCGATGGATAATTCGTCGCGGATCTCCGCATGCCAACAGCAGCAGGCATCGGTGTTCAACTGGTCCAACACCGCTTCCGCCGTATCTTCCGTGGCAGGGGTAAAACGCAGTACCCAGCCGGTCGCTTCGGAAAACTGTCGGCAGATGAGCAAGACGAGTCGGCGATAATCTGTCACCAGTGCGGTCATAATACGTGACGTCCGGCGGGTGTCGATTTCTAAGGGGGAATGATTTGGCAACCCGCAAGTCGGGTGCTATTTCATTACCATCGACCAATGCCCGCAACCGCAATGAGGGCGCCCTAACATGCATCGATTGCGCCGTTGATAACGATCAGTGATGCCGTAAGGTGATTCGTCGACGGGGATTCCAGGCCCTGTTCGCGCGCCGGAACGACGCCTCAACCGCCCGCTTCGCTACCGTTGTCGGGAGCGTCAAATCTTGCAACAACGGCACAGCCGCAAGAATCGCTCCAAACGTTGACCGACGTGCGGCACATATCCAACACTCGGTCGACGGCGATGATCACGCCCTGTGCTTCGATCGGCAAATCGACCGCTTGCAAAATGATGGCCATCATCACCAACCCCGCATGCGGAATCCCCGCCGCCCCCACGCTCGCCATCAGCGCGGTCACAGCCACAATGATCTGCGACTGCAGCGACATATCAAAGCCCGGAGTCGCTTGTGCGATAAACAAAACAGCGACCGCTTCGTAAAGGGCCGTGCCGTCCATATTGATCGTTGCGCCGAGTGGTAGCACGAACGAACTCACCCGATTCGGAACCCCGCCCCGATTCTCGACACTGGCCAAGGTCAAAGGCAAGGTGCCGTTGGAAGAGGCCGTGGAAAAAGCCGTCATCAGCGCCGGACTCATCGCCCGCGCGAATTCCCAAGGGGATCGCCGTGCGACAAACTTCACGATCAACGGCAACACGATCACAGCATGGACCAGCAAGGCCAAAAACACAGTCAGCATGTATTTGGCCAAGGTCATGAAAATGTCGATCCCCTGCGACGCGGTGGCGTAGACCATGAAGGCACACACACCGATCGGCGCAAGTGAAATGACAAACATGGTCATTCCCATGATCACTTCAAAGGCCGAGGCAAACAGATTCCGCAGCCCGTCCCCCTTTTCTCCCGCTTTGATGATGAACACGCCCAGCAGAATGCTGAACGTGATGATCGACAAAAAGTTGGCCGAGGCGAGCGATTCGATGGGATTGGACGGGATCATGTTTTGGATCAACCCGCCGAACACCCCCGTGAGCGACTGATCGGCACCACCAACGATCGCGTGATCATTCCCCGGCAACTGCTCTCCGACCCCCGGTTGGATCAGGTTGACCATGATGATCCCCGTGGTAATGGCCAACACGCTGGTCGTGAAGTAGTACAGCATGGTTTTGGTGAACAGCTTGCCCAGCCGACTGGTATCACCCAAGCCGGCGACGCCGGTCACCAGCGACGTCACAATCAGCGGGATCGTGATCATTTTCAGCAGCCGCAAAAACAAATCGCCAATCGCCTTGGCCCAACCGGCCACCGTCAACGACGGCGTGCCGCCGATTGTCTCATAAACGTCAAACACCCAGTTGGGCGCGTTTTTTTGAAACTCCGTGACGTTTTTTCCCGTGAATGTCGTCGACTCTTCCGCGCCGGCTTCGCGCCGCGTATAGATGGCGCTGATCTTGTCCAGGTTTTCTTCGATATCAATCCGGCGGTCAGTGACTTCAATTCGGGCCGTTTCCGGATCGGCATCCCACGCAGCTTTGATCTCGTCAGCAATATGCGGATAGGTCGTTTGAAAATCTGACAGCCCGTCCAGTTCGTCACGAAACAAATCCTTGGTGACCAGTTTGTCTTCTGGACCCAATTCATGCAGCGAAAGCGTGATTACGTCCAAATTCGGCCGGACGCGTATCACCGCATCAGGCAGATCAAGGCTCGAGGTTCCGGTACTGAAACCCAGATTGAACGCCAAGCCAATACAAGCGCCCACGATCAGCGCAATGAGGATTTGAATGTGCAGCGCCGGACGTTTCATAAAATGCGGTCCTGACGGGTTTTTAAAACGGGGGCTAAACTTTGCGAAACGACCGACAACGTCTTACTTGCGAGCCAGTGGGTGTTTGAGTGGCAACCAGGCCCCGTTTTCGGCACTGCTGGCGACGCACTGTTGGATGAAGTACATCCCTTCGACGCCATCGGCCACGTTGGGATAAATAGTGTCGGTCTTCTCAAACGTCTTACCCAAGGCACGGTCGGCCATCGCATCGTAGGCAAAGCGATAGACATTGGCGAAGGCTTCGAAAAAGGCTTCGGGGTGTCCCGCCGGCAACCGGCATGCGGCGGCGCCCGATGCGTTCGTGAACGGAGCGTTGGGGTCGCGCGTATAAACTTGATGCGGCTGTCCGTTGCGGCGGACCATCATTTGGTTCGGGTCTTCCTGCCGCCACTGCAGTGCTCCCTTTGTGCCATCGACTTCGATAAACAGGTCGTTCTCACGGCCATGGGAGATTTGACTAGCCGTCACGGTTCCCAGTCCACCGTTTTCGAGGCGAATCACGGCGTGTCCGTAGTCATCCAACCGTCGGCCGGGAGCGAAGATCTTCAGATGACTCGAGACTTCCTCGGGCAACAGTCCCGTCATATAGCGGGCCAAGTTGTAGGCGTGCGTGCCGATGTCGCCAAAGGCGCCGGCAGCGCCGGACTTGGCCGGATCGGTCCGCCAAGCCGCTTGTTTTTGATCGTCATCTTCCAAGCGTGAACGCAACCAACCTTGCATGTAGTTGGAGCGAAAGGCCTGAATCTCGCCGAGTTCGCCGCTCTGAATCATTTCTCGTGCTTGGCGAATGAGCGGGTAACCGGTGTAATTGTGAGAGAGCGCGAAGACCGCTCCCGATTTTTCCACCAACTGCGCCAACTCTTCGGCTTGCTCAAGATCAAACGTCATCGGCTTATCGCAGATCACGTTGAATCCCGCTTCGAGTGCGGCTTTGGCAATCGAGAAATGCGTGTGGTTTGGTGTGGCGACCGAGACAAAATCAATCCGTTTGTCTTCCGGCAGCGCCGCTTCGCTCGAGAGCAACTCATCCACCGAGCCATACGCTCGGTCGGGTTTGATGTCGTAATCCGGTGCCGATGCTTTGGCCCGCTCAGGATCGGAGGAGAGCGCGCCGGCGACGAGTTCGGCCCGATTATCAAGCACTGCCGCTGTGGCATGCACGCGGCCAATAAACGATCCCGCGCCCCCGCCGACCAAAGCCATGCGTAATTTGCGATTCAAATCCCCGTTGGTTGCCATCGTCTTGGTACTCCTGAAAAAATATCTCGGATGAACAGTCCGCGCAGCTAGAGGGCAGACTGTTGCCGGCCTTCAAGCTTTTCTGTCAAAAATATTGTTTGTTTGGTGTGAATCCTTGGCAAAAAAATCGTTCCCAGTGGATGACGGCTTGGTCGTGGTCTGAGAATTGTTGCGCACCCAATTCTGAGTCCAACCGATGCTAACGATTTCGGTGAATGGGTCATCCCTACCGAATCGGGTGAGGTTTCGGTGCCAGACCTTTCGTAATCTATTTGGGAAGCACCAGTTGTACCAAATCTCAAAACACAATGCTCGCCTCAGAAAACGATTTGCATCTAGCAGAAAAAAAACGTCTGCGATACACTACGGTCGCAGTTCGAAAACTTTCAAGAACGTACCGGCCGGTCCCGAAAATCAGGGCTTCATACGGCCGTCAATGGGCTTTGGAAACTACTTTTTCGATTCGCCTCCAAAAGACAACGTGTGAGGCGGATTCGTCACGGTTTGAAACAATTATCTTAAAAGGGCGCCGCTATGCGAAATCGTATTGTGAACCAACGCACAACTTGGATGGGATTGGGGCTGATATTTGGAGTGGCAGTCTCCTATCTCTGGCCCCACGAACCGGCGCAGGCAATCACCAATAGCCGCGCGGAAAAATTCGAAATGATCACCTGTCCCGCCGCAACGGCAGGAAATGAAGGGGTGTTTGTATTCGATCACATCACCGGTCAGGTGCGGGGAGCCGTGCTCGACCCCCAAGCGGCGACGTTCACCGCATTTTATTTCCGCAATGTGGCTCAGGACTTCGATCTGCAAAACTTGGGGGGCAAACCCCAGTTCGCGATCGTGGCCGGATATGCACAGTTGCAGAATAAACCGGGCGTTCGAGTGCAGACTGCTCCGGGCATTATCTACGTTGCCGAACTCACCTCCGGCATGGTCCGTAGCTATGCCTTTTCATGGGAGCGGACCACACGTCAGGCCGCACTCCAAGAGTTGACTCCGGTCTCCCAGTTCCCCTTCCGACAGGCGGATGTCCAATAGGCCAGCTGGCGATTTTGATCAGCAGATTCACAAGCATTGAAACGGTTGGGTGTCATCCAACAGGACGCTCGGCCGTTTTTCGTATTTGACCGGCCCGCTAATCGCGATCCGCCAGACGGCGGCAGACAATCCCCCGAGCCTTTCCCGTAATACGGGCAAAGATCAACACCCCGGCCTGCGTGCCCGGCAACGGGAGCTTTTTGCGGATGGCTTCGGCTTGGATCGGAATGTGTCGGCATTTGATTTCAACCTGACCGAAGTCCGCTTGTCGGAAATACCGGCGAATCTCTTTGTCGTTGTTCGGAAGATCGGCCAACACCTCAAAGCCCCGTACAAACGGTGATTGAATCGGCTGTTCGCCGGTCAAGTATTCTTCCGCATCATCCAGCCTCGCTAAGCCCAGTTCAGTGGCCGCTAAGTCAATCAACCCCGCGCGAACGACCGCTGGATCGGGATCGAACAAATATCCGCCCAACGGCGACTGTTCGGCGAAGACCTCTAAATCATTGCCGGTCAAACTCGCACCGCTCGGTAACATGGTCGCCCGCCATGACTTCGGGCCGGCCAATTCGCCAAACCACACGGTGGCCTCTTTGCACTCCCCGTTGAGGCTGATCAATTCGATTTCGCAGTGGGGAAACTTCCCACCAAAATTTGATGCCGGACTAAGCTTCATCGCCCCGCCGCGGGCATGCGCCGGTAGACCTTGGAGAAACTCCAGATCGGGACGATAGTCCTCCAGTTTGATCGACCGTGCCGGTCCCTTGGCGCGGCGGTCGGGGTCGATGTGCACTAGTTGTCCCGCAAGCGGAACCTGTTCCACATCGCCGCAGAGTGATTGCATCCGGTCGGCAACCCCCGCTACTTCCGCATTCCATTGCGTTCGCAAACAGGCTACGGGATTGCGGTCAACCGCCACGACATTGCAGCGGGCCGCTAGTGCGATGGCATCCGCGCCGATGCCACTGCACAAATCAATGACATCGCCGGTAAACCGCTCGGCTTTGTGCGCGGCGACAATTTCCGACGTCGCCTGTTCCATGCCTTGGCGATCGAACCACATCTGCTCAGCAGCGGCAAATTTTTCCGCTGCCTTCTTCCGCAATTCTACCAACGTCAACGCAGCACGCACCAAATCAGCGGGAAACTCACGCCGCAATTGTTGCTGCACCCGCATCGCATCGCCCGTCTGAGCAGCGGCGGCTTCCAGGATGTGGGGTTGGCTCCGCAATTTATGTAACAGCTGCCATTGTTGCCAGTCAGCCAATTCCGCAGTACGCCCGCTCATTGCATCGAAGTCCAATCGGTCAAGGGCGTCAACTGCCCCTCCTGCTCTTCCATGACACTGATCCGAGACGAAAACGGCCCCTGCTCCGGTCGGACGGGCAGAAACTGGCTGAGCGTGCCCATTCTCCCAGTGATTTGCACAGCTAGTTGTTCAATGCTGCCGTCTCCTTGACGAATCTCCCAGACATACTGTGCCTGGGGATTGGGTGTGTAGGTCCGAAATCGGTAATCCACAGAAAACCCGATTTGCGTGCCGTTAGGCAAGGTCTGGGGGAGCGCAATCCCCGTCTTCAATTTTCCCGGCCATTTGGATTCAACAGCCTGTTGCCCCTGTACCGCGTCTGGTGCCATTTGCTCCCGGTCCGGAGGAATCGCTTTCTCATCGCAGCCGAGTAAAATCGTGAGAGATGATATCAAGACAAAAAAAGTCAGGTTTCGCTGGAACATCAGGGACCTCTCCTCTGTTTGAATAGCACCACGCGGTCGAGTATACCGAATTGCAATCAATGATTCACTCGGCTAGATTAGTTTGAGCCTCGCAAACGATTGTCGTGAGGTGCCAGAACCTCCCCCTTGCCAGAAAACCGACGAAGAATCATGCACATCGCTGATGGAATTATAAGCCCCGAAGTTTGTGCCGGCATGGCGGTTGCCTCCGCTGGCGCAGTGGGATTCAGCCTGCGGCAACTCAAGAAAACCGAGACCACCAAGACGATTCCGCTCACCGGCATGATGGGCGCATTGGTTTTCGCCGGTCAGATGGTCAACTTCCCCTTGGTCGTGGCTCCTGTATCCGGGCATTTGCTGGGCGGGGTGTTGGCATCGATAATTCTCGGTCCCTGGGCCGGGTGTTTGGTGGTGACCTTGGTGCTGGTCGTCCAATGGGCGCTATTTGCCGACGGCGGGATGGTCGCCTTGGGGGTCAATGTCTTTAACATGGGCGTGATTGGCGCACTGGGCGGCTATGCGGTCTACGCCGGTTTGCGGCGTTGGATGCCCAGTCCACGGGGCACAATCACATCAGCAATCATCGCCGCCTGGCTCAGTGTATTGGCGGCATCGACGATGTTTTGCCTGGAATTCGCACTCTCCGGGCACCATGACTATAGTTTGCCGAATCTGTTTGCATTGATGACCACGTTTCATAGTCTCATCGGTTTGGGCGAAGCGCTGATTACCGGATTTGTGTTAAGTGTCGTGCTCGATCAACGGCCTGATTTGGTATATGGCCAACCGAGCCTCGATAACATGCAAACCGAAACGCCGCGGCGCTCTTGGCAGGCGACTCCGTTGCGGACCGCTGTTGTCGGTTTGATGGTGGCGCTAGCAGTGGCGGGATTTTTAGCACCGTTTGCCTCAGGATACTCCGACGGCCTAGAAGCGGTTGCCGAGAAAATGGGATTCGATGCGCATGTTGATGCCGACCCGCAGGTGTTGGTTTTGGACGAATATCAAGTCCCGTTGGGCAGCGAAGATTCCTGGTTCATGAGCAAACTCTCCGTCTCGATTGCCGGCATCGGGGGGACGTTGGCAGTCTTCGCGATCGCCCTACTGTTGGGGCGCGGCTTGAAACCAGGCGCCGAGGCTGGCCATGCCACGTGATTTCCTGGATCCTTACAGCCGTGGAAACTCGATTTGCCACCGCTTGCCGGATCGCCTCAAGATATTGCTCGTTCTGGCCATGATCATCACCGCGCTGTTCGTCCCGCCGGAGAATTGGCCCGTGCATGGCTGCATGGCGGCCGCGGTCTTTTTGGCGATGACATTGGCCGGAATTCCACTGCGGTATTTGCTGGTGCGGCTGATGTTTTTTTTCCCCATGATCATGGGCCTGGCCATCGCCGTACCCGCTTCGACCGGTTTCACAAAAGGCTGGGACGTGATGGCAACCGTGTTGCTGCGAGGCACGTTGTCATTTATGGGAGTGTTGTGGCTGGTGAATGTAACGCCGTTTGACCGGTTGTTGGTGGCACTGCGACAACTCGGCTTGCCGCAAATGCTCGCAGCCATTTTAGCATTCATGTATCGGTATATTTTCGTAGTCTTTGACGAACTCGAGCGGATGCGTGAAGGCCGCCGGGCACGCACGTTTTCGAAACAGGGCCTATTGGCCGCCTGGAAATCCAACGCGCAGTTGATCGGCATGTTGCTGATTCGCTCAATGAACCGCGCCGAACGGGTCCACGGCGCGATGTGTGCCCGCGGATTCGACGGCGAAATCCGCACGCTCGATTCGTAACGGGCCAACTGTGTAATAACGGGCCAATAGTGTAATAGGGTATTTCACAAGATTTATGTCCGACGCCCCGTCCTCCCATTCACCCGTGCTCAGCGTCGACAAACTGTCGTATCGCTATCCCAACGGGCAAACAGCGTTGTCGGAAATTAGTTTCGACATCCAGCCGGGAGAGCGCATCGGTTTGGTGGGCCCCAATGGCGCCGGAAAAACCACACTGTTGCTGCACCTCAACGGCCTGTTGCCGGGGCATGATTTACCGGTCGCCGACGGACAATCAGCTGAGGCCACTTACCCAGTGCGGGTCTCCGGACTGCCTGCGCTACAGAAAAACCTGCCGGCGATTCGTCAGCACGTAGGTTTTCTGTTTCAGGATCCCGACGATCAACTGTTCTGTTCCACAGTCCGCGAAGACGTCGCCTTCGGCCCATTGAATTTGGGTCTGAGTCGTGAAGAAGTGCTCCAGCGTGTGGCAACACAACTTGCCGCAATGGGGCTGACCGACGTGGAAAACCGCAGTACGATGCAGCTCAGTTTTGGCGAACGTAAGCGCGTTTGTTTGGCCGGGATCCTTGCCTGCCAGCCGGACGTCTTGGCGCTTGACGAACCCTCCAGCAATCTCGACCCCCGCGCCCGCCGCGGTTTCATGCGGTTGTTAGAAGACTGTCCCGCAGCCCAGCTCATTGCCAGTCACGATTTGGAGTTGATACTCGACCTATGCACCCGCGTGATGGTGTTGGACCGGGGACGAATCCAAGCAGATGGTGAACCGGCAACGATCTTCTCCAATCAGCGACTCATGGAACTACACGGCTTAGAACTCCCGCTCAGCATCCGCTACGGCAAGCGATAACAATAGCACGTTTTGCGCCCTCTCGGGGCGTCTCGCATCAATGGTTTACGGCGCCATCGATGACCACCGCCATGGCTGCGCTTAATCGCTGCTGGATCGCTGTTAGCCGTTCCTCGCTCACCTCCAGCGAAAGCCGTCGGCAATCGTCTGCCAAGAGGACCAACTCCACACGATCGGGAAGACGTCCCAGCAGTTGCTGTGCCGCGAGCGCATACGTCCCCAATTGCAATTCATAGGCGGCCAATTGCGCCGCTTCGTCCCCGTGATGCGTCGTCCGTCCGGTTTTGTAATCGACGATTGTCCAAGTTCCGTCGGAAGACTCATACAGGCAATCGATAAAGCCGGCAATGTAACGCAGCGGGGTGTCGCCCTCGCTGGAACAGCGCCATTGGAACTCCAATTCGCGGAATATCCGTCGGGCAGTGCTCAATTCACGGCCGAGTGGCGACTGCTCGAAACCGCGAATCATCTCCGCTGCACGATGACGAATCTCTTCGGTCGCCCCATCAGCCAAGGTGAGACTGCACTCCTCGACGAGAGCTACGACGTCGCCGAAATCTTCAAAATCGACCTGTTCCAACGCCGCATGCACCAGGGTTCCCAAAATGGTTGCCGCATCAGCAGTCATCGGCGGCTCGTCATCATCCGGGCGACGAACCTGATCGAGCATGGCTGCCGGGCGGGAGTGCAGTTGGGCATCGATCTGTTCCAACTCCGACACACTAAACTGCCGCCGCTTGGATGAATTGGGTGCAAATCTCCGCAACGAGTCCGGCAAGACCATCGCTTCGGCTTGTTCCAATTCATCGGCAAGTTGGTTCAGCGGCAACAACCCGGTGAGTGATTCCTTCTTGATATCGGGTAGCGGCGGCTGTGACGTGCAGACGGCTACTTCAGGAACAGCGAGCAAATAGTCTTCGGGAATGATGGCTGCCCCGGTCTCTTCGTCGAGGCTCGGTTTTCCGGTTTCCAGATCAAAATACTTTGCCAAAATCTTCATCCAGGGCGAGGACAGTTTGTCGATCGCCTCTAGATTGGCAGAGAGAATCAAATGGTCGGCGGCGCGGGTGAGTGCCACGTACAACAACCGTTTCCGTTCCGCATCATCCTGTCGAGATTCCTCAGCTTTGAACAGGTTCTTCCCCAAGTGCTCAAACTTTCGGCCGAATTTAGCAGGGACCGACACCAACGGCCCCAATTGCGAATCATACTCCACTGTGTCGAGGCGCGACTCGGCTCCGCGGTCCAGGTCGGCGACCACCACCACCGGGAACTCCAACCCCTTGGACTTATGAATCGTCATGATGCGGATCACGTCGCTGGTTTCGGGATGCGTGGCGGCGAGTTCTTCTTGCTCCTCCTCGGCGACCGCTTGTTGCAACCGCTGCACAAAATCGGCCATCGTCAACAGCCCCGTCCGTTCGTGTTGCCGCGCCATCTCGATCAGTTTTCGCAAATTGGCCAATTTGCGGCGGCCCATAAACTCCGTGAGCAGCGCCGCATCGTAGCCAGTCCGTTCCAGCGCCAGACTCAACAAATGATGCAACGGCATGCGATCTTTTTCGCGGCGCAATTCCGCTAGCACCAGCGAGGCATTGCGGACCTGTTCTTGTTGTTGTTCCTCAATGTTCTCCGGTGGTGCGGCGGCGAGGGCTGCCGATAGCGTCCCCGAATTTTGAACCATCGCAAACAGCGTATCGTCCCGCAGTCCGAAAAACGGTGATCGTAGAATCCCCAGCAGACTGACGTCGTCGTCGGGATCGCCCAGGAATTGGCACAAATTGGCGATGTCGTAGACTTCTTGCTGCGCATAGAAAGCCCGCCCTCCCACCAAGTAATAGTCCAATCCATACTCACGCAGCGCTTGTTCGTAGTACCGCACGTCGGGCATCGCACGCAGCAAAATGCAAATGTCACCCGGCTCCACCGTTCGCAGTTCAGCCTGCCCCGTTTCCGGATTCTTCATGCGAATCCGGGGTACGCCGTCATGCAGCAGTTGATGCAAACGCCGTGCAATCCAATCGGCTTCGATACGGCGACGCTCATCCTTCGCGGTTTTCACTGGGCCGTCTTCACCTTCCGCAGGCGTTGCCCATAGGAACTCGACCGAAGGAGACGGCGAGAGTTGTTCGACATGCGGGATGAGCGGTTCGTAATCGTCCCCCAGTTCATCGGCAAACAGCGCGTTGACGAAATCCAAGATCGCCGGTTGGCTGCGGAAATTCATGCTTAGCGGCAACTGCGCGTCTTCGTGCAGTTTGTTCCGCAAGTCGGTGAACACCGCCGGGTCGGCGCGACGAAACCGGTAAATCGATTGTTTCTTGTCCCCCACCAAAAAGAGATTGCCGTTGATGAGCCGGTCTCCGCACAATGCTTCGACGATTTCCGCTTGAATGGGATCGGTATCCTGAAATTCATCGACCATCAACAGCGATATTCCCGCCGCGGCACTCCGCTGGACGCGAGGCGAATCTCGCAACAAGTTCCGCGCCCGCAATAACAGGTCGTCAAAGTCGAGTGCCCCCGCTTGCTGTTTTTGGCGTTCATACGCAGCCACCGCATACCGGGCGACACGCAGGGCCAACAATCCGCACGCGGCGGCCTGTTGGAGATCGTCCTCGTCGCCGAACTTGATTTTTGCCCCGGCGCCCGCCAAATCCTTGAGGGCTTTCAACGTGTCTCGGACACGTTGATGAATCTCGGGGGACGGCCAATACTTCGCAGATGCCGCATAGCTTAGCGACGCGTTTTTTGCGATTGCCTGCAGTATCTCTGCCGGGTTTTCGGTGGAAGCCTCTTCCGGAAGCGCTTCCAGCAAAATTGTCCGCCGCGGCCCGAGCCATTTCTGGTCGGGCGGACAGAATTCGGTCATCAATCGCAGTGCATCCCGCGCCGCTGGTGTGCGTCGCAAATCGATCAACGCTTCGCGCAATTCCTCGTTGGCCTGTGTCGTCCAGTTGTCGAGACACTCCTCAACCGTCACTTGCGACCAACGCTCGAAGTCGACGCGAAATCGTAGCGTGACGAACCGTTCCAAAATCGTTCGAGCACGCTCCAGGCCATGTTGCAGGACAATCGCTTTGGCATCCTCGTCGCTCTGTTCCAACTGCGTGAGTAACGATTCATTCACCGCATGCCGTAGGACCGCGTTGCTGGCATTCTGATCCAGGGATGTGAATCCAGGGTCGACGGCGGCTTCGACGGCGTGTGTTCTGAGCAGGGACCCGCAGAATCCGTGAATCGTACTGATGCGAGCCGTTTCCAGATCGCGGACGATGTCCAGCCAATGTGGGACCGCGTCACTGGGACAGGTTTGCAACCGTCGGTGGCATTCCTCACGGATTCGCCCGCGCATTTCGCTCGCGGCACGATCGGTAAACGTGATCGCCACCAGCTTACTCAATTCGGTTTTGTGCGGCCCCGGTTCCAGGTGCGATAAAAACCGTCGCGTGAGCACAAAGGTCTTTCCACAACCGGCCCCCGCCGAGAGGCCGACGGAATAGTCGCGCATGGAAATCGCAGCGGCCTGTTGCAGCGTGAGTGTGGTCGCGTCGTCCGTCATGGAATTTGCCAGCTTATCATCGTTGTAGAAATCATTTTGCTATCCGTGCCGAGTTTATTGGTCGCTGAGTTTCCAAGTTTTATGCAGCGTGTCGGCCAACGGCCGGATTTGACCCACACGGCAAGTCGTACTGTAAGGGCAATTCGTCGTGCATTTTGTGTCCTCGTTGTAAACCGGGAATTGTCCGCGACGAATTCCCGCTGCCATTTGCGGAATTGATTCTTCGAGCGTCGCCTGCAAATGTTCCCAGACTTCACTGGCTGTGAATTTCCCCTCGTTGACCTGCCCGGCGGTGAGCTTACTTTTGAATCCGGTTTCCTTTACGAACCAATAGCCCAGTTCCATCGGTTGCGCGCCGGCGGCCACCATCCCCAACCGCTCAGCAGCCATCGCATACAACGGCAATTGAATCAAACCTCCTTCCGAGATTTTTTTCGCTGTGAATTTGGTCGAGGTTCCGGTTTTATAATCCACCACGTTAAACGCCGGCGTTCCCGCGATTTCTCCAACGTCGATTCGATCAATCCGCCCACGAATTCGCACCGCCCGATGCGCGACGCCCAACACCAAACATTCGGCCGTTTCCGCAGCATCCGTCGCCGGATCACCCCCAGGAGCAGCGCCGAATCCGACCTCGTATCTCACCGGTTGCGGCGGTTCGTCCCAATTCTTCTCCGAATCCTTGGAATACTCGGCCCATTGCCTGGCGTATTCTTCACCCCATTCCGACAACAACCGCGTTTCGATTTCCGTCAAGGTCTGCATCAATTTCGGATCGTCCGCGTGTTGTCGCAACAGCGTCTGCAGCAGCTCATCGAATTGTGCGGACAACTCTTGTTCCGATGGCGGGTCATCGCCATTTTCCGTACTCACGGCGAGGTATTGCTGGTGCAATTTCTTAAGCACGTCGTGCACCACATTTCCCCGTTGCTTGTAATCTGTTTTCACCTCGGGGGCATCCAAGGCGTTCACGTTTAAGATTTGTCCCGCAAAATATTGAAACGGACAATTCGCGTATGCTTCCAGTTCCGTCGCACTGAATTCGTGGGCTATCGAGTACCGTTTGCCTAACAGAATCTGATGCTTGGCACCGGGGATTAGGCCTTCGTAGGGTGTGAAGCCGTGAATGCGGAAGCGGTGGTCGGCCATCGTTGCTGCTGCGAGAATATTGCGAACCAACGGTTCGTGTCCCGGCAACTCAAACAGCGAGCGCAGCGGACCGGCGTCCTTGTTTAGCGCTTGTTCAACAGCCACCACGCGGAGGTCCGCCTCGGTGAGCATCTCCGAAATCGGCGGCACCGGATCGAGTTCCATCCGCCGCATAATCGGGACGGCGCCTTCGTCGAACAGGTTTTGCAGCGTGAGCAGATAGGGGCTGGGCAGGAGCGGTTGGCCGGTGGAATTCATTGCCGGATAGCTCAAGATCAACCGTTGACGGGCACGGGTCACGACTCCGTAAAACAGCAGCATCTCGTCCTGCGTCCGCGACGTGCGATGCTGGAGCGGCAATCCTCGTTCGTTAAAATCGCGGCGGTCCGCTTCGCTGAAAAAACAATCGTCGCCGCGCCGCTGCGGAAATCCCGTCTCAGTCAGTCCGCCCACGAACAAAACAGGAATGTCCAAGTTGCGGACTTGCGTCGCATCCAGCACGCGCACCTTACCCACGGCCGAGTCACGGTTTAAAAGTTCCGTCTGATGAATCAGATCCGTCAGTTCGGTGAGCATCCGTGGGAAATCAATCGTCTGGCCACCCTCGTGGACTCGTTCATCAAAACCAGCCGCCGCATACAGCATGTTCTCAAACGCCTGCCAGGCATCGGTATCCCGCGCACGCATGTCGCGCTCTCCCTCATCGGTGAGCGCCGGTAATGTCCGCGGATCGAAACGCATTTCCCGTCCGATCCGGACCAGAATCTCCGCCCACCCGCTGCGGGTATGCTGTTGTTGCAGCGGTTCTAATACGGCTGACAAGCGCGTTAGAAAATCACCCGCCGCTCCGGCTGATTGTTGTTGGATGCGGCGTTTTTCCAACTTCGCGCCGGAAAGCATTTCGTCGGTTTCTGATGGTTGAGCGGCACGGTAGATCCGTTTGAGAATTTCGCGCCGTCCGCCGCGTAATTGCAGCCGCCGCAACTGCGCCGCCACGTCCCGCGTTGACTCCCCTTCCGTATACTCGGGCCAATCGGGATGAAAGTAGTTGTTCTGCAATAGCGGCAAGAGCCGCTCAAACGGCCAATCCTCGGCGGCGACTTGCAACAGCGCCATCAACGCTTTGATCACCGGGTTTGTGGCCAAGGACTCGGATGACTTGCAGATGTAGGGAATTCCGGCGTTCGTAAATGTTTCGTGCAGCAGATCGGCATAATCCGTCAGCGACCGGAAGGTGACGACAATATCCACAGGCGAGGTCCCGGCCGCCAACAACGTTTTGATCTGCGAGGCCATCGTGCGAACCTCACCCTGTTGCCCGGTTGCTTCAATCACAGAAACATCCGCAGCGGTTCCGCACGGCACGACGTCACGGGGATTTTGAAATAGATTCGCGGCGATTTGGGAAAAGGCAGCCGGACGGTTTTCGGCGATCTCGACACATTTGTCACGCTGCACGTTCGAGTGTCGCTCGAGTTGTTTTAGCGCCCCGAGCGGCTTGGCGAACAGGTCCCCGCGTTGCAGCGGCGATTCCAGCGGCAGGGTGACAAACATCTCCGTCACCTTGCCTGCCAACAGCTGGAGAATCTCGTATTGGGTCTTGGTGAAGTCGCTAAACCCGTCGACGACCACAAAGTCCAAATCCGCAAACGTTCCCCAATGCCCTTGGGTGAGTTGATCGCGGGCCGACCAAAACCGACCTTCCCCGTCGTACAGATCATGCGCCAGCAGGTGCTGTTGATAGACGCGATAAATCAGCGCCAGTTCTGCATCGCGGGGATGCGGGTTGTCGGCGGCGATTACCTCTTCAAAATGCTCCGGCCAAATCTCCGCTTGTTTCAACTCGCTGATAAACGCCAACACCTGATCAATGAATCCGGTCGTCACCGCAATCGGCGAGAAATGCCCCAACGCATCGTCGGCGTTTAACTTCTCGATAATGCCGCGGACAAGCACCCGTTGTAGCATGCGGGAAATCGGTGTCACCGCTGCGGGACTGTCGCGCAACACGCGGTCCGCAAATCCCGAAAACGTGAATACCTGCGGATTGAAACAGGCAGCCAGATCATCGACCAATAGATTTTCGCGGATGAACGCGGCGCTGAAGTGAGTCGGCGTCAGCCACAGGCCGCGGCCGATTTCCAGCTTGTCGGCCGCATCCCGCAAATGAGCGCGGTATCGCCCCAGCATGCGGTCCGTTTTGCCGCTGCTCGCCGGGCCGGTTAACACTTGAATCGTGGCGGTCATGCGTATCGTTCCCTGAATTGCGCGGTGTCGTCCGCCTCGGTTATTTGAGCGACGTGAAATAAGCCAATAAATCGGCGACTTCTTGAGCGGGCATGTCCCGCAATAGGAGTTCAGGCATCAGCGAAGTCGTCTGTTGTTCCATCAATTCCACTTGCTCGACCGGCACGCGCGTTTCCTTGAGCGAAGCATCCTTCAACACAATTTCGCTGTCCGTTTTGCTCACAACAATTCCTGTAAACACACGGCCCTTTTTTGTTTCAATCAGGAACGTAGCAAACTCAGGTTCGATCTTGGCCGAAGGACTGAGCATTCCTTCTAAAAGTTGCGCAGCGGTTTTTTTCTGGGCGACCTTGCGGAGATCCGGTCCTAGCGTTTCGCCGGTTTTGTCGATGCGGTGGCAATTGCGACAGGTCACACTCGCATTTTTTTCAAACAACATGCGTCCACGATTCGCATCGCCCTTTAGGGCGAGGATTTGTTCGGGTTTGATAATGCTCCCTAACCGTTTCACACGCTGTTCCTCGGGCAGAAACCGTTCAAACAGATCGCGGACTTGGCTGTCGGAATGAGCGAGAGCCTGTGCGATGATCTTGCGGCGCATCGTTTCGCCCAACGACGACTGTTGCACCGCACGCAGCGCGCGGAGTGCGCCGGTGGTTGTCGAGAGCAGTTGCGTCACGGCGACGGCTTGTTCCTCTGAACTCGTATCAGTGTTGTTGACAGCAGCAAGGTGATCATCCGTCGCCGTGGCGGGGGATTCGCTGTCGGTCGTCGCCGGCAATTGGGAAATCCAATCGTAGATCAGCTCCACTCCAGCGTCATCCACCATCGTGGAACCGATGTGCGGCATGCGGCCTCGTCCCAATTTGGACATGCGGTACCACAGGACCGACCGGTACGGATCTCCCGGAGCAATCACACGCGCGCTCGGTATGCTGAATGTCCCTTGCGAGGGACGCTCGTTGAGCATGGTCGTCTTTGGCAATTCCAAATCGTATTGCATTTTGGAAAGGACCGAACTCCCCGCATGCATGCGGTGGCAATGCGCGCAGTTCGTGTGCAGATACGATCTTGCACGCAAATTCTGATCGGCCGCCGGATCGTGGGGATTAACGAGGACAGATTTGTCAGTCGGCTCCGACAGATCCTGGTCGAGCAAATCGACATGCGCGAACGAGCGAAGTTGGTTATCGGCCGCCGCACCATAGTGATGTTGTCGATTCAATTGAGGAGCATTGAACGCCAACGCGTTTCCCGCCCAGGGATTGTGGCAGCGCATGCACTCCGTCCGGCTGGAGAAATGCCACGTCTGTTGCCGGTGTCCACCAGGAGCGGTCGGGTCTTGAATATCAAGCGGCACATCCACTCCCTCGGCGGCGACTAACGTTGCGTCGGTCTGTTCCGGGTTCCAACGATAGCTGTATCCCTGCCAGGCGCTTCCGTCGTAATGCAGAATCTGCGTCTCAATGCGGCGGCGGCCATTGTCACTGCCCGGTTGCATGTCGAGTGAAATTGTCTTCGCCAAAACGGAATCTTTAGGAAAAACCCACGGGCTGCCTTTAGTGGTCACCGTGCCGTCGCCCGGTATTGCGACATAGCGCTGTGCTGTTGCCTCGTCGGCCCATGCTTCGGCGTTGATGGAATACGGGATCACCCCCTCCGCTGGAGTATGGTCGGCCACCGAACGCAACAATCCCGTTTCACTAAGTTTATGCGGGAATTCGACTGGCGAACCGGCGGCCGGGTTGGGGACCAATCGATAAATCTCGCCGGGGGTATATCCCACCACGTAAAATTCGCTCTTCTGGTCGGTCCCGAAACAGACTAGCTTGAGTGTCGTATCGGCGATCTCTTCTTGCGAGGTCACCCGCTCGCCATCGTATCCCACAGCCCACATTTTTCCGGTTTCGAAATCACCGTATAGATACTTGCCCGACAGTGACCCCAGCCGCGTACCGTGATACACATGACCACCGGTGATCGAGGCTGATTCGGAGTGCGGATGCGCGACGGTCGGCGGTGAAATCGGCGACGGGCCGCGATCGACACTTGTGTGAATCGGTTGTGGACCTTCGACGGCGCTCCAGCCATAATTTCCGCCGCGACGGACATGGTAAACCATCTCCCACAATTCCCAACCGACATCGCCCATCCACAACCGTCCGCTACGCGTGTCGAAATTCATTTTCCAGGGATTGCGGAATCCATACGCCCAAATTTCCGGTCGCGCATCTTCGATGTCAACAAACGGATTGTCCGTTGGAATCGCATACCCCTTGCCCTCGGCCGACTGATCGACGTCGATCCGCAATACCGACGACAACAGGTCGCTAATGTCTTGTCCGGTTTTCAGTATGTCGGGCGGATTCGGTCCCGTGCCGTCACCCGTGGAGACATACAGATATCCGTCGTGGCCGAACTTCAGACACCCTCCGTTGTGTCCACCCGAGGGCCAGGTGATGATCGGCTTTTCACTGGCCGGATCAATCGTGGGCGGGTCGGTTTTGCTCACTGTGAATCGCGAAACGTGCGAGCCGTCCGGTATGTTTGAACCAATGACGTAACAGACATAGCAGTAGCGATTCTGCTCAAAATCAGGATGAAACTCCAACCCGTAGAAATTGCCCGCCTTGGTGAGCGTCTTGTGCAGATCAACGACCAAGTCCGGTTTTCCGACGTCGTTGCGGTTGGGAAACGAGTAGATTTTTCCGTGCAATTCCAACAGGAAGAGACGGTCGCTGCCCGGTGCCGGCGTCAATTCCACCGGGTTTTCAAACGACAACTGCGGAAAAACCCGCTCGACGGTGTACGGTTTGGGCGGCTCGGGAGAACCGGTGATGCGGGACGTGGTCCAGCGCTGCCGTTGCGGTAAACCGTACGGTGCTTCGGCCGTTGCTGCTGGTTTCGCTGCCGGCTCATCAGCTGTCGCAGTCAATGGGGCCAACAAGAACCACGCCGCCCACACCCTGTATTTGGATTTCATCATACGCATGCGCAGCCATGATCTGGGAAGTTATCGCGATTGGGCGTGAAGTCGACGCCGAGTCGGATAGATTACCAGAAGCGGGGAGCCGAGGCCAGAATCTTCCCGTCCCGCAAATCCGCAGCAGTTGGAATCGGCAATGGCAGATGATCGCCGTGCATCGTTTTAGGGGGCTGGTTCTGTTACCGGCAGCGAAACGTTTTGTAGGGAGAGTTCTTCAGCCACACGTGTGTGCGATTGCAATTCCGCCTCACGAAGGCGCTCGTCTGTCAACGTTTCATTCCCATCCCACGACGCGACGGCCACTGGGGCGATGCTGCGCTGGACGTAGCGGGGTGCGGGCGCTGCGGTGATGGGGCCGGCTCCTGATTTCGCATCCGAGGTTCGCGTGTCCAATTGAACCAGGATCACCATTTGCACAATCAGACAGACCAATACGAATTCGCCAATGAACTTGCGCATCTTTCCGCTCCCCCGGATGCCGACCGAAATGCCAGCATCTTTTTTAAAGCGGGGTGGTGGCAAATACAAAATCGAAAATGCGGGAAAGTCGCTACTTACCTCAAACCGGTCCGGCTATGGGGAATGCGTTGACCTTAACGGGCTGGGAATACTCTCCGGCAACATTTCTCATGCACCAGGGCAACGGTGGGGCACATGGGCGCATGCACGATTCACAGCAGGTTCCTCGATCTGTTACAATTCCGCATAGCTTGATTATTAACGTGTGTCGTTGTGAGGATGGGGAACAATGAACGAAGAGACACCAAAACCGAAAAGACGCTGGTTGCGAATTGGATTGGCCGTTGTCGGTGTGGTTGTGTTAGTGATTGCCTGTCTCCCGACGATTGTCGCCAATACTCCGCTCCGCAATACGTTGGTCAATCGCGCCATCGATGATCCGCGGTTGCAGGCCTCGGTTGGTTCCGCTTCGTTTGGCTGGACGTCGAGCGCCTCTCTGAACCAGATGCGAGTCGTTCGCGATGACGACCGGATGTTGGTCACGATCGACCGTGTGCAGGTCGAACGGTCATTGCTCGGACTGCTGCTCGCATTGCCCGATATTGGCGGCATTGAAATTGAACAGCCGCGTTTAGAGTTCACGTTACGGGAAGGTAGCCAAGAGTTGCCACTCGACGATTTGGCCGACGCGGTCAAGGACAGAGATCCGCCAGAATCGACGTTTGTGGCTGCGGTCCGTAAGGCAGGCATTGTGGTCAGCACAATAGACGCCGACGAACCGGTGGTCGATGTCGACGACGTGACGCTGACGTTGAGGCTCCGCCAATCAGAATCGGGACGCGAATTGGTCATCGACCCCGCTGTGGTGTTGGACCATCAGTCATTGACGCCGGAACTGTGCGACCGCGGCCTGCATTTAGTTGCACCGGTTTTGGCCGATGCAGCATCTGTCGAAGGAGAAGTCTCTGTCGAAATCGAGGAGTTTCTGCTTCCCGTCGAACAAACCGAATCGGCCGAAGCGGATGATCGCATGCGGATTACCGGCAGCGTGGCATTGCATCATGTACGGTCGAATTTGCGAAATCCCATTTTAGTCGAGATCACAAAATTGGTCGCCGGCCTGCTCAATAAACCTCCGCCGGAAACGATTCGCGTACTGGAGAATTCTCGCGTCCATTTTCACGTCGGCAAAGAGGGGGTCTACCACGAAGGAATGGCGTTTGTCTTGCCGGACATTTCTGAGGAACTGGAGATTCGCACCAGCGGGTTGGTCGGGGTCGATCGGCAGTTGGACCTGAAAATCGAGGTCGCGCTGCCCAGCCAAATGACGGTAGGCATCCCGGTCCTGGAAAAATTAACACAGCGCCCCCTGACTTTGGTTGTGCATGGAACGTTGGATGCGCCGATCGTTGGCTTCGCCAAAGGGCAAGACATCTTGGATGAACTCGCCGGTCGGCTCAACGGTGAAGATCAAACCCTGGAGGAGCCCAAACCGATTGGGAATTCGGTCATCGAATTGGTGGGGGGATTGACCGAGAAAAAGGATGACGGCGTGAAGAAAATTGATGTCGAATCGACGGCCAAAGATGTCATTAATATCATTCGCTCGGCACGCGAGGCTAAGAAGCGAAACAAAAACAAAAATAAGTAGTGGACCTCGCCTCGCCATTCCGGAGGAATGTTGACGTCCGAGAGACACAGTCGCAACACCATGGCCGAAACCTCACCTCTGGCAAGTTACGATTTCGCATCCGGGACACTGGATGGTGCACTCACGTTTTTAAAACGCTCGCGGAGTGAGTTGCGGATGCTGCGCTTGGTCCGTGTTTGGAACGACCGGTTTTGCCTGTTCGACATCAACGGCGATTACTTCGAGATTCGTGGACTAGGGTATTCGCAACCCGAAATTACTAAGATTCTCAATACCGTCAACACGGCTTATAAGCGGGACCGGATCCACGAGCCAACCGACGCCGACTACAAGGAATTCAAAACGGGCCGCCGTTACGCCTGGGCGGCCGACCGCGTCATGTAACTTGTTGATGAAACTACTTTAGCGGCGAATCATCGGCAGCGGTCGCCAACTCGATCAACCGGTTGGCTAAGAGCACTTCCGTTCCTGCCAGCCCCAGCGAATAAAACAGCGAAATCTCCTCGGCAGCCCGCGGCGCCGGTTCGTTGGCGGAAATGATATCGCTGAGGGATGTCAACCGGGCGAAGTCATCACTTCCGTGCAGAATAAAATCCTCACCGACCGCGGCTGCCTGCGCCAGCGAATCGGTGATGATCCGTTGCGCTCTCCCCGCGACGCTCGCTTCGAGTTCGCTGGCTGAGTGAAATTTGGGGCCGATCGTGTTGATGTGCACACCGCGGCGCAGCCATGCGGAATCAAATACCGGCTCGCCGCTGGCTGTGGCGCAAATCAACACATCCGCCGCTTCAACCACCTCGCGCGCTGAGCGGCAGGCCTGAACAGTCGCGGTCGTCATTTTCGACGCTTGCTTCGCAAACGCAGCACAGCGTTCAACAGAGCGGCTATGGACGCGGATTTCCGAAAAACTGCGGACCGACAGCGCCGCCTCCAATTGTGTCCGCGCTTGGTATCCACTACCCAGGATGCCCAGCACCCGGGCGTCGGGGCGCGACAGCCATTTCACGGCCACCCCCCCAATGGCGCCGGTCCGCACCGCCCCCAACAGCGGTCCAACGACTATGCCTTTCAAGGCTCCGTCGTCGGTATTGAACACCGCAGTCAATTCAGCGCGACCGGGCGAATGCAATTGCGTGACATCGTAAACGCGAAACCCCAGGTATGACGGTGTATCGGTGGCGGCACCGGTGGTGAAGACCAACTTGCCCACCTCTAAGTCAGCCTGCAAACGGGCAGGAGCAGCAAGAGTTCCGGCCGCTTGCCGCCCAAAAGCTTGCTGCATCACCTCGATAGCGGTCGGCATATCGAGCTTGTGCCGCACATCGTCGTCAGTGAAAAGGGGGATGGTCATTGTTTACTGAGGTTGCTTGAGAAGGATGAAGTTGTCAGGCCGCTGGCGGATCATGCTCGCTCCCATTATGCACAAATGACGGATGCGGCGCAACTATGCTCCTTAGAGCAGAGGCGGATTTGAGATAGCGGCCGCCAATTGAGGTTCCGCTGTTTTGAAATCGCGGGTACGATTCCTTCGCATCATCATTGACCCAACTACGAGCGCGTGACAGCGGACTTGGATTTTGCTGTGTCCGGTGCGAATCGAGCGGTCGAGTCGCAATGGCCACGGACCTGCCCACTTTGTCGGCTGACGCAACTTCGCGGGAAACGTTCTCAGCAAGGAAAATGCGGATGAGTGCATCGAAAGTGCAAACGAGCATTGTTGGCCGAATCCTGTTTTCGGTCGTAACGCAAATGCTCCGTTTGCGGGCCGTTTTGCGGCACTTCTCTCCTTGGGTGCTGGTTGTGCCGGCTATCGCCATCGCCTCCACGATGGGCAGTCTGTACGGCTACTTTTGGCCGGTGGGCCAGCCGAGTCTCTTGCTGCCGATCACCACCGCCCTGGCTGCGACATCGTTTATGACGGCGGCGACCTGCTGGGTGTTGCGCGGTGATTTATTTCACCGTTGGCTGATTTATTTAACTGGCTGCTTTTGGTACCAAGCGATCGATTTTTCAGGAAGTAAGCTGGGAGCGGCCATCGCCCTGTCCATTCTGATTTGTTACGCCTTGGCAAAATTTGAAGTGCTGCGGCCCTATCTGCAAAATCGACTGGTGGTCAGTCTATTGGTGGCGAGCCTGTTGTGTCAGTGCTTGCCCATGCTCATGACATCCGAAGTTTGGAGTTGGGGCGTCCGCGTCGGGCTTTGGCCGTACCGCGTGAACTCAGCCATGATGCTGGCCGGGCGGCTGATGCTCTTGATGACGATCGTCGCTTCAGAGGTGCTGTCCCGCACGGGCAAGCTATCCAGCGAAGTGACTCGTTCCGCCGCCGACG
The DNA here is from genome assembly GCF_007860075.1 of Symmachiella macrocystis. NCBI lineage: Bacteria > Pseudomonadati > Planctomycetota > Planctomycetia > Planctomycetales > Planctomycetaceae > Symmachiella > Symmachiella macrocystis. The sequence goes on from NZ_SJPP01000001.1 coordinate 3,699,924, forward strand.
TGTCGCCATTTCATCCGTCGCAATCGGTTGCCGGAGCCGCACGACCATCCGCACGCAAGGCTGCATAGCTGACCATCGATTGTCGAGCAAAACGCTCCGGCCAGGAACGATGGGACCGCATACGATCGGCTGGATTTCTAGAAATCCGCTCAGCAACAGCCGGTCAGTTGCGTGATTCCGCAGCGGGGATCACAATACGGACAGGCTTAATTCTTGAGGCTTGAGGCCCGAGACTTGAGGCAACGACTTCTCAAGCCTATCCCCTCAAGCCTCACCACCCAAGCCTCCACCGCCAGCAACCATCGTACACTTGGAGTTAACTCAGATGACCTATCCGCGGATGTTACGCATTAAGCAACGCTTTGAAGGCCCGTCCGTCGAGGATATTCCAGCGACCGTCGAATCCCAACTTGCCTCGCTGCAGTTGGGAAAGAAAATCAAACCGGGCGAAACGGTCGCCATTACCGCTGGTAGCCGCGGCATTGCGAATATCGCAGTCATCATCAAAGCCACCGTCGATCATGTCAAATCGCTGGAGGCGGTACCGTTTATCGTGCCGGCAATGGGCAGTCATGGCGGCGGGACGCCTGAAGGACAGCGGGGCATCGTCGAAGGGTACGGGATCACTGAGGATTACACCGGCGCAGAGATCCGCTCGTCGATGGAAACAGTCATCGTCGACAAAACGCCGCAAGGAATTCCGGTACATTTTGACAAGCACGCCTACGACGCCGACCATGTATTGGTCTGCGGACGCGTGAAACCGCATACCGGGTTTGTCGGTGAAATCGAGAGCGGATTGCTCAAAATGATGCTGATCGGGCTGGGCAAACATGCGGGAGCCAAGATCTATCACCGGGCCATTTTGGATTATAGCTTCGGCGAGATCATCACCGCTGTCGCCGATTCAGTGTTGGATAAATGCGGCATTGTCGCCGGTTTGGCGATTGTAGAAAATGCCTACGATCAAACCGCGCTGCTGGCAGCTGTGGCGCCGGAGAATTTTGTCAGCCGCGAAAAAGAATTGCTCAAACAGGCCAAACAATGGATGCCGCGCTTGCCGTTTGACAAAGTCGGTCTGTTGATCATCGATGAAATCGGCAAGGACATTAGTGGATCGGGTATGGACACCAACGTCATCGGCCGCAAATACAGCGACCACTGTGCGACCGACAAAGACGACGTCAGCGTGAAACGCATTTTTGTGCGGGGGTTGACTTACGAAACGCACGGCAACGCCTGCGGACTGGGGCTGGCGGAATTTACGAATTCGCGCACGGTGCAGAGTGTTGATCAAAACATCACCACGATCAACTCGCTCACCGGTGGACACCCTTCCGCAGCGATGATTCCGGTGCATTATGACAGCGACCGAGAAGTGCTCGATGCGGCGTTGCCGACAACCGGTTTGGCCGATGCGCCGGATGCGCGGGTGATTCATATTTCCACGACGTTGCATGTCGGCGAAGTGCTGGTCAGCGAAGCCTATTTGGCCGAGATCGAAAACCGCGACGATTTGGAAATCATCGACGGTCCCAGTGAAATGCAATTTGATGCCGACGGAAATTTGGCGGCCGTCGCCGAACAGCCGGTGGGCGTCTGACGATAACCCCCGGCGGAGCCGGGGGCTGATGGAAAAAAATACATTCGATACACACATCCCCCAGCCCCCGGCTTTGCCGGGGGGTCGCGCTGCACAACACGAACATTCACCACCCCCGTCGATCATGATCAAATCCCAACCGCTCACCGATGAAGAACGCGCCACCTATCAGTGGCAAATGTGGACGCCAGGTTTCGGCGAAGCGGGGCAGGAGAAACTGCGGGGGGCTTCGGTGCTCGTCTCCCGGGTCGGGGGACTGGGCAGTGTCGTAGCATATGAACTGGCAGCGGCGGGGATCGGCAAGTTGGTGTTGGCGCATGCCGGCAACGTCAAGCACAGCGACCTCAATCGGCAACTATTAATGACGCACGACTGGTTGGGCAAACCGCGGGTGGAATCAGCGACGCAGCGGTTGTTGGAACTCAATCCGCGGCTAGAAATCGAACCCATCGGCGAGAATATCTCCGAAGAAAATGCCCAGCGGATCGTGGCGCAGGCCGATGTGATCGTCGATTGCGCGCCGCTGTTTGAGGAACGTTTCGCCATGAACCGGCAAGCGTTGGCACAGAGAAAGCCGCTGATTGAATGTGCGATGTATGAGTTGGAAGGACAGATCACCACCATCATTCCCGGAAAGACCCCCTGCCTCCGCTGCCTGCATCCCGAGCCGCCACCGGCCTGGAAACGGGAATTCCCCGTCTTCGGCGCTGTCTCAGGAACTGTTGGCTGCATGGGTGCGATGGAGGCGATCAAGGTCATTTCCGGTTTGGGCGAACCGCTCGCAGGACGGATGGTAACCTACGACCTGCGAGATATGACATTTCGCCGCCGCAATTTGTTACGCAATCCTACCTGTGCCGACTGCGGCAATATCGGGAGATGATCGCGTTCGGGCCATCAAACTGATTCGAAGGGAGACGTGACATGTTCAAACGAATGACCACGGCGTTATTGCTACTGACCGTTGTTGTAACGACCACATCCACAGCCAATGCTGACGACGTTAAAACGTGGACTGATACACATGTCGACGAACTGGTCACGCTCTATAAGCAGTTTCATGCGCACCCGGAACTTTCGTTTGAAGAGCAGGAAACCGCAGCCAAGTTGGCCCAGGAACTCGAAGCCCTCGGCGCGGAAGTCGAGACGGGAGTCGGCGGGCATGGAGTCGTTGCGATTCTAAAAAACGGCGAAGGCCCCACGGTCATGTTGCGGGCTGATCTCGACGGACTACCGGTCACCGAGGCCACGGAACTGCCCTATGCGTCGCAGGCCAAGGTCACGAATGAAAAAGGCGAGCAGGTAGGGGTTATGCATGCCTGCGGGCACGATATTCATATTACGAATTTCATCGGCGTGGCGCGGTATATGGCCGCACACCGCGATCAGTGGCAAGGAACACTCGTCATGATCGGGCAGCCGGCTGAGGAGAAGGGGGCGGGCGCCAAAGCGATGCTCGACGATGGTTTGTTCAAACGCTTTCCCCGACCGGACTATGCGATGGCCCTGCATGTCGATAGTTTTTTAGAGACCGGCAAAGTCGGCTACCGGGCAGGGTTTTCGCTGGCCAATGTCGATAGCTGCGACATCACCGTCCGCGGCCGCGGCGGGCATGGTTCGTATCCCCAAGGGACGATCGATCCGATTGTGCTAGCGGCTTATCTGATCGTCGATTTGCAAACCATCGTCAGCCGCGAAATTGCTCCACTGGAACCGGCGGTGATCACGGTGGGTTCGATTCACGGGGGCACCAAACACAACATTATCCCCGACAGTTGCCATCTGCAATTGACGATCCGCAGCTACAGCGAAACGGTGCGCGCACACTTGAAGGAAGCCATCATCCGCAAAGCCAAGGCAGTCGCCAAAAGTTTTCGCGCGCTGGAACCGGTGATCAAGTACGACATGGGAACGCCGTCGCTCTTCAACAACGAACGGCTGGTCGACCGCATCGTCCCGGTATTTCAACAGGCTTTGGGAGCGGAAAACGTGCTGGAATCGGACCGCTCGATGGGCGGCGAAGATTTCAGCCGTTACGGCCGCGCGGGGATTCCCGTGATGATGTTTCGTCTCGGCAGCATCGACCCAGCACGGATGGCCGAAGCCAAATCCACCGGCCGCCCACTACCCTCATTGCATTCGGCGCTGTATTACCCAGAGCCCAAAGAAACGCTGCGCACCGGTGTCACAGCAATGACCAGCGCATTGTTGGAATTGTTAAAAAAGCCCGCCCAATAAATCCTCAAGCCTGACCCCACACGCCTCAAGCCTTCGTTAGGTAGTCTCGACCAGCAGCGTCGGTTATGCTGTGATATCGGTCGGCGGTGGATCACCGTTTGTGTTCTGCTCACGACCGGCAAGCTCCCCATCCATCCCGACGATTTGCTTTTGAGGGAATAACAGATGCAAGACAATCAACAATCCCGCACCGGTGGGGTCACGCGGCGGCGTTTTTTAGGAACAGCACTCGCAACTGGAACCGCCACGTTTGCCGCCCCAGCGATTTTGCGGGCGCGGAATTTGAATGAGCGGCTGAACATCGCCATCGTCGGTTCCGGCGGTCGCGGCGGCGCCAATCTGAACGGCGTGAATTCAGAAAACATCGTCGCCCTGTGCGACGTGAACGAAAACAACCTGAACGCCGCCGCCAAGAAACATCCGCAGGCGGCGAAGTTCACCGATTTTCGGAAGATGTACGAGGACCCCAACAAGTTCGATGCCGTCGTGGTCAGCACCTGCGAGCATACGCACGCATTCGCCACGCTGCCGGCTTTGCAGCTGGGCAAGCATGTTTATTGCGAAAAACCGCTGACCTATAACATCGCGGAAGCCCGCAAAATTCGCGAAGCAGCCGGACACGCGAATGTGGCGACACAAATGGGAACGCAGATCCACGCGGGCGACAACTATCGCCGAGTTGTGGAGTTGATCCAAACCGGTGCGATTGGCGACGTGAGTGACGTACATGTCTGGGTTTCCCGGGCGTGGGGGCGACATGATAGCCTCAAAGCGGGGCAAGAAGCGGGCGATCCGTACGCCATCGCTGAACGGCCGCTCACAACCGAGGAAGTGCCGGCGGGTTTGAATTGGGATTTATGGTTGGGACCAGCTCCCAAGCGCGATTTTCACGCGACCTATTTCCCCGGCCCCAAATGGTACCGCTGGTGGGACTTTGGCAACGGCACAATGTCGGACTTGGGAAGCCATTGGATCGACCTGCCGTTTTGGGCTTTGAATCTCGACCACCCACTGACAATCGAAGCCAGCGGTCCCCAACCGCATCCGGAAATCGCTCCCGCTTCGATGCAAGCGGTCTACGAATACGGAGCACGCGGCGATCTGCCCCCCGTGCAGTTGTCGTGGTATCAAGGCACCTACAAACCGCAGATGTGGCATGAAGAACAAATTCCCCGTTGGAGCAGCGGCGTGTTGTTCGTGGGAAACAAAGGGATGCTGCTGTCCGATTACGGCAAGCATGTCTTGCTACCCGAAGAACAGTTCACTGGTTTTACTCCGCCGGAACAATCGATTCCCAAGTCGCGCGGCCATTACGGAGAATGGATCCACGCCTGCAAAACGGGCGAGCCGACGACCTGCAACTTCGAATACGCCGGTTGGCTGACTGAAGCCAATCATTTAGGCAACGTCGCTTTCCGCACCGGTAAGAAATTACAATGGGATGCGGAAAACATGCGGGCCACCAACGCCCCCGATGCCGAACGGTATATCCATCGCGACTACCGCAAAGGCTGGATCCTCACCTAAAAGTAGGGTGCGTAGCGACGCACCTTTCTCATGTAGGACGAAAGACGTCCCTATCAAAAAAAGAGCATGCAAAGTGCGCATGCGATACTGCACATCCGCCTCTAAATCCTGCGGATGACGACGAAACAAACGCGGACGAACTGCAACTAGAATTCGAAAGGCTGTTTGAGATGAAACGCTTCAGTGGATGGACATCAGTGTTGGCCGTTACGGCAATCATTTGCGGCAGTGCATGGGCTGCTGAACCGGTTACCCCCAAAGGGTTCCAGGCAATATTCAACGGTAAGGAGCTGACCGGTTGGCATGGTGACAATCCGCACCAAACGGTCAAGGCACCCGCCGAAGAAAAAAAAGCAGCCATCGAAGCGCAACAACCAGAGTTTCTCGCCCATTGGAGCGTCGAGAACGGCGAACTGGTCAATGATGGACACGGTCCGTACGCGACCACCGATGAGGAATATGGCGATATCGATTTTCTAATCGACTACAAAACGGTGGCCAAAGCAGACAGCGGCATTTATCTACGCGGCACGCCACAGGTGCAGATTTGGGACTATACCGAAGAGGGGGGCAAGTGGGATCGTAATGCCGACAAAGGTTCCGGCGGACTGTTCAACAACCGCGCCAACACACCAGGCCAACTTCCGCTCGTGTTGGCCGACCGGCCCTTCGGCGAATGGAACCAGTTCCGCATCCGGCAAATCGGCAGCCGCACCTGGGTGTATCTCAACGACAAACTCGTCGTCGAAAATGCCATCATGGAAAACTATTGGGACAAAGACCGCAAAAAGCCGCTTCCCCCACGAGGACCGATTCACCTGCAAACACATGGCGGCGAAATCCGTTGGCGGAATATCGCCGTGCGGGACATCCCCGGCGAAGAGGCCAACGAAATCCTCCGCGGAGACGATAAAGCCGAGGGTTTTACGTCACTGTTTAACGGCAAAGACCTGACCGGTTGGACCGGCGCTTTGGATAGCTACGAAGTCGTCGACGGCACGCTACGCTGCAAAGAAGGGGCCGGGAGTGTGCTCTTCACCGAAGAGGAATACGGCAATTTTGTCGCCCGCATCGAATTCAAACTCCCCCCCGGCGGCAACAACGGCTTGGCGATTCGCTACCCGGGCAAAGGGCAAGCTTCGACAGTCGGGATGACCGAAATTCAAATCCTGGATGATACCGCTGAGAAATACTCCAAACTCGACCCGCGGCAATACAACGGTTCGGTCTACGGCATGATCCCCGCACATCGCGGCTACTTGCGACCGGTTGGCGAATGGAACTATGAAGAAGTGACCGTCAAAGGCTCGAAGATCAAAGTCGAACTCAACGGTACGGTGATCGTCGACGGCGACGTCAGCCAAGTCACGGAATTCAAAGACGACACCGAGCATCCCGGCAAAGACCGCACCACGGGCTACTTTGGTTTAACCGGCCACAAGGACCCCGTCGAATTCCGCAACATCGCGATTAAGCGATTGGACTGAGGGGTTTGAATCTCACCACGGAGACACGAAGGGCACGGTGTAAAAGACTGTAGACATTAGGCTTTAGACTGTAGGCAGAGTTGCCCATGTTTTTTCCTAAGGTCTACGGACTAAAGGCTACAGCCTCTCTGCTCCGTGCTTCCGTGGTGAAACCCCCACTAGTCGATGTCGATCCAAATCCGTTCGCGGGCGCTTTCCAGCACGGCATCGCAGATCTTTTGTGTTTGCAACGCGTCGCGGAAGGTGGGTTGGGCTGGCTCGCCGGTTTCCAAGCCTTTGAGGAAATCGGACAGGGCGTTGGTGAAGGTGTGTTCGTATCCGATTGTGCAGCCCGGCACCCACCAGCGGTCCATGTAGGGATGTTCAAAGTTCGTCACGTGAATTCGCCGCCAACCGGTCAAGTGGTCTTCCACTTTCTTGCCAGTGGTGGGGTTGGCGTATTCGAAGAATTGCAGAATCTGTGGGTCTTCGAGATCGAAGAAGACCGAGCCATCTTCGCCGTTCATTTCGAACGTGTTGTAATTCTTGCGGCCACGAGCATAGCGAGAACTCTCAAAGGTCCCCATCGAGCCGTTTTCAAACCGGGCCAAAAACATGCAGGCATCGTCGATACTGACCGGCTGCATTTCACCCGTGTCTTGATGCATCCGTTCTTTGACGAACGTTTCCGTAGCAGCACTCACTGAGGTAATCGGGCCGTTGAGCCAAATCGCCGTGTCGATCGAGTGGGCCAACAGGTCCCCCGTCACGCCGCTGCCGGCAACAGCCGCATCCAACCGCCACAACGTCGCTCCTCCCTGCGGAACATCTTCGGCGATCGTCCAGTCCTGCAGATAGGTCGCGCGATAATGAAACGGCCGACCAATGCGGCCTTCTTTGACCAGTTGGTGAGCGAGCGTAATGGCCGGGACGCGGCGGTAGTTGTACCAAACCATATTGGCCACGCCCGCTTTTTCTACAGCAGCCGTCATCGCTTCGGCTTGCGCCACATCCATAGCCAGCGGCTTCTCACAGAGAATCATTTTCCCCGCTTCAGCAGCGGCAAGTGCCATTTCGTAATGCGTATTGTTCGGCGAGCCGATGTCGATCGCATCGATGTCATCGCGGGCAATCAGTTTGCGCCAATCGGTCTCGTAGGATTCCCAACCCCAGTTCTCCGCGAACTCTTTGATCTTTTCTTCATTGCGGGCGCAACATGCTTTGAGAACCGGTTGATATTCCAGATCAAAAAACTTGCTGACCTGCCGATACGCATTGGAATGCGTCCGGCCCATAAATCCATAGCCAATCAGGCCAATATTCAAGGGTTTGGTCATAGCTGTGCTCTCGTTGTGTGATGGTTGTTACTAGATGCACTGAAATACGTGTTCACGAGATTTCCGTTGAACAACATACGATTTCGAATGTGTCTCCCGTTGAACAGCCCGGTTCACCGGGCTTATCCGCGATAGCAGTATTAGCCGCGTCGTTTACGGCGGGGTATACGCGACCTTGACATGAGGCCAGATCCCCGTTTACGGGGATTCTCGCTGTTCGGGCTTGAGCCGCAGTTCAACCGTATTTGGCGACCAATTCGTCCAGCGCCTTTTTGCATTTGGCGGTGGCGTCCCAGGCGTTGGGCCAGAAACAGAGGTCGATCGTCCACCAGTCGTGCGGCAATTTTTCTTTCGCCAAGGCCGGCATGATTTCGTCGAAATCCAATACGCCGTCGCCGAACGGCGGGTGGCTGCTCGTTTCGTCTTCGCCGTTGTCGTCCTTATGGCATTTGTTGTCCGAATCGATCAGGTGAATGTGATTGATCCGGCCCGAGACCATGCTAATGAACTCCAATTGTCCGCCTGGCAAAATCTCCTTTTCACCGTAATGCCGCGACCCATTGACCGCCACCATTTGACCGTGACAGGTATCGTATTGCAGACCGAAATTCTCGTTCGGAATTGCATCCAGGATCTTCACAGCATCCGAGGGTTTGTTGAATGCAAATCCCGGCTCGCATTCCCAGGTGATGTACAGCCCGTGATCGGCGGCGATCGGGCAGCACTTTTTCCAGGTTTCGGTCACGCGCTGAAACGCCGTGTCGTAGTCGACGTCATCCAGAATGGTCGGCGGCTGTACGCAATCGACACGAATGCCTTTAATGCCCACGTCTTCGCAGAATTGGGCGTTCTTGGCGAATTCGGCGATGTATTTCGACTGGTCCGCCGTATTGATCAGTTCCTCGCCCCACAGATTGGCGGCCAATCCGCTGAAGTCGAGGCCCCATTCTTTCATCTTGCCGACGAGTTCATCACGCTGCGATTTTTCCGGCAAATCATCCGGATTGGGATGCGGGGGAAATCCACCCAATTCGACACCGTCGAATCCGAGTTCCTTGAGCTTGGTGCAAACGGTCTCAAAGTCGACAGGGTTCTCAGCATAGGGTCCGATCGTGTAGGCCCATGATCCGATTGACGTGCGTTTCATATGTGGTGTTCCCTAGTTTAATTGTGTGTTAAAAACAATTCCCAAACCGACCGCTTGCGGTCGTGCGCGATGACCTCAATCGGCCGACGTGATTAGCGTTTCTTATGATCCCCAACCGCCGGAGCGGTCGGATTTGCATCGGGGCCGAAGTAGCGTAGCGATACCAGTGGTTCGCTGCCCGTGTTTTCTACCACGACACCCTCAGCGGCGGCTGAGGCGGTGACGAAGACTTCGTCTTCGGTCATTTGCCCAAACCGGATCATTGCCGGCGTTTGCAACCGCAGTTTGCCAATGTGGCCTTCTCCTTGAACGGTAATCCAACCGTAGGCGCCGGTGTCCTTGAGCGTCAATTTCCCGCCGGGATCAACCGTCAACTCTTTAGCGGTGAAGCACTGCTTTCCATTCACGTCGCCATAGACAATCCAGCGGTCGACGTATCCGTCGGCGGCAGTGTCGGCCACCGGAATCGGTTCCAGGTAATGGTTGTCCTTAAAGTGCGTGTCGACGTTCTGTTCCCAGTCCAGCGCTTCGACCAAGTATTCCAAGTCGTTGTGCTTCTCTTCGGGGAAGTCTTTCGTCAACAGCGACCAAGGCACTTCGCGGCCTTCGACCAGCGATTGATACATGCCAAACACGTCGCTGCCCCATTGCGGCTCATACGTCACCAGACTGCCCGGTGCATGCAGCACACACGGCGGAATCAACCAGCCGGTGCCCGGTTTGAGACGGTACGCTTTCGAAAGATCCAAAATGCCGTTGTCGCCGTCATTCCAACGGGACAGGCAATCGATCACGTCCTGCTTCGTGGTTCCCGGTTCCAGGCCCATGAACGTATACGGGAAATTATCGCCGATGGCGTTCATTTGCGGCGGGAAGTAATACGACTCCGGTTTGCCTTCCTGACCGACGAGCGCTGCTTGCTCTTCGTTTTGGTGCATGTGGTGCGGAATCGGACCCATGTTGTCGAAAAATTTCGAATAGACGGGCCAGCGGGAATACTTGTCCCAGATCGAATCACCCACGATCGTTGCACCCAGCTCAGCGACCGCATCACGCAACGTGAAACGTGAGCCTTCGAATTCGATGTAGCTCAAACCTTCATCGGGGGGAGCCCCTTCGTTGGCAGCGGGAGTTGTGGAGCCGAACCAGCGTTCGTCGATGCCGCCGCGATTCATGCCCAGCGCGTAATAATCAGCAGGGTGCAATTTCAAGCGGCGTCCCGGCTGCAGAAACGACCGGGGAACCCAGTTCGGTGCCAATCGAAAAATTCCGCCGCCCGCATTCAATGCATCACTTGCCAGTTTTGCCACGTCCGCCATAACCGGTCACTACTCCTGGATCATAGGTTGTCTGGTGATTTCCGCCGCTTCACGCTGCCGACGGGAGAATCGCATCATTGTTTATCAATGCTGGCTATTATTGCTGGATTTGCTTCACACGCAAGGAACCCCCCCGTCGCAATTGCCTGAAATCCAATCGTGATTCAATTCGGTGAATTTCGAGCCGTTCCGCATCGGAGTCGATAGGTCGGCTCGCTCGTTGGCTCTGTTCCGGCAGTTTTTCTCACGCACTTCTTCTAAAACATGACCTGAGGGGACGTTTTCACTCGCCGTTTGGCTCAGACCCTCAGAAATCTGTCACTGATATTCATGGGTAAGATTGACCTGAAAGTCCGTTTTTCCTTTGACGAACGGGGTTGCGTCAACTTATGATGATAGGATGATGTGTTGCGGCTTTGTCGGCTGTTCCTAGACACTTAAATAGTCGACTGTTGCGATTTCCCACAGATGTGTTGGCGACGGATGCTGACTCCCCAAGTTCGTGATCGAGGAATCGTTTTCGACGATTTCTAAAGCGAACACCATCACGCCCCGCGTTTTCATTCCGGAGTATGTGCCGATGACGGTTTCCGCCCGTTTTTTCTCGATGACCGGGTTCGTGCTCTGTGCCTTGATCGCCGTTCCCACAATCGTCTCCGCACAACAACCGTCGATAACTTCAACTTCCCCCCAAGCGGCCATGCCGGGGGCTGCCGTCGACATCGTGCTCAAGGGAGGCAACCTTGCCGGTCCCACGCAACTCTGGACCAGCTTTCCCGCTGAAGCCGCTTTGTCTCCCGATGTGAAAGACAACGGCACCAACGCCGCTCAAGTGACCTATCGCATTACCGTCCCCGAAGGAACTCCCGCCGGAATCCATGCAATCCGCGCCGTGACTCCCACAGGTGTTTCCAAACCGGTCTTGTTTCTGGTCGACGATCTAGCGTCGGTGGCTGAGAAAAAACCAAACAACTCCACCGGCGCCGCACAACCGTTGACGTTACCCATCGCGGTCGATGGAACGGTCGACGCCCTCTCGCGGCATTTTTACAAATTCTCCGTCGAGCAGGGACAAACGGTCTCGTTTGAAGTCCTGGCTCGCCGCATTGGTTCACCGCTCGACCCGTTGATTCGCATTTTGGATGCCACCGGACGCGAGTTGGCTTATAGCGACGACGCAGCCGGCACAATGGGGGACGCCCGTTTGTGCCACACCTTCAAAGACGCCGGCGAATATTATCTCGAGCTACGCGACATCAGCTACACCGGTGGAGCAGGACACCGTTATCGTTTGCGCATCGGCGATTTTCCTTGTGTCAGCGCCCCCTATCCCATGGGAGCCAAAGCGGGTACGACCGCCACGATCGGATTTGCCGGTAGTCATCTCCGCGACGCACAACCGATCAGCGTCAACGTTCCCTCCGATCCATCCATCAAATGGATGCCAGTGGCGGCAAAATCTGCGGATGGTCAAAGCAGCGGTTTCACCGTATTGGCAGTCAGCCCCCAGGACGAAGCAGTCGAGCAAGAACCGAACAACGACCTGCCCCAAGCGACACGTGTCGCATTGGGAGCCAATCTCAACGGGCGTTTCGAAACCCCCGGCGATATTGATCGCTTTATTTTTAAGGCAGCCAAAGGGCAGCGATTTCTCTTCACCGGCTACACCCGTCGCCAGGGAGCTCCAACCGACTTGCACGTCCGTCTGCTGGACGCGGCCGGCAAACAATTGGCCATCGCCGAGGATTCCGGCAAAAACGACGCATTGATCAACCACACTTTCCCCGCCGAGGGAGACTATGTCTTGGAAGTCCAAGACCTGCATCGCCGCGGCGGACCGGAATTCTCTTACCGCATCACCACGACTCCGTATCAGCCCGGCTTTGATTTGTCGACCTCCGGGGAAACCATCAATGTCCCGGCCGGTGGAACTGCGTTCGTCACCGTGACCGCCACGCGCCGCGATTACAACGGCCCCATCGAGATTTCGGGTGAAAACCTGCCCGAGGGAGTGACTGTGACGCCAACCGTCATCGGTCCCGGCCGACCCAATGCAGTCGTCACGATTCAAAACGGGGCAACCGCCGCTGGAGCAATCTCCCAGATTCGCCTCATTGGCACGGCCAAGATCGGCGACGCCGATTACCGAGCCGTTGCCACCGCCACCACTGCCCAACAAGGCCTATTCAGCGCCATGCCCTGGCCGCCTTTGAATTTGGCGGAGAAAGTTGCCCTGGCGGCAGCGCCCGCGCCGAACTTCTTTACTCTGACCAGCGATCCGGCAACGGTCGTGCTTGGCCCGGATCTCAGTGCAACGGTGATCGTTAAAGCGAATCGCACAAAAGACTTCGGCGAAGCCATCGCCCTGGCAGTCGAACCGGCCAAAGCTGGCCTACCCCCGGAAGTCGCCGTCGCAGCCAAACCGATCGCGAAGGGCAAAAACGAAATCGCCATCGTGATTTCAGCCAAAGCCAAAGCACCGCTGGGCGAATTCACCATTGTGCTCAACGGAACCGGCAAAAAAGGCAAAGCCAGCAGCTCGCAAGCCGCACCGGGAATCCGCATCAGATTGCAGGCCCCCTACTCGCTCAGTGCGGAAAATATAACGATTGCGCGCGGCGCCAAAGCGAAAATCAAGGTAACCGCCGTGCGAAACCCCGCTTACACTGGCCCCATTATATTAACATTTGTTAATCTACCCAAAGGTGTCACCGCAGCACCGGCCACAATCGAGGCTGGTAAAAACGAGGTGGAAGTCGAACTGACCGCTGCCGCAGATGCTGCTGTCGGAATTGTGAAAAACACGACAAGTCAGGGTGAAGGTCTGGTTGGCAAAACCAAAATTCCGGGAAAATCCCCGGCCTTTGAATTGACGGTGCAGTAAGACGGCAACGACGAATCGCAGAATTGTGAAAACGCCCGGTACGGAATCCCCGCACACGAATTTAGGTTCAAATCACATGGAGATACGAGTCATGCGGCTGCCCGAACAGAAACTCCGGTTTCCGTCCCTGATCATGTGCTGTGGTATGGCCCTGCTTTTGGCCCAATGCCCTGTTGCTTGGGGCGGACAAGAGATCGGCAATCCGTCCCAACTCGTCATGAAACCGGCACAGGTCCAACTCAACGGTGCCCGGGCGACACAGCAACTGCAGGTGTCGGGTATTCTCTCTGAAAACAACGTCCGGGATTTGACGGGGGCTGCCCAGTTCACGTCGTCCAACGAAGCCATCGTCAAAGTCGTTGACGGTGTTGCTCTGCCAGTCGCCAACGGAACGGCGGAAATCACCGCAACCGCTGGCGGACAAACTGCTAAAATCGCCGTCACTGTTGCGGGAATGGAAACCCCTTCACCAGTCAGCTTCAAAAACGGCACCATCGCCGCCCTCTCCAAAGCGGGTTGCAACATGGGGGCCTGCCACGGTTCTCCCTCGGGTAAAGCCGGTTTTCGGTTGTCGTTGCGTGGTTATGATCCCGCCCTCGATATCGTCACGCTTCGCACCGAATTCTTCGGCCGCCGCACCAATGCGATGGCTCCGGAAGAAAGTCTGATTCTCACCAAACCGCTGATGCAAGTTGCCCATGGCGGCGGACGACGACTACGCAAATCTGAACCCGCTTACAAAATCCTCCGCGACTGGATTGGTGAAGGATTGCGGCTCGATCCCGAATCCGCTCCGGAAGTCGTCAAAGTCGAAGTCTTCCCTAGCAAACGCGTCTTCCAACCCGGCAGCGACCGCCAACAACTCCGCGTCGATGCACACTTCAGTGATGGCACCGTCCGCGACGTCACAGCCATTGCCGTGTACAGTTCGTCCAATGAATCGGTCGCCACGGTGGGTGACGCCGGTCTGGTCTCCAAACATACACGGGGCGAGTCCGCCGTGTTGGTCCGCTATTTGGACAAGATGGAGACCTCTTACATCACCTTCCTGGATGACGTCGAAGGGTTTGCCTGGAATAATCCTCCCGAAAACAACTTCGTCGATTCGCTGGTCTTCGCCAAACTGAACCAACTACAAATCCTGCCATCGGAGCTTTGTTCGGATGAGGAATTTCTCCGCCGTGCCTATTTGGATACGACAGGACGGCTCCCCACGATCGAAGAATCGCAAGCTTTCCTCAGCCGTTCGGAGGAAAACAAACGCGCACTACTGATCGACCATTTGTTGGACACCGACGATTTTGCCTCGTACTGGACGCTCAAATGGGGCGACATCCTGCGGTCCAACAGTAAAAAGCTCAACGCCAAAGGCGTGCACAAATTCCGCCGTTGGATTTATGACGCTGTCCGTACCGACAAACCCATTGATCAATTCACGCGGGAACTGCTAACCGCACAGGGAAGCGTTTTTGAGAACCCGCCGGCTAACTATTGGCGGGCCAGCCGCGATCCGTTGGATGCCACCGAAACTACGGCGCAACTTTTCCTCGGCATTCGCATTCAATGTGCCAAATGCCACAACCATCCCTTCGAGAAGTGGACGCAGGACAATTACTACGGCATCGGCGCCGTCTTCGCCCGCGTCGGTCGCAAGACCGGTTTTGAGAAGGACGACGAGATCATCTTCGTCAGCAACTCCGGTGAGGTCAAACAACCTCGGACCGGACAAACCATGAAGCCGCACCTGTTGCTCAAGGGGGACGTCGATGTTCCCGAGGGTCAGGATCGCCGCGAAGTCTTCGCCGAATGGCTGACTGCTGCGGACAATCCCTTCTTCGCCAAGGTGGCCGTCAATCGCATTTGGGGACACCTGATGGGACGAGGCATCGTCGAACCGGTCGATGACTTCCGCGATTCCAATCCCCCCTCGAACGCACCGCTGCTGGACAAGTTGGCCGAAGATTTCATTGCGAATAACTACAGCCGCAAATGGGCGATTCGCACGATCATGAACAGCCGGACCTACCAGCTCAGTTCGCGGAAAAACGATTTCAACGACACCGACGAAATCTACAACTCGCACGCCGGTACCCGCATGCTCAGCGCCGAGCAGTTGCTCGACGCGATTTGCCAAGTGACGTCGGTTCCGGAAAACTTCAAAGGGCTGCCGGTCGGCTTCCGTGCCGTCGAATTGCCCGATCCGCCCACCGATCACTACTTCTTGAAGATCTTCGGCCAACCGCAACGCGAAATGGCCTGTGCCTGCGAACGCAGCAACGAATCGAACCTGTCGCAAGCACTGCAGATGATCAACGGACCGGTCGTGCACAACAAGTTGCGTGACGACAAAGGCCGCATCGCCGCAGCCATCGCCGCCGGCAAAGACAATGCCACGATCATCACCGAGTTGTACCTGGCTGCCCTCAGCCGGCAACCCGCCGAAGAAGAATTGGCCGCCGCCATCAAACATGTCGGTGAAACCAAGGACAAAGAGCGCCGCATGACGTTGGAAGACGTCGGCTGGGCATTGTTGAACTCGAAGGAATTCTTGTTCCAACACTAATTCCCGTCAGCAACCAAAAACGGCCCGCGATTTTTAGTTAGATTCGCGGGCCGTTTTTCATGCTACCGAAGGCAACTACTCATGAAACAATGGGGGATCTACATCGCCGCAGCGATTGCGATCGCCTTGGTGGCAGTTGTGGCGATGCATCCAAGTTATCGCCAACGGCGTATGGTGACGCAGTTACAGCGCGCCCCTTCGGCGGAAGACAAGGCGCGCTTGATCCAAGAAATTATCGACTTGGATCCCACCTCAGCTGATGACATCCTGGAACAGTATGCACTGCAAAATCCCACCGTTGCCATCGACCCTCGGCACATTGTGGGCCTAGTTTCTGATACGACTTCGGGGGATGTCTACGAAGTGGGAGACGGTGTCGCCGGAAGTTTTCGGATCGGAACTCCGGTCCACAAATTTCAAGAAGTTCATTTGCTGCGAAGCACCGAGCGCGTTGCCCGATTTGTACTTCAAGAACGAGAAGGGCTGGCAACACCAAGATATTCCACATACCGCTTTAAGTATGACGGTGGAGCGGGGGCCCGGATATTCGACGACGTGCGTCCCGACGATATCACCCGCTGGCAAGCCGAAGGCATCTGGCCGTTTTAAATTGAAGGCATGCGCTCATGAAACAATGGGGGATCTATATCGCCGCAGCGATTGCTATCACGTTCGTAGCAGTCGTAGCGATGCATCCAAGTTATCGCCAACGGCGTATGGTGACGCAACTGCAGCGCGCCCCGTCGGCGGAAGACAAAGTGCGCTTGATCCAAGAGATCATCGACCTGAGTCCCGCTTCAGCTGGCGACATCCTGGAACAGTATACACAACACGACCCCACCGTTGCCTTCGACCCTTTGCACGTTGTGGGCCTAATCTCTGATACAACATCGGGGAAGGTTCACATAGTCGGAGACGGCATGCTCGCAAGTTCTTTTTCAGTCGGTGACTCGCCTGCCGCTAAGTTCCGAGAAATCCGATTCCTGAAAAGTGATTCCCTTCTCACCCGTTTCATCCTGCTAGAAGTCGAAGGGCTTGCGACGCCTCGATACCGAGAATACCGATTTAGGTATGATGATGGAGAATTAGCAGGTGAAGCTTTCGATAGCGTCAGACCCGATGATATCACCCGCTGGCAAGCCGAAGGCATTTGGCCGTTTTAACACGCGAATTCCAAGGCAAATTCTGCCGACCGCATCGGAAATGGCCCACTCCGCCAGCGTCCACCCCGCCCCCCGGCAAAGCCGGGGGCTAATATGGGGCGTCAAAATTCCCTCAGCCCCCGGCTCTGCCGGGGGGGGGCTTCTGGCCACTGACCACCGGCCACTGACCACCGGCCACTCGACCACTACTTCTCCGCATCCGGCTCCGGCGCGAAGCCGCGCCGCATCGTGTTTTCCGTCACGTTCACCGGCAGCAGGAATTGTTGCAGGTAATCCGGGCCGCCCGTTTTTGAGCCGATGCCTGACATGCGGAAGCCGCCGAAGGGTTGACGGTTGACCATGGCTCCCGTGATGCCGCGGTTCAAATACAAGTTGCCCACGTCAAACCGCTGCCGGACGCGTTTGAGCGTTTCCGGGCTGCGGGAAAAGACGCCGCCGGTTAGGGCGTACCGCGTGCCGTTGGCGATGTCGAGTGCTTGGTCAATATCAGCTGCGCGAATGACCGCTAACACGGGGCCGAAGATTTCTTCCTGGGCCAAGGTCGAATCGGGATCGACATCGCAGAAAATCGTGGGCGGAACGTAATAGCCCGACTCGGCCAAATCACCCAGATCGCATTCGAGCGCGACTTCGATCTCCTCTTCCTTGGCTTCGGAAATCGTTTCTAGGATCCGCTGCTGTGCTTCTTCATCAATCACCGGTCCGACCGCTGTTGCCGGATCAGTCGGATTGCCGATTTTCAAACTCTCCGTCGCACCGACCAACCGTTGCAGAAAATCATCGTAGGCCGCTTCGTGCACAATCACCCGCGAACAGGCGGAGCACTTTTGGCCCGAGTATCCAAAGGCGCTATGCATCACGCCAACGACCGCTTCGTCTAAGTCGGCATCCTCGTCGACGATGATGGCGTTTTTGCCCCCCATTTCCGCAATCACCCGCTTCACGCTTTGTTGCCGGTCGTCAGCCGCCGAAGCTTGTTCGTTGATCGCCAAACCGACTTCTTGTGAACCGGTAAAAGCAATTAGCGAAATATCGGGACTTCCGACCAAGTCCGCCCCAATATCCTCGCCGACACCGGGGAGATAATTGACCACGCCGCGATCAATCCCCACATCCTCAATGATCTCCATCAACTTCGAGGCGATCACAGAGGATTGTTCGGCCGGTTTCATGATCACGGTATTCCCGGCGACGATGGCCGCGGCGGTCATGCCGGTCAAAATGGCCAGCGGAAAATTCCACGGTGCGATGACGGCCACCACGCCGCGCGGCTTGTAGAAATAGGAGTTCTCTTCACCCGGCACGTCGCATTGCTGCGGCTCGGCCAAAGTCCGCATGTGGCCGGCGTAGTAATTGCAAAAGTCGATCGCTTCGGCGACATCGGCATCCGCGTCGGCCCATGGTTTGCCGCATTCGAACACCATCCAGGCGGCCAGTTCAAAACGCCGCTCGCGTATTTTGTCCGCGATCAATTCCACATATTCCGCCCGATAGTTCGCCTCGGTCGCCGCCCACAGGCGAAATGCATCGCGGGCCGCATCGATGGCGTTTAGCACATCGTCGTCGGTTGCTGAGGCGACTTTACCCACCACCTGTGCACTATCGGCGGGATTGCGCGAGATAATCATTTCCCGCGTATCAATCCGCCGTCCGCCGATCACCAACGGATAATCTTCGCCCAATTGCGATTCCACTTCATCGATCGCATGTTGCATGGCGTCGCGGGATTCGGGGCGGCTAAAGTCGGTCAGTGGTTCGTTCACGAATTCCGGCATCGGGATCTCTTCCAGCGGTGGCGCCGCAGCGCCGACATCATCAGGTTTCATCAGCAAATTCTCCACCGAAACGTCTTCCGCAAAACTCGCCCGGAGGAACGAATCGTTTGAGGTGTTTTCTAATAATCGCCGCACCAAATAGGCCATGCCGGGTATCATCTCGCCGAAGGGCGTATAAGCCCGCACGCGATATCCTTGCTCGGCAAACAGCTGCGCCGGCTCGCCGCCCATGCCGTACAGCATCTGAATTTCAAAGGCGTTTTTCGGGATGCCCAACTCTTCGGCCCAGCCGATCGCGTGCGACAAGCTCCGCAAGTTATGGCTGCCGAATGCCGGACGGAGTAACTCGTGATTTTCCATCAACAACCGCGTGCAGCGCTCGAAAGCGGCGTCCGATTGCCACTTTTGTTGATAGACCGGAATCGGCCAATTGGCGGCTTGGGCATGCACCGTTTCGAAATCCCAATACGCCCCCTTGACCAAACGCACCCAAACCGGCGTGCCCCGTTTTTTGGACCACTTGATCAAGTCGGTCAGGTCCCGTTCAGCATCGGGCAAATAGGCCTGAATCACGATTCCCACATCGGAATAGTCGCGGAACTCCGGCTCCATCAGCACCTGTTTGAAGATCTCGATCGTGAGATCCTTATAGGCATAGTGCTCCATATCGACATGCACATAGCCGTGGTTTTCACGGGCCTGTCGCAAAATCGGCCGCAGCCGCTCCTTGACCCCGGCGCTGGTTCCGGCTGGATCGATCGGTTTGAATTGGCTGTACAGGGCGGACAATTTGAGGGAGACATTGATCCGCGGCACCGGTCCCTGCGGGTCGACGTCTATCTTTGAGTTCTCTTGCCACTCATTGACCGTTGGCGCCAAACCGGCAATCAGGTCCAAATAGGCCTGCTGGTACAGTTCCGCTTCGTTCTCGCTGATCACCGCTTCGCCCAGCAAATCGAGCGAAAAGGCGAAACCGCGGCGGCGGAGTTGGCTGACGGAGGTCAATACTTCATCAACCGTCGTCCCGGCGATAAACCGCTCGGCCATCCGCCGCGCATTGCTTCGCGCCCCAAAGGCCAATGCCCGTCCCAGCAACGAATCGGGTTGGCTGACATCGAGCGCCAATCGAACGGTTTTGGGGAAATGTGTGCGGACCTCGTCGAAATACTCCTGCAGATGCCGCGTGATCGATTCCCGCGTGTGCAGCATCGGCAGCACGTCGATGAAGCGGAACATCTGTACCTTCACCGACTCGTCGGACATGGCCCACGAGAGGATACGGTCGTCCCACCACCGCCGCTCAAAAATCGAGGGCGTCCGCCGCTCCAATTGTGCGAATATTTGCCGACCGATCCGTTGCGTCGTCTCTTCGACGGCTTTGCCGGGATCAGTTTTCTTCGTCCTTGCCACGCGTTAAAGGTCTCCGCCAGTTGCACATCGGTGAATTCATACCCTCTGCCGCCCGCCTCCGCGCGCAGATAAGCGCGCCGAGCAAAAGCCTGTTTTAACAAATCCCCGGCAATTTGGTAGCCAGCCGAGTTTTGGTAATTACAGAATGCGGGAGCGATGCCGATTGCTCTGGAGCCAAACGGCTTCAAGTCCCACGTCATTGTGTCATACCGTTTTCATCTCGCTGAACGGTTTGGCTTCGTAGGCTTCTCCGGAGAATTCGGCTAATAGGCGTCGGTCCTTGTTGGTGAGCTTCAAATTTTCGGACAGAACGGCGATGTTGTCATCAATGTCCTGAGGGATCGAGATGCCGATGTTGAGCATCGAAATCCGCTCGTCGTTCAGGACCCATCGAATGGCTGCACCGGGCAATTGGGGGAGGCGGTTGGCGGCGAAGCCGGGGACCACGTTTCCGGAATTGTGACTGAACACGCCTGCGCCCATAACTTTCATGGAGACGATCCCCATACCCAACTCGTGCGCCTTGGCCAAGCAAACGGCCCGATGTTGGAGATTTCGGTGGGACAACATCGTGTCCAATCCACGATTGAAGTAAGCGTAAGCCAGCAGGACCTGATCAAAGCCCCCGGTGGCGACCAGTTTGGCCACTTCCTCAAAGGCAACGTGTGTTGTCAGCCCAATGAACCGTACGAGTCCTTCGTCTTTGAGCTTGAGCAATTGTTCATGGATTTTCATTGCCCCCGCGAATCCCGCTTTTTCAATCGCCGGGCTGTGGATTTGGGCACAATCAACGTAGTCCGTCTGCAATTCTTTCAGCGATTTTTCCAGACTGGCGCGGGTGTGTGTCGGCCGCGGGTCGGCAATTTTTGTGGCGAGATAAACATTCTCGCGAACCCCTTTCAGCCCCTGCCCCATGATCGATTCGCTTTCGGCGTAGACGCGAGCTGTGTCGAAATATCGTACACCGCGGTCGTAGGCATATCGGACCATGGCGACCCGGTCTTCCAACGGCAGCACGCCGACGCCATATTCCTTGTTCCATTGCTTGATCATCGCCGAGCCGCCCATGCCCAAAACCGGCATCTTCCATCCCGTTTTTCCGAAGGCTTTGACGGGCATCGCGGTGGCTTGGTCAGCGGCTTTCCCCTTGTCCGCTGCACAGGCCTGAGACGAAAAAATCCCACCGGACATCGCGGTCGTCGCTCCACCGAGGACCACTCCCGACTTCAGGAATTCACGGCGTTTCAGCTCTCCGTTGGGTGATGGCATTTAGGTGTCTCGTTTCGTCGAATGTGAGTGGAAAAATGGGGTCTCATCCCCCCAGCGGTTCGCAACAAACGCTTGCAAACCGATTATCGGGGCAAAATCCTTCAAAATCAATGCGATTCCGGTGTGCTAGCCGCCTTTACCGCTGCCGTCTGAGCCTTTATTATCTGCCGCATCCCCCCCTGATTTGAGGTTGAGAACTGAGATCGAATGGCTGTATTGCTGCAAATTAGAGACGCTCACAAGAGTTATGGTGAACAGACGCTCCTAGACGGCGCCGAAGCGACGATCATTGACGATGTCAAAGTCGGGTTTGTTGGCCGCAACGGTGCCGGCAAGTCGACGTTGTTGCGGATTCTGCTGGGGGATGAGGAGCTGGACAGCGGCGAAGTCATTCGCCACCCGCAACTCAAACTCGGCTATTTGCGTCAACACGATCCGTTCAAAGCGGGAGAGTCCGCGCTCGATTTTCTGATGCGCGATAGCGAGCAACCCGATTGGAAGTGCGGCGAGGTCGCCGGCGAATTCGAATTGAAGGGCGCCTATCTCGAAGGCCCCGTCAAAGAGCTGTCCGGTGGTTGGCAAACGCGTGTCAAACTCGCCGCGCTGCTGCTGCACGAACCAAATTTGCTGCTGTTGGACGAACCGACAAACTTTCTCGACCTCCGTACGCAGATTTTGTTAGAGCACTTTTTAAGGCATTACAAACAGGCGTGCTTGATCGTCTCGCACGACCGGGCATTTTTGAATGCCACGTGCGCGCACACTCTGGATCTCACCCGCGGCAAGTTGACGATGTATCCCGGGCCGATCAACGCCTATCTCGACATGGTCGAAGAGACCCGGATACGCGACGAACGGACCAACGCCGCTGTGGTCTCCAAGCAAAAACAACTGCAACGCTTTATTGACAAAAATCGCGCCAATGCCAATACGGCGTCCCAAGCGCGCTCCAAGGCCAAACAACTCGAACGGTTGCAGGTTACGGAGATCGAAAGCGAAGAGCCGAACGCATTTATCCGCACGCCGATCGTCGAGCCGCGCAAGGGGGCAGCAATTCGTTGCGAGAAGCTTGCCATCGGATACCCCGACCACACCGTGGCGACGGGAATCAACATCGAGATCGAATATGGTGAGCGGGCGGCGATTGTCGGTGACAACGGCCAAGGTAAAACGACGTTTCTGCGCACACTCGTCGACTCACTCAAACCGCATGCGGGGAGCGTGCGTTGGGGATATCATTGCGACGTGGGTGTCTACGCGCAACACGTTTATACCAGCCTGCCGCCGGAACAAACCGTCCAGCAATATCTGGAATACCACGCGCTCCCCGGTACGCCGCTACAGGCGATTTTGAAAGTCGCCGGCTCGATGTTGTTTCGCGGCGGCGCCGTCAACAAGACGGTTTCGGTGCTTTCAGGGGGCGAACGAGCGCGGCTTTGCATGGCGGGACTGTTGCTCGGCGAACATAACGTGCTCGTGCTGGACGAACCGGGAAACCATCTGGATGTCGACACGATCGAGGCGCTGGCGACGGCGTTGGTCGATTATCAAGGGACGGTCATTTTCACCAGCCATGACCGGCACTTCATGAAACAGGTCGCCACCTGCATCATCGAAGTTCGCGACGGTCATGTGAACAACTATGGCCGGGATTACGAGGCGTATCTGTTCGCGGTGAACAAGGAAATCGACGACGGCGAACGAGAACGCAATGCGTCGATGGCCAAGGCGCTGCCCGGAAAACCGATGAAAGCCGCCGCCAAAACCGCCCGCCGCGATGAACGTAAAATACGCAAAGAGCAATCCAAAACCGAAAAAGCCATCGCCCGACTCGATGACGAGAAGACCTCGTTGAGCAAACAACTGCTCACAGAAACTGATCCAGACGAAGCACTGCGATTGCACAATGAAGTGAAACTGTTGGAAGATAAGCTTGCAGAAGCGGAAGAGCGATGGTGCGAATTGCAAGAAGAACTGGAATCGGCTTTTTAGGAGCGGGCTTGTCTTATGACGCAAGCCGCGTCAAGGTTCCGTCAGCATATGCTTCGGCGCTGTTCGCCGCAGCTTGGCAGCGCCTCGCTAAGGGAAAGTCGTTTTTGACGCCCATGGCATTTTCTTCGTGCAGCGCGTCGACCTTTTCTGCGATAGCGATCAGATCAAACGCTTTCCACTTTGTTTGCAGACGTTGCAACAGATCCAAGCCGAGGCGACTTTGGCGCAGTTGATCGGGGAGCATGGCGGAAAGCGCCACAGCGGCCGCGGGTGACCGGCCCAAGACGGGGTGCCCCAGAATTCGCAAGCCGTAGTGGTGGGTCAGCATGCAACACACTAGTTCATCGGGCAATTTCCAACGACGCGCCAAACAGGCACTGGCGATGGCGTGGTCCCAGCCAAATACCGCTTGCTCAAATTCCGGCAATCCCTGCGTTTGTTGCTCGCGGGTTTGAATGAATTGCATGTATTCAGTCATCAAGTCATTGGTGAGGACCGGCATCAAAAAATCCTGCAACAACGCACCGGAGAACGCGATGTCTTCATCAGTCTTCAACAGCTTAGCAACTTCGCGCGCAAACAAAGCTTTTTGCAGGTTCGCATTCCAGAACGACGATTGATTGATCAGTTTCGATTGCCGTGACTGCACGGCTCCCCGCATGCCAGTGGTGATCACAAAGTTTTTGGTTTGCCGTAAGCCCAGCATCGACATCGCTTGATGCACGGATTTGGCTTTATTGCGTAGGCCGACATAGGTCGAATTCACATGCCGGAGCAACTCAACTGTCAGTCCAGTGTCGGTCTCGACGATCTTTGCCAGCTCCAGTAAGTCGACTTCATCTTGCCCCGCTTTTTCGGTGAATTGCGTCACCGCGTGCGGCAGTGCGGGGAGTTCCAACGTCGGCGGCAATTCAGCCAGCGTAAAACTTCCCAATGACTCGTCAAGAATCGACGACCATGCAATATCCGCCATGAGGAAATCCAACATCTGAAATCGAGGAGAATCAATCAGCCCGCAAGGCACGTTTGGTTGCGTGATGCGGTCCCATGCCAACCCGACTCCGCGCGGCTGGACCAAGTGCGCTGCATCATCGCTGAAAGTATAGTTCACGATCATTGGGGGCTCGCTCGATCACTTAGGGTTTCTATGGGGTCGGACCGTTGAGTAGACGTTATCTTCGATAAAACCGCGCCAGTTGGGTCTCAGCTTTGCGCAAACGCAACTTTAGGTAGGCCTTTACTTCAGCGCAGCAACATCGGCAAGGACCGGAAATCCACAGCCGACCACTTGCGGTCGTTTCTTGAAACAGCGACTTTCGCGACCCGAAAATCGCCCTGATTCGGCCTGAATTCATTTTATGTAGACTATGCCCCGACCTGCCGATGACGTAGAATGAAAGCATCAAAGATACTGCATGCATTGGGCACGCTGTCTCTGTTGTGCAGGTTTGTACCGCGACCAGTTTTAAGGGACTTCGATGTTAACGCTGTTGGGATCAAGTGCGCCGTATTGTGACGGATTGTCGCGCCGCTCGTTTCTACAAATTGGCAGCCTGGCTGTCGGCGGGTTGAGCCTGCCGCAACTCCTCGCCGCCGAAGATGCTGCTGGAACGGGAACGCGCAAGCATTCGGTGATTATGGTCTACCTGACCGGGGGCCTTTCGCACCAAGATACCTTCGACCTCAAGCCCGATGCGCCCGACGGGATTCGCGGCGAGTTCACACCGATTGACAGTAACGTTCCCGGCATTCAAGTGGGGAATCTGTTGCCCAAGACGGCGCAACTGATGGACAAGATCGCAGTAATTCGCTCGATCGTCGGACTCCGCGACGAACATTCCAGCTTTCAAAATGTGACTGGCTTTCCCAAAGGTGAAAGCGAGCGAGACGGCCACCCGAGTTTCGGTTCGATCATCTCCCACGAAGTCGGCTCGGCCGATGGAGTCACGCCCGCGTTCGTCGACCTGTTTCCAACGATGCAGCACCGTCCCTACAACAGTCCCGGTTCGGGAGTCCTAGGCCCTACGCATGCCGGCATCAAAGCCGATGGCGAAGATCTGGCCAGTATGAAGTTGCGGTATATCGAAGGGGGCCGTTTCGACAATCGTCAAAAACTGCTCGCCAGTCTCGATGATTATCGCCGCCAGGTGGACAACGAACAGTTGAGCGGCGTCGATTCGAATTACGAACGGGCCTTCAGCGTTTTGACCTCCAGCAAACTGGTCGACGCGCTCGACGTGGAAAACGAAGACCCACGACTCCGTGAACGATACGGTAAAGGTTCCGCAAAGCACCTGGGCGACGGAGCCCCGATGTGGAACGACCAACTACTGGCCGCCCGCCGACTTGTCGAAGCGGGTGTCCGCTGCGTCACGGTGGCATATGGATTCTGGGATACCCACGGCAATAATTTCGGTCACTTGAAAAAACATCTGCCGCTCTTCGATACAGGTGTCTCGGCGCTCGTGCAAGATATTTATGACCGCGGACTGGATCAAGACGTCTCCGTCGTCGTCTGGGGTGAATTCGGTCGCACACCAAAAATCAACGACAAAGCCGGACGCGATCACTGGGCGCGGGTCAGCCATGCCCTGCTGTCCGGCGGCAATATGCCAACGGGGCAGGTGATCGGTTCGACTGACAAAATCGCCGGCGAAGCGCAAACCCGTCCCGTGCACTACCAAGACGTGTTGGCGACGTTGTATCACAACCTGGGCGTCGAACCGCACCGCTTCATTCGCCGCGCCGGCGGAGCAACCGTACCTATCCTGCCCGGCAGCGCAAGAATCATCTCCGAACTCACCTAGCGGCACGGCCGCTTGGTTCGAGCTGCCGCTCGGTTTGTTTTAGGCCGCTCCCGTTGGTCGCTGCGCAATGATTCTATTTCCCCCTCTCCCTCTGGGAGAGAGCCGGAGTGAGGGATTTCGCACGGGCAAGTGACGATCCCTATCACCAGATCGCCCATACACTTTTGAGTTCTTGCAGTCTGCCACTCGGGCAAGATTTTTACGAGTCGCTTCGGTGGCGTCGAGGAGGTCACATCCTCGCCCATACGACTTCCACATAGCACAGCGACCAACGGGAGCGGCCTATGCACTACGAGCGGGAACTCGCACCTAGCGGCCTCGCCCGATGGATTGCCGTTGACAGTGACGTTGCCGGCAGTAGAATTCCGCTCTAATCGTTGCGTCAGATTCCTCATGGCATTTGAGTCCCATGGCCCGACCCCAGCTTCCCTATCCTACACCCAAGGAACTCGAAGTTCTGCAAGTGCTCTGGGAAGAAGAACCGTGTTCCGTCCGGCAAATGATGGAGCAACTTGGACGACGGCGGCCGCGGGCGTATTCATCCGTGTTGAATTTGTTGAACACGATGACCGACAAGGGTCTGCTGATGCGCAAGGCACATGGTTCGGCCTATCTTTACAAAGCCCGCATTGACCGGGAGCGGACCAACGGCGGACTGGTTAAGGATCTCCTCAACCGCGCTTTCTCCGGTTCCGCTGCATCACTCATCACCCACGCACTTAAGCAGGGTAAGCCCAGCGTTGAAGAATTGGACGCGATAACCCGCGCCATCAAGGACTACCGTGGCGGGCACGGCGTGCGGTGAAGGTTTTAGCTTGGGATGTTCCGTATCATCCGGCCGGGGTTCTAATGGAATCCAGTGACCAGACTGATTTTATTTGACGTTTGTTGCTAAAATGGCAGGTGACGTCGCTCGTAAGCCCGTGGCCTTTATCCCAGGAGGACCGATTCATGTCTACGCACGCCACTCGACGGGACTTTTTACGGGGTGCCTCAGCGACCGGGCTATTAGGATTAACGGGCACGTCGTTTCTCACGCAACTACCGACTGTCTCCGCGGCTGAGGCGAAATTGGATGCTACGGCGGTTCATTTCGGGGCTGCGATTGAACCGACAGTTCGATTGCTGGAAGAGACGCCGCGCGAGCAGTTGTTGGAGAAAGTCGCGGCGAGGATTCACGGCGGGCTCAGTTATCGCGAAGTCCTAGCGGCGCTGTTGTTGGCCGGTGTCCGCAATGTGCAACCGCGGCCATCGGTCGGTTTTAAATTCCATGCTGTGCTCGTGGTTAATTCGGCGCACTTGGCGAGCTTGAACTCTCCCGCTGGGGATCGCTGGTTGCCGATTTTTTGGGCGCTGGACGAATTCAAAGATTCACAGCAACGCGACATCACCGAAGGCGACTGGACGATGGCGGCCGTCAACGAAGCGGCTGTTCCCCCGGCGCACCAAGCCCGTAAAGCGTTCAAGACCGCGATGGACCGTTGGGACGTTGCGGGGGCTGACGCGGCTGTCGCCGCTTTGGCGCGGACCGCCGGCTCGAATCAGGTGTTTGAATTGTTCGCGCACTACGCTGCTCGCGATTTTCGCAGCATCGGACATAAAGCAATCTACGTCGCCAACAGTTGGCGGACGCTGCAGTGTATCGGCTGGCAAAATGCCGAACCGGTGTTGCGGTCGTTAGCGTACGCATTACTCAACCACCACAACGAACCCAATCCCGCTGATAGCGACCTGGCGCCCGATCGACCTTGGCGAACCAACGCGGCACTGGCCGAAACCATCCGTCCCGAATGGACCGGCGGCGAAGTCAATTCGGCAGCGACTACGGACTTGTTAACAGGCTTGCGTAGTGGAACACCCGACGACGTCTGCGATGCTGTTGTACAGATGCTCAATCAGGGAATTGCTCCGCAATCGGTTTACGATGCTTTGCTCGTCGGAGCCGGTGAATTGTTGATCCGCCAACCTGGTATTGTGGCGCTGCATGCAGTCACCTCGACGAATGCGCTACGTTATCTGTTTAGCACCAGCAGCCGCGACAAAACCCGTCGGATGCTACTTTTACAAAATGCCGCGTTCCTGACGCTCTTCCGTGAGGCAATGCGCGGGCGTGGAAAAGTGGGCGATACGCGAATCGATCAACTCCAAGCGGCAGCGCCGCCAAGTGATTCCGCCACTGCACTCGCCCAGATCTTTCAGGAGGTTAGCAGCGATCGCGGCGTGGCGGCTGAGAAAGTTCTCGGTTACCTTGACGCTGATCAACCGGTTAAACCGTTGATCGACGAAGCGCGGCGGCTGATCTTTATGAAAGGCAAGAACGCGCACGATTACAAATTCAGTTCGGCCGTCTTAGAGGATTATTACCATATCTCGCCCGCATGGCGAAATCAATTTTTAGCGTCGAGTGTCTATAACCTGCGCGGATCGGGAGACGCGGACAACACGTTGGTCCAACGGACGCGTGCCGCATTGAGTTCTTGATGATTCCAAGGCAGTAGAAATACAAGTCGACAACCAAGCATTGCGCCACCAATTTCGCTAGCTGTTGAATTCAACCGTCGATGGTCGGTAGGATGCAGTGAGATTAAGCCGTATCACGAGGAGCCAGCTATGATCAAGTTAAAACGCATTTTGGTACCGACCGATTTCAGCGCCTATTCTGAAGAGGCGATGACGTACGCTTGCGCATTTGCCGAGCAATTTAAAGCTGAGTTACATGTGGTACACGTCCTGCAGGATTTAGTTGGAGTTGTACCCGATCCAGGAGTCGCTTTTCCGCCACCGGGCGATTACATGGGCGAATTGCAGACCAGTGCTGAAAAGGCTTTGCTGCAAATACCCGCTCCCGAATGGGCAGCGAAGAACACAGTCGTCCGCGCAACGCGGCAAGGCCCGCCGTTCTTAGAAATCGTTCGCTATGCCAAAGAGCTGGAGATTGATCTGATCGTCCTGGGGACGCACGGTCGCGGCGGCTTAGCGCATGTACTGTTGGGCAGCGTCGCCGAACGAGTCGTCCGCAAGGCCCCCTGCCCTGTCCTGACCGTTCGCCCCGGTGAACACGAATTCGTTATGCCGTAACAGCATCAGGCCATTACACCACTTCCGCCGGGGTTTTACATTGCGGACAAGCGGTTTCGTTTGGCAGTAAACGTTTGCCGCAAGTTCGGCAAACGCGTCCCGATGCATGTTCCGACTCGTTGTTGACCCCTTCGAGGTAATCCTTCACGACAACTTGGCAGCGCGGACAGGCCGACTCGCGGGGCAGCATGTTTCCGCAGCAGGCTGGACATTTTCCCGCAGCCACGGCCAGTTGTGGGTCACGCCGCCACTTAGCGAGGTCGTCTAGCTCGGCCTTGCAGTGCGTGCACCAATGCTCGCGTGGCAGGAACTTGGTTCCACAGACCGGACAGGCCCGCGCAGCGGCAACCGGAGCCGTTTCGTCCGCCGCATCATCGTTTGCAAATGCGACTGTGCTTCCGCAATTCGGGCAGGTTGTCGACGCCGTCTGCCACCCCTCGGGAATATGGATTTGGTGTCCACATTCGCACTCAACCTCTATCGGCACCGTTCACTCCTGTTCGGATCAAAATTCGGGGGGCGCATCATGGGTTCAACTTGACTTGCCCAATCGCAGTGACCTTCGCTTCTGGGCTTCCATCGCGACGGGACAATCGCACCGCTAATTGAGAACCGGTTGAATCTCCGTATAACCAAAATTCATCCACTTGTCCCTGACTGGCGATTCGCAAGATTTTAGCTGGCTCGCTGGCCATTGCCTTGCGTAGTTGCGTAGCAGTCATTTTGAGAACCGGACGTCCTTCTCGCATGGCCCGCTCGATGTCGGATTCGTCCTGATCATCCCTGCCTCGCGGGGCACGCCACTTTCCGTTATGCCGTTGATAGCCCAAACGGCCCAGTTTGGCTTCGATTCGTTCGTTTCCGGGATTGCGCTCAGCAGCAGTCAGTAACAAATCGCTCGCTCGCTCGGGACGATTGAGCATCGTCACATATTCTTCAGACAAATTCAGTAACCCCTCGGTATCCTGTTCGTCCAGTCGATTCCGGCGATGTTCCAACCACGCTTCGACGACTTCTCGCCCTTTATCCGGTTGTTGTTCATCGTCGTAATGCTTCTGCAGGTCCAGAATGTCTGCACGCGACAGTGTGGCCACCTGTTCCGTACGTGCTTTCAGCGATTGATCGCGGTACTCCTGGGCCAAGTCACGAAACTCTGGGATCTCGCGATCGATCAGATCGGCAATTTGAAAACCGTTCTCGAAATTCTTGTCCAGTTGGTCCTGCAAACGGGCCAAAATCAAATCGGACATCAAGATACGATGCAGCAGCGTGCGCTGGGTTGCTGAGGCTCCTTCGTAGGTCGTTCGCGGATCGGCTTTGTACTGTTTTCGTAATTTCGGTTGTGGCTGGCGTAAGGGGATTTCACTGCCGGGCAATTCGGTGGCTGCCTCTGAGATTGCGACTCCCAAATCGGCCACCGAATTCGCTTGATCCCGCATCAAGACAAATGCTTCAAACAACAAATTCTCTCGCAGCGCTGTCGAGAGACCATACGACTCAGCTTTGGCAGCCAGTTTCTTCAGACGAACCGCATCCTTGCCGCGTGCAGCGGCCCGCTCTATCGTAATCCCCTGTGCATAGGCCTCGCGTCCCAGTATGGACATCTTGTCATCCTGATAAAACGTCCCCTGCCCGGTCGCCCAATCGCCCAGTTCGTACCAGCCTTCTAGCGATTTTTCTTTGAGGCTGCGCTTCCGCAATTGGAATTCTTCCTCGTCGCTTGGCAGGGTTTTCACCGCACTGATATAGACCACATAGTGATTCCTCTCCCGCACGACACGACCGTCGATCTGTACTTTCGCCACATCACGGGACAGTTTTTCCATCAGCCGTTTCGACTTAAATCGCACTTCACAGTGCAACAGACCGATTTCCCGGGTGCTGGCCAATGACTTGCGGCCGATCACGCGTACGTCGAGTCCCACGAACTTCTCGAAGACTTTGTTGAATTGCTGTACCGTGAATGATCGTAGCGGCGCCGCTGTTGCGATGTTCGCTGTCCCAATCAGCAGACAACAACAGATGGCAGCGCTTGTTATGACTTGGCGGACGTTCATTTCGCCACTCCCAGCATATCGGCTTGTTGTCGCAAGGTCTTGGTCGACTCTTCATCCAATGCAAAGCCGAGCAGTTCATAAGTCCGCGGATCAGTCCAGAATAGTAAAGAGTCGTCGGCCAAGCGGATTTCCCAAGTTTTGTGTTTCGTGCCGCTCGACTGACAGGATATCACGCGGCCGGCAAATATCACATGCTGCTCCCCTTCCCCGGTGATCCGTTCCGCAAACGATTCGCCGTCGACAACAAAAAACGCCGAGTTGTCTTCCAATAACAGCGGCACTGGAATGCGGACCTTTGCTATAGAATCGTCGTGTCTGACCGTCGTATCGACCACCAGCCATTTGTCACGGTAGGTCAGGTCAAACTGGTTCTCCCAGGAGGTGATCGCCGTTTCGCTACTGGCATCGACCGCCGATGCGACCATGTCGAGCACTGAGGTCGGCAGTAATTCCACAGCCGCGCGGACTTCTAAAAACAATTGATGCAACTGCTGCGATTGAGGATCGCCGCTTCCAAGTATCTGTAACGCCTTGTCGACTTTTATAAACTCTTGGTATGCCGTCGCCAAATCGCCCGCATCCAGTGCCTGTTGCCCCAGTTTGCCCGCCTGCGTGCGCACGACCTCGGCATTCGCAACACTGCGTGAATGCAAGACGGAATAACCGGTCAACAGCAACACCACTAAGATCCCCGCGGCGATGGCGCGAAACGGGGTGATGATTTTGAATCGCCGCTGACGCAAGTCGCGAATACCATGCACATGGTCGACTTCCACCGCTTGGGGCCGATCGGCTCTCTCCGGCGACTGTCTTTTCTCCGGATCCGACGGATCCTCATTCTTCCGCCGTTTTCGTTTCCCTGTTTTGGATGGTTTCCCGCCTAACTTTTCGGGAGCAATCGTAATCGCATCCGCAGGACCGGGGGGCAGGTCGTCGCTCGATGCGGACGGCTCCTCGACAATCTCCACCTCATCCTCGGTTTCGTCGGTCTCCTCGATCACACCGCGAGAACGAATCTCAGGCGGCGGATAGACGCTTTCGGGGAGCACGAACATCTCATGGTTGCAGTCTCCGCAGCGGATACGTTGCTCACGCTCCTGGCGGACGCCATTGATAATCCCTCCGCAAACGCAGACCAACCGGAACGGCTCGGGCGGCAACGGTTCGGGCGTTTTGAAGGCGGCTTTGGCCTTGGTGAGCCATTTAGGCATGTGGTTGCTCGAGTCGCATCGAGATGAACAGAAATATCCGCCAGGGCGGTGGAAAGTCAGTAGCTGGACGGGAAATTCGCTAGAACCAGTTTCAAAACCCAGTTGGGCTTTTTCTCGTTACTTGCAAATCAGAGTCAACGAGAGGCGTCAGAGGGTTTGGGAACGACTTGTAGTGGACGGGTAGTATTTCATTATCGGGCGGAAACGGTGACCGGTCAATCCCGCGGGGAGACCGGTGACATCACATCCACCGCAAATTTCCTTGCTCACGAGGCGGGGATCTGGAAAAACGGGTAAACGGTATTCATCGATTTCGACGGTTCACAACGTAAGGGGGGATAAGAGGCTGCAAACATGGCCCCGAAACGCAACCGCCGTTTCCATCGCAATCGCGTCGACTGTAACGGTTACGCGGGAAAACTACGGGCGGATTTTGGTTCGTTTGGCTGCCGAGGGTGATTTCCCTGTTGTCGGCGAGTCGTTTTGGGAAACTGGTGGGTGTAGGCCCGTCTAATGCGGGGGAAACCCTCACCCCGCACCTCTCTCGGAAGGAGA
The DNA here is from genome assembly GCF_007860075.1 of Symmachiella macrocystis. Lineage (NCBI taxonomy): Bacteria > Pseudomonadati > Planctomycetota > Planctomycetia > Planctomycetales > Planctomycetaceae > Symmachiella > Symmachiella macrocystis. The sequence goes on from NZ_SJPP01000001.1 coordinate 3,733,325, forward strand.
GGGAGTAAAAAAGTGTGAACACTCGCCCCCTCTCTGAGAGGGTGAGAAAAATGGTGCGAGATATTCTATGGTTTTGTTGATTATTGCCTGTGCAGCTTCGGGGTTTATCATTTCCGCGGTTGTTACGGCTGTGGTGCGGGCGATGGCGCCGAAGTGGGGATTGGTCGATCAACCCGCGGCGCGCAAGGTCCATGAAACGCCGACCGCTCTGGGCGGAGGAATTGGGATTTGGCTGGGGACGGTTTTGCCGTTGGCCGGTGCACAGCTGTTTTTGTCGTCGTCAACCGTCGCGCAGTTACTTCCCGAAGAATTGGCTGCGCATGTCGCCGGGATCGGCGCGCGGAGTGGCCAATTGTGGGCCATCATCGCCTGGGGCACCTTGTTGGCCGTGATGGGGTTGATTGACGACCTCAAAAACCTCCCCTGGGCGCCGCGACTGGCCGTACAACTTATCGCCGCCATCGGTTTGGTCTCGATGGGTGTCCGCGCCACGCTGTTCGCCGATGCGGCTTGGATCGGCGCCATCGTGACCGTGCTGTGGATTTTGGTGCTGACCAATTCCTTCAACTTTTTGGACAACATGGACGGACTGACCTCCGGCATCGGTTTGATTACGTCGGTGATTTTTGCGTTGATCATGCTCACCAGCACCTCCGAACCGCGCTGGTTCGTTGCCGCATTTTTGCTGATTTTGGCGGGGTCGCTCGGCGGGTTTTTGTGCCACAACTTTCCGCCAGCGCGAATTTTTATGGGAGATGCCGGGAGCTATTTCGTCGGCCTGTCGATCGCCAGTATGACTGTCGTCGGTACGTTTTATGAATACGAAAAAACGCCGCCCTACGTGATGTTGGCGCCGCTGTGCGTGTTGGCCATTCCGCTGTACGACTTTTGCTCGGTGATGATCATCCGACTTTCCGAGGGACGCAGTCCGTTTCATGCGGACAAATGTCATTTCTCGCATCGCCTTGTCGAATTAGGCCTCAGCCGCCGCGATGCCGTGCTCACAATTCATCTGGCGACATTGACGACGGGACTAGGGGGGCTGCTACTCTATCAGGTCTCCAATTGGGCGGGGGCATTGATTGTGGTGGCGTTGATCCTCTGTGTCTTGGCTGTGATCGCAATCCTCGAAACAGCCGCTCGCCGCCATCAGAAAAAACTATAAGACGCGCTTTACCAATGACTGGCCCGTGCGGCCGGTCTGGTGGACAATCGCGGTAAGAACTTTATGAGCAAATCTGGGCGCAGCGCCCCTCCACAAACCGAATCGCCGCCCGGCGATGCGCCGACCATCATCGAGACGCTGCTCATTGCGGCCGTCGCGATGTTGCTGGTGTGGCGGCTGTTGTCCCCCACCGAAGGCGCAACACTCGGTTTCGGATTATGGATGGCACAATTCAGTTTTGCTGCGTTAGCGATGTGGTCGGTGGGGTATTGGCGAGGAAAGGTTCGCGGCTTTCAGTTTCACAAAGTCGATATCGCTGTCGCACTGTTCGTCGCCGGGCATCTGATTTCCGGATTTCTGGCGCTCACCGGCGACGCCGATCAACGCGCGACGATCAACATGCTGGCCGAATGGGCCGGTTTGGGCGCGACTTATTTCTTGATGCGGCAGACGTTCACGACTTGGGAATTCCGCCGACAAATCGTGGTCATCATGCTGGCCAGTTCAGCAGCGCTGGCTAGCTATGGCTTGTGGCAACATTATGTTTGGTATCCACAAACAGCGGCCCAATACAACGAGATCCGCGGCAAGCTCGACGAATTGTCGAAACAGCCCACCACCGGAGGCAACGTGGCCGCTTCCTCGCGGTTGAAGCGACAGTTGATCGAAATGGGTGTCCCGACCAGTTCGTTGGAAGGCTCAGGACGCATGGGCTACGAAGCTCGCTTGTTATCGAGCACAGAGCCGTTGGGGCGTTTCGCCTTGGCCAACACCTTCGCCGGCCTGTTGGCCGTCTGGCTAATTGTTTTAGCGGCTGTGTTAGCACAGCGATTTGCGAACTCCACCTCACAGCCCGTGCCTGTGGCCTCTTGGATGTGTGGCATCGGACTGGCGCTGTTGATCGCCGCGTGTCTACTGCTCACGAAAAGTCGCACGGCCTATGTCGGCACGATGGTTGGAGGAGCGGCAATCATTCTATCGATGATCACCGCGCGGACGGCACTTCCACGACATACGTGGCGAATCGTGATTGCGGCGGTGCTAGTGATTGCCGGGTTGGTCGCGGCGATGGTCATGAGCGGGGGTTTGGATCGCTGGGTCGTAGCTGAAACGCGCAAATCCTTGGGCTATCGTCTGGAATACTGGCAAGGAACCTGGGACGTGATCCGCACGCATCCGCTCACTGGGATTGGTCCGGGGAATTTCCGGAACCATTATCTGCAATACAAACGCCCTGAATCGAGCGAGGAAATCTCTGATCCTCACAATGCACTGTTGGACGTATGGGTCAACGGCGGCTTGATTTCCGTTGTCGGTCTCACAGCAATGACGGTCCTGTGCATCGTCGCGATCCGGCAATCCAGCGGCCTGGTCCCCGGCCAACTCTCGGATCCGTCACTTGAACCTGCTAAACAGAAACGAAACTCCCGATCGCAACGCCCCGCTGGTCAGATCATGATTCCCGTTCCCCAGGCGAGTACCTGTGGGGCATTTCTTGCATTTTGTGTGGTTGGTGTGACAGAGTTTTCAGCGGTGACCTGGAGTATTCTGGCCGTTTGGTGTGTGGCAATTCCGCTGGCCGGCAGAGCAATCGGGCCAAATTCTCCGCGGCCAGCCGTTTTTCTCATCGCCGCCGCTACGCTGATGGTCCATCTTTCCGGAGCAGGCGGAATCGCCATGCCGGCGCTCTGCCAGATGCTGTTGCTGTGCGTGGTCATGATCCTGCCGCCTGCAGAACTCTCCCCGTCGGCCCGCTCTCTTCCACGTGCGGCTGGGATGGTCGCTTTGCTGTTGTCACTGGGAATTAGCCTCGCCTGTTGGCAATTTGCCACGGCACCGGTTTCGCGGGCGAGTCAGCTCCTTGCTGAAGGGGACTATCAATTGTGGGAGCGAGGCAATCCGGTCCGGGCACGGCAGGCGTATCTGGCGGCAACTGTGGCCGATCCGTATGCGGGCGAATCATGGCGAAAATTGGCCGAATTGGAGTTTGGGGGGGGCTTGGTAAAAACCGAGGATACTCGGAAAACGGTGCAAAAAGCTACGGAAATGTTACGGAAATCGCTGGAGAAAAACCCACGATCTTGGAACAATTTTCGTATTTTGGGAGAGTATTACCTTCAAGCAAACCTGCGGCTGCAGTCGCCCGAGTTGGCTGGCGAGGCTGTGGTGGCGTTTACGCGCGCAGCTGAGTTGTATCCCAACTCGGCCGAAATCCGAGGACGATTGGCCGAGGCCTTGTCCCGGGACGGGCGTGTGGCGGACGCACAGCAAGAAGCCCAATTCGCACTGCAATTGAACGAAACCACGCAACAGGCAGGGCATATTGACCGCGTATTACCCGAAAAAACGCTGGAATTGTTAAGAAAAATGGCGAATCAGGCGGACGCGCCGGTCCCCCCTACTGAATCTGATTGACCAGGTGGGGTATCAACTTACAATAAACGGGTCATTACACTTTTCTAGTGCGTATGTTCATTTCCGTTATCGCAAGAGACTGAATTCATGAAGGCAAAAGATATTGTCATCGCGATGGTACTGGGCGGGGTCGCACTTGGCGCCGCTGTAGTCGTGAGCAACGCCAGCAGTTGGATGGCCAAAAAAGACGCGGAATCGACTTCCGAAGATGTGGGCATCGATCCCTATTTGGAATCCGTCGGACCGCCTGCCAAAGCCGTGGTCGATGAAACGACGTACGATTTCGACGTCATGGAACGCGGTACTGAAGGCGAGCACGTCTTTAAAGTGTCAAACGACGGCGAAGGGGTCTTGCGCATCATCAAGGGCAAAGCCACCTGCACCTGTACAAAATTCATGCTGAAAGAGGACAAAGATCTCGAACGGGTAGAACTACAGCCGGGTGAATCGATGGACGTGACGGTTGCTTGGAAGGTGAAAGACGGCGCAGAGGAACACTTCAAGTCTGTGGCGCCTTTAAATACGAACGATCCAGACAACAAATACCTGGCCCTCACAATCGTCGGAAAAGTCGCCTATACGATGTTTGTTTACCCGGCCCGGACGTTCATCGCGCCCGATGTTGTCGGCAAAGAACCGGTCCGGATTTCGGGAATCATCGGGTCACGATTATTAGAGGACATCGAACTGGTTTCCGCCGTAACCGATTCGGAATTCGTTCAAGTCGAGTCCCAAAAACTCGAATTTAAGGAGGGCCGAGCCGAAGGCGTCAACGGCAAATGTGGGTATCGCATCGACGCGTTGATTCAACCGGACATTCCTGTCGGCAAATTTAAGGCACCGATCAAGGTCACCTTGAAAGCCCCGGACGGCACGGAATATGTGGAAGAACTATCGGTCGTCACAACACGGACCGGTCCGCTTAAAATTGTCGGAAAGAGCTTTGATGCCCGCACCATGACGCTTGATTTCAAAGGGTTCAATATTGCCGATGGGGTTACTGCCGAATTGAGTATGTTTGTCAGTGTCCCGGATGATACCGATACTTATGACTTCAATGTCATCAAATCCACCAACGAATTTGTGCAGATGAGTATCAAACGCGATACGAACTTTGAGGGAAAATCACTTCAACGATATGTGGTGAAGTTCGAGATCCCACCCGATACCGTAACGACTCCCGAAAACAAAGGACGTGCCGAGTTCATTGTCGAAACCAGTCACCCCGAAATAAAGTCCATCCAGTTTCGTGCAAAGTACCAAGCTTATTGAGCCGACAGAATTTGCCGAGAACGTGGTACGACAACAAACAGCCCTTGGATTTTTTGACTGCTTGCGATAGAAACAGTCAGGCTTGTGGTGTCCAAAGCCGTCGGAAACCAGTGGAGGGTGAGGGATGACTTGGAAACGTTGGCAGACCATGCCGTTGTTGATCGTTGCCAGTGCGGTATGTGCCGCCTGTCTCTCCTCGTGCGGCTCAGATGACGATCCGTCCCAGGGCGACACGACCTCTACGACACCCAAAAAAGACGACAAGCCCAACTATCCCCCGCCCGCACCGATCTTTGAAGGCTGGGAAAAGCCGGAGTTTGTGTTGTGTGTGACGGGCGAGACCCACGGCTATTTAGAACCGTGCGGCTGTTCCGAAACGCAGTCGGGCGGCCTTTCACGGCGAGCGGATCTGTTTCGCCAAATTGATGATAAAGGCTGGTCCCGCGCCGAACTCGACCTGGGAGGTTCGCTCAAACGGACCCGGCGACAAAGCCAAATCAAGTTCGAAGTTTTACTCGATGCGATGCAGCAAATGGGCTATGCCGCGATGGGCTTGGGAACCGAGGAACTTCGCCTGGATGCCGGGTATTTGCTCTCGTTAGATACCGAGGATCAATTGCCATTGCTCGGCGCAAATGTCGTCCTGTTTGGATCCGAAGAACTGACGATGCCCAAACGGCATTTCACGACCGAAGTCGCCGGCAAAACCATTGGCGTGATCTCAATCGTCGGGGATGCCTACCGCAACGAGATCGTACCTCCCGCAAACGACGGCGCCATGCCTGACGTCGACATCATCAATGCTCACGATGCGGTCACCAAACAATTGGCCGCACTGACCGATGAAGACAACGCAGCGCAACCCGATCTGCTCGTGCTGCTTTCGCATGCCCCCCTGGAAGAATCGCGCGCCTTGGCTGAGGCTTTTCCCCAATTCGACGTTGTCGTTTCGGCTGGCGGTTATGAAGATCCCGACAACAAAGCCGAACAAATCGGCGAATCGAAAACGATGTTCATCACCGTGGGCCACAAAGGCAAGCATATCGGTGTCATCGGGTATTATCCCGAAGCGGAGCAGAAGCTGAAATTTGAATTGATCGAGCTCGACAACCAACGTTTTCACGAAACTCCAGCGATGACTGACGTGATGCGGCGCTATCAGGAGCGATTGCATGACGAGCAAATCGTCCAGAACATGAAACCGGTTGCGCATGAGTCGGGAGCACGATTCGTCGGTGTGGATCAGTGCAAAGATTGCCACACCAAAGCATTTTCCAAATGGAGCACCACCCGCCACTCGCATGCCTACGATTCCCTCAGCAAGGGGCGCGAAGGACAAGAAGAGGGTTGGATCTCCCGAGTGCATGACCCCGAATGCTTGGCCTGTCATGTCACCGGTTGGAATCCACAACAGGTCTTTCCTTATGAACGTGGATTCGTGGATGCCGGCTCGACGCCGCAATTAAAAGGCCAACAATGTGAAAACTGCCACGGTCCCGGCAGCATCCACGCTGACCTCGAAAACCAACGGGTCGCCGGCAATTTACCGCCGCAAGATGAGGAATTGATCCGTTGGCGGAAAAACATGCATCTCGATCAGGGGATTGCCGAGAAGCAACTCTGCAATCAATGCCACGACCTCGATAACAGCCCCAAATTCGACTTTGCCGAATACTGGAAAAAAGTCGCCCACCCCGGTCGTGACTGACAGCCGGCTACACACGCACCCTGTTTTAAGCTGCCTTGGTTCCCATGCCTCAACTTGGGGGCCAAGGCATTTTTTACTGCGCGTTTCATCCCTGCACATTCGTAGCTAAGATGGACGGCACTTCCATACATCCACCGGCGCCCCTTCCCTCATCCGCAACGGTCTGATCGGCCCGTTGAAAAACCAAGAACATTCGAGAGTCGGGTGCCACTGCTGGCTTGTCCAGCAGTGTTTTTCTGGTCACACAGTTTGCACTGGCCGACAAGCCGCCAGTGGCACCCTTTTGCAACGGGTTGCTATGACGACATCGGACGATTTTAAGAATGACGGATCGGCGCGGCGCTTGACCCAATTTGCGTGCGCAGTGCTGATCGTCCTGACCGCCGCCGTCTCGCTGGCTGACATCCTCAACGCCGAGTTGCGGTTCGGACCACGGCGCTGGCCCACGGCTCGCCCGCCGAAAACGCCCGCCTTCAGCGCCAATGATCGCTCACGTTGGTGCACCGTCTGGTCGCTCGTTGAACGCGGTACGTATCAGATCGACGAGATCATTCAGCGGCCCGGTTGGGATACGATCGACAAAGTCCGCTGGAACGAACATTTCTATTCCTCCAAACCGGCGCTGCTCCCCACGCTCGTCGCTGGTTTGTATTGGACAATCAAAGAGGCGACCGGCTGGACCTTGGATCGCCAGACTTACGATGTTGCGCATCTGCTGTTGATCATCGTCAACTGGCTGCCGTGGATGATCGCGCTGATACTAATCGCCGTGATGGCCAACCGCTATGTGCGTACCGGGATGAGTGCGGTCTTCGTCGTCGCGGCTGCTTCGTTTGCAACGTTCCTGTCGACATTTCTAATCACCTTCAACAACCATTCCGTCGCCACCTGCAGTACGGTCTTCGCGCTCTACCCGGCGACAAGAATCATCGCTGATGGGCGGCGCAGCGGCGGACTGTTCGCCTTGTGCGGATTTTTTGCGGCATTTACGGTCACCAACGAACTGCCGGCGTTCGTCTTTGGGGCGGCAATGTTTGTGATCCTGCTCCGCCAATCCTGGCAGCTGACGTGCGGCTGGTTCATACCGGCGGCACTGATCCCCCTGGGTGGTTTTTTCTACACCACATATCTGGCTAGCGGCGGCTTGGTTCCATTTTATGCGTATTTCGGCACCAACGTGTATGAATACGTGCATCAGGGAGTTCCCAGCTATTGGATTCAGCCTCAAGGTATTGATACGGGCAACGAGTCACGCGTGACTTATTTCTTGAACTGCCTGATCGGACATCACGGTATTTTCTCACTCTCTCCGATATTTTTACTAACGGTCGTCGGCTGGATTTATGGTCGGCGCTGGCGCGAATTTCCATTGCGGTTGTTCAACCGTCTTGGCTTGGGGCTGACTTTGTGGATGCTGCTATTCGTGATGTACAAGACAGACAACTATGGCGGGAACACCAGCGGACTGCGGTGGGTTTTCTGGCTGATTCCGTTTTGGCTGCTCACCATGCTTCCGGTGCTGGATGAGTGGGGCCACAAGCGATCCTTTCGCATTGTTGCTTGCCTACTGCTGTCGGTATCGGCGTTTTCAGCTTCCTTTTCGCGCTCAAACCCCTGGTCCAATCCTTGGGTGATGAACGTCATGCACTATTGGGGACTGGCCGACTACTCGACAGAAACGCCGGAACCGCAAACGCCGCTACAATGTTGGATTCCTTCGCTCCCCCAACAAACGGACTCCCCATTGCCCTTCGCCGAATTCCAGGGCATCGACCATCTCGGTCAAATGACGCGCCTGCGGCTGACCAGCCAAGGAGAACTTGAAATCAACGGCCAAGCGGCACGGCACGTGCGCGTCGAGCGTGGAACCGGTTACGGAACATCGGCGAGCGATGGCGAGCAAATCAACTTGTACCTCAACGAACAAGCAATTGCCGCCGGCGCGGCGCCCGACGAATGCCTGCTCTGGCCCGGTGCGGTTTCAGCGCGAGAAAAACGGATCGCGGAAATCTTCCTGCAAGGCATGCCTCGCACGCGCGAATATTTCTACCGCAACGTCCGCTACCTATTCACGCCGCTGCAAACCGACGCAATCGAATGCCGTGAAGCGGTCTCGCAGGTCAAATACACCCCCGACGAAGACGGCCGCATGACGGTCTATCGCCGCACCCTCTGGTTATCCGACCGCGTCCCGTTCGGCGTCCTGCAGTTTGAGGACACCGTTACCGACGCCAAAACCAACGAGGTACTCTTTCGCCAGCGAATGACCCTACAAACAGTCAGCCACCTAAAACCACGACCCGCAGCGACACAAGAGTAATCGTCGAGATAAACCCAACGGCATCTACATTTCCCCCTCTCCCTCTGGGAGAGGGCCGGGGTGAGGGTTTTTGCTTTAGCCAGCGGCATCCCATCCAGCAAAAGAAATGCGAACGTTTGCAGCCCCTGCCCGGTCGTTTTGCAATTGTTAATCCGTTGTCCCACGAAGAATGGTGCGTCACAACGCACCGTGCAACGACAGAAACAATGCGAGCCTTTTGCTACTTTTCCGGTTTTGTAGCAATACCGCCGAAACGATCAGCGATCTTTTTGGCAAGGACTGCGGTCAAATTCCAATCTTCGTATTCGTTGCAGCCCGCTGAAACGGTGACAATCGCCTGGAAGACAGAAGAGTCCAAAGCCAATTCTTTAAGGTCTACACCGCAATCCTCTAATCGCTTGGATGTTTCCCAAACGTGAACTTGGAATGGATGCGTGAAACTAGTCGAATCAGAGGTCATCCAGATGTTCCAATCGCACCCTTTGCGAGAAGTTTTGATTCTAGCAGCGGCACTCCGCAGCTCGGAGTCGAGGCTAACCAGCAATTGTTCAGAGACAGGTTTCGGCAAAAAGATGGTCGCAGTCGGTCCCACGAGCAGTTCCTTTCGCCGTATCTGATCGCCCGATTTTACAAATCACGCATAGCCAGAGATCAACTAAGGACACGTTATCCGTGTCACATCCGTGTTAATCCGTGGCCAATTTCTTCTTAACAAGCGTTCGCGCATCCCCGGTCTTGCGATAACTCTGTACACGCTTTTCACTCACATGCGGCTTCCAACTGTTCGTTTTTGTCGCCGCCGATTTGCGTGTTTTAGGAGATGTTGTCCGGGCTGGCTTGGAGGGCTTGCTCTTTTTCTGTGTGGTCCGCCAACCCGTTTCGACAGTCGTTGGAGCAATGGCCACGGGTTCAGCAGCGGGCGGTGCTGCGTCTGGTGGTAGGAGGACCGGTCCCGACACAATCGGCGTCGCTGTTTTTCGTGCGGCCTTGATCGGTGCAGCTGTAATCGGTGTGGTTTTAGTTGTAATCGCTGTAATCGCTGTAATCGAAGGGTCCGTAATCGGCGACAGGGCGACCGGGATCGCTAATCTGGGTGGCGGCAGCAGGATCGGAATCGTAATGTCCACGGGCGTGATTGCTGCCGGGACTTCTTCCGGTTGTACTTCCACAATTGGTTGTATGTCCGTGCTCGATTTTGTGTCCGTGGTTGATTTCGCTGGCGGTGGATGATTGACGACGATGACTCCAGACGCTTGTTGGATTCTCTGTGGCCGTTGAGCAACAAAAGTCGGGACTGGAGCCGCGGCTAGTAATGCCGGAGGTGCTTCGAAAGGAGTGAAGGGTTCGGGCTGCGGAACAAGCACCGGTTTGGGAACCGGCATGGCTGCAACGGCGACGCTGAACTGCTGAAAGTCCGACGTCAGGGCGGACGGATTTTCGCCCAATGTCATCGCGATGCGTTGGGCGGATTGTACATCACCCATTTTTAGGCAGACTTGGCCGTACTCTAATAGTGCGGGCCAATGCTCGCCGGCAATCATGGCTGTCTCGCATGCGGCCATGTCTTTCTGCGCCAACTCATAATTCCCCAGTTGGTACCACATTCGCCCCCGTTGGCGGAGCAGCGTGGGATCGTCCGGCGATTGTTTTAATGCCACACCATAATAGTGGGCGGCGCGGTTATGAACGTTTTGGCTTTCAAAGAGGCGTGCTATCGCAACCGGCACAGTTGGTTCCTGAGGGAGTTGGCGATGAGCCTGCATCAACACCTCTTGCGCAGTATGCGAATTCCCCGATGCTAGATACGCTGCCGAAAGATCCAAACGGTATTTGACATTGCTGGGATCACGTTCGACCGCTGATTGAAGCACCGGCAAACCGGCCGGGATCGCTCCCAATTGTACCAAATGCATCCCCGCTTGATGGAGCACTTTGGCCGACTGGGGTTGCGCGGTTGCGACTGCTTGCCAGGCTTGAATACTCTCCGCGGTGCGTCCTAAATCGGCGGCGATACAGGCTTCGGTGATGCGCGCTTCCCAGGAGTAGGGGTGCTTGCGACGGTGTTTCTTGACGGCATCATACGCACCATGCAAATCGCCCGCTTGATAGCGTTGATTGATCTGTTCCAGGGCGGCCGCATTCTCCACTCCCAGCCTTTGGGCAGAGCGCGGTGCCATGGACAGGCGCATGCCCGGGCCAGCGCAGCCCGTGATGCTCGCCAATACGCCGGCGATCATGAGAGCTACAAAGAGTGAGGGGTATATGCGTGACAATGGAGAGGTGCTCATCCTGCCAACCTGGTTCGGCATTAATTGGCCTGTTCGAAATGAACGGAGTTCGTGGATTCGCCTATCAACGGCACGTTGACAAAGGGATCAACGACCGTCAACGGCGTGTCATTAACCGTCGGTTTGTCAGTCAAGACCGTGGGGAGCCACAGCAAACCGCCGACAATCAATCCGCTCCACAGCAACACGCGCGAGATGCGTTTGCCCGGTTGTTGCGCAGCAAAGAATGCGTCGACACGCTCCAATGAATGAGAGGGAATATTCCGCACGGCAATGACTGCCCGATATTTGAATTGCTGGACCGTAAATTGAGATGAGGTTGCTGAAAGAAACCTCTGAAGTGTTACGGTCTAGATATCGGCGGCACAGGGGAAACGGCTTCGGCTAGAATCGGCAAAATTCAGTTATTCGCCCTGATTAGACCAACCGGAATATCTTGCCACACGGTGCGGAGAAGGGAGGCAACGGGTAACAGCGCATAGAAAAAAGGCGTGGCAAGGTCCCCTCGAAGCTCCCAGCTCTCCTTGCCACGCCTCAAAGATCAGCATCTCTTGTTGGAGATGTCACTTACGGCGTGTATACCCAGCAAACCCAAGATCCGCTCCGCACCCGTTTCTTACAAACAGGTGGCAGCGGCTCGGCAACGTTTGCCTGACAGATCAAACATAGGTCACAACTGGGGAGGAGTCCAAACGATCTTAAAAAGATTCTGAAAGGATTGGGGGGAGGAGGCTTGAGGGCACAGGCGTGAAGAAAGACGAAGAGGCACACAGCGGCCACCTCTCCCCTCACGCCACTCCCCTCACGCCACTCCCCTCACGCCACTCCCCTCACGCCACTCCCCTCACGCCACTCCCCTCACGCCACATCGACTTCCGCGGGGGCGATGACGTTTGCGGCTGCTTCGCCGCCGGTCCATTGCGGCAGGTCGCACCGTGTTGCCTTCCAGCCGTGGTGTTGCAGCGTCCCTTGATGTGGCGGATCGCCCGCTACGTTTCCAGTGAGCCGGAATTCGGCTGGATCATAGCCTGCGGGAATTTCCAATGATGCGCCTTCGTCGTCGGTAACCACAGCCGCCGGGGCGAACATCCGTTGAATCACGGCGGCGCTATCCCGGTGGATATCGCGGACCGCTGCGCCGATTTGTGCATCCTCATATTCAGCGATCGACTCCTGCAGGAAATCCAACAATCGCGCTTCTCGCTGAAGGGCGGACAACAGGCTCACGGCATCGCTCCGCACTGGCTTTTTGGGCGCCGGTGGTTTTTTGGGCGGAGGTGGCGTAGCGGGCGTCTCTGCGGTCAGTTGTTTGCCACTCAACAACTGTTCCACCGATTTGGCGAACTCTTCATTTCCGAACACTCTAAAAAACGACTTAAATGCCAGTCCCAGTTTTCCCACAGAATTTCCTTTATCAATGAAGAATCGAATGGATCGATTGTGCCGCGACAGCGCGTGCGGCGCGATATTGTTTGGCCGAGTTATACCACACGACGCTCGTTTTCCAATTCACTCCATCTTGCGGTGGCCCAACCAATCACCGTTGAGTCGGTGAACTGGCGGCATACGTCTGGGCGACTGTCTCGGCCGATCCCGGCAATGTCTCCAACAACGTGGCGATGGCGGTGGTGGTTCGCAATTTGGCCACGTTGGCATCCCACCAATAGCGTGCATCGTGCGACGTCCAAACCTCGTGTTCGGCCAGTTCTTCCAGAATCGCCATGACTGCTGGAATGTTGCGCGGACGCGATGCGGGCGACTTGGCCAAACAGTCCATCACCAACCGGTCCAGCACCGGAGGCACCGCCGTTGTGGCGACTTCCGATGGCGGGTCGGGCAGCTCGTTCACGGCGTGGTACACGATCTCCATCTGACTCATCCCGTCAAACAGTTGCTGTCCCGTAAGCAGAAAATAGGCCACGGCCCCGACGGAATAAATGTCAGAGCGAGCGTCGACCTCGTCCGGCGTTTGTAATCGCTCCGGCGACATATACATCGGCGTTCCCACGATCATTGCCGGCGATGTAATCTTCGTCCCGCCGGTATCGCTGACGCTTTTGACCAAGCCAAAATCCAATACCTTCACAAAATCAGCCTCGCCCCCTAAGTCGCACAGCATAATGTTCTGTGGCTTCACATCGCGATGGATCAACCCAATGCCATGTGCTTCACGGAGTGACCCACAGATTTGTCGCAACAAGAATATGACCCGCGCTGCAGGAAGCGGACCGCTCAGCGCGACCAGTTCGGCTAATGAAATTCCCGGCAAATACTCCATCGCGTAAAAAAACACCTGATCTGCCGTGCGGCCGTAGTCGTAGATTTCAATCGTGTTGGGATGTTCCAACTGACTGGCCAGCTGCACTTCACGTTCGAACCGGCGGACATCCTCGCTACGTTGTCGGTTTCCTTTCAGAAGTTTCACCGCTGTCGGACGACGCAGTAGTGCATGGCGGGCGAGATAGACTTCGCCCATTCCGCCTTCACCGATTTTGCGAAGCAGCGAGTATTGCCCGAGACGCTGATAGGTCCCGACTTTTTTTTTGAGAATCGCAATCCGCGCGGCCGCAATCAGCAACCCGCCAAGGGCGACGGCCAAACATCCGGTACGAATCCAAAATGCCACAATGGGATACCGCAACAACTCATACGCTTCCTCGCTGTCGACTTCACACACAACACCCATGTTGTATTGCGATAACCATTGCCAAGCACCGATCACCTGCACACCGCGATAGTCCCGATAAGGGTCGAGTATCACGCCGCGATGGAGCTTCGGGTCATGCAATGTTCGGCTGGCAACTGCTTCAGCGGCAATTTTTGTGAGGGGGCGGTTGCGCAGCGCGGTCTTTGGTCGATACCCGGTCAGTAGATTTCCTCCCGGATCGCGAACATGCACGGTGAAAATCGAACGGGAATCGGGCGTATCAGGAATCAGGCCGATGCGGCGAAGTTCCGGGTCGAAACGGCTTTCCGACAACAACAGTCCCTGCGAATCGAATGCATAAGTTTCACCGGATTGTCCCATGCGGCCGACCGAGAGGACGCGGGTGAATTGATGATCGGCCAACCAACCGAACCCCAACACCGCGATGATTTCCCCCTGAGCGTCATGCACCGGAGCATTGGCCCAGACGACCGGGACGTCGCGGCGAATTGTCTGATCCGGTGCAAAAGCGCCTTGCGGAAACGGTTTGGTGATCGTTGTTTTGTCCGCGAGCACTTTGGCCAATTCGGTCATTCCGCCGGCTTTCAAGCGGACTCCAATGTCGTCGTCCCGCTCAGACGCCAAGACCCGGCCTGTGCGGTCAATTAGGGCAAAACCGGAGTTGCCGTCGCGGTGATGAAACACGTGTAATTCTTCACGCAAACGCGCCAATGCGGGGGAGTTCAGCAAGTCCTCGCGAGTCGTAGATTCTGTTTTCGCCAGTGCCACCAGTTCCTGCGTGGCAGCGATGACGTCGCGCTGCTGCGACCAGACTTCCGCAGACGCTTTCTTATCATCCATCCAAATTTCCAGCGCGGCGATGTCAGCATCCAGCAACGATTCCAACTTGGTGGCCAGAATCTTTCGCAACGATCCTTCCATGCCCAAATACATCCAAATGCCGACCCCGCTCAGCAGGATCCCCAGTGTAAAAAGGATGACGTAACGCGAAAAACGATGGCGAAAGCCTCGCTCGATGATTTCACGAATCGTCGTGGCGAAGATGCGGCGGAATGGTCGTTGATTCACACCGCTCGCCGCCGCAGCGATGGGATTGGACGGCAGTCCCTCGGGAAGAATTGTATCAGGAGCATGATGCGTTAGCAGCGATTCGACTTCTGCGCGAATCTCCGGTTCGTCGCCGCATTCCTGATCGAGAAACTTCGCGCGCGATTTTTTATCCAAATCGATCGCCTGCACGAAAAGGTCTCGAATGCGGCTGTTACGGTCCGGAATCACAAATCAACGCCTTAGGCTGGGAGAGAGTTTTGACAAATCGCGGTCTGCCCACTTGAAACGATTCGGTGTGCTGACCGGCATATCGGAAATGTGAAGTGGGGGTCGTGTACTGTAATGGGAAAGTGAGATTCTACAGGGCCAGTTCGCGTCGCAGCCAGGCGCGGGCAAACGTCCAATCGTTTCTTGCCGTCCGTTCGGAGACACCGACGACTTCGGCCGCTTCAGCCACACTCAACCCGCCGAAAAACCGCAACTCGACGATCTCAGCCGCCCGCGGATGCTCCTCCGCCATTTTCTTCAGCGCCTCATCCAAGTCCAACACATCTTCATTGCGCTGCGGTGAAACCGTCAATTCCTCATCCAGAGAGATGCGTCGCGCACCGCCTCCGCGTTTCACGCGTTTCTTGGTCCGCGCATGGTCGACCAGGATGCGTCGCATGGCTTGCGCGCCTACGGCAAAGAAATGCGTGCGGCTCTTCCAATCGACTTTGGTCTGATTGACCAATTTCAAATAGGCCTCATTCACCAAAGCCGTCGGCCGCAATGTATGCCCCGGCGATTCTTGTTGCAAGTAGCTGTTGGCCAGGCGACGGAAATCGTCGTAGACCAGCGGCATCAGTCGGTCCGCCGCTTTTTCGTCGCCGGCGGCCGCCATTTGCAGGAGCTCTGTTGTCTGGTCTGATCGCGAATTCATAGCAGCAATACCCCAATCGACATCTACAAGTCGACATCGTTCCTCCGGTAAACGACCGGACTACTCTCGCCGGTTATTCTACACGCAAGCTACGCACAAATCCGCTGAAAAAGCGAAGCATTCCGCGAATTCTTGCGTGATCTCTGTCCCGGATTTGCCGGTTTGATGCGATTTCACCGCGTTATGGGTGTAATGAATTTCACTCATACTTACCGTGTAACCGGGGACGATTCATCGTCACCCCATTCGGACAGGGAGGGCAATCATGGCGGTTTATCAATGTCAATGCGACCTAGTCCTTTCCACATCCGGAATGAATGCACATTGTCCCAGGTGCGGACATCCACTGTCGGAAAAAGATCGGTTGTTCGTTGGCGAGCCTCTCCGCAACATAACGGACGGCAACGAGAAATCCGTCCCCTCCGATTCTTGCAAGACTACCGGTTCGGCCGGGATCGTCGCTCATGATTTTTATGGATTCGCATTCGCGATCGCCCACATTCGCGCTATTCATCAAACCTGGTTGAGCAGTTAACCGCTGGATGAATGACGCTGCAATCCGACCGATTCATTTTTTCTTTTTCGATTCCCTGTCTTTCCTTGTCCTTTACGGGGGAACCTTTTTATGGTCTCTACGAATACACTCGCAAATACCGACTCCCAGCAATACGCACGTCCGATGATCAATCAGGCGGTGCAGCTATCGTGGGAACTCAGCGACCCGAATCAATTGGCGGGTATCCAAGACGTCGTCGCCACGGCAATGGAAAAACTGAGCTATTATCCGCGTGATCAATATGCCGTGCAAATGGGACTTCAGGAAACCGTGTTCAATGCATTTGAACATGGCAACTCGATGTGCCCAACAAAAAAAGTGTACGTGACAGCCACGATCTGCGACAACAAATGCTGGTTTCAGATTGAGGACGAAGGTGCCGGTTTTACTGTCGAGAACGTTCCCGATCCCACACTGCCGGAAAACCTCATGCGGATCGACGGTCGCGGCATCTACATGATGAAGGCTTTTCTGGATTCGGTTGAATATCAATCCCCGGGAAACATCGTCACCATCAGTAAGAAACGTACCATCGAACACTGAGCAATTCATAGCGACGGAGCGTTGGCCGCTTCCCGGGTAATCTGCCCCCCCCATCCCCCACCCGGCGCGGCCGACCCCGTCGTTTCTTTATACGAGAAGACGCTGACAGCCTTCTCCCTCAAGCTTTCTTAGCCGCATGAGGATGCGCCAGTTGATACGCTTCACGCAGCCGCTTGGTGCTGACGTGCGTATAAATCTGGGTGGTGGTCAAGCTTTTGTGGCCCAACAATTCCTGGACGCTCCGCAAGTCCGCGCCGCCATCCAGCAGATGTGTGGCAAAGCTGTGCCTTAGCGTGTGCGGGCTGGTGATGCGGTCCAAGCCGGCGGTCTTGAGGTGTTTGTCGAGCATGCGACCGATGCTTCGCGTGGTGAGCCGCCCGCCGTTTTTATTGAGAAACACGGCAAAGCGGGCTGCCGGCTTGATGTTCGGACGCGTCGCCCGACACTCCAACCATCGAATCAAGGCTTCAGCAGCATACGACCCAATCGGTGCGTAGCGTTCCTTGCGGCCCTTTCCGATCACGCGGAGCACATCAGCATCGCGATCCCAATCCTCAATGTCGACCGCCACCAACTCAGCAACCCGCAAGCCGGCAGAGTAAAGTGTTTCCAGAATCGCCCGATCACGCAGTCCATCCCACGTGTTGGCCAACGGGGTTTCCAGCAGCGTCGCCAATTGCTCAGTCGACAAAAAATGCGGCAGACGTTTGCCCGCTCGCGGCGTGCGAAGCGCTTTAGCGGGATTGGACTCGACCAGTTTTTCGCGATGGCAGTAGCGGAAAAAACTTCGCAAACAAGCCAACCGCCGGGCAATCGTGGTGCGCGCATATTCGCAATCGTGTAGATAGGCGATGTAGGCCCGCAGGGTACTGATATTGATTTGATCGACAGCCGCAGGAACCCCACCTAATCGTTCATCCAGCGCCTCGAGCAGACTATCCAGATCTTCTTTGTAAGATTTGATCGTCAGCTCCGAAGCATTGCGCTCGATGCGGAGGTAACGCAGGAAGTCGGCGATGGCGGTGTGCATGGGGAATAGGCGTGAGGCTACAGGGGTGAGGAGTGTTGAGGACGTCTAAGGCATTTGACACGGCCGTGCAGAGGTTGTAGGGCTCCAGCTTGAGACCGGCCAGCCAACTCATTTCCTCAAGCCTGTCGCCTCAAGCCTAAGCTCAGCGATCCAGTTCGCCTATTGCTCCGGCTTGTTCCTGGTTTTCGCGGGCCAGGCGGCGGATTTTTTGGCTGAGGACGGCGGCGTCGTACCAGGAGAAGCTTAACTCGCGGTCGCTGGCATATTTGCCCAACGTCCGCAATAACGTGGCGGCGCTTTCTTCGTCATACAGAAAGACGTACCGTTCTGAATCCTTCACCAACGCCAAGACATTCACGCCACGTTGCATCTTTGCACCTTTTTTCTAGGCTGTCGTCCTTAGGCTGTAGACTGTCGAGCTGGCCGATTCAGGCTGATAGGCAGGTCACCACGAAGGTAACCATCCCACATCTAATCAGCCTGCAATCTGGCCACTCACCACTGGCCACTCACTGTTATCGGTATCTCAATGCGGGCTTATCGGTCTTTTCGGATCTTCAGCCAAACTTTCGTCGCCAAGCCGCCGCCGTGCAGTGTCAACGTATCGATAATCATGATGTGGCAACAAAAGGTGATGTAATCATCGGTACGTTGCATATAGCCTTCCCAACCGCCACTGCGTTTGTCGCCGGTGATCTCTACGTAATCGCGTAATAGCGCCACAACGGCCTCATCCTTACCATCGAACATTCTGGTATAGGACATCACCGGTTTCGTGTGGTCTTGCTCAACTTCGACGAACATCCCGGGCGTCGGCAACAATTCCGGCGGCATTGGGACCGGCTCCAAGATAATTTCTTCGGTCGAAGGCGGAGGAGCAGTCAGCCGCGGTAATTGCTGTTTTTCTGGCATTGGTGAGGGCAGCGGCGGAGGCGGTGTGACCGCGAAATCGCCTTTCGCCTGAAGAACCGGCGTGGCAGCCAACGGCGCCTGGTTGGCGAGCGCGACGACTTGTGGAGTCTGCCGCACAATCGGTCCGTACTGTGCCGGGTCTTCACCTAACGGAATTTGTGCAACCGGGTGCAGCAATTGAATCGGAGAGGACGAAACCGGCGGCGCAGCTGAGAGCAGTTTTAAGTTGGGAGCAGGAAAACGACGTCTTGCGACCGGTGGATACTGGCCCGTCTGTGCCGGTGTCGGCGACGCTGTTAGGGGCCGATTGGCGCGTGATGTTCCCAGCGATGTCGTAGCGGGAGAATTGGTTTCATATCCAAACAACGGTAAGGCTTGGTTGCTGTCGGCAAGCACAGACGCGGCGTTTTGGCCGCGGATAATGCTATTGTTGTCTTTGGTGCGAAGTTTCGGGAAATTGTAATGGCAGGGGCAATCGCCGTTCTCGTCCAGTTCGTCATCTTCACACGGTCCGCACGGTTCTCCGTCGGGGAACATCGTCCAGTTTTTGGTCGAGTACCAATTGACCTTCAGGCCGATTTTGGGCGGGTACCAGGGATCGAAGGCGGTGATTGTACCAATGACGACCGCATCGACTTCCAGAAGTCGCGCCAGTTCCAAGACATCGTTTTCGTTACGAAATTGAAGGCGGTTTTCCAGGATCGCGGTCTCAACCGTACCCAACGGCAACACGTCGTAGCCGTGGATTTTTTGTAGTTCCGACGCATAGGCCAGACCGAACGTGCGGCCCAAATCGTTGATTTCCCCCGGCATTGCCGACTGATTAAAAAACGGCACCACGGCAATGGTGTTCATGTTGGGAAACGGGTTTTCGGCGCGCGGTTGCAGCACAATGCAGCCGGAAAACAGCAGGCAGACGGTCAATGCCAGCAAACAACGCATGTTGTGAGATACCTGCTCAGAAACGGATGTGGAAACTTCCTAGCTCCGTTATCGGCATTTCCGGCAGAATCACTTCAATCGTTCGGGTTTAACTAGGTCCCCAATTCAACGGTCGCAAGCAGACCATGGGCAATGGATCGCAAGAGGGGATGGGCGCTTCAGATATTGCGCCATCGTTAGCGGGGCATGGGGGCCGCGCGGAGAAACAGCAACGGGCGAGCTTACTGATCGGAATCGTCAGACAGGAATTCGATATCATCGTCACCCCGTTTGGGGCGCATCACAGCGGGGATGCTGAATTCCGTAACGACTTCCGTCTCGTCGGGATTGCTCGCCTCTTCGACGTCGGGGCCTAGAAAGACCACGAATTTTTCCTTAGCAAAGGCCAGTTCGTCTCCCGGTAGCAGGGCGCCACGGGTGATGCGCTGACCGTTCACCTTGGTGCCGTTGGTGCTCCCCAGATCGCGGACAAACAACAAGCCATCGGTTTTGACGATCACGCAGTGGAGTTTTGAGATGCTGCCGCTGTCGATCACGACATCGCAATACTCGCGGTGCCGCCCCACAAGCGTCAAGTCATCGGCGATGATAATGGGATCCCCGCTCGGTTTAGGGATCAACTTAGCCTGCATGGTGAACTCGGTGCAGAAGGCGCAACTCAGGATAGGGACAATACATACAATTGTCCCACTCCCACAGCCTATGTCAAGCGGGGAATTCCCCCACTGCGCGATGGAACGTAGTACACAACCCGATAATGCTCAACGTATTACGATTGTCCCGGGTGGATGACAAATGTCGCAGTGTATTTTAACGAGGTGAAACGGGGAGCGAGCTCGCTCGGCTGCAAATCGGCCCTTTTTCCGGCTTGAGGTCTGCATAGAACAGCAACCCATCGGGTAGCCTGTCGAGTTGACAACTCGTCAAGGACAATACAGACTGACAGTCGGATCGACGCTCGACGGACTGGGTCGCGAGTCCCCTCGTTTTTTCGTGTGAGGAACAAACAGAGCGTAGCCGCGCCGCGAATTCCCCCACCCCTGAAGATCATCTGCTGGCGCATGCTCCTAGCGCGGAATCGCCGGGTCTTGAAATGCGATCGAGGATGAACACACAAACCATTCCCCCAAGTGAGGACGGAAACATGTCGAACTTCTGCAAACGGCTTTCGGTGATTGCATGCACGGTGGCGGCCTGCTGTGTGGTGGCGGGAGCGGCGCATGCCGCTAAAGACAAAGACAAGCCTGTGAAATTGAAAGTCGGCGACAAAGCGCCTGAATTCACCAGTGTGGATGACGAAGGCAAAGAGTGGAAATCGACCGATCATGTTGGCAAAAAAATTCTGGTCGTCTATTTTTATCCAGCCGATCTCACCGGGGGTTGCACGAAACAGGCCTGTGGATTCCGCGATAACATGGAGAAGTTGAATAGCAAAGACGTTGAAGTTGTCGGTGTGAGTGGCGACTCTCCGGAGAACCACCAACTCTTCAAAAAAGTGCACAAGTTAAACTTCGCACTTCTAGCCGATGAAAAAGGTGAGGTGGCAAAAGCATTCGGTGTCCCGCTTAGAAAAGGGGGCGACTTCAATTTTGAATTTGAAGGCAAAAAGCAAGTCCTGACGCGCGGCGTGACTGCGAGCCGCTGGACGTTCGTGATCGACCAGGATGGAAAAATCGTGCACAAAGACACTTCCGTCAAAGCACCCAAGGACAGCGAGACGGTCATGGAAGTTGTCGCGAAGCTGCAAAAACCGTAAACGGAATCTGTCGTGCTTATACCTTCGACGAACCGCCACGCCCGCATCCTGACCTGGATGGCATTGATCGTGATCACGATCAGTGTGGATGCCGCGTTGGCGGGTAAATTTAATAAGGTTCTCGACGTCGATGCCCCCGCACCCGATTTTTCGGACCTGCGGGGGACCGATGGCAAGCGGCACAAACTGTCCGACTACAAAGAGCACGAGATTCTCGTGCTCTTTTTTACAGACAATCATTGCCCCGCCTCACGGGTCTACGCCCCGCGATTGAAAGCGCTGCTGAAAGAATTCGCAAACGAACCGGTCGCGCTGGTGGCCATGAATGTCTCAGACGATTCGTTGGAATCGATGCGCACGCATGCGGCGAAACACAAATGGCCGTTTGATTATCTCAGCGACCCGACCCAACAAGTCGGACGCAACTACGGTGCCGTGCGTACGCCGCAATTCTACGTCCTCGACCGCAAACGCCAAGTCGCCTATATGGGGGCGTTGGACAATCATGACGAACCCGACAAGGTGACGAAACAATCACTCCGCGATGCCCTCCGCGCACTGCTGTCGGGAAAGCGCCCCGCACCCGGCGAGACGTTACAGCGCGGTTGCAAAATTGAATATGCTGAAAAATAAGCTCCTGAGTGTTGCTATGGGCGGCTCTCTGCACCCCGGTGCGGCCCGTCAACAACAGTCGCTCGTCTCGCTGTCAAGCCCCATTTATGCGATTCGATTGAATCATTCGCTTTGTCCAATTTTCCCACAAAAATCCTCTGTTGGTTCCCGCCCATCCGATTTATAATCGAACCTTGATGACCGGTTGTGCAGCCTCGCTAGCAACCACCCTGTGGCGATTGTGAATTTCAGTGAAAGCGTGGAGCGATGGACGTTGATTTTGCTCGGCCCGATGTGGCACGGTTGGTGTTTCGGCTATTCAGCCGCGAACTCCATCCCGAGTTGATCAATGTCTATGCGTCGGCAGCGATCAAAAGCAACGACTACGAAGCGAAGTTGCAGATCTGCGACGCTGGCCACGTGATCACATTTTGCCGGAACGGACAAATGCTCTGTGAGGTGATGACCGGTCGGGAGCATCCACTGCCCAAACGGCGTCGGATTCTGTCGCATGGTGTGCAAGGACATCGCTGCGAAAGCCTGCAACTGGCCGATGGCGTGAACTATCACGTCAGTTTCCAATTGGAGAAATTGGAGCCGGACGTCTTCCTGCATTTTCACGAAGAACTGCTGGCGGATTGCTCAAAGGCCGAATTGGCCCACCGTTTCGACGCGGCCGGCCGCTTAGCGCCGACGCCGCTGAGTTTCATGGAAACCGAAGCAACCGCCGATCATTTGATCGTCCACGCTTTCCACACCTTCCCCGACAATTACGGCGTTGTCAAAACGCAATCCTTGTTTGAATTGCGCTGAGCCAATGTTCGCCCATGGCTGAATCCCCCCTCATTGGTCGCAACCGGCATGTCTCCCCTGCACTGCTAATCTGCAGCGGACAATCCCGCTTCGACAAACGACATCGAGTGCCGAATAAAGGATTCTGCATCGGGGCAGACGTTGTGGAACATGCCCCGCTCTAAGGCGAAGTCGCCGTCGCGCCAGGTTGAGTTGTAGCTTTCAAACCCGATGTAGCCTTGCCAGTTGGCGGCGGTCATGGCGGTGAACAACGCATGCCAGGGAAGCAGGCCGGTTCCCGGAGCGCCGCGATTGTTTTCGCAGGCGTGCAAGCCCCACAGGTGCGGGCGCATTTCCTCGAATGCGGCGGCAAAGTCGGCCACTTCGGTGACGAGATGGTACGTGTCGAACAGGCTGAATAGGTTCTCATGGTCTGCCAGTGAGATCAATAGATTGACCTGTTGCGGCGTATTGGCCACGTGTGTGCGGAAATGGCTCATCGGTTCTAAGACAAGTTGCACGCCGGCATCAGCGGCATCTTCAGCCAGTTGGTTGAGAGACTCGGCTATCCGTTTCGGTTCGTCCGCATCAGGACGCTGCCGTCGGACGGCTCCGGGGTGACCATAGATGGCGCCGGTATAAGCAACCGCTCCGGCTCGCCCCGCTTGCTCGATAGCGTGACGATGCCATTGCACTGCGGGATGCGGATCATTGGCATTTGCCAGTGAGATGTCGCACTCCATGGGCCACGCTCCGCCTGGGCTGAACACCAATTCCAACCCCCGCATATCCGCCTCGTCGCCCAGCTTTGAAGCGTTAAAGTGAATGTCATCGCCAATGGCGACCTCGAGAAAGGAGAGTCCCCACGTTTGCGCATCGTCAAGCATGCGCAATAACGCGCTGTCATCGTAACGGTCTTGCCAAAGGAAGACGTGGGCGCCGTATTTCATGGATTTTTAGTGCCCATAAAGGAGTGGCCGGTGGCCAGAATATAAGGGATCCACCAGTGGCGATTTACCCGAGACTTATCGAGCTTAAGCTGGTTTATTTCAGATCGCTGCTCGACTCGTAACACTCCGCATTGGCTAGGAGAACGCCTGCTTCGTCTTTGGGGGAGAGGGTGGGCTCTTCGATTGGCCATTCGATGCCTAGTTGTGGGTCGTTCCACAAGAGGCTGCGTTCAAATTCTGGATGATACAGATCGGTGCATTTGTAGGTGACTTCGGCGATCTCGCTGACCACACAAAAGCCGTGGGCAAATCCGGGGGGGACATACAGTTGTCGTTTATTCTCTTCGCTGAGGATTTCGCCCACCGATTGTCCAAACGTTGGCGAATCGCGGCGGAGGTCGACGCCGACGTCATAGATTTCGCCGCGAACGCAGCGGACCAATTTTCCCTGGGCATGTTGGATTTGATAATGCAACCCACGCAGTGTTCCGCGGCTGGAGCGAGAATGATTGTCTTGCACAAAAACCGCTGGAATTCCGGCAGCGGCAAATTTTGCCTGATGATAGGTTTCCATGAAAAACCCGCGCGGATCTTCAAAGACCCGGGGGAGAATCAAATACATACCGGATAGTGCTGTTTCGCGAAATTCCATGAAAAAACGTCTCTCAAACCAAGAAGGTCCTGTCCTGCCTACCAACGAGCAGCCTGGTGAATGGTGCTCCAACACCCAAATTCACCAGATCGCTACATTGCACTATAGCAAAATGGTCTCAGAAACAAATTGAGTCGCTCTCGCCGCAATGTCAAAAATCCGCTAGCATCCCGGTCGTTTGACGAGATCTTCCTCAATCAACCAGCCATCGCGTATGAAATTGAAACGTCACCATAAATGGATCGCCTGTCTAGCCTGTTTGCTGTGCGCTCAGGTTACCTATTCGGCGGGCAAGATGTGGTGGATATCTCGACAACACGCAGCCCTGTTTGCCGAAATCCGCGATAGTGATGGAGAGGTCGACGTCGTGGCGCGGGGGCGAATGTGGCCTTGGCATCTGGGCCCAGCCGTACAGGTGCAGCTCAATCGGACTGCTGCTGATGATCGACTGGTGCAACGGATCGCCGACATTGCGGACTTGGAAGAATTAGAACTCAATGAAACGCAGGTCACCGATGCCGCACTGCGGCACCTCACCACCTGTCGGCGGTTGTATATTTTGCGTCTCGACGACACCGCAATCACAGATGCCGGCGCCGCCGATCTGGGGCGGATGACTCAACTCAAAAGTTTGTATTTGATTGGCACGCGGATCACCGATACAGGCGTTTCGCAACTGGCGGGACTGATCCATTTGCGAGATCTGGATCTATCGCGGACGGCAATAACCGATGCAAGTTTGGTGCACCTCAAGTTGATGCGGAAGCTGATTGATTTGGAATTGAACGACACGGTGATCACGGATCGCGGCTTGCAACACTTAACCCAACTGCGGCAACTCAAGGATTTGGATCTCAACGGCACACTGGTGGGGGATGCGGGGATCACCGAAATCCGCGACTTAAAAAATCTGGAAGAACTGGAATTGTCCGGGACCGCCGTCACCGATGCCGGATTGGTTGCGTTACACGGATTTCCCGTGTTGGACGAATTAGAATTGGCCGACACTCAAATCAGCGATGCCGGTGTGCGTCACCTGCATGCTTGTCGACGATTGGAAACGTTGAATTTATCCCAGACGGCCATCTCCCCGACGGCAGAAAAAGCACTGCAGGCGGCACTGCCGCGATTGCGCATTCAGCGCTGACGATCTTGCCGTTAGCGTACATCAACCAAGCAAGACCCGCTCTTCAGGATAGGAGTACCGGCCGTCGTTTCCGCTACTGGCTAGTCCCACGATCAACGTCAACGGTCCCACCCGTCCCACGAACATCGTCAAGATGATCACGAATTGCGAGGGGATCCGCAGGGAAGAGGTGTCGATCGTCGAGACCCCGACCGTGGCAAATGCGCTGGTTGCTTCGAAGAGATGATCCAAAAAATACTCCGGCTGGTTTTCGATCACCACGATCAAAAGCGTGGTTGTCAGCACGCAAAAGATTCCCATCGCAACGATCATCAATGAGCGTTTGACGATCGACTGCGGAATGGTACGGCCCCGCAATTCGATTTGTTCACGCCCGCGGAGTAGCGCAACCACTGCTAATATACTGAGCGCGAACGAAACGGTTTTGATTCCGCCGCCGGTTGAACCGGGGGACGCTCCGACGAACATCATCATAATCCCAAAGAATTTGGTTCCCGGCTGCAGATCGGCTAGGTCGACCGTATTGAACCCAGCCGTTCGAAAAGTGACAGACTGAAACCACGAAGCGGAAGCCTGTTCGCCCACAGTCAATTCCTGCATCATTGCGCCGGACTCCAACAGATAGAACCCACAGGTTCCCCAAGCCAACAAGCCCAAGGTTGTCACGCCGACTAACCAAGAGGTATTCCCCAAACGCATCCGCCCGTGCGGCACATTCACACTGCCGGCGCGGGTACGGTTTGCTATTCGCCAGCGAAAAACGCGTCCCAAATCGGCCATTGCTGCAAAACCCAAGCCCCCCACAATGATCAATGCCGGAACCGCGGCCCAGATCTGCCAACGGGTTTGCATGCTGGAAAAACTATCCGGCATCAAGGCGAAGCCGGCATTACAAAATGCGCTGACGGAATGAAACACCGAGTGGAAGGCCCGTTCGTGCCAAGGCAAATCGGGCCAAAGTCCCCACAAGGAGGCCGCCCCGATCAATTCTGCCGTAGCGGTAAACAGGACAATGGAAATCATCAATTTGCGCAGCGCGCCGGTATTCTCAGTCTCCAGCATATCGGCCAAAAAAGCGGTTTCACGGACTTGCATGCGCCGCGCTGAGACCAGGGCGAACAGCGAACCGCAGGTCATGATCCCCAGTCCGCCGATTTGGAACAAACAGAGAATGATGGTTTGACCAGTCGCACTCCAATAGGTGCCGGTGTCGACCAGAATCAATCCAGTCACACAACTGGCACTGGTCGCTGTGAACAACGCCACATGAAACGGCGCGCCCCCCTGCCCTACCTCGGCGCGAGCGCGGGGCAGCATCAACAGAATGGTCCCCACCGCCACCAGCACGAGGAACGAAGCGACCAAAATAAAAGCGGGATTGCGACCACCGGAGGATATCCAACGGACCAGGATCACAAAACCGACGCCCGTCCGCAGAAAAATAGCCGCTTCACTGATATCGTTGATTGTGCCGAAACGCCCCTCACTGCCACCACCAAAAACCAACGTGATCAGAACACCCAACAACCACAAAGCAACGACGCCGAGTGACACGCGATTTTCCGCCACGAAGGACTTATGACTCACGGCCCAGTAGTACCGCAAGCCCAAACCGACTGCAAAAACCAGCATGATCAACAGTGTTGCAATTCCCAACGGAAGATCGGTCATCGACTCCCACTGGCGCGAACTGCGGTGCAATACGATGGAGACAACCCCCACAACCTGCATCACGCGTTCGGCAGCCAGCACGCGCGAGGCGCGGCGGGTGCGTTGACGAGCGACGGCCAGGGGGATGTTTGAAGGAGGGATTTCCGTAGACATTTCGTAGGGGGCATTCCTGGTTGGGAAATCACGTAGGCGGGGTTGGAAAGTAGAGACCAACACCAAGCACCTTTTTTGTCAAAGCCTAGTCCGCGCGGCAAGGCGCGACTATGATACGGCCCGCCCAGTTTAACGGAGTTTGTACACCAGTGATACGCGATTTTACCAGCGAAAGCCTCTCCCACGACCCTCTGCACGGGTACATCCCCTTCATCGCCAAATCCGGTTTGCCGACGGGCGAAGTCGCCGAGCAAGAGATCATCGACCACCCGTGGGTGCAGCGACTGCGACAGATTCATCAATTGCAGACCGCGCGTTGGGTGTTTCCCTCAGCCGAACACACCCGTTTCCCGCACTCCTTAGGAGCCATGCACCTCGCATCGCAGACAATGGAGCGCTGGTATGATTCTTTATGCGAATCGTGCCCGGAGACGCCTTCGGCCGGATATGTGCATAGCTTGGTCCGTATGGCGGCACTGTTGCACGATGTGGGCCATGGCCCGTTCGGGCATTTTTTCGACGACCATTTTCTGTCACAGTTTTCGCTGACCCACGAAGATTTGGGTGTGGCGGTGATTGAACAGGAATTCGCCGAATTGCTCAAAAAAATCCGTCGTAGCCCGTTCGGCGCATTGGGAGATGACGAACAACTCGACCCGGCGCACGTTGCCTGGCTCATACGCCGCCCGCGCCCCGATCACCCGCAAGACAACGACCACCCCTTGTGGTTGCGACATTTACGAAGCCTGTTTAGCGGCATCTACACGGTCGACAACATGGATTTTGTGCTCCGCGACAGTTACATGTCCGGCTACAACACGCGAGCCTTCGATATCTCGCGATTGATTCACTACAGCTTTTTCACCCCCGCCGGCCTGACCATCCATCCGCGGGGACTGCCGACGTTGATCAATTTTATCGAAGTCCGCGCGAATCTGTTTCGCACGATCTATTTTCATCGTGCAGTCCGCGGACTCGATGTCGCCCTGGAGGAGATCTTCACGGAAAGTATGCAGCAACTCTTCCCGGCCAATCCGCTGGACGATCTGGACCGCTACCGGCGGTTTACGGAGTTTTCGCTGATGGTCGACGTCGAACGTTGGGGGGACGCCGCGGATGCGGACCTGCGACGGTTGGGGGAAAGTTGGCGGCGGCTCTTCCGGCGAGATGTCGCTTGGAAGGTTGCAGCGGAACGCATTCGTTATTTTCACGCCGGCCTGTCGGAACGGATGACAATTTTTTCCGAACCGGAGGTGTTGTTGCGCCGCGTCCGTGAAAAAATGCCGCCCGAGTCGCGCGACGCCAACCTGAAGATCGACGTCGCTCGTCACTACCATCGCCCGAGCACACGCTTACCCGCCGGTGGACAAAATTATCTCTTCAATCCCGCAACGGGCGAATCCCGCGAACTGGCCGACTCACAATTGTTTGCCGAAGTTCCACTCAGCTCAGCGGTGTGTCGCATTTATGCCGATGATCGTCGACACCATGCCGCTGTCGATGCCGCTCTGAATAGCGTACTTGGCGATGCCGGTGACGCGCTGACCAATATGTGACGCCGCTCGGGGTCACGCGTCCGCGCCATCTCAAAACTGGCGAACGCGTTCGATCGTGCCGGTTGTAAGGTGTGTGTCCATTCGTGTGATATCCGCTGTCCGGCTGTCCGATATTTTGCGCATGATTAATTATGAGCTTAGCCAGTTGCAAGATAATCCCGAGTGGCTCGACGTGCTGCGTGCCTACTCCGAATCGACACCGGACGAACAGGGCCGCTTGACCCGCGTCCAAGGTATCGAGGGGATTGCCGAAGAGCATCTGCCGCGAATTCACGGAAAACTGATCGCATTCGGGTTCCTGGATTTCGAACTCGCAGATCGCCACGAAGGCGTGTTTTACCAATTGACCTCGCTCGGCCGCCAAGGCCTCATTCGCCTGCGCGATACAGCCAACGACGCGAGCGAAGAGACAGCCGTCGACGAAATTGTCTCTGAGAGAGACGCTGAGAGCGACGCGGTCGAGGTTGAAGAGACCACGACACAGTTCGAAGAACCGGTTGCAGCCGATGATTGCGCACGTGAAACCGAAGCCGCCTAATCGCTGGTTGAACGTGAGGGGCACCCGCCCCGGTTGGACCTGCCTGGCCGCACTTATAGCGCTCCGCACCGCCCTTCGGATTGACAAAATCTCCGAATTTCCCTAAACGAGCAGCCGCTTTTTGATCGGTTGGGCTCGTTGCCAAGGGTGTTCAGGATGAAAGTCAAAAACCTCATCGTGCTGGCGTCGTTGATTGTGTCGCTGACCGGGTGTGCGCATTTTGGCCAACAACACATCACGTGGACTGACGTGCAGGAAACGGCCGTCGTGAAATTTCATGATGGAACCGCCTACAAGAATATCATTCGGATTCCGGTCACGGTCGAATGGATCGCCGGCGACTCGTTGCAGGTCTTGGATTTTGACGCCACGTATAAAAACAAGGTCATCGAAGTCACGGGCGAAATGAGACTCCCTGATGACCGCATTCCGGCGGAAAAAGAGCTCATTGTCTACACCGACGGTTCACACCCCGATGTGATCACGATTGTCTACAAAAACCCCAACGGCGAGACCCAGGTCATTCAAGATATTGCCATCGAATGACATGTCCGCCGTAATTCAGTCATCGCAGGGTGCACGGTTTTTGAGATAACGCGCGGTGCCGAATCCCGTCTTGCCGCAGTTGCCCGATTTTGAGAGAATCCGCCCCCTTTGCCGGACTGGGCTCGCTGCAGGGAACGCTTATGCCCGGCGGAGCATCACTGTTTTCAACGATCTGCTCATTGCATCAACGGACAAAACCTATGCGCCGATTACTCGCCGTAGTATTTGGAGCCTTGATTGGCGGAGGACTAGTCTTTACCGCTTTTGAATATCATCTCGTCCGCACTGATGAGACGTATCATTTGGTTCCCAAAAAGCAGGCGGGACTGACTGACGCTTATGTGGACATCCGCGATTGGCCGGCATCTCAGTGGAACGAACACACGACCTTGGCTGAGAATATGATTGCCGCCGGTCATGGTGATTTGGTTGGTGGATCGATCGCCAGCGGACTGCTAAACGACATCATCGCCCCATTCCAACAAGACGCCTCCGAAGCGACTCAGCGTTGGTGGAATTCCGAACAAGAATAAACATCTAAAGCCGAATCATCCAGAATACGGATTCCCCGACCTCATCCGTTCTCTCCCCATCCGCGCAAGAAAAACCGTCCCTTCGTGACCTCTCTAAAAACCTCCCTCAGATCCTCGCCCCGGCTCCGCATGACTGCAGCGCCGCGCGAAACGAATTTCGCGACTGTGCGATGCGGTGACACGCATTGGCAGATTCGTAGCGATCTGCAGCAGGAGTTGTTGGATGCCAACGGGTTGCGGCGGCGCGATTGGGAACAACAACAGCGGGTGGAAGTGATTAAGACCGGCGCCCATCGCGAAGTGATTTGCCTCGACACCGCGTCGGGACGGTTTTACATCAAACATTACAAAGTCGCCGGCGTAAAACCGTTTTTGCAAAACGTGATCCGCCCCGCCAAGGCGGTGTTGGAACAACGTATGGCGGCGCGGGTGCGAGCGCTTGGTATTCCGACGTTCGAGACGGTCGCTTGGGCGGAAACGCGCAGCGGCGGTTTTGTGTGGGACAACTATCTGATCACGCGAGAAATCCCCGGTACCCAGCCGCTCGATGGTTTCCTGCGCACGCAATTTGCCGCAATGTCATCAGCCGCTGCATCCTCATTTCGCCGCAGACTGGCGGTGGAGCTGGGACGATTCACCGGAAAACTCCATGACGCCGGCATTGTCCACCGAGATTTTCACGCGGGAAATATTCTGATCCGCGACCAACCGGCGGCGCCGGTTCAGTTGTGGCTCATCGACCTGCATTGCGCGCATATTCAAAAATCGTTGGGACTGGAAGCCGCGCAACAAAACTTGGCGATGCTGCACCAGTTCTTCGCCACCCGCACCACGCGAGCCGATCGATATCGGTTCTTTCGTGCCTATTGCGCACAGCGAGGACTTTCCGGTTCGGTCAAATCGCTGGCCCGTGATGTGCAAGCCTGTTGTTCGCGCCGCGCGCAGCGGCATTGGCGCCGAAAGGATCGCAAATGGCGGCAGGGGACACGGCATCTCGTCAAACTGCGCGTCGGCTCCCAACAGGGGCGCGGCTTGACGGTCTTGGGACGCGAAGTCCTGCGCGACATCTGCGCACAACCGGAGCACATCTTTGCCGCCGCCACAGCTTGGTACAAGCAATCACCGAAGCGCCGCGTGGCCGCTGTTGCCATTCCCACGATTCCTCAATACCCGCGTTTGTTTTGGAAAAGCCTGAAACTCCGCGGGATCCTGCCGCTGTTGTCACAATGGCTCGGACGATCGAGCGTGCGCCGCGCCTGGGAAAACGGACACGCACTATTGCGGCGCGATATCGCCACCCCTAAACCACTGTTGTTTGTGGAATCGGCACAGGGGTTGGATGTGCGGCAATACCTGCTCACCGAATCGATTCCCGACTCGACCACGCTGTTCGACTGGCATCACGATCACCTGGTGCGGCTTGAGCCGCGGCAACGACGCGCGATCGTTCGTCGCCTGACCGTCGCGTTGGCTGGCCAATTGAGATGGCTGCATACATGCGGCTTTGAACATCGTGATCTCAAATCCAAAAACATACTTGTGTCTCAAAACGAAAATGATGATCGCACCTGGCTGCTCGATCTTGAGGCAATCCGCCGTTGGCCCCGCGTTCCACAGGACCGCATGCTGCAAAACCTGACACGGCTGAATGTTTCGTCGACCTTTCTGTCGGAAATCCAATTGAGCGACCGATTGAGATTCCTACGTAATTATCTTGGTTCGCGGTATTTCCATGAATGGAAATCGACTTGGCAAAAGATTGAGGCTCGAACTGGACGAAAAATTGATAAGAACCGTACAAACGGAAGACCGTTAAGTTGATTCGGCGCGGATGCCGACCATGCGTTGTTTCTTCACTTGGCAAGGATGCTCACTTGAGTTCACTGCAAGATCACCGGCCCGTAACCCCAATGCGGGCCACAGCGACGACCTGCCGATTCCAGCAGGACTTGCGGCGATTGCCAACGGTCTGGTTGTGTGGCATGGCGTTGATTTTGCTCGCCGGTTGCCACTCCGCTGGCAGCGGCAACGGCATCTCTAAATTGATGGGAAAGCGGGAGAACGATGGCGGACTGCCACAACGCCATTCCGTCGCCGCTGAACAGTTGATCGTAATGAGCGATCTCAAATTGGGTGCCAAGCATCCGCTTGTGGAAGAGCTGAAAGTGCTTCGCGAGCAGGTTCACGAAAAACTACAGCTCCCAGAGGACGAAACGGGCGAAAAGGTCACTGTCTACTTGTTTTCCAACGAGATGGAATATCGCAAGTACATCGAAGAGACCTATCCCGGACTGCCGTTCCGTCGCGCCTATTTCATCGGGACCCCGGATAAACTGGCCGTCTATACGTTTTGGGGCGACAAAATCCGCGAGGACTTACGGCATGAATTCACACATGGACTGCTGCACGCCTCGCTGCAGACCGTGCCGCTGTGGTTAGACGAAGGGCTTGCCGAATACTTTGAAGTTCCTGGAGTCGAACCGGGCACCGTGAACAATGAGTACGCCGTCCGTTTGGCGCGAGCCGTACAGAGTGGTTGGCGCCCCGATATCCGCCGGCTGGAACGGCTGGAAAAAGTCGAACAAATGCATCGCGCCGACTATCGCGAATCCTGGGCTTGGGTGCATTTCATGCTGCATAGCACTCCCGACGGCAAACAAGTGTTGTTGGACTACCTCCAAAGTCTGCACGAGACCAGCAGCCCCGATTTACTAAGCACGTCGCTGGTTGCCGCATTGCCCCAAGCCGATGCGCGATTCCTCAACTACGTGGCGACGCTCAATACCTATCGCGATTGGCTGTCGACACCGTCGCAGGAGCAATTTACCGGCACCAAGCGCCGCGAAACAGTCTCCCGCGCCAACGCCCCGTAGCATGCTGCCTCGCTCGACGAGATGCGCGGTAGACGCGAACCCTGTAGGATTTCGTGCGGCATTCCTGTATGGTAACGTGACTGCTTACAGTCGCTGTACTGAGCGTTGGCATTCTTACAGTCATTGCCGCTGGGGAAGGATCATCTCATGGCGCGAGAGTTCCTGATCATCGACGGCTATAACTTGATGCACGCGGCCGGCATGGCCCGCCCGAGCTATGGTCCGGGCGACTTAGAGCGGTGCCGGAACCGGCTTCTGCGATTTCTCAAGTCTGTGCTCTCGCCCGAACTTCGCCGTCGAACCACGATCGTCTTCGACGCTTGGGAACCGCCACCCGGTCGGTCTTCGATCTACACCGTCGCCGGCATGACTGTGCTATTCGCCGAGGCGCCGGGTGAGGCTGACGCCGCGATTGAACAACTGATTGCGGCACACTCCGCCCCGAAACAGGTCACCGTCATCTCGGGCGACCGCCGTTTGCAACAAGCCGCCTCACGACGCAAATCACGTTTCATCGACAGCGAGGCGTGGTACACCCTCTGGGAACACCGTCAGCCGCAAGAGGAGACGCTGCCTTCTCCTTCCCCCAAACAGGATCCCAATCTTAGCGATCAGGAAGTGGATTATTGGCTGGACATTTTCGGCGACATCGAAGACGCAGCGATCACGGAGAACGGCCCCACAGAAAGCAGCCTCAAAGACCAAGACCGCAGTGAAAGCGGCCTCAGGGACGATGACCGCAAAGGCGACGACCTCGGCGACGACCCTCAGCAAGGTCTGCCCGATATCATCGACGACGATTTCTTGGAATGACGCTGTTTCGCAGATCCCCGCATGGCATGATCGCAATCCCTCGGCGACGAATCGCGTATGTGAAAGCGCATGCAAAAAGCCGCCCGAATTGTGGGGCGGCTTGATGCCGATGTCTGTCTTGCTGCTGCTGAGCTTTGCCGGGTTAGAGCAGTTTGCTCAATCGCGATTTCATCCGAGCGGCGGCATTTTTGTGGATCAGGTTTTTGGCAGCGGCTTGATCCAACTTTTTGACAGCCAGGCGAAACTTCTCTTGCTTCTCCTCGGCATTGTCACCCACAGCGGCGGTGCGAAATCCCTTAATCACCGATCGGAGCGATGACCGGGCGATGCGGTTGCGTGAACGGCGCTTGTCGTCTTGTCGCAGTCGTTTCTTTTGGCTCTTCAGATTGGGCATAAGCTTACGTGTTTCCCTCGAAACAATACATCAGCAGTCATTGATATAACAGTCGCTCCCAGAGGGCGACTTTGAATTCAAGTGGGACAGTTTAGCGAAAATTCACACGCTTCACCAGCGTACGACCGGTCTCACAACATGGAAAAATCAGCAATTTCGGGGAGGTTGAGCCGTTGCAGGGCTATTCGGGGGCCAAATAGGCCCTCAGCGGCCGAGAAATGCCCTTCTCGACCACGACCGCGGTATTTGGACGAACCTAGCGTTTGGGCCGCGATTGCAGGTTTTCTAGGCGTTTGACCGCATCTCGGTAACCATAATCGACGGCCAGCAACATGCTGTAAGATTTGATGGCAGAGTCAACTTCGTCGCTTTTCTCACAAATGGTCCCCAAGAGGTAGAGCATCTCCTTATACATTTTGGGGTTGGACTCGTGGTCGACCTCGGTGATCGCCTGTTCCAGTTGGTGTTGGGCCAGTTGCGGTTTGTTGTCTTTGTTAAAGCACATTCCCAACCGAACCAGTGCTTCTCCACGGACCCGCGTGTCGGTGGCCGCTTTTTGCAGCAAGGGAATCGCTTTTTGCCATTTTGCAAATCGCATCAAGCGGATCGCGAGTTCCAATTTGACTCGCATATCGGACGGGTAGCGTTGCTCGCGTTGGGTGAGAATTTGGACTTCGCGCTTCACATAATTGGTTTCGAGTTCTCTGGCACGCTTCACGTTCGCTTCCGTATTCTCCTTGTTGGCAAGTTCCTTCGCATGGACCACGTTTTTATTAGCTTGCGAAAGCTCGATGTCCTCGAGTTTCTCGCGGATGTTGGGATCGTTGTTGGATAACTTCAATGCGGTATTGAGCATTTCTACTGCTTCGGCCAGTTTGCCGGCGCGTTCGTAGTAGTCCGCAATTTTGAGGTAATTGTCTTTGTTTTCGGGTTCTTTGCGGATCGCGCGTTGCAAATCGGCTTCGAGAGACATGCCCGGTCCATCGGCCTGTTGCTGGCCACTCTTGATCCGGCTGGCGACTTCGTGATCCGCCATGACGTCTTTGGTGCTTTGTGCGTCGTCGAAATTGGCTTCATTAATTGTCGATTGGGCTGCAAGTTGACTGCACTTAGAACGCGATTCCGCATCGTGCGGGTCCATCCGACGGATTTTCTCCCAGCATTCGATCGCTTGCCGATAGTTCTGCCGCGCCTCGTATTGCAGGGCCAATGCACGCAGTAGCGCTCTGTTCCCCGGAGTCGCTTCAAGTGCCCGCTGGTACGAAAAAACGGCAATCGACTGAAAACCTGAAGCCAAACTATCATCGCCGGCATCGGTGGCCGCTTCACCGCGGGCCGCACAGGCATCACCCAGATCATGGTTCAACTGGCCGTCCCAAGGATTGATCGCAAAACCATCTTCGGCCAACTTGTCGACGGACTCCCAGTCTTTCATCATGCGGGCTTTTTTGAGCTTTGTGCGCAGACCCATTAACTTAGCGTTGGCCATTCGCGCGCCGGAGCCGTTATTCTTGTACTTTTTTTCCGCGGCGCCCCGTAACGTTTCGCGATACAGTTTGTTGTCAGGCACCAGCCGAACCGCTTGGCGAAACATCTCGATGGCATAGTCCCAATTTTGCTTTCCAAGCGCCTCGGTGCCGCGTTTCCAGCAGTCACCCGCAATCTTGTTTTTGTCCATTGCCATGTTTTAGCCTCATCGTTGGGATGCATGATTCGAACCACAAATCGAGCAGTGGGCACCGAAGAGGATTCTCGCCGGGCCGGTATGACCTGCATAAAAAAATATAAGACGTGTCGATTTGTCGTGGGAATCAGTTTCGAACGGACCGCTGCGTCGATACACGGATTATCGAAAATATGAAATCAGCAACGTGCCGCCGGGAATCACCATTGCCAAATTCAACCTCGCATCGCGCCGCGAATTTGGCAAACAGTGTCGTGTCTGAATCTGCTCAAATAGGAATCATCAAGACTCTTTTCAAAGGCGTTGCCCAACCGGCGTTTGTTCACCAAGTACAGATTGATCCGCCAGTACAATCACCCGCGATGACAAATCTGTCGAATCCGAGAGCCCGATCGTTTTCGCCCGAAGAACAATGACTTCGCTATAGCGCGACGTGGCAAATGAGGTGGGTAGGCAAAACCCTTACTCTATTCTACTATAGCTGGTCAGCGTTTCAATAACACTCCCGATTCGGGGAGTGGTACACTATTCAGAGTATGGGACTATTCGCCGCCCAATGCGGGGCGAACAACATTGCGCGGACGCCCGAATTGAGCAATTTTCATGGCCAGCAGCGGCAAAGTATATTTAGTGGGCGCCGGCCCTGGTGATCCCGGCCTAATCACGCTCAAAGCGTTAAAATGCCTGTCTCAGGCTGATTTTGTGCTCTACGACGGGTTGGTCAATCCACTATTATTGCTCAACACTTCGGCCGACACCGAGCGCACGTGCCGTTCCCACACCGCGTACGGCCGCATGCTCAACCAGACGGAAATTAATCAACGACTGATTGATGAAGCGCGGTCGGGAAAAACCGTCGTCCGTCTCAAGGGCGGGGATCCCTTCATATTTGGCCGTGGCGGAGAAGAGGCCGAAGCTCTCCGGACTGCGGGAATTGACTACGAAATTGTGCCGGGCGTGACCGCCGCCACCGGCGCCAGTGCCTATGCCGGGGTCTCGTTGACACACCGCAAATGGGCCTCTGCCGTCGCCTTTGTGACTGGACATGAAGATCCGGCCAAGACAGATTCCCTGCTCGATTACACAGCCTTGGCCGCGTTTCCTGGTACGTTGGTGTTCTATATGGGATTGCATCGACTGGAGGAGATCGCCCGCAGGCTGATCGAATTCGGCAAGTCCCCCGCAACGCCCGCGATCGTCATCAGCCAGGGAACTACGTCCCGCCAACAGAGCGTGACGGCGCCGCTCACCGATTTGCCAGTAGCGGTTCGCCAAGCGGAACTGCGGGCGCCTTCGTTGATCGTGGTGGGAGACTGCGTTCTTCAGCGGGAAACCATTCAATGGTTCGAGCAGCGCCCGCTGTTGGGCCGCCGCATTGGCATTCCGCGTCCATTGGCACAGGCATTGCCCGTGGTTCAACAAGCCAATGATCTCGGCGCCGACTGCCTATTGATGCCGACAATCGATATTCTGCCGCCTGAGGATTGGACCGCTGTCGATGATGCCATTTCGCGATTGGCCGACTACGACTGGTTGATATTCACCAGCGCGAACGGCGTTGAGTATTTCTTGTCCCGCCTGCGTGAAACCGGCGGCGATATGCGCGATTTGGGCGGGCTGAAGCTGGCAACCATCGGACCGGCCACGGCAGCGGCGCTGGAAACGTTTCACCTCACAGCGGACCTGGTGCCGCCGGAGTTTCGCGCGGAGTCCCTGGCCGCGACGCTGGCACCGCATGTTCAAGGCCAACGACTGTTGTGGGCACGGGCGAGTCGTGGCCGTGATGTACTGCCACAGACGCTCCATAGCGCGGGAGCAACGGTGGACGAGGTTGTGACCTATCAAAATGTGGATGTGGACAGCTTCGATCCGCAGGTCGTCGAGGTCCTTGATCGCGGCGAAGTGGATTGGATCGCTTTGAGCAGCCCTTCGATCGCTCGCCAGCTCAGTCAACTGGTTGGCCCCGAGGCGCTAGACCATATTGGAAAGACGATTCGTTTGGCGAGCATCAGTCCGGTGACAACCGCGGCTGCGCAGGAAGTCGGATTGACGATCCATACGGAAGCGCGTGATTACACCTGGCCGGGGCTATTCACGTCCATTCAAGAATATGAATCTGCAAGATAAAAAAACGGTTGGAGACGCCGCCGGGCCAAGGCGAACTTCGTGATGAACAGACAACGAGGTGAGTTTTGTTGGAAACAGTGCGGACTGCAATGACGCCTGCTCTTCGCCGCATCGCCGTATTGCTGGTGGTGGTCGCCGTCGTATTGCTCTTGCCGTTACCCCGCGCGAGCCGTGCAATGCATGCCTTGTATGACTTGGGGCACGCGCCGCTATTCGGCGTGTTATCGGTCATGCTGTTTTGGTGGGGGCGAAAAAAGCTGCCGCACAACGACCTCATTGCGGCAATTCTGGTTTGGGGTACTGTGGCTATTTTGGGCATCGCCGCGGAATACGTGCAGGGCTTTCTCGGACGATATCCCAGTTGGCAAGATGTGGCTGCCAATCTATTGGGGTCGGCAGCGTTTTTGATTTGGGCCATCTCTTGGCATTGGAAATACCGCGTCCTGCGGATAGCGGCGTTCGCAGTCGGCGTTGCCTGTCTGGTCGCTGCTTGGCGCGCGCCGGCCATCGAATTGGCCGACGCGCTGATTCAACAGCGCGAATTGCCCATGCTGGGGTCATTTGAACGCCGGTTGGAATTCTCGCGATGGCAATGGTCGGGCGAGAATTGTGTGTTGGGACAGGCGAAGCGTTGGGCCAGCGATGGAGAAATGAGCATGGCCATCAGATTCAAACCGGCCAAGTATCCTTCGTTCAGCCTGTATTGGCCGGTCGAGGATTGGTCGCCTTATCAGGGGCTGACGTTTGACATTCTGCTCACCGGTGCGGAACCGTTGCCGTTGATCATTAAAATCGAGGATGTCGATCACAACGGCGAAACCAACGATCGGTTCCACCGCGCGATACTACTTCAGCCGGGCCTGAATTCACCGCGGATTCGGTTAGCGGACGTAGCCATTGCCCCGCACGGTCGGACGTTGGATTTGCGTCGCATTAAGCGGATGCAATTTTATACCGTGAATTTGCAATCACCGCGCGTGCTCTTTCTGGATAACGTCCGCCTGCTCCCGTGAGCGGTTGCTATTCCGGTGATGTCTCCGTAGAGATACGTTGCAACCACAAGACGATAATCCCCGTTAAGACAGCCGGGGGACCTTCGCTGATGATCCAACTCATCGGCATCCCCGCAGCAATGGCGATACCGGTCAGCAGCACGCCGACGACGCAGGCCATTTTGGCCCACATCGAGACCATCCCGCGGTTTTGGCGGATGTGGCGAGAAACGTACAGCGTCACGATGCCCAATGTGAAATAGAGCGCTGAGAGGGATCGCGTGAGATAACTGACAATCGGGGCGTCGGGCAGCGTACCCAACCCCAACTCACCGTGAATGGCGTTCATCCAGTCGTACGGAAAAAACACAGCCGGCAAGGCGAACAGCGCGCCGATGCCAATGATACGCAGAATGACAAGAATGGCGATTTCGGATTTGGCCATGGAGGAGCAATTTCGTTTCAGCTGTCGAGTCAAAAGTTGAACAGCAGGCATCTTACTTCGTTTGAATACGAATGACATGCAGTTGCCGCGTTCCGTCAGCGGTAATGCCCGGGACCAGCAGTGCGTCGCCGGTGCGGTTCCAACGCGGGGCTGAGTCGATCCGCATGCCGCCACGCGTGTACGGTCCGCGCGAGAATGCCGACGACCGCAAGGTCAGCCCATCCGACCGGCGGAGTAACACATAACGATTCTGCTTCCCGCCGTCGGTCGCATAACCGTTGGCGAACCAATCGGCATTGGGAGACAAAGCAACGTCACCTCCCGGTTTGGGAAAAGTCGTATCGGTCCCAATTTGACCAATGACAGCCTGTTGGTTGATGTCATAGCGAACTTGCCGCGGGGCGAGCGCGCCGATCACCACCAGGCCGGTATCCCATTCGGGATGTCCACCAATAAACTGTTGTCGAGCGAGCTGTGTCCCATCCGTGCGGATCGAGCAAGGAACATTGACCGCCATCGACTCCCTTCCAAGACGGCCACGGGCATAAAAATAGACGAATTCGCCCTCACGGTTCGACAACGAATGGTTGATATAAAAAGCCGCTTCGTCGCAGAGTGGGGTCTTGTCTCGCAGGTGATCGCGCAGTTGCTGAAACGAAACGAGTTGTTCGCGACGGCCGCTCTCAATATCAACGCGAAAAATCCCGTCGTTGGCCGGTGCCAATTCTGTGGCGGTGGGGTCAGCGGCATCGGGATAGCCGGTCACCGGGCGCAACCGCGCCATGCGTCCATAGTTGATCGCCAAAAAGAAATCCCCCTTCGGCGACACACCACCGTTGGCAACCGGAGTCCCCTCGAACCGATACTCGCGCACGCGGGACCGTTTTTCGATGTCATACAAAACCGTAAAGACCCGTCCGGTCTGTGGATCGCGATCGTTGAAAAAAAATTGCGTCTCCGCTTGCCGGGGATGCCAATAAAACATCGTCCCTTGCTGAAAGTTCCACGCCCGCGTCGTTTCGATTGGCAGCACGCGGTTATTGTCCTGGGTGTTGATCAACACAATCTCCGCCGCATCGTCGGGCCGCGGCATACGGTCGTGGAAATCAGTCCGCAGCGCCAAGATGTACTGCCCGCTTTGATTCCAAGGAATTGTCAGGCTTTGGCCGATGTAGCCGAAAAAATGATGCTGGGGACCATGGGTGATTTGCCGCACATCGAGCTGATAATCCTCGGCGCTCAGCGAAGCCTCGAGCATGAAGACCGCACATGTGGCAATGACGGCCCTTAGATATCGCAGGTTCATGACGTTCCTTACCAAAGGGCAAAATGAATCGTTTTAGCATGACAATGGTGCGAGCCGGTTTCATTTTCCGGGCGATCCGCCAATAATGTCAACCATTCCGGGTCTTTGTGCTGCGTTGCCCATCCGGGATTGTTGGATCTGTCAAACCGTTTCCATTTTTATAAAGCAATCACACCATGGACTATCGTAATCTCGGCGCGTGTGGCGTCAAAGTCTCTCCGCTCTGTTTGGGCACCATGATGTTCGGCGGACCGACCGATGAGTCGGAGTCGATCCAGATTATGCATCGCGCGCTCGACGACGGCATCAACTTTTTAGATACCGCCGACATGTATAGTGCCGGCAAGTCCGAAGAGGTCGTCGGCAAGGCAATCGCCGGACGTCGCGATGAGGTCGTGTTGGCGAC
Source organism: Symmachiella macrocystis (assembly GCF_007860075.1). NCBI lineage: Bacteria > Pseudomonadati > Planctomycetota > Planctomycetia > Planctomycetales > Planctomycetaceae > Symmachiella > Symmachiella macrocystis. The sequence goes on from NZ_SJPP01000001.1 coordinate 3,775,062, forward strand.
CAAGGGAGGCCAGCCGATGGGAGAGGGCCCCAATGATCGCGGGGCGAGTCGCTACCACCTGATGAACGCGTTGGACGCCAGTTTGAAACGTTTGGCGGTCGATCACGTCGACATCTACTATGTGCACGTGCCCGATTATGACACACCGATCGAAGAAACCTTGCGCGCATTAGACGATATGGTCCGTTCCGGCCGCGTCCGTCATATCGCCTGCTCCAATTTCCGCGCCTGGAAACTGAGCGAAGCTCTTTGGGCCAGCGATATTTTGAACCTCAGCAGTTTTGTTTGTGTGCAACCGCTGTACAACATCGTGAATCGCGATATCGAAGTCGAGCTATTTCCGCTCTGCGAAGCACACGGCATCGGCGTTGTGAGTTACAGTCCGTTGGCACGCGGGATTCTGACCGGCAAGTACCGTCCGGGTGAACCGTTTCCCGAGGGAAGCCGCGCTTCGCGTAACGACAAACGGATGCAACAAGCGGAACTGCGCGAAGAAAGTTTCATCGCTGCTCAGGAAATCACCGGCCATTGCGAACGTAAAGGAGTCGCCCCCAGTCAATTCGCACTCAGCTGGTGTTTGGCCAATCCGATTCTCACCTCAATCATCATAGGCCCGCGGACGATGGAGCAGTACACCGACAACGTGGCCGCCTTAAAGGTGGAAATCACCGACGAGGACGAAGCATTCATCGACAGCATCGTCCCCCCCGGCTGTCATACCGGACAGGGATTTCAGGACACTGCCTATCCGATCACCGGTCGCGGCCGGTAAGGCTTGTCGGAAAATACCGATCCCAGGGCCATCAGCGAGACGACGTTTCCAGTTGCACCAATTTTTGTGGTAGTCGATGCGGCGCCGGAATCGTGTTTTCAGGCGGGGGGGGTGTGCGGTCATTACGGCGCGGGGCTCCAAAGAGGGTCAGCTGCGCGGTCCGCACAAATCCCCGCAGGCTGCCGAATGTTTGATCGACGGCCGTCGGCTCGTGCCCGCAATGCACCATGCAGTCCTGGCAATTTGAGTTACCGCTTTGAATGCCGTAGTTGTCCCACTCGGTGGTCTCCAGCAATTCCTGAAACGTCTCGGTATAACCTTCTTGCAACAGGTAACACGGTTTTTGCCAGCCGAAAACGTTGTACGTCGGATTGCCCCACGGTGTGCAAGTGAGGTCCCAATCCCCTTTGAGAAATTCCAAGAACAACGGCGATTGGTTGAACTGCCAGCGGCGATCGGGATTGTCCAACAAACGGCGAAAGATGTTCTTAGTCGTTTCCCGTTTGAGAAAGTGATCCTGGTCGGGGGCTTTTTCATAACTGTAGCCGGGAGAAATCATCATCCCCTCGACGCCTAGGTCGGTCATCGCATCGAAGAACGCGCGGTAGCGGACCGGGTCGGCATTATCGAACAGCGTCGTGTTGGTCGTGACGCGAAAGCCTTGTTCGATCGCCGCTTTGACTCCGGCGATCGCGACGTCATACACTCCATCGCGACAGACCGCTTCGTCATGCTCCTCGCGCAAGCCATCGACATGCACGGAGAAGCTGAGATATTTCGAGGGCTTGAATCGGTGCAGATGTTTTTCCAGCAAAATGGCGTTCGTGCAAAGGTAGACATATTTCTTGCGAGCGACGATGCCTTCGACGATTTCATGAATCTGCGGATGCAACAGCGGCTCCCCGCCGGGAATCGAGACGATCGGCGCATCGCATTCATCGACAGCAGCCAGGGCTTTGTCGACCGGCATATTCTGTTTAAGGATATCCGTGGGGTATTGGATTTTCCCGCAGCCGGCGCAAGCGAGATTGCAGCGGAAGAGCGGTTCCAGCATCAATACAATGGGATACCGTCGCACACCGCGTATTTTTTTACCCAATACGTAAGACGCAACGGTCCACATCTGCGAAATGGGAACACCCATTCACGCCTCCTTGCATGATCAAATGTTTTCGGCGGATACGGTGCAGAGCATGAAATCCGGTCCGGCGGTTTTGGGATGTCTTGTTGTCTTAGAGGGTATTATCACGTTTGGGGCTGCCTGTCAGCCTTAAAACGCTCGAAATACACCTTGTCGCGGAATGACGCCCGTTCCTCGAGGAACACCACTGAGCGACTTTACGTATCGGAATTGTTGCGGTACTCTCTGCGACGGTACGATTAGGCATCCCGAACCGGGCAGAGGAGTGGCTGCATGAAACGGGCGGCATGGGAACTGACACGCGAGAATTTTCTCTCGCTGCCGGAGATTGAACAGTTGAATCGCTATCTCGACGATCAAATCGTCGATGCGACCGGCAAAGCGCTGAACACGGCGGTCCTGGACCGGGTGATTATCACGGGCCTGCTTTATTCCGGATTGCGCAACAGCGAGTTCTGTCGTTTGACCGTCCGGGACGCGCGACTGGGACCGGGCGAAGCTGTGTTGGACGTCGTTGGCACGCCCCGGCAAGACCGCAAGGTGTATATCCCGCAATTTATCAGTCGCCGCATTCAAGAATACATCGCTGAGATCCGGCCGGCGTTGTTGAAAGGAGAAGTCGCTGCCAACGATGCCTCACAACCGTTGATCATCAACGAACGCGGACGGCCTTATGAACGGACTGGTCTGTACCGCCGTGTGGTACGCATTCTGACGGCGGCCGGACTAGGGGCCAAAGCGAGCGTGCAGGTGCTGCGACATACGTACGGCTATTTGGGCTATTTAAAAACCGACGGAAACCTATTGTTTCTACAACGGCAAATGGGCCATGCGCATCCGATGGTGACGAGCATCTATGCGCAGTTCGTCGAGGAGAGCAACGCCGCACTGGCCGAACGCTTGGCCGAGGGAATCGCGGGCAACGACACGACTTGACCGACAGACGCCATGCCTTTGCCAATTCCCGTCACCGTTCTACATGCCGCCGGAGCGGGCCGGTTTGGTCCCGTCTCCGCTCAAATTCCCCGAGTCAGATTTCCGGGATTTGATCCCCAACGTCTGCAGGCTGAGTTCGATCTTGTTCAGATAATCGTTGAGCCCGGAGACGTTTTTGGGAAGGACAATCATCACACAGACGATGTCCTCTCCGGATTCGTGGAAGTAGACGGAAAATTCCATCGACAAATCATCGACCAACCGTTCGGGCACAACGGACCGTTCGAGGTAGGCCACTTTGGGAACAAAACCGTCCTGGCTATCTTGTGGATAAGTCGATTCGTGAAGTGACCCACCACTGAGGTCTGTATCCAGTTCACGATTCAGTATATCCAGTACGAGTGTGCGGAAACCCGAATCGTCGGCGTCGGGGTTCATTGGTCCTAGACTACTGAGTACGTACATATAGGCCGTGGAACTTTGCGTATCGCCTCCCACGACAGCAGTCACTGGCAACTTCCAAGCGGCAATCATGCCGGGGAGTTCTTCAAGAAAAAACGGCGGCTGGCGATCGTCCAACTCGGGGACAATCATTTCTCCATCCGGCCCTTCGATTGCTTCGGGTGCAGCGATGCGGTCAAATCCGGCGAGCGGGCGTATCTGAATCCCTGTGGCCTCGTCGTGAAAAATTCCCTGTAGATTTTGGTTCAGCTTTTCTTTGTGCCGAAACATCGTCGATGTCGCTGCGAGACGTTCTTCATACTTGGCGGAGCCGCATCCCGCGTAGCCCAGGGCCGCCAACATCAAAAACAGCAGACAGCTTCGGCGAGAATGAGTCATGAGCGTTTGGCAATCAATAGAAAGTCATTGTCTACGAAATATCGAATCAGCAGTGGCTGGCCATTCCGACCATCGTTGCCGGGTGGCTAGTGCAACCGTTAAGCCCCTGATCGTACCACAACGCAAAGCAGAAAGGCAAAGCCTTTCCGGCGGCAAACCGATATGTGCCTCCCAAGCCTGACCCATTGGCGCCGGTCGACTGACTGACCAACCAATCTAAACGCTCGGTCGATTTTTGTGTCCCGCCCGCCCAACAAGAAATTCGGACTGCAGCAATAATTATACCGCAGTTCGATTTGCTTCGCCCAATACCGTGAGCTACGGTTGAATTGACGGATGAAGTCAACAGTCAGGCCCCTCGCTATGGAGCTCGTGGAGGATTGTCATGGATGGTCATTTAATCCAACGCGTTGCACCCTCGGTTCGGTTTCAAACAGCGGTTGGAAAACCTGTTCGAGGGACCATGTAGCGCGGCAACCGTGCTTTACGCACGTCGGGGCCTATCATGTCGCCTTGGTCGAATCTGCTTGATGGTTTTCACTTTCCCATTCGTCCCCCCTCCCCTTCCAGGCAGCTCAAACGGCCGAAGAACTCGCTGGGGCTGGAACCACTCGAAGAACGAGTCGTAATGTCCGCGACCTTGTTCAGTGACACCTTCGATTCGACCGAGTTTGATGCTGCGAACTGGTCGGCGGTTCAAAATGCGACGATTGACGATGTCGGTCGCGACGAACCCTCAGCCCCCTACGCTGCACGCATCAACGGCGCCGCTGGCACGGGCGATGTGCTGGAATCGGTCGCCCTCGATCTCTCTAACGAATCAAACGTGACGCTCACCTATCGCTTCCAGCGCGGTGGCGGAGGAAACGTTGTCGAAACGGGTAACGATCTCGTGCTGCAATATCGCAATGCGGCGGGAGATTGGGTCGACATGGATCGCAAGCTCGGCAGCGGCAGCCATATGCAGGAATTCGGGCATATGACGGTCGCGTTGCCGACCGATGCGTTGCATGCCAATTTTCAATTCCGCTTCATGATGACCGGTGGAAGCACGGCGATCGATACCGATGACTGGTTCGTCGACGACGTTGAGGTGCGGTCGCTGGATGCTACAGAAGGGGAACTGTTCACAGCCAGTCAGACTCAGACAAACAACCTCTTTTTTCCCAACGTTTTGACGTTTGATTTCAGTGATCTGCCGGCTCCCAACGGCGATGCGACCCTGACTATTCGAGCCAATGGTGACCTGAACTTCTTTTTAGAAAACCTTGTCTTGCGCGCCGAGGGTCAATATGTCGACCAATTGTTCCTGGCCGATGGGGTAGACCACGACGAATCGACCGCGACGATCATTCTGCCGCAATCATTGTTGGAATCCTTGGCGGCCGATGGGACGATCAGTTTCACCGTCACCCCGTCCGCATTGGTGAACAATAGCGGTCCGACCAGCTTGACGTTGGAATTGAGCTACGAGCAAGTGCCTGTGGTCACCGATACCGATCCCCCGGTGGTTGAATCGGTAGAACTCAGCGACGATGGTCAATCGTTTGTCGTGCAAATGAATGATGACGATCTCGACGCAATCGCCGCCGAGAATGCCGCCAATTACACAATCCTGCAGGCCAATGGCGATGCCAACGGCGACGGAGATCCATTCAACGATGGGGATGAGACGGAAGTCGCCATCGCATCCGTGCAATACAATGCCGAGACGGACCAAATCGTCGTGAATGCGTTGGATCAACTATACAACGACAATTTCCGCTTGATCATCGACGGTGATGGTACGGCGAGCGATGGTGCCGGTGGTGTGACCGATCTTGCCGGCAACCATCTTGCCAATGGCGATCATTTTGCCGACTTCGATCGCACGGTGGATGTGGAAACCGACACGCCAACGATCCAGGATCTGAAGGATGCTACGGATCAACTCAACTTGCCTCGCAGGTTGCAATTCCGGCTCTCTTGCACGCTGAAAATCGCTTTGAGGTTATCCGAACACGGCAGCGGCCATACCAAAGCGGTAACGTTCTTGCTGACCAAATACATCCGCCAATTGGATTGGGCCGAGGCGCGGGGACACATCAGCGAAGCGGACCACGCGGCGCTGGTGGGTCAAACCCACAAAGTGATCGATGGGCTAGAGGAGAATCCGCCGCCGAAACCCCACAATCATGGCCACCACCACTGCCACCGCCGCTGGACTTGGTCGCATCATCGTTGGGGACGGCATCGCCGCTGTTAATCGCTTCGTCGGCATTGCGCTAAGCGGAGGACTTACCGTCCAGCAGCGACCAGTGCAACGAACATCAAACTCAACAAAAAAATCCCATGGTTTCCGGCAAAGGAAACCATGGGATCCTATTTTCACAGCACCCGCATTCAAACGGGAACAGCTATTAGTTATTCCGTGGCACTGTCGTCTTGGACCAACTGACCGCCACGGGTTCCGTCCGGCGTAACCAGACGAACGTAAACACGCTGGTCGATGGTATCGTTGAGAGCTTTCACACGACCATCAGCCCAACACACCACGACAATACCGGGGTGTCCTGAACTGGGGGCGAAGCTGGCTCCCGGCAAGATTCCTTCATTCGCATCGTTCAACTGCGAACCCGTCCAGTCCTCGGCACTACCAGGCATGTCGAGCAATCCGCGACCGGCGGCACCAAAGTTTTGCGGAATGCTGCTACCATCCACGTTGGCGTTGACGGCAAAAGCCATATTGGCAAAGCGGGGGCTGGACCAATCGCCATCAGAACCGGCGTTCATATTTTCCGTAATGAGGATTGTGTTTTGCAGACCGTCACCGCGCGATACCCGGTCGATCGTCATCTTGATCAAATTGTTCGGACGGAAGAAGACTCCCGTTCTGAAAGCAGTCGTCTGGTCGATCGAGTCGAAGGCTGCGTCGCCGTTCCAGTCAACGTTATTCGAGAAAGCCGGATCATGACCGTAGGTCGGGTCAGTCACACCGTCACGAAGTCCCACACTGGATCCGGTGCCGGGATACGCTGAACCGTCTTCCCCAGAACCAGGACCAACTCCACCAGCCAGCGAGAACGCGCCGATACCGCCATTGACGACATACGACAAACCACCCGGGGCGCTGGAATTGTTCAAGTCATCCGGACAGGTGAAAATGGTCAACTGTGCCGTACCTGGATCGGTCGTCAACACACCACCTGGGGAGTCATAGAAACTTTGAAAGTTGTCCGCGATCGGGCGTTGATCAACGTATCCCAACAGGGCGTACGTCCAGGCGACATCCCGCTCCACATCGGCGGATCCGTCGTTGTACGACAAGGTGCTGTGCAGATCCGGGAAGGCTCCGTTACGGCCATTGGCAAAGTTGTGCATCGCCAAGCCCAAGTTTTTCAGGCGGTTGATGCATTGTGTCCGGCGGGCTGCTTCACGAGCGTTTTGAACGGCCGGGCTGATCAAGGCGACCAGCATGGCAATGATCGCAATTACCACAAGTAATTCGATCAATGTAAAACCTTTGCGGCATTTTGCTACATTTCGTTGGCTACTTCGTTTCATGTGAACTTCTCCGTTTGAATGAACTGGTGGTGTGTGAAGTTGAGTCCCGTTTGGCCCGCCCGAATTAGCTAGCGAAGCCGTTTCTGTTTCGAATCACTCGATGTTTTACGTCTCTTGAACCGATTGCGATTTTCTGGTCGCGTTTGTCGTAACGTCCTTAATTTTCAAGGACTTGGACATTCATGCGGGTTTAGAAATCGACAATGGATCGTCCCGCACATTGGTACACAATAGCTGCTGGCAGTCGAGAGAAATCCCCTCGATGAGCTGCTATTCTCAGTTGAAACTCGACAATAGGCACGCCCCTTCCATTATTGCCATGATGCTGTAGCCTGTCATAGTCTAAAAACGCGTAATTTTCGAGTTATTCACAATGCAATTGTCATACCAGACGCAGAATTCCTAAAAACTTGGGATTCCACTACTCAATCGTCCGTCGGTATTTCACAAATTTCCGGAAATCGAACCGACCACGCGATCCTGAAGTCCCTGGTGAATACGCGTCATTTCCCAGCGGATCGGAAACGTCAACTACAAAAAATCCGCGATGTCCGGTTGAAGTCGTCGTTCCGCTAATTTGAGGCTGCCCAGGAGTCGGTTCAACCACCTCGAAAAAACCGACTTCTACAAACACGATATAGACGTGACTGCGTGTCGTGGCATGATTGGCAACCTTGGAGAGCAAGCGGTGTCGCATGTAATAATCCGTAGAGGGGCTGGCGCTGCCGTCGTGCTGAGCTCTGGAGCCCACTTCGAACAAACGTCGCCCGGTTTGGTCAACACCGAAGTCATCACCGGGCAGTGACCGCAACAATGTGTCATTGATTGCCAGGCCGTCCCCAGCACCTAATTGTGCAAAATCACGGAACGGCCGCGATCCGGCCAGCCCCGGCAGATATTCACCTGTAACCGGGTCACGCCCATTAGGGGCAACAGGCGTACCATCGGGCAACAGCACGGCGTCACGAGCGGCCAGGAACTCTCTCCACCAATCGCGTTGTCCGGGAATAACCGTGCTCGTACTATCTGTCGGATCCAGAGAGAGCAAATCGAGGCCATGCACACGCGGGCCGTCGATCATGGCGCCCAGTGGTCCCATGTGCCGAATCGTGTTCAGGTTGATTTTTCCCGGCACACGCCCCGGATCGCCGAGCAACTCGTGCATCCGCGTGGGAACTTCAACAAACTCAAACAACCGGTACCAACGATTGTCGCCGACAACCGGCGCGTTGCTGGGGTTGTTGTCCAATTCGGGGAAGAGGAATTTTTCTTGTGCGATACGCCGCCGCGTACCGGCTGGGTCGCCCAATCCTGTGGGGTTGAAGCCCAAACGCAGTGGCAAGGTCATCGGCTGCGCAAGTTTTTGAATCACTTGGTCCGGACCGTACAACGGCACCGACAGCAATTCCATGGCCGATGAATAATAGCGATCAAAATGCGGCTGCCACATTTGGAAGTTCGCGGGGGAGACCGAATTCATGGCGAGTCCGACCGAGTTGTAGCGGTTGTTCGGCGACGGCGCTGCGGTTGTGTTGGTGGGGAGCGGATTATCCTGAGCGAATGGCTCGACCCGTTCGCTGCTCTTCAACGTTTCCAATCGACCGGGGATCTGCGGAGCGGTGTCGCCTTGTTCCAGTCCGAATAGCTTGAACTCAACGACGATGCGGTCCACTTCGATCCATTTGTTTCGGGAATCGTCCGGATTGGGATTCGGACCGGTGTCCTGCAAACCGGTGGAGGGATCCAAATTTTGGCGACGTTCTAAAACCAGCTCAAACTGGCTGATGTTTAGCGTGCCCAGAGAGGTCATCTGTGGGTTGAGAAAATCGCCGCGGAAATTCGGATCGGGTGTCGCCGGGTTCGGCGCCTCCCAAGCCAAGCTAAACCGGCCGTCGTCGTGGGAGCTGTGTGAAGTATCGAGATTGGAGAGCGGTCCGGGAAACATCGCTGGGTCGGCGACTGCAGTGGCATTGCCAATCCCAGTATCCGCGACGTTCGGACAGATCAAATCGTAATCACCATCTTGATCGAAATCGACGCGAAAATCGGCCGGGTGCTGATCGAGTTGGTTGGGGATGGGGAACGGGTTATCGCCGTCATTGATGGCGATCGTATACTGCCCACCCGCCGAAACGGTTCCCGCGCCGGACCCAAAAATCATGGCGTTTTCATTCGTCGCCCCTACATCGATCACACCGTTGTCGAGACTGCCTTCATCATTTCGGCGAATCCGCCAAGTCCCGTCATTCAAGTCGACCTGATGCGGGCTGGCATTTCGCAGTTCGATGTGCAGGGAATAGTGATCCTTGTTCAACTCGTCATGCAGCGTGGCGGTATGGTTGGACAGAATCTGTGGCTGCCGGATGCCCAAAACCTCGCTGAACGTCAATTGCTGGGCTTCGACGCCATAGACCTGCAGGCCGGCCCCTGGGCTCCAGCCATCGGAAAGATCGCCGTCGTATTCAAATCTTGTGATGACGTTATCCGCATCCATGCTGTCCACGTAGTTCACAGCAAACTGCGCCATCTCTTCTAACTGCTCGGCAGAATACTGAGGTGGACCGGCAGTGACATCGAAATCGGTTCCGCCGCCCAACGTGTACAGCAAAACATAAATATCCCGAGCAAGACGCTGCCGGTCGTAACGTGCCCACCATTCTTGGGCCACTCCGTCTGCTGGGTAGGTACCAAAGGGATACGGCAGCGCTGCATTGTAGTCGCCGCTGGAGATATTACTTTGTGTCATCGGTGCCAGGTTCTGATGCACCATTGGTTGAATCTGCGCGCCACCCGCGGTGGGGTTGGTCGGATGCGGCGTCAAATCTCGATAGATCGGTGTGCCATCGGTATCGAACCCAACCAAGATCTGGTTCAAGCTCAACCGGCCTTGCCGCCAATCGTCGCGGGAGCTGGGATCGGTGTTTGCTGGGTCCGGGATCTCAATCGTCAGCAGCCGCCGCACCTCGGGACGAAAAGGATCCAACGGGCTAGCGGTGCCCTCTTCATGGCGCGATGGGGGGACTGGCGTCCCGAAAGGATCTCCGAATTGCGGTGGAAACCTGTTGAAGTCGACGGTCACATCGTCGTTGAATTCCCAAGGCCGAGCCACTGCCGGTGCTGCCGTCGGGTCGCCGATTGCCCGGCCGAAACGTCGCATATCCCAGCTTGACGTGGTAAATTGCTTACGCAAGTCGGCATTGACTGTTGCCCCTAATGTGATTGGCAGCAGTTCTTTCAATCGTGAATTCACCAAATTGGCATCTGGGTCGTTGTCGCTCTTATGCAACCCCGCCATCTCCTCCACCGAAAATGCGGCGTCGCGACTGGCCAGTCCTAGGATGTCTTCATTTCCCGGCAACACAAACATCTCGTCCGCTTCGTCCCGTTGGAAGGTGGCGGGTGCCATGTTGGGCGCCGTCCAGATTGCTAAGTTTGCAAAAATGTCTTCGTAGCTAATTGCAGCGGGGTTAATCGCGTAGTCGTTGTACTGCAGCCAGCGGAACGGGTCGGCAATACCTGTGGGGCGAACCGGCTGTGTGCCGAAACCGCTGGAGATGTCGATCGTCAGCCCCCCGCCGGAGATGTCCAGCGGCTGCGCCAGCGTGAACGGATTGTACGGATCGTTGGATGCGACTTGATTCTCGTCGCCGTCATCATCGGCCCCGGGGGTCCCCGGCTGCGGGTACAAATTAGGGTTGGGATTCGGTGGAACATTCAGCAGCACGCCGTTGCTCGGGTCGTTTAACAAATCGATGTCGCCGTAACGTCCCGCCAACGCCGAATCAAAAACATACGTGCCAGGGGTCGGCTCGGTATATGTCGCGCTACCGTGCAGTAACTTAAAGGTCTCCATGTTGGCCAACGCTTCGCGGTCAATGGCCGCCGGGTTGATGCCGAACATCGCCCGGTCCGAATTCCACGCCGGGTTGGTGTCCGCAACGGTCAGGGGGTCCGCTGAGAACGCATAGTGCAGGCTCAATTCCGAAGGGGACAATCCTTGGTTGGACTGATTGAAGCGAACACCTGTCGTCGGATCGAAATCCCCCGACATAATAAATCGCGTCCCCGTCGTGTTACCCGCCACATTCACGTTCAACAAACCATCCGCATCCAGTACCGTCACGGCGAACATCGTTTTGAAGAGCTTGCCGTCGCACTCTTGTAATGGAAATCCTAAATCCATCCAGACCGCTTCTTTGACCCCATCGCCATCCGGATCCGCGTCATATTCAATTGTTCCGGCGCCGGTCCAGACTCCTTCGTTCAGATTAAAAATATTTGTAGCATTGTTTGTAAACTGAAACGGTTCGACAATGACCCCATCCGGTTTGGTGAATTGAGATGTCAGATACCGCGAGTACGGGGTCCCTGCACTATCCATCGATTGATGATTCACATGCGGGCGAAATACGCGACGGCTGAAGTCGATGGTGTTCGCTGTGTCCCAGTCCGTGATCGGTGCTCCGCCGTCGCGCAGATACTGCGGGTTATGAAACGAAGGTTTCAACACTTGTGTGCCATCAGGTGTGGTACCCAGGTAGGCCAAAAACGGTGCGTTGATGTCCGGTGACGTATAACCGGCATCCAATGTCGGCGGCGGGTTCGACAAACTCGATACGTCGAAGGGGGTTCCCCCATTGGTTACGGCCGAATAATTTGTCTCCAGCAACGACTGATCCGCATCGGCTACGCCGTCGCGGTCCTGATCGACGGCGGGGTTGCCATTGATGTCGGTGATCAGATGGATCCCTTCGCCGTTGTACGCGTGCAAGTCGTTGCCCAGCACATGCCCCAATATCGAGTGCCGTGTCACTTTGAACCGGTTGCGATTGTCGAACACATACAGAGCGCTCTCGCTTTCCGTATCGAGATTGCCGACTGAGATGTCGAAATCGCCGTCGTCGTCGAAATTCGCGCCGACAATCAATTGCCGCAAGGCCCAGTCCCACAACACGTCAGGATCGACGCCGCAACGGTTGTCAACCTTGGCCGCATCGGAGTAGTGCTGCGCGGCGTTTTGTTCGGTGTTGGCGAATAGGAAAAAGAAGATTCCCAAGACCCACAACAGGGCCATCAGCCACAGCACGGCAATCAACACCGATCCGCCACGGTCGGCAGCGATTTGCGGCATACGTCGGCCGCTCAAAATGCCCCGGCGGCCGGTTGGGTTGTTCGCGAGTTTGGATCGCATCGAATCACTCCTGCGTTTGCTGTAACGTCCGCAGACCTGAATTGGCCCGGCTTGATTGACTGCTGTACTTCTTATTACGCGTTTTGCCGCGTCGGTTTGCCCTGGACTGCAATTATTTTGTTCGTGCGGTGTTAATTACTGTCGCGATCGGCGAACGAATGCACGATCGTCAAGTCCCGCATCTGATTGCTGGTCGTGTCGAGATAACGAATCGTGATTTTGATCGCGCGGAGAGCGACGTCATCTGTACCGATCCACCCCAGTTCCCCGGCATCGTCATCGACGCCATCTGAGTTGTCATCGAAATTAACTACACCGGGTGCTAAATCTGGCCCCGCTGTCATAACGGCATAAGGGGATCCTAGATCTCCGATGAGTGTCGCATCCCGGTGCCAAGTGTCGTAGCGGTTGCCGTAATCATCGGTGCCCGGCCAACCCCGCTCGCCATCGTCGTCCACTCCATTGATGCCGTCGTCGTCCGTCCCGGCTTCACCGGGGGCGCCGTCGGCTCCCACGTTTCGATTATTCGCCCGGTTGAAATCTCCACCCGGTATCGAATGGCCGAGATTGACGAAGTCTCCCACGGCGGGGTCATAGACCTGCACATCAAACGAGTGCACATTGCTCAGCACAATGTCCTCCGACCGCCGTGTGCCGTTAGCAAGGTCCCACGGCGCCGTTCCCGCCACTGTTGCGGTCCCGTCGGTCACGATCCCGCGAGCGGCATCGTAGTTCAGTGCGGTCAGACGATCCATGTGCGGATTTCCCGCAGCGACATCCTGCCCGGGATAGAGAAAGTTCGGATTCGAAGTCTCTTCGTGGGTGAAGCGACCAATGAAATTCGTTTCGGCGACATCCGTGAATTCCCGGGGCATCCCCGATTCGGCAACTTGGAAGTCGCCCCAAAAACCAAACCGGTACTTGGGCATGCCCAATGAAATAGCGGCGCCCGTTTGGTTATTCAATGCGTTTTGATCCAGCATCACCATGGCGGGTGTGACTGCGTCATTGTCGAAAAATGCCGAATAATCGAAGTCGTTCCAGAAGGTGTTCGTCCCGCCATAGTTCACGCTGTTCAAATCCGGGTGGTCCGGCGATGAGGAAGGAGCGAACTGTTGACGAACCAATAACATTCGCCGGTACAGGTTTCCATGCCGCAGGAAGTACACCACCTCCGCAAATTGGGAGGCGCCGCGACTGTTTTCGTTTTCGAGGGCAATCTCTAACGTACCGGCCCCCCCGTTCCAGGTCAGGTTCCCGTCGTCCGCTTCCGGCTGATTGAGTTCTGTGGCAGCATCGCCATTGGGAATGAACAGCGCCCTGCCGACAAATGGGGGAATATCAGTATCGGCCCAAATCTGGGAACCGTGCGCCTGCATCGTGAATTGCAGTACGTCGTCGGTATCGTTATTGGGATCATTTTCTGCCAGGTAAAAGTATCCCTCTTGCAAACCATCTACCGGTTCCCAGGCAATGCCAGACATGTTGTCATCGAGAATGGGGACGATTCCGTCAGTACCCACCAACGCGCGATAAGTCATTCGTGACAAGTCGCTGGCGAGTGTTGTTTGTAACCGTCGAGCGCGTTGGTCGTTTTCAGCAATCCCACGTTGGGTGCTGAGAGCACCGGTCGCCGTGGCAAAGATTTGCGCGAACAGCGTCATCAACAACAAGACCAACGCCACCGCCACAAGCAATTCGACGAGCGTAAAACCACGTCGCGGTTGCGTGACGGCTCGGGGTGTGCGGGAGATCGGATTCATGATTTGTTTGACTTTATAAGTGTTCAAAATGCAACTCGCGAGAGAGGCACGTTTCGGCCATTCCATCTAGGGAGAGGCCACGCGGTATCAAAACTCGGCCGATTTACGAGCAATCGGATAGACATCCACGATACCGGGCAAAAAGACGCCCAATCCCTGTTCCGCCGCGTCCTCGCTGAACACGCTGTTCGTTTCAGCTCCGCGGTCCAGGTCGAGTCGTGCGCTGGTGTCGCCGGTGCTGGTGATCTTCAAAATGCGATACCACCGTGCCCCTTCGGGATCAAATATAAACTTCCCTTCCTTGAGGAATGGTTCAGGATTCGTGCCCCAATCCAGCGAAACAGTAGCGACTCCCCGTTGGAAACCCGGTGCCAGCAATGGATAAGCGCTTTCCGCCAATGCATCGGCCCCAGTCGGGGGATCGGACATCGGGTCGCCGTTTTCTGGTGTGCGGTTGAAAAAGACGACCACTTCAATTAGCGCGTTTTCGCTTAATAGGTCATCCGACCCGGGCCAGCCTAATTCCCCGACGTCATCAATCACGGTGTCACTATTATCATCTACACCCGCGACGCCCGGTTGTTTATCCGGGCCAGGATGGTCTGAAGGGGTGCCGCGCCGCACTGTCAGTAACCATGAGTAATGCCGTTCCTGCGCCTGCAACCAAGCGGTTGCGGGGGTGAAACCGTTTGGCAACGGGTCGTTCCAGGTCAGGACACTGTTGGCGATATTCGTAATGCCGGTTAACACCCGCGTGTGGCTTCGATCGCCCGTCGCATCGAAAAAGATGGCGCGGTACACCGGGACACCCAGAACCGTCCCATCGTAGTCCGCCGTCAGACCGATCGCCGCAGCAGCGCCGGGAAATTCGATCGACGGAGTCGCCGGGAGATAATTGGCGGGAATGGAACTGGTTTCATCCAGCAGCGTGTCCCAACTATCAGGCTGCGTTACAAAATTGACTGCTCTCGAAGGGTTGGGTGGAGGGCCCAAGTCGGGAATGATTGTGCCCGTGGCGATTGAGCCGGGAAAACGCTCTAAAACTCCCGGATCTCCTGACGCACCGGGAACCCCACCAAAGGGGACAGGTGATGCGCCCGTGGCGGGCACTGCCGCTCCGGAGAGCGTGGTCAGCACATCGAACCCGAACGGATCGACAATATAATTTGTGTTTGCGTGTTCAGCGACATCTGCGTCCCCATCGGGATTAAAAGCAAGAGCCGGAAACGCATCGATCATTTCTTCCGCGTTGTACCGTACCATCGTTGCCGAGGTCAGTTGTGTCGCTTCGATGGTTCGCAGGATTGAGAGCGGAAACAAGACCGCTACACTCACCAGGCCAACGCCCACGACCAATAGGGACATCAAGACCTCGACCAACGTCACACCGCCACGAAGGGTGGAGGGCGAAGTTGCCGAGCGGATGGGTCGGTTCGTACGTCTATTCATCGTCCGGCCACCTCTCCAGATTCCGCAAAGTTGTAGTACGCCGGCGGATTCGTTTTATCCACCGGTGCTGCCGCGATATTGCCTGTATTGGTATAAATCGAAGTGATGATATTCTCCCCTTCGGCCAATTCCGGCGCGCGATTGACCAAGGTATCTTCGATCTCGGCCAACATCAGATGAATCTTCCCCGCCGCTGCCAGCGGCCCAGTCACAACGCCCTGCGGGGAAAACATGATGTCGATCTGTCGTTGAATGATGAATTCGCTGGAAGCCGGCAAATCGGCGACCTTCACCCAGCCCCCGGGAATGGGGTCGGTCGTGTCCGGAACGGTTTGTTGTTCTAACCAGGCAGCCGGAACTTGGCTGTAAGAAAGGTCGATCACATTCCCGTTGGGCATCTCTAACGGCTCTTGATTTGCCAGCGGACCGTTCCCCATTTCAAGTTTGTATTCGGACAAAACAGTGGATAAGCCCGGGCTTGATGCATGGGGAGTGATCCTGCCTGACGGAGCAGCCGTGGTGAACGTTTCAGATGAAATGAGTATGAGTTGGTCGGGGTTGGCATCGCCCGTACCAGTTTCCGTGGTATTGACGATGTAGATTTGTTCGGTCCCCGCAACGGTGACTTTGATTCGTGTTATGTCAGGGAGCAGGCCACGGTTACGTAGCTCTTCCCAAGTGGGCTCGGCATTGATGTGATTAATGTATCGTAAGACCCCTGTGCCGGTCGGAGCCTCTTCAAATTGAATCTGCCCTTCTTCGAAGTCATCCAACTGCTCGATGAAAACCATGCTGCTGATCGTCTGGCTGGCGGTTCCGGTTGAGTCGAGCGGATCGCGTACGAGCCGCACGCCGATTGGTTTTTTGGCGCGGGCGGCTTTGGCCATGGCGCCTTGCATGGCGGATTGCATTTGCCGGGCGGCGCCGCGGATGCGGTCGCTGTTGGCGGTGGCGTAGATCGCCGTCACCGTAACCGCCGCCAAGATGGCGATGATCGCAATCACGATCAGCATTTCAACCAGCGTAAACCCGCCGCGGCGGTCGCCGTTGTTGGTCTGATATTTGTTACGCATAGTTTGATCTACCTTAGTCTCAAACAGCTTGTCGCCAACGCGACGGATTAGTTGCCGGCGGCGGAGTTATTCAAATTGCTAATGTTGTCGTACAGGTTTTCAAAATTCGCGGGATCGATAGCGTTGCCGGGCGTCTGTTCATAATTTGCCAGGTTCCCAAAATTCGACGTATCGGTCGGTTCATACAAACCGAGAACTCCATCTTCGCCAACAGAGATCACCAACGGCACGTTGTAGGTGCTCGGTGTCAAGTAGGCGCTTTCAAACTGGTCCGGATCATTCGAAGCGGCCATCGCATCGTACGGGTCGTTGGCGTCTTTGACCGCATTCGCCGCCGTCAGTGAAGGGATGATCACCTGGGCATTGGCCAGCTGAGCGGCGGTTATGGTCGCACCTGCACCATCTGGCCGAACCAGCCGTGTCGGCCAGCGATAAAACCGGAAGGGATTTCCCCAACCGTCGACGAATTCCAACAGTCCGTCGCCATCGATGTCAGAGGTGTCGGAGCTATTGAATTCATCCGCTTGGACCTGCCCCACGCCGGAGATAACTTTGCGTCGACCCCTGCCGGGAATCGGCCCCTCGGTGAGAATGTAGTACAGCACCTCCGCACTTTCGGTGGCGGGGGTGAATGTGTTCGATCCGTATTTGCTCGTGATTTCGGTAACTAATTCCGGGAACAGAGTGTCAAACTCGGCCCAAGTCTGCGGAAAGGCTTCCAGCATGGCGATTTTGCGGGCGACGACTTTCTTCTCGTTGCTACGTTGGAAGCCATCGTTTTCCGCCAGGAGTTCATATTGCTCATAGTCCAATTCGGCGAGCGTCTGGATGCGGTCCTTGATGCGTCCGTTGATCTTGGTCAAGGTCGCCGACGTGGCAGCGGTCCGTGCATTGCCCATCACGGCGCCGATCACTCCGATCGCCAGCGCAGCTAAGAGTGAAATAATCACCAGCACGACCAACAGCTCAATGAGCGTGAATCCGCGCCGTCGCTTATGAGGAATATCGCTTGTCATGAGTCCCGATTGCTCCCAGGGTCTCGTTACGAAAAGTACACTTACGGTCGTAGCTCGGCCGGTGCAAAATTGGTGATGTTGTCGCGGTCATTTACGTCAATATGTCCGGCAGTGCCGTCGTGAGCGGTGTCGTCGATTTCGTAAGACCCACCGGCTCCGTAACTGGTGTCAAATCCCGGCGAGATGATTTGAAAGGTCTTCTCCTTGTAGTAACTGCGTGCCGAATCCCCCTGCTTATACGCGCGGGGCAACAACACGGCGGGCAGAGGCGGCGACAAGGCGGCGAACTCATTATCATCGTGAGCGCGGTAGTTGTCATTGTGGATGTAGTAGTAGGGTGTTGTTTGTCCAGCCAACGTATCCACGTATTCGGGAATCCCCAGCACGCCCAATCCATCCAAGCCCTCGTCAGCACTGGCGTTTTGGTTGTCCTGAACTCGCGAAGCGGAAAACTCTAGGAATGGTCCCTCGCGGGATTCACCTGTTCCCAAAAACGGTGCGGCGGGATTTTTAGAAAAACCAAGTAGTCGCGGCGGACTCGAGCCTGGTTCAATCACCCCACCCAGGAAGAACATCAAACATTCAGCGCCGTTCAACACATACGGTCCCGTTCTGGCTCCGTTGTCCCAATCGACCGTGCCGGTGAAAGCAAACTGTGGCCACATCGTTTTGATCTGCGTCACGCTTTTAATGCGAATGCTGTCCCGAACCGGGTCGGCATCGGCGACAAGATAGTCGGCCAAATCTTCATAGAGCACAAACCGACTGGGGGGTTCGACGCCGTACGAAGTTTTAAAAGCAGTGATCGAATTTTCCAGCTGCGAGATTTCCTGTCGCACTTGAGCAATACGCGCGTTTTGCATAACGCCCATCACCACCGGCACCAAGAGTCCGACGAGGATGGCGATGATCACAATCACAATCAACAATTCAATAAGCGTAAAGCCGCGGCGAGCCTGTTGCGGCGAATTCCGTCGGCGAAGGGGATAGTGCATGACGTTCTGGCTCCAAGCTAGTGCTGGATAAGGCTGATGTGTTCAGAAAATCGCGGTTCAAAAAATTGCCGCCACTCCCGGTCGGGCTACGAAAACCTCGCCGTGATTTGGGTGAGGAGTCTCCGCCGTAGCCGCGAGGGGATGAGCAGGCCCGCTGGATAAACATTCAATTGTTGAGGTGATAAAGTTTCGCGTCCGTGCCGCCGACATGAAGAATCATGCCAGGTCGTTCAGCAGTTTGATTAACGGCATGAACAAGGCGATGACAATAAATCCGACGATGAAACCAAGCACGACGACCATTAACGGTTCGAGCAAACTGATCATGCCGTCGACCAAAATCTTGACTTCCTCATCGTAGGTGTCGGCGATCTTGTAGAGCATGACGTCCAACGCACCGGTTTCCTCACCGACGTCGACCATATTCACCACCATGTCGTCGACAATGCGGGCCTCCTTGAGCGGCACCGCCATCGATTCCCCTTCGCGAATCGCCACATAGATGTTTTGAAACGCTTTGACGAACACTGCATTGCCCGAAGTATCGCGGGCAATGATCAAGGCTTCGAGAATCGGCACCCCGGAAGCAATCAACGTTCCCAAAGTCCGGCAGGTCCGTCCGGTGGTGGACTTGGAAACGATTTTGCCTAAGACGGGAATCTTCAACAGCATGTAGTCCAAGATATACTCGCCCGTCTTGTTTTTTCTGATGATTTTATTCATCAGCCAAAGCGCGAATGGAACCGCAGGGAACAGATAAAAATAGTTCACCACGAATTCGCTCATGGTGATCAACATAATGGTGATGCCGGGGAGTTCTGTATCGAAGTCTTCAAAGATTTTTGCGAACTTCGGAATGATCCAATACATGATGAAGCCGACGATCAACGTGGCGACTAAAATCACCATCACCGGATAAATCATGGCCCCTTGGACAGTCCGCTTCAGGCTTTGAGCGCGTTCCTTAAAGTCGGCCAAGCGTTGCAAAATGATTTCCAAGGCACCCGAGGCTTCACCCGCCTTGACCATGTTGACGTACAGGTTGTCGAAGGCTTTGGGGTTTTTGGACATCGCTTCGGATAGCGTGTTTCCCGACTCGACATCCTCAATCACGTTCATCAACGTGTTTTTCAAGACACCCGGTTTGGACTGCCCTTCCAAAATTCTCAAGCTCCGCAAAATCGGCAAGCCGGCATCTTGCAGTGTCGAGAGTTGACGGGTGAAGGTGCAAAGTTTTTTGGGTTTGATTTTACCAAGTGTGAAGGCACGCTTCTTGCCGTCACCACGCCGTTTGGTCGCCGTTTTGGTCGCTTTTTTACGGCCCGTTTCTGTGATTTTGGTGACGAGTAGACCTTTTTCCCGGATCAGGCTCTGCGCTTCAGCCTCCGAGGGAGCATCAATGGTGTCCGTGACTTCGGCACCCGTCTTATGGTCCATCGCCTCAAACTGAAATTTTGGCATCAGAAGTTTCCCCACTCTGTCTTGAGACAAGCGGCTTGAACACGAAAATAGTCATTCGGTCCGCCGCGCCGTACGCCGGACTACTCGCCAAAAACGCCCCATCTCGGATGCCCTTCAAACAGGCAGTCAAGCCGCCCAGGTCACCCTGATTCAGCGGGCCGCATTAATCCAGATTCTCCATCACGGTTTCACGCACGACTTCATCAATCGTGGTGAGCCCGTCAAAAATCAATTTCAAACCCGCTTCACGCAAGGTTGTCATGCCTTGGCTACGGGCCAGTATTCGCAAATCATCGATCGAGGCATCCGCCACGATCAAATCCCGCATATCGTCGTTGATGTCCATCAATTCATACAGACCCACGCGGCCCTTGTAGCCGGTGTTGTTACAACGAGCGCAGCCTTTGCCGTAATAAAAGTTGTACTTCCGCGCCGTCTCGATCGGGATCTGCAATTCCATCAGCAATTCATCGCTCGGCTCGAATTGCGTGCGACATTCGGTACAAATCCGCCGCACGAGTCGCTGAGCGAGCACAGCTTCGACGGTAGCCGTGATCAAGAACGGAGGAACCCCCATGTCGCGAAGACGCGTGATGGCGGTCGGCGCATCGTTGGTGTGTAAAGTGCTAAAGACCAAGTGTCCGGTCAGCGCGCTTTGTACGGCGATTTCACCCGTCTCGTAGTCGCGAATTTCGCCAACGAGAATCAAGTCGGGGTCATGCCGTAAAATCGCCCGCAGCACGGTGGCGAACGTCACATCGATGTCCGGATTAATTGGAATCTGAACCAGACCGTCGATGTCGTATTCAATCGGATCTTCGGTCGTGATGATCTTGGTGCCGATGTCGTTGAGTTCATTAAGTGCCGAGTACAGCGTCGTTGTTTTGCCGCTTCCCGTGGGACCGGTTACCAAACAAATCCCGTTTGGCCGCCGAATCACTTCACGGAATTTTGTGAGAATCCCCGCGTCCATACCGATCTTGTTGAGGTCCAACTGCACAACGGTCCGGTCCAAGACCCGCATGACGACCGACTCGCCGAACATCGTCGGCAAGACACTCACCCGCAGGTCGACCGAGTTTCCGCCCACGTTCAATTCAATCCGGCCATCCTGCGGCATCCGCCGTTCGGTGATGTCCAACTCAGCCATGACCTTAATCCGCGAAACAATCGCGCTGGCCAAGTGCCGCGGTGGCGGGACCATTTCGTACAACACGCCGTCGGCCCGCACACGCACTTTGAATTCGTCTTCAAAAGGTTCAAAATGGATGTCGCTGGCTTGGTCTTTGATCGCCAGCAGCAATACCATGTTGATCAGCTTGCGGATCGGAGCCGCATCCTGCAATTCTTCGACCGATGCCAAGTCAAAGACTTGGTCGGACATCTTGGCATCGCTGAGCTCTCCCCCCTCTAACTCACCGATGACATCTTCAATGCTGTCTTGTTTGTCGGCATAATACCGATTGATTGCTTCTTCAACATGCTCGACAGAGGAGACGGCCCCGCGCACGTCGTACCCTAGAAAATTCCGCAAGTCGTCCAGCGCGCCCACATTTTGTGGATCCGCCATCGCCACCGTCAGGGTGTTGTCAACGAGCGAGATCGGCAGGATTTTGTAGATACTGGCCATCGTCTCGGGGACCAATTCCAGCACCTTAGCGGGAATGTTCGTCTCCGGCAGGTTGATGACCTGCATGCCCCACTGTTCGGCCAAGGCTTCGCTGATTTGATCTTCAGTGACCAAGCCCATACGGACCGCGACACGGCCGATGATTTCACCCGGGCTTTGTTTTTGCTCCTCAAGGACATCCCACAATTGGTCCTCGGTGAGATACCCCAGGTCAACCAGAATCTGTCCCAGTCGTCGGGCAGCCATTGTCAATCTTTCGTTAGAGTCATACGTGCGGTTAATCCCACACGATCCAAGGCACAACCGGGAACACCAAAAGTGTTCAAGTCCGGCGAGAATACGCTACTCAAAATCGAATTCGTCCTCTTCCTCGTCTTCAGAGAGCAATCCCTTCTTGGCCATGGCAATTTTGGCTTTGATTTCGCCCGGTTGATTCGAGCGATTCACCACATCGTGCTCTTCGACCATCCCCTTTTTCCACAGGTCGAACAAATTGTCGTCGAGCAGTTGCATGCCGTACTTTTTACCGGTCTGAATACTCGATGGCACGCGATAGGTTTTGTTTTCGCGAATCAAGTTGGCGATCGCCGGTGTGACCACCAACATCTCGTAGGCCGCCACCAATCCCTTGGGCTTGCGCGGCAATAGGGCCTGGCTCAAAATCCCGATAATGGCCACTGACAACTGTGTGCGAATCTGTTCTTGTTGGCTTGTGGGGAATACGTCGATGATCCGGTTGATCGTCCCCTCCGCCCCGGTCGTGTGCAGCGTGCCAAACACCACGTGCCCGGTTTCAGCAGCCGTAATGGCTGCTTGAATTGTATCTAAGTCCCGCATTTCGCCGACGAGCATCACGTCGGGATCCATCCGCAATGCGCGCCGCAAAGCTTCAGGAAAGTCCGGTACGTCGACGCCGATTTCCCGCTGATTGATCGTGCTTTTCTTGTGCTCGTGGTAATACTCGATCGGGTCTTCCATCGTAATGATGTGATGGTCGACGGTGTCATTCAGGTAGTTGATCATGCTGGCCAAACTGGTCGTCTTGCCGCTTCCCGTCGGGCCGGTCACTAAGAACAACCCCCGCGGACGCATGATCAGATCCCGCACAATCGGCGGCAGACCCAATTGTTCAAACGTTAAAAACTCGTTCGGAATCCGCCGCAACACCATGCCGATGTTGCCACGTTGCTTGAAGACCGCAACACGGAATCGAGCCAGCTTGCCGAAGGCAAAACCGAAGTCCGTCCCCCCGACCTCTTGCAGTTCCTGCTGATTCCGCTCCGGCGTCACGCTTTTCATCAGCGACATGCAATCGTCCGCCTCCAACACTTTCGTGTCCAGACGCACCATCCGTCCACCCATCCGCAACACCGGCGGCTGGCCGACCGTGATATGCAAATCACTCGCCTTTTGATTAACGACCGTTTGCAGCAACTTATCAATTTGAATCGTCGCCATGTGGCGATTGCTCCTCAACTCGCTAAAACGCTTGAATGCGAAAATTAATCCAGTCGATGCAGCCACCAACCGGCGCGGGCAATGCCCCACAACTTCAGAGGGTCATCTTTTCTGCCCGTCCCCGCAATTCATTCTATCAATCCTCTCTTGTCGTTTCCGTCAAAATTGCTGCCTAGAAAATCGCTCCCTCGAAACTCGAGGAACGATAGTCAACAAACTGCCTAAGCCGATCCATGGTGTCATTTTTATATCTGAATAAATTGGTCGTTACGTCCGCCTCTGCTTTCGGACAGGTTTTGAACTTTAAGCAGAAATTTCGCCTCACTCAAGGAATCCCTCGAATTGCTGGCTTTTCTATCCTAAAACGCCAAATCGCTAAATCAGTGGATTTGCGACGGACTAACTCAATTGCAAGCGAACCTCCGCACATTGACGCTCTCTGGCTCGTCCGACACGCGATGCAGCATTTTTCACCACTTCTCCCCGGTATCGCCTGCGTTCGCGAGCCACGCCTGGCTTGCAGGGTCCCTCTATCCGACTCCAAAGTTCTCTTCGAGTCCCAGACTGTTTGTGATTCAGCCAGAAATTCGATTCCGCGTTGTTTCCCCAGCCGCAGCGACCTGCTTAACACAGGTTTTGCAGCTCGGCGCCGCTGGAGATTAATGGCCACCCGAATGGAGGCGGAAAACTTCATTCAGCGTCGTAAGTCCTTCCACAGCCTTCTTTGTCGCGTCTTGCACTAACGTCTCCATGCCGAACAGGCGTGCCTGGCGGCGGATGTTTTGCGTCGGTTCGCGGCGGAAGGTCATGTCTCGCAAAACAGAATTCATGAACATCAATTCAAACACGCCCAACCGGCCTCGGTAGCCAGTGTGTTGACAGTGTGAACACCCTTTCCCCTTCATCCAGTTGGCGTTTGCCGCCTCTTCGGGGGTAATTCCTAGGTGTTGCAATTCGCCCGGATCCGGCTCGTAGGGGACTTTGCATTTCACGCAATTGACCCGCACCAAACGTTGAGCCATAACCGCCATTAAGCTCGATGCGACCAAGAATGGTTGCACTCCCATGTCGATTAGCCGTGTCACGGATCCAGGCGCATCGTTCGTATGTAGCGTACTGAATACCAAGTGTCCAGTCAGTGAAGCCTGGATTGCCATGTCAGCAGTCTCTGTATCGCGGATTTCTCCCACGAGGATCACATTCGGGGCTTGCCGCAACATGGCGCGAATAATGCGACCGAAATCGAGGCCGATTTTGCTCTTCACCTCGACCTGATTGATCCCCGGCAGATAATATTCGACCGGGTCCTCAGCGGTGATGATCTTGCGGTCTGGTCGGTTTAGTTCACCTAATGCACTGTACAAGGTGGTGGTTTTCCCACTTCCCGTGGGACCGGTGACCAGGAAAATTCCGTTGGGGCGACGGATGATATTTTGAAAACGACGGTAGTTGTCTTCGCCAAACCCCAGATTCCGGATGCCGACCTTAATGTTGTCTCGGTCTAGGATCCGCATCACGATGGCTTGGCCATGGTTGGAGGGCAAAATGCTGACCCGCAGGTCGAAATCTCGCCCGGCGACACGCGTCTTGATCCGCCCGTCCTGGCAACGCCGCTTTTCGGAGATGTCCATCGTCGCCATGATTTTAATACGGGAAATCAACGGACCGAGCAGGCGGCGGGGTGGGCTGTCCCGTTCCACCAGTACTCCGTCGATCCGGTAGCGAATGCGGATGCGGTCATCGAACGGCTCGATATGGATGTCGCTGGCCCGCATGCTGACCGCTTCGTGGATGATCAGGTTGGCCAGTTTGATGATCGGGGCTTCTGAGTCCTCGTCGGAGTCGATGCCGTCGCCGTAGTCCGTTTCGGTGAAATCGATCGCCGTTTCGGTGAATTCCGCGAGCATGGAGTCGACCGACTCTGTTTCGCTTTGGCCGTAGTGACGGTTGATGGCCGCCTGGATCGCCTCTTTCGAGGCCAGGACCACGTCGACATCCCGGTCGAGGATGAAGCGCAGTTTGTCCAACACCTCATAGGCCATCGGGTCGTGGATGGCGACAATTAGCGCTTCTGATTCCAGTGCGAGGGGAATCACGGTGTTTTCCCGGGCGACCGATTCAGGGACCAGTTCGATCACCTGCATGGGAATTTGCCGGCCCTCGATGTCCACCCACTCATAACCATGTTCTGATGCTTGGGCCTGACCGATGTCTTCAGCGGTCACATACCCCAACGAGACCAATGCCTCGTCGGCGCTAATTCCCATACTGGCCGCCATGCCCTGCGCCTCGGCAAGCTGGTCCGCTGAGATTTTGCCCGAATCGACTAACTGTTGCATTGATTCTCCCGCCACGGCCAAAAACCGGTCCCCCCTTCGCTGGCCAGCAGGTGCGAAACATGCATCGCTTGGCACGGTCTTAAGGAGACCAACAAACTCTTAAACGAAAACCTGCAACGGGATGTCACCCACTCAAGAGACCTGCCGGTGGCGGGCCTTTGGGGGAAAGAGGCAACTCGTCACGGTGATTTCACGATAGTCTTGAGGAGAGGAAACGGAGCTGAGAACCAGCCGCTCTACCTTATCCTCGGATTTCATTAGGGTTGCGTCTGCGTTGGTCTTCGCCTTAGCAGTCACAACCTGCGAAATAAATTTGTCTACACCTACTGATTCTGATTGTACCAGAAATAGGTGTCAAGCACTCCTTTGGCGATAATTGACATTCTGCAAATCTTGTTATAAACGCGATTTGTGGATTTTGGGCGAAGGTTGCCGCCGCCACAGGCTTGCCAGCCCCTGATCGGTCTCTATAATGAACGCCGCTTTCGCCCTCCGTCCAGCGAGACAACGCCTCGGCAATGTCAACGCTTGGTGAGGACGACAAACGGCTCCATCAGCTTGTGATCAGCTCACGGCAGTCACAGTTTCGCTGCGACCTAGGCTCGACGAAAGCGGATGGAGAGACGCGACTGAAAGACGCGGTTGAAAGACGAAGAAGAGAACAAGGGGCGGTAGCTCAGCTGGGAGAGCGCTGCGTTCGCAATGCAGAGGTCGGGGGTTCGAGTCCCCTCCGCTCCACTTCTCTGTTTTCTCTTTAGTTTTACCATTGCGACGTATCCGCTTAGGAAAGGTATTCCTTCATGCGAGGTGCCGAGATGTGGTCGAGGTTTCTTGCACCAATGACGCTCGCGGCTGCTTCGTATGTGTTGGCTCAATTGCCAACAGCGCAGACTTCCGCCGCTGAAGCCAGCTTCTCTCCGGCCGCAACAATAAAATGTGCGGTGGAAACCCTCGAAGAAGCCCATATTTCCAGGCAGCCCCTGAACGACGAACTCTCCTCCAAATGGTTTCAGGCATACTTTGATTGGCTCGATCCGCGGCGGATGTATTTCCTGCAGGCAGACCTTGCGGAGTTTCGCCATTTCGAAAAAAGTCTCGACGATGCAGCAAAGCAAGGCCGATTTGAATTTCCAAAATTGGTTCGCCAGCGTTACCGGAGACGTGTCAAACAGGCAGCAACGTGGGCGGAAGAATTTCTTGCGAGGGAGCAAGAGTTTACCAACCATGAGGAATTGCCATTAGGTGATCCCGGTTTCGCAACGGACGATAACCAACTGAGGGAACGTTGGCGATTGCGAATCAAGGGGGAGTTGCTGATCGAAAAGTTGCACGGCGTTCCACTACAAGAGGTGACGGACCGTCTTCGCTCGCGCTATCGCCGCATCGCTCAACAAGCCAAAGACATGACTGATGAGCGGTTGTGCAACATCTATTTAAATGCCCTCACTGCCAGTTATGACCCACGCTCGTCGTACCTCAGCCCTGATACGGTAAGAATGTTTAGTGAATCGGTATCGCGGTATCATTATTCTCTTGGCATGACTCTTGAGCGACGCCGAGGTCGGTACCTGATTGGATCGATTTTGGTGCCGGTGTCAAATCCATTGCTTATGAAACAAATCGTCGGTTGGGAATTGACGGCGATACGGACCGCCGATGGTGAAACCATCGATCTTGTTGAACTACCCAGCGACGATTTGATCGGAATGACACTTTGGGCCGATGGTCCTTTGGGGGGCAATGCGGTCGTCATTCTTGAACTGCTGCACCCAGTCACTTTGGAGCGTCAGAGTTTGGTATGGCCGCGGTTTGAGAGTTAGTTTGCCAGCCCTCGATTGCATAGGAGTTGGGGTTGGGTTAGTCGCCTCTGAAAAGCGGTGGAATTCGCTGCCGAGGACAATCCGTCGACCTGCCTGACCGCTGCTCGGCATAGGAAACTGCCCTAGCAAAAACGCCGAAACCATTATTGCTGTAATAAGATGATCGTGTATAATACACAGTCTTAACATCGACCCCGACCGAACGGTCGGTCGGTTTTCTAGGTGACTGGATCGGCCGGGATTCCCTGCGGCCTCCTCAACGTTCTTGGGTACAACTTGGCGCGGACGTAATTCGCCCTGTGCGATGTTTGATCGCTGGGAATCTGACACCATCATTATCGGCCCAGCAGACTTGGGCATGGAACCAGGAGACTGGAGTACAGCATGAGCACCGAAACCCCCAAAGCGGAGACTAAACCGGTTTCGCAATCCGACGAGACGGAACGCGAGGAAGTGTCCTTCGCCGAAACCGCCTTTAAGCTGGCTGGCAAGAGCGACGATGAAGCGCGTCGCACCGGGGCTGTGGATAGCGCCGACGATCAAGTCGAAAAGATGTTTGCGCCGAAGTATCAAACGGCCAACAGTCCAGCGCACCGGGCGGTCTGGGATCGTAAGGTCCCCGTCGATTTGTTCGACTTCACGACCAGCTCTCCCGAAGCGGGCGTCGCGAAGGTGATGGACGATTCACTGGCCATCGTGCGTAAGCATCGTGAAGCGGGCAACATTCTCAACGAGAAGAAAAAGATCCGCCCCGAAATTTTGCAGGAGTTGGGCGGCGCCGGCTATTGGGGCTTGCTGGTTGATAAACAGCATGGCGGCTCAGGCGCGAAGTTCGCGAACTTCGCGCAGTTCTTGACCCAAATGGCGATGCTGGATCCCACGATCAGCGGGTTGGCGTCGGTGCATGGTTGTATCGGCGCGGTCGATCCGGTGCGGACCTTCGGCAACGCCGAACAAAAAGAACGCTTTCTGCCACGACTCGCCTCGGGCGAACGGCTTTCCGCATTTGCCCTGACTGAGCCGGGTGCCGGTTCGGACCTGACGGCGCTGAGCACCGTTGCGGAATTGCAGGGCAATGAATATGTCGTCAACGGCGAAAAATTGTTCATCACCAACGTGCAGCCGGGACGAACGATCGGGTTGGTTTGCCTGATTGAAGACAAGCCCGCTGTGTTGATCGTCGACTTGCCGGATGAGGAAAACGAGAACTTCCAACTCGTCCCCTACGGCATTTATGCGATGAAGCACACGTATAACATGGGGATCAAGTTCAATAACCTGCGCGTGCCGGCTGAGAACTTGCTCAAGCCGGGCCGTGGCGATGGTTTGACGATTGCCTATCATGGCTTGAACCTGGGCCGCGTCGCCTTGTGTGCGGCAGCCTCGGGTAACATGCGGAACATGATGGCCAGCATGATTCCTTGGGCCAAGTACCGCAAAACTTATGGAGCGGCCATTTCCACGCGGGAATTGGTGCAGCGCCGCCTGGGGCATTTGGCCGGATATATCGGTGCCGCCGACGGACTGTCGGAATGGTGCGCGAATCTGATCGACCAAGGATATCGCGGCGAGATGGAATGTATTATCGCCAAGATCTTCGGCAGCGAAGCCCAGAAGGATGCGGCGATTGAGTTGTTCATGAAGACGCACGGCGGACGTTCGTTCCTGGAAGGGCATATTCTGGGCGACAACATCCACGAGTTTTTGGCGCCGTGTATCTACGAAGGCGAAGGGGAAATGCTCGGCATGGCCTACTTCAAATCGTTGGTCAAGCAACACGGCAAGCAGTTCTTCGAGCCGATCGGTTTTGCTCTGCAAAAAGCGGGCATCAAACAGCCGAACATGATGAACCCGTCGCATCTGATGGCACTCTCGGGACCGATGGTGCAGTACGGCAAATGGCTGACCGCTCGCAAATTGCAGCGGAGCCAAACACCCGACTGGCCGCGGATGCCGAAGAATCTCAAGGTGCATGCGGAGTTTGCCGCCGATTGGCTGCAACGTTCCAGCTTGGAAATCACTGGCACGATGCGGAAGTTCCAATTGAAATTGGCGGACCGTCAATGCCGCATGTCCGAATTGTCGCAGCGGGTTCAAGATGCCACCACGATGTTGTGCACAGCCTTGTACGCCGCACGGCAAACCGACACGTTGGTGCAGGATGCGGCCGATTGCTTCTGTCAGCATTTGACGGCCAAGCTTTTGGGTCAGCGCCCCAGCGATCGATATTTCCGCAGCGTGACTGCTGTGGGCGAGGCGATTGTCGAAGGCGGATTCAAGTCGATTGCCGGCTTGGAGCCTGATGAAATCATGATGCCTTACAAATAAAACGAACTTGGGCCGCGTGGTGGAAACTCAACTTCTGCCGCGCGGCCTTTCTTATTCTTTGGCGGCCTCGGGCGACATGCGCCGGAGGAGTATAAGATTCGTCGGTTGCTCGCAGGTCTATCGGTGGACGCGCACGCCCGGCATCGGTCATTATAAACAACATCGTGAACCTACTGGATTGATTTGGGTGTGAGGTGTTGGGACAGGGAACATGGATTCGTGCAGCACAGCTTTGGCACTAGGCGGCGGTGGTGCCCGCGGTTTGGCGCATCTCGGCGTGATCGAGTCGTTGTTGGAGGCGGAGATCTCGCTGAATCGCATCGTGGGAGTCAGCATCGGCAGTTTGGCCGGCGCCATGTATGCGTTTAACCCGGACATCCACTATGCCCAAAAGTCGGGGCTGGAGTATTTGCTGTCCGAGGAATTTCAGCGGCATCAAAAGATCATGTTCGGCACACAAGGTTCCGACGGTGCGGCCGAGACGACCGGCGGAGTTTTTGCATGGTATAGTCGAGCCAAGGATTACCTGCGTGCGAATCGTATTTTCCATCGCGTGATTAGCCACCCTTCCCTTTTGCCGGGACTGGTGTTGCGGGATGTGGTTGACAATCTACTCCCCGATGCCGACATCGCCGACGCGGTGATCCCCTTGAGCATTGTCGCTGCCGATTTGCGGAGCGGACACAAAGTGATTTTAGAGCGGGGATCGGTGCGTGAAGCAGTGCGTGCGTCATCATCGTTGCCGGGGATTTTTCCGCCGGTGGAATTTGAAGGAATGTTGCTCAGCGACGTGGGAGTGTTTTATTCCTTGCCCACGACAGTGGCTCGCTCTTACGGTATGCATCAGGTGATTGCGGTCGACGTCAGTTCCGATATGCAGCGGATTCAGGATTGCGGGACGGCGCTGGACGTGTTGATGCGGATGGACGAAATCGGCGAGAGTCTGTTTCGCAAACAGGTGCGCGACGCGGCGGACTTGGTGATCCGTCCGGACGTCTCCGGCATTCAGTGGTTCGATTTTTCCACACCAAAGGAATTGATCGACACGGGGCGGACGGCGGGGCAAAACGCGCTGCGCGGTTGGAGTCCCGCGCCGGTCGAGGCATGATAGGATCCGCTTGAGAAATAACGCTTTGGCATTAGTACTTAAATCTGCTTAATAACTAACCGTGACGGTCCTTAAAAACGAGTGACCTCGACAGATAGGGGATGGGATTGATGATTCGAAATTGCATGTTGACGTTGGCGATGATGTTCGGGTTGGCTGTGGCCGCCAGTGCGGTGAATGCAGCGGAAAAAGGGCCGTATGAACAGCACGAAGACGTGGTGTATGGTCAAGAGTACGGTGTGGCGCTGGTGATGGATATTTTTGTGCCAACCGGCGAGAAAAACGGCGTGGGGATTGTCGATGTCGTGAGCGGCGCCTGGCATTCCGACCGGGGTAAGATCAGACAGCACAAAATGGCGCAGATGTACGACATCTTCACCAAGAAGGGATTCACCGTCTTCGCCGTGCGGCCCGGTTCGATTACCAAATTCTCCGCAGGGGAAATGCTACAAAACATCAAGCGGGGCGTCCGCTGGGTGAAAGAGCACGCGGAAGAGTATGGAGTCGACCCCAACAATTTGGGAATGACCGGTGCATCCGCTGGAGGGCACTTGGCCTGTTTGGCATCCGTGACCGCTCATGAAGGTGAGAAGTCCGACGGCACAGATGTCAAAGCCACGGCGATCTTCTTTCCGCCGACCGATTTTACGATGTACGGAACCACAGCCGTCGATCCCAAGGGGTCTGACCGGTTTGGTCAAATTGTGCGAGCTTTGGCTTTTCGCGATGGCATCGACGGCCTGAGCGACGAGGAAATCACAAAGAAAATCGAGGCGATTTCACCGGCGAAGCTGGTCCACAAACAGGCGCCGGCATTTTTATTCATTCATGGCGACGCTGACCCGGCGGTCCCGTTGCAACAATCTGAGGTGATGGTCGAGGCCCTGAAAAACGCCGGGGTCGAAGTCAAATTGATCGTCAAACCGGGCGGCGGACATCCCTGGCCAACGATTCCCGAAGAGGTCGCCGTGTTAGCCGATTGGCTGGAATCACAGTTGGTCAAGAAGCAATAAGTTGGCGAGCGGTTGAGCTTCGAACCGTCACGAGCCGGCGAGTTCCGGTTCGATGGCGGGGGTCGACTTCTTGGCATCGGCGGTTTTGCTTTTGACGTTGGTATTTTTCACAGGGCGGCTGATGTCGTGGTTAGCGAGCAGGAACATCCGTTTTTTTGCCGTGATGGCGCGGTCGGCCAGAAGTTTGTGAAAGTCGAAGTAAACCGGTCCGCGTTGCGCAAACGGTTTGAGCGCCTGCGCGACCTCAGCGGCCGTTTGATAGCGCTCGTTACAGTCTTTGGCCAACATCATGTGGACAATGTTGGAGACTTCCTGCGGGACGTCGGAGACTAATTCACTGACTTGCCGCGGGGCATCTTCTCGATGTGCCTTGAGCTTGTCGTTGACGGCATTGTGCGGGAAGGGAACTTCGCCCGTGAGTGCGAAATACAGCGTGCAGCCTAGGCTGTAGATGTCGGCGGTGGCGTCGACGGAGAAGCTGTCGCGGGCTTGTTCGGGCGGAATGTAGTCGGGCGTGCCCATGCAGTCGTGCCCGTGATCGACTTTCAACGTTAGCTCATCGGCGTCGCCGCGGATGAGCGCTAGCCCGAAATCGATGATTTTCAATTCGCCGTCGTGCAGCAGTAATAAATTGGCCGGCTTGATGTCGCGATGGATGATACCCGCTTCGTGAATGTGCTGTAGTCCCCGCGCAGCTTGGGCGATGATGTCGCAAGCTTGCGGACAGGGAATTGGCCCATTGAGTTCAATCAGTTCCTGCAGCGTCGCCCCGTAGGCAACCTCCATGACGAGGTACTGGGCGTCGTCGGCGCTACCCGACTCGATGGCGCGAATAATGTTGGGGTGATCGAACTCCAGGGCGGCGCGGGATTCCAAATCAAACCGTGCCCGCATGCCGGCATTGGCGAGATGCTGGGCGGAGAGCACTTTGAGGACGACCGTGCTGCCGTCGCGGGTATCCTCAGCTTCGTAAAGCCAACCGGTGCTGCCGGTGCCGAGCAGTTCGAGGACCCGGAAATGTCCGATGAAAAATCCGCGGTAGCGGCGACCGTCCAACAACCAGTCGATGTGCGTGCGTCCAATACCGCCACCGGCGAGTGATGTCGCGGAGACGGCGACCACCGAGGAAGCATCGCCTGTTTCCTGAGGCCGTCGATCGTCGTGGCCATTGCCGTTGGCGGGCGGGTTGGAAATTTCTAGCTGAAATTCGTCCATCTCGGCCGAGACGTTGCGAAACTCGTCGATCAGATTCGAGGTGGCTTCTAGTTGTTGCTGGGCGAAATCTGTTTTTTGTGTCTCGAGTTCCGCGACGTCATTTTGGAACGCCGCCACGTCGGCTTCGAAAGCAGCGCGGGCTTCGGCCAATTCACGTTCGTTATTGTCGAGGGTGGTTTTCTGCAATTCGATTTCGCCGGCCATCACTTCCAATTGTTGTTGTTTGTCCGCTTGGCTGTCGCGTTGTTGGGCGAGTTGCGCTTCTTCCTCGCGTAGTTGCTGTTGCGCTTCTTCGGCAGCCGCTGCTTCGTCAGTCAGCTGGGCCGCCTGTTGGGCATGTTCGGCCTGTTGCTGACTCAGCGCCTCTAACTCTATATCGAGCGCCGCACGGACTTGCTGCAGTGTTTCCCGTTCACGCGTTATAACCTCTTCGGCCCGCACGGCCGCTTCGCGTTGCTGCTGGAGTTCATTTTGGTCCGATTTCAAAATACCCAGAGCCTGAAGGAATTCCATTTGTGCGGTTTCCAGCTGCGACTGCTCCTCGTGAATCGCTTGCTGTGCGGAATCGTGATCGGCAGATTGAGCGGCGAAGGTTTGCACAGCCGATTCGTGTGCGGCGGCGGATTGTTCCAGCAATTCCGTGTTCTGCTTGAGCGTCGCCTGTTGTTCTTCCAGTTCGATATTAAGTTCGCTCAATTCCCGACGCTCGATTTCGACCTGCCGGGCCTGTTGTTCCAACTCCGCCCGTTGGTCGGTTAACTGCTGTTGGTCCGCCGCCAGACGCTCCTGCTTCTGCTCAAGTTGTTGGGCTGTTTCGCGGTTTTGTTCCTCGATTTCGAGGGCAGCGGTTTTGGCCGTCGACTGAGCGGTCTCAAACGCCAATCGCGCCGCGCTGGTTTCTGCGGCTTCGCGTGCGTGAGCGTCCTGTTCTTCCCGCAGACTTTGCTCGCTGGCGATCATTTCTTGCCGCTGGTTTTCCAACTCTTCCCGCTGGCGGTCCTGTTCAGTGGCTTGCTGCGCGAGGGAGGTTTGTTGTTCTTTGAGCGCTCTTTGTTGCTCTCGCAAGGATTCCGATTCCTGCCGTAGTTCGCCCTCACGCGCGTCGTGTGTTTGTTGTTGCTCAGCGAGTTGCTGGGTGTCGTCGTCGAGTTGGCGGCGGAGTTTTTCGAGATTCGCTTGCTGCTGCGCCAACTCCTGATTCGATGTCTCTAGATTTTCTTGATCCTGGTGGAATGCGGCGACTGCCGATTCATGCGCGGCTTGTGCTTCTTCGGCAGCTTGTTCGCTACGGGCGACTTGGGCCTCGCGCGACTCAATGAGCGTTTGTTGTTCTTGCAGTTTGAGTTTCTCTTCATCCTGCGTTTTGCGAGCGGCGGCCTGAGCGGCTTCGAATTCACTGTTGGCTGCGCTGAAGGTTTGTTGCTCCGTCAAGAATTTGGCACGCTTCGCCTCGAGTTCGTCAAAACGCATCCGCAGCATTTCGCCGTTCGCTTGGTCCCGGTCCTTTTGCTCTTCGACGCGCATCCATTCGGTCTCGAACTTGGCGACCTCCTCTTGATGTCGCTGTTTTTCCGCGGCCAAGTCCTGTTGTTTGGCGGTGAATTTAACGCGTTCCGTTTCCAACGACTCTTGTTGCTGTACCAGACGAACTAGCTGCGACTGCGATTTGGTATCGCGCTGGTCTAGCTCCTCACGCAATTGATCCAAGGCGTGACGCTGCTCTTCGGCCGCCTTCTGTTGAGCAGCCCATTGGACACGTTCCGTCTCCAATGTCTCTTGCTGTTGGGCAAGGCGGTCGAGCGTTGATTGCGACTCGGTGTCGCGCTGATTGAATTCCTGACGCAACTCATCCAACGCGCGCTGCCGGCTTTCCAACTCTGTTTGTTGGGAGTTCAACTTCGACTGCCGCGCGTCTGCCGCGGACTCACGGTCGGTCAGTTTTTGTTCGCGGTCACCCAGTTCCGTGCGGGCAGCGGTGAGTTGCGCGTCCTGTTGTTCGAGTTGCTTGCGGTTGGAATCGAGCGCAATCAGCGCGGCTTCTGAATGTTGGACGTGAGCCTGATGCTCCTGGATTTTGACGTCCCATTCCCGTTGCCGTTCGGCAAACTGCGACTGTTCGGCCTGCAGGTCGTTCTGTTGCTGCTGAAACTGCGCTGCAGCCTCATCGGCCGCCTGCTTTTGCGTTTCCAGTTGCTCGCGGTCGCGCTCGAGTTGCTGTTGAGCGTTTTGAAATTCCGTCTGCCTGGTCTCGAACTCGGTGAGCTGTTGCTGGAAATTTTGCTGTTGCAGCTCAAGTTTCTCCGTCGCTTCCTTCAAACTTGCTTGAGCCTCAGACTGCTGGGCCTGTGTCTTAGCCAGTTCCCTTTGTGCCTCGGCCAGTTCTGCCTGCGCATTTGCCAGTTCGGACTGGACGGCCGCCAATTCTTCACCCGCCGTTGCTGCGTTTGCGTCGACGGCAGGCGACTGTTGTGGCAGGCCGGCCGGCAGGGGGCGCGGGAGAAGGTTGGTTTTCACTAAAAACGCGAAGGAGCCGAATTCCAGCTTGTCGCCATCTGCCAGTGCGGCGATTTCGACCGATACACCATTCACCTTGGTTCCCGTTTCGCTCCGCAAGTCCCGCACACGAAGGCTGCCGTACTCCATCGTCAACACGCAATGCGCATGGCTGATCGCGCTGGCGACCAGTTGCATATTGCAGCCGGGGGCCGACCCGATCAATGTTGATGGCCGGAGGATATTCTTTTTCAGCGGCGCGCCATCGGGGCCGACGAATGTGAGTTCAGCAAAGGGTGGCTCGTCACCTTCGATGGCTTCGGGCACATCGGGGATGGGGGGAGCGCCTTGGAGATCTGTCGCCACCAAAAACGAAAAGCGGCCGACCTCGATCGTGTCCCCTTCGGCGAGGGTGGCGACTTGGATGGACTGGTCGTTCACGCGTGTTCCCGCGGCACTGCGGAGGTCGCGGACGCGGAGCACGCCCGATTCGACAGTCACGATGCAATGTGCCTCGGCGATTTCCGGATCCAGCAGTTGCACGTTGCAGCGCGGGCCCGAACCGATCAACGTCGTATAGCGCAGGACGCTCTTCTCGATGGTTTGTCCGTCCGGTCCGCGAAACATCAACCGGGCGCATGCCCCCTCGGGAACCCGCGGTGCCGGTTCAACTGAGCTTGATGCTTCCAAGGGATCGACGCTACTCATGAAATGCCTGCTTGAAGCAAATGTGTGGAGCGATCACATGATCGGATCGTGCCATGCACATTCAACTTCGTCCACTGACGATTCGACCGACGGGTGATCCGCCGGTACGTATAGAAATCCGTGTGTAGAAACCGAAGAGCGCCTCATCCAGTTTATCATAGCGGCCATAGCGAAGGACAACGACTTTTAATTTTTTCGGCGAACTGCTTCATTGTTTCATGGCTGTTGTTGATGCAGTCTGCCCCAATTGGCAATCGATCGGCGGTCCGGTCATACTGGTTGTAGTGATCTTCCGAACAATTTGAAGCACTGGTATACATGACAACAATTGAACATGCGTTGCTGGGCATCAACGGAGCACTGGCCATGGGATTACACCGCCGCTATGGCTGGCAGGTGGTGGCCCTGGCGGGGCTGGTGGCAATCAGCCCGGATTGGGACGGCCTGACGTTGGTGCTAGGGCCAGTGCTGTTTGATCAGGCGCACCGCGTCTGGGGGCATAGTTTCCTGACGTGCGGCGTGCTGGGGATTTTGATTGGCGTCATCGATTATCGTTTCGACGTCGTCACGCGACTGGCCAATGTCAGTGCACGGGGACTGCAGCGCTGCGGGCTGGAGCTTCCCGCTGATCAAGGCCTGGGAGCGCTGCCACTGCGACGAGAGCGAACGGTTGCTGGATATGCCGTTTGGATGCTTGTGGCGTTAGCGGCCGCCCTGAGCCATCTTGCCGCCGATTTGGTGGTGTCCGGGACGGCGACTTTGGGCGACTGGAAATTGCAGTTGCTGTGGCCGTTTTCCACAGAGGGTTGGATTTATCCACGCGTCCACTGGGGCGATCCCGGCATGACCATTATCTTTGTCATGGGGATGCTGGCGATGTACCGTTGGCGCAATCGGTTGCAAATGATCGCGGCGGCCACGCTGCTGGGCGTGGCCGCATATATCGTTGTCCGCGGTGCGCTGGAATAAACGGCGCACTGGAACAACAGTGCGCTGGGATAATCCACGGCCCGTTGCTCAGCGGTCAGCGTCGATGACCCGCAACTGTAGCGCCGGTTCCGGGGCGGGGAACATGCGATCGAGTTGCATGTCGATCAGTTCCAACCGCATAGCGATTTGATCGCTGCGTTTGGACCATTGCTTCAACCAGGACAGGAATTCGCCTTCGTCCCGCGATTGGCTTTGTCGGACCTGAGTCATGTTGTTCTGCAAACGGTGTAACGACTGTCCCAAACAAGAATTGACAACTTTAAGATGTCCACTATCCACATCGGCGTGATGGGTCATTCAATACTCCAACATGATGATTTCGCGTCAATCAAATCAGCATCGCCTCCGTGGCTACGACCGGACCCTCTCCGGCTCCCTCAACCTCACTCTCTCTGCCGCCGCCTTGCTCCCGACTGCAAGGCCCAATCGTCGGGGCCACTGTGCGGACCGGAATCGATTGGATCGGTCTACAGAGCGGACCCTGCGAATGCGTGGGGACATTGCTGCATCCCAACACCACCATCGACATTGCGTTTTGAGAGGCTTGAGTAGTTTGGAGATAAATTCTCGGTGTTGACTATGAAGTACTCTTCACAATCCACACAGCCTGCACAAAAATTGCGCTCGGCGCAACGAGTGCGGGCGCCTTCCATTGATTACAACCGCTACACACCGCATCGCCCGGCGAGGGTCCAGTGGCGATCGGTCGTTTGCACGCACCATTGTGCCGGTAGACCCGCAGTGCTCAGCAGCGATTTGACCTCTGCAACCGTCAGCGCCGCACGCAACGATTGTCGAAAGAGTTGCCGTTGCTCGTCGTTGGTGTCTGCCGCATAGGTGCTAACTAACTGCTCCAGTTCCGCTTCGTCATCCGGACGCAGCAGGTCGCGGACGAAGAGCACTCCTCCCGAGCGAACCACGCGGGCCATTTCGACGATCACCTGCAAGGGATCGGGAATGTGGTGCACTATGCTGTTGGATATCACAGCGTCGAACGTTTCCGTGGCATAGGGGAGTTGTTTCGCGTCGACGCGTTCGAGCATGATGTTCTGCGTGAAACCGGCTGCAGCGACGTTTTGCCGGCCGACTTTGAGCATTTCATCAGCGAGGTCGACACCAGTGACGTGAATCGGAAGCTGCCGCCGGCTCAATTCCACGGGAATCTGCGCGGTCCCGGTGCCAACGTCCAAAACTCGCAGCTCTGTGACGGACGGATTCTCAAACTGTGCGAATGCCAACAGATCATCAACGAAAACGCGATTGACGTCCGTATGGTCCATTGTGTCGTAGTCGATGGCTTCCTGGGCGGAGTCCATGACTTCCGGTTCGAGAATGCGCTGCAGCGGCATTGCCGGATCCTTATGGAAACAAGGGAGTGGGAACCAAAGGGAATAAAAAAACGCCCCGGTTGCAAGGACCGGAGCGTTTCTTGTTTATTCGCGAGAGACTCGCGTCTTACGATTCTTCGGACTCGCCGCTGTTTTCGTCCTCGGAACCAACCGCAGCCATTTCGGGTTCAGCCGATTCTTCGAACGAGGCGTCGAAGTCGAGTTGCTTGGTATCGCCGACTTCTTTAACGCGAACGGTGATCGTGTTTTTGCCTTCGAAGGCGTCGCGGAGCAACTCTTCGGAAAGCGGATCTTCAATAAAGGTTTCGATGCAGCGACGTAGTGGGCGGGCACCGTAATCGATGTCCGACGCACCCTTGTCGATGATCAGTTCTTTGCTTTCGTCGGTCAGAATCAGATTCAGGCCTCGTTCTCCAAGACGTTCGTAGACCTTCTCCAATTCGATGTCGATGATCAGCTTCAAGTTCTCGCGGTCGAGATGCTTGAACACGATGACGTCATCCACACGGCCTAAGAACTCCGGCTTGAATTCATCTTCGATTTCGTGCATCAGACGGCGTTTCATACCATCGTAGCTGTGATCGAGGTCCTTCTTGACGAAACCAAATTCGCTGCCGGATTGAATCACCTTGGCACCGGCGTTGGTGGTCATGATCAAGATCACGTTTTTGAAATCGACTTTGCGACCGAAACTATCGGTGAGGTGTCCCTCTTCCATAATTTGCAGTAGCATATTGAACACGTCGGGGTGCGCTTTTTCGATTTCGTCCAACAGCACCACGGCGTAGGGGCGGCGGCGGATTTTTTCCGTCAGTTGGCCCCCTTCTTCGTAGCCGACGTAACCAGGAGGGGCACCGATCAAACGGCTGACGTTGTGTTTCTCCATGTACTCACTCATGTCGATTTGAATGAGCGATTCGGCATCGCCGAACATGAATTCCGCCAACGTTTTGGCCAGTAATGTTTTTCCAACACCCGTCGGACCGGCGAACAGGAAGACACCCGTAGGACGCCGCGGATCCTTCAACCCGCTACGACTACGACGGACCGCCTTGGCGACCTGTTTAATGGCTTCTTCCTGGCTGATGACCTTCTTGTGCAGTTCATCTTCCATTTGCAGCAACCGCACCGCATCTTCGCTCGACAACCGTGTGAGCGGGATGCCGGTCATTTTGGCGACGACTTCGGCGATCACATCGTTGTCGACGACACCGTCGGTTTCGCGGGATTTCTCACGCCAATCGCGGGTCAAGGACTCTTTCTTC
This sequence comes from Symmachiella macrocystis, assembly GCF_007860075.1. Lineage (NCBI taxonomy): Bacteria > Pseudomonadati > Planctomycetota > Planctomycetia > Planctomycetales > Planctomycetaceae > Symmachiella > Symmachiella macrocystis. Next base: position 3,814,958 of record NZ_SJPP01000001.1, read on the forward strand.
TTCTTCAGCTTGTCGGCTTGATCACGCAAGCTGGCCGCTTTTTCGAAGTCTTGATTGGCGACCGCTTCTTCTTTGGCTTGATTCAGGCCTTCGATTTCTTCATCGAGTTCCTTCAAATCGGGCGGGCGGACCATCGATTTGAGGCGGATACGAGCACCCGCTTCGTCGATGACGTCGATCGCCTTATCCGGCAGGCAACGGCCGGTGATGTAACGGTTGGACAGTTCCACAGCCGCTTCCAACGAGTCGTCGGTGATTTGCACGCGATGGTGCGATTCGTACCGATCCCGCAAGCCGCGGAGGATTTCCACAGTCTCTGTCGCACTGGGCGGTTCGACCATCACGGTCTGGAACCGGCGTTCCAGGGCGCCATCTTTTTCGATGTATTTGCGGTACTCGTCGAGCGTAGTGGCTCCGATGCACTGCAATTCGCCCCGGCTCAGTGCGGGTTTGAGCACGTTGGAGGCATCAATCGCCCCTTCCGCGCCACCGGCGCCCACCAGAGTGTGCAATTCGTCGATGAACAAGATCGTGTTTTTGGCACGACGCACTTCGTTCATGACTGCTTTGATGCGTTCTTCGAATTGACCGCGATATTTGGTTCCAGCGACCATCATCGCCAAGTCCAGCACGACAATCCGGCGGTCCCGCAGCAAGTCGGGAACGTTGTTATCGATGACCATTTGGGCAAAGCCCTCGACAATGGCCGTCTTACCCACGCCCGCTTCACCCAGCAAGACCGGGTTGTTCTTTTGGCGACGACAGAGGATCTGGATCACCCGTTCGATTTCATCGGTACGACCGATCACCGGATCGAGTTTGCCCTGTTTGGCCAATTCGGTCAGATCGCGGCCGAAGCTATCCAATGCGGGCGTTTTGCTTTTGCCCGCTTTGGGACTTCCAGCGGCGGGACTGCGTTCGCCCGATTCGGCGCCTTCCAGTCCGTGGCCGAGCAAGTTCAACACTTCCTCGCGAACATCTTCTAGCTTCAGGCCAAGGTTCATCAACACCTGAGCGGCCACGCCTTCTTGTTCGCGGAGCAAGCCCAACAGAATGTGTTCAGTGCCGACGTAATTGTGATTCAGGTTACGGGCTTCTTCCATCGAGTATTCGATGACTTTTTTGGCCCGTGGGGTTTGCGGCAATTTGCCCATCGTCACCATATCGGGACCAGATTGGACGATCTTTTCGACCTCCAAACGGATTTTTCTCAGGTCGACGTCCAGGTTTTTCAGGACATTGGCGGCGACGCCGGAGCCTTCCTTGACTAGTCCCAACAGAATGTGTTCCGTGCCGATATATTCGTGATTGAACCGCTGCGCCTCCTGGTTGGCGAGTTGCATCACTTTTCGGGCTCGGTCGGTAAATCGCTCGTACATGCGAGGTTCTCCCTAAATCTTGCGAGGGTGCAAGACAATTTCTCAAACGCTGACTACCGCGCTTGCTCTATAATTTAAAACCGATGTTTCAGTCTTCTTCAATCCGCCATCACACTTCTTAAATGCCGATCGCAACGCTCGTAACAATTTTTCTACGATCCGTGCCTTCCGCAGGATGACGGTCACTTAACAATACTTCACGTTTCGATGTGTGAACGGGTTTCCGTTCCGCAACATCAAAGTTCCCGAGACTGCGGGAATCGCAGACGTTACTACCGGGAAAGTTGATTGGGTTTCCACAGTCTCCCGTGATATCCTGATTCGTGGAGGCGGTATTTTCGTTCCCACAGAACCGAAAAGATCAACAGAAACGGCAGGTCCAACTTTCACGGTCCTTGGAAAAGCCGCAACCTCACAATTCGATTACCCTTTCGGTACAATGTATGGTCAGAGGCCGCTGTTTGAACAAACCCAAACTCACCCGGCTGCAAAGTCTTCCTCATCCATTGAAATTATCAGGATATACCGCGAATTCTAGTGACCGTTCGCGCCGATGGCAAGACGTGCCGAGAGGCGGAGCCTGTTAAGCAGCGGCGAGTGCATGACTTGCAAAGAATGTCCTGCGTTGGAAGACACCTTTGCCAGGCTTGAAAGTGGTCATCCTGCTCTGAACTGTCTCGACAATAAACTAATCCCTTTGGACTTCGCCTATTCGGCCCCAAAGCCGCACACCCAAAATGCAACAACCGTTGACTCCCGCTGCCCAAAGAGTTCTAGACCGGGCGACCGAAATTGCCACAACCGGCCAATCGTCAGCCGTGGCTCCGCGGCATCTATTACGTAGCCTTTTACTGGAAGAATCACGTGCCAGCGAGATTTTGGGCGGGTTCGATGTGGAGATTTCCACAGTGGAGACGGTTTTCCCTGACGAGAAGAGCGTCCCTCCCGTGGAGACAACCGTCGAGTCCGCACTGACCGAGACCGTTCCTTTTGATGAACCGTCCGCATGGGCCATTCAGGAAGCGCGGCATCTTGCGGGCATTCAAGGACGTCACAGTGAAGTCGGGACCGAACATCTGCTGTGGGGGTTGTTGGTTGTTGACTCCGATGTCTCGGCTTGGCTCCGCGAACAAGGGGTGCAGCGCGAAGAGCTCACGCAACTCGTGGATGAGAAAACAGGATTTTCCGCTGCGCCGCTTGAAACCGACGTCAGGATCGAATTCTCACAGCCAAACGTTTCACAACGTCACAACGCGATGCGAATCATCGATGCCGCCGCCAACCGCGCTCGCGAAGGGGTACGTGTGGTCGAGGATTACGTCCGTTTCATCAGCGACGATGCGCATTTGTCTGCGCTGCTCAAAAGTTGGCGACACGATTTCGCGGCGGCAATTTCCGCAATCGCGCCGCACGACTTGGCTGCGGCGCGGGATACCCTGTCGGACGTGGGAACGACGATTTCCACAACCGCCGAAGCGCAGCGAGATTCCGCCGCGGAAGTCCTGCAGGCGAATTTGAAACGCGTGCAGGAAGCGGTGCGGACGTTGGAGGAGTATGGCAAGATCCTCGCTGCGGACTTGGGCGGCCAATTCGAACAACTCCGCTATCGGTTTTATACGCTAGAAAAATCGATCTTATCGACGCTTCACAATCAAGCACGGTTGGCTGGCCGCAATTTGTATTTGCTGGTCAGCGAAGCGCTATGTCATCACGGCAGTGGACCGGCGATTCGCGAGGCGCTTGCTGGGGGGGTGAGCATTGTGCAGCTACGCGAAAAGGAAATGCCCGATCGTCAATTGGTCGAATTCGGCCGTCGCGTCCGCCAATGGACGCGCGAAGCGGGAGCCCTCTATATCATGAACGACCGTCCCGATTTGGCCGTACTCACCGATGCCGATGGCGTGCATGTCGGCCAGGAGGAACTATCGCTCAAAGACGCCCGGCGGATTGTGGGGACGGAGAAACTCGTCGGCGTTTCGACGCACACCATCGAACAAGCGCGGCAAGCCGTGGTGGAGGGTGCCGATTACATCGGCGTCGGTCCCGTGTTTTCCAGCACGACGAAACAGTTCACGGATCTGGCGGGACTGGAATTCGTCCGCCAAGTTGCCGCGGAGATCACCCTGCCCTGGTACGCCATCGGCGGCATCACAGCGGATAACATCGCCCAAGTAGCAGAAGCCGGCGCCACGCGAGTCGCCGTCAGCAGCGCCGTCTGCTCCAAGGAAAACAGCCAAACGGCCGCCTCGCAGTTAATGACAGCATTATCGAACAATCGCTAGCATTCAATTGAAGTTAATCCTTGTCGGGCTGACTCAAAACGGATCTTTATGCGAGTTGGATTTGTGGTGAATGTTTGCGTGTTTCACAGATTCTTGCGAGACTCCTACCTGAAAAGAATCGGGAATGCCCCATCTGCTTATCTCCATCTGCTCCTTCACTCCAACCCGTTTTGAAAACGCCGAGCCGCATCTTGAAGAAGCATTTTTTCAATTCTTCCATCTGGATATAGAACAAACGTCATTCCGTTGTCGTCAACCAATTCAAAATACGCCAGAATTGTAGGACGTTTAGCATTACCCTGCTCGGTTTTTAGTACAGATAGGTCTGTTTTTACCGTTTGCGACAACCGACGAGCCTCGGATTCATGAAATAGGACGTCGCCGTATCGGCTGCTGACAACGTGAAGATTTGCAAGATCGTTAAATGCGACTGGAAATTCTTCTCGTTCTTTTTTGTAGGCAAGAATTGATTCGTATAAGAATTGCAAATCATATTCTCGGTAGTCGCCAATTACCTGCCCTTTTTTATGGCGAAGAGCTGGCTGGAGCAAAAGCACGAAAACCACCGTTGTCACTACGTAAATAGATCCTGACAAAAGCCTTTTTGTAGTTGTCGGCTTCATTTATTTATCTGGACCTGACTTGAGCATAGGCCAGTCGCCTCACGCCTACTTCGCCGGCGGTGGTGGTGGCGGAGGAGTCGCGGCGAATTGCGAGGCGAGTGCTGGGACTTGTCCGGCGGTGGTCCAGGCGGGCATGCCGGCAGACCAGACCATCGAATCGGCTGTGACTTGTCCAGCAGCAATGCCTTGGGACAGTTGCTGTGCCGTGAAGGGGCCTTGTGTTTCGCCACCCACCGCAATGTGCCAAGCGACGGCGCCGGGGGCAGGCGGGGGTGCGGGCATGCCTGATCCAGCTTGTCCCGCGCCGCGGAACATTTGATTGGCCATGGCGAATCCCATTCCCAGTCCCATGCCTTCGGACGCGCCGCCACCGGCCGGGTTTTCCGCGGCGGCGGTCATGGCTTTGCCCATCTGGAACTGTTGATAGCGGCTCATGTCGCCGATGACTCCCATGCTGCTGCGGGTGTCGAGCGCCTTTTCGACTTCTTCGGGAAGTGAAATATTGACGATGAATAGTTGCGGAATATCGAGTCCGTATTCATCGTCAACCCGTTCAACGGCTGCCTCGCGTAGGTCGCCCGAGAGGGCGCGGTAGTTGGCGGCGAGGTCCAATGCGGCGATTTGTGATTTGCCCAGCATCGTGGCAAAGGCTTCGCTGATGATTGAACGCATCAACTCGTTGATTTCATCCGATGAAAAATCGCTGTCGGTCCCGACCAATTCTTTAAGCAGTGCTTTCGGCTCGACCGCTTTGAGGGTGTAGGTCCCGAACGCGCGGAGGCGGATGGGACCGAAGTCGGGGTCGCGGAGCATGATCGGGTTGGGAGTCCCCCACTTCAGATCGGTGATCTGCGTGGTGCGGACAAAATAGACCTCCGATTTGAACGGACTTTCGAAGCCGTGCTTCCAGCCTTGCAGCGTGCCCAAGATCGGCAGGTTATCAGTGGTGAGTTCGTAGTGTCCCGGCTCGAAGACGTCGGCCAATTCGCCGCGATGCACGAAGACAGCGGTTTGTCCGGGACGCACGATCAGTTGCGCGCCGTTTTTGATTTGGTTGTGGTACCGCGGGAACCGCCAGACGAGTGTGTGGTTGGTGTCGTCAATCCATTCGACAATATCCACCAATTCGCCGCGCAGTTTATCAAGCAATCCCATGGCCATCTCCTAGGTGAACGCAAATTGGGTGAAATGTACTGCCCGTATAGGCCGAGTAGAAATGCGGCGCGCCCCGGCATGGGGGCGCGCCGTGATCAAAGCCTATTCACGACTCGCTCAAATAACTTGATGAAACAACTCAACAGAGGGTGCCACTGGCGGCTTGTCCGCCAGTATAAATCGTGCGAATAGATTCAACACCGCTGCACGAGCCAGCAGCGCCACCCGGTCTCAATACTCTTCTACGTTCCGCTGGCGACCAAATACGAATCGCGGCTGCGGCGCGATGTTAACGCTTGGGCCTGATCGTCGCCGACGAATTTTTCAGCTTTGGGATCCCACTTCAGGTCGCGACCCAACATCACCGAAATGTTGCACAGATGGCAAGAGGTCATCGTGCGGTGATGTGTGCCGACGTCGGAAATCGGTTGTTGGCGATCTTCCAGGCATTCGAAGAAGTTCCGCATGTGATGGCCCGGCGTTTTGCCTTTGTACAGGTTGGCCACCAGTTCATTAATTTCTTCATTGTCGGCTTCGCTCAACTCGTCAATGAGTTTGCCTTCCAGTTTGCCGCGGTTAACGAAGATACGGCCGTTTTCACCTTCGAACAAGATGCCGTTTCCAAATTCGATATTCGTGTCCGGACGTTTGTAAACGTCGTTGACGTTCAATACGGAGCCGTTCTTGAATTTCAAATCGATGTCGAACGTCACGGCGGTGTTAAATCCGCTGGGGAGTTTGGCATCGCCGTTGAGGAACGCATCCCAATTGAAATCATCGGGGACGATTGGCGGGAAAGTTCCCTTGCCGACGACTTCGACCGGGCCGCTCTTGTCGTAACCGAGTGCCCATTGGGCGATGTCGATGTGGTGCGCGCCCCAGTCGGTCATTTTGCCGCCGGAATACTCAAACCACCAACGGAATTGCTTGCGGCGTTCTTCGGAGTAATCGGCCTTCGGTGCGGGACCCACCCAGAAATCCCAATCGAGACCTTCGGGGACAGCGGTCGATTCGAAGGGGCCTTCGTTGGGAGCACCCCCGATGGCGACGTAGGCGTTGACGTTTTTCCCCAGCCGACCGCTTTGCACAATGGCGACCGCTTTGAGGAACCGGTTGTCGTTTTCGCTACGCTGTTGTGTCCCGACCTGAAACACGCGGCCGGTTTCTTCGACGACGTTGCGGACGTCGATGCCTTCTTGAATGGTCAGCGTGAGTGGCTTTTCGCAGTAGACGTCACAGCCGGCGCGGAGGGCGGCGATGGCGATCGGCACGTGCCAGTGGTCGGGGGTGCCGATGGTGACGACGTCCGGTTTTTCTTTTTCGAGCAAAACGCGGTAGTCGGTGTACTCGTTGAGCTTGCCTTCAAAGTCTTTATTGAATTCGGCGGTGTGTACCGAATCGACATCGCAGACGGCGATCATCTTTCCCAGTTTGGCGGCTTTGCGAGCGATGCTTCCACCTTGATTGTAACGTCCACGGCTCCCCCCGACGCCGATGGAGGCAACGGTCGGTTTGCTGTTGAGGTTGCGACCAAATGCCTTGTCAGGCGTCCAGATCAACGGGGCCGAAACGAGTGCACCGGCCGCGGCCGATTTTTTGAGAAAGTCACGTCGTGTTGAGGTCATTCGAGTACTCTCCAAATAAGAACGTTAGCTGATGCAACCAAGGTATTTGCTACGACAATTCACGGTAACAATTTTAAGTGGTGACAAGGAGAATACGCTCAATCACGGATATATGCGGGTTCTCTTCTTCTAATTATGGTATTCCACGCAGCGTGCCGGATCAATCGTACGAAGTGTCGACCTAGTAGCGGAAATGGCAACCCTTGTGAATTCCAGCTGGAATCCGCTGTTTTTCGCCTGTTTTGAGATAGGCCCAGCTCACCACATGCCTTTCAGCGAATGTCGGTTAGTGCGATTATACCGTACACGCAGCGATCCGAGTAGAACGCATTGATTGCACGCTGGGGGGCGACAACGTGAGAAATCTGGTCAGTGAGATGGCGATTCTTCAACAAGTCCGATTGCCGCGATTTTGCATTTTATTGTATGATACGGCGGTTGGTGCGCCGCGCTCTAAGTTGGGCGTGTGCGAATATCGTATACAACACGAAATGTGATCCACGGCACAGACCGTCGCGGTGTTGCCTTCCGATAATATAGCAGTCACGATGTCTCCACCGGCACCTAGACATGTCGGTTACAGTCTTGCTCTACTTATATTAGCGCTACCTCAAACTGAAGAACGAGGCTGCTGCTGACCTTGCCCGTGTTTCGCAAGTATTGCACCCATTTTGTGTTGCACTGGCAAAGCCAGTAGCACACAACACAAATTATAACGTCGTGACAAACTGCTAGTTGGCATCTCAAACTCCCCTTTATCGCTCTTAGTTGCCCAGGAAACCTCCATGAGAATGTCCCGAAATGGTTTCGGTTCGCTATTTGCGTTGCTGCTGGTTGCCGTGGTGGGACTCGCCCCACAGCCTGCGGCGGCGCAGAACGATGTTTTCCAGACTGATCTATTCGGCAGCAAGCCGCCGGTCAACGACGCGAAAAACGCGATCAAATATGACGCCAAAATCGTTCCCGCTGACGCTGCACCGGGGGACGAGGTCACCTTGCAGTTGACCGCCACGGTCGCTGAAGGTTGGCATACCTTTTCCCTGACCCAAACCGGATTCGGCGGCTCGCCGACGGTGATCGCTCTGAGCGACCAAGGCGCACTGAAACCTTTGGGCAAAACCTTCACAGCCAGTCGAGCGCCACAGATCCATGAAGAGAAACTGGGCGATACGCAAATGCGGTTGGAGGAATACTTCGGTCAAGTAACGTTCTCCCGGCGATTTCAGATTCCCGCCGATGCAAGCCCGGGCGAGATCACAGTCTCGGGGCAGATCACACATCAAGTCTGCAGCGAAGGGCTTTGCGTGCCCGGCAAGACAGCCTTTCAAGCAACGGTGAAGATCAGCGAAGGCAAACCGAAAGAGAACCTCGCGGTCACCGGCGAAACAAAGTTTGAACATGATTCGAGCGTGTGGCTCGTCTCACTTTCCTCGGGCGAAGCAGCTCCAGGAGAGACGGTTGAACTGCGCGTCGAAGCCAATATCAAAAACGATTGGCATACGTACGGTTTGGACCAAACCCGTCCCGAGGGATTGGGACCGTATGCGACGGCATTGCAGATACAAAAATATGGCGAGTTAAATCTCGATGGAGATTGGACGGTCGAACCGGCTCCGCACGCTGCGAGTGAACCGTTGTTTGGCGGACTTGAGGTTTTAGAACATTCTGGGCATGTCGTCTGGACCCGTTCGATTACGGTTCCTGCCGATGCGGCGCCCGGCGCTTACCCCATTAGCGGTGAAGTCGCTTTTCAGTCGTGCACCGGCGTGAAATGCGTTCAGCCGGTAGGATTCATTTTTGAAGGAAACCTGACGGTCACCCCCACACCGGCAGTTTCCCCAGTGGTGTTTGGTGTTTCCGCTCCCATCAAGGGCGGTATAGCGGCAGGGTTTATTGAACAGGTTATGGAACAGCGGTCGGCAATGCGGCTGGAGCGGCAAGCTAACGGTGGGGACGCGAATTATACCGTCATCGGAGAAGAGAACTCTGACTATGGATTGGCGATGTATCTGCTGTTTGCGTTCATTGGCGGCATGATTCTGAACGTTATGCCCTGCGTTCTACCGGTGATTGCGATCAAGGTGATGAGCTTCGCACAGCAGGCTGGTGAAAGCCGTGGGCGGATCTTGCAACTCAACGTTGTGTATTCGCTGGGTGTGCTCGCCGTGTTTATGGTATTGGCAACCTTGGCAGTCTTTTTGGGTTACGGATGGGGCGGGCTGTTTCAAAATGCGAATTTCAATCTGATCATGGCGTGCGTCGTGTTCGCCATGGGACTAAGCCTGTTGGGCGTGTTTGAAATCCCCATGCCGGGCATGGTCGGCACGGCAGCCGGCAATCAACATCAAGAAGGACTGGTGGGGGCCTTCTCCACGGGTATTCTGGCCACACTATTAGCGACGCCCTGCAGCGGGCCCTTTTTGGGGGCGACGCTCGGCTGGTCGATTACACAACCTACGCTGATTGTTTATCTCGTGTGGGGCATGATGGGTTTGGGGATGGCGTTTCCGTATCTGATGATCGGCGCATTTCCCTCGACGGTCAAATGGTTGCCCAAACCGGGAAATTGGATGGTGCGGTTGAAGGAATTTGCCGGTTTCGTGCTGATGGGAACCGTGATCTTCATCGTGCACATTCTGCAGGATGACTACACCATTCCGGCGCTGATCATGCTGCTCGGCATTGCACTGGGCTTATGGATGATTGGCAACTTGTACGACATCAACTCCCACATCCGTCATAAAACGACCGTGCGGGTGTCTGCCATTTTACTGACCGCCGTCATTTGTCTGTTCGGATTCAATCTGACGCTCAAATCCGAAACGGAACTGCCTTGGAAGCCTTTCACCGAAGCCACGTTGAATGCGTCGTTGGCCGAGAATAAAACGGTCCTGGTCGATTTCTCCGCCGATTGGTGTTTGACCTGCAAGCGAAACGAAAAATTCGCATTGAACACCAAAAAGACTTTGGATTTGGTCCAAGACCACGATGTCGTCACGCTCTATGCTGACTACACGGCCGAGTCTGAGGAGATCAAGCGCTGGTTGGATAACTTTGAAAGCATCAGCGTACCGCTCACCGTGATCTTTCCTGCCGGTCAACCCGATAAGGCGATCGTACTGCGCGACTTGTACACAGAGGCCATGCTGCTGGAAAATCTAGAGAAGGCGGTCAGCGGCAAGAAAACGACTGCGAACGCGGTTGCGGTGGACGAAGTTCGTCGATAGCGACTGATTCTTAAGAGTTGAGAACGTAAACGTGGCCGGCGCAATGCGCCGGCCACTCTGCGTTTAGTCCTGTTAAAAAATGCGGGGCTAAAAATCTGCGTCAGCCGGAACGGCCTCTTGCACTGGGGCGAAGTGTTGAGCGCGGCGAAGGCCTAGCATTGGCATGATCGTGCTCATTGCTGATCCGATCGGCAGCGGTAATGTGCTGGTTGACGTCGTCATGATGCCCTCAGGAGTCCGGACAGTCGACGACGTGTACGGCCCAATATAGGGAAGAAGCGCGCGGGCCGACGGGATGTCGAAGATGTCGATAGTCACCGCCGCATTGGATTGCACCTCGGTCATGATCATTTGTCCGAAATAGGGGACCAGAGAATAGAGCAGCTTGGTGGTTGCCTCCGCATCCCAATAGGTCAGCGACAGCAGGTCGCCGTCGGGGAGTTTGAAATCGACCGCCATTTGGTTGGCAAAGGATTTCTCTTTCGACTTGAGGAATCGCAATTGCGACTTGATGCTTTGCGGGTGCAGCGCCAAGTACAACCGGTCCTTGGTCAAACAGAGCGCCGGTGCTAGTGGGACGTCGTCATCACCGACCACATTCAAGTAATCAATATCTTGACCGAGAAAAGCCCGGTTTTTCATTTCCGCGCCCCGAGCTCGGAACCCTTCGTTTACGCCCGGTAGGCTAAGTTTGATCAGCTCCATGATCTTATCGTAGGTCGCTTGCGCCTGTTCCGCATCACGGATGTCGACGGTCAGCACGATTCCGGAGAACAGCAGTCCGCCACCCGAGGGGCTGTTGTGCAATGTCCAAACGTCACCCACCGCGGTGAGCACATCGGTTTCAATCGACAGGCCGGTTTCGTTATCGATTTCTTGGATCGCGTCCTCCAAAGCCTGCGCCGGGCCTGGTCCTACGGCTGAGAGAATCTGACGGACTTCCTCCAGGATCTGCGCTGCATCGAAGCTCATGGCGAAGGCAAAGTCGGCATCAGCCGGGATGTGCTGCAAGTCATCGGTCTTGATACCCCGCCCAGCTGCCAACTTGAGAATGCCGTTGGTTTTGCCGCCGGTGGCGATGAAATTGCGGCAACTGATTTGGCCATTGGTTTCCATCCCGCTGGACGAGACGAAGTAGTCCAGCGAATCCAGCCCCAGCATCTCGGCAGTGCCCGCCGCATCGATACCAGCCGGTTCCAGAATCGACGTGACGACCTTGAGCAATTGCCGCGTATCGACCCAGGTCAATCCACCGCTGCGTTCAAAGCTAACCCGCTTCACCCCCCCTTGGAAACGCTCGGCATCGGCCAGCCCATTCGATTTGCCATCGAGGCCGACAATCGCCGCATCCAAGGTACCGTCGCCGAGGGCCAGAATAAAGTAGTCGTTGTGCCGGTGGACGGTGACAGGAATCCCCGGCAACGGTACAGGGATTTGCAAATGGTCCAAAGACTCGCGACGTTCGCCGCCGGGAAGAAATTGTGTCAATTCCAGGAAGTCGGCGGCAATTTGGTCCGCTTGTTTTTCGCCATTGATGACCAAAGCAAACCGCACACCTTGAGCGACGGACATCATCATCGCCGGCGGCGTGTCGCCGTTGATGATGTGGTCTTCCTCATAACTGAGGTACAAGCAGCCGGGATGTTTGAGTAGTTCAAACCCCAAGCGAGGCAGGACTTCGCCGAGCACTTGTTCTTCGGGAGAGCGGTTTTCGGTTTCAGCAATGATGCCGTCGACGATAGCGGTATGGACTTTTTCGAGAAATTGTGAGACTTCCTGATCGGCGATCATCCCTTCGATGCCTGGAGCTCCTTCTTTGCCCGTTCCGCGCGCCGCCCATTCGGTGTAAACGATCGCATTAGTCGGTGGTAAACGCAGCAACGCTTCGTCACGCGGTCCCGGGGGCATCCCCATCAACGGCCCCAGGCCGCCGCCTGTCAACAAAATCAACAATATTTCAGCGAATCCCATTCCCGCCCCACTCATTTTCCAACTCCCTGATTTTTAAAAGTCCATTTTAATGGTTGCCCTGACGCCTAAAACGGGCAATTCGTCCGTCGCGATGTTTTATTAGCACCGATTCTCGAATCGTACCGATGCGCATGTCGCATGGCCAGTGTTGACGGAATTTGAACTGAAAGAAGACATGGCAAGATGGCAGGGCCTGATTTTTGAAAATAATTGTCGGTCAAGCGAACCTGTAAGGCTGCAGTGGTGTCTCCCCAGGGCTTCGAATTTTAATGACCGCCAACTTCTTATTTCCCGGAGGCCGACGATGCGTATTTCATACCGCTTTACTGTTCCGTCGAGCCTGTGCTGGGCACGGAGATAAGACGCTTTGCCGGCAACCTGAGTTGCCGGGCTACCGCTGCGCTCATTCCTCCCCGACTGTCGAGCCAGGCTCCTCCCCGATCGAGCAACGATTCTGAGTGAACCGTTCGCGCCGAGTTGCGGCTGTGCCGTACTCGTTCTGCGCGCCAAATCTCTTCAAAAAATCTAGATGCCCGTCTGATTCGCGCCACGGCCGAATGTCGACAGGCATGGGGAGCGGTATGAAATCTGAACGACAGTTGCAGGAAATTCTCAAGTCTTTGTGCGGATCTCCAGGAGCCGAAGACGGCTCGGATCCCCGCGAATTTCATAAACAGCGTGGACGCGATAAGTCGCTACGAAAAACGTATCAACTTTGTAAACAGGTCGACGAGGTTCTTGGCTACGTACTTTCTGGCGAATGCGACGATGATGTTCTGCGCGATTTTTACGTCAGCAGTGTCGTGCCAGCACCCGATGCGTCGCGATTGCTGGTCACACTCTGCCCTTATTTTAGGGATACGGTTTTCCAACCGGTTCAGGTGCTCGAGCGGCTCGGCCATGTGGCGGGCAAACTTCGCAGTGAAGTTGCCGCTACGATTAATCGTCGTCGCACCCCCGAGTTAATGTTTCAGGTCCTGGCCCTTCCGGCGGAGACTCCTTCGCAACAGGAGGACCAACAATGAAGGACTCGGATCTTCATGAGAAAATCCAGGCATGGCTCAGCGAGCCATTGCCTGGCGAGGTTCGTGCGTCGCTCAATCGTTTAGCGACGCACGACGATGTGCGGTACATGGCCGTCATGCCGGATGTGCATTTGGCTCGCCACGTCTGTGTGGGAACCGTCATGGCGACCGCGACACAGATTTTTCCAGCAGCGATTGGAGGCGACATTGGTTGCGGCATGCTTGCCGTCGCCTTAACCGCGGACGCAGACCGCATCAACAACCCTCTGGCTGCGGCGAAGATCCTCTCCGGACTTTATGAATGTGTTCCCGCCGGCCGGCATCGTCGCTCCCACGCGGTTGCAGCGTTACCGGAGGAACTGAGCAATTTGCCGTTGAGCCATCCGCGACTAGAAACGTTCAGTCGTCGAGATGGCCGGGTGCAATTGGGCACACTCGGCCGCGGGAATCATTTCGTGGAATTCCAGGCTGATCCGGAGAACCGCTTGTGGTTGATGCTGCACAGTGGTTCGCGAGGAATGGGACAGGCGATTACGGCGCATCATTTGGCGACCGGCGCGTGTTCGTCACACGAAACCGTCACCTGGGCCGCCGAATCACGCAATGGCGCTGCCTATCTCACCGACATGCGATGGGCCGTCGCTTATGCACGGCAAAATCGACTGGCCATGGTGACGGCGATCGGTCGACTGCTCCAAGAAGAATTTGCCATCGATCTGCAATTAAACACTCTGATTCATTGCGATCATAACCATGTGCGACAGGAAACGCATTTCGGCCGCGAGCTTTGGGTGCATCGCAAGGGCGCATTGCCGGCGACTGCGGGAGAGCGGGGGGTGATTCCCGGTTCGATGGGCACACGTAGTTTTCACGTCCTAGGACGGGGTTGTGCAGAGGCTCTCCAATCTAGTTCTCACGGCGCCGGCCGCGCACTCAGCCGCCACGACGCACGGCAGGTTATCGGCCAAAAGAAGCTTGAACGCGAGATGCGGGATGTTTGGATTGATCGGCGGCGTATGGGAAAATTTCGCGAAGAAGCCCCGTCAGCCTATAAGGAGATTGGCCGAGTCATGCGGGCACAGCGCGCACTGACGCGAATCGAACGCGAGCTACGACCCGTGCTGTGCTACAAAGGGACTTGAATTGCCGGTGATACGCGACAGCCTTAGTCGTGGCCTCGGCGTGGGAAAGTTTTCTTACGACTCGTCACCCCAAGCAAATTCCCCCCCGCCTGGATTTGATTCTCCTGGCCATCTTGCTATCCTGGACCAACTTTGCGCCGAAAATCCTGAAACTGGGGTTTTCTACGCAGATTTCCACGAAAAACAGCCTTGTGGGATGCCTGCGCGCACTGGCGGACACGCCGCTAGTGGCATCCCCCAATGGTGATGGTTGTGGATTCCGACTGCAATCCTGCCAGATTAGAGGGAACTACCGACGTGCCTCGTCGTGACGACATTCACAAGATTCTGATTATTGGCTCCGGTCCGATCGTGATCGGCCAGGCCTGCGAATTTGACTATTCCGGAACCCAAGCGTGCAAGGCGTTGCGGGAAGAGGGTTATGAAGTTGTATTGGTCAACTCCAATCCAGCCACGATCATGACCGACCCGGACACCGCCCATCGGACCTACGTCGAGCCGATCACCTGGGAATACGTCCAGAAGATCATCGAAGTCGAGCGGCCCGATGCACTGCTGCCCACGTTGGGGGGACAGACGGGACTGAACACCGCGATGGACCTGGCGCGCCGCGGGATTCTCAAACAACTCAACTGTGAATTGATTGGCGCCAAGGAGGATGTCATTGCCAAAGCCGAAGGGCGGCAGACCTTCAAAGAGGCGATGATCGAAATCGGCCTGGACGTGCCGATCAGCGAAACCGTGCACAACATGGAGGAGGCCCGCGCGGCTTTGAAAGTGGTGGGGTTGCCCACGGTCATCCGCCCCAGTTACACGCTCGGCGGTGTGGGCGGCGGAATCGCCTACAACCGCGACGAATTCGACGCGATGGTCCAGAAGGGGATCGACCTGTCGCCCGTCGGCGAAGTGCTCTTGGAAGAGTCGATCATCGGCTGGAAAGAGTACGAAATGGAGGTGATGCGCGACAAGAACGACAACGTCGTGATCATCTGTGCGATCGAGAATTTCGACGCGATGGGCGTGCACACGGGCGATTCGATCACCGTGGCTCCGGCGCAGACGCTGACCGACAAAGAATATCAACGCATGCGGGATGCTACGATCTCCATTATGCGTGAGATCGGCGTCGAAACGGGTGGCTCGAATGTGCAGTTCGCAATCAATCCCGAAAACGGTCGCATGATCGTGATCGAGATGAACCCCCGCGTCAGCCGTTCCAGCGCACTGGCCTCCAAAGCCACCGGATTTCCCATCGCCAAGATCGCCGCCAAATTGGCGGTTGGTTACACATTGGACGAAATCCCCAACGACATTACCCGCGAAACGTTGGCCTGTTTCGAACCGACGATCGATTACGTTGTCACAAAAATCCCGCGGTGGACCTTCGAGAAATTCCCCGAAGCCGATGCGGTGCTGACGACGCAAATGAAATCGGTCGGCGAAACCATGGCCATCGGCCGCACCTTTAAGGAGTCGCTGCAAAAAGCCGTTCGCGGACTGGAAACAGGTCATTTTGGCCTGGGTGGCGGTAAGAACGACCTGTGGGGCACAATCGAGCAACCGGCCGACGATGAGATCCAACGCAAATTGGCAACTCCCAATGACGAGCGGTTGTACTATATCCGCTACGCCTTCAAAGCCGGAATGTCGTTAGAACATGTGCATGAACTGACGCGGATTGATCCCTGGTTTTTGGACAATATCCTGGAATTGACGGAAGTCGAGGCGGAACTCCGCCAAGTCACCCGGCTGGAGGATGTCGACGATAGTCTGCTGCTCAAAGCCAAACGTTATGGATTTTCCGACCGGCAGTTGTCCTTTTGGTGGGCCGCGTCGGAAATGGACATTCGTCAGCACCGCAAGGAGCGGGGCGTGGTGGCAACGTTCAAACAGGTCGACACGTGTGCAGCGGAGTTTGAAGCGTACACACCCTATTACTATTCGACATACGAATCGGAAGACGAAACGCCCGCCAAACAGTCGGACAAAAAGCGGGTGATGATTCTGGGCGGTGGCCCGAATCGGATCGGGCAGGGGATTGAATTCGACTATTGCTGTTGCCAAGCCTCCTTTGCGCTGCGGGAGTTGGGCATCGAAAGCATCATGGTCAACTCGAATCCGGAAACGGTTTCGACCGATTACGACACGTCGGACATTTTATTCTTCGAGCCGCTGACGACCGAAGATGTGCTCAATATCTGCGACCGCATGCAGCCTGACGGGGTGATCGTGCAGTTCGGCGGGCAAACCCCGCTGAATTTGGCGCGGGGGTTGGAGGCAGCCGGTGTGACGATTATCGGCACCAGCCCGGCCATGATCGATGCCGCTGAGGATCGCGAAAAATTTCAGGGGATCCTGGAACAACTCGGTTTGCGGCAACCCCCCAACGGCATTGCGATCAATGTCGAGGGCGCACGGCAAGCGGCGGAACGCATCGGTTATCCGATTCTCGTTCGCCCCAGCTACGTGCTGGGCGGGCGGGCGATGGAGATCTGTTACGACGAGTCGTCGTTGGTGAAATACATGACCGAAGCGGTCGATGCTTCGCCGGACCATCCGGTCTTGATCGATCAGTTTCTGGAAGATGCGACGGAGGTCGATGTCGACGCGATCTCTGATGGCGAATTGACGCTGGTCGGCGGAGTGATGGAGCACATTGAGGAGGCGGGTGTGCATTCGGGTGACTCCGCTTGCGCTTTGCCGCCGTTTTCACTTTCGGATGAAGTGATTACGGAGATCAAAGAAGCGACCTATGCCTTAGCGGGGGCGCTGAAAGTCCGCGGGTTGATGAACATTCAATTCGCCGTCAAAGAAGTCAACGGTGACCATCTCGTGTATATCCTGGAAGTGAATCCCCGTGCCAGTCGGACGAGTCCCTTCGTCTCTAAGGCAACCGGCATTTCGCTGCCGCGGATGGCGGCCAAGATCATGGTGGGTGTTTCCTTGGAAGAGCAGGGGATCACGACCGAACCGTGGCCGGAGTATTACTCGGTCAAGGAAAGCGTGTTCCCGTTTCAGCGGTTTGCGGGTGTAGATATCATTCTCGGACCGGAGATGCGTTCCACGGGCGAAGTGATGGGGATCGATGAGCGGTTTTCGTTGGCCTTTGCGAAAAGCCAATTGGCCGCGGGGTCACAATTGCCGTGCGAACCATGCAAAGTCTTCGTCAGTGTGGCCGCGCCGCACAAGCAGGCGATCATTGGTCCGGCGCGCGTGTTGTATCGTCGCGGCTTCCAATTGGTGGGAACGGCCGGTACGGCTGCGGTCTTGCGGGAAGCGGGGATCGAAGTCGAAACGGTCCGCAAAATCCAAGAAGGCCGGCCGAACCTGTTGGATTTCTTAGCCAACGGTGACATTCATTTAATCCTCAACACGCCCAACGGCAAAGGGGCGCGGACTGACGAAGGCAAAATTCGCGCCGCCGCCGTCGCACACGGCGTTCCCTGCATTACGACCTTGAGCGGTTGTCAGGCCGTGGCACGGGCAATGGAAGCGATGGCCGAGGACCCCAAGCCGCGTGTCCGCGCATTGCAAGACTGGGCGGCGAGGACGAGTCCCTCATCGACGTCAACGAATTCATGAAACGTGTCATTCTCGCGTCCCGTTCCCCGCGCCGGCGAGAACTGTTAGCGCATCTCGTCGCCGAGGAGTCCATTCAGGTTCTGCCCCCGCGCAGCGCCGAAGAAGCTGGGTTTGACGGGCTGCGTGATTGGGCGTCAATCAAATCTCAGTTGCTCAACATAGCAGGCGATAAATGCGACGACGTTTGCGAGCAATTGGCGGAATCCGGCGCAGCGTTTCATACAGTCGTGGCGGCCGATACGGTTGGTGTCTGCGGCGACAAAGACGGAAACCTTGTGGTGCTGGGCCAGCCGCCGGAGGATTCGAATTGGCAGGAGACGGTCGCCGGATGGTTTCGTGACTATTATTTCGGCCGCGAACATACAGTGCTCACAGGGTTGTGCGTGGCGGATGCCAGCGGCGCGCGTGTTGAATGCATCGCCACGACGCAGGTCGCTATGGTCGCAGAAGATGACGAGCTGTTAAACTGGTATCTCACCACCGATGAACCGCGCGGCAAAGCGGGTGGGTATGCCATTCAAGGGGCCGGCAGCATGTTCGTGGAATCCATTTCCGGTAGCCTGAGCAATGTCATCGGTTTGCCGTTGGAGCTGTTGCGGGAAATTTTGAACGAACAAAACCTCTAATCGTCCGCTCGATGCCCGTCAAAAATACGTCATGAAAACGGCAGACCAACATCCACTCAATGCGCAATCCGCGACGGTTTCACCCGCCCAGCGACCGTTCGGCGATGAAGATCCGCGGATTTGCATTGGCGGACGGATTATGGAATCGCGGTATTTTCTATCGCCTTTGGCGGGTTACACGCATCTGGCCTTTCGACAGGTCGTACGCGAACTGGGCGGGTTGGGTTTAGCGACGACGGATTTGGTACTCGCCAATCAACTCAGCCACAAAAGTCGTAAATCGATGGAACTGATCGCCACCAACGACGCCGATCGTCCGTTGTCAGTCCAAATTTACGGTGGTGTGAACGAAGAACTGGTCCGGGCAGCGCGATGGTTGGAGGCTGAGGGCTACGAGGGAATCGACCTCAACATGGGATGTCCCATGGCCAAGATCACCGGCAATGGTGGCGGCGCGCGGTTGATGTGCGACGTCGACAACGCCAGCCGCGCCGTATCGGCTGTGATCGAAGCGGTCGAGATTCCCGTGACGGTCAAAATGCGACTCGGCTGGGATCGGGAGCACATCACCGCACCGATGTTGGCACGGGCATTTGAACAGTTGGGTGTGGCGGCGATCACCATTCATGGTCGAACGCGACAGCAGGGGTTTCATGGCAATGTGCAGTTGGAGGGGATTCGCGAAACGGTGGCGGCGGTCGAACGGATTCCGGTGATTGGCAACGGCGACGTGCGGACTGTCGAGGATGCAATCGCCATGCGGCGAATCACCGGGTGCGCCGCTGTGGCGATCGGCCGTGGTGCGCTCATGGATCCTTGGATTTTCCATCGACTGCAGCGAGTCAACGCGGGAGACACTAGCGTCTGGGAACCACCAGCTGAGGCGCAGATCGAATTCCTTGAACGGCATTTTCGACTGATGTTACAGCAGCACGGCGAGACGATGAGCTGTTTGATGTTCCGCAAGTTCGCCGCTTGGAATGGTGCCCGGCTGGGAATTCCCGAGGACTTGGAAGATCGTCTGCGACGGTTTGAGTCGGAAGCCGAGTTTGCCGCGATTGTCGAGCAGATTCGTCAGCGGCACGGCGAGCGCAAAAACCCGCGCCCCACAGCCGAAGTCCGCGTTCCCAATGGGCCTGTGGAGCGATGGTAGCCAACTTTGTGAATAGTGCGTTGCCCTAAGCGGCGATTTGAACTGTTTGGCATGGAGTCCCTGCGCGATCGAAAACGCCAATTCCCCTGGTCGAAAACAGTGTGATTGCATTGAAAATGCAAACGTTGGGGAATTGCAATTGATGATCATGGAAGGCCCAAACAGCGATGGTCTAATCGGGAGCGTGGTTGCAGCGATTGCCTTGCTGTGTCGGTGACGACCGTCTAGATTTGGATCTTCGCAAAGGGACATAAACTTGCCGACAGGGCATGTCGCGGAAACGCTTGACAAAGGATGGAAACTTTAATAATCAGGGCAATCAGACTGTCCGGTGCGGCTTGCAGCGCCGCCTTGGATTTGCTCAACTAAAAGTCAGCTGCGACAGCGCCACTACGGCAAGATCGCCCAGTTTTCCGTCTCAGATGTTCCCATCTCACAAGTTGTGAAACGGGAACGACTGCTACGGCAGTATGTGCGATTGACGACGGTACGAAGAATTCGGATTGTCGGCCGCAAGCGGATTTGTTTTTGATATTCTGGAAGTCAATGTACTACAGATTCAGATTTCCCGTAACATCACGGGGCTGGCGTTCGAATCGAATGGGATTCGTGCGGCTCATCTGAGGATTACGCAAGAAGGATGCTTTCGAGGACGAACACTATGCAAGTTGTGAGCCCTGACATTGGTTTGACGGCTTCGCCACTTTTCAAGAGCGGCGAAGCGCCCGAATTCTGGGCGGCCGCCGATCAGCCGTTTCCGCCTGACGTTCATCTCGAGGATGCCGAAGAACTGGATGATGACGAATTCGATGACGATGAAGACGACGATGACGAATTCGACGATGAGCTCGATGAGTTCGACGAGAGTGAAGTGGAAGAGGAAGATCTGGACGATGATCTCGACGACCTCGACGACGACGAACTAGACGACGAGTTCGAAGAAGACGAAGACGAAGACGAAGAGGACGATGATGATCTAGACGACGATGATCTCGACGACTATGGCGACGATATCGACGACGACTTCTAATACCGTTGCCCGATCAGGTTCTTGACGTTGGCAAATCAAGAGACGACTGCGGCGGGTTTCCCACCCGCCGGTATGTCGCTCAGGTCACTCCCCCCAAACAAGTCATTTCCCCTAGCCCAAGTGTCTAATGCTCGCCGTTAGGCGAGCGTGGCCAGTCTATGATCGCGGTACGTGAACTGGCAATGGGCCATATTTCCCCGACTTTATGCAGATATGCAGCCAAAAGTCATTGGTCAGGGGGAGGACGGGTCTGCGCACGTTGCTCTGCTGCGGCGGTGCGCTATAATTCAATCAGCGAGGCAGGAAATAGATGGCGATCACGCAGATGCGTCCGTCCCTGTTTGGGTTATAAGACCAAACCAGTGCAACTGCTCGCTTTTTTCGCGGCGCAATGATGCGGACCCGACAACTGAAATAAGGCCTAGGAGGCTGCTCATCATGTCCAACATGCATAACTCGAAGGCAACGCATCAGGGGGAACCGCCGGCAGAGATGTCACTGGAGGATATCATTAGCCGTTCGCAATCGGACTTTGAATTGGACTTTTTCAGTCGCATTGCCACTCAAGCTCCGTGCTACGCCGATATTTTAGTACAACTGGGCCAATTGCTGACGCTCAAGGGGCGGCATGATGAGGCGCTGGATATTGATCGACGACTCGCCAAATTGCGGCCGCAAGTGCCGCAAGTCGCTTACAATCTGGCGTGCAGTTACTCGTTGTTGGGGCGGACGAATGAGGCACTCGACGCGCTGCGCCGCGCGATTCAGCTCGGGTATTGGGATATCGACCATCTGCTGATGGACCCCGATTTGACCGGCCTTCACAGTGTCCCGGAGTTTCATGATTTGCTGTCGGATCTCGATTTTGAAATTCTTGAGGATTGACAGCAGAGTCGGCCATTGCAGCCATCTGTTTCCAGAAGATTTCAATCTTTGCCGGATCCTGTTCGCCGGGCAACTCTGCCAGGGTTTGCTGCTGCTCCCCCTCTGTGGAATTGCGCCAATTTCTGCAGTGACTGTCCCTTTCGCCTCCTGTCGAGGACTGTACAATCGGGGCATTCCGGTCGCAGATGTTCGGCCGATTTCGGGGAGACGATCAAAAAGGGTGATCTATCGTGAGCGAGCAGCTGGAGCAGATTCAACAGGCCACCAAGGCTGTGCGTGAGCGATTCGCCACCAAACCGCGGGTCGGTTTGATTCTGGGCACGGGACTGGCTGGATTGGCGGCGGAAATCGACGAGCAGGCCACCATTCCTTATCACGAGATCCCGCACTTTCCCGAATCGACGGTCGAGTCGCACACCGGGCAACTGGTTTGCGGCA
This sequence comes from Symmachiella macrocystis, assembly GCF_007860075.1. Taxonomy (NCBI): domain Bacteria; kingdom Pseudomonadati; phylum Planctomycetota; class Planctomycetia; order Planctomycetales; family Planctomycetaceae; genus Symmachiella; species Symmachiella macrocystis. The sequence continues at coordinate 3,837,101 of NZ_SJPP01000001.1, forward strand.
CCCTGAGCGGCCTGCCCATCGTGGCCATGGAGGGACGGTTTCATTTCTACGAAGGCTATTCCATGCGGGAAGTGACATTTCCCGTGCGGGTGATGCAGGAACTCGGTGTCGAGATTTTATTGGTCACCAATGCCGCCGGCGGAATGAATCCACAGCACAATCTCGGCGATTTGGTGGTGATCGAAGACCACATTAATTTCATGGGGGACAACCCGCTGATCGGCCGCAACGACGAGAGTCTCGGCCCACGATTTCCGGATTTGTGTGCTCCCTACGATCGGGACTTGATCGCCTTGGTTGAAACGTCCGCCTTGGAATTGGGAATTCGCGCCCATCGGGGCGTGTTTGTGGCTGTGGCAGGTCCCAATTTAGAAACGCGGGCCGAATACCGCATGCTGCGGAGTTGGGGGGCGGATCTGGTGGGCATGTCGACCGTTCCCGAAGTTATCGTCGCCGCTCACGCCGGGTTGCGGGTGTTGGCGATTTCGATTGTGACCGATGTTTGCTTGCCCGATGCCTTGGAACCGGTCGACATAGCTGCGATCATCAAGGTCGCTGGCGAAGGGGGAGAACGTCTGGCAAAAGTCATCCCCGACGTCCTCACACGATTGGCCGCCATTGAGTAGGTTGCGCTGTGCGTGACATGGATCGGGTCAGCCACGCGAATTTATCTCGTTCCCAAACTTCGCTGGAATGAGAGAAGTGAGAATCGATTAGGCGCGGTGTTTTTATTCAATAGGAAAATTGAAGAGTCATGTTTGAAAAAGTTTCGGCTGATGCCGAGTTTGTGGGGGGAGAACATCAGGTTCTCAAGTTTTGGGAGTCCGCTCGGATTTTTGATAAGCTGCGCGCGAAAAATGCGGGCAAGCCCCCTTGGAGTTTCCTGGATGGCCCGATCACCGCCAACAACCCGATGGGCGTGCATCACGCTTGGGGGCGGACCTATAAGGATGCCTACCAACGCTTTTTCGCCATGAACGGGCACGAACTGCGTTATCAAAACGGGTTTGATTGCCAAGGGCTGTGGGTCGAGATCGAAGTCGAACGCGATCTCGGTTTCACTACCAAAGCCAGCATTGAAACCATGGGCATCGACACCTTTTCGAATGCCTGCAAACAGCGCGTCCTCAAGTTCGCCGCACGACAGACCGAGCAATCGATCCGTCTCGGTTATTGGATGGATTGGGACAATCCCGAAGAACTGCGCAAGTTGTCAGAAAACGTCGGCCAGGATGAGCCGGTCACGATCACGACACCGTCGGGCAAAACCGCGACCGGTCCGGCGCATCAACTCGTGGGGCGGCTGGGCTGTCCGGAATGGGGGGGAAGCTACTTCACCTTCTCGACCGAAAACAACGAGACGATCTGGACGTTTCTGAAGAAGTGTTTTGAGCGGGGCAAAATCAAGAAGGGGCACGACGTGATGCCCTGGTCGGGTCGCGCCGGGTCAGCCTATAGCCAGATGGAAGTCGCCGACGGTCGTAAGCTGTCGGTGCACAAATCAGTCTTTGTCCGCTTTCCGTTGCGCGACCGCACGGACGAATACCTACTCGTATGGACAACGACTCCCTGGACGCTCACCAGCAACGTTGCCGCTGCCGTGAATCCGGAATTGGAATACGTCAAACTCAAATCCAAACGCGACGGGGCTGTCTATTATTTCGCCAAAGAAAACCTCGACTTCCAACGCCTGTCACGCGAATTCAAAGAAGGCTTCGGCCGTCCAGAATGGGAATGGCCCAAGGATGTCCCTAAGCTGAAATCGTTGGGGCAAATCTTCAAAGAGCAGGGCGGGTTCGAAATCGAAGCGACGATCCTCGGCGCGCAGATGGTCGGTTGGGAGTACGACGGACCGTTTGACGATCTCGCTGCACAGCAACAATCAGGCGGCGTGCCGACCGAAGACTCGATGGCCGACAAATCCGGTGTCAGCTGCCACCGCGTCATCGACGGCGGACGAGACTCCAAAGGAAAACCGAACGTCGTTGCCGGCGAGGGAACGGGCATCGTGCATATTGCTCCCGGTTGTGGCGACATCGACCACAAGCTCGGCGCGGAACACGGCATCGTCGGCATTGCCCCGCTGGAAGAGGATGGCACATTCACGTCGGAATTCGGAGATTTCGCCAGCCGCCGCGCCAACGATCCGGAGACGGCTGCGTTGGTTTTCGAAAAACTGAAGGCCAAACATCTGTTGGTTGCGGTTGAGAGTTATCCGCACATCTATCCGCACTGTTGGCGGACTGGCGACGAGTTGGTGTTTCGCCTCGTCGACGAATGGTTCATCGATATGGACTGGCGGGACGAAATCAAAGCGGTCACCGAACAAATCCGTTGGCTCCCTGATTCGATCGATGGCAAGGAGCGGGAAATCGAATGGCTGACCAAC